>JBIJDH010000083.1:0-2530 GCA_044344255.1 Myxococcota bacterium
ATCACCTACCTCGACGACCAGACGACCTCGGCGGCCGGCCAGATCGGCATGGACACCACCACCGGGCGCATCCAGGTCTACGTCGGCGGCGCGAACCGCTCTGTCCTCGGCGCTCACGAGGTGGTGGGCACCGACGGCGCCAACGCCATGGCGGCCGACCTCTCCCTCGGGAGCAACCAGATCACCAACCTCGCCCCGGCCACCGTCTCGACCGATGCTCCCACCTGGGGCCAGGTCACCGACTTCGTCTCGAGCGTGGTGGACGCCCTCGAGTGGGCGGACGGCGTCACCGCCGCCACCACGGAGGCCATCGCGACCGGAGCGACGCTGTCGGGGGCGACCCTGTCCCCCGCCGGCAACGGAGCCTTCCCGACGGTGGACGGCGTGGCTCCGGTCCAGGGCTACACCTACCTCCTGCACAACGAGGGCAGCACCAAGGACGGCGTCTGGACGCTCACCGTGGTCGGCGACGGGAGCACTCCCTGGACCCTCACCCGGCGGCCCGACTTCGGCGTCGGCGACGCTGTCGCCGGGCGCATCATCCCGGTGATGAGCGGCACCCAGTACGGCGGCACCGACTGGCGGGTCTCCTCCGCCTCTGGTGCGGACGTTGTCGGCACGCACACCCTCTCCATCAGCCAGCGGGTGGTCACCAACGACCACGGCACCCTGGTCGGCCTCAGCGACGACGACCACACCATCTACGCCCTCCTCGCCGGCCGCTCCGGCGGGCAGAGCCTCGTCGGCGGCAGCGGGGCGGGTGAACACCTCGTGCTGGGCTCCACCAGCCACGGCACCAAGGGCAAGATCAAGCTCGCCTCGGGCTCGATCACCGAGATGCAGGGGGATGACTCGTTCGTCCCCGCGACGAACAACACCGGCAGCGTCGGCACGGCCGCCAAGAAGTTCGCCAACGTCTACGCCACCAACCTGGTGGGCGGTGACATGGTGATGCAGGCCCCCGACGACGAGGCCGCCCGCTTCGTCTTCTACGAGGCCGCCCCCGACCGCGTCACCGTCGTGAACCCGCGCACGGGTCGCGCCTGGGACCTCCTCACCGCGGCCACCAGCCGAGCGGCGACCGCCGCCGAGCTGGACCGCGCCGAGCGGGGCCCCGCCGTCGCCTGATCTCCAACCGCCGTCGGGGGCCCTCCGCCCCGGACGGCGCTTCGTCCTGGGAGCCCCAATGCCCGCCGCCTCCGCCATCATCCTCCGCCGCATCATCCTCCACGTCTGCCTCGCCGCGGCGGTGCTCGTCTGTGTGCTCATGCTCGGCGCTGCCGCAGCCGCCGAGCAGGCCCCCGCGCCGATGCTCGTGACCGTCTTCCCCGGCGTCACCATCGATGTCTCCGCCCTCTCCCTGCCCGCCGCAGTGGTCGTCGGCCTCGGCTGGCTCGGCTGGCAGATCAACGGCGCGGTGAAGGCGCTCCTCAGCAAGGACCTGCGCGGGCTCGTCGAGGTCAAGCTCACCGTCGTCGCCCCCGACACCACCCGGCCTCCGAGCTGGGACGGCGGCGAGCGCCGCGCGCCCTACGGCGGCACCTACCCGCGCCCCCCCGGCGAGGTGGGGTGATGTGCTCCTGCTCGACCTGCGCCCACGCGCCGGCTCCGCGCCGCGCCTCGAAGCCCCTCCGTCTGGCCTGCCCCTGTGTCAGCCGCCGGATGCAGGCGCTCCCCGTGGAGCAGCCACCCGTGCGGATGGGCTCCATCAAGGCGAACGTCCACCGCCTCTGGAGCTTCTACACGGACTCCATGTACCGGGGGGGTGACCTCCCGGTGTTGGCCGCCCGCGAGGCGCTCCAGAACAGCAAGGACGCCATCGCCGCCGCCGTGAAGGCCCGGCAGATCCGAGCCGGTCAGGGACGCTTCGAGGTGCGCTGGGACCAGGCCACGCACACGCTCACCTTCGAAGACAACGGCATCGGCATGGACGCCGACACCATCGACGGGAAGTTCCTGTCGCTCGGAGACTCCGGGAAGGCCGACGCCCAGGACTCCGACGAGGCGGCGGGCGGCTTCGGGGTCGCCAAGGCGGTGATCCTCGGGGTGAGCACCACCTTCCGGTGGAGCCTGCACACCCGGGCCTTCTTGGCGCAGGCCGACGGATGGAAGAACGGCATCCCCATCACCGCCGCCCCGGCCCGCCAAGGGACGGCCCTCGAGCTCTTCGACGTCGACCCCGACTTCGACGTCCGGTGGGACCGGGCCGCCCGCACCTGGGCGCCGATCCTCGACCGTCTGCGCGCCATGCTCGCCCTGAACGACCTGCCTGACATCGAGATGCGCCTCAACGGGGAGCTCGTCCGTCCCGCCTTCAGCCGGCGGCACGGCACCTACGTCCGCCTGGATGACGAGGCATCCTGGGGGCGGGGTGTTCACGGCACGGCGAAGGCCTACCGGCGCCAGGCCGGCCCGAAGCAGGGCCAGGGGGCCTATTACGTGCGGCTGAACGGCCTGTTCCAGTTCTCCGCCCCCTCACGAGGCCGTGTCCTGCCGGCCGACGTCGTGATTGACCTCAAGACGGCCATCC
>JBIJDH010000008.1:0-276639 GCA_044344255.1 Myxococcota bacterium
GCCTCGGTCTTGCCATGACGGCCTCCTCCGAAGAGGAGCCTCCACGACTTGAGCTCCAGGGTCCCGACCCGGGGGTGGACTACTTCAGGTGAGCACCCCCCGGGCTACTTCCGATGAGCGCTGCAGCGCTCGCCGATCAGCCGGACGAGGTCCAGGCCGAGCGCGCCCGCCTCGCCAACGACATCGCCGAGTTGGACCAGCGCATCCGCAAAATCGGCCTCCAGGTCGCCGACGACATCCTCACTGGCGACGACGCCAAGGCGATCAACGGCCCGCTCATCGCTCGCCGGGAATCGCTCAAGCTCCGGCTCGCCAACCTCCCCGAGCGCAAGACGGCCCCCACGCCGGACCGGATGGACCCGGCGAAGTTCCGCGCCGCCGTCCTCGAAGCCTGGAGCGCCCGCCCCCTCGACGAGCGCCGCGAAGCGTTGGATCGCCTCGTCGAGAAGATCACGCTTTCAGACGGCGGCGCCCACGTCGACTACCGCGTCAAGGACGAACAGATCGCGTTTCACCAGCCTGACCCCTCAGGCCCGCCATAGGCCCCGATATCAGACCGGGTGCCGTCGGCGTCGGTCAGGGAGCTGTCGCCGGCGTTGATGAGGGTGCTCGACGACTTCAGGGTCCAGTCGTCATTCATCCAGTCGCCGTCATCGGAGACGCCGGTCACCTTGGGATCGACCGCGAGGTTGCCGCTCGTGCCGGTCAGCGTGCCGAGCTCTCCCTCGTAGCCGGTGGTGTTGAGATAGACGTCGTTGTACTGGAAGGTCGCGGTGTCATTCAGCCAGACGCCCGCGCCCTTGTTGCCGTAGATGAGGTTGTTGCGGACGGTGGGCCGCACGAGGTTCCAGGAGACGAGGCCGGCGCCGAAGCCGCCCGCGTCGACCGTGTTGTAGGCGATGACGTTGTTCTCGACCACAGGGTCGCCATAGGTGGCGCTGTACTCGTAGATCGCCACGCCGCCGCCGTGGGTGCTGGCGTGGTTGTTCGTGATGATGTTGTTGGCGATGTAGGTGTCGGACGTGCCGATCTGGAGGTCAATGCCGCCGCCCTGGCCGGCCTGGGTGGTGTCGGTGTCGTAGGCCTCGTTGCTGTCGATGATGTTGTGAATCACCATCGCGTCGGCGTAAGCCAGCCAGATGGCGCCGCCGTCGCCCGCCGTGTTGCCGATGAGGGTGTTGCCCTCGATGAGGGGGGCGCCGGAGCGGACGTCGATCGCGCCGCCGTCGCAGCCGTCTTCGGGGCCGCCGAAGCCAGCGTCGTTGTAGCTGATCTCGTTGTTGCGGATGATGGGGTCGCCGTACCAGCTCCGGATGCCACCGCCGAGCTTCTTCGTGCCGTTGGCCACGTTCTCGGTGATGACGTTGTCCTCGATGGTGGGGGAGGAGGAGTCGATGTAGATGCCCGCGCCCTGCTCGGCGGCGCCGTTGCGGACGATGAAGCCGGCGAGGCGAGCGGCGTTCGTCTCTCCGTTCGAGAAGCGCACCACGCTGTCGAGGGCCTGACCGTCGATGATCGTGTCTTGCGTGTCGCCCTTCGAGTGGACATTGACGTCAATGCCGTTGAAGTCAATGTTCTCGAGGTAGATACCGTAATCCACCTCGACCTCGTAACACTCGACCACGGGCGCGAGGTCAATGCCCTCCTGAATGACCTTGAGGGGGTGGGCGAAGCTGCCGTCGCCGCCCGTCACCGCGCCCACGCTGACCTGGATAGGACAGAAATCGGCGCAGTCTTTGAGGCCGTCGGTGTCGGTGTCAAGGTCGGCGTCCGAGACGCCGTCGCAGTTGTTGTCGACGTCGTCACAGAGCTCGTCGGCGCCGGGGTGGATGGCGGCGGCGTCATCTTCGCAGTCACCCTCGTTGGGGGTGTAGCCGTCGCCGTCGGCGTCGATGTCGCCCGCGTCGGGGCCGGTGTCGACGTCGGTGTCCGCATCGGTGTCCGCGTCGGTGTCCGCGTCGCCCTCTTCGCCGCCGTTGAGCCCAGAGTCCAGGTCACCGTTGACGACGTCGGGGTCCCTCCCCTTCCCCGGGCCGTAGTTGTTGCAGGCCAGGGCGAGGGTGAGGAGGGACAGGCGGAGGTGCGCAGGCTTGGACATGGAGACTCCCTGACCCGCTTCTGACCGACCTCGCCGCGCTCGTCAAGCGGGGCCCCCGCCGGGAGCCGGAGCGTTCGGAGATCGTCACGGGCCAGACGTGGGGAGGGGCCCCCCACCGGGGGGATCGAGGGGCGGCAGGATCGGGGCCGGGGGCACAGTCGGGGCCGGAGGCAGCGGGCCGTCCGTGGGCTTGCCGCGGAGGCCGCTCCGGCGCCGGAGGGGCGGCTCGGTGGGGGCAGGGTCGGCCGCAGGCGCAGGTGAGCCCTGGGGCGCGGGCGCGGCGGCCGGTGGAGCGCTGGCCTCGTCCGGCTCGGCGCAGGCCGGGAGGGTCCAGAGGGGGAGGAAGCGCTCGGCGGTCGTGGCCTTCAAGCGCCAGACCCCCTCATTCTCGGCCTCGGCGATCGGCTCGGGCGCGGCTTGACCGTCGAGCCGCCCCTCCACGCGCTGGGCGTAGCGGAGATCGGGGGCGAAGAGGTCAAAGACCGTGTTGCCATCGACGTCCACGCTGAGCCAATCGCGATGGTAGTCGAGCTCGAGCTCGCCCTGGAAGACCCGCTCGGCCCGCCCCTCCGCGCCGGGGAGCAGGGTCTCGACGTGGAGCTCCCCCTCGATGAGGCCGACGGGGGGGGACGCATCGAGGCCGAGCACCGGCGCGGCGCTGGCGCCCTCGAGGGCGATATGGAGATCCATCCAGGCGTCTTCGCCGGGGCCCGCCCAGACGCCGATGGGCTCGTCGTCGAGGCTCACCTCGAGCAGGCAACCCAGCTCCCCCTCCACCTCATGGGGGAGAGACTGCACATGGAGGCGGCCCTGATAGAGCCGAGTGACATTTCCCTGTCGCGCTCGCAGCTCACCCAGCCAGTCGCCGGAGTCGAGCTCACAGTGGAGCAGGGCCCCGAGGTCGAGCGCGTCCTGCTCGCTGCCGTCGTACACCGAAGCGTCGATCACCTCGGGATCCCAGGCATACCAGTAAGAGACCTCCCAGCGCCGGGACAGGGGCTCCACCTGCCAGGCGGGGTCGAAGCGCCAGCCCTCCTCGGCGGCCCCCCAGGTGCGACGATACTCCTCGAGCTCCAGCTCCGCGGGGAGCGCCGGCGCGACGTAGCCGTCGAGGTCGAGGGTGTGGGCAGCCCCCGCGCATGGGCCCTCTCCCCTCACCTCGACGACGGGGACTGGCGCTGCGGCCCCGCCGATGGTCACGAGGGCGGTGCGCGCGATCGTGCCCCCCTCGCCCGTCTCCTCGGCCACGTCGACGCGCACGCGGTGGAGCCGCTTGTCGGCGGTGGCGACCAGGGCGGTGTCACCGAGCAGGAGCGGGCTGGCGGTGATCGCGCCCAGCGGGACCGTGAACCGGGGAGGCTCGCCGAGGCGGCCGCAAGAGAGGCCGCCGCCGAAGGGGGCGGTGCAGAGCTGACCTTCAAAGGTGTCGGGATCGACGGTGGTCTCTCGCTTGCCGAGGGTGCCGTCGTAGAGCAGGGCGCCGCCTTCGTGGGCGATCCGGATCACCCGCCCGCCGGCCACGATCACGAGCGCGTCTGCGTCGTCGCGGAGGGTCGCGGTGGCGGCGAGGGGGCCGAGGCCCGGCAGGCGGCGGGTCCAGCGCGGGGCGCCGTCGAGGGCGCTGAGGGCGGTGAGCTCGCCTTCGGCGTCCAGGGCGAAGACACCGCCGCCATCGTAGGCGCCCTTGACCTGCACCGCTGGGCGGGCGAGGCGAGCCTGCCAGGCGAAGGCGCCGTCCTCGGCGCGGACGGCGCGGAGGTCCTTCCCGCGGACGCCCACCAACAGGCCAGGGACCGCCGCCGGGGCCCGATCGTCGAAGGCGATGCGGGTCTTCCAGCGCGGGACACCGAGCCGAGGGTCAAAGGCGACGAGGTGGCTGGCCCCGTCCCGCCCGAGCACGAGGCCACCCTGCACGGCGGTGACGTGGCTGAAGCCCGCAGGGGTGTGCCAGAGGCGCGCCAGCCCGCCCGAGATGACGACGAGGTCACCCCCAACGACGGGCAGGGCGAGGAGCGCTCCGGAGCCCACCACGGGGCCGGCGGGCACGCCGGGGAGCGGGACCCGCCGGGCGGCCGAGGGGGCCTCGGGATCGAGCAGCACGAGGGAGCGAGAGAGGCGGAGGGCCACCTCTTCGCCGAGCCAGTCGATCGCCTGCACGCCCCCTTGGAGGGGGAGGCTCCAGGCCAGGCGCGGATCGGCGGGGCTGGAGACAGGGCTCAGGAGCGGCTGGACGGCCCCCTCGAGCACCGGCTGGCCCGCCGCGTGCGCACGCCCAAAGCTGAAGACGAGCAGCAGGGCGCCCCCAAGCCGGGGGAACGACAGCGGCACGAGGACCGGGCAGCCGACCTTCGACGGGGCATGGCGGGGCCAGCGGTCAGACATCGGCAGACGAACACCTCGTCGGGGGGATAATGCCCACCGCCCCGCCCAGCCACCGCACCCCGGCGCGGACAGAGGCCCCCTTGCTGACCCGACCCATCCCCGCCCCCGAGCCGGCGCCGCCCCTGCGCCACCCCGAGCTGCCCCTCCCGGACTATCGCTTCGTCCCTCGGCTCTATCCTCACCCCTATCGGGGAGCGGGCGGGCACCGGCACCTCGCGGAGGGCGCAGAGGGCTGGCCTCACGCCCAGATGATCGAGCATGGCTGTGATCTGTTTGACCAGCGGTACGTCTGGGAGTCTCACGAGTGCTGGGAGCGGGTCTGGCATCAGGTGGATCGGGCCGATCCCGTCCACCCCTTCCTCCAAGGGCTCATTCAGGCGGCCGCCTTCTGCATCAAGGTGCACGAAGAGGCCTGGGCCCCCGCCGATCGGCTCCTCCTGCGCGCCTCCGAGCACCTCGACCGCGCAGAGGCGGCGGTCGGCCCGGTCCAGCACGGGGTAGACCTCCCTCGCCTCCGGGCGCGGCTCCAGTCCTTTCGAGCCGGCGGCGAGTGGCCGGTGATCGGCCTCCCAGAGGTCGGGTCGCACGCTGGGGGGTAGGGCGCGACCGGGTCAGTCCTGGAGCGGCGCGCAGCACCGAAAGGAGATCGTGCCCTCGATCGAGGGGAGGTGCCCGCCGACGGCCTCGAAGCTGCAACGCGCGGGCTCAAAGGAGTACCGCGCCGCGCCGCGCTTGTCGGTGACCGGCGTGCCGTCGGGGGCCCGCCGCTGGGGGTCGACCCACTCCCAGGCGTTCCCGAGCAGGTTGTAGACCCCCTCGGGCGTGTGGCAGTCTGGGAAGCTGCCGCCGGCGACCGGGGGGAAGTCCGTGCCGCTCTTCCCCTCCCCCACGCCGCAGGCCCCCCGGTGATAGGCGCCGTCGGGGGTGGGCCACTCCCGAGCCTCTGCTCCCGCGCAGGCGTCCTGCCACTCCGCGCTCGTACAGAGGTGGAGCCCGGCCCCTGCGCAGGCCGCCGCCGACTGGTACCAGGTGATGCCGATGGTCGGCACGCCGGCCGCCGTGGCGGTGACCTGGCCCACCGTGGAGCCATCGGGGTAGCCGGCGCCCTGGTCGCGGTTGCCCATCGCTCCCGTGAAGGTCGCCTCGTAGGGTTGGATGCAGAAAGAGCCCGCCCGCCCTGGCACCTCGACGAGGCCGTCTGGGCAGGTGCCCGGCCGATCCTCCCAAGGCTGCGGCGGGGAGCTCGGAGCGCGGGAGCAGGCGATGAGCAGCCAGAGCATGGACACCTCCGAGGTGGGAGGGTCGACCTCCGCCTCTGTCAGCCTCTGTTAGCGCGCCGACCAGATCCCGATCCCCATCTCGGAGGTGGCCTGTCCGAGGGCCCGGTTGGGGAGACAGAGCTCCCGCTTGTCCCCCTCGAGCTCCCGCCAGAAGCGCCCGACCCCCGCGGTGTGCCGATTGGCGCCCGTGATGTCGTGAAAAGCGAGGAAGCGGTGAGGGAACTGTCTGTTCACCTCAAAGTCTGCCTTCACTCCGCGATAGCTGTGATCGGCGTCGATGAGAACCAGATCGATGGGCCCCAGCGCCGCGCGCCACTCCCGATAGGCGGCCGAGCGCGAGTCACCCTGGAAGAGCGCGGCCTCCGCGGGCACCCGAAAGGGGAGGCCAAACCGCCGCTGAGCGTATCCGTCATCACAGACCGCCACACGGTCGAAGTGGAAGTGGCGGTGGAGGCAGGAGACGAGGGCGCCGGTCCAGGCTCCGACCTCGAGGTAGCTCCGGACCCCCTCCGCCTCGATGAAGGCGGCGAAGGCGGCGAGCTCCTCCGCGGACTGGAGGATGGCGTCGACCCGAGGTTCGCCCGTCTCGCGATAGACCGCCTCCACTCCGGCGTCCCAACAGGGCTCGCCGGCGAGGAGTGTGGGCCAGTCGCGCACCGCGCCCTACTTCACAATTAGGTTGAGCAGGCGACCGGGGATGAAGATCTCCTTCACGACCGCCTTGCCCTCGAGCTGCCGCGCCACGGCCGTCTGCTCGATCGCCGCCGCGACCACCGCCGCTTGAGCGCTCTCGCGGGGCATTCGGACGGTCGCGCGCATCTTGCCGCCCACCTGAACGGCGTACTCCACCGTATCTTCGAGCAGCGCAGCCGGATCCCAGGCCGGCCAGGGGGCCCGGGTGAGGGACTCCTCGTGACCCAGCCGCTGCCACAGCTCTTCTCCGAGGTGGGGCGCGTAGGGAGACAGGATGAGCACGAAGGCTTCGGCCTCCGCGCGGGCCGGCGGCTCGCCCTTGCAGGCGTTGACCAGCTCCATCATCTTGCTCACGGGCGTGTTGAACTTGAGCGCCTCGATGCCCTCGCTCGCCTCCTTGATGGCGACGTGCAGGGCGCGCTTGACCTCCGGGCTGGTCGTGCCGAGAGCGCGGGTCTCCCCCGTCTCTTCGTTCACGAACAGACGCCAGACCCGCGACAGGAAGCGGTGGATGCCCTCACAGCCGCTCGTCTGCCAGGGCTTGACCTGCTCGAGCGGCCCCATGAACATCTCGTAGATGCGCAGGGTGTCGGCGCCGTAGCGAGCGACGATCTCGAGGGGGTCTACGCTGTTGGCGAGCGACTTGCCCATCTTTCCGAGCTTCTGCTGGACCGGGACGTCGGTGCCGGCCACGTACCAGTCCGTCTCCACCTCTGAGCCGTCCCAGGCCGAGGTGATGCGGGTGCCCTGCCCGAGGCGCTGCTCGACCGTGTCGGGGTGGTGGTACTTGCCGGCGCTCTCGCGGTTGGCGTAAGCGAGGATCATCCCCTGGTTGAACAGACGGGTGAAGGGCTCTTTGGTGCTGACCAGACCGCAGTCGTAGAGCACCTTGTGCCAGAACCGCGCGTAGAGCAGGTGGAGCACGGCGTGCTCGACGCCGCCGATGTACAGATCCACCGGCCCCCAGTACCGCTCCGCTGCGGGATCAAAGGGGAGCTCGGTGTTGTGGGGATCCATATAGCGGAGGTAGTACCAGCACGACCCTGCCCACTGGGGCATGGTGTTGGTCTCTCGCGTGGCCGGGCGCCCCTGGTGGGTGGTTCGCAGCCAGGATTCGTCGGCCCGGCCGAGCGGCGGCCGGCCGTCCGGGGTGGGCTTGTATTCGTCCACAGGGGGCAGCAGCACGGGCAGATCGGCGTAGTCGAGGGCGACCACCTCCCCATCGTCGGTGTGGACGATGGGGAAGGGCTCACCCCAGTACCGCTGGCGGCTGAACAGCCAGTCCCGCAGCTTGTAGTTGACCTTGCGCGCCCCCTTGCCGCCCTCCACCAGCCAGTGGATGATCCGCTTCTTGAACTCGGCGACGGTGAGGCCGTTGAACTCGCCCGAGTTGATCGCGCACCCTTCGCCCGGCCAGGCGGCGGCCTCGAAGTCATGCGCGGATCCGGTGTCGTAGACGGGGCGGATGGGCAGCGAGAAGCGCTTGGCGAAGGCGTGGTCCCGCTCGTCGTGCGCCGGGACGGCCATGATGGCGCCGGTGCCGTAGGTCATCAGCACGTAGTCGGCCACCCAGATGGGGATCCGCTCACCGTTCACGGGGTTGATGGCGTAGCTGCCCGTGAAGACCCCCGTCTTCTCCTTGTCGGCGGCGACCTGCCGCTCCATGTCGGAGCGGTTGCGGGCCACCTGCACGTAGGCGGCGACCGCCTCAGCCTGCGCGGGCGTGGTGAGCGCGGTGACGAGGCGGTGCTCCGGGGCGAGCACACACCAGGTGGCGCCGAAGAGGGTGTCAGGGCGCGTCGTGTAGACGATGAAGTGCTCCGCCGAGCCCTCGATGTCGAAGCGGACCTCGGCCCCCTCGGAGCGGCCGATCCACTGCCGCTGCATCTCGAGCACCCCTTCGGGCCAGTCGAGCCCGTCGAGGTCAGTGAGCAGGCGCTCGGCGTAGGCGGTGATGCGCAGCATCCACTGCTTCATCGTACGTCGCTCGACGATGTCACCCGTCTCGACGTATCGCCCGTCCACCACCTCTTCGTTGGCCAGCACCGTACCCTGGGCCGGGCACCAGTTCACCGGCACCTCGGCGAGGTAGGCGAGGCCGCGCTCGTGCAGCTTGAGGAAGATCCACTGGGTCCACTTGTAATAGTCAGCCTCGCAAGTGCTGACCTCGCGGTCCCAGTTGAAGGAGAAGCCGAGCCGGAAGAGCTGCTGCTTGAAGTAGCGGATGTTCTCGCGGGTGATCTCGGCGGGGTGCCGGTTCTCGCGGTCAGCGGCCCGCTCGGCGGCGAGGCCGAAGGAGTCAAAGCCGATGGGGTTGAGCACCGAGAAGCCGCGCATCCGCTTGTACCGCGCGACGATGTCGATGGCGGTGTAACTCTCGGGGTGCCCCACGTGCAGGCCAGAGCCCGAGGGGTACGGGAACATACACAGTGTGTAGTACTTCGGCTTCGAGGGATCGATCTCGGCCTTGAAGCTTTCGTGCTCTGCCCAGTGCTGTTGCCAGCGGGGCTCGATGTCGGCGGGCGTATAGCGGCTCATGGAGGCTCCAGGGCGGCGGCTTTAACCGATCCACCGACCGAGGGCCCGACCGCCTCCTCTCCGCCCGGCCCTTCAGCTGGGGTTGAGGTCGCCGCTCTGGAGCGGGACCCACCAGGCCTCGCCGTTGACCAGCACGGGCTCACCGCTGATGCGGAGCCGATCGCCGGCCATCACCGAGCAGCGCATGGTCGACTGGAAGTTCCAGCCGTTGGAGGGATCGGGGCGGGTGGCCCGGACATTGGCCGAGCGTGTCACCCGGATCACCTCGCCTGCGCGGCCCGGCTTCTCCGCCCCGGCGTACCACCAGCCGACGAGGCCCCCACCCTTCACCTTGCAGCGCCCATCCGGCTCTCCGACCGGGGCCGTGATCGGGAAGGAGGCCTGGGACAGGGTCGAGGCGGGGGCGGATGAGACCTTGGCCACCGCGGGCGCCGGAGGCACCGGGGAGGCCTTCGCGGGCGCCTCGACGAGGGCGGCCTTCGCGGGCGCCGCGACGGGGGCGGCCTTCGCGGGCGCCGCGACGGGGGCGGCCTTCGCGGGCGCCGCGACGGGGGCGGCCTTCGCGGGCGCCGCGACGGGGGCGGCCTTCGCGGGCGCCGCGGCCACCGGCACGACGGCGGCCGGTGAGACCGCGACGAAGCCTGACCCTGCGGCGGTGGCCGTGGTCGGGGCTGCGGTCGGGGCTACGATCGGGGCCGCGGTCGGGGCAGGGGCGACGGGGGTCAGCCCAGCGCCGCTGTTCTTGTCGAGCGGGCTCCCCTCCGCCCAAGGACGGGGAGCCGCCGAGCCGGTCGCCGGCGCCGCGACGCTCACGAGGCCGCCGACCGGCGCGGTGGCCTCCAGCGCCGCTGCCTCTCCGAGGGATGCGGCCTCTCCGAGGGATGCGGCCTCTTCCAGCGCGGCGAAGCGCTCCGCGTCCGAGGGGGCGTCCGGCGCGGCGCGCTGCCGCTCGAGCACCCCGAAGCCGACGAGGGAGAGCCCGACGAGGAAGGCGGCAGCGACCGCGTTCCGGACGGTGGACCGCCCAAAGTGCGGGCCAGCCTCCGGAGCGCGGGCCCCCAAGACCTGACAGACCTCGGCGAGGTTGGTGTCCTGCCTTCGAGCCTCGACCGCCGCCCAAGCCAGAACGGGCATGCTCTTCCGCTGGCGGGCCAAGGTGATGAGCTCCGTCCAGGCGGCGACGGGCTCGAGGCCGGCCGTCTCGGTCCAGCCGAGGCCCGCCGCCCCGGAGAGCTGGGCGCGCTCAGAGGGGCTCGGAAAGCGCCGGGCAAAGAAGGAGGCGAGGTTTTTGAGATCGGAGCGATCGAGGTCCATAGGGGCGGTTTCCATCTCGGCAGGGTATCACCCTTTACACGTCAAGCCCAGACCTCCAGCTCACATTCATCCGATGGAGCCCGCGTGGCGCCGCGCCTCCTGCTGATCGACAATTATGACTCCTTCACCTGGAATCTCGTCCAGGCCTTCGAGGTGCTCGGCGCGGAGGTCGAGGTGGTGCGCAACGACCAGATCTCGGTCGCCGAGGCGGTGGGCCGCGCGCCCACGCACCTCGTGATCTCCCCCGGGCCCGGGCGACCCGAACAGGCCGGCGCCTCGCTCCCGATCATGGAGGCGCTGATCGGGCGGGTGCCCCTGCTCGGCGTCTGCCTCGGCCACCAGTGCCTGGGCCTGCTCTTCGGGGCGCGCGTGCTCGCCGCGCGGCGGCTCCGTCACGGAAAGGAGTCCCCGGTGTCGCACGACGGGCAGACCCTCTTCACCGACCTCCCCCGGCCCTTCGCGGCCGGGCGGTACCACTCCCTGGTGGTGGCCGAGGCGGGGCTCCCGGGCGGCCTCGTCATCAGCGCCCGCTCCGAGGACGACGACGAGATCATGGGCCTGCGCGCCCCTGACCTGCGCGCCGAGGGGGTCCAGTTCCACCCCGAGAGCGTGCTCACCCCCACGGGGACCCTGCTGCTCGAGAACTTCCTGCGGAGGGTCTGAGGCGGCGTCGGCCGCCCCCGTTCGACCAGACCTCTTCGTCGACCAGACCTCTACGAACCGGCGCTCGCCAGACCGCCCTCCGGGAGGCCGAAGCGGCGACGGAGCTCGACGACCGGCGTGAGCAGCTGGTCCTCCCAGGGGAACACGAGCACGGACTCCATGTGCCGACCCGCGCCCACCGTCGCCTTCACGCGCTGGAGGGTGAGCAGCGGACGCTTGTACCGCAGCAGGATGTAGGGGAGGCCGAGCAGAGTGGCCGCTCCCCACGGCTCACCGAAATTGATCAGGTTGAAGATCTGCAGACCGATCTCGTCAGGGTCCTCCCCCGACAGACCGAGCAACACATGGTGGAAGTCATGCGTCTTCGCCCACCGCAGCATCACCCAGTTCCGTTCGAAGGTCTCCCGGGAGGCCGGCCAGGCCCGCAGGTAATAGTCTGCGAAATAGCCATGTTCATCGAGGTAATCGGCGTATGCACGCCCGACGCTGCCCTTCGGCATCGCCCGGAGCGCGGCGAGGTCGAGGGGGATCAAGGTCTTCTTTCGGAGCTCCTCCCGCTCCTCCGGCGAGAGCGCCGCGACCATGCGGGCGTAGGCCCACTGCATCGGCGGCCACTCGGCCATACCGTCGTAGATCGCGATGACCCGAGGGAGATAGTACGGCTCGAAGATCAGCCGGGGGACGCTCACCGCCACCTGACGCAGCTTCACCCCGCGCAGGGGGCCCCTGAGCCAGCTCCGGGACCTGCCGCCGCTGCCGCCGCTGCCGCCGCTGCCGCCGCTGCCGCCGCTGCCGGTCACTGGTGCTGCCGGAGGATCTCGGTGGCGATGCTGCCAGGGCTGAGGCCCTGGTCATTGGCCCCGACGATGAGGTCGGAGATGCTGCGTGGGCGAATCGTATAGACATCGGGCGGCGGAAACTGATCGTTCAGCGCCGCCTCGAGGCGGGCAGTGGCGCCCGCGGCCGCCGACGGCGGGACGCCACGCTTGATCGCGTCCTGCTCGGCCTGGGTGAGCACCGAGTGGACGTCATACATCGACTGGGCCTTGACCACACCCGGCAGCGTGGAGGCGGCGCGGGGGGGCGCGGACTCGGGTGGGGCGGGGGCCGTCGTGGCGGCGGCCCCGGTCAGGGTCCCAGCGGCGGTCGCTCCGCCGGTCGAGGGGCTCGCGGCGGACCGCCCCGCGCTCGCGCTCGAGGTCGCGCTGACCTCGCCCTGCGCCGCGGCCACCTCCGACGACGCGCCCGCCACCTCGGCGCCAGAGGCCGGCTCGAGCTCGAGGCGCAGGTTCACCTGCTCGCTGCCGCGCACGGTGATGTCCCGCTCGACCGTTCGAAACCCGCTCTTTCGGAGGTGGATCTGATGTCGGCCGACCGGGAGCCTCAGTCCGCTCAGGGGGAGCTTTCCCACCAGCTCGTCGTCGAGGTAGACAGAGGCGCCCGGCTCCCCTTGAATGTTGAGCCGGCCGTCTTTCCCTGCGGCGCGCTCCTCCGACCGGGCGCGGCTCGCCTCCCGCGCCGCTTGTCGACTGGCCCGCTCACTCTCTCGCTCCGCCTCGCGGCTGGCTTCGCGCTCTGCCTCCTCCCCCTCGGCCCCCTCGGCGCGGAGCTGCTCCCGAACCGCGCGGAGGAGGGCCTGGGCGTCCGGGTCTTCGGGGTCCCGGTCCAGGAGATCCCGACCGCGGCTGAGCGCACCCGCGAAGTCCCCTGCTTCGAAGGCGGACTGCCCCTCCGAGAGGCGACGCTCGCGCCAAAGGGTGGAGGCCAACTGGGAGATCTGAACGTCGAGGGCGGCGTCGGTCGGCTGGGCGGCGCGGGCCTTATCGAGCATGGCCTCGGCCTCCCCCGGACGGCGCTCCCCGGCGAGGCGCTCCGCCTCGACGAGGTAGATTCGCGCGGTCTCATTCGGCTTCTCGTCGATCCCGGTCGCGCCGCCGGAGCGAGAGGGGCCGGGCCCGAGCCCGCTCCACCACGCGATGCCGATCAGCAGGCTGAACATCACCGCCGCCCCGGTGACGGCGGACAGCACCCCCGAGCGACCGCGCTCCTGGAGGATGACGGGAGGCGCGGCGACCGCGGCCGGGGCGACCGCCGGGGCAGCCGCCGCCGCGGGGGTGACCGGAGGGGGCGCGGTGACCGGGCGGGCCGGCGCAGGGGCTGGCTGGGGCCCGACCTCGTCGGGGGCCGGCAGGACCGTCGAGCCTCCATGGGTGTGCAGCCCCGTGTTCCCCGAACCCGACCGATCCGAGCTGCCGGCGCGGTAGGCGGCGAGCTCCGTCTCTGTAAAGAGCTGGCAGACCCACCCCGCGACGTCGCGCTCGCTCGAGTGGTACGCCGGGCTGCGGTGGCAAAAGGCCTCGAGCTCATCGGCCATGTCGGAGGCTGATTGCCAGCGATCATCCGGAGAGGGCGCGAGGGCGCGCCGGATGATTCCCTCCAGCACCGGAGGGAAATCCGGCACGAAGGTGGAGGGCAGCCGGAGCTTTCCCTCCAGCCGGTCTCGCCACACCGCCGCAGGGTTCTCGTTCTGGAAGGGCTGGATCCCGGTGGCCATCCAGTACAGACAAACCCCAGTTTGGTAAATATCAACCCGATGATCCACCTGATCAGAGAGCTGCTCCGGAGCCATATAGTGGAGCTTACCCTTAATCATCCCCACTTCGGTCACGTTTCTCTTGATATCGGAGCTGGCGATCCCGAAGTCGATCAGCTTCACGGCGCCCGAGGGTGCGATCAGGATGTTTCCGAGGCTGACGTCGCGATGGATGATCTTGAGGACCTTCCCATCATCATCCCTCAGGCCGTGGGCGTACGCCAAGGCGCGACAGACACAGGCGGTGATCCAGGCGAGGTGACCGTAGGGGCGCGGGCCCTCCGTCGGGATCTTCTTGACCACCTTCGACAAGTTCGGGCCGGGCACGTACTCCATCACGAAGAAGGGGACGCCGTCCTGCTCCCCCACCTCGAAGACCTGGCTGATGTTCGGGTGCGTCAGGAGGGCGGAGAGCCTCGCCTCATCGAGGAACATCTGCACATAGGACTCGTTGCCCAGGTGCTTCTGATGGAGGACCTTGATGAGGACGAGCTTCTGAAAGCCGCCGATGCCATCCAGGCGACAAAGCCAGGTGACCGCCATCCCACCCGCGCCGATGCGACGTTCGACGGTGTACCGCCCGATGTGGGTCAAGGTGCTGGCCAAGGGATGCTCCTGGAAGACAGGGCAGAGCGCGGTGGGACGTGAGAAGTGAGACTCTACTCAGTATCGATCGGGACCGGGATGACCCGCAGGCCGGACGGCGCCGGGCCCGCCGCGAGCCCGATTCGTAACACATAGCCGATGGCCCCCGGCGTGGAGGCCACCGGGGAGCCGGCGGGGCGCATCAGCCCTCACGCGGACGAGGGGCACCCGCTCCCCCGAGGGCGAGCAGGGCGCGGCGACGGGACGGGTGGCGGCTCAACGGCCGCTCCCCGTCATCTGCCAATTGTAAGACACAGAGACACGAAGCTCGGGGTAGATCTCCGTCTGCCCGTTGAACTTCTGGATGTGCCCGCTCCCGTCCACCTTGAGGGCCACGGCCGGCACCGGCCGAAGCATCACGCCGAGCGTCGGCTTGGTGAAGATCCCATCGTCGGAGAGCCCCGCCTCGCCGTCGCCGCCCGCCGCCTTATCGCCGATACTCTCGGGGTTTCGGTAGTGGTCGAGCTGCGCATACGTGGTGAGCTCGATGGCGTCGGCGAGGCGTCCGAAGCGGCTCCGAAAGGACTGTCCTACCCGAACGTATCCAGTTCGGACCGAATAGTCGGCGAGCACGGAGACGTCGTTCAGTTCGCCGGACTGTAGACCGAAGCGAGAGATCTGCGCACCGGTGAGCCCGGCAGCGGCGAGCTCGGCCACCGCGGCGGGGTCTCGCTCGCCGTGGTGCTGCGCGCTCCACCCCTCCGCCTGGAGCTGGAAGCCCCGCGCCTTGACCTGTACGTAGCCACCCGAGACCCAGTACTCGTCGATCTCCATCCAAGGTGCCACCCCGCCGTCCGGCGGCCCGCCGCCGACGCCGTGCGAAGGGGCGGCGCTCCCGCCGGAGGTGTAGAAGGAGCTGCCCACCGTGAGCGCGCTCCGCACGACGAGGTTGAGGTCCGCGCCGAGGGGGACCTGGCTGGACTCGCGCTCGTCGTTGCCCGTCATCAGCGCCCAGTTGACGGTCAACTCACCCGGGGAGAACCGACCATGCACCATCAGGTTCGTCGTCCGCGTCAGCAGCAGGTGATCTTTATCGAACATCTCCGGCGGTTCGATGCCGATGAAGGTCGGGGTGGCGTCCAAGATCTCATTGTACAGTCCGAAACGGCGGTACGTCTTGCCGAGCCTCAGGCTGAGCGCGTCGCCGACGAGGGCTGCCTCCACCCACGCGTTGCGCAGCACGACCGGCGCATCCTCCGTCGGGCTCCCCGCCCCCGGCGCCGCGAGGTTGAAGAAGTAGCGGTAGTGTCGGGCCACCGCGCCCTGCGCCATCACGTTCAGGTTGAGGACATCGAATTCCTGAGGATTCTCTTCATAAGCAGTAGCGCCAGCCGAGTCGACCACCGGGGTGGGGCCGACCTTCTCCCAGTAGCCGTTGATAAAACCGTAGAGCTTGAACAGGTCTTCAGGGGCCCGCGCTGAGACCCACACCGGCGCGGCCTCCTCGGCGGGCATCGCGGGAGGCTCGGCGGCCTGCAGACGCGCGGTCAGCAGGAGGGCCACGGGCAGCGGCAGCATCAAGGAGGGCCTCCCTACCCGAGCATTGTCAGGGTATCGTCCGAGCCGTCAAGAGGCCCGGCGGCTTTGCGCTCTCGTCGATCACGCCGTCCCTCGCGACCACCCGTCCGCCGACCACCACCACCTCGGGGGCGCCCCCCGTCTCCCGTCCGAGAAAGGGGGACCAATCTGCGCCGGAGTACGGAGGGGCCGAGCGCAGCTTCACGGTGTCCCGCTCTGAAAAGATGACGAGATCGGCGTCATAACCAACCTCGATCTTCCCCTTCCGGGCGAGCGAGAAGAGGCGGGCCGGCGCCTCCGAGCTCATCTCGACGAGGCGCTCGAGGCCGAGGCGGCCGTGCTTCACCGCCCCCACCAGCAGCGGGAAGAGGGTGTCGATGCCGGGGATGCCGCTTGGACGTCGCCAATACGGGAGGCTTGATGCACCGCGGAGCGAAGGGCGATGCCCGCTCGCGAAGACCTCGATCCGACCGCGCTTGACCGCCGCCCAGAGCGCGCGCCGGTCGACCTCGCCGCGCATCGGGGGGTCGAACTTGAGCTGTTCGACCTGCTTTCCAGCGGTCTCCAGGCTGAAGACGAGGTGGGACGGACTCACCGCAGAGGACAGCAGGAGCGCCCCGCGAGTAGGGTCGAGCAGGTTGAGCTCGGCCGCTGTGGAGAGGCTCGTGAGGTGGGCCCGCCCGCCCGAGGTCGCCAGGATCCGGATGAGTCGCCCCAGGGCCTCCGTCGCCGCCTTCAGGGGTCGAACATCGCTGTGCAGCGCGTCCTCCACCTGCGCCCACTTCCCCTCGCACTTCTCGATGGTCGGGCCATCCTCTGCGTGAACGCCGACCGGGGCGGGGGAGCCCTCCAGCAGGCGGGAGAGGGCCTCCTCATCGAGCGACAGCGGCCCGCTTTGGAGGTCCATGCGCGCGAACGCGGCGATGGCCAGGCCCGCCCGGACCGCGTCCAGC
Organism: Myxococcota bacterium; assembly: GCA_044344255.1. Classification (GTDB taxonomy): domain Bacteria; phylum Myxococcota_A; class UBA796; order UBA796; family UBA2385; genus JBIJDH01. The sequence continues at coordinate 16,678 of JBIJDH010000008.1, forward strand.
GCCTCGGACACGCCGTCTCGCCCGGCCCCGATCCAGCTGCCGTACCAGGCGAGGCTCTGCCGCTCGGCCGCCTCTCTCCTGCCCTGAAGGCCGGCTCGATTGATGAGCGGCTCCACCCCGTCGGGGAGATCGATGAGGGAGGTCACCCCGGCGGAGACCGCAGCCCGGGACGCGGCGCGCACGTCGTCCCGCCGGGGGTCAGCGGCGCTCTGGCAGCGCACCTGGCTGTCGATGAAGCCGGGCACGACAAAGCGCCCGATGCCGGCCAGCACCTCCCGAGCGCCCGTGGTGAGCTTCCCGCCCACTTCGCAGATTCGACCGTCCTCCACAGCGATGTCAGCGACTCGACGCCCGCCGGCGTGGACGATGGTGGCGTCTCGGATGATGAGGTCGTACACGATAGAGCCTCCCCGGCGCTCCGATGGTCCGCACCCGGAACCGCGGGGACCGGCGCCTATCCGATCTCCCCGTGTCCCCGCCAACCGCTCCGCGCCTGAGGTCCCCCATGCGCCTGCTCCTCGTCGCCGGGCCCCCCGCCTCCGCCGCCCTTTGGGGCCCCGTCGTGACGCGCCTCGCTCACCATGGGCTCTCCGCCGAGGCGATCGAGCTCTTCGACCCGGTGCCCACCGACGCCACCATGGCGGGGATGTCCGCGGCGCTGGCCCAACGCCTCCGCGCCGAGCCGGAGCCGGCCCTCCTCGTCGCGCACGGCACCGCCCTGCCGATCGCCCTGCGCGCCGCCGCCATCGCCCCGCTCCGAGGCCTCGTGCTCAGCAACGGGCCGCTGGGCGCCCTCGACCCCATCACCGCCGCGCTGTGTCGCCTGGCCCGTCGGCCATCAATCTTCGCACAAGTCATCCTTCAACCATCCCTTTGGACCCGATGGCTCGCGTCCTCGGCCGGCCTGCGCCGCGCGGTGGTCAACCCGTACGTGATGGACAACGACACCGTTGTCGCGCTTTGTGCGGCCTACCTCCAGAGCCCGTCCCACCGCCGGGCCGTGGCGCGCTATCTCGCCGATCTCCCAGCGAACATCGCTGTTCCCGCGCTTCCCTCCACCCTGCCGGTGCTCTTGTGCTGGGGAGACGGCGACCCGCTCTACCCGGCCGGAACAGCAGACGCGGCGCGCGTCCATTTCGATGGTTCCACCTGGGTCAATATCCCCGGCGGCCATCACCTCCACCCCGCTGAGCGTCCATGGGCCCTCGCCGACGCCGTGGCGGCCTGGGCCGCGGTTCCACAGGGTGGGACCCGTTCCCCGCGCTGACCGCGACACCCATGTCGCGTTTTGCCCCCGACACCCCCCATCCAGCCCCCCCAGACACACCAAGAGACACCGTACTATCAGAAGATTTCTGATACGAGCCCCCCTTGGCACGCATCCTGCTAAGTGGGATGTCGGAGAGACAATGAGATGGTTCGGCAGAGGTAATCCCTCGCCTCACCGCAGGGACGCCCGGTTGGAGACCCCAACCGGGCGTTTTTTTTTCCGACCGCACGCCGCCGAACCGCGGTGGGCGAGCCGCTGAGCCCGGTGGTTGCGCGCCTCTCCAGCCGGTGATGTACTCACCCCATGGACACCGCCACCCTCTCCGCCGCTGGAATTCGCTGGAGCCGAGATGACCTCGACCGCGAGGCCTCCCGTCGCGACCTCTGGCCCCGCGACACCCTCCGCCTCCGGCGAGGGAGCCCCCCTCCGAAGCCCGACCTCGTCGTCTGGCCCGAGGACGCGGAGCAGACCGCGCTCGTCATCGAAGGGGCCCGCGCGGCCGGCCGGGTGATCGTGCCCTACGGCGCCGGCTCCGGGGTCTGCGGCGCGGCTTCGGGGCGCGCCGGCTCCGTCGTCCTCGACATGAAGCGGATGAACCGCATCCGCGAGGTGGATCCCGACCGCCGCACCGCGCGTGTCGAGGCCGGCATCCTGGGCCAGCACCTCGAAGACCAGCTCGCTCGCAGAGGCTGGATGGTGGGCCACAGCCCCTCCTCGATCATGTGCTCGACGGTCGGGGGCTACATCGCCGCCCGCAGCGCAGGGCAGTTCTCCAGCCGATACGGCGTCTTCGAAGACATGCTCCTCGCCGCCTCCGCCGAGACCCCCGCCGGGCGTCTCCGCGTGGGCGCATGGACGCCACCTGGAGAGGAGGACCACCTCCCCCTCCTCTGCGGCTCCGAGGGCTCGCTGGGCGTGGTCACCGAGGCGCTGGTGCGCATCGTCCCCCTCCCCGCCGAGCGGTGGCTCCGGGCCTACGCCTTCCCCGACCTCACCGCGGCCTGGGACACGATGCGACGGCTGCTCCAAGCAGACCTGTGGCCCTCGGTGCTCCGCCTCTATGATCCGCTCGACACGCGGATCGGGGGCCCCGCCCACGGCGCCGAGGCGGAGCAGCGACGAAGAGACCGCGCGACCGCAGGGCAGCGAGAGGCCGGCGCGGGGGTGCTCTCCCGGATCAAGAAGTCGATCGCCGAGCACCCGTCGCTCGGACGCCTGCTGCTCGAGCTCCCCCTCTCTCTCCCACGGCTCGTCAACCGGCTCGCCGCCGGGCTGGGCGACGAGGTGCTGTTGATCGTCGGCTTCGAGGGCACGCGGGAGTCGGTGGCCGCCTCCGTGGCCAGTTCGACGACGCTGCTCTCCGCGGCGCGCGACCTCGGCCCGGACCCGGGGCAATACTGGTTCAAGCACCGCCACGAGGTCTCTTACAAGCTGGCGCCGGTCTTCGCGGGGGGCGGCTGGGCCGACACCATGGAGGTCGCCTCCACCTGGTCCCGCCTGCCGGCGCTGTACGCCGGGGTGCGGGCCGCGATCGCGCGCCACGCGCTGGTGATGGCCCACTTCAGCCACACCTACCCCGAGGGCTGCTCGATCTACTTCTCGTTCGCCGGAGCGGGAGACGAGCGCACCTATGACGCCACCTGGGCAGAGGGCCTCGCGGCGGTCTCGGCCGCCGGCGGCACCGTGACCCACCACCACGGCGTCGGGCCGCTCAAGATGCGACAGGCCGCTCGGGAGGCCGGTGCGGCCGTGCGGGTATGGCGAGAGATCCACGGGCGCTTCGATCCCGAGGGCACGCTGAACCCGGGGCGACTGTTCCCGGCCGACGAGCCCGAGCGAGCCGGACCGCCGCCCCCGGAGGGCCCCGGCCCCGTCTACGAGCTCGACGCGCAGAGCCACACCGCCACGGTCGATCCGACCGCCGCCCCGGAGCGCCTCGCCGCGGCCTTGAGCGCCGCCGGCTGGCAGCCGCGGGTGCCCTTCGACCGCCCCCTCGCGGCGGCCCTGGCCACACGAAGCCGCGCCGACTTCGGAAGATTGGAACAACCGATGTTCAGTGTGCAGGCGAGGTTCGCCGACGGTGTCTCCGCCGCGGTCGGCGGCAGCCCCCGCTCGGCGGCCGGCCCAGACACGCGCTGGGCGCTCCTCCGGCGGGCCCGCGCGGAGAAGGTGGAGATCCCCATCGCGCCGACGGGCGCCGCTCCCCGCTGGCCGGAGGAGGGAGCCTGATGGACGCCGCGCCCTACGATCTTTGCGCCTACTGCCCCCGCCTCTGCCGGCACGTCTGCCCGGTGGCGGTCGGGACGAGCCGCGAGGCGGCGACCCCCACCGCGATGATGTCAGGCCCATGGGCCTTCGCACGCGGACAGATGGAGCCCGCCCTCGCCCTCGCCTTCGCCTCTCTCTGCGTGGAGTGCGGAGCGTGTACCTCCGCCTGCAAGCTCGAGCGGCCCGTCACCGACCTCCTCCGCGCCGCCCGCGCCGAGCTCCGCCCCCTCGCCCAGCCTGCGAAGGCGCCCAGGATCGCCGATGGGCTCAGCCCAATTGCGGGCTCTGGAGACCGTGTCGCCGTCGAGAGCGACCCCCGCGCTTGGGCAGAGGCCCTCTCCCGACACCTCGGCGCGCCGGTGGCGCGGCTCCGGACCGGTGACCACCTCGGCCGCGCCATCCTCGGCGAGCCTGGCGCAGAGGCCCACCTCTCCGCCCTGCGAACCCTCGTTGGGGGCCGGCGACTCGTGGTCTCGGAGGCGGCCAGCGCCGAGGTCGCCGCCGCGGCGGGGCTCACCGTGCTCCACCTCGAAGACCTCCTGCCCACCGCTCCCTTCGGCCCCGCCTATCGGCCGTGTCGTGGCCCGGCGGTGGAAGGAGAGCACGAGCCCACCGCGCTCGCCTGCTGTGGCGCGGCGGGCCCGCTCGCGGAAGATCACCCCGGCATCGCCGAAGAGCTGGGTCGGGATCAGGCGAGGCGCCTCGGCGCCCTCTCCCGGTACAGCCCCGACTCCCGCTGTGCCCGTTGGCTAGGCGCCTGTGGAGCGCCCCTCCACGACGGGGTCGACCGCCTCCTGGCCTCTGTTCGCTCCGCCTGAGGCGCTCCCTCCCCTGCCTCGCTGCGCGTGTTCTGAGGGGCGGCGCTCGCGCGGTCGGAATAGGCGCCGCCGACCCTTCCTCTCTCCTCTCCGCTGTTCCCCGCAGGCCCTCATCGGCGCCCCTCGGGCAAGAGCAGCCGCCCCGGCAACGGAGGTCCCGTGTCTCAGCTTGGTCGTCCCACCACCTTCTACCGGGAAGCTGGAAGCGGCTCTCGCAACAAGAGCGAGCGCATCTGCCTGATCGTCAACCCCCGCGCGGGCGCGGGTCGGGCGGGCGCTCGCCTGGACGAGCTCAAGCAGGCGGTGGACCGCGCCTTCGAGCAGTGGGAGGTCCGGCTCACGGAGGGCCCCCGCCACGCGACCGCCCTCGCCGCCGAGGCCGCGCTCTCTGGCGCCCGCATCGTCGCGGCGGTGGGCGGAGACGGCACCTGCCACGAGGTGGTCAACGGCCTCTTCGACGGGGATCAGCCCCGGGCGCCTCAGGTCATCTTCACCACCATCCCCTTCGGGACGGGCTCCGACCTTCAGAAGACCCTCTGCATCCCTCGCCCCCTCCACGAGGCCCTCTGGATCGCGGCGACCGGCATCACCCTCCCCTCGGACGTCGGCCACGTCGAGCTCACCACGGACTCGGGCACCCAAACCGAGCTCTTCATCAACGTGGCCGGCTTTGGCACCAACGGCGCCGTGGTGCGGTTGGCCAACAAGATGGACAAGCGCTGGGGTGGCACGGCCACCTTCTTCGCCGCCACCCTCCGCGCCTCCTTGGACTACAAGGCGGCCCAGGTGACTGTGCGCTGGGAGAGCCCCGACGGGCCAGGGACCTGGACCGGCAAGGTGACCTCCGGGTTCATCAGCAACGGCGCCTACTGTGGCGGCGGGATGTGGGTCGGTAAGGGCGGCACGATGCAAGACGGCCACTTCGACCTCACCATCCTCCCCGAAGCGCCCCTCCCGCGCCTCATCCTCGAGTCGCGGCGCCTCTATGACGGCACGATCGAGAAGATCACCGGCGCGGTGCGGGTGCGGGCCAGCCGGATCGACGTGTCCGCCCCCCCTGAGGGGGAGATCTTCCTCGACCTCGACGGCGAGTCCCCCGGGAAGCTGGCAGCGAGCTTCCGCGTGCTGCCGCGCGCGCTCCACGTCCGCGGGGGCTGGCTACACAACCCCGTGACCTGATCGGCGATTCGTGTTCGGCGGCCCTTCACGTTCGTAGGGATGATCGCCTCCTTTCCAACAGGAAAGCAGGCCGCCCTCGTGAGGTCAGGCGGCGGATAGCGGGAGGCGCCGCCGCTCTTCGGGGATGCGCTGGCGGTGGGCATCCGCGCCTAGGGGACTCCGGCGTTCGGACCTCCACAACGGTCCTATTCATAGATGCAAATAGTATTTATATTTGTAATTTGCACTAAACGAACGCCCCCAAGAGGTCGAAATTTCCGTGCCGACCTCAACATTTTCGATGGCATGGCTATCGACATCCCTCCATTCAAGCATTAGAGTTCTGGCACCCGGCGGCGGATTGCAGATACCTCCCCCCACCGAGACCAAACCCATCTCAGATACAAATACTGAAAAATATCAATATTCTTCGATCTGAGACACCAACCGCGAGGAGCACACCATGAACAAGGCCGATCTCACCGAAAAGCTCGCCGTGCAGGCTGACATCCCCAAGGTCCGCGCTGCCTACTACATCAACATCATGGTGAACGCGATCCAGGACGCCCTCGTGACCGGCGAGAAGGTCACCATCTCGGACTTCGGCACCTTCACCGTGTCGCAGCGCCGCGAGTTCACCGGCCACAACCCGAAGAACGGCTCCGAGATCCGCGTGCCCCCCCGCCGCATCCCCGTCTTCCGGGCCGGCAAGGGCCTCAAGGAAGCGTTGAACGAGACCGTCTGAGCTTCCATCTCCGTCACGCGCCGGTTGGGGCCCCCTCCAACCGGCGCGTGTTCGTTGGGGCCCGCCGCGCTTGACGCCACGCCGCGATTGACGAGGCAGCGGAGGCGACTAAGGAGAAGCCCACCGAGCCACCGAGGTCGATCGACCTACGGTGGGCCATCCGACACCCGGCACATCGCGTGGCCGTCGATCCGAGCGGCTCTCCCGCCCGTCGAAAAGGGTGCATCCACCCACGCGGCTGCCGGAGGCAGTCGCCCGGAGGCAGCATGATCTCCCCAGCGAACCCCATCATCCCGCTCCCGAGGGTCAGCCTGCGCGCGCAGGCGTCGTTACCCTCCCGCTACGGGCAGTTCCGCGTTCTGGGCTTTCGGCACGAAGATGACGACCACGACTACGGCGTCGTCGCCCGCGGAGACCTCGAGGGCCAGGAGGGTGTGCCCGTTCGACTGCACAGCGAGTGCTTCACGGGCGATGTCATGGGGAGCTTGCGCTGCGACTGCCGTGACCAGCTCGAGGCCGCGCTGCGCTTCGTCGGCCACGCCGAGCGGGGCGCAGTGCTCTACCTCCCCCAGGAGGGCCGAGGGATCGGGCTCGTCAACAAGATCCGAGCCTACGCGCTCCAGGACACCGGGCTCGACACCGTGGAGGCCAACCAGGCCCTCGGCTTCCCGGACGATCTCCGCTCCTACGAGGTGCCGGCGGCGATCCTGCACAGCCTCGGGGTGCGGAGCGTGTACCTCCTCACCAACAACCCCGGGAAGCGGCTGGGGCTCGAACGATACGGAGTGCGCGTCCTCGGGCTGCTCCCGCTGCGTATCCCTCCGAACGAGCACAACTTGACCTACCTGGAGACGAAGAAGGCCAAGAGCGGGCACCTGCTCTAGGCGAACACCCTCTTCCAGGGAACAAGATCCTGGCCCGCGTTGACATGGAGCGGACGAGGCGGGTACCCTCCTCTTGGTAAGCTGACCGCGCGCGCTGTCGGCCCGTCGGGTGATCCGACGGCGACAGCGGCGGACAGACGGCCCTCGCTCGCGAGGGAAGGCACGTTCAGGAGCCCCTCATCATGCGGTTGACCCTCGCCTTCTCCCTGGTCTGTCAGCTCGCCCTGCTCAGCGCCTGCGAGAAGCCAGCCCCCTTGCCCTCCGTCTCCGACACGCTGCCGAACGCCGTGTTGTCGTCGGACCGCCTGTCTTTTGGCGAGCTCAACCTCGGTGACTCCGCCTCTCGCCAGATGGTGTTGGAGAACACCGGTGAGCTGCCGATGGGCATCGGGCAGATCGTACTGAACGCGGACGGTCAGGAGGCGAACTTCGCCGTGACCTGGTCAGCCGACGCCATCACCTGCCCCGCCAGCCAGGATGACCAGAGCGCGGCGAGGGCCGTGCCTGATGCACGCGTGGCCGCGGGCGGCAGCCGGGCCAAGGGCTCGGTCCGCGTCGACACCTGGGACACCGGCGGCTCCAGCGGCGGCGGCTCCAGCGGCGGCGGCTCCAGCGGCGGCGGCAGCGGTGGTAGCACCGACACCGGCGGCTCCAGCGGGGGGGGCACCGATGGTACCGATGGCGCCGACGGCTCGGGCGACGGCGGCGGCGAGACCCCGGCCGACACCACGGTCATCCTCGATCAGAACTGCAAGCTCCCGATCACCATCACCTTCACCCCGCTCGACGTGGGCTCGATCTTCGGCTCCATCTCGATCGACACCATCACGCAGTCCGTCGGTGAGGACAAAGAGGCCGCCTACCACCGCGATCCTGACCAGTTCCATCAGGTCGTTCTCCTCGACGGCGCCGCCTTCAAGGGCACCGGCAACGTCATCGTGCGGCCGGCGAACATCGACATGGGCCACCTCTTCACGGGGGAGAGCACCGCCGAGTACGTCACCGTGAACAACGTGGGCGACGGCGACCTCACCCTCGGCGAGCCCTCTCTGCTCACCCTCGTGGACACCGACGGTGACGGCATCGACGACGCCGCCGACGTTGACCTCACGCAGGGCGAGGACTCCGATGTGGATGGCATCGACGACCGCTGTGACACCAGCGTCACCGGGGGAGTGGACGCCAACGGCGACCTCCTCGACGACACCTGCCGCGCAGACTGTGACGCTGCCTTCTCGATCGACCTCAGCGCCTACGACTCCGACCGCGTGCTCCCCGGCGGCGACTCCACCCTCTTCAAGGTGAACTTCAGCCCCGAAGACCTCGACGGCGCCTTCTGCACCATCACGGTGCCCTCCTCCGACATCGACACCCCGATCATCACGGTCAAGGCCCAGGGCAACGTCGGCACGGACCCCGAGAATGAGCCCCCGGTGGTGCAGCTCCTCTGGCCGCCCGTCGGCTACGTGCACACCTCCACCGACGATCTCGTGCTCGAGCTCGACATCCACGACGCCAATCAGCCGGCCGACACCCTGATCTGCAAGGTGCGCAGCCTGCTCAAGGCGTCCAAGGTCGCCGACTGCAAGCCCTCGGATGAGAGCGGACATGTCTACGCGCACATCCCCATCGACCTCCTCGAGGACGGCACCGACACCCTCCTCGTGACCGTGACCGACCAGTCCGAGCGCCTCGGGAAGGCCTCCACCACCGTGCTGTGGAAGGCGCTGTACCCGTCCTCCGACGACGACGGGGACGGCTGGGGTGACGACGTCGGCGGCTCCTCCGTGGACTGCGACGACGACGACGCCACCATCTACCCCTCTGCCGCCGAGCTCCCCGACGGCAAGGACAACGACTGCGACAACGCCATCGACGAAGGCACCGTCATGGCCGACGAAGACGGCGACTCGGTCACCCCGGAGCAAGGCGACTGCGACGACTCCGACAGCGCGACCTACCCCCGCGCGATGGAGCAGCCGGACCAGAAGGACAATGACTGCGACGGCGTGGTGGACGAGGGCACGGGCCTCGTGGACGACGACGGTGACGGCTTCACCGAGCTCAACCTCGACTGCGACGACGACCTCGACACCGTCAACCCGGCGGCGGTAGAGCTGTGCGACGGCCTGGACAACAACTGCAACGGCTATATCGACAGCGCTGAGCCGCTCGGATGCCAGAAGATCGCTTTTGAGCCGATGATCTACGGCGGCGTCCGCATGACGCAGAACGCCATCGGCGTGGGCGAGAGCACCACCATGACCGTCTCGGCCTTCGACGCCGACGGGCAGGCCCTCACCTTCTTGTGGCAGGAGGACTCCGACCTCAGCGCCCTCGGTCACACCGCGATCGACAACGTCAACGGCCAGACGATCACCTGGACCGCCCCCGCCGAGCTCCCCGAGGGGTCCACCGGCGAGGTCTTCGGCGTGGTCGTGGTGGTCTCGGACGAAGATGGCAACCAGGCCTGGGCCTTCGGCGACGTGTCGGTCTACCCAGAGGCGGTGACCACCACCATCGAAGAGACGCTCACCGTGCCCCCAGCGGCCGGCGGCTGCGGCTCATCGGGTAGCTCCAGCTCGACCGCAGGGCTGCTCCCCGCTCTCCCGGTGCTCGGCCTCGTGGCCCTCGGTCGGCGGAAGCGGCGGGTCCAGCTCCGGCGCTGATCGACAGGCTGAGCCGGGGGCGGCACGATCCCCCGGCTCCCGCTCGGCGAGCGCGCTCAGCGCAGCGGCTCAGCCCAGCGGCTCAGCGCAACAAGCGGGCGAGTCCCGCGGCCACCGCGGTCTCGGCGCGCAGCACCGTCGGCCCGAGCCCGACCGGCGCCGCACCGAGGGCCTCCGCGAGCGCCCGCTCAGACTCCGTCCAGCCCCCCTCCGGACCGATGAGGAGGGCGACAGGCCCCGTCTCTGGCGCTTGAATCAGCGGCGCCTCCGGGCAGGCGATGAACGCGCGGACGCCCTCCGGCAGCGCAGAGAAGGCGCCCTGCATCGCACGCGGAGCCGCCAGGCGAGGGCCCCGCGAGCGTCCGCATTGGGCCAGGGCCGCCTCAGCGACGCGCTCCCAGCGGTCCTCGCGGTCACCCCGCGCCACGGAGCGAGCGGCGAGCACCGGCCAGATGTGATCGGCGCCGAGCTCGGTCGCGAAGCGGACGGAGAGGTCAAAGGCCGCGGGCTTGCTGAGACCGAGCAGGAGGTAGACCTCGGGCCGCTCCGCCTCAGCCTCGACCGCTCCCGCCCACCGGAGGCAGGCCACCCCCGCCTCGGCGCCCACCATCACCGCCGGCCGCCGAGCCCCCAGACCGTCAAAGAGCTCGACCTGCTCTCCGGGCGCGATGCCGGTCACCCGCAACAGGTGGTGGGAGACCAACGCGTCGAGGCGGATCAGCCCCTCCCCTTCGACAGAGGGGGCACGAAAGCGCCTCACCGCCGATACTCCAGGCAGACCCAGTCGCCCGTGCTGTCCACCTCCCGGCGGACCAGTCGGAGACTCGAGAAGGCGGCCTCGACCCGAGCGGCACGGTCGGAGAGGATGCCAGCCATGACGAGCGAGCCGCCCACGAGGCGGAGGATATGGGGGGCGAGGTGGATGAGCACCTCGGCGAAGAGGTTGGCCACCACAAGGTCATAAGGGCCAACGAGGGCCTCGACCGGGGTGTCGTCGAAGGTGGCCTCCAGGTCATTCCGGGCCGCGTTCTCTCGGGCCGCCCGAACGGAGTCCGGGTCGATATCCACCCCCCGCGCCGTCATGCCGACACGCGCCGCGGCCAGCGCCAGCACCCCTGTACCCATGCCGAGGTCTACGCAGGTCTCGCCAGGCACCGCGAGGCGATCCACGGCGGCGAGGCAAGCCCGGGTGGTGGGGTGCTCCCCCGTGCCGAAGGCCATGCCGGGCTCGATGAGGAGATCGCCCGGACCGGCCTCCCAAGGCGGAGACACGACGAGGCGCTCGCTCACCCGGATGGGGTGGAAGGCCGCTCGCCAAGCCTCGGCCCAGTCTCCGTCGGCGACCTCGCCCCACGTGGGGACATCGACGTCGTCCCACTCGCGGATGAGCTCCGCCACCGCGGCCTGCACCTCGGGGAGGGCCGCGTCCTCGGGCCACCAAGCCCGGAGCAGCACCCTGGAGGGCGGAGCGGGGGGCGGGCCGGTGTCCCAGGGCTGCTGGATGCGCGGGAGCTCTCCGGGGAGGAGATCCTCCTGAATGCCGACCGTACCCAGCTCAAAGAGGTGCGCACTCGTCAGGTCAAAGCGGCGCCGAGGCAGGATCAGGCGCAGCTCCGCCCAGCGACTCTCCACGAGGCCTCCGGAGCTCAGTGCTCGCCCGAAGAGACGGGGGGGGTCGGCGGCAAGGGGGTGCCGGTCTCCTTGGCGTTCACCAGCAGGAGCAGCTCGTCGGACATCCCCTTCACCCGAACCCACTTCTCCCCGTCCAGCCCCTTGAGAAACATCGTCGGCGTGCCCCGGAGGCCCGCCTTCGAGCCCGCCTCTGCGTCCGCCTTGACGGCGGCGTGGGTGCGAGGGTCCTTCAAGCAGGCCTGGAACGTCTCCTTGTCGAGCTTGATCTGCTCGGCCATGAAGAGGATGTCGTCGGGCTTGAGGTACTCCTGGTTCTTGAACATCACCTCGTCCATCTCCCAGAACTTGCCCTGCTGGCGGGCACACTCCCCGGCGTAGGCGGCCCCACAGGCGTTGGCGTGGCCCGGACCGTCGATCTGGGGGTTGCAGTCCCCGCTCAGGGGGTAGTTCTTGAAGAGGATGCGGATTCGAGGGTTCTTCTTGACCACCTCGGTCAGCTCAGGCGCGAGCTTCGCGCAGTGGGGGCACTCGAAGTCGGCGTACTCCACCACCGTGAAGGGGGCGCCGGGATCGCCGAGGATGGGCTCGGTGCCGTCCAGCTCCACCGTGCCGCCCACCTCTTCGAAGAGGGCGGCGAGGTCGAGCTTGCCCTCCGCGTCGACCGCGGGCGCCTCAATGCCGGACTTCAGCTGGTTGTAGCCCACCATCCCGACCATGAAGACCACGGCGCCGGCGCCCACAGCCGGCGTCAGGCTGCCATCGCGCCCCCCGACGAGGTCTCCGAGGCCGGCCCCGAGCGAGACCCCGCTGTCCTTCACGGCGAGCAGGCCGCTCACGAGGATGATGAGGTTCACCCCGTAGAGGCTGATGCACATCAGGCACCAGGCCCCGACCTGCATGGACGCCCAGGCGAGGAAGGCTGAGTAGCCCACCGAGAGCAGCCCACCGACGGCGGCGAGGTGCGCGGCGCGGCTGTATCGAGCCGGATCCCGGAGACCGAGCAGCGCCGAGACCAGCGTGGCCGCGTAGAAGCCCGCCCCGAGCAGAGAGATGGGGATGCCCCCCAGCTCCGACCAGCGGCTGCGATTCACGAGGTCGCAGTTGAAGGTCTCGTTCACCGAACAGAAGGAGTCACCGGAGGAGGGGAGATGTTGGACCGCGAGGTAAAACGCGACCATCAGCCCCATCACCGAAGCACCCGCCACTCCACCGAGTCGCCTCCAGCTCGAGAGCCCGATGGCGACGATCCAGCCCACAGCGATTCCGCCCAGAATTGGCAACATCGCGCCGCCTTAGCTGGCCGAAGGCCGCCCGGCAATCCACGCCGTGCGTCCGACCCCACCCCTTTCCATCGGAGGTGCGTCAGCGCTCGTTGAGCCCGCGCCGGATCTCCCGACGATCATCGCGCTCTTTGATCGCCGCGCGCTTGTCGTGCAGCTTCCGACCGCGGCCGAGGCCCAGCTCCACCTTGATCCACTTTCCCTGAAAGTAGAGCTGGAGCGGGATGGCGGTGAGCCCCTTCTCCACGGCGCGGCTGCGCCACTTCTCCACCTCGGCGGCCTTGAGGAGCAGCTTTCGGCGCCTCCGGGGCTCGTGGTTCTGGAAGGGGCCTGCCTGGGGATAGGGCGGGATGAAGCAGTCCACCAGCCACATCTCGTCGTTCTCGAAGGCGACCCAGGCCTCGGCGAGGTTGCCGTTGCCGCCGCGCAAGGTCTTGACCTCGCTCCCGACCAGGACGAGCCCAGCCTCGATCTTGTCGAGGATCTCGTAATCAAACCTCGCCTTTCGATTCTCGGCGATCAGCCGACGGGGGCCAGGGGGCTGGCCGCCAGCGGGCCGTTTCGGGGGGGACTGGGCCAAGCGGGCTCCTCCTCCCGGCGAAGCTAACCGACCGCCCCAGACCGGTGGGGCCGAGCTTCGCGTCCACCGCGCGCTCCCTCCAAAGCCTCGCCGAACCGCATCGTCGATCCACTCTGTGAGTCGATCCACTTTGTGACCCCCCGCATGCGGCCCGGCGAGGCGCTGGGACCCCGAGGCCCGTGAACGTCCCCTCCACCGAGCTGGCGACCGCGCTCCGGCCTGCGTGGGGTACAGGCGGCGGGAATTACGATAAAACGCCATGTTATCCCTGCAACATCGACGCCGCAGAGGGCACACCGACCCGCACGCCTCGCCGCGATCGCCGATCGCCTCGTCCGATCCGCTCGATCGGGTGGATCGGCTCCCCGTGCGAAGATACCGCTCGTGTAAATTCAGGCACTTAGAAAAAGGCCACCCCGAGGTGTAGCAACGGAGTGGATCGCTGGGTATCTGGGGTGTAACCATGGGGTCTTGAAGTGGATCTCATTCCCCAACCCGCCGGAAGTCAGGTTGGGAGATCCAAAGACGAGCCCCCCCTCCTCGCCCCTCGCCCCGCACACGCCCGGCCCCTCGATGCTCCTCCCGTGCCTCAACGCAGAGCTGACGCTCGACCCCAAGGGTCGTGTGATGGTGCCTGTGGCGCTGCGAACGGCCCTCGACCTGCTCGGGATCAGCAAGCTCGTGGCCTTCGCCAACGGAGGTCCAAAGGGCGGACTCGCCTTCTACCGAATCGACGACTACGCCAAGATGGCCGAGCAGCACCAGTCGGGCGATCCCCTCGACCCCCGCTCTCGGCTCTTCGCCCTCGCCATCGCCTCGACGGCCCAGACGGTGTCCATCGACAACGCCGGCCGGATGTTGATCCCCCAGGAGCTCCGCAACCTCCTGGGCCTCGACCGCGACCTCTGGCTCTTCACCGCCGGCGCCTGGTTCGAGGTCTGGGACCGCGCCCGCTGGGAGCAGCAGGCCTTCCCCGCTGCGGCCTCCCTGTGGGACCAGCTCTACGGCATGGGCGCCTTGAAGCCGCCTGCGCCGGGGAGCGGTGGATGATCCGATGCAGCACCCTGCCTTCCACCACGAGACGGTCCTCCGCGGCGCGGTCACCGAGCTCCTCGGCCTCCGCCCCGGCGGCCGCTGGCTCGACGGCACACTCGGCGGCGGCGGTCACAGCGAGGCCGTCCTCGACGGTACCGGCCCCGACGGCCTCCTCGTCGGTATCGACCGTGATCGGCAGGCCCTCGCGGCGGCCGGGGCCCGCCTCTCCCGCTTCGGTGAGCGGGCTGTGCTCCTCCACGGACGGTACGGCGACATGGCCGCGCTCGGCCAACCCTGGGCGCCCTTCGATGGGGTCGTGCTCGACATCGGCACCAGCTCTCCGCAGCTCGATCACCCAGAGCGAGGCTTCTCGTTCATGCGCGACGGCCCGCTCGACATGCGCATGGACCCCGCCGATCCCGAGAGCGCCGCAGACCTCCTCGACACGCTGGACGAGGCCGCCCTCACCGACCTCCTCTTTCGATACGGCGAAGAGCCGCACGCCCGGCGCATCGCCCGCGCCATCCTCAACGGCCGCCCCTGGCGCCGAACCCTGCCGCTGGCCGAATGTATCGCCAAGGCCTCTGGCTGGAAGGGCAGCCGCACGCACCCCGCCACCCGCACCTTTCAAGCCCTCCGCATCGCCGTCAACGACGAGCTGGGTGAGCTGGAGCGCGGTCTCGAGGCGGCCCTCGGGCTCCTCCGACCGGGCGGGCGGCTGGCCGTGATCTCCTTCCACTCGCTCGAAGACCGCATCGTCAAGCGCCGCCTCCGTGAGGCGGCCGGAAAAGACGCCCCGCGCGACGCCTACGGCTACCCCCTCCACCCCGCCTTCGGCCGCCTGATCACCCCCCAGGGCATCGGCGGCGCGGAGGCCGATCCCACCAATCCGCGCGCCCGTTCGGCCCGCCTCCGGGTCTTCGAGCGCGCCGCCGCGGTCGAACCCGGCCTCGGCGAGCCGGCTCCCTCCTCTCCCTCCTCTCCCTCCTCCCCCTTCTCGCAGCCGCAGTAGCGGCCAAAGCCCAGGCCCGGCTTTGGCCACAGCAGCAGACGCAGCGCTTGGAGATGGCCATGCGGTGGATCCTCCCGTCCGTTTCTCCCCACCGGTCGAGCCCCTCGACCTCCTCTCCCGAGCCCGTCCTCCCGGGCTCCCCTCTGGCCCCCGTCTCTCCCCCGATCGAGGCCCTTGAAGGCGGGGGTCTCGAGCTCAGCCACCTGTGGCGCTACCTCGCGGTAGCGGCGCTGGTGGCGACCGCCGCGCTGCTCGCAGCCTGGTCCCGCGTGGACCTCGTCGAGACGTCGGTGGCCCTGGACAGCGTTGAGGCCCGCCTCACCGCAGCCGAGGAAGAGAACCAGCGCCTGCAGCTCGAGCTCGCCACCGTCACGGACCCCGCCTACCTCACGGAGGCGGCGGTCACCCTTCAGCTCGCCAAGGACGTCCACGTGGTCGACGTCCCCCGCACCGGAGCCGTCGCCCACCCATGAGCCGCCCCAAGCCGCCATCGCCGACCCCTTCGATCCTGATCCAGGGTCTGTCGGCGCTGCAGCCCGATCCGAGCGCTGCCCCCGAGGCGGACGCCACGGTGCGCACCCGGTCGAGCATCCGCTTGGCTTGGGCGGGCGGCTTCATCGGTCTCGGCTACCTCGCGCTCACGGCTCAAGCCTCTTCGCTCATGCTCCTGCCAGACCCGAAGCTCGAAAACAAGGCGCAGACCCAGTTCGAAGAGGCGGTCGAGGACAAGGGGCGTCGCGGCGATCTGCTGGATCGGAACGGCTACATCCTCGCCACCACCGTGGCCCTGGAGGAGCTCCACGTCGACCCCGCCCGCCTCGACGCGAAGCGGGCGCAGATGCTGGCGGGTAGCCTCGCCCCCCTGCTCGAGCGCTCTGAGGCCGAGCTCCTCGGCCGCATCACCCACACGCCGCGGCGTGACGTGGTGCTCGCGCGCGGCCTCACCCCGGGAGAGACCGCGCACATCAAGGCGGCGACCCGTGAGCTCGGCAAGAAGGACAAGGAGATCCTGAACGGGGTCTGGACCGCGGCGGAGTCCCACCGCTACTACCCAGGACGCGAAGACGCCGCCTCACTGCTCGGCGTGGTGGGCCACAACGGGTCCGGCATGGCGGGCCTCGAGCGCACCCTCGATCGTCAGCTCCGCGGCGAGACCTTCCGCTACATGCTCTGGCGAGACCGGAAGGGCCGCCGCGTCACGCCCGACGCCGTGGAGATCGAGGGCGGAAACACGGTGGTGCTCACGCTCGACCACCGCATTCAGCACGTCGCCAAGGAGGCCATCGCCGAGGCCGTGGCGACCACCGGCGCGCAGTCGGCCCACGCCGTCGTCGTGGATGTCCACACCGGCGAGCTCCTGGCCATGGCCAACTGGCCGACCATCAACCCGAACAACACCGCCGACCTCGCCATCGCAGGCATCAAGAACCGCGCCGCCATGGACGCCTTCGAGCCCGGCTCCGTCTTCAAGCCCTTCATCGCGGCGGCGGCGCTGGAGGAGGGCGTCGCCACACCGGAGTCGATGATCGACTGCGAAGGTGGGGCCTGGGTCGTCGGCGGGAAGGTCATCCACGACGACCACCCGCACGGCGCGGTGAGCCTCTCCGAGGTCATCAAGTACTCCTCGAACATCGGCACGGCCAAGCTGGCCTTCAAGCTGGGCGCCGAGAAGTCGCTCTCCTACCTCACCGCCTTCGGCTTCGGCCGCTCGACCGGCCTCAGCCTCCCCGGCGAGACCCGCGGCACCATGCGGGATGCCGCCACCATCCGGCCCATCGAGCTCGCCACCACCGCCTACGGCCACGGAGTCACGGCGACCGCGGTTCAGCTCGCGTATGGGATGGCCGCGCTGGGCAACGACGGCGTGCGCATGCAGCCGATGCTCGTTCGTGAGGTCCGCGACCCGAACGGCAACGTCATCCGGGTGACCGAGCCCGAGATCGACCGCCAGGTGGTCTCCGTCGACTCCGCCCGAAAGACGGTGGGGATGATGCTGACCGTCACCGAGGAGGGCGGGACAGGCACCCGCGCCCGGGTGGATGGCTACCTCGTCGCCGGCAAGACAGGCACAGCTTGGAAGCACATCGAAGGCGGCGGCTACTCCGAGACAGACCGCATCGGCTCTTTCGTCGGGCTCGTCCCCGCCGAAGCTCCCCGCCTCGCGATCACCGTGGTGGTGGACTCTCCCACCATTGGCTCGAAGTACGGCGGCATCGTCGCCGCGCCCGCCTTCGCGACCATCGCCGAGGTCTCGATGCGGATGCTCGGCGTGGCGCCCAACCCCGCGCTCATCGCCTCCGACAAGTCGAACGACCCCCACGGCAAGCCGGGCGTCGCCCCCGTGGTGGCCGCCGTCGAACCCGAGCCAGAGGCGCCGATCGCGCCCCCCGAGCTCCAGTGGATGGACGACGGACGCTTGCGAACCCCCGACCTCACCGGCCTCAGCCTCCGCGACGCCCTCGTCACCCTCCAGGGCGCCGGCCTCGGCGTCTCGATGCAGGGCAGCGGCCGTGTCGCCGAGCAGGAGCCCGATCCCGGTCTCCCGATCCCCATCGGCGGCCGCGTCGAAGTGACGCTCAAGTGAGCCAGGCCGAGGTCTCCAGCCTCGCCCCATCGCCCAGACATCCGCTTTTCTCGCTACTTTATCTCCTTCAGACTCTCTGATTCTCCACCCAAAACCAACCTCCGCTCGGAGCGGGGGGGCTGAAATGCTGCGGTCGGGGCGCGATGTCCTCCATTGCGCCTCTACCGGTCCGCGTCGCGGGCCACTTCCGGACGTATCTCCAGGGGAGCCGCCACCCCGGCGCATGGATGAAGGCAGCCCTGCCCGACTCCGCGCCACCCACCTTCGGCGTCCCTCCGCGTCCCTCCGCGACGGCCAGACCACCCGCCATGCTGCCCCCTCTTCCCCCCTGTCGCTGATGCCCCCCTGCTCCGGGCACCCCTCCTCCCGCCGACCCCCGCCCCGTACCCCTCCCCTCCACCCACGCCGCGCTCCCCTCCCCCCTCCTGCTCAGCCCGAGCGCTCCTGGGGAAGCGTGTCGTCCCCCGCCGCCCCATGTTTTTATCCGCGCTGATCGAGCTCCTGGCTCCCTTGTCCGTGACCGGACAAACGGACCGGGTCGTCACCGGGGTCAGTCATGACTCCCGGCAGATCGGCGTGTCCGACGTGTTCGTCGCCATCCCCGGCGCCCAGGCCGACGGCCGACGCTTCGCCCGCGGCCTGCCCTGCGCCGCGGTGGTGAGCGAGCGCCCCGTCGAGGGCGCCCACGAGGGGGCCACCCTCATCGTGGTGAAGGACGCCCGCTGGGCGCTCGCCCGACTCGCCGCGGCCCTCGAGGGAGAGCCCGGCCGCGCGCTGCCCGTGGTGGGCGTGACCGGCACGAACGGCAAGACCACCACGACCTTCCTCGTCGAGGCCATCGCCGCCGCCGCAGGCCTCCGCTCGGGGCGAATCGGCACCACCGGCCACCGCATCGCCGGCCGGGACCGCGCCGCCAGCCACACGACGCCCGAGGCCCCCGTCCTGCAGCGCCTCCTCGCGGAGGCCCGCGACGCCGGCTGCGCCCTCGTGGCCATGGAGGTCTCCAGCATCGGGGTCGAGCTCGAGCGGGTGGCCGCCATCCCCTTCCGGGTCGCGGTCTTCACCAACCTCACCCGCGACCACCTCGACTTTCACGGGACAATGGAGGCCTACGCCGCCGCCAAGGCTCGGCTCTTCCACGAGCTCCTCGACCCGGGCGGCACCGCCATCCTCAACGGCATGGACCCCGCCGCCGCCGCGATGCGCCCCCCTCACGCTCGCACCTGGACCTTCGGGCGCGGCGCGCCGCCTGCCGGGCAGCCCCCCTTCGACCTCTGCGTCGATTCGGTCGAGCTCCGCCTCGGCGGCTGTCGCGCGTGGGTCCGCACCCCGAACGGCGAAGGGCAGCTCGACCTGCAGCTCACCGGCCTCCACAACCTCGACAACGCCCTCGCGGCGCTGGGGGTCGGCCTCGCCCTTGGCATCCCGCTCGAGCGCTGCCTCGCGGGCCTCGCTGGGCTCCCGTCGGTGCCGGGGCGCCTTGAAGCCGTCGGGGCAGGCCTCGCCGACGAGACACACGGGCTGCACGTCTTCGTCGACTATGCCCACACCCCGGACGCCCTCGTCCAGGTGCTCGGCACCCTGCGCCCGCTCACCGAGGGTCGCATCCTGACCGTCTTCGGCTGCGGAGGCGACCGCGACGCGGGCAAGCGGCCCTTGATGGGGGCGGCGGCCTCGGCGGGCAGCGACCACGTCTACCTCACCTCGGACAACCCCCGCTCGGAGGACCCCGCGGCCATCCTGGAGCAGATCGCCGTCGGCCTGAGCGGGCCCGCCACGATCGAGGTCGATCGCGCCCGCGCCATCGAGGCCGCCCTCCGGGACGCACGGCCCGGCGACGTCGTGCTCATCGCCGGTAAGGGCCACGAGCGGACCCAAACGGTCGGCAAGGCCACGCTCCCCTTTGACGACCACGCCGTCGCGGCCCGGCTCCTCGCCGAGCTCCCCGGTCCTCTCCCTCGGCCCTCGGCCCCACCCCCGGAGCGCCCGTGATCTTTCGCGCCGAAGAGCTCGCGGCCGCCACAGGGGGCACCCTCCGCGCCCCCGGCCCCGCCGGCACCATCAGCACCGACAGCCGCCGCGTCCGCGAGGGTCTGTGGTTCCTCGCCCTCCCCGGCGAGCGCTTCGACGGCCATGACTACCTCCCGCACGTGCTCGCCGCAGGCTGCGCGGGCGCCATCGCCCATCGCGTCCCCAAAGGCTGGACCGCCGGCTTCGTCGAGGTGGCGGACACCCTCCGCGCCTTACAAGACCTCGGCGCTTACGCGCGCGGCGCCTTCTTCGGACCGGTCGTGGGGGTGACGGGCAGCGCCGGGAAGACCACCACCCGCGCCATGATCGCCCTCATCGCCGAGGGCCTGGGACCGGTCTACCAGACCGAAGGCAACCTGAACAGTCAGATCGGGGTGCCCCTCACCTTGCTCGCCGCGCCGCCAGAGGCCCGGGTCTGGGTGATCGAGATGGGCATGGACCGCCTCGGACAGATCGACCGCTTGCAGCGGATCAGCCGCCCCGAGGTGCGCCTCATCACCAACGTCGGCCCCGCGCACCTCGAGGGGGTGGGCTCGATCGAGGGCGTCGCCACGGCCAAGGGCGAGCTCTTCCTGGGCGCCCGGCCCGGAGACACCTGCTGCGTGAACATCGATGACCCGCGGATCGCTGCGCTCCCGATCCCCGAGGGTGTGCGCGTGCTCCGCTACGGCCGGGCCAAGGGGGCCGACGTTCGGCTCACCGACGCGGTCGTCGACGCCGCCACGCTCTCCACCCGCTATCGGGTCGAGCTCGCCCACGGCGGCGCCGTCCTCGGGACCCTCTCGAGCCCCGGCCTCCACCTCGCGCTCGACGCCACCGCCGCCATCGCCGCCGGCGTCGCCCTCCGCCTCCCCGTCGAGGGTATGGCCGCTCGCCTCGCCCGCTACGAGCCCGTCGGGATGCGGCAGCGCATCGAGGCCGGCCCGGGCGGCATCCGGGTGATCAACGACGCGTACAACGCGAACCCCATCAGCACCGCCGCCGCCCTCGAGACGCTCAGCGTCGTGTCCGGCGCGCGCCGCGTCGCCCTCCTCGGCGACATGCTGGAGCTCGGCTCCTCCGAGGCCAGCGCGCACCGCGAGATGGTGGAGCTCGCCGCCCGATTGAAGCTCGATCTGGTCGGCCTCGCGGGGCCCCGCTACGCCGCCGCCGCCGAGGCCGCCGGCCTCTCGCACCACCCTGCCTTCCTGCTCGCGCCAGACGCACCCGCCCTCGGTCGGGCGCTCCAACGCCGCCTCCACGCCGGCGACCTCGTCCTCCTCAAGGGGAGCCGCGGCACGGCCATGGAGCGCGTGCTCCCCGCGCTCGCGCCCGAGGACACCTGAATGCTCTACGCCCTCCTGCTCCCGCTCGCCGCTGAACACAGCGGCTTCAACCTGTTCCGATACATCAGCTTTCGGGCAGCCTGGGGAATGGTGACCGCGCTGGCCATCTGCTACGCGCTCTACCCCACCTTCATCAATTGGATGCGGAACAAGCGGATGGAGCAGATCATCCGCAGCGACGGTCCACAGTCTCATGTGGAGCAGAAGGTCGGCACGCCCACCATGGGCGGCGTGCCGATGATCGTGAGCATCACGGTGAGCACGCTGCTCTGGGCCCGCCTAGACCAGCCCGTGGTCTGGATGGCCCTCACCATCTTCCTCGGCTACGGCCTCATCGGCTTCATCGATGACTGGAAGAAGGTGATGCAGCGCTCGAGCGACGGGCTCGCCGGGCGTTGGAAGATCTTCGGCCACGTCACCATCTCTGGCGTGGTGCTGGGGGGTGGCTATGCCACCGGTCACATCGATCCCTCGCTCGCGCTGCCCTTCTTCAAGCACGCCACCATCCACTTCGATCAGCTCGTGGACGGTCTCCCCTGGCTCGGCTGGCTCTACGTGGCGATCGGGATGTTCATCCTGACCGGCGCATCCAACGCGGTGAACCTCACGGACGGCCTCGACGGCCTCGCGATCGGGCCCGTGATGACCTCCGCCATGACCTTCGCGGTCCTCGCCTACCTCGCCGGCAACCTGGGCTTCGCCGAGTATCTGTCCATCCCCTATATCGAGGGCTCGGGCGAGCTCAGCATCTTCGCCGTCACCATCGTGGGCGCTGGGCTCGGCTTCCTCTGGTACAACACCTTCCCTGCACAGATCTTCATGGGCGATGTGGGCAGCCTCTCGCTCGGCGGCGCCCTTGGGGCCCTCGCCATCCTCTCCAAACACGAGCTCCTGCTCGCGCTCGTGGGCGGCGTGTTCGTCCTCGAGGCCCTCTCGGTCATCATCCAGGTCGCGAGCTTCAAGTTGACCGGGAAGCGGGTCTTCGCGATGGCGCCGATCCACCATCATTACGAGAAGAAGGGCTGGAGTGAGCCGAAGATCATCGTCCGCTTCTGGATCATCAGCATCCTGCTCGCCCTCGTCGCCCTCTCGACGCTGAAGGTGCGCTGATGACACCGAAGCCCGCCACGCTCCCCTCCCCCGCCGCCGCCATCCTCGGCGGACGGGTGCTGATCGTGGGCATGGGCCGGAGCGGGGTCGCCGCGGCGGAGCTCTGCCTCGCGCTCGAGGCCGCAGACGTGCTCTGCACCGATCTCCGCGCCGACGCGGAGCGCGTCCCTGGCACCCGCGCCCGCTATGGCGGCCACGATCGGGCCGACTTCCTCTCCGCTGACCTCATCGTCGTCTCACCGGGCGTCCCCGCGAGCAGCCCCGACCTCGTGGCCGCCCTCGAGGCGGGCGTGCCGGTCTGGGGAGAGCTCAGCCTCGCCGCCTCGGTCCTCGCCGAGCGCGAGATCCCGATCCTCGCCATCACCGGCACCAACGGGAAGTCGAGCACGACCTGGTTCACCGGCCAGCTCCTCGAGGCTGCCGGGCGCCTCCCCTTCGTGGGCGGCAACCTCGGCAAGCCCCTCTCCCTCTTCGCGACGGCGCTGGTCCGCCACCGCGCCGTGGAGGACATCGCCGTGGTCGAGGTGAGCTCCTACCAGCTCGAGCTCGCGCAGGGCCTCCACCCCCTCGCCGGGGTCATCCTCAACCTCACGCCCGACCACCTCGCCCGCCACAAGACGATGCAGGGATATGCTTCCGCGAAGCTGAACCTCTTCGCCGCGATGACCGCGAGTGACTGCGCGATCGTCCCGGCGAAGGACCCGCTCATCGGCCCTGACGCCGCGCGGCGCCCATCCGGCCCCCGCGTGCTCCTCCTCGGCGGCAAGCCGGGCTCCAGGGAGGACGAGGACACGCTGCACCTGCAAGGCACCCGAGACGACGGTCCCGTGCCCCTCGACCGCTTCCCGCTGCCGGGGCCGCACAACCGCACCAACATCGCCGCCGCCGTGCTCCTCGTCGTAGCGGCGGGCGTTCGGCGCGACCAGCTCGACCTCGCCGCCATCCGGCCCCTGCCCCACCGCCTCGAGCAGGTGCACGAGGCCGCTGGCGTGCGCTGGGTGAACGACTCGAAGGCCACCAACGTGGACGCCGCGCTGGTCGGCGTCCGCGGCATCGGCGCCGGCCAGATCACCCTCCTCGGCGGGCAGGGCAAGGAGGGGGCGGACTACAGCCAGCTCCGTCCCTTGCTCGAGAAGTACGCCCGGCACATCCTGTGCTTCGGCGCGAGCGGCTCCGAGATCGCTCGGGCGCTCGAGGGCCTCCCCGTCGAGCTGCTGCCGACGATGCGCGCCGCCGTCGCTCGCGCACACGCCCTCGCGGTCGCGGGAGACACGGTCCTGCTCTCTCCGGCCACCGCCAGCTTCGACGAATTCCGGGACTTCGAGCATCGTGGAGCCGTCTTCGCCGAGCTCGCCCACACTCCTCCTGACCCCACCCGCTCGCCGCTCCCTGGAGGTCCGGCATGAACCGCCGCACCGACCCCTGGCTCATCTCCATCGTCGCCATCCTGATCGCGCTCGGGCTCGTGATGGTCTACTCGGCCTCCGCCTTCGTCGCCGGGGAAGAGAACGGGAATGAGCTCCACTTCTTCACTCGCCAGTCGGTTGCGATCGCGCTTGGGATTGGCCTCTGCACCGCGACCGCGGTCACCCCGACGCGCGTGATGCGAAAATACCGATGGGCGCTGTATGTCGCGTGCCTGCTGGGGCTCGTGCTCACCTTCGTCCCGGGCATCCAGCACCGGGCGAACGGCGCCGCGCGCTGGATCGGCTTCGGCGGAGCGAACCTGCAGCCCTCTGAGTTCGCCAAGATCGCCGTGATCATCGCCCTCGGGCACTACCTCGACCGCTGGCGGGGCCGCATCGGCGACTGGCGGGTGCTCCTCCAAGGGCTGCTCATCCCCGTGCCGGTCCTCTGCCTCATCATCTTTCAGCCCGACTTTGGCACCACAGCCATCATCGCCGGCTCCTGCGCGCTGATGCTGTTCATCGCCGGGATGCGGCCGGCTCACATCGGCGTCGTCTCGGTGGCGGGCCTGATCGTCGGCGTCCCTGTGATGATCGCCGAGTCCTACCGCGTCGCCCGCCTCACGAGCTTCCTCGATCCCTGGGCCTCTGCCGACGCGGAGGGCTACCACGTCATCCAGAGCTGGGTCGCCATCCACTCGGGCGGCGTCTGGGGTCAAGGCCTGGGGAACTCCATGGCCAAGCTCCACTTCCTGCCTGAACCCTGGACCGACTTCATCGGCGCCGTCATCGCCGAGGAGCTCGGCCTGATCCGGCTCGTCGGCGTCATCGGGCTCTATGCCATGCTCGTCTGGCGGGGCCTGCACATCGCCCGCCGGGCCCGCGACGCCTTCGGCATGTACGTGGCCGGCACCATCACCGCCGTGCTCGGCATCGAGGCCTTCTTCAACTTCGGCGTGGCGATGGGCATCGTGCCGCCGAAGGGCCTCGTGCTCCCCTTCATCTCCTACGGCGCCTCGGCGATGGAGTCGAACCTGTGGGCGGTGGGCGTGCTGCTCAGCATCGCCGCCGAGTCCGATGGCTCGCCGGTGACGAGCGGCTGGCCCAACCGCAGGCTGGCCGCGGCCAACCCTCCCGCCACCGTCGTGGGGGCTGGATGATCCCCCCCCTCAAGCCCTCCCCGGGAGAGGCCATGTTCCGCGGGAAGGTGCGCCGTATCCACTTTGTCGGCATCGGCGGCTCCGGCATGTCGGGCATCGCCGAGGTGCTGCTCACGATGGGCTACGCCGTCTCGGGCTCCGACACGAAGGAGAGCGCGACCGTGCGGGCCCTGCGAAAGCTTGGCGGCACCATCCTGATCGGCCACGACGAGGCCAACGTCGCCGGCGCCGACGTCGTCGTCCGCTCCACCGCCATCTCGAACGAAAATGTGGAGATCAAGGCCGCTGAAGCCGCCAAGATCCCCGTCATCCCGCGCGCCGAGATGCTCGGTGAGCTGATGCGCATGAAGTACGGCCTCGCGGTGGCCGGCACCCACGGAAAGACCACCACCACGAGCATGTTGGCCCGCTGCCTCTTCGAGGCCGGCGCCGACCCCACCATCGTCATCGGCGGTCGGCTCGACGCCATCGGCAGCTCGGCCCGCCTCGGCGCCGGCGAGCACATGGTGGCCGAGGCCGACGAGTCGGACGGCAGCTTCATGCTGCTCGACCCCACCGTGGTCATCATCACGAACATCGACCCCGAGCACCTCGACCACTGGGGCTCGATGGAGGCCCTGCTCAAGGGCTTCGTCGACTTCGCCAACAAGGTGCCCTTCTACGGCTTCGCCACCGTCTGCCTCGACCACCCCAACGTCCAGCGCATCCTGCCGCGCATCCGCCGGAAGGTGGTCACTTACGGCATGAACGAGCAGGCGGAGATGCGGGCCGATCATGTGCGCTACGAGGGCATGATCACCCGCTTCTCCCCCATCTGGCGGGGCCAGCGCCTGGGCGAGATCGCCCTCGGGATGCCCGGCCTGCACAACGTGAGCAACGCCCTCGCCGCCCTCGCCGTCGGCCTCGAGATCGGGATCCCCTTCGAGCGCCTCCAGGCCGGCCTCCTGCACTTCACGGGCGTGGATCGTCGCTTCAGCGTGCGAGCCGAGATCGTGCCCAACGATGCCCCCGAGGGCTCGCTGCCCGTCACGATCATCGACGACTACGGCCACCACCCGACGGAGATCGTGGCCACCCTCACCGCGGCGAGTCAGGTCTGGCCCGATCGGCGCCGCTTTGCCGTCTTCCAGCCTCACCGCTTCAGCCGCGTGCGCGACCTGCTCGAGGACTTCGCCCGCAGCTTCAACTCGGCGACCCAGGTGGTGGTCTGCCCGGTGTACCGGGCCGGAGAGGCTCCCATCGAGGGGATCGATCATCACCGCCTCGCCTCGCTCATCTCCGACTTCGGCCACCGCAGCGTCGTGCGGGTGGACAGCCTCGACGAGGCGACCGAACACCTCTCCCGGACCGTCGGCCCTGGTGACATCATCATCACCCTCGGCGCCGGAGACGTGAACCGGGTCTGCGGTGAGCTGACCGAGCGCCTCCGCGAGCGGGAGCCCTCTCCTTGAACGTCTTCGAGCTGGCCGACGCCCTCCGGGAGCTCCCGGGGGCGACCGTGCGGGAGGAGGAGCCGCTCAGCCGGCACCTGCCCTACCGAATCGGCGGCCCGACCCACCTCTGGGTGGAGGTGGTCGACGTCGCCACCCTGAAAGAGGCGCTCAAGCGCGCCCGCGCGCACAAGGTGCCGTGGCGGGTTCACTGGCCCTTCGAGGAGTGGCTCGTCCGCGACGGCGGCATCGCCGGGCTCGTCATCCGCCCCGGCCACGCCTTCGAGGACTGGCGGGTGGAGGACGGCGGCCTGGTCCTCGGCGGCGCCTGCCTCTTGGCCTCCGTCGCCTTGCGAGCGGACCTCTTCGATCGCAGCCTGCTCGGCCGCTGGCCCGGCACCCCCGGCGCGATCTTCGCCCGCAAAGAGCAGCGGCTGTTCACCGACCTCATCACCCGCGTGCGCTGGCTCCAGGGCCGCTCGATCGAGGAGGCCCGCCTCGCCCCCGGTGAAGACCCGCCCGAGCTCTCCGAGACGGCCGTGCTCCTCGACGTGGTGGTCCCGCTCGGGCCCCGGCCGCCGAGGCGGGTGCGCCACCCCTCGCCGCCGCCTCCCGGCACCCTCTTCGCCGATCCCCTCCAGGACGACAAGATCGTCCCCTCTCGCCGAGTGCTGGAGAGCGCGGGGGTCATCGGCGCGCGCCTCCGCGGCTGGCGACTCACCCCCGCCGAGCCCGGCACCCTCGTGCACATCGGCGGCTCCACCTGCTCCGACGCGCTGCTCTTCACCCAGGGCACGAAGGCGCGGGCCGAGAAGTCGCGCGGCGTCGAGCTCCACTCCCGCATCCCCCTCATCGGCCAGGATCCCCCCGCTCCCCGCCAGAAGGTGCGCCCATGACCACCCCCGCCGCAGCCGCCGCGTCCAGCCTCGACTTCAACCGCGACGAGCTCGTCCGTCAGCTCCAGAACCGGCAGCTCCGCGTGGGCGTGCTCAAGGGGGGGATGTCCACCGAGCGAAACGTCTCGCTGAAGAGCGGGGCCGCGGTCGCCGGGGCGCTCCGGGCCCGTGGCTACGACGTGGTCGAGATCGACGTCGGCCCCGACACCCCCGAGGAGCTGCGCCTGCACGGGGTCGAGGTCGCCTGGATCGCGCTGCACGGCGCCTTCGGCGAGGACGGCGCCATCCAGGGCCTGCTCGAGATCATGCGCATCCCCTACACCGGGAGCGACGTCCGCGGCTCCGCGGTCGCGATGGACAAGATCGCCACCAAGCGCATGCTGCGGGGCAGCGGCGTCCGGATGGCCGACGACCACGTCTGGAGCGTCGGTGACCCCATCCCCGAGGGGCTCACCTTCCCTGTCTTCGCCAAGAACCCCACCGGCGGCTCCACCATCGGCGTCTTCCGCTGCACAGACGCCGCCTCGCTGGAGGGCGCGCTCGTACAATGTGTACAGTTCGGCGCCGAGGTCCTCATCGAGCAGGAGATCAAGGGTGAGGAGATCACGGTCGCCGTGCTCGAAGGCCGGGCGCTCCCTGTCGTCGCCATCCGCCCCACCATCGGCACCTTCGACTTCGAGGCCAAGTACACGGCCGGGAAGACCGAGTACATCGTGCCCGCCCCCATCGCCGAGGCCACCGCGAAGGCCGCGCAGGAGCGCGCGGTGCTCGCGTACAAGACCCTCGACCTCCACGGCGTGGCCCGCGCCGACTTCATCGTCGACGCCGACGGCGAGCCCTGGTTCCTCGAGATCAACACCATCCCCGGCATGACGGCCACGAGCCTCTCGCCGATGGCGGCCGGCGCCATCGGGATGTCCTTCGAGGACCTCGTCGAGACCCTGCTCCTCGGCGCGCGGCTCTACCTGCAGCGGGCCCCCCAGGCGCAGCAGGCGAAGCCGGGCGCGAAGGGCCACGCCTGAGCCGCCGCACGGTCGCCGCGCCCTCGGGTTCGGGGGCCGCCGCGGTGGGATAGGGCGGGGCTCCGACACCCGCTCGCTCGATCCCGCAGGAACCCCATGGCCGTCGCCGACTCCCTCCTCATCCCCACCGCGACCGGCGCCCCGCGCGCCATCCTCGTGGGGGTCCTCGTCCCCGGGCGGCCGCCCGAGCAGCTCCAGAGCTCCCTCGATGAGCTCGGCCGCCTCTGCGACACGCTCGGCTTCGAGGTCGTCGGGCGGATGACCCAGCGCCGCGGCAGCACCCGCGCCATCGTGCTGCTCGGGGAGGGGCGCCTGCGGGCCCTCGCCGAGTGGACGGGCGGCAGCGGCGCCGTGCACCGCGGCCCCCAGAAGACGAAGCGCGATGAGGCCCGGGAGGCCGGCGCCGAGGCCGAGGAGGAAGACGAACAGACCTTCGAGGATACCTCTGAAGATGAGCAAACAGAGGGGCCCGGCTACGAGGCCCACGAGGCGGTGACCGCCGAGGGCGCTCCCGTGCACCTCCGCGAAGGGCGGCGCGCCGACGTCGTCGTCGTCGATCACGAGCTGTCCCCCTCGCAGCTCCGCAACCTCAAGAGCGCGACTGGCGTCGAGGTGCTCGACCGCACCGGCGTCATCATCGAGATCTTCCACAAGCGGGCGAAGAGCCGCGAGGCCCGCCTCCAGGTGGAGCTCGCCCGCCTCGCTTACCTCGCCCCGCGGCTCCGCGAGCTCGGCGGCCCGTCGGAGCGCCAGCGCGGCGGCATCGGCGGCAAGGGCGCGGGCGAGACCGACATTGAGATGGACCGCCGCAAGGTCCGTGATCGGATGTCTGAGCTCCGCCACGAGCTCGCCGCCCTCGACACCGAGCGCAGCGTGCGAAGGAGCCGTCGAAAGGACGCCCGCCAGGTGGCCCTCGTCGGCTACACGAACGCTGGCAAGTCAAGCCTCATGCGCGCGCTGACCGGGGCGCAGATCTACGTGGCCGATCAGCTCTTCGCCACCCTCGACACCACCGTGCGGCGGCTCGTCCCCGAGCTGATGCCGCCCGTGCTCGTCACCGACACCGTCGGCTTCATCCAAGACCTCCCCCACAGCCTCGTCGCCAGCTTCCGCTCCACCCTCGAGGCGGCGATCGACGCCGGGCTCCTCCTCCAGGTGGTCGACGTGGCCGACCCCTCCTGGCGGGTCCAGGAGGCCGTGACCCGCGAGGTGCTCGAGCAGATCGACGCCGGCGACCTCCCCCGCCGCCTCGTCTTCAACAAGTGCGACAAGCTCGACCCCGCCGTCGAGGAGGCCCTCCGGATCGAGCGCCCCGACGCCTGGTTCACCGCCGCCCACAGCCCGAGCCGCGTCGCCGACCTCCACCACCGCATCGCCGAGCACTTCGGCGTCGCCACCGTCGAGGTCGAGCTCTTGGTGCCCTGGGCCAAGGGCGCCCTCACGGGGCGGGTGCACGCCGAGGTGGAGGTGCTCTCCACCGCCTACATCGACGAGGGCACCGTGTTCCGGGTGCGGGGGCCGGAGACGACGGTGGAGCGCCTGCAGCAGGCCCTCCGCTGAGCCGCGGCGAGGCCGTCAGGCCCGCTCTCCGAGATAGAGCAGGTGCCGCGAGCCCTTCTTGACGGCACCTCGCGCCCGCACCGGCTCGACGGAGGCCCGAAAGCCCGCCCGCGTCAGCGCGTCCAGGAAGCGCGGCGCTGGGAAGGCCGACCAGACCACGAGCAGGCCCCCCGGTCGCAGCGCGGCGTAGGTGGTCCGCAGCCCCTCCGCACCGTAGAGCCAAGCGTTGCTGTCTGCGGTGAAGGCCTGGGGCCCATTGTCCACGTCGAGCAACACACGATCGTATCGAGCGGAATCGGGGCCCCGAGCCGCCGCGCGGAGGCAGCCGACCACGTCGCCTTCGTGGAGGGCTACGCGGGGGTCGTCGAGGGGGTGACCGGCGAGGGGCCCGAGCAGGCCGCGGTTCCAGCCGACGAGGGCCGGCAGCAGCTCGGCCACCACCACCCGGGCCTCGGGGCCGAGGTGATCGAGGGCCGCCCGCAGCGTGAAGCCCATCCCGAGCCCCCCCACGAGCACCACCGCCCGCGGCCCCGCTCTTAAGCAGCCCCGCTCGGCCAGGAGCGCCTCGGAGCCCGACACCCGGCTCGACATCAAGGAGAGGTTGCCGAGCCGAATGACGAGGTGCGCGCCCTCCTGGCGGAGGCTGAGGCGGGCGCCCTCGGGGGTGAGGGTCTCATCGAGCAGCTGGTCGGGTCGCAAGCGGGCCCGTAGCGCGCGACGTCGGGGGTGTCGAAGATCCGTCGACCTTCGTCAGACCTTCGTCAGACCTTCGTCACCCCCGACGGATCCGTCCCCAGCGGCGTCATCGCCGATCTTGCTCGATGCCAGGGGTGACGACTGTCGTCAGGCAGTCCACCGTAAGTACCTGATATTTCAATGGCATGAGGCGTGCATGGCTCCTCGCGTCCTCACGGACTGCCCACCACACGGTGGAAGTCGCCGCCCCCGCTTGTCATCCTCACCTGCCGCTGACATACTCAACACACTCAGGAGCCTCCATGTTCCCCAATCTTCGATCGCCGGCCCTCCTCATCGCGCTCTTCCTCGGCTCTGCGTGCGGTAAGAGCGGCGGCGACAAGGCCGGCACCGTCGGTAGCTCCCCCTCCACGGACGACGGGGAGGGCACCTCTCCCGACCAGGACAGCGACGGCGACGGGCTGACCGACCTCGAGGAGCTGGAGGCCGGCTCCGACCCGAACAACGCGGACACCGATGGAGACTACATCCCCGACGCGGAGGAGGTCGAAGCGGGCACTGACCCCACCCAGAGCGACAGCGACGGAGACGGTCTCAGCGACCTCGAAGAGACCGTGATGGGGACCGATCCCGTCGATCCCGACTCTGACGACGACGGGCTCAGCGACGGTGAGGAGTCCGAAGAGACCGGCACCGATCCCAGCGAGGCCGACACCGACGGCGACGGCATCACCGACGGCCAGGAGGTCGCCGACGGGACAGACCCCGGGGACGCCGACTCGGACGGCGACGGCATCACCGACAGCCAGGAGGCGGAGCTCGGGACCGACCCCAACGACGCCGACTCGGACGGCGACGGGCTGGATGACAAGACCGAGATCCGCCTCGATACGGACCCCACGAACCCCGACACCGACGGAGACGGCCTCAGCGACAGCGAGGAGCTCGACATCTACGGCACCGACCCCCGGCTCAGCGACTCGGACTCCGACTTGGTCTCCGACGGCGACGAGGTGGCGGCCGGCACCGACCCCAACATCTCCGACCTCGACTCCGACGGGGACGGGCTCACCGACCTCCAGGAGGTGATCACCGTGACCGACCCCGCCGACGCTGACAGCGACGACGACGGGCTCTCAGACGGCGCCGAGATCCTGCTCTACCACACCGAGCCAAACGACAAGGACACAGACGACGACGGGTACCTGGACAAGGACGAGATCGCCGCGGGCACCGACCCGCGCGACTCCGACACCGACGGCGACGGCTTCTCGGACGGACAGGAGGCGAGCTGGGGCGGTGACCCGCTGAACTCGCTGGTGGTGCCCGCGATCGCAGGTATCAACTCCATCGTCACCTGCGCGAGCGTCACCACCATCACCGACGGGAACCACTTCGGCTCCTCGGACTACTATTCGTCATACAGACCTACAGAAGGAAAGGGAGACGAGTGTCTGTGCACCGTCCTTATCGGCGCCACAGACCTCACACCTGTCACCGGAGTGACCATCTGGACTCCGACCTCCGTTCACACCGCCACGACCTGGGAGGCTGATCCGCGCCCCCGTGCGGTGGCGATCGAGCGGGACACTACCGCGGCCTGGTTCGCCCGGACCTCCACCTTCGCGGTCGAGTTGGACGGCGCGGCGATCGATGAGACGGGCACGGACAGCTGGTACGCCTTCGACGACGACCCGTCGGTGCCCGACGTGGACCCGGCCGGAGCCTGGGACATGCTCAGCACCGCCTCCGTCAACATCTCCGGCACCTACAACGTCTACGTCTCGACCCGGAACCCGCTTGGCGAGAAGCTGGAGAGCTGCGATGTCTTTGCCAGCCCGAGCGGCGTCGGCTCCGGCATGATGGTCCGCATCGACTACGCGCCCCCCAAGCTCGCCAAGGCCACCACCCGGCGCGCGATGGACTGTGTCGCCGGGGCGAGCGGCACCACCCGCTTCCAGCCGCTGAGCCTGGACACGGGGCGCGCCCTCCCGGTGGCCTTGGGGGGCACCCCCGGCTTCCTCGGCGCCGCCGCCACCCGCGTCGAGGTCAGCGACTGGCATGGGGCCGACCGTGTCTCCTTCCGCGACCGCACCGGCCGCGAGCTGACGCTGAGCCCGGGGCACCCCGCGATCAACCTGCCGGTCGGCGCGCTCCCGGTGAGCCAGCTCCAGTTCGTCTCCGGGCGCAGCGCCACCGGCCTCTACCGGGACCCGGAGGTGCTGGTTCAGCACACCTGTCCGGCCCAGCCGCCGCCGCCGCAGCGCTCGGTGGACCCCACCTGGTCGGTCACCTGGGCCGAGGTCGGTGAGCTGATGGGGTCGGCGACCGGCGGGCTCAGCCTCGAGGCCGCCGGGCTCCGCGTACAAGGCCTGGACTGGCCCAGCTTCGCGATCCGCCTGCACGCCGACCCCAACTCGGACCGCGGGGTCCTGGCCCTGGACGCGACCGGGGTGGGCACGCTCTACAGCTTCCCGGTCGCGCGGACGAGCGCCGGGGGGTGGGCTTTCGCGCACCACGGCCCGCAGGCGATGCTCCGCGGAGAGCTGGTCGGACAAGGCGCGGCCACCGAGCTGCGCCTGAGCTCGGGGAGGCTCGACAGCCCGAACGGGGCCATCGACCTCCTCCCCGCTCGACTGGTCCTCGGGGCCGCCGATGGGCAGTGAGCCCCGCCTTGGGGGGCCCCGCCGCGGCGCCCTCCTGCTCGCCCTCCTCACGCTCCACGGCTGTCTGCCCGCCTGGGATGTCTATGACTCACGCCTCGACTGGCTGACCGACGGCGATGGCGACGGCCTCTCCGAGCAGGACGGCGACTGCGACGACCGCGATCCCGACCGCCTCCCCGGCGCGGCCGAGACCTGCAACCGCCGCGACGACGACTGCGACGGCGACATCGACGAAGAGCCGGTCGGCGACGACACCACCTGGGCCCCCGACTCCGACCGCGACGGGGCCGGCGCCGCGGGCGCGACCGTGATCTCCTGCGAGGCCCCCGGCGAGGGCTACACGCTGACCGGCGGCGACTGCGACGACGACGACCCCACCATCGTCCCCGGCGCCACCGAGCGCTGCAACGGCGACGACGACGACTGCGACGGCGCCACCGATGAGGACGACGCCGTCGACGCCCCCACCTGGTTCCTCGACCGCGACGGTGACGCCTATGGGCTGGACAGCGCCACCGTGGTCCAGTGCGCCGCCCCGGAGGGCTACGCCGCCCTCGGCGGGGACTGCGACGACGAGGACGACGCCATCAACCCCGGCGCCGCCGAGCGCTGCAACGGCGACGACGACGACTGCGACGGCACCGCCGACGACCCGCCCGTCGAAGGGCCCACCCCCTTCCTCGCCGACCATGACAGCGACGGCTTCGGCGACGAGACCGCCACCGACGGCCGCTGCGCCGCAGCCGAGGGCTTCGTGGAGCTCGGCGGGGACTGCGACGACGCAGACCCTACCTCCCACCCCGGCGCAGAAGAGGTCTGCAACGACGGCGCCGACAACGACTGCGACGGCGGGCCGGGGGACTGCGTCTGGCCCGACGAGATCGACCTCACCGACCACCCGATGATCCTCCCGGCTCACACCTTCGACCTCTTGGGTCAGTCAGGGGCCGCAGGGGATGTCAACAATGACGGCGTCATGGACCTCGTCCTCGGCGCATACAACGCCTACGACACAGCGAGCAGCGACACCGCAGGTAAGGTGCTCGTATTCCAGGCTCCAATCGGGAGCACGCGATCCGCCACGGATGCCGAGTTAACTTTCACAGGTAACGCTGCCCGCGGCGAGTCCCCCGGGTATAGCCTCGACATCGGAGACATCGACGGTGACGGAGTTGATGACATCCTGATTGGCGCCCCGAGCCTCTCATCGGACGCAGAGTCAGAGTCCGATCGTGCTTACATCATTTTTGGTCCGGTCTCGGACGGAAACCCGATCGACATCGCCTCCGACTGGACAACCATTGACAAAACAGCGTCCAATGACTTCGGCCTCGAAGTCAGGCTCGTCGGTGACATCAATGGTGACGGGCGTGTCGACTTTGCGGTCGGGTCCAACGCGGACGACTACAACGGAACCAGCGCGGGCTCTGCTTACCTGTTCTCGTCAATCACGGATGGAGAGCACTATGCTCGCGACATCGCGAGCGCCCACGTTTACGGCGAAACGCCATTCGACCACCTGGGAGACTCTGTCGCCGGAGTGGATGTCGACGGCGATGGCTTCAACGACCTCCTCATCGGCGCCCCGGGCGCCGATGACCTCGACGCCGCGAGCGCCTCCACCCTCCTCTTCCTCGGCCCCGTCACCGGTGAGCGGGCCGACAGCACCGCCGACTACTATTGGCTCGCCGAGGGCCTCAATGACTTCGGCGGCGACTCGACAGCCTCGGTAGGAGACATGAACGGAGACGGCTTCGACGACGTGTTCACCGGCGCGACCCAAGGCGGCACCGGGGGTACGGCCTACTTGATCTGGGGCGGCAGCGCCATCTCCAGCGGCAGCCTCGTAGACGCGGACGTCAAGATTCGAAGCTCCGGGAGCTATCGGGAGTTCGCCGCCTCCCTCTCCGGCCTCGGGGACCTCAACCAGGACGGCTCGAACGACGTCGCCATCTCCGAATTCGGCAGCGCCCCCCGCAGCGTCTTTGTTTACCACGGACCTCTGGCAAACGGCGTAGTGTACGACACCGACGCCGACATCGTGTTGACCGGCGACAGCGCCACCGACGACTACTTCTCTGCCATCTTCAACGCAGGCGACGTCACGCTGGATGGCGTCGACGACCTCGTGATCACCTCTCCGTGGCGCACCTCTCTCACCGACGGTGAGTATGACGGCGGAGCCTACGTCGTCGCCGGTGTCGGCTTGTGACGCACCGGGGCGCCTCCCTCCTCCTCGGCGCCCTGGCGCTCAGCGGTGTTTGGCCGACTTGTACAGCGCTCCCCACGTTCACTCGCGACGATCAGGCGCGGCCCTCCACCGCTGCATGAGCCCCGCCGCCATGCCCAGGACGGCGAGGGTGCGCATCAGGGGGCCAAACACCAGCGGCCAGAACGGCCCGGGCTCGAGGGAGAACAAGGTGGGTAGGCCGAGGATGCCCATGGCCACGAGCTCGACGTCCAGTCGCCAGACCACCGCCACCCAAGGGACGAGGCTGAGCAGGAAGAGGCCGAACAGCGGGCCTCTCCCCCAGCGGCGGGCGGCCAGGGCGAAGGCGACCGGCATCGCGGCGGCGCCGAGCACACAGCCGATCCCCGCGAGGATCTCGGCGTTCCAGGGTCCGAGCGTGGGGTACCGATGCAGCCACGACAGGAAGGTCGGGAGGCCGCCGTAGCCCATCCCCAGGTGAGTGGGGACCACGGCCCACGGATAGACCACCGATAGGGGGGCGAGCAGACAGGGGACCCGCCAGATGTCCTGTCGGCGGCCAGCCCTCCGGGGAGAGTGGAGGCGTCCAACACAGAGCTCAGCCCGCCATAGACCTGGAGGTGGTCGAGGAGGGTGGCGCAGGGCGCGCGGTCGTACCGAGGCATCGCTCCCGGCAACCGCCATGGAGCGGGAGCCCGCCTGCCGACGGGGCCTGGCCTGTGAAGGCTGCGCCTCGACCCCCGGCGACCTCCGGCGCCCTCCTCAGGGCTCGATCGACGCCTTCACGATCTTGTCGAGCTTCGGGAAACTCTTCTGGAGGTACTTGTCCCCCTCCACCATGATGCGCTGCTGGTCTGGCCCGCGGCCATTGGGCGCGCCTTCTCCATAGCCGGTGTAGAGCTTCGCCAGGACGTCCTTGCCCTCCACCACCGCGCCGAAGGGGGAGAAGCCCATGTCGTCGAGCTGCTTGTTGTCGGTGTGATTGATGAACATCTGCGTGGTGCGCGTGTCCTTGCCCGACATCGCGAAGGTGATCGTGCCCGCGCTGTTGGAGAGGCGCACCGGATCGTCCTTCATGCGCGCGAGGCGCCAGGCCATGTTCACGTTGGCGTCGGGGCTGAGCCCGAACTGCACCATGAAGCCGCTGATGTTGCGAAAGAAGGCGGCGCCGTCCAAGAAGCCGATGCGGACCATGTTGTAGAGACGATCGGCCGCGTTCGGGGACCACTCGCGCTTGACCTCGAGCACGATGTCACCCTGCGTGGTCTTCAGGCGCACCCGATAGACCGCCGGTGCCGTCTCTCGCGCGAGGGAGGGGTCACGCAAGGCGGGGTTGGGCGGGGCAGGGGCGGCGGCCGGGGGGAGCGCGCCCTCCTGGGCGAGGGCCGGCGCAGCGAGGCTGAGGCCGACGAGCAGGGTGAGCCAGGGGGAGAGGGTGCTATGTCGGTGCCGCATCTTCGCTCCAGAGGGGGCCTCGATATCTCGGGCCCCCGAGGCCGGCCGCTCATTCCCCGGCGCCTGCCCAGACGGAGGGGACCGCGCTACGCTGCATCGCCCGCTGCATCCTCCACTGCATCCCCCTGCGACGCAGGGCGAGGCGTCGGCACCCTGAGGGCAACATGAGGGCACACTGAGGGCAACATGAGGATCGACGCAGAATGAAGCTCGACGCCGCGCGCCTCCCCCTCCGCGGGACCCAGCTCATCGAGGCCAGCGCCGGCACCGGCAAGACTTGGACCATCAGCACCCTCTTCTTACGCTTTGTCGTCGAAGAGCGGCTCACGGTCGATCAGATCCTCGTGGTCACCTTCACCCGGGCCGCCACCGCCGAGCTGAAGGAGCGGGTGCGCGGCCGGCTGGCCGACGCCCTGCGCGCGGTGGAGCAGGGCCAGGCCGAGGAGCCCGTGCTCCACGCCCTCGTGCAGCGCTGGGACCGGCGGGCCGCCCGTGAGGCCCTCGAGGCGGCGCTCCACGCCTTTGACACCGCCGCCATCAACACGATCCACGGTTATTGCCAGCGGGCGCTCACCGAGCACGCCTTCGAGAGCGGCGTGCCCCTGCGCACGAAGCTCATCACCGACGAGCGGCCCCTCCGCCAGCGGGTCGCCGCCGACCTTTGGGTGCGGGAGACCTTTGCCGCCGACCCCGCGCTCGTGCGCCACCTCCGCGACGGCAAGCGCGGCGCCCTCGGGCCCACCGTGCTGGGGCGACTCCTCGATCGGGCCGCCACCCACCCCGAGCTGGTCGTGATCCCCGCGCCGCAGCCCTCCAGCCTGGACGAGGCGGCCGTCGGCCTCCGAGCCGCCTGGGCCGAGGCCGCCGCCGCCTGGGGGGTGGCCCGCGCGCCCCTGCTCCAGCTCCTGCTCACGAGCCCGGCCCTCAACCGCTCCAGCTACAAGCAGGCGACCCTCGAGCTCGTCGCCGAGGCGCTCGACCAGGCCTTCGCCGGGGAGCCCGATCCAAGCGCCCTCCCCGACCGACTCGAGCTCCTCACCCCCACGCGCCTGCAGGCCGGCACCAAGAAGGGCCAGGCCACCCCCGCCCACCCCTGCTTCGAGCGGCTCGCCGCCCTCCTCACCGCCGTCGCCGCCTACCAGCGCGACCTCGAGCAGGAGACCCTCAACCTCCTCCTGCGCAGCCTCCACCGCGGCGGCGCCGAGCTGCGGGCCCACAAGGACAGCGAGGCCCTCTGGTCCTTCGACGATCTGCTGCAGCACTTGGACCGCGCCCTCGCCGGCCCGGACGGCGAGGCGCTCGCCGCTCGCCTCCGGGAGCGGCAGCCCGTGGCCCTCATCGACGAGTTCCAGGACACTGACCCCGTCCAGTACCGCATCTTCCGCCGGCTCTACCACGACCGCCCGAGCGGCGCGCTGCTGCTCATCGGCGACCCCAAGCAGGCCATCTACGCCTTCCGAGGGGCCGACATCTTCGCCTACCTGCGGGCCGCCGACGACGCCCGCGCCCACACCTGGACGCTGCCGGTCAACCGGCGCTCCGATCCGGGCCTCGTCACCGCAGTCAACGGGCTCTTCTCGCGCTCCGCCCAGCCCTTCCTCTACCCGGGCATCCGCTTCGAGCCCGTGCTCGCCCGCCCCGGCGCCGACGACCTCCTGCGTGACGCCGCAGGCGCGCTCCTCCCGGGCCTCGAGCTCACCTTCCTCCGCCGGGACGGACGCACCGGGAAGATCAACAACCAGATCAACCGTGGCATCGCCGAGGCGGACCTCCCCGGCCTCGTCGCCGCCGACATCGTGGCCCTCCTCGAGTCGGGGGCGACGCTCGGCGGCCACCCGATCGAGCCCGGCCAGATCGCGGTCCTCGTGCGGCGTAAGGTCGAGGCGACCGCGATGCAGGAGGCGCTGCGGGCGCTCGGCGTGCCGAGCGTGCTCACCACCGAGGCGAGCGTGCTCGACAGCGTCGAGGCGGGTGAGCTCTCGCTCATCCTCGCCGCCATGGCCGAGCCGCGGCGCGCCCCCCTCGTCCGCGCCGCCCTCGCGACCCCCGCCTTCGGCCTCGACGCCGCCGCCCTCGCCGCCTTGCGGGCCGACGAGGCCGCTTGGGACCGGCAGGTCGACCGCTTCCAGCGCTGGGGCCAGGCGTGGAGAGAGCACGGCTTCCTCCAGGCCTTCCGCCGCTTGGTCGACGAGACCGGCGCGCCCGCCCGCGCGGCCGCCCTGCCCGACGGAGAGCGCCGCCTCACCAACACGCTGCACCTCGCCGAGCTCCTCGACGCCGTGCGCCTCTCCCGCAAGCTCAGCCCCGAAGCGCTCTGCCGCTGGCTCGACGAGGCCCGCGCCGCCCAGGATCACGAGCGCGACGAGGAGGCCACCGGCGCCTCCCAGCTCCGCCTCGAGAGTGACACGCGAGCGGTGCAGCTCGTCACGATGCACAAGAGTAAGGGCCTCGAGTACCCGATCGTCTACTGCCCCTTCCTCTGGGCGGGGAGCGAGCTCCACGCGCGAGACAAGCGCTTCCTGCTCTTCCACGACCCCGACGCCGACCACCGCCTGACCCTTGACCTCGGCTCCCCCGACCACGGCGCCCACGCGGCGCTGGCCGCCGAGGAGAACCTCGCCGAGCAGCTACGCCTGCTCTACGTGGCCCTCACCCGGGCCCGGCACCGCTGCGTGATCGCCTGGGGGGCCATCTCCGGCGCCGGCAGCTCGGCCCTGAGCGCGCTCTTGCACGCCGGCGGCTCCGAGCTGCACGCCGCGCCCGAGCGCTTCAAGCACCTCGATGATGAGGGCCTGCTCGCCGATCTCCGGGCCTACGTGGCGAGCGTGGCGCCCCACGCCGCCCTCCGCTCGCTGGAGGAGCCCACCGGCCTGCGTTGGCGGGGGCTCGACCGCCTCGTGCCGCGGCTGAGCGCGCGGCCGATCACCCGCGACCTGCGGGAGCCCTGGCGGGCCTCGAGCTTCTCCAACCTGATCGCCGACCGCCCCGAGGAGGGCCCCGAGGCCCCCGCCGCGCAGGGCACCCCCGAGGCCCTCGCCGCCGAGGGCGAGCGCCCCGCCGACCACGACGAGGGCACCGCCCGCCTCGAGGACACGCCCGAGCCCGAGGGGCCGCCCATCCCCCTCGACAGCTTCCCGAAGGGAGCGAGCGTCGGCCACCTCCTACACGGCATCCTCGAGGACCTCGACTTCCAGTACGCGGCCCGCCCCGAGGGGCCCGAGGCCGCCCGCCGGCTGGTCGAGGGGCGCCTCGAGGCGGCGCGGCTGGACGCCCTCCGCTGGACCGGGCCGCTGCTCGACATGATCGCGGTCCTGCTCGACACGCCGCTCTCGGTCGGCGGCCCCCGCCTCGGCCGGGTCAGCCACCCCGAGCGGCGGGCGGAGATGGAGTTCATCCTCCCCGTCGCCCAGGCGAAGGAGCGGCGCTTCACCCCGGAGCGCCTCGCCGCCCTCTTCCGCGCCAGCGCCCGCGAGCCCGTGCCCCCCGGCTACGCCGATGAGCTCGGTCAGCTCGGCTTCCTGCCCCTGCAAGGCTGGCTGCGCGGCTTCATCGACCTCGTCTTCACCGCCGGGGGGCGCTGGTACGTGCTCGACTGGAAGTCGAACCACCTCGGCCCGCGGCCCGAGGACTACGCGAGCGCGGGCCTCATCGACGCCATGGCCCACCACCACTACTTCCTGCAGTACCACCTCTACCTCGTGGCCCTGCACCGACACCTGCGCCTTCGCCTGCCCGACTACGACTACGATCGCCACATCGGTGGGGCCTACTACGTATTCCTCCGCGGCCTCGGCCCCGTGCCCGGCCAGGGCGTGCTCTTCGATCGACCCCCAAAGCGCCTGATCGTGGGCCTCTCCGACCTCCTGGAGGAGGGATGAACGAGCTCTTCCCCGGCCTCGACACGGACGCCCTGCTCGCGGCCGGCGCGCTCAGCCCCCTCGACGTCGAGCTGCCGCGCGCGCTGTCGCGCATCACCGGGGAGGTCGATCCCCTCGTGCTCCTGGGCGCGGCGGCCGCCGCCTCCAGCGTCCGCCGGGGGCACGTCTGCGCCGAGCTCGACCGCCTCGGCGGCGCCCCGATCTTAGACGGGGAGGGCGCGCCCGTCGGCCGCGCGACCTGGCCCGCCCGCGGCCCCTGGGAGGCGGCGCTGCGGCGCTCCCCGATCGTCGGCGACGGCAGCGGCGAGCCCCGCCCGCTCGTCCTCGACGCCGAGGGCCGGCTCTACACCCACCGTTACTGGGAGCACGAGCGCGCGCTCGCCACCGCGCTCTCGCAGCGCATGTCGGCGGGGCCGCCCGAGCCCATCGACGAGGCCGTGCTCCAGGGCAGCCTCCGCCGCCTCTTCGCTGGGATGGGTGAGGGGGCGGAAGACCAGCGCGCCGCCGTCGAGAAGGCGGTGCGGCGGCGCTTCACGGTGATCTCGGGCGGGCCCGGCACCGGCAAGACCACCACCGTCATCCGCCTGCTGGTGGCCTTGATCGAGCAGGCCCTGGCCCGGGGCGCCCGCCCTCCGCGGCTCCTGCTCGTCGCCCCCACCGGCAAGGCGGCCGCCCGCCTCGTCGAGTCGATCCGCGGCGCCAAGGCCCGGCTCGACTGCTCCCCCGAGGTGAAGGCGCTCATCCCCGAGGAGGCCCGCACGCTGCACCGGGCGCTCGGCACCACCCGGGGCAGCACGACCCTCTTCCGCCACGACGCCGATGACCCGCTGCCGGCGGAGCTCGTGCTGGTCGACGAGTCCTCGATGGTCGACCTCGCCCTCCTCCGCCGGCTGGTCGACGCGGTCCCGCCCGAGGCGCGGCTGCTCCTGCTCGGTGACCCCGATCAGCTCGTCAGCGTCGAGGCCGGCGCCATCCTCGGCGACATCTGCGCCGCCGGCGGCGAAGCGGTGGCCGCGCTCCGGGTGAGCTGGCGCTTCGACGCCACCCGCGGCATCGGCATCCTCGCCCGGGCGATCCGCGACGGGGACGCGGAGGGGGCCCTCGCGGTCCTCCAGGATCCGCAACACCCCGACGTCTCCCTCGCCCCACCCCTCAGCGGTGGCGCGCTGGGGCCCGGGCTCACCGAGGCCGTCCTCCGCGGTTGGCGCCCCGTCGAAGACGCGGTCGATCCCGCCGACAAGCTGCGCGCCCTCGAGCACTTCCGCGTCCTCGCCGCGCACCGCAGGGGCGCCCTCGGGGTGATCGCCCTCAACCGCCAGGTCGAGCGGGCGCTCCAGGCCGAGGGGCGGCTGCGCCCGGTCGGGCCGTGGTACCCGGGCCGGCCGGTGATGGTCACGGAGAACGACTACGGGGTCGAGCTCTTCAACGGCGACGTCGGCCTGCTGACCGCCCAGCGCGGCCAGGGCCTCCGCGCCTGCTTCTTCGGCGCCGACTCGCAGGTCCGCGCCCTCGCCCCCTCCCGCTTGCCGCCGGTCGAGACGGTCTTCGCGATGAGCGTACACAAG
The DNA here is from genome assembly GCA_044344255.1 of Myxococcota bacterium. Taxonomy (GTDB): domain Bacteria; phylum Myxococcota_A; class UBA796; order UBA796; family UBA2385; genus JBIJDH01. The sequence goes on from JBIJDH010000008.1 coordinate 59,022, forward strand.
AGCCAGGGCTCGGAGTTTGACGAGGTGGCCCTCGTCCTCCCCGACCGCCCCTCCCCCTTGCTCTCCCGAGAGCTGATCTACACGGCGGTCACCCGAGCCAGGCTCCGGGTCGTGATCCACGCCCGGCCCGAGATCATCGCCGCAGGGGTGCGCCACCGCATCCAACGCGCAAGCGGCCTCGTCGCGGCGCTGCGGAGGGGGACGAAGGGGTAGACGATCGGCGCCGGGCGTGCACAGATGAAAGAAATGCTCGGAGAACCCATGCGCCCTTGGATCTACCCGCTCCACACCCTGCTCCTCCTCGCCGCCGCGTGCAGCCCGAAGGGCGAAGACAACACAGAAGACAGCGCGGTCGGGGGTGACGGCACGGATGGCACCGACGGCACCGACGGCACCGATGGGACCGACGGCACCGACGGCACCGACGGCACCGATGGGACCGACGGCACCGATGGGACCGACGGCGGCGGCTCCAACAACTATGGGGACTGCGACCCCACCCTCGTCGACGCCCTGCCGGTCTACGCGGGCGACCCCGCGGGGCTCTCCGAGGCCCTCTACTGCGAGGGCACCGCCACCACGGAGGAGGAGTGCATGGCCTGCGGCCCCACTTGCATGGAGGCGCTCGCCACGGTGTTCAACACGGAGCACTCGTACTCCGGCTACGGCTACTCCATCTCCTTCACCTGTGGGCCCACCTGGGTCGACGAGGCCTGCTGCTTCCCCGCCTCGATCGGCGAGTGGGTCGAGGGGCGCCCCCTCCCCTCCCCGGAGGGCCCCTGCGCCGCCCCCACCGAGCGCGGCTCGGGCTGGGCGGCGAAGCTCCGCGTCGGAGCGGTCCCTCCCGAGGTCGCCGCCCGCCTCGTCCAGGCCTGGTCGCGCACGGCGTCGATGGAGCAGGCCTCGGTGGCGAGCTTCGGGCGCTTCGTGATGCAGCTCCTCGCGCTCGGCGCCCCGGCCGAGCTCGTGCGGGCCGCCGGGGAGGCCCTCTCCGACGAGGTCGTGCACGCGCAGGTCGCCTACGGCCTCGCCAGCGCCTGGGCGGGAGCGCCGCTGCGCCCGGGCCGCCTGCCCCTCACCGAGGTGCCCGAGGTCTTCGACCCCGCCGGCGTGCTCCTCGAGACCTTCCGCGACGGCTGCATCAACGAGGCCCTGGCCGCCGCCGAGGCCACCCTCGCCCTCACCCAGGCCGAAGACCCCGCCGTCCGCGCCGCGCTCACCCGCGTGGCGGCCGACGAGGCCCGCCACGCCGCGCTCGCCTGGCGCACCGCCCGTTGGCTCATCGACACCTACGACCTGTCCACCGAGCCGCTGCGCGAGGCCCTGCTCGCCGAGGCCCGCCGCGTCGCCGGGCTCCGCGGAGAGGACCCCGGTCTGCCCCGGTACGGCCTGCTCTCCGCCCGCGACCGCCGCACCTTGGCCCGCGACGTGCTCCTCGAGGTGGTCGGCCCCGCCCTCTCCGCCCTCGAGGCCCCCGCCGTTCGGGCGGCCGCCTGAGGGCGCTCGACCGGGCGCCCTGCGATCCGGGGCGGTTGAGGGTGGGGCGGCCCGTTCGGCAGGGTCGAGATAGACTGTGACGATGTCGCAGCACTTCCCGACACGCATCGGCCTCTACCTCCCCGAGCGGCTCATCGGCCGCGGCGCCATGGCGGCGGTCTACCTCTGCCGGGCCCCCGACGGGTCGGCGGTGGCCGTCAAGTGGATGGATCAGCCCCACCCGGCGCTGCTCCGCCGCTTCGAGCGAGAGATCGCCGCCCTCGGGAAGGTCGACCACCCCGGCGTGGTGAGCGTGCTTGACCACGGTGAGGAGGACGGCCGCCCCTTCCTCGTGATGACCTACGAAGAGGGGGTCGACCTCCGGGTCTACGCGCCCAAGCTCCACCAGCGCGCCCCCGCCGAACGGTACGCCCGGGTGCGGGCCATCGGCGCCGCCCTCGCGCAGGTGCTCGACCACCTGCACCAGCACCAGCTCGTGCACCGCGACGTCAAGCCGAGCAACGTGCTCCTCACTGAGGACGGCCGCGTGGTGCTCACCGACTTCGGCGTGGTGAAAGACCTCGGCGATCCCGAGCGCACGGCGGCCGGCACCGTGGTGGGCACCATCGCCTTCGCCGCCCCCGAGCAGGTCGAAGGGGAGGCCGTCGAGCCCCGCACCGACCTCTTCGGCCTCGGCGCGACGCTCTATTACCTCCTCACCCAACGTCGGCCCTTCGAGGGGCTCTCGCGCAGCACGCTGCCGCCCCCCTCCCGCTTCGATCCCGGCATCCCGCCCGATCTCGAGGCCGTGGTGCTGCGGCTGATGGCCCCGCACCCCCACCACCGCTACCCCGACGCGCGCACCGCGGGGGCCGCCCTGGCCGCCGGTCGCCCCGAGGGGGTCACCATCGCAGGCCGCCAAGCCGCCCTCGACGCTGTCGCCCACGCGCTCAGCCGCGCGCGCGAGGGGGTCCCCGTCGTCGTTCGCCCCCGAGGTCCGCTCGGGGCGGGCAAGGGCTGGCTGAGCGACATGGTGCGCCAGAACGCGCGCCGCAGCGGCATCCCCGTCTATGTGCTGCGCGACGGTGAGCCTCCCGACGAGGCCCTCGACGAGCTGCGCTCCGGCCGGGGCTCGGTCGTCGTCTCCCCGATCGACCTCGAGCTCCCCGAGGGGGTCGAGCAGGTCGACATCCCGCTCCAGTCGCTCGGCCTCGCCGACGTGCGCCGCACCGTGGTCGGCGCCGCGCCCCGCACCCGCGAGCCCGCTCGTGTCGCCGAGCTGCTCCATCGCCTGACCGGCGGTATCCCCGGGCTGCTCGTCCCCCTGATCGGGCGCTATACGGTGGACGAGGCGCTCGATCTGCCCGATCCCGTCGAGGCCCCCTCCGTCCTCGACGACTACACGGGCGGCCTCGACCTCGACGACACCGAGGTGCTGGGCGTGCTCTCCCTGACCGATGAGCCCGCCAGCGCCGCCCTCATCGAGCGGGTCACGATGGCCCCCGCCGAGGCCTCGCTCACCACGCTCGAGGCGCGCGGCATCGCCCGCCAGATCGACGGCCGCTGGTGCATCACCGCCGAGCTCTTCCGGGCGGCCGGCCGGGGCGGCACGGTAGACCCCATCGGCATGGCCGAGCGCATCGAGCGGGCCCGCGCCGAGCTCGGGGAGTCGAGCAGCCTCGAGCGCCTCCGGGCCGAGCTCGCCGGCATCGACACCCTCACCCGCGAAGACGAGCTCCAGCTCGCGCTCAGCGGGGCGCGCGCCGCCGTCCAGTCTTCCGCCGCCCTCGGCCTCGCGGCCTCGCAGTGCGCGGCGCTCAACGCCCTCGGGCTGGTCCTCCTCGAGGCGGACCGCCCCACCGAGGCCACCGCCGTCCTCGCCGACGCCACCGCGCTCGCCCGCGCCGCCGACCGCACCGACGAGCACCGGCTCTCTCACGTGCTGCGCGCCGCCGCCACCCTCGACGAGCGCCCCCGCGATCGGGCCGCCGCCGCCGCCGCCATTGACCGCCTGCTGCCCCTCCTCGGCGGGGCCGCCTCCCGCCCCTCCAACGCGACCGACGCGCGCCTCTTCGCCACCTGGGCCCGCGCCGCCGCGATCCTCGGTGATCGGGGTGGCTGGATGAAGGGCGAGCAGGAGGCCGCGACCCGCCTCCCCGGCCTGTCCGACCAAGAGCGGCCGCCTGTGCTCTTCGAGCTCGGCCGCGCCGCATTTCTCCGCGGAGATCGCGCCGCCGCCGAGCGCTGGCTCCAGGAGATCGACGCCGGGGCCTCGCCGCTACACGCGCGGAAGGCCCAAGCCCTGCTCGGCCACCCCTGAGGCGCGGACCGCCTCGGGGATGGCCTGCCGCTCGAGGCGCTTCAGCACCTCGGCCGCAGGGATGACCTCGGCGAAGACCACGACCTGCTCGGCCAGCTCGGCCGGCAGAGGCCCACCAGCCTCGGCCAGGAGGCGCTTGGAGACCGCGAGCACCACGTTCTTCGGCGTGGCCGCGACTCGCTGCTGGAGCCAGCCCCGCCGCCAGTAGCCGAGGATGTCCAGGTGGCCCACCCGCCCGTCCTTGCGGAAGCTGAGGTCGGGCACGATCAGGCTCTGCCCGCCCATCGTCACGAGCTCCCCGGGCTCCAGGCTCCAGCCGCTGTCGAGCGCCTGGAAGCGGTCGCGGAAGAAGCGTTCGGCCTGGCTCTCCCAGGTCCCGGTCTCGCGGAGGGGGCTCTTCAGGCCGAGCTCCGAGCTGAGGGAGAGGGTCTTCCGCGCCGGCCGCTCCTTACCCCAGAGGAGCTCAGCCTCGACGGTCCACGGGGGATCCATCGCGAGCACGGCGGCGAAGGCCCCGGCGAGCTGGCGGCCGTAGCGGGTGGTCTGCTTGAGCAGGCTCTCGGGCCCGTCGACCTCGATGACCACCGCGCCATCGTCCCGTCGGCCCGCCCGGAACATCAGCTCTTGGAACTTGAGCTGCCGGAAGAGGAGGCGGAGGCGCTTCGGGCTCGGGCGGCGGATGATCACCTGGAGGTGGGTGGCCCGGAGGAGGAGAGACTGGGCGAGCACGACGTTGTAGCGGTCGAGGAGGGCCTCGGCGGTCTCGGGGCCGTCAAAGCCCTGCAGGAGCGCGGCCTCGGGCAGGTCGCTGTAGAGGAGGGCGGGGAGCACCGGGTCCTCGGCCTCTACCCCGAGCGCCTGGGCGGCCTCGCGGAGGACCTGCAGGGCGGGGGCTCCGGGGGTGACCGGACCGATGGCGGCGGCGCGGGTGAAGGCCTCGCGCCGAAAGGCGACCGCGTCCACCAGGGCTGGGGCGTCGAGGGTGCAGCGGTCGAACATCACCTTGGCGAGGCCGCGCACGAGCTTGATGTCGGTCTCGGTGCCCTCCACCTCTGCGAGGGCCTCCTCGATCTCCCCGCGGCTCCAGCGCTCCTTCACCGCGGGGAGGAAGACGCCGAGCACGTCCAGGGCCCGCTGCTGGGCGGCGTCGTCGGCGGCCGCCAGCCATTGGGGGAGGAGCGCCGGCCCCTTCACGCGGCCTCGGAGCAGCTCAGTCGTAAGCATCGTGCTTCCTGCGGCGGGCGCTGGTGGCCACCTCGGTGGTGTCGCTGGCGACGAGCTCGTAGAGGATGGCCTGCTTGCCGTGGCCGGGGCGGAGGATGCGGCCGAGGCGCTGCACGTGCTCGCGCACCGTGCCAGAGCCCGACAGCACGATGGCGACCTCGGCGGCCGGCAGGTCGACCCCCTCGTTGAGCACCCGGCTGGTGGCCAGCACCGGCAGCTCCCCGGAAGAGAAGCGGTCGAGCAGCTCCCTCCGCTCTCGGAGGTCGGTGCGGTGGGTGATGCAGGGCACGAGGAAGTCGCGGCTCACCCGGTAGGCCGTGGCGTTGTCGTGCGTGAAGATGATGGTGCGGCGGCCCCGCTCGGCCTGGAGGAGCCGCCCGAGGGCGTGGAGCTTCTCTTCGGTGCCGTGCGCGATGCGGCGGCTCTCGAGGTAGGCCTGGTACGCCGCGCGCCCCTCACGGCTGCGGGCCGACTCTCGGAGGAAGCTCTGCCAGCCCCCCGGCCCGCCGAGGTAGAGCCGGCGCTGCTCACAGAAGTCGGTGAAGACCTTGCGGCGCTCTTGGTAGCGGCTGAGCTCCTCCGACGACAGGGCGACGGGGACCCGCACCGTCTCGTACTCCGCGAGGTACTCGCCCGCGAGATCGGTGATGCCCCGCTCGAAGACCACCGAGCCGGTGGCATGATCGATCTCCTCGTGCCGCCCGTCCTGCCGCTCCCAGGTGGCGGTGAGGCCCAGCCGGAAGGGGGCGAGCGCCGCCTCCGCGGCGGAGAGGTAGCCGGGAGCGGGCAGGTGGTGAGCCTCATCGAAGACGAGCAGGCCGAAGCGGTCACCATACCGGTGGAGGTAAAGGTAGGCGGAGTCATAGGTGGAGACCGTGAGCGGGCGGAGCTCGTGCTGCCCGCCACCCAAGACGCCGATCTCCCCGCCGAAGCTGCGCTCCAGCCGGTCAACCCACTGGTTCACGAGGTCCAAGGTGGGGGCGAGCACCAGCGTCGGCCGCTTGGTGCTGGCGATGCAGAGCTCGGCCACCAGGGTCTTGCCGGCCCCGGTGGGCAGGAGGACCACCCCGCGCCGGTCGGCGGCGACCCAGGCGTCGTGGGCCTCCTGCTGGTAGGGGCGAGGCTGCCGAGGGTCTCGCAAGGCGAGGTCAGACAGGGGCTCCCAGCGCCGCGCCTCGTCCTTGAAGGGCACCGAGCGCTCGCGGAGGTGACGAACCGTGATCGCGTAGAGCCAGCCCGGGGCCCGCGCCGCCCCCACCCGGTCGTCGAAGACGAAGCCCGCTGGCAGGCTCCCGCAGGGGAGCTCCGTGACGAGGAGCGTGCCATCCTGGTAGCGGAGGTGGACCATGAACCCCCCGCTAACGGGTCGTCGGCCGAAGTGAACTGACGTTCAGGGTGCGCCGGCGCCCTTCGTCTGCACCGCGGCGATCGAAGGGGGCAGGCTCCAGGGCTCCTTCACGATGGCGCAGCTCTTGCCCACCTTCTGCTCATAGACCGCCATCGCGGCTTGGATCCGGAGGTTGTTCGGGTAGTACGAGGCGGCCCGCTCGCAGGACTCTCGGGCCAGCTCGAGGTCACCCGCCGCGAGGCCGGCCAGGATGTCAACGCGGAGGAACTCAGGCCGCTCCGAATTGCGCCACTGGGCGCGGTCCAGCACCACCAGGGCCTCCTCCGGGCGCTCCTGGGCGACGTAGATGTCGGCGAGGAGGGTGGCCATCTGCCAGTTGCGCATCATGTGACGGCGATCGCCGTCGACCAGCTCTTCGGCGTAGGGCAGGTCGCCGGAGGCGATGGCGTAGCGGGCCTGCGCCAAGGTGTCGCGGAGCGCGAGGTCGTTTCGCAGCGCGGCGAGCCACAGCCAGGAGCCCGCCTCGTCGAGGCGGCCAGCGGCGGTGAGCGCCTCGGCGTACGCGGTCATCGCCACTCCCGAGCGCGGGTGCATCGAGAGGGCCCGCTCCGTGACGTCGAGGGCACCCTCCACGTCTCCCGCAGAGAGGAGGTCCTCCGAGGCGTAGACGTAGGTGATGAGCTCGCTCGCCGAGCCCTCTCCCGCCGCGACCTGAGACAGCCGCAGCGCCGCGGCCTCCCGACCGTAGCCCAGCGCTCGGAGCGTCTCGGCGTGCCAGCTGATGGCGCTCTGCTCGTAGTAGGCCGAGCCCTCGGAGAGCAGGAAGTCCCCCTCCGCGTCCGGAAAGTGTCCCTTGTGCGCGCGACACACACCACGCATGGCGTAGAGGTCAGCGTTGTCCGGGTCGGTCTTGAGGGCGGCGGAGATCTGCTCCACCGCGAGGCCCCACTGGCCCCGGTCCATCAGGATCTGGGCGGTGGCGAGGGGGACGATGGGAGTGCTGCGCGTTACCGCGGTGTTCACTTTGCCGCCCTTCCCCGCGCCGCGACCGCCCTTCCCGCCCTTCTTACCCTTGCCCGCTTTTCCGCCTTTGCCCGCCTTTCCGCCCTTCCCAGCCTTGCTCCCCTTCCCGGCCTTTCCGCCCTTCCCAGCCTTGCCCCCCTTCCCGGCTTTGCTACCCTTACCCGCTAGCCCCGGCCGGTTGCCCTGCTTGAACTTCCCGCCGCCCCCGGCCTCTCCGGACTTGACGGGCGCCGCACCGTCGGCACCCTGGGCACCCTCACCTGCCGAGCCCACCGGCCCGACCAGGAGCAGGGCACCCGTCACGAGGGCCAGCAGGACCGCCCGCAGACGGCCCCGGGTTCTAAAAGAACCTGTTTCTTCGCCCTCAGTCAAGCCGGTCACAGAGCACCTCCTGGAACAGCGGCCCACCCTATCGACACAGGATTCACATGGCAACGCGCCCCTCCTTGATGGCCCTCCTCGTGCTCACCGTGGCGTGCACGAAGACAGATCCGAGCCCGGTCACGGGAGAGGCCAAGACCCCCAACACCCCGGCCCGCCCCTCGGGTCCCTCCCTCGTGCTCGTCACGATGGACACCACCCGCACCGACCACATCGGCGCCTACGGCTACGCGATCGCCAACACGCCCAACGTGGACAGCCTGGCCGCTGAGGGGGTGCGCTTTGACCGGGCCTACGCCTCCATCCCACTCACCACGCCGTCGCACGCCACGATGTTGACGGGCACCTACCCGCCCCGCCACGGCGTCCACAACAACGGCGACTCCATCCTCCCCGACGAGGCCGTGTCGCTCGCGGAGATCTTGCAGGAGAAGGGCTACCACACCGGCGCCAGCGTCTCGGCCTTCGTCACCACCAAGGTCTGGAACCTCGACCAGGGCTTCGACATCTACGCCGACTCGGTGAGCAAGGGTGGAAAGCGGCCGAAGATGGCGGGCGCCAAGGACGGTAAGGCCCGTAACCGCCGTCAGGCCAACTCCCGGTGGTCCCAAGAGCGGCCCGCCAACGAGGTCGTGGACGACGCCATCGAGTTCATCGGCGGCCTCCCGAAGAAGGACGAGCCCTTCTTCTTGTGGGTCCACTTCTACGATCCCCACCAGCCCCTCGAGGCGCCGGAGCCCTGGGCCTCAGCGATGCCCAATCGGCCCTACGACGCGGAGATCGCGTTCATGGACGAACAGATCGGCCGCCTGAAGCAGACGATCGACGCCACCGGTCAAAAAGTGGCCTGGATGGCGGTGGCCGATCACGGCGAGGCCAAGGGCGGTGAGCACGGCGAGCATGACCACGGCACCTTCCTCTTCGATGCCACCATGCACATCCCCTTCATCATCCGTCCCCCGGAGCCCATCCCCGGCGGCAAGGCCGTGGCGACGACCGTGGGCAACGTCGACGTGATGCCCACGGCCCTCGGCATGCTGGGGCTGCCCGTGCCCGAAGGTCTTGACGGCAAGGACCTCACCCCGATGATCAAGGGTGAGGGCGGTCGCGATCAGGGTGTGTACATGGAGTCTGTGACGGTCGCCAATCGGTTCGGATACCACCCGGAGATCGGGCTCGTGGAGGGCCCGCTCAAGCTGATGAAGACGCCGAACCCCCGGCTCTTCGACGTGAGCGCGGATCCGGGTGAGCTCACGAACATCATCTCGAGCCGGCCGGACGACGTCAAGCGCATGGGCGATCAGATCGACGCCTTCCGCGCCGCGACGCGCACCGCCACCACCAATACGGCGGTCGCCTCCCCCGAGGTGATGGCTCAGCTCGAGGCCCTCGGGTACATGGGCGCCGGCGAGAACAACGACGCCGCCGAGACCTCAACCGTCGACGCCAAAGACAAGCTCGACGTCATCAAGCGCCTCGACGAGACGCGTCGGATCGGCAAGGACCCCTCCAAGCGAAAGGAGGCCATCGCTACGTACCGGGCCATCCTCGCGGCGGAGCCGCAGATCGCCGAGGCCCGGCTGGAGCTGACCCGCCTGCTCACCCGGGACGGAGACTTCCCCGAGGCCGAGAAGGTGCTCCGAGAGGCCCTCACGCGGGAGCCGAGCTCGACGGTGCTCCACAGCAGCCTCGCCTCCAACCTCACGCAGCAGAAGCGCCTCGACGAGGCCCTGATCGAGTACCAGGCGATCCTGATCGCCGTCCCCGGCGATGAGACGGCGAACGTCGGCTACGTGAACACCCTGTTCCGGTTGGACCGGAAGGATGAGGCCGTCGCGAAGTGCCTCGAGCGCCTCGCCGTGGACCCCAAGAGCTACGCGCTGCACTCCTTGGCGGGGGTGATGCTGACGAACCTGAGCCGCTTCGACGAGGCCGAGCCGCACCTCATCGCCAGCCTCGGGGACGACATCCCCCGACGCGAGGTGCACGAGATGCTGGCCCGCATCGCGACCGTGAAGGGAGACGAAGCGGGGATGGTGTCCGAGCTCTATCTGGAGCTGGAGATCAACCCCCGCAACCGACCGGTCCGCCAGGCCCTGGCCCGCTACTTCATGCAGCAGCGCCAGTGGGACGACGCGGTGGCCGAGTTCCAAGCGCTCTCCGAAGAGACGCCGAACGACCCCGCCGCGCGGATGTGGTGGGCCCAAGCCGTCTTCAACTCGGGCGCCTACGACGTCGCCGCCGAGGTGCTGGCGCCGGTGCTCACGATGGCCCCCGACTACGCCGAGGCCATCATGCTGCAGGCCAACATCGTCGGGAAGCTGGGAGACCGAGAGCAGGCCGAGAAGCTGGCGAACGAAGCCAAGGAGCTGAAGGCGACCCAAGGCAACCGGCCGCCTCGGGTGATCGACGAGGGGCAGCAGGCCTGGCCGGAGGGCCCGGACGCCGCCAAGAAGGGCAAGACCGGAAAGGCTGGAAAGGCCTCCCCCCCGGCCCCGTAGTCGGACCCGCGCATTCGGGGCCCCGCCGTCGGGGCCCCGCCCACGGGGCCCCGCCATCGGGGCCCCGACGGCGGGACCCCCGACGGCGAGTCGCACGACGGGGGACCCCCAAAAAGGAAGACCCCCGCCGTGAAGCGGGGGTCGGTTGGCCTCAGGCCGATGAACTACTCGACGTAGAACGTACCGTACCAGAGGCTGGTCAGGTAGTAGTAGCCCTGGTACCCGTAGGAGGGGTAGTCCAGGTAGTAGTAGTAGTCCACGTAGCCGCCGTAGAAGTCAACGCCGGAGCCGTTGTCGTAGGCGTACCAGATCGGCATCCAGTAGCCGCCGTACTCGTAGTAGTACCACATCACCTCGTAGGCGCCGTAGTAGTCGCCGTCGTAGCCGAAGCCGTACGCCATGTCGCCGCCGCCGCACGAGCCGGAGTCGTAGGACGCGCCGGAGTCGTAGGCGAGGTCGATGTCGAAGGCCCACTCGCAGTCGTCACAGGAGCTGTTCGGGCTGTTCGAGGAGGCGTCCCAGTAGAGGGCGCAGGCGTAGTCGCTGGCGCTGGTCGAGGTGCCAGCGAGACGAGCGAGACCGCCGGAGAGGGAGCTGAACTCGCCTTCGCCTTCGCCTTCGCCTTCGCCTTCGCCTTCGCCTTCGCCTTCGCCTTCGCCTTCGCCTTCGCCTTCGCCTTCGCCTTCGCCTTCGCCTTCGCCTTCGCCTTCGCCCTCAGCGGCGCCGCTGTCGGTGGAGGCCTTGTCAACACAGCCCGCGGCCCCGAGGGCCACAAAGGCGAGAACACCAGTGGTAAGCGCGAAACGGTTCATCTCAACGTCTCCTTCTTGACGGGTTTGGGGGGGCTCCCCGAAGCCATGGTATTTCAACCAGGGGGGGATCGCCACAGGGACTTGCAGGAGCCTTGCTCGATCTCCTTGATGTTGTCGCGGAGCGGAGGGAGCGGACCCTCTCCACCCGACGGTCAACATCGGCAGAGTCAACCGGCCTGTCTGCCCGGTCTGATCTCAGCATAGCCCGAGCCCCGCGGGAGCGCTACATCGCCCCGACCCTGTTGACGCCCGCGCCGCTGGAGGCCACCCGAATGTCGCTCTTCACTCCACACGTCCTGGGCTCCGTCCTCGCCCTCGCGCTCACCCCCGCCCGCGCCACGGTCCCCATGCCCACCTACGCCGAGTGTGGGACCCCCGACCGCCCCGATCTATGCCCCGCCGACCTCGGCGAAGATTGGGCGCTGCTCTCTTACGTCCCAGCGGCCTGGAAGGCGACCACCCGCGAGGCCGAGTGGAGCATCGGCACCGGGCTCGGGGCCGACCGAGCCTGGCGCACCACGACGGGGCGCACGGATGTGGTCATCGCCGTCCTCGACAGCGGCATCCTCTGGGATCAGCCCAAGCTGTGGCGAAAACACTATTTGAACGCCGGTGAGCTTCCGCTCCCTCAAGATGTGCTCGGCAGTGACGCCCTTGAGTACGACTTCAACGGCGACGGCCTCTTCAACATCGAAGACTGGGCTGACGATCCGCGCGTGGATCCCGCCGCCGGGGTGGACGCGGCCGACACCATGCTCGACCCCTCCGACCTCATCGCCACCTTCTCCGACGGCATCGACGACGACGGCGACGGCTACACCGATGACATCTCGGGCTGGGACTTCCTCTGGAACGACAACGACCCCTACGACGACACCCGCTACGACCACGGCACCTACGAAGGCGAGGAGTCCGTCCAGGAGGGGGATGACGAGTACGGCGGAGTGGGGGTCTGCCCGAGCTGCATGCTGCTCAGCGTGAGGGTGAGCGACTCCTTCGTCGCCGACGGCACCAGCTTCGGCGCCGCCGCGCTCTTCGCGGTAGACAGCGGCGCCGACGTGCTCCAGGTGGCCCTCGGCGACATGTCCAACCCGAGCCTCGCCCAGCGGGCCGTAGACTACGCCTGGGAGCACGGCGTGCTCATGGTGGGCTCCGCGGCCGACGAGACGGCCTACCACCCGAACGCCCCGGCCAGCAACGAGCGCGTCCTCTACGTGCACGCCATCCGCCACGATGAAGACGACGCCGACGAGTCCACGAGCTTCCTGGCGTACTCGAACTGCACCAACCACGGGGTGCGCCTCGACCTCTCCGCGCCCTCGGGGGGCTGCTCCTCCGGCGCCACCGCGATGACCGCCGGAGCCGCCGGGCTCCTCCTCTCTGCCGCCAAGGACCGCGGGATCAAGCTGGCGCCGGGCGAGCTCTTCCAGCTCCTCACCACGAACATCGTCGACATCGACATCCCCGAGTCTCGCGAGAGCGGGAGCGAGTGGTACCCGAGCAAAGAAGGCTGGGATCGATACTTCGGACCGGGTCGCCTGAACGCGGCGGCTGCGGTCGAGGCCGTCGCCGCCGGGCAGATCCCGCCGATGGCCAGCATCGACTCCCCGCGCTGGTACGAGCTCGTCAACCCCGAGGTCGGCCCGATCCTCGAGATCCGGGCCACCATGGACGCGCCCCGCTCCGCGGTGGCCTCCTGGACCCTCGCCTGGGGGGCCGGTGACCAGCCCGACGCCGCCGATCTGCACGAGATCGCCAGCGGCACCAGCGGCGCCGCCGGGGTGATCGCCACCCTCGAGCTCGCCACCCTCGCGGCGGAGATCGATCCTTCTGCCCCGCTGCAGGACTGGGCCCTGGGGGCCGACCAGATCGACCGCGAAGACGCCGTCAACCGCTACACCGTGAGCCTCCGCCTCTCTGTCACCGACACCGAGGGCCGCGTCGCCCAGGCCCGCAAGGCCTTCTACCTGCACGCCGACCCCGACGCCCTCCCCGGCTTCCCGCTCCGACTCGGGCCCTCCCTCGAGGCCTCCCCCACCCTCTACGACATCGACGGGGACGGCGTCCTCGACATCATCCAGGGCGACGCGGACGGGATGCTGCACGTGCTGCACGGCGCCGGCGATGAGCTCCCCGGCTTCCCCGTTCAGCTCGGCCTCATCGAGGAGGTCGATCCCGACGCCCCGACGAACCTCCTCGCCGCGCCGGGCTTCGCCGCGGTCGCCGCAGGCAGCGGGCCCTCGATCGTCTCCAGCGCAGCGGTGGCCGACCTCGACGGGGACGGCTCCCCGGAGATCGTCGCCGCCACGCTTCGGGGGCTCCTGTACGTGATCGAGGCCGATGGGTCGGTGCGCCCGGGCTTCCCGGTCGAGCAAGAGCCGGTCACCTTCACCGACCCTGAGAACCTCTACGACGAGGGCTTCTTCGGCTCGCCCGCCCTCGGTGACCTCGACAATGACGGCCAGCTCGACATCGTCATCGGCGGCATGGACCAGCGGGTCTACGTCTGGGACGCCGATGGCCAGGCCCTCCCCGGCTGGCCGCTGCGCGCCACCTTCCCCGGCTACGAAGATCAAGGCAGCCGCATCGTCGGCTCGCCCGCCCTCGGTGACCTCGATGAAGACGGTGTCATCGACGTGGTCATCGGCACGGCGGAGACCCTCTCCGACACCACGGGCGCCCTCTACGCCTTCCACGGCCAGGGAACGGCGCACCCCGACGGCCCGAACCTGCCCGGCTGGCCGATCCGCCTCTTCGGCGCCTACACCCAGGCCCTCCCCTACGTGGGCGAGGGCATCCCAGGCAGCCCCGCCCTCGCCGACATCGACGGAGACGGCCACCTCGAGGTGACCGGCCACACGATGGCCGGTGACCTGCCCATCCTCCGCGGCGATGGCACCGAGGTGTACACCGCCGGCCTCGCCGCTGACCAATTCGGCCCCCAGAGCAACCTGAACGACGCCGCCCTCTTCCCGCTGATCAACTCCTCGTCCTTCGGAGACCTGGACGGCGACGGCCTCCCCGACCTCGTGACCGGCGGCATCGGCGCTGGCTACGCCCTCGGCCTGCTGCACGACGGCAAGTTCTCTCCCTTCGACGACGCGGTCGGTGCCTGGAGCGGGCTCACCGGCACCTACCTGGAGGGCTGGCCGCGGGTGATCGAAGACATTCAGTTCTTCATGAACCCCGCCATCGCGGACCTCGACGATGACGGTCGCCCCGAGGTCCTCGCCGCGTCCGGCGGCTTCCTGCTCCACGCCTGGGACGTGTCCGGAGAGGAGCCGGCGGGCTGGCCCAAGTTCACCGGCCAGTGGGTGCTCGCGAGCCCGGCCGTCGGAGACGTAGACGGAGACGGCCTCCTCGACGTGGTGGTCGGCACGCGCCAGGGCTGGCTCTTCGCCTGGACCACGAGCAGCCCCGCTGGCGCTCGAGTGGAGTGGGCCGGCTTCGGGCATGACCCCGCCCACACCCGGAACTACTCCACCCCCCTCCCCGAGGGCTACAACACCGACACCGACGGCCTCACCGACGGGGCCAAGGGCTCCTATCAGGGTGGCTGCGGCGGCTGCGCTCAGGGAACGGGCAGGCGGGGCGATTGGCTGCTCTCCGGCCTTGGGGTGGCGCTCCTCTTGGGCCTGCGGAGGCGGCGTTGACCCCAGCGCTCCTGGGGCTCTGCCTCGGGCTCGGCCTCGCCACCGCCACCGCCGCCGCCGCTCCCGCCGAGGACGGGAGCACGGCCGAGACCGAGGCGCCCCCGGGGCCCCCCGCGCCGGACCTCCGCCCCGACCTCTCCGTGCTCACCGACCCCGCCGCCGCCCGCGCCGAGCTCGAGCGGTACCGGCAATTCGTCTCGCGCGTGGGCGCCAGGCCACTCCCTGTGCCCCGCCCAGAGGCGCCTTGGCGCTTCGCCGCCGACATCCACGAGGAGCTCCTCCCTCTCGCGCTCGAGCGCCCCGGCGTCATCCAGCCCATCCGTGTGGGGCGCTCGGTGAACGAGCGGCCGATCTGGGGCTTCGTGATCCGCGACCCCGGCGGCCCGCCCGTCACCCAGCGCCTCCTCGTCTTCGCGCAGATCCACCCGCTCGAGTGGATCGGGGCCGAGGTCGCCACGGACTGGCTGCACGAGCTCTTCGACGATCCACCGGCCGGCGTGGAGATCTGGCTCATCCCCATCCTCAACGTCGATGGCCGCCAGACCGTCGAGCAGGACCTCCTCGCCGGGAGGAACCTCTACCGCCGCGGGAACGCCAACCACGTCGACCTCAACCGCGACTTCGAGGTGAACCGGAGCTCGGAGGCGCTCTGGCGCCACATCATCCCGCGTCGCTACGGCACCTCGCCCGCCCCGCTCTCCCAGCCCGAATCGCGGGCCATCGATCACCTCGCGGGGGTGGTCCACTTCGACGCCAGCGTCAGTCTTCACGCCTTCGGGGGCTACATCTACTACCCCTGGGCGGGTCGCTTCCAGCGGCCGCCCGACTACCAGGAGCTCGATCGGCTCGGCCACATCATGGCGGCTGGCCAAGGGGCCCGCGGCTACACCGTCCTCGAGCTCTCCCGTTGGGGCTTCTTCTTCCGCGGCCTCGGCCTCGAGCTCGACCACCTCTACGGAAAGTACGGCACCAAGGCCTTCCTCATCGAGCTCACCCGCTCGGGGATCCAGCCGCTCCATCCCGCGACGTGGCGGAGCCAGTTTCGCCTCTACAACCCCGCCGATCCTCGCCGACATGCCGCCCTCGGGGTGGGGGCGCTCCGGGCCCTCGCCCATGAGCTCGAGCGGCAGGCCACCACGGCGAGGCCGTCCCCCTCCCGTTGATCCCCCCTCGCCTTGACGAAGCGCCGTTCCTTCCATAGGCCGCCCTGCCCTCACCGGTCACCGGGAACGCGGGGCAGACCGACGGCGAGAAGGACGCGGACAGAAAGGGAATGAAACGAGCGGTTCGGGTGATGAAGCCCGCCCGATCCCCAGCAGCGACCCCCAGCAGCGACCCGGCGGTCAGCGGGTCCTGACCCCCGGTACAGAGGCAGATCCCATGATCGAGGTCGAATCACTCAGCCGCTACTACGGGACCCACCGGGCCGTAGACAACGTGAGCTTCACCATCGGGAAGAACGCCGTGGTGGGCTTCCTCGGGCTGAACGGCGCGGGAAAGACCACCACCCTGAAGGTGATCGCCGGCCTCCTGGCGCCGTCCTCCGGCTCGGTGCGCATCGACGGCGTGGACATGACCACCGCCGCCGTGAGCTTTCGCCAGCGCATCGGCTTCATGCCGGAGACGCCGCCGCTGTACACCGAGATGACCGTCTCGGCCTACCTCCGCTACCTGGGCCAGCTCCGCGGGATGCCCAGCGCGGCGGTCGAGGCGAGGCTCCCGAGCGTGCTCGAGCGCTGCCAGCTCGCTGGGCAGGCCAACCGGGTCATCGACGAGCTGTCCCACGGCTTCCGCAAGCGGGTGGGCATCGCCCAGTCGATCATCCACAAGCCCTCGCTCGTCATCCTCGATGAGCCGATCAGCGGCCTCGATCCAGTGCAGATCGTCGAGATGCGCAAGGTGATCCGAAGCCTCGGGGACGAGTGCACGGTGCTCGTGAGCAGCCACATCCTCCCCGAGGTGAGCCAGACCTGTGACCGCATCCTCGTGCTGCGGAAGGGCAAGCTCATCGCCGACGGCACCGAGGAGCAGCTCGCCAACCGCTTCCACCGCAGCGAGGTCATCAGCGTCGTCGTGCACGGCAGCAAGGCGAAGCTGGAGGCGACGCTCCAGTCGAGCCCCATCGTGTCCAGCTTCACGATCACCGGCGGGACGGACGACCGCCCGGCGGCGCGGGTGGAGATGAAGGGTGACCAGCGAGAAGAGCTCGTGCGGCTGCTCCTCGGCGCCGGCTTCGGCCTGCGTCGCCTCGAGGACGCCAGCGATGAGCTGGAGGATATCTTCATGGACCTGAACCGAGAGGGGGCAGCATGAGGTCGATTTTCCTCATCGCACGCCGAGAAGTATCCACCTACCTCAACTCCTGGTGGGGATGGGCCATCTTGGCCATCGTGCTGCTGATCGACGGGCTACTGTTCAACGCCTGGGCGATGGGCTCGAGCCCGCGCTACTCCGCCGACGTGCTGCAGAGCTTCTTCGAGATCGCGTCGGGCCCGACGATGGTGGCCGCGATCATGATCGCGATGCCGCTGCTCGCGCAAGAGCGCCAGCAGGGCACCCTGGTGCTGCTCGAGACAGCGCCCGTAAGTGAAGCCGAAGTCATCGCCGGGAAGTACCTCGGCGCCCTCGCCTTCTTGACCTTCATCACCGCGCTCACCTTCTACATGCCGGCGCTCGTGCAGGTGAACGGCAAAGTGAGCTGGGCCCAGGTGGGCACGGGCTACCTCGGCCTCTTCGGCCTCGGCGCATCGGCGCTGGCGATCGGCATGTTCGGCAGCGCCATCGCCAAGAACCAGATCCTCGCCGCGATCGTCGGCGGCGCGCTCTTTGTGCTCTTTGTGACCGCTTGGTACCTCGGCAAGGTGAGCTCCCCGCCCTTCGCCGACATCGCGACCTACTCCGCCATCTGGGACCGGCACTACCAGCCCTTCATGCGCGGCCGCATCAACACGGAGAGCCTCGTGTACTTCGGCTCGATCGTCTTTGCCTTCCTGCTGCTCTCCACGCGGGCGCTCCAGGCGAGGAGGTGGCAATGAGGCTCTCCGGCGTCCTGTACCTCGGGGGGATGTTCTGCTTCCTCCTCGGTGAGCGGATCTTCGGCGGCGAGAACGCGATGCGCTGGGCGCTCGACGGCGTCGGCCTGCTGCTGCTCGTCTCGGCCCTGGTCTCGCTCGCGCGCGCCGCTGGCGCGGTCTCCGGCGACCAGAAGGCCGCCCACAAGTCCGTGCTCGGCTGGGCGGTGCTCGGCCTCTCCTCGCTCGGCGTCTATGCCCTCGGCTCTGAGACGGTGGTGACCGCCCTCAAGTTCGCCGAGGCGGAGACCGAGAGCCGCTTCGTCGCGGCGATCCAGGCGGTCACGGCCATCGTCTGGCTGTCGGGCACCCTGCCCTTCCTGATGAGCGACCGCGTCATCGCCGTCGCCCCCGAGGGGCTGCCCCAGCGGAAGGTCGGCGAGGCGGCCGCCGCGGCCCTCTCCCTCGCCTTCGCCCTCGCGATGCTCTTCCCCGTCAACTACCTCGGCAACCAGCTCAACAAGCGCTGGGACTTCGGCTACTTCAAGACGGCCCGGCCCGGCACCTCCACGCAGGGCCTGGTGCAAGACCTCTCCGAGCCGGTCACGATCTACCTCTTCTTCCCGAGCTCTTCGGACGTCGTGGAGGAGATTCGCACCTACTTCGACGGCCTCTCCGGCGGGAACCTGACGGTCCAGTATGTCGATCACGCGGTCGAGCCCGAGCTCTCCAAAGACCTCAAGGTCCGAGACAACGGCTACATCGTGCTCGTCAAGGGAGAGGGCGATGACCGGCAGGTCAAGCAGCTCAAGATCGGCGCCGACTTCGACTCCGCCAAGAGCAAGCTGAAGAAGCTCGACGAGGACTTCCGCAAGAACCTCCTCGCCCTCTCGAGCGACAAGAAGGTGGCCTACTTCACGGTCGGCCACGGCGAGCTCGCCTGGACCGGCACCGACCTCGCCCCCGACCGCAAGGTGGCCACCCTCAAGCAGGCCCTTGAGGCCTCCAACTACAAGGTCAAGGAGCTCGGCCTCGCCCAGGGCCTCGCCAACGAGGTCCCCGATGATGCAGGCGTCGTCTTCATCCTCGGGCCGGTCAACACCTTCCTCCCCGAAGAGCTCGCCTCCCTCGACCAGTACCGTCGCCGCGGCGGTCGCATGCTGGTCGGCCTCGAGCCCGGCGGCCCCGACATGGCCGGCCTCCTCACCCCGATGGGCATCAGCTACGATCCCACCGTCTCGCTGGCCAACGACTCGGTCTTCATCCCCCGCACCCAGAAGATCGTGGATCGCCTGAACCTCGTGACGAACAAGTACTCCACCCACGAGTCGGTCACGAACCTCTCGCGGAACAGCAAGTACCTCGCCACCATCTTCCCGGGCGCCACCGGCCTCGACGAGATCGCCGGCGCGGGCGGCAAGCGCACCGTCACCGTGCGCACCCTGCCCGACACCTTCGGCGACCTCAACAACGATCTCAGCTTCGACGCCGCCACCGAGAAGCGGAAGACCTGGACCCTCGCCCTCGCCGCCACCGGCCCGATCGAGATCCAGGCGGAGGCAGCCCCCGTCGAGCCCAGCCCGGCCGTTGACCCCGCCGCCGCCGACCCCAAGGCCGACGACAAGAAGGCCGACGACAAGAAGGCCGACGACAAGAAGGCCGACGACAAGAAGGCCGACGACAAGAAGGCCGACGACAAGAAGGCCGACGACAAGAAGGCCGACGACAAGAAGGAGGAGTCCAAGGCCGCCGAGGAGTACCGCGCCATCGTCGTGGCCGACGCCACCTGGGCGAGCGACCCCATCCTGGTCGCCCAGCTCGACCAGAACGTGCCCCCCGCCAACGCCCAGTTCTTCGGTGATGCCATGGCCTGGCTCACCGAGGAGGCCGCGATGGGCGGCACCGTGAACAGCGAGGAGGACGTGAAGATCCAGCACACCAAGGAAGGCCAGGGCTGGCTCTTCTACGGGACTGCCTTCATCCTGCCCTTCGGGCTCCTGGGCGGGGGCCTCCTCCGCATTCAGTTCCGCCGTAAGCGGGGTGCCGCATGAATTCGTCGATGAAGAGCGTGGTGGTCTACGGTGTGCTGCTGGCCCTCTCGCTCGGCGGCGCCTGGGCGAAGTGGACCGCCGAGCCCGACAAGGACCTCGGCACCAAGGTGATGCTGCTCGACGGGAAGGTCGACGACATCGAGAAGATCGTCTGGACCGGCGAGAAGGACAAGGCCGAGATCGAGCACAAGTCCGACGCCCAGGGCGCCTATCTCTGGGTGGTCTACACCCAGACCAAGGAGAAGGTGAAGCCTCACCCCGACCACGGCCCCACGCCCGCCGATCCCGCCGCCGCCCCCGAGCCGCCCAAGGCGGAGGAGCCGCCGGAGCTGGTCACGGAGACCCAGGTCTTCAAGGCCGGTGAGAACGGCGACAAGATGCTCGAGACCCTGAGCCCCCTGCTGGCGATCCGGAAGCTGTCCGACGTGGACACCGCCAAGCTCGCCAACATCGGCCTCGACGCGCCCAAGGAGTCGATCGAGATCACCCGCAAAGGCCGCACGCTGAAGCTCGAGCTCGGGGGCGAGTCCTACGGCACGCGCGACCGCTACGCCCGCGACGCGGCGACGGGCGACATCTACCTCCTCGACGACGAGACCATCCGCCCCCTCAAGTTCGCCCGCACCCGCCTGCCCGATCGCGGCCTCTTCTCGCTCGGACAGGAAAAGATCGCGAGCGGGAACATCGAGGATGCGACCGGCAAGAAGGTCGCCTTCGAGCAGAAGAACAAGGATGACAAGGCCAAGGCCACCTGGGTGAAGGCCACCGCCCCCGACGCCGAGGACGTGCAGCTCAAGACCTGGATCGATCAGGCCTTGAAGTTGAAGAGCACCGCTTACGCCAACCCCGACGAGGCACCGCAGAACCTCGAGCCAAGGTTCAAGCTGAGCTTCACCGACGAAAAGGGCAAGTCGGAGACCCTCGAGGTCCTCCAGGCCGGCGCTGAGGGCGACTGGTGGGCGAAGGGCGACTACACCCGCGGCCTCGTCAAGCTGCTGCGCGGCCCCACCAGCCAGCTCTCGCTGGACGTCGGCTCCCTGCTCACGGAGTAGGCGGGGCGCCGTGACGAGGTAGGGGAGGGCCATGACCGAGCGGACGCCCGAGACCACGACGCCACCGGCGCCAGCGCCCACCGCCGAAGGAGACGCGGCGGCCGAGCGAATGCTCCGCCGCGCGACCCTCC
The DNA here is from genome assembly GCA_044344255.1 of Myxococcota bacterium. Classification (GTDB taxonomy): domain Bacteria; phylum Myxococcota_A; class UBA796; order UBA796; family UBA2385; genus JBIJDH01. Next base: position 80,005 of record JBIJDH010000008.1, read on the forward strand.
CCGACGGTCGGGTTGACCTCAAGTCCCTCGATCGGGAGGGGGTCTTTCGTTTCCTGCGATCGCTCGATGTGGGGGCGAAGAGCCGCGACCGTGGCCGCTCGCTCCAGGCCTACAAGTGGACTTGGCAGCGCGGCAGCCGCTCCTTCGCCGACCTTTGGACCATCACCAAGGAGGCCCGCGCCGCGCTCGACGCCCACGCGGTCCTCTCCTGGCTCGAGCTCGACCAGCGCCTGGAGAGCGACGACGGCACGGTCAAGTACCTCTGGCGCCTCGCGGACGGCTCTCGCATCGAGAGCGTGCTCATCCCCGACGAAGACCGCGAGGGCGGCGGGCGGCTCACCCTCTGCGTGTCCACCCAGGTCGGCTGCGCGATGGCCTGCACCTTCTGCCTCACGGGTGACCTCGGTCTCAAGCGCAACCTGACCCCAGCCGAGATCGCCAACCAGCCACTCCAGGTGCAGCAGGACATCGGCGCAGGCCGCCGCATCACCAACATCGTGATGATGGGCATGGGCGAGCCGCTGCACAACTACGACAACGTGATCGTGGCCCTGCACAACATGCTCGACGGCGAGGCCCTCAATTTCTCCCACCGCCGGGTGACGGTCTCCACCGTGGGGCTGGTCCCCGCGATGGAGCGCCTCGCCCACACGCTGCCCGTGAACATCGCCGTCAGCCTCAACGCGAGCACCGAGGCGCAGCGGCGACAGGTGATGCCGATCACGGCGCGCTACTCGATGACGGAGCTGATGGACTGCTGCCGCAAGCTGCCGCTGCCCTCCGGCAAGCGCATCACCTTCGAGTACGTGATGATGGCCGGCTTCAATGACTCCCTGGACGACGCGCGCCGGGTGGTGGCGCTGATGGACGGCGTGCCCTCGAAGGTGAACCTCATCCCCTACAACGAGAACCCCGACCGCGACATCCGACGCCCCAGCGACGAGGGCGTGAAGGCCTTCCAGGACCTCCTCGTGAAGCAGGGCATCCAGTGCTCCGTGCGCACCACCCGCGGCCGCGACATCTCCGCCGCCTGCGGCCAGCTCGGAAAGGCCGCCGAGATCCTGGCGAGCCGCCTCCCGACGCCCTGAGGCCCGAGGCCGCGAGGCCCCCGCTCGGCGGCGGTGGCCGGTCGACCGGTGGTCGGCTACGAAGCACGCGAGCATCGGAGTCATCGTATGTCGGGCAACGGGTTGGCAGCGGTTTCGAAGGCAGCGGGATCGAACACATCCTCGCGAGGCGCCGCCGGGCCCCTCCGCATCGGGATCATCGGCGGGAGCGGCCTCTACGAGATGGAGGGCCTCCAAGACGTCCGCGAGGAGCGGGTCGAGACCCCCTTCGGCAGCCCGTCTGACGCCTTCATCATCGGTCGGCTGGCCGACGTAGAGGGCGTGGAGCTCGTCTTCCTCCCCCGTCACGGCCGCGGGCATCGCCTCAACCCCTCCGAGGTCAACTACCGGGCCAACGTCTTCGGTATGAAGCTGCTCGGGGTGAGCTGGATCCTCAGCGTGAGCGCCGTGGGCTCCCTGAAGGAGGAGATCGTCCCCGGGCACGTCGTCATCATCGATCAGTTCATCGACCGCACCCACAAGCGCGCCAGCACCTTCTTCGAAGGGGGCATCGTCGCCCACGTGGCCTTCGGTGACCCGGTCTGCCCCACCCTCCGCACCTTCATCCTCGAGGCCGCCCGCTCCACGGCCGCGGTCGTGCACGACGGCGGCACCTACGTGTGCATGGAGGGCCCGCAGTTCTCCAGCAAGGCCGAGAGCCTGCTGCACCGCTCCTGGGGCGCCTCGGTCATCGGCATGACCAACCTCCCCGAGGCCAAGCTGGCCCGCGAGGCGGAGATCTCCTACGCCACCCTGGCGATGGCCACCGACTACGACTGCTGGCACCCCGACCACGATCATGTCACCGTCGATCAGGTGGTGGGCGTGCTCCTCGCGAACGTGGCCCTCGCCAAGTCGATCATCCGGGCGGTTATCCCCAAGATCGCGGCGCATCCGGGCCCGGCCCCGATGTCGACCGCCTTGGCCAACGCCATCATGACCAACCGCGCGGTCATCCCGGCCGAGCGGGCGTCCGCCCTCGCGCCGCTCATCGGCAAGTACCTGGGGTAGCCCATGCGCGCTGCGCTCCTCACCTCGCTCGTCGCCCTCTCGCTTGGCCTCAGCTCCCTTGGGGTGGGCTGCGTGAGCCAGAAGCAGCAGGAGCGGGCCGCCGCCCGGGTTGAGCTCGGCTCGGCCCTCCTCGGGGAGGGCAACGCCCCCGGCGCCATCGGGGCCCTCGAGGAGTCCGTCGACCTCGACCCGCGCAACTGGGAGGCCTGGAACAAGCTGGGCCTCGCGTACGCCGCCCGCGGCGCCCCCGACAAGGCCATGAAGGCCCTGAAGAAGGCGGCCCGGCTCGCCCCCAAGAACGCGGAGGCGCTCAACAACTACGGATGGCTCCTCATCGCGCGGGGGGAGTACGCCGAGGCCATCCCCGTCCTCGAGAAGGCCCGCGAGGACTACACCTACCGCAAGCCCTCGATCGTGCTCAGCAACCTCGGCTTCGCCTACCTTCAGGTCGGTAAGATCGATGAGTCGCTGCCGATCCTCGACGAGGCCGTCATGCGGGCGCCGAACCTCTGCACCGCTCGGTTCAACCGCGGCCTCGCCCTGCACGCCGCCGGCAAGACCGAGAAGGCCCTCCACGACTTCGACGGCGCGATCGAGCTCTGCGGCGACCGCCTGCCAGACGCCTGGTTCCACGCCGCCAAGGCGATGCTCGAGATGGAGAATCGGGCCGGCGCCTGCGAGTACCTCCGCGCCACGGTCGATCGGGTGGAGCGGGGCAGCTCCCTCTCCACGGCCGCCTCGACCCTCGCCGCGAAGGAGTGCTGATGCTCGACCTGCGCCGAGAGCGGGAGCGTCGGGGGATGAGCCTCGAGCAGGCCTCGGGCCGCTCGCGCATCCCCGTGCGCTACCTGATGGCGCTGGAGAACGGCACCGCCGCCCAGGTCGGGCCGATGCGGGACTGGCGGCAGCGATACGTGACCTTCCTCGGCCTGCGCGAGGCGGAGGCCATCCCCACCGAAGACCGGCGAGGCCCCGAGGTCGCCCCCGCCGCGGAGCCCGAGGAGGAGCCGAGCGCCGACCCCGAGCACACCTCGACCACCGCCACCATCCCTCGCCACGAGGAGCTGCCGGTCGGTCGCCTGCTGATGTCGGGCTTCGTGCTCACGTTGCTGGCGCTGCTCTGCCTCAAGCTGGGGGCCCTCATCCTCGACATGAGCGCCGAGAACGAGGTGACCCAGGCGGTCGCTGAAGCGGCGGCCCCCCGGGACGCGCCGGCGACCGCTGCCGCGTTGGTGTCCACGGAGGTGGCGGCGCCGAGCACAGGCCCGGTCGCTGCGGTCCCCGTCACCGAGGCACCCGTCACCGAGGTCCCCGTCACCGAGGTCAAGGCGGCCCTCGCCAAGGGCTTCCAGCAGATCCGGGTCCGCGCCGTCGAGCCCACGCGGGTCCAGATCAAGGCCGGCGAAGTGATCAAGCACAGGGGCCTGCTGGAGGCAGGAGAGGCGGTAGACGTCGAGTCCGAAGAGACCGTCATCCTCGAGATCGCTGACCTCACCCAGGTTGTGGTGCACCAGAACGGGGCGCGCATCGAGCCCCTGCACAACCTCTCCAAGGGTCGCCGCCTCGTCTTCCTCGCCGACGGCCAGGACTGAGGCCGCCGTGGGAGACACCCGCGTAGAGGTGATCCGGCGCCTCGCGCGGCGGGGAGCAGGCTCGGCGCTCCACCGCGCCCTCGAGAAGGCGAAGGCCGTCGATATCGCGAGCGCCATCGGCCACCTCGCCCCCGCCGAGCAGCGCCTCGTCCTCTCCCACATCAGCACCGACGAGCTCGCCGCCGAGGTGCTGGTGCGCGTGGAGCCCGACGAGCTCCGCAACCTCGCCCGCGACCTCGCCTTCGAGCGGCTGGTCAAGCTGCTCAACGCGATGGACGCCGACGACGAGGCCGACGTCATCGACCGGCTCCCCGACGATCTCCGCGCCCGCGTGCTCGGCGCGATCACCCCCGAGGACAAGGTCCTCGTCGAGGACATCCTCGCCTGGCCGGAAGACTCCGCGGGCGGCATCATGCAGCCCCTCGCCTTCCGCCTCGGCGAGGGCCTGTCCTGCCGCGAGGCCATCTCGGCCCTCCACGAGCAGGAGGAGGAGCTCGAGCACCTCTACTACATCTACGTCGAAAACGAGAACAAGCAGCTCGTCGGCGTCACCTCGCTGCGGGGCCTGCTCACCCACTCCCCCTCGGTCCTCCTCCGCGACATCATGACCACCGACATCATCACGGTGGTGCCCGAAGAGGATCAGGAGGAGGTGGCCCGCCTCGTGAGCCGCTACGACCTCCTCGCCGTGCCGGTGGTCGACAACAACCGCCACCTGCTCGGCATCGTGACCATCGACGACGTGGTCGACGTCATCAAGGAGGAGGCGATCGAGGACATGATGCTGATGGCCGGCGTGAGCGACACGCCGCCGCCGCAGCAATCGCCCTGGGACGCCGCCAAGGCCCGCGTGCGATGGCTCATCATCACGCTCGTCACCGGCATGGTCATCTCAGAGGTCATCCACTTTTACAGCTCCGCCCTGGAGCGCAACATCGTGCTCGCCGGCTTCATGCCGGTCGTGATGGGCATGGGCGGCAACGTCGGCACCCAGGCGGCCACCATCACGGTGCGGAACCTCGCCCTCGGCCGGGTCTCTGTCGAGGAGGGCGTGCCGCGGCTGCTCTGGCGCGAGGGCCGCGTGGGCCTGCTGATGGGCCTCTTCTTCGGGGTGTTGCTCGCCATCTATGTCGGCGCCCGCCACCAAGACCTCAACCTCACCGCGGGAATCGGCAGCTCGATCGCCATCTCGCTGGTCAACGCCGCCATCATGGGCACCCTCATCCCGCTCACGCTGCAGCGCCTCGGGGTCGATCCCGCCGTCGCGACCGGCCCTTTCGTGAGCACCTCGATCGACCTCGTGACGGTGCTCGTCTACTTCAACGTGACGACCCTCATCTTCGGGCTGTAGGCTCTCCCCGGAGCCTCTCCCCGGAGCCACTCCCCGGTCGCCTCGCTTGACCTCAGGGCCCCCCAAGGTATTGATGAGCGGCAAGGACCGGTCCAGCAGCTCCCGTCGCGAGGAAAGCATGAAGATCAGCCTCGTCAGCCCCTACCCCGACATCACGAATTATGGCCTTCGCACCTTGTCGGCGGTGCTGAGGGCCGCGGGGCACGAGACGCAGGTGATCTGCATGCCGGACTTCGCCGGGGACGGCGAGAGCAAGCACGTGAAGATGAGCGAGGAGCGGTACAGCCCCGAGGTCATCGACCAGATGATCGAGGTGATGCGCGGCGCAGACCTCGTCGGGGTCACGCTGATGACCCACTACTTCGACTCCGCCAAGCAGATCACCCGCGCCGTCCAGGAGCGGCTGGGCCTGCCCGTCATCTGGGGGGGCTTCCACCCCTCCGTGCGCCCCGACGAGTGCATCCACCACGCCGACTACGTGGCCATCGGCGACGCCGAGGACCTCCTGCTCCAGCTCGTCGATCGCCTCTCCCGCGGCGAGGTCGACCAGCTCCACGACATCAAGTCCCTCATCTGGAAGAAGGGCGGCACCGTCATCCGCAACGTCGTCGGCTCGCTCGAGCAGGACATGGACGCCTACCCGGCCCCCGACTTCTCGCGGGACGACCACCACGTCCTCTTCGAGGGGCAGCTCCTCCCCGTCACGAAAGACCTGCTGCGCCGCTACCTGCACAATGGCACCGTCTCTCGTATGTTTGGGCGCACCGGCTATCAGACCATGACCGGTCGCGGCTGCCCCCATGCCTGCACCTACTGCGGCAATTCTTTCTATCGCGACCTGTACAAACGGCAGCGGTACGTCCGCTACCGCTCGGTCGAGCACGTCATCCAGGAGCTGGAGGCCGTCAAGCGGGAGTACCCCTTCATCGACTTCTTCTGGTTCAGCGACGATAGCTTCTTCGGTCGTCCGCTGCCCGATCTGCTTCTCTTCGCTGAGCAGTACAAGAAGCGCATCGGGGACCCCTTCTACCTCCTCGGCTCCCCGGGCACCATCACCGAGGAGAAGTACGAGGCCCTCGTCGACGCCGGTCTGCTCTGCATCCAGATGGGGGTGGAGCACGGGAGCCCCCGCATCCAGAAGATGTTCAAACGCTCGACGATGGGGAATGACAAGATCCTGAAGAGCGCCGAGATCATCACCCAGTACACAGACCGCACGGCGCCGCCGCAGTACGACGTGATCTACGACCTCGCCTACGAGACGACGGAGGACAAGCTGCACACGCTGCGGCTCATCTCGGATCTCCCCAAGCCCTACCGGCTCCAGGTCTTCAGCGTCATCTACTACCCAGGCACGTCTCTGCACACGATCGCCGAGCGGGACGGGCTCGTGAACGATGAGAAGGCAGAGATCTATGACCGGATGTTCTTCGAGAGGCACGACAGCTACACGAACACGCTGCTCTTCCTCGCCCGCTCCGGTCGGTTCCCCCACTCGCTGCTGAAGATGGCGATCGACGAGCGGGTCGTGGCGGCGATGACGAGCGACTACATGGAGCCCGCGGGCGAGCTCATGAAGGGGGCCTTCAACCTTCTCCGTCGCGTGATGAGAAACCCCGCGATCGAGCGTGCGAAGGCGCTCGGCACGCTGACCGGCCTCAACACCTTTGAGGCCCGCCTCGAGGGGATGACCGGCGCCAACGCCGGCGCGGCAGCCCCTGTGGCCGGCCTCACCTTCTAAGGCGACCGGGGCCGCAAATGGGGGGCTACTACCGTCAGGTCCACTCCACCCCTCAGGGTCGCCTCGTCATCGCCAGCGCCCGCCCCGAAGACGCCGGCCCCATCGCGCTCCTCTATGGCGGGGTCATCGGAGAGGAGCGCTGGTTCATCACCGCCGCCGAAGAGCACAGCCTCGGCCCCGAGCGGATGCTCGAGCAGCTCCTCGACCGCCAGCGCCGAGACAACGCCATCGACCTGGTGGCCCGCCTCGACCGCGCGTTGGTGGGCGCCCTCTGCCTCGCCGGCGGGCCGCTGCGCCGCACGAGCCACGTCGGCCGCCTCGAGCTCTTCGTCGCCGAAGCCGCGCGGGGCCACGGGGTCGGGCGGGCCCTGCTGGCCTCCGCGATCGAGTGGGCAGAGGCAAACCCCCGGCTCCAGAAGCTGAGCCTCAGCGTCTTCGAGGACAACGCCCGCGCCGTGGCGCTCTATCGGTCGATGGGCTTCGTGGACGAGGGGCGTCGGGTGGGCGAGTACCGCGAGCGGGATGGCACCCTGCGGAGTGACCTCTTGCTGTGCCGATCCGTCTGACCGGTCACCCCCTCCCCTCACCTCACCTCACCTCACCTCACCTCACCTCACCTCACCTCACCGGGCGGCCTGCGGCGGATCGTAGGCGATGAGGTCCGCCCGGAAGGGCCCGATCTTCGTGCTCACCACCATGCGCATCGGGATCCGCCGCACATCATCGGTGACCGCCAGCACAAAGCGCCCCCGCTGCTCCAGATCCCCGTCGTGGCCGGTCCTGAATTCCAGGAGCTGGAGATCGACCGGGCCGAGCAGGCTCTCCTCCAAATGCTCCTTCCCCGCGTCGAGCACCTGGAGCGGCCAGGTCTTCGTGCCGCTGAACACGGGGAAGACCCAGGGGAGCGGCCCGTCCATCGTGCGCAGGCGGAAGAAGGCGCTCACCGGGTCTTCGACGCCGGGGGCGGCCGGGTAGGGCGTGGTCCACTCTTCCCAGCCCGCCGAGCGGAGCTGGCGGTGCCAGACGGAGATGCCGCCGGGCGCGAAGCGCATGTCGAGGTCCTGCCAGAAGCCGCCCTCGCGGAAGACACACTCGTAGCGCACGGAGCCGCGCGCCGGATCCCAGCTCGACACCACCCGGTCCTGCAGGGTGTAGACGCTCGCGTACCAGGGCGCGTTCTCCGCCCCGCCGAGGATCCGCACTCGGGCGGCCGAGCCAGGGTCGGCCTCGACGCGCCCCCAGGCGTAGCCCCCGAGGACCCCGGCGTAGCGCACCTCCCAGCGAAAGGACTCTCCCACCCAGTCGGCGGGGGGCTTCACGAGCGGGGCGGGGCTGGCGGTCTCGGGCGCGGCCAGGGCAGCCTCCAATCGGAGGAGAGCACCCGCAGCCAGCACCAGGGCGAGCACACGCTTCATCCCGGCAGGGTACCCGAACGCGAAGAAGCCCGCCGGGGTCTCCCCCGACGGGCTCCTACCCACACCGGCTCTGCTCAGTGAGCGGCCTTGGGGGCCTCTTCACCGGACTTGATGCGCATGCCGTAGAAGGAGCGCCACACGAAGACCAGCGAGGCGAGGAAGAAGACGGCGGCGAGCGGGTGGCGCAGGCCAGCGAACTCCTTCTCCACCGCGAGCTCGACCGCGAGGAGGCCGAACAGGGTGGTGAACTTGATGATCGGGTTCATGGCCACCGAGGAGGTGTCCTTGAACGGGTCGCCCACCGTGTCGCCGACGACGCAGGCGGCGTGCAGCGGAGTACCCTTGGCCTTCATCTCGACTTCAACCAGCTTCTTGGCGTTGTCCCAAGCGCCGCCCGCGTTCGCCATGAAGAGGGCCTGGTAGAGGCCGAAGATGGCGATGCTGATGAGGTAGCCGATGAACAGGTACTCATCGAGGCAAGCGAAGGACAGCGTGGAAAAGAAGATGACGAAGAAGATGTTGATCATGCCCTTCTGCGCGTACAGGGTACAGATCTCGACCACCTTCTTGCTGTCCTCGATGTTGGCCTTCACCGCCGTGCCATCCAGCTTGATGTTGCGCTTGATGAACTCGACCGCCCGGTAGGCGCCCGTGGACACCGCCTGGGTGGAAGCGCCGGTGAACCAGTAGATCACCGCGCCGCCCAGGATGAGGCCCAGGAGGAAGGGTGCGTGGAGGATCGACAGCTTGGCGATGGCCGCCTTGTCGGTGAGCTTGTCGGTGAGCGTCATGATGATCGAGAAGATCAACGTGGTGGCGCCCACGACCGCGGTGCCGATGAGCACCGGCTTGGCGGTCGCCTTGAAGGTGTTGCCGGCGCCGTCATTGGCCTCGAGGTAGTGCTTGCCGCGCTCGAAGTCGGGCTCGAAGCCGAAGTCCTTCTTGAGCTCGGCGCTGATGCCCGGGATGGTCTCGATCATCGAGAGCTCGAAGACCGACTGGGCGTTGTCGGTCACCGGGCCGTAGGAGTCCACCGCGATGGTGACCGGGCCCATGCCGAGGAAGCCGAAGGCCACGAGGCCGAAGGCGAAGACGCCCGCCGCGACAGGGTCGACCACGAGGTTCTCGAAGCCCATGGTGCCGATCACCCAGCCGAGGGCCATGAGCGCCACGATGGTGATGCCGAGCCAGTAGGCGCTGAAGTTTCCGGCGGTGAGGCCGGCGAGGATGTTGAGCGACGCGCCGCCCTCTTCCGAGGCGGTGACGACCTCCCGCACATGGGCTGACTCCGTGGAGGTGAAGACCTTCACGACCTCGGGGATGATGGCGCCCGCCGCGGTGCCGCAGGAGATGATGAGAGACAGCTTCCACCACTGGGTGGGGTCGCCGCCCAGGTTGGGGATGAGCAGGTAGGACATCACGAAGGTCACGATGACGGAGATGACGCTCGTGAGCACGACCAGCTGGGTGAGCGGCTGCTCGAAGTTCATCTCGGTGACGTTGCCGTACCGGGCCTTCGCGATGCCCTCGTTGACATAATAGGAGACGGCGCTCGTGATGATCATCGCCACGCGCATGACGAAGATCCAGACCAGGAGCTGCACCTGGACGGCGGGGTCCTTCACCGCGAGGAGAATGAAGGTGATGAGGGCCACGCCGGTGACGCCGTAGGTCTCGAAGCCGTCGGCCGAGGGGCCCACGGAGTCGCCCGCGTTGTCGCCCACGCAGTCGGCGATCACGCCCGGGTTGCGGGCGTCGTCTTCCTTGATGTTGAAGACGATCTTCATCAGGTCGGAGCCGATGTCGGCGATCTTGGTGAAGATGCCGCCGGCGATGCGCAGCGCGGAAGCGCCGAGAGACTCGCCGATCGCGAAGCCGATGAAGCAGGGCCCTGCGTAGTCACCGGGGACGAAGAGCAAGATGGCGAGCATCAGCACCAGCTCGACGCTGATGAGGAGCATGCCGATGCTCATGCCGGCCTTGAGCGGGATGGCGTAGGTCGGGAAGGGCTTGCCGCGGAGGCTCTCGAAGGCGGAGCGGGAGTTCGCGTAGGTGTTCACCCGGATGCCGAACCAGGCGACGCCGTAGGAGCCCGCGATGCCGAGGAGGCTCATCACGAGGATGGCCACCACCTTGAGCGGCTCGAGGTGCCGGAGCCAGCCGAAGTAGATCGCCATGATCGCGCCGACCAGCACCTCGAGGAGCAGGATGAACTTGCCCTGGGTGACGAGGTAGGTCTTGCAGGTCTCGTAGATCAGGTGGGAGATGTCCCCCATCGAATGGTGGACCTTGATGCTCTTGAGCTGGGCCATCATCATCAGGCCGAGCCCGATGCCGCCCAGGCAGACGAGGAGCCCGATCATGAGCAGGCTGCGCCCATTGAGCGCGTTCATGAAGAGCTGCGTACCGAGGTCCGGCAGGACGAGGTCTGCTTCGCTGGCCAGGGCGGCGGGCGAGAGCAGGAGCAGCATGGCCGGCGCGACGAGCGCCAGAAGCCGTCCAAACTTGGTTTTCAATCCCGACATATGAGCGTGGCTCCCCAGAGTGGCGTGAGGGGGGTGGACAAACCAGAGCTGGCAGGGCGCCGGGCTGAGGCCGCCGCGCCGGGATGGACCCGATAGCGGCCTCCGCTCCGGAGCCACCGCCCGGAAAAGGGCGGCCTCCTAAGCAACCCGAGGGCCTCCGGCAAGCCTTTCACCGAGCGACGAAGCGGTGAAACGATCGGCCAACGCTGCGACGACGGCGGGCGAGGTGCCACAGCAGGCCCCCACCAGGGTGGCCCCCGCGTCCACCCAGGACTCGGCGAAGCGGAGGTAGCGCTCGGGCGCCCCGGGGGCGGGCCCCCAGCCAAGGCCCTCCCCGACCGCCCCTGCGTTCGCATAGGCCCCGAAGGGCACGCCGAGGCCCTGGAGCGCGACCACGAAGGGGAGAGTCTCGGAGGCGGCCACACAGTTGACCAGCACAGCCGAGGCCCCCCGCGCCACCGCCGCCGCCGCCCCAACGCGCACCGACGCAGGGCTGAGGAGGCGCCCGTCCGGCCCCGCCGTGAAGGCCACCCAGGTGGGGAGCCCAGTGGACACAGCCTCTTCGACGGCGACCAGCGCCTCACCGACGTGGGGGAAGGTCTCGCAGAGCAGGAGGTCACAGCCGGCCCCGGCGAGGCAGCGCGCCAGCTCGCGGTGCGCCGCCCGAGGCGCCGGGGGGCTCAACCAGGGGGAGTAGCAGTCGGCCAGCGGCGCCAGGCTCCCTGCGACCCGCTGCCCGGCGGGGACGGCCCCTCGCGCCAGGGCGACCGCGCGCTCCGCCAGCCGCGCCCAGCCCGGGCCCACGTCCGCGAGCCGCGTTCGGAAGGTGTTGGCGGTGTGCACGGTGGCGCCAGCGGCCGCGTAGTCGCGGTGGATGGCCTCGAGCACCTGAGGGGCCGCCTCGATGGCGGCGGCGCTCCAGGCGGGGGCCGGAGTGGGCACCCCGCGTCGATGGAGCTCGGTGCCGACGGGCCCGTCGAGGATGGTGACGAGGCCGAGGTCGGGTACAGCCTGCGATTCAGAGGACTGGGACATCGAGGACTGCGACATGGATGACCGGTATTCCCGCCCGGTTCTCCGCGCCGCCGTCCCAGCCCGCCGCGGTGGCGTCAGGGCGGCGCCGGGGTAGAGCAAGCGCCCAAAGGAGTCCACCCATGGTCCGGCGTATCCTCAAGCTGCCCTTCAGCCTCCTCCGAGGCGCCTTCCGCGCCGTCACCGGCTCGGGCAAGAGCCCTCCCCCGCCGCCCCGGAAGGCCGCACCCGACGAGCTCCGCACCAAGCGGCCCGCCCCCGCCGCCCCGCCCGCCGAAGACCCGGACGCCGGCGGACATGATCACGGCCACAGCCACGGGCACGATCATGGCCACAGCCACGACCACGGCGCACCCGCCGAGGCCGTCCCCAAGCCCGCGCCGAAGCCCGCACCGGCGCCGCCGAAGCCCGCGCCGCCGAAGCCCGCCGCCAAGAAGGCGGCCCCCGCAGACGACGGCCACGATCACGGCCACAGCCACGATCACGGCCACAGCCACAGCCACGATCACGAGCCGCCCGCCGCCCGCCCCGCCACTGCGGCGAAGAAGACGGCCGTCCGCGTGAGCGCTGAGGGCACCCCAAACCCGAACGCGACCAAGTTCACCTGCAGCGTGCCGGTGCTCGCGAAGGGCTCCGTGTCCTTCAACAGCGCCGCCGAGGCCAAGGGCAACAAGCTCGGCGAGGCCCTCTTCGGCATCACCGGTGTCCGCTCGATCTTCGCCGTCAAGGACTTCGTGACCGTGACCAAGGAGGAGGCCGCGAGCTGGGATGCGCTCATCCCGGCCGTCGAGGCCGCGCTCCAGAAGGCGCTCTGACGCCTCCGTTCGCCGGTACTCTGTAGTCCTCTGTCTTCGGGGAGGCCGCCGGCGCTCAGGCGCGGCGGCGACCCACGACGAGATCGAGCATCGCCTGGAACTGCTTGTCGCTCGTCTGGACCATGCGGGCGTTGGCCAGGAACGAGTAGCTCGACAGGTTCGTATCGATGAGGCCGGCCTCCAGGCTGCCAGCGTCGCTGATCGCCACCGTGTCGCCATCCGAGCCCACCCCGTTCAGGGCCGCGACGGTGGCCTTGGTGACCACGTTGGCCGCGTCGCTCAGCCGAACGCCGGCCAGCATCATGCCTTGGATCGAGGCCGACAGCGCCGTCCCACCCGCAGAGGACACACCGACAGAGGAGGCGACAGACATCCAGGCTCCCAGCGGCCACGCGCGGCCATCATGGCCCCATCATCCACCATCCGGAGGCGGAGCGCAAGCCAGGCCGGCCAGGGCCCTCTCACGGAGATAGGCCCCCTCGCGGACACCCTCCCCTCCCCACCCCTCCCCTCTGCGCGGCGGTGCTCGATGAAGCTGTTGATCGGCCACACCTGGGACGGCACCCCGGTTGGCGCAGACGAGGCGGTGAGCCTCTGGCTGACCGACGACGGGGACGCCCTCTCCATCGACGTCCTCGCCCCCCTCCACGCAGATCCTGTCCCCACCGGGCCGCCCGGGCCCACGCCCCGGCTCTGGGAGCACGAGGTGGTGGAGCTCTTCATCCTCGGCGAAGGCGAGGCCTACACCGAGGTGGAGCTCAGTCCCTGGGGCCACCACCTCGTGCTGCGACTACAAGGCCGCCGTCAGGTGGTGGAGAGCGGCCTCCCGCTCGACCTCCGTGTCAGCCGCCTCGGCGCGAGCTGGTGGGCTCGGGCACGGCTGCCGCGTTCCTACCTCCCGCCGGGCCCCCACCGGGTCAACGCCTTCGCCATCCACGGCACGGGGGCGTCCCGGCGCCACCTCGCTTGGACCCCGGCCCCCGGCCCGGCGCCCGACTTCCACCGTCTGGAGGCCTTCCCGGTCCTCCCCCTCCCCGGTCGCTGAGCGACGAGCCTCTCCCGGATCGCGGAGGGCCCGGCCCCAGCGAGGGGAGCCGCTCAGCGGAGCTCGACGTCGTCGAGGTACAGCCGGTTCTCCCCGCGTGAGGTCGTATGGAAGGCCGTCACGTCGCGGACCTGCAGGGAGCGGATGGTGCCGCCCTCGGGGTGCCGCCGCTCGGCTGGGGCCGAGGCCGGCGCGAAGGCGGTGAGCGGGAGGTCCACCGTCAGCCAGGCCTCCGTCCCGACCTCGAGCACCGGCGCGGACCAGAGCTCCCCCCGACTGTCCTCCAGCATGACGCGCAGCCGGGCCTCGAAGCGCTCCGAGCGCAGCTCGAGGCGCAGGCGCTGAAGGCCCCGCCCGCCGCTGGTGACGGGGAGCAGGATGGTGTCCGACTCCCCCTCCGCAACCTCGGTCAACCAGGTCAGACAGGGATCCCCGCCGTCGCCGGGAGATGGCTCCGTACCGAGGTCTTCGTCAAAGCCCCGCGGCCAGCCGCGCACCCAGCTCCCCCGGCCGCCGTGGAAGTCCTCTCGGTAGGGCAGGCTCGTCACCCGGCCCGCCTCCATCTCGATGCGACCTTGCAGCTCCCGCGCCACGACGTGGGAGCGGGGGTCGCGTGCGGCGTGGCGGAGGGCCTCCCGCGCGAGCTCGATCTCTCCGGCGCCGTAACGGGCCCGCCCCAGCCAATAAAAGAGCTCCCCCCGGATGGGGTCGTCCTCGCTCGTGTGCTCGATCAGCGTCTCATAGATGGCGATCGAGGCGGCGGGATCCCGATCGGCGGACTCCGAGAGTCGCCCACTGTAGAGCGCCGCCCACACCTCGGGCCCGTCCGCCCGGGCCGCGGAGCCGAGCCCCAGGAATCCGAGTCCGAGGAGTTCGAGCCCGAGGCTGACGAGGATCAATCCTCCTCCTTCCCGATGAATTGGTAGCCCACGCCGTGAAGGGTCTCAATGAAGAAGGGGTTGGCAGCATCATCGCCGAGCTTCTTCCGCACGGTGAGCACGTGGGTGTCGACCGTTCGGGTGGCGATGCCCGCCTTGTAGCCCCAGACCCGCTTCAGCAGCTCCTCCCGAGAGAGGATGCGACCCCGGTTCTCGAGGAAGAACTGGAGCAGATCGCGCTCGCGGTTGGAGAGCCGCTCCACCTTGTCGGGGCGGGTGATCGTGTACTGATCGAGGTCGATAGTGGTGACGCCGAACTGGAAGATGCGGCGGGCCCCACCCACGCGGCGGAGGTTGGCGTCGACGCGCGCCTTGAGCTCCAGCAGCGAGAAGGGCTTGGTGACATAGTCGTCCGCCCCCACCTCGAAGCCCACGAGCTTGTCCTGCTCCGACGAGCGCGCCGTGAGGAAGATGACGGGCCGCTCGAAGCCCTGATCCCGCAGCGCCCGACAGATCTCGTAGCCGTCCATGGCGTCGGGGCCGGCGGGGCCCTCTTGCAGCATGACGTCGAGCACGGCGACGTCGGGGGGGAAGCGCCGGGCGAGGTCGAGGGCCTCGGTGCCCGTGCGTGCCCCGTGCACTTCGAAGCCCTCCCGGTTGAAGAACTTGAGGAGGGTCTCGAGCACCTGTCGCTCGTCTTCCACGAAGAGGATGCGGGCCATGGACCGAGGCTCCAGCAGCGGAGGAGGGGGGATGGAACGAGGGCGCCTACTCTATCCTCAGAGCGGATCCCCTGCGTCGGCGTTCGGAGGCGCTTCACGCGGAAAGCGCAACGTGAAGGTGCTGCCCTTGCCCGGCTGCGACTGGGCGAAGACCTCGCCACCGTGCGCTCTCATGATGTAGCGCGTGATCGTGAGGCCGATGCCCGTGCCCTTGCGCCGCCGCGCCAAGGCGTCCCGCGAGCGGAAGAAGGGCTCGAAGATGTTGCGCAGATCGTGCGGTGCGATGCCGATCCCGCGGTCGGACACGGTGATCTCGACGCCGTCCTCCACCACCCGCCCGCGGATCCCGATCCAGGCGTCAGGGGCCGAGTATTTCGCCGCGTTGCTGACGAGGTTGATCACACACTGGGCGACGGCGTCGCTGTCGTGGGCCACCTCCGGCAGGTCATCGGGGAGCTCGACGTCGAGCTCCTTGTCGACCACCTCCTGGGCTGAGCTCACGCTGTCGAGGGCCCGGTAGACGGTGTCGACGAGGTCACCCGGACGCAGGGTATACCGCTTGGCCCCTCGCTCAATCGCCGAGAAGTCGAGCACGTTGTCGACGAGGCGGCTCAGCCGCTCGCTCTCCCGCACGATGGCCTGGTAGGCCTCCTCACGCTCCTCCGGGGTCTCGCTCAAGCCGAGCAGCAGCGACTCCCCCTTGAGGCGGATCTGCGTGATCGGCGACCGCAGCTCATGCGACACGTTGGCCGCGAAGTCCGTCTTCATCCGGGCGACGTCGAGCTCCCGCTTGATGAGGCGGGTGGTGAGGATGGCCCCGAGCGCGATCATCGTGATCGCCAGCACGATCACGGCGATGCGCTGTCGGCGGCGGTTGGCCTGAGCGAGGCTCAGGGCCTCGGGATCTCGGGCCACCACGATCAGGGACCAGGAGGGGAGCCAGGGCCCGAGGTCCTTGGTGACCAGCGCCCCCACCGGCATCGCCTCACCTGCCGAGCGTAAGAAGGCGGCGACGGGGGCGTCGAGGCGGACGGTGCCACGGGCGTCGGCCTTCAGCTCGCCCACGATCGCGTCCAGATCGAGGGCGAAGGCATAGAAGCTGCCGTCCCACCAGGTGGTGGCCCAGAGCGCCCGCTCGCCGAGGCGCCAGTGGATGTCCCCCTGGGTCATGCGCAGGCGCCCGGGGCCGCCCACGACCCGCTGATGCTCCGGGAGGAGCTCCCCCGCCCAATAGAGCGTGGCGTACCGCTCCGAGACCCGCCCCCGCGCGCCCAAGGCCCAGTCCCGCTCGGCGGAGGGCTCGAGCAGCGAGAGGGCCCGCAGGGCGACGGCGCCCTCTCCCCCCTGGCCGACCGTCCAGGGGGCAGCCAGCAGGTCTTCGACGAGGCTCCGGAGCGTCAGCGCCCCGTCGGCCGGCGCGCGGTTGAGCTGAAGCTCCCCCTTCTCCAGCCGCGCGAGGTCTCCAAGGCGGATGCCCCACGGATCGCGGACCGAAGCGTACCGATCCTGCACTTCGTCGAGGAGGAGCATGGCCTCGCGATCCTTGCCGGCGACGATCAACATCCGCGCCCGATCGAGGGCCGCGCGGCCGGCCACGGAGGGGAGGCCGCTCTCGCGGGAGACCACCCCATAGAGCCGCGCCACGACCAGGGGATCCTGACGTTGGCGCTCGGCGGCGGTGGCGGCGATCCAGCTCGGGTCAAAGAGCCCCTCGATGTCGAGGCCCACCCCCGACTCGTCGACCGCGAAGGGGCCGAGCAGGCGGCCGCCCTCGTCGAAGCGCATGGCGACCAGCAGGTGCCCGTCGAGCTCCCCCCTCGCCTCGAGCGGGCTGCGACCCGCCTCGAGCCGATCCCGAACCCTGTCTTCAAACCCTGAAAAGCGCCTGTCCACCTGGTTCCACCAGGCATCGGCGGTGCCCGCAGCCTCGGCGTTGACCTCCGCCGTCACGCTCTGCTCTTCGACCTGGATCGAGGCGACGCCGAAGTAGGCCAGCAACAAGGCCGGCCCCACGATCGTCATCAAGAAGACCGCGACGAAGCGGAGCACGCCCTCGAGGTGGATCGCCTCCTCCATCGCCCGCACCTCGCCGCCCTGGCGCGCCAGCAGGCGACGGAGGAGGTGCTGAACGACGGAGCGCTTCGAATCAGGCATGGGCCGCCATCATAGTCCGGCGCGGGTGACCTCCTCCGTCGCGTCGTTGAGGTCGGGATCCTGTCCCGCGTCGAAGCAGTCCACCCTGCGGCCCAGCAGCCCGTGGAAGCGCTCGGGCGACAGGGTGTCCCTCCGCCCCGATCGCTCGCCGCTCAGGTAGTCGCTGATGAGCGGGGTGGCGAGATCGTACCGGCGCACGCTCCGATCGGTCGGCGCGGGCCCGTCCGCGTACGAAGCGCCGATGTCGTGAGCGAGCAGCCGGTTGTCCTCGATGCTGCGCTCATTCTGGAGGGTGAGGCCCCCCGCACACTCGAGGCGCGAGCGGAGCCGGCCCCCGTGAGCGCCGGTGGCCTTGAGCGCCCGGCTGAGGCCGATGCCAGGATCTCCCTGCCGATCGGTCCAGGGGATCACCCGCACCCGGGCCGAGGTCAGGGCGCCGCCGTCCTGGTGTCGATGGACACCCGCCTCGAGGCGCAGCATCCCGTGGGCGAAGCGCCCGCGCACCGCGGCGATCACCGGCTCATCGGCGGAGTAGGGCTCGCAGATCCACTCCCACCGGTGCCCCTGGGCCTCGGCCCAGGCCTTGTAGACCCCCACGAGGAAGTCCCTCGCCGCCTGCCCGCCGGGGCC
This sequence comes from Myxococcota bacterium, assembly GCA_044344255.1. GTDB lineage: Bacteria > Myxococcota_A > UBA796 > UBA796 > UBA2385 > JBIJDH01. Next base: position 98,022 of record JBIJDH010000008.1, read on the forward strand.
CACCGGTCGCACGTCGAGGATGGCGTCCCAGTGGCCCGAGGGGCCCATCCGCACCAGCTCCCGCCAGCCGACCTGCAGCCCGGCCTCCGCCTGCTCGTGGGCCGCGGCGACCCGCTGGAGGCGCTGCCGGGTGTCGGCGCCGCGCAGCTCCTCCTCCACGGTGTCGATGCGGGCCCGCAGGCGATCGAGCCGGTCGAGGGTGGTGGTGATGCGGTCGAGGTCGCGCAGCGCCCGCGCCGCCTCGTCGGCCGCCCGCCAGAAGTCGGTCTGCTTCCGCCGCACGAGGAGCTGCTCCCGCTCGACCCGCAGGCCCTCTTCACCCACCGCCACCGACAACGCCGCCCAGTCCTCGCGGAGGCGCCCCACGGCCTCGACCAGGGCCTCCCGGCTCAGGGTCCGGCCCTCCGGCGAGCGCGGGCCCTCCGGCTCCCGTCGCGCCTCCTTTGCGCTCTCGGTGTCGAGCAGCCGCACCTTCACCTTGCCCTCGGCGGCCACCACCCGGAGGAGCTGCCCCGGGTCGACCTTCTTCTCGAGCAAGGTGAGCGCGATCGGCAGCACGATCTGGCGCTGCAGCACCCGCGGCAAGGCTCGAGCCCCGTAACGCTCGTCCTGCCCCCGCTCGATCGCGAGGTCGAGGGCACCGTCATCCACCTCGATGACGAGGTCACGGAGGGCGACCGCCTCCCGGCTGAGCGCGCGGCCCAGCTCCTGCCGGGCCACGGCTCGGAGCTGCTCCAGCGACAAGGGGTGGAAGACGACGATCTGCTGGAAGCGGCTCAGGAGCTCGGGGCGGAGCTGGGCCTCGAGGGCCTCGCGGGTGCGCTGTCGTCGGAGCTCCGCGAGGCTCCCCGCCCCGAAGCCGAGGCCACGGGCCCCCTCCAAGGCGCCGACGGTCGAGCAGCAGATGACGATCGTGCTCCGGAGATCGACCACGGTGCGCCCGGGGAGGCGGATCAGCCCCTCGTCGAGGATCGGCCCCAGGAGCTCGAGGGCGTGGGCGGGGGCCCGGTCGAGCTCCTCGAAGAGCAGCACCTGGAAGGGGTTGGCCCGCAGCGGATCGAGCAGCGAGGCCGGACGATCCGGGGCCGCCGTCACGCCGAGCCAGCGCTCGAAGCGAGGGTCCTCCCGGAGCTCCGAGAGATCGAAGCGCAGGAGCCGCTCCGGGCCGCCGAAGAGCAGGGTGGCGAGGGCCCGGGCGAGCTCCGTCTTCCCCACCCCAGTCGGCCCCACGAAGAGGAAGGCGCCGATCGGCCGGCTCGGATCGTGCAGTCCCGCCTTGAAGAGGGCGATACACTCGATGATCGCCTCGATGGCCTCTACCTGGCCGACGATCCGCTCCTCGAACCAGGCGCGGAGCTCGCTCACCCTCCGCGTCGCCTCTCGCGAGACCACGAAGGCCGGCAACCCCGACCGCTTGGCGAAGACCGCCTCGATCAAGGCGCCGGAGACCGCGCCCGCCCCCTCCGCCTTCCGCTCCTCGATCACCGCCGCGAGCAGGGCGCGGGCCGGGCCGGGCTGCGGCTCTCCGGGCAAGAAGCGGCGGGTGAGCGAGAGGAGCTGGTGCAGCGCCTCGGCGCTGAGCCCGATGCCCTGCTCCGCCCCCACCCGCGCCAGGAGCTCGAGCACCGCCGGTGCGCCGAGCTCTTCGACGACCAGCAGCTCGAAGAGCGAGAAGAAGGCTGGGTGCCGCCGGAGCTCCTCCACGAGCTCCGGCCGCGCTTCCAGCACGAGGCGGGCGCGCCCGCGCTCCATCCAGGCCCGGAGCAGGTCAAACACGCCGCGCTGGCCCTGCCCACCGAGGCCGAGCGCCTGGAGGTTCCAGACGTCGGGGAGGTAGATCGCCGCCCCGGCCGCCTCTGCCGCCCCGAGCAGGCCGCGCAGGCGAGACTCTCCCTCCCCCGACGATCGAGCGCCCAACGTGATCGTCGCGCCCGTGACCTCGACGATACCCCCCGGCAGGCCGCCCAGACAGCGCGCCCCGGCGGCGACGACCAGGGCCGACTTCCCGACGCCCCGTGGCCCCACCACCAGGACCGATCGTCCGCGTTCAAGCCAGCCGATCAGGCGACCGATCTCCTCTTCGCGGTGTCCGAGCGCCCCGAAGCGCGCGGCGGCGACCCCAGGGTCAAGCCGCGTGGCCGCTTGGAACACCCCGCCGTCTCCTCGACCCTCCACGGCCGCCAATTCGACCTCCCCCTGCGCGCTCACCATTCGACACCACCGCGCCGAAGCGTAGCCCGCCGGATACACTGGCCGCACTACACGGACCCCCCATGCCCGCGTCGCCGAATTTTGTCCTCTGCTCCGTCACCCCTCCCCTCGGGCGCGCCGCCCCGCGGGGTCGGCGCCTGCTCGGCCTGTCCGTGCTCCTCGGGTGTCTCCTCGCCGCCGGCCTCGGCGGCTGCGCCGACGGAGACGAGCCCGCCATCCCCCTGCTCGACGCCGATGGAGATCACTGGGCCCGCACCGTCGACTGCGACGACACCGACCCGAGCGTGCACCCTGACGCCGAGGAGCGCTGCGACAACATCGACAACAACTGCGACGGCGTGATCGATCAGGACGCGGTCGACACCACCCAGTTCTACGCCGACGCAGACGGCGACGGCTTCGGCGACGAGGAGTACGGCTGGATCACCTGCAGCCTGCCCGAGGGCTACGCCGACAACGCCCTCGACTGCGCTGACCTCGACGCCACGATCAACCCGGGCTCCACCGAGATCTGCGACGAGATCGACAACGACTGCGACGAGGAGATCGACGAGCCCGGGGCGCTCGGCCCCACCGACTGGTACTACGACGATGACGGCGACGGCTACGGCGACCCCGCCGTGCACGAGACCGGCTGCCAGCCCTCCGAGGGCTACGTCGCCGACAACACCGACTGCAACGACGACGCCTCCGCCATCTTCCCCGGCGCGCCCGAGCTCTGCGACGACGAAGACCTCGACGAGGACTGCGACGGCCTCATCGACGACGCGGACACCTCCGCCAGCGGCAAGGTGCGCTGGTACTACGACGCCGACGCCGACAGCTACGGCAGCGCCGACTTTTCGCTGGCCACCGAGGCCTGCGACCAGCCGCCCGGCTACGCCGCCAACTACGACGACTGCGACGACGCCGACCGCACCATCAACCCCGCCGCCACCGAGCTCTGCGGGGACGACATCGACAACGACTGCGACGGCTCGATCGACGGGGACGACGAAGGCGCTCGCCTCGTCGACTGGTACGCCGACGCCGACGGCGACACCTACGGCGACCCCGACGCCTACTACGGCCGCGTCTGTGACGGCCCAGAGGGCACCGTCGCCGACAATTCCGACTGCGACGACACCAACCCCGCGGCCAACCCCGCCGTGGTCGAGACTTGGTACGACGGCGTCGACAGCGACTGCGATGGCTGGAGCGACTACGACCAAGACCTCGACGGCTTCGACTCCGTCGAGTACGGCGGCGCCGACTGTGACGATCTCGACCCCCTCGTGAGCCCGGGCGACATCGAGATCTGCGGCGACGGCATCGACAATGACTGCAACAGCGTCGAAGACGACTGCGCGATCCAGGCCACCTTCACCGGCGCCGCCCTCGGTGACATCGCAGGCGGCGCGGTCGCCGGCCTCGGGGACGTCAACGGCGACGGCTACGGCGACATCTGCATCGGCGCCGACCGCGAGGACACCGCGGGCGCGGGCGCCGGGGCCGCCTATGTGGTGCTCGGCCCCGTCGAAGGCGACCACAGCCTCTCGGGCGCCGACGCCACGCTGACGGGCGAGGCCATCGGCGACCACGCCGGCATCTCGCTGGCCGCCGCCGGTGACGTCGACGGAGATGGCTACGACGACCTCTACGTCGGCGCCACCGGCTACTCCATCGGCACCACCGAGGTCAGCATCGGCGCGACCTACCTCGTGTCCGGCCCCATCGAGGGTGACATCAGCCTCGGCAGCGCCACCGCCAGCCTGCGCGGGGAGGCGGCCTACGACGCCTCCGCCACCTCGATCTACAACGCCGGCGACGTGGACGGCGACGGCACCCCCGACCTCATCATCGGCGCGCCGGGGGAGGACTCCGGCGGGGTCGAGGCGGGCGCCGCCTACCTCATCTCCGGGCCCATCACCACCAGCCAGCGGCTGTGGGCGGCCGAGGCCAAGTTCCTCGGCGAGTCCCCGGGAGACACCGCCGGCAGCTCCGTCTGCACCGCCGGTGACGTCGATGGTGACGGCCGCGCCGACCTCCTCATCGGCGCGCCGAACGAGCACGTGAGCGGCACCTACGCGGGCGCCGTCTACCTCTTCCACGGCGCGGTGCGGGGCGAGTACAGCCTGTCGGAGGCCGACGGCAAGCGCACCGGCTCCAACTCCGGCGACCTCTTCGGCTTCTCGGTGGCCGGCGGCGGCGACCTCAACGGCGACGGCTACGACGACATCCTCGTCGGCGCCCCCGAGCAAGACCAGGGCGGCGGGGCCTCGGGCGCCGTCTACATCTTCTACGGCCCCTGGGACGGCCAGGGCGACACCAGCGCCGCCGACGCCCTCCTCGTGGGGGAGAACAATGACGACCAGGCCGGCTCCTCGGTGGCCATCGCCGGCGACCTCGACGACAACGGCCAGGTCGACGCCCTCATCGGCGCGCGGATCGAAGACAGCGGCGGCAGCGACGCGGGCGCCGTCTACATCCTGCTCAACCCGCCGTCCGGCACCCTCGACCTCTCGGCCCTGCAGGGCAAGGTGCTCGGCGACGATCAGGACGACCTCGCCGGCTACGCGATCTCGGGTGCCCCGGACGTCGACGGAGACGGCGTAGACGACCTCCTCGTCGGCGCCCCCTACGACGACAGCACCCGCCAGGACGCGGGCCTCGTCTGGCTCATCGCGGGCGGTGGCTGGCCCTGAGCGGCGCGGCGCTCAGCCGGCGATCAGCCGGTCGAGCTCTCCGTTGGCGGCCAGGGCCTCGGTGTCCTTGAAGCCGCCAACGAGCGCGCCGTTGATGAAGACCTGCGGGAAGGTCGGCCAGCCGCTCCAGAGCTTGATCGCGAGGCGCACCTTCCAGCCGCTCATGTAGTTGCCGTAGCCAAGGTAGGTGTACTTCACGCCCTTGGCGTCGAGGAACTTGCGGACGCTCTTGACGACCGGGTTCCAGCCCATCCCGACCACGACCACCTTGTCCCGGCGGACCGCCTCGGAGACCTGCTGGACGACATCGGCGTGAAAGGCCACCATGGTAGCGGCGGCGGCGGGGTGGATCTTGGCGAGCGCGGGCATCGGAACCTCCGGAGGAGCGCCGTGAATAGCCGCCGATCTCCGCCGGTCAAGGCCGCCCCCGCGAACGCTCAGGGGCCGCCGAGCTTGTTCAGCTCCTCAAAGCCGGGGAGCTGGGAGAGGTCGGGCACCACCACGATCTCGATGCGCCGGTTGGCCGCCTTGCCCTCCTTCGTGTTGTTCGCCGAGACCGGGTGGTGCTCGGAGAAGGAGGCCGCCGAGAGGTGATCGGGCGCCACGCCCCCCGTGATGAGGGCCTGCAGCACCACGGTGGCCCGCGCGCTGGCCAGCTCCCAGTTGGAGGGGAAACGGTCGGTCTTGATGGGCACGTTGTCGGTGTGGCCCTCGACCTGGAAGCGCCGGTCGGGGATCTGGGCCAGCACCGCGGCGACGCCGGCGATGGCCGTCTGCCCCTCGGGGGAGAGCTCGGCCTTGCCCGAGGCGAAGAGGATGTCGGTGGCGAGCTCCACCACGAGGCGCCCGTTGACGATCTTGACCTTGAGCTGGCCGGCGTCGATGAGCTTCTGGAAGCGGGCGAGGAGGTCCCGATACTCGGCGATCCGCTTCTCGGCGGAGGCCTTTCGCGCCGCCGCGTCGCGGAGCGCGCCCTCCATCTCCTTGATGCTGGCGTTGAGCGCGCTCTTGTCCTTGAGAAGGCCCGCCTTCTCTCCGCGCAGCCCGGAGAGCTCCTGGTTGGCCACGCTGAGCCTGCCCTCGAGCTCCTTCACCTGCCGGTCGGCTCCCTCGCGCTTGGACTGCTCCCCAGCGAGGGCGGCCTCGAGGCTCTGGACCTTCGTGTCCTTCTCGGCGCCCACGGCCTCCGCGGCGGCGAGCTTGCCCCGCGTCGCGCTGAGCTCCGCTTGGACGAGGTCATAGTCGCGCTTCGGCACACAGGCGGCCGACACCAGGCTGAGCGCGGCGGCCAAGAGCACCGGAAGCGCGGAAGACACAGGACGGAACGTACACGAGCGGGTCATCTCCCCTCCCCTTCTCGCGTCACCCTAACCGGGCCCGGCGCGCCGATCCGCTATAGTCGGCGAGCCGCCCGCCCTGAACCGTATGGGTCCCCGATGCTCCTCGCGCTCTACCTCTTCGCCTGCCAAGGCCTGCCCGCCGGCGAACACGAGCCCGCCGCTGCGGCGGCCCCGCTGGGGCGAACGAGCGCCGCCGGCCCCGCCGCCCCTCCGGACGAGGACGCCGACCCCGTCGTGCTCATCAACGAGGTGGCCCCCGAGAACGACTCGCTCGTGATGGACGAGGCCGGTGAGCTCGAGGGCTGGGTGGAGCTCTGGAGCCCCGAGGGCGCCCAGGCCCTCCGCGGCTGGACCCTCGAGCTCGACGGCGAGGCTTGGCCCCTGCCAGACAGCCTCCGCACCGACGACCAGGGGCGCCTCCTGCTCTGGCTCGACGGAGACCTCGACCAGGGCGAGGCCCACGCCCCCCTCCACCTCGAAGGCGCAGGCGAGCTCCGCCTCGAGGGCCCGTCCGGCGCCCTGGCCGACCGCTGGACCTGGACCGACGCCGAGGCCGACCTCGTACTGGCCCGCTTCCCCGACGGCGGCGCGCTCAAGGCCGAGACCACCCTCGCCACCCCCGGCGCCCCGAACCCGGCCGAGCCCGGCGCCTCCCTCGACCCCTCCGACACCCTCTTCCCCCAGGACCGGGTCCTCCGCTTCGACCTCGACCTCCCCGCCGACAGCCTCGCGGTCCTCCGCGTAGACCCCTACGCCCCCGTCGTGGCCTCCCTCGCCTTCGAAGGCGTCTACTTCCCACGGGTGAGCGTGCACCTCAAGGGCCAGTGGGGGAGCCTCCGCAGCGTCGACGCCAAGGCCGCCTTCCGCGTCTCCCTCGACACCTACGGCGACCACCGCCTCCGCGGGATGGAGCACGTCACCCTCAACAACATGGTGCAGGACGCCTCCTTCGTCCATGAGCGAGAGGCCTGGCGGCTGTTCCGCGCGGCCGGCCTGCCCGGCGCCCGCACCGCCCACGCCGCCGTCTACGTGAACGGCGAGTACCGCGGCCTCTACCTCCACCTCGAGACCATTGACGACCAATTCCTGTCCCGCTACTTCGCCGACGGGGACGGGAACCTCTACGAGGGGGAGTACGGCCAGGACATCACCCCCTCCGGATACGAGGAGCTCGAGTGGGACGAGGAGGGCTCCGACGACGTCTCCGACCGCAGCGATCTCCTCGGCCTCGCCACCCTGCTCGCCCTCGAGCCCTCCGAAGCGCTCGTGCCCGAGCTGGAGGCGCGGGTCGACGTCGAGACCACCCTCCGCGTCCTCGCCGCCGAGGTGCTGCTCGGCCACTGGGACGGGTATTTTTATTACCCCAACAATTACCGCTTCTATCACGACCCGAGCACCGGCCAGTTCACGCTGATCCCGTGGGGCCTCGACCAGACCTTCGGCTGGACCGGGTCACTGACGAGCCCCTCGGGCCGCCTCGCCCGCTGGATGCTCGCCGTGCCGAGCCTCGAGCGGCGCTGGCAGCTCGCCCTCTGGGAGCTGTCGGACACCCTGCTCGACCTCGACGTCCGCGCCGACGTGCTCTACACCCAGGCCCTGATCCGCCCCTACGTCGAGGCCGATCCCTATCGAGAGGGCTCGCTCGAGGACATGGAGGCCGGCGGCCCGGCCACCGCTGACTTCGTCGACGTCTGGCCGGTGGCCGTGCTCGACAGCCTCTTCCCCGCGGGCGCCCCCGACTGGGAGTGAGACCGGCTCAGGGGGCGGCCTCACAGATATACGGCAGCGCCGAGCCGCAGGCGCCGTCATTCCAGGCATAGCCGCTCCACAGGATCTGGACGCAGTCCTCCCCTCCGGAGTCATTGGGCTCGCCGCTGGCCCAGTTCGTATAGGTCACGTCGTCCCCGTTCGACCAGACCCAGTCCCCCTCGGTGCTGCGGTCATTGAAGCCGATCTGCCAGCTCGTGTTGAGGTAGCCCCAGGCGGTGTCCGACACGAGCACCTCCTCGCCGGCGTCGCTGAAGGCGGCGAGCTCGTAGCCCACCGTCTGACAGGCGGCCGAGGCGGCCGACCAGGTGAAATAGACCGGACAGAAGAGGTAGGTGCGCCCGTCGAGGTCCTCGGCGGTGCAGCCCCCGCAGGCCGCCTCGTCGGTGCTCCCATCGCAGTCGTTGTCCGCGGCGTCGCAGATCTCCACGCCGCCGGGGAGGGCCAGGGCGTCGGCGTCGTCGCAGTCCCCCTCGCAGACGCTGAGGCCGTCGAGATCGCCGTCGAGCTCCTCGTCGGTGCTGGCGTCGCAGTCATTGTCGACGCCGTCGCAGACCTCACCGAAGCTGCCGGCCCGCATGGGGTCGTGGTCGTCGCAGTCCCCCCCGCAGACCATGACGGTGTCGTGGTCGAGGTCGACCTCGTCGGCGGGCACGACGCCGTCACAGTCGTTGTCTTCGCCGTCGCAGCGCTCGGCCTCGCCGGGGTTGGTCGCCTCGTCGGCGTCGTCGCAGTCGGTCTCACAGCCCTTGTAGCCGTCGCCGTCCTGGTCACCGCGGTTGTCGACCTCGCCGTCACAGTCGTTGTCGAGCCCGTCACAAGCCTCCTCGGCCCAGGGGTGGACGCTGGCGTCGGTGTCCAGGCAGTCGCCGTGGCAGGTGAGGAAGCCGTCGCCGTCGACGTCGAAGCCCTCGTCGGTCTCGCCGTCGCAGTCGTTGTCGTGGCCGTCGCAGAGCTCGGCGCCGTCGGGGCGGGCGAAGGGGTCGGTGTCGTCGCAGTCGCCGGCGCAGGGGGCGAAGCCGTCGCCGTCCTCGTCCCAGGGGTCGTCGGCCCGGCCGGAGCAGTCGTTGTCGAGGCCGTCACACTGCTCGACGGCGTCCGGGGAGATGTCCGCCTCGCCGTCGTCGCAGTCCAGGCAGGCCCCGAAGCCATCGCCGTCGCCGTCGGGGGCATCGTCGACGAGGTCGTTGCAGTCATCATCGACGGCGTTGCACTGCTCCACGGCCCCGGGGTGGACCGCGGCGTCGGAGTCATTGCAGTCGTCGCCGCCGAGGACGACGTTGTCGTGCCCGTCCCCATCCGCGTCGGCGATCGGCGCCGGCGGCTCGGCGCTGTCCGAGCCGCCGTCCGCCCCGTCTGCCCCGTCTGCCCCGCCCGCGCTGTCCTCGGTCGACAGGGCCCCCTTCCCGCTGCCGCAGCCCAGGCCCCAGAGCGGGGCCGCGCAGGAGAGGGACAGGGTCAGCAGCAGGGACGGGAGGCGGAGGCGGGGGCGGCGCATCGACGGAGCGTACCGCGACCGTCGGCTCCGCGGGGGCCTCGCCCGGAGCGTCGACAGGCAGTATAGGCCCGAATGGCCCCCCTCCTCGTCGCCTTCGCCTCTGCCGCCGCCCTGGTCGGCCTGGGCGATCTGCGCCTGGCCGCGCCGGCCGCGATCGCCATCCTGCTCGTCTGGGGCCTCGGCGTGAGCGCGCTGCCTGCGCCCAAGGGCGGGCCCGGCGCCGTCCTGCGCGTCGCCCTGCTGCTGCGGCTGCTGCTGCTCGCCTCGCCGCCCACCCTCTCGGACGACCTCTATCGATACCTCTGGGAGGGCCACGCCTTCGCCCTCGGGGGAGACCCCTACCTCCTCCCCCCCGCCTCCGCGTTCTGGGAGGCCCTGGCCCCCGCCGACACCATCCGGCCCCTGGTCAACCACCCCGAGGTGCCGAGCATCTACCCGCCCGCGGCGATGTTCCTCTTCTCCCTGCTCGGGAGCCTCTGGTACAGCCCGCTCTCGATCAAGCTCTTCATGGGCCTCGCCGACGCCGCCACCGCCTGGGCCCTGGCCGACGTCCTGGCCGGGCGGCGGCGGCGCCTCGACGGGGCCTGGCTCTACGCGCTCCACCCGCTCGGCGCGGTCGAGGCCGCAGGCTCCGGCCACCTCGAGGCGGCGGCGCTGCTCTGCGTCGTGCTGGCCATCCGCGCCTGGGACCGCGGCAAGGGCGGCCTCGGCTGGGCTGCGCTCGGCGCGTCGCTGAAGCTCCTGCCGGGGGTGCTCCTCCTCACGCTCGGCCGACACCGCCCGCGGGCCCTGGCCCTGGTGGTGGCCGCGGCGCTGGCGATCTCCCTCCCCTTCTGGTCGAGCGGCGCGGCCCTCTTCACCGGCTTCTCCACCTACGCCCGCGACTGGTCCTTCAACGGGAGCCTCTTCCCCCTCGCCGAGCTCCTCCTCGGCCGCCTCGCCCGCCCCCTGCTCGTGCTCGCGGGCGCCGCGGTGGTCGTGCTGGCCGCGCGGCGCCGGCGCGACCCCGCCGCCCTCGCGCTCTGGGCCGGCTCCGCCTTCGTCCTGCTCTCGCCGACCGTCCACCCCTGGTATGTCGTCTGGGCCTGGATCCCCGCGCTGATCACCGGGGTCCGGGCCTGGACGGTGCTCGCCACCCTCGTCCCCCTCGCGTACGTCGCCCTCATCGGCTACGACCCCGCGACCAGCCGATGGACGGAGCCGCTTTGGCCACGATGGATCATCTACACGCCCTTCTTCCTGGCCTGGGCGGCGGAGTCGTGGAGGCGGCTGACCCGGCCGGGGCCCTGGGCGCCTTCGCCAGCGCCGATCGCGTCGCGGTCGCCATCCCTGACCTCACCCGCCCCCTCGACTGCCGCCCGGCCCTCGCCGCGCTCCAGGCCCGCCTCCCGGGGATGAAGGTGGTGGTGGGCCTCGGCCTGCACCGCCCGATGAGCCCGGCCGAGCTCGCCCCCTTGGCCGCCTTCCACCCACTCCAGCACGACGCCGACGACACCGTCCCCACCGCCGTGATCGACGGCATCCCCGGCGCGGTGTCCCGCCACCTCGAGGGGGTCGATTGGAGCCTCAGCCTCGGGGTCGGGGAGCTCCACCAATACGCTGGCGTCAGCGGGGGCCACAAGGGCGTGGCGGTGGGCCTCGGCGGGCGGGCCACCCTGGGGGCGCTGCACGGCCGGACGCGGGTGCTGCAGCCGGGGGTGCGCATCGGCGCCATCGAGGGGAACCCCTTCCGCGCCGCGGTCGACGGCCTCGGCGTCGCCGCAGGCTGCCGGCTCGCGCTCGTGTTCGTCCCCGGGCCGAACGTCTGGCTCTTTGGCGAGCCCGCCGCGGTCACCCGCGCCACCGTGGCCCGCATCTCCCCCTGGGCGCCCACCCCGCGCCTCTACGAGGGCGCCGTGCTGCGGGTCCCGCCCGCCAAGGCCTCGAGCTTCTACCAGGCGAGCCGCGCCGCGACCTACCTCGCCCTCTCCCCGAGCCCGCCCGTCCGCGACGGGGGCACCCTCGTGCTCGACGCCGCCTGCCCCGAGGGCCTCGGGGCCGAGGCGGGCTTCCGGGCGGCCCTCGAGCGCTCGGCCCCCCCCTGGACGGAGCTCCTCACCGGCCCCGAGCCCAAGGGCGCGGGGGCCCAGCGCGGCGTGATCCTCGCGCTTTTGGCGCAGCGTTATCGGCTGGTCGTCACCGGCTGTGAGGCCCCCGAGGCCCTCTTGGCCGTCGGCATCCCCGCCACTCGCGAGCGCCCGCCCTCCGGCCCGGACTGGCTCGAGGTCAGCGCCCCCTTCACCCGCATCCCCCAGCTCGTGCCGGCGAGCGAGCCGAGCCCGACGTAAGCGAAGCCCACCGCGAAGAGGGTGAGGAAGGGCAGGCTCGCCCACCAGCCCTCCCGCACCGCGACGCCGATGGCGGCGAGCTCGTAGAGGGCGAGGCTGATCTCCGCCCAGGGGGTCCAGCCCCCCGGGAGGGCGTAGCGGACCGCGCCGCCGCCTGACTTCGGCGTGCGCACGAAGCTGCGGTCTTGGCCGAAGAGGCCCTCGACCACGGCGCGGCTCTGGTTGACGGCGAGGCCGATACCGAGGGCCATCACGAGGGGGATCCGCCAGAGCCGGTCGAGCAGGCGCCCGTGGGCCTCCCGCTCGGCGACGGCGTAGAACAGCCCGACGCTCCCCGTCGACAGAAGCCAAGCGGCCAGATCGAGGCCGAGCAGCCCCTCGAGCCCGAGCGCCGCCCGCGCCGCCACCGCGAGGGGCAGGAGCAACGCGACCACCAGCACCATCGGGTAGGCGAGGTTGTTCGTGAGGTGGACCGCCGCCTCCCCCCTCACGCGCAGCGACAGCGGGGCCCGGAGGATGCCCGGCAGGAGCTTGCGGGCCGTCTGCATCGTGCCCTTCGCCCAGCGGTGCTGCTGGCTCTTGAAGGCGGTCATGGCCTCGGGGAGCTCGGCGGGCACGACGAGATCGCGGAGGAAGAGGAAACGCCAGCCCTGGAGCTGGGCCCGGTAGGAGAGGTCGAGGTCCTCCGTGAGCGTGTCGTGCTGCCAGCCCCCCGCCGCCTCGATGCAGGCGCGGCGCCAGACCCCTGCGGTGCCATTAAAGTTGAAGAAGCGCCCGGAGCGGTGCCGCGCCGTGTGCTCAAGCACGAAGTGCCCGTCGAGGAGCACGCTGGAGAGGCGGGTGAGCAGGTTGTGGTGCTCGTTGTCGTGCCCCCAGCGGGCCTGCACCATCCCGAGCTCCGGTCGCCCCTGGAAGTGGGGAACGATGCGGCGTAAAAAGCCGGGCTCAGGCAAAAAATCGGCGTCGAAGATACAAATTAGCTCACCCTTGGCCGACCGCAACCCCTCGGCGAGGGCCCCCGCCTTGTAGCCCTCGCGGCTCGCCCGGCGGAGCACCGTCACCTCCACCCCGCGGGCCTGCCAAGCGGCAGCCCGGGCGAGGGCGAGGGCGGTCGTCTCGTCAGTGGAGTCGTCGAGGACCTGGATCTGCAGCCGGTCGGCCGGCCAATCGAGGGCGGCGACGTGGTCGATGAGCCGCTCCACCACGCTGCGCTCGTTCCACAGCGGGAGCTGGACGGTCACCCGGGGCTCCTCCCCGAGGGGGAGCGCGGGGCAAGCACGATCGGGGCCCCGATGCCGGGCGTAGAGGGCGAGGATCAAGAGCCGATGCAGGCCGTAGAGGCTGAGCAGCCCCACCAGCCCCAGGTAGACGACCACGACCGCCAGCGCGAGCCCCGATGGGAGGTGCATTGTCGAGGCGCCTATCGCCGCCGCGGCGCAGTGGGAGGGGGCCCCTGCGAATGATGCCGAGCCCCGCGCACCCTCAGTCCTTGCAGAGGCGGAAGCCGAGGTCAGACGAGCGGCTGCCGGCGTCGGTGGTGTCGAGGGCCTTGGCCCACGCCGCCATCGAGGGGCGGGCCCAGGAGCCCGGGTGCAACATCCGCTGGTCGCCCGCGCCGTCGGAGAGCCACTCACCCACGTTCCCGGCGAGGTCCCACACGCCGTCGGGCGAGCGATCGGAGAGGAAGAGCCCCACCGCGCAGGGGCGGCCGAGCGCCTCCTCGCGCGTGTTCGCGTTGCTGCAACCGAAGGGAGAGCCCCAGGGGTAGGGCCGCTTATCGGGGCCGCGGCTCACCACCCGCCGCTCAGACATCGACAGAAGGCGGGCGCCGTGGGCGTTGGCGTAGGCCTCGGCCTCATACCAGCTCACCCCCACCACCGGCTGGTTGGCGACGGTGAGGTGGGCGACGGACTCCGGGGCCGACAGCTCGGCCCAGCTCGGCTCGCCGCCCTCCTTCCAGGCGAGCCCCGCCTCGCTCCAGCTCGCAGGATCGTCGTAGCCGCCGCGGTCGACCCAGGCGCGAAACTCCTGGTTGGTGACCATGAAGCGGCCCACTTGGAGGCTCGTACCCTCCTCGACGGACACCGGCGCCCAGTAGGCGGCGTCGGCGGGGCTGCACAGGCGCGGATCGCCGAGCTTGCCCAGCACCTCCCCGAGGTGGAGGCGGAGCGCCCCCTCGGCCACACCCTCTTCGAGCACCTCGGTGAGGAGCTCGGCGAGGCGGGCGCGCGTCTGGGGCTCCATCGCCGCCCCGGACTCGGATGCGGAGAGGAGCTTTTCAGCCAGCTCGACCAGCGCCTCCGCCCGTTGAACGGGCAGGAGCCCCAAGACCTCACTCAGGCGAGCTGCCACTTCGCTGCGCATCCAGACCTCCACGCCCTCCGCCTAACCAACTCCGAACGCAGCCGCCCCGTCGGCCCCAGGGGCCGCTCAGCCGCTGAGGCAGCGGGCGAGCGCGGGGAGGCTGCGATCGAAGCGCCCCGAGGTGCCCCGATGTCCACCCGGGAATTCCTCTGCGACGTGGGGGATCCCGGCCACGCGCAGGGCCTCGGTGAAGCGGCGGAGCCCGAGCTGGAGGTGGTGCTCGTCACGGTCACCCGCGTCGAGGAAGAGCAGCTCCAAGGCCCCCAGCGCCGCTTGGGCCTCCCCCTCCGCAGCGCGGCGCACCGGATCGAAGCGCCCCCAGCCGATGAAGGTGTCGAAGTCGACCGCGCCCGTGCGCAGATCGAAGGGCAGGCGCCCGGGGAAGCCGTCGAGGGTGAGCGCGCCGACCGGATCGTAGGCGGCCGAGAGGCACAGCAGGCTGAGCGCCGCGAAGCTCCCGCCGGTGGGCCGCCCCCAGAAGTCGCGCACGAAGGCCCGCGGGCCACCGGCCGCCTGGAGCGGCGCCACCGCGGCCGGGAGCTCCGCGAGGTAGGCGAGGTCAAAGCCCATGTCTCCGGCGTGGCTGGCCACGGCGGCGAAGCGCCCGGGGTAGCTCATCGCGAGGTGCAACGCCCCGAAGCCCCCGGAGGAGCGCCCCGCCACCCCCCAGCGGCCGCTGGTGCGGAGCCGACCCTCGACGAAGGGTAGGATCTCCCGCATCAGCCACGTCGCGTAGGCGCCGATCCCCGGCGAGTCCACATACTGCGTCCCGCCGAGGCTGCTCATCGCGTCCGGCAGCACCGCGAGGAAGGGCGGGCAGCCCTCCTCCACGATCAGCCGATCAATGCGGGCGCCGATCGAGACCTCGGTGAGGCCGCGGGCCAGCATCGACTCGCCGGTGCCCGCGTAGGGGGCGAGCAGCAGCACCGCCGGGTACCGACGGTCCGGCTCGTGATCGTAGCCGGGGGGCGTGTAGACCCAGAGATCACGGTGGGTGGGGTCTCCCCAGGGGTTGCCCCGGAGCGCGCGGGAGCTGTGATCGAGGCAGCGGAGCTTGCCTCGCTGCTCGGGCGAGAGGTTGGGGAAGGGTGAGGGCACGGGGTCTCCCAGTCGAGGAGGCGACCTAATGCGGGATCACCGCGATCACCGCCCAGACCACAGCGGCGAGGGCGAAGCCCCCGTAGAAGGCGCCCTCCACGAGCTCCTGGCGCCGGCGCTCGACCTCGACCGACAGGCGGGCGCGGATCCGCCGGTGCGCGGCCTGGGAGAGCGGGATGGGTACAAGGAGGCCGACGGGATCGGCCTCCTCGTCGAGGAGGAGCCCGACGGGATCGGCCCCCTCGTCGGCGAGGGCGCTCTGACGCTCGTTCGTGTCGGGGTCTCTCATGACAGGGCCTCCGCGATCGCCCGCCGCGCGCGGGCCAGACGTTGACGCGCCGCCTCGGGGCTGAGCTCCAGCACCGTCGCCGCCTCGGCGGGCTCCATCCCCTCCCCCACCACGAGCAGGTAGACCGCCCGCTGCGCCTCGGGGAGCGCGGCCACCGCCGCCTCCACCCGCCGCGCCGTCTCGGAGGCGGCGCTGACCTCGGCGGGCGAGGGCGGGCGGGACAGGAAGGCCCCCTCGGCGAGCTCGAGCAGGCGGCTGCCGTCCAACCAGCACCAGCGGCGATGCGAGACCCAGAGGTTCCGCGTGACGGTGAAGAGCCAGGCGCCGAGGCGCGTGTCGGGGCGGAGGGCGGGCGCGTGACGGGCGAGGCGCAAGAAGGCCTCCTGCACGAGCTCCTCGGCCACCGCGCGGCTGGCGCCCATGCGCAGCAGCCAGCCGTTGAGGCGGGGGGCGAAGATCTCGAAGGCAAGCTCAAAGGCGCGCGGCTCCAGGGCTTGGAGCGCGGACAGGCTCACCCGCTCCTCCGCCCCTGCGTCGTGCCGCTCGCCTCGCTCCGCCACGCCCAACCTCCGGTCTCCAGCCCCTGCGCCACCATCGTCGTCGTCGTCATCGTCATCGTCATCGTCGTCATCGTCATCCAGCAAACGTGCGGGACCCGGCCGCGTGACGCACCCTCCAAAAATAAATCGCCCCGACGACACCCCAAGAAAAAGCCGCCCCCCTCGTCACGCAGGCCGCCGCGGCGCGTTGACCCGGGTGGAGGTGCCCGATGCTCTTCTTCCTGATGGGTGGTTTCCCGATGTTCCTCATCACCCTCTTCGGCCTGCTCGGCGTCGGCGGCGCGGCCCGCTACGCCTGGGCGCCCGGCCCGGGGCGGCTGCCGCACCTGCTCGCCCTCTCCGGCGTGATCCTGGTGGGGGGCGTGGGCGGCCTCGCGGTCGATCTCATGACCGTGTTCACCCGCGTGCCCGGCGACCCCGCGCTGAGCCAGAGCCCGGAGCTCCCCTTGATCCTCCTCGTGGGCATCGGCGAGTCGCTGGCGCCGATCGTGCTGGCCGCAGGCTTCCTGATCGCCCAAGGGCTGCTCATCGCCCTCGGCCTCCGCCGCGCCCAGGGCTGAGCCGGGGTCCTGCGGGGCGTCCTCCCCTGGCCGGCCGGCCTCGCGGCGTGCATGATCCGCCGATGTCCGCCGAGCCCGCCCCCGCCCCTGCCGATCGTACGGCGCCTCTCCGCCCCACCGTCGTCTCCGAGCTCGTCGAGGAGCAGGTGATCGAGGGGGAGGCGCGCGTGCGGGCGCTGAAGCAGCTCGTCCGCTTCGGCGAGGAGGCCCCCCTCTTCGCCGTCCGCAAGCACCTGCCCGACGGCCCAACCCGGCCGCCGGTGCTGCTGCTCCACGGCTTCGCCCAGAACCGCTACTCCTGGCACACGAGCCAGCGCTCCCCCTCGGCGGCCCTGGTCGCGCAGGGCTTCGACGTCTGGAACCTCGAGCTCCGCGGCCACGGGCGCAGCCGCGACGAGGGCACGAGCGGCGCCGAGACCTTCGCCGACTATGTGAGCGACGTCTCTCGTGTGGTGGCCGCCCTGCCCGACCGCCCCTTCCTCATCGGCCACTCCCTCGGCGGCGCCGTCTCCTACGCGACCGGGGCCACCCTCCCCGAGGGCGCCCTCCGCGGCGTCGTGGGCATCGGCGCGCTCTATCAGTTCGGACAGGCCAATTGGGCCATCCACGCCCTCGGCGCCCTCACCCACTCCCTCCGAGACGCCCCGTGGATGGCGCAGTTGCAGGTGCGCACCCGCATCGCCGGGCGCCTGCTCGCCAAGCTCTATGGGGTCTCCGACGTCGCCGGCTGGGCCTTCCCGATCAGCGGCTGGTGGCCCGGGAGCATCGAGCCCGACATCCTCCACGAGCGCCTCGTCAAGGGCTTCGACTGGACGAGCGTAAAAGTGTGGATGGAGATGAGCCGCTGGGCCGCCACCGGTCACTTCGAGTACGACGAGGGCTGGAGCCGCCGAGATGTCCCCGTGTTGGTGCTGCTCGGCGACGAGGACCACCTGATGCCCCCCGCCGACGGCCGCTCGGCCTATGAGCGCTCCGGCAGCCAGGACCGCAGTCTGCACATCCTCGACGACTGGCACCACGAGGTCCACTGGGGTCACCTCGACCTCGTGCTCGGCCGCCTCGCCTCGAAGCACGTCTGGCCCCTCTACACCGACTGGATGATCGACCGTTGCCCATGAACCCACCCCGCGGGCGCCCCCCCGCGCTGTTTGCCGTCGTGCTCCTGTCGACCGTCTACGGGGAGCTGTCGGGCTGCGCGCAGGCCCCCCCGAAGCTGACCGCCGCGGACATCCCCTATGGGGAGGGCACCGTTCAGGGGGCCCTCGACGCCCTCCGCACCCCCGCCCCTGCGGCCAGCGCCGACGACACGCCCGAGCAGCGGGCCATCACCCGCCTCGAGGAGCGGGTCGGGCAACTCGAGCTGCTGCTGACCGAGATGAAGGTCCAAGGGGTCATGCCCGCCACGGCGGTCACCTATGACCCCCGGCTCGGCACGATGGCCGCCACCAACACCCAGGTCGCCCTCGAGACCTTGGAGGCCCGCCTCGCCCGCCTCGAAGACGCGGCCAGCGGCGCCGCGATGGGCCAGCCGGGGCCGGGGCTCTTCGACGTCGGCAAGGGCAACAAGGGCGGTAAGGCCGGCGCGCGCGGTGGCCCCAGCGGCCCTGGGGGCCAGGGCGGGCCGCCCCCGCCGCCCACCGCGCCTTCGGGCGGACAGAAGGGCTCCCCGGGTGCGTCCTCGGGGGGCGGGGCGCCGCCCGCACATTGATGGGGGTCATTCAGGCGACAGGGCCCGTGCCGCCCACCCACGTCGTGCTCCTGAACCCGCGTGCGCAGCAGTCGCACCGCCGGCTCCCCCTCTCCGTGCTCTTCGCGGCGCGCGGCGTCCCCGAGGGGATGACCTGGGAGATCATCGACGCCAACATCATGCCCGACGCCCGCCAGCGCCTCGACGCCGCCCTCGGCCGTGATCCCGACCACAGCATCCTCCTCGTCACCGTGATGCCGGGCCCGCAGCTCCGGCAGGCCACCCCCTGGTGCCGCGACGTCCGCGCTCGTTTCCCCACCGTGCGCATCGTCTGGGGCGGGTATTTCCCGACGGTCTATCCGGCTGCCGTGGCCAAAGACCCCGCCGTCGACGTCGTGGTGATGGGACAGGGGGAGCGCACCCTCGCCGAGCTCCTCCCCCTCCTCGCCCAGGGCGGCGACCCCGCCGGGCTCCCGGGCACCGCCGTCTGGCGCGACGGCGCCCTCATCACCGGCCCCGAGCGCCCCCTGGCTCTCTCCGCCTCCTTTGGAGACCCGGCCTATGACCGCCTGCCGATGGAGCGATACGCCGCCCGCACCTTCCTCGGGGCGCGCACCTTCAACCACCACAGCTCGGTCGGCTGCCCCTACGTCTGCAATTTCTGCGCGGTCACGAGCATGTTCGAGGGGCGCTGGCTGGCCGACAAGCCCGATGACGTGCTCCGCGTCGTGCGCCGCCTGCACCGAGACCACGGCGCCGACGCGATCGAGTTTCACGACAACAACTTCTTCGCCGCCGAGAAGCGCACGCGAGAGATCGCGGCCGGCATGGTCGGCCTCAACCTGCGCTGGTGGGGAGAGGCCCGCATCGACACCATGCTCGGCTGGTCGGAGCTCACCTGGAAGACGCTCTCCCAGAGCGGCCTCGCGATGGTCTTCTATGGGGCCGAGAGCGGCGACCAGGCCGCCCTCGACGCCATGGACAAGGGCGGCCTCCAGGTGGCCGACATCCGCGCCCTCAACCGCCGCGCCAAGGGGCACGGCATCATCCCCGAGTTCTCCTTCGTGCTCGGCAACCCGGCCGACCCCGCAGGGGACATCGACCGCTCCCTCCGCCTCGTCGAGGCGTTGAAGGATGAGAACCCGGACTGCGAGATCATCCTCTACCTCTACACCCCGGTGCCCCTCCCCGGCATGTTTGACCAGGCGACCGAGCAGGGCTTCGCCTTCCCCGACTCACTCGACGACTGGCTCTCCCCGCAGTGGTACCGGTATGAGGACCGCCGCAACCCCGGCACCCCCTGGCTCACGCCCAGCCTCATCCGCCGGGTCTATGACTTCGAGGCGGTGCTGCACGCCCGCTGGCCCTCGACGAGCGACCGCAACCTCCGCCGCTGGCAGCGCGCCGTGCTCCGGGCCCTGTCCACCCCCCGCCAGCGCCTCCGCCTCTATCAACACCCCTATGAGCTCAAGCTCCTCCAGCGCGCCTGGTCCTATCGGCGCCCGGAGGAGATGGGCTTTTAGTCCTCTCTGCCCCCTCTCCCCTCGGAATGACCATGTCCGCCCTGCTGCTCCTCCTCTCTCTCCTCTCCCCCACCGCCCTCTCCGCAGAAGGTGAGCCCGCCTCTGCCGGGCTGGCCACGCGCGAGAACCGGAAGGAGATCGCCCCCACCGTGATCTTCATCCACGGGCTCTACCTGAACGCCCGCTCGTGGGAGCCCTGGGTGGAGCGCTTCGAGGCCGAGGGCTGGGAGGTGCTGGCCCCGGACTGGCCCGGCCACGCGGGCGAGCCGGCCAAGCTCCGCGAGAGCCCGCCCGCCGAGCTCCGGGAGCTCGATCTCGCCGCCGTGACCGAGTTCTATCGCAAGCTCGTCAAGGCCCAGCCCACCCCGCCTGTGCTCGTCGGCCACTCGATGGGCGGCCTCATCGTCCAGATCCTCCTCTCCGAGGGCCTCGGCCGCGGCGGCGTCGCCCTCCACTCCGCCCCGCCGAAGGGCCTGATGAGCATGAAGCTCTCCTTCCTCCGCTCCAACACCGCGAGCCTCAGCCTCCGCAAGAAGCCCGTGCTGATGAGCCCGAAGAAGTTCAACTACGCCTTCACGAATGACCTCACGCGCGCGCAGTCAGCCCCCTTCTACAACGAGCTCGTGGTGCCCGAGTCTCGGGTGGCCGCCGGCGGGCCGCTCACCAAGCAGGCCAAGGTCAACTTCAAGGCCAAGCACGCGCCCCTCCTGATGATCGCAGGCAAGGAAGACCACGTCATCCCCTACAAGCTCAACCGGAAGAACGCGAAGAAGTGGAAGAAGGAGGCCGGTGACATCGAGTTCGAGGCCATGCCGGGCCGCACCCACCTCACGCTCGCTGAGCCCGGGTGGGAGGCCGTCGCCGACCGCGTCATCCAGTGGGCGGGCAAGCTGCCGGACTGAGGTGAGGGCCCCCCGGGCCTCGCTCAGCCCTCCTTCAGCTCTTCTTGAGCCGCGACTCGAGCGCCGCAAGGCGGGCCCGCAGGGCGTCCATCTCCGCGTCCGGGGCGGCCGCCTCTGTCGCGGGGCTCGCCGCGCTCGGCGTGGGGCTCGGGCGGGGCGGCGCCTCCTCGGGGGGCGGCTCGGGCGCGGCCCGCTTGGCCTCGGGGGGCGGCTCGGGGGCGGGATCGGACTTCCACCAGCCGAGCTGCCGCTCGAGCTGGAGGAGCTGGTTGTCGACCATCTGCAGGCCCACCGAGATCTGCTGCATCGCCATGCGCTGGGTGGGGCTGTCCCCGCTCATGCGGATGATGCGATGCAGCAAGCCGGGGGGGAGCATGTCGACGCCCCCTTGGGCCTCGAGGATGATCTGGAGGAGGGTGGCGCGGGTGAGGTCGTCGCCCGTGCTGGCGTCCACCACCTGGAGCTGCTCCCCCTTGCGCACATGGGCGGCCAGCTCCTCGAGGTTGACGTAGGCCGAGGCGGTGGTGTCGTAGAGCCGCCGGTTGCTGTACTTCTTGATGATCCGCATGGCCGCGCCTTAACCCTTGGGTCCACGCTGCGCTGCAACAAAAATTCCTTGACGCATTGCAACACGGCGGGTAGAAGAAGGACATGGATGGCGGCGCTGCTGACCACCCCGACCTTCTGGACCGCTTGGACCTTCTGAACCGCCTCCCTTCACACCACCCCGGCCGACCGCCGCAGGAGCACCCCATGTTCAACGCCGACGCCCTCAAGACCCCCGCCGCCTTCACCGCTTCTGTCCTCGATCAGAGCAAGAAGGTGGTCGAGGCCAACAAGAAGGTGGTGGACTTCCAGATGGGCCAGTGGAGCAGCGCCGAGAAGGCCGCCTCCGCCCAGATGAAGAGCGTGATGGACCTCTCGATGACCAGCCTCAAGTCCAGCGTCGAGATGGCCTTCGACATGCAGAAGGCCGCCCTCGAGGCCATGGCCCCCAAGGCTGACGCCTGAATCGGGCACCGCCCGCCTGAACCGCCGCCCGCCTCGACCTGACTGGAGCTCCCATGGCCACCTCTTCCCCGAACGGCACCCCGAACGGCACCGTCAACCCCGCTGACTTCGGTCGTTTCGCCGATCAGATGCACGAGCAGTGGGAGAAGAGCATGGGGGCCTGGTGGGACCAGGTGCTCGAGTCGCAGCCCTTCCTCGACGCCGTCAACAAGGGAATGTCGAGTCAGGTGCGGGCGCGCGGTCAATACGAGTCGGCGATGGACGAGCAGCTCAAGAAGCTGCACATGCCCACCCGCGGTGACCTCGTGCACGTGGCCCGCATCGCCACCCTGCTCGAGGAGAAGCTCCTCCAGGTCGAGGACACGCTCCTCACCCTGAAGGACACCACCGTCGCCCAGGTCTCCCTGCTCGAGCGCATCGAGCGGGAGGCCCTCCAGGCCCGCATCGAGGCCGCGGAGGCCCGCATCGAGCTCCGCGAGAAGCTCGGCGCCCTCCAGGCCCGCATCGACGCCTTGGACTCCGCCGCCGAGGTCGCCCCCGCCGCCGGCGCCCCCGCCGCCGGCGCCCCGGCCGCCGCTGACCTCAACCGCGCCAAGAAGCCGAAGGTCTGAGCCATGATGTTGCAGCGCGCCACCGACGTCGCCACCTTCCTCCAGTCCCGGCCGACCAAGAAGATCAAGACGGGCTGCAGCCCGCACACGATCATCCACCGGCAGAACAAGGCGGCGGTGCGGTACTTCGCCGTCCCCGCCGGGGTCGAGGCCCGACGCCCCGTCTTCATCTCGATGCCCCTCATCAACACCTGGACGATCTTCGACCTCCTCCCCGGGAAGTCGGTCGTCGAGGCGCTGACCAAGGCGGGCGTGCCGGTCTACCTCCTCGACTGGGGCACCCCCGCCGACGAGGACGCCGCCCAGACCCTCGCCGATACGATCGACAGCATCCTCGTGCGCGCCATCGACCGCTCGATGCGCCACGCCCGCGCGGCCGGCCTCCTCGCCGCCGACGACCGCTTCGACATGATCGGCTACTGCGTGGGCGGCACCTTCCTCTCGATCGCGCTGGCCCGCAACCCCGGCCTCGCCCGCAGCCTCTGCCTGCTGGCCGCCCCGATTGACTTCCACAAGAGCGGCCGCCTCGCGGTCTGGGCCCACCCCGACAACTTCCCGGTCGATGAGATCGTGGACGGGCTCGGCAACTTCCCCGCCGAGCTGATGCGCGAGAGCTTCGCCTGGCTCCGCCCGATGGGCCAGAGCCGCAAGTGGAAGAGCCTCTGGGACCGCGTCGAGTCCAGGAGCTTCCTCGACACCTGGTCGGCGATGGAGAAGTGGAGCGGCGACAACGTGGACTTCCCCGGCGAGAGCTACCGGGAGTACATCCACCGCTGCTACATCGACAACGCGCTGATCAAGGGCGGTTGGCAGCTCGCCGGCCGGCCGGTAAACCTCGGCGCCAACACCATCCCCGCCCTCGCCATCGCCGCCGATCAAGACCACATCTGCCCCCCCGCCGCCGCCTTCGGCCTGAAGGAGGCCTGGGGCGGCCCGGTGGAGACCCAGGTCATCGCCGGCGGTCATGTGGGGGTATGTATCGGCAAGGCCCTGCCCGCCGCCCTCCTCGCCTGGCTCGCTCGATGACACAGCCGTTTGTCGACCCGCTCGAAGCCCTCCGGCCCCTCTTTGAAGGGAGCCGCGCGCTCCTGCAGGCCGACAAGCTGCGCCGTGGCTACCTGCTCTCCGCCCTGCTGCCGAAGCCGCCCGTGGGGGCCACCCCTTCAGAGCTCGTGCACCGACAGGGGAAGTTGGAGCTTCGGTATTACGCGCCGACTGTCCATTCAGACGCGGCCCCCGCCCCCAAGGTCCCGGTGATCATCATCCCCTCGATGATCAACCGGGCCTACATCGTCGACCTCGAGCCCGACCGCTCGCTGGTGGCCGGGCTCGCCCAGAAGGGCCACCCGGTCTACCTCGTAGACTGGGGGGTACCCACCGAGGAGGACGCCACCCACGACGTCGGCACCGTCCTGCTCGACCTCCTGCACCGCGCGGTCGACCGGGCTTGTCGCCACGCAGGCCACCCCTCGGCCTTCCTCCTCGGCTACTGCCAGGGGGGCACCCTCGCCGCCATGTACACGGCGCTGCGCCCGGCGCGGGTCCACGGCCTCGCCGTCTTCAACGCCCCCGTGAAGTTCTCGGAGGGCGGGCGCTTCCGGCAGTTCGTCGACGCGGCCTGCTTCGACGTCGACGCCAGCATCGCCGCCGACCGCCTCGTCCCCACCGAGATCATGACCGTGGGCTTCAAGCTGCTCGACCCCATGGGCAGCGCGCTCAAGTACGTGGCCATCGACGAGGTCTCGGCCAAGCCCCGCGAGCTCCTCCGCACGCTCGCCCGAGAGCGCTGGCTCGACGAGAACGTGCCGATGCCGGGCGCCTTCGCGCGGGAGTTCATCCGCAACGCCTACCAGGAGGACCGCCTGCTCGCCGGCACCTGGGTGGTGCGCGGAGAGACGATCGACCTGCGGAACATCCGCTGCCCGCTGATGGTGCTGGCCGCCAAGAAGGACTTCATCGCGCCCGCCCCCGCGGTGATGCCGCTCGCGACCGCGACCTCGAGCGCCGACGTGCACGCCGAGGTGCTGGACACCGGCCACATCGGCGTGGTGGTGGGCTCCTACGGCCCGCGCACCTTCTACCCCCTCCTCGACCGCTGGTTTCGAGCCCACCCATGACCCGCCCGCTGTCCGCCACCTCCAACTGGCCCGCCGTCTGGCGCCGCTTCCGCCCCGAGGCCGAGGCGGTGGTCGACGTCGGCACCGACCAACGCTGGACCTGGACAGAGCTGCACAGACAGTCCCTCGCCTGGGCGGCCCGCCTGCAGCGAGAGGGGGTGGGCCCGGGTGACCGCGTCGCGCTCCTGGCCCTCAACCGCGCCGAGACCTTCGCCCTGCTCTTCGCGGTGGCCGAGCTCGGCGCGGTGCTGTTTCCGCTGAACTGGCGCCTCTCCCCCGAGGAGCTGCGCTGGCAGCTCGAGCACAGCCGCTCCCGCCTCCTGCTCGTCGATGAGGCCCACTGGGCCTTGGAGCTCGGGCTCCCCCGCCTCCTGCTCGAGGAGGGGCCGGGCACGGTCGATCCCGACGGCTGGGCCGGCGGCGCGGGCTGCCGCCTCGAAGACCCTTGGATGTTGATGTACACCTCGGGCTCGACGGGGAAGCCCAAGGGCGCGATGCTCAGCCACGGGCAGGTACACTGGAACGCGCTCAACACCATCCTCGCCTGTGACCTCGACGCCGGCTGCAGCACGCTCACCTTCGCGCCGCTCTTCCACACCGGCGGCATGAACAGCCTCAGCACCCCGCTGCTCCACCGCGGCGGCAAGGTGGTGCTGGTGCCGCGGCTCGAGCCGGCCGAGGCCCTGGCCCTCATCGAGGGGGAGCGCATCACGCACCTGATGGGCGTGCCGACGATCTACCAGCTGCTCGCCGACCACCCCGACTTCGCCACCCGCGACCTCTCCAGCCTGCGCGACGCCCTCTGCGGCGGCGCGCCCCTCGCCTTGCCCCTCTTCCTCCGCTATCGTTCGCGTAACATCCCGTTACGGCAGGGTTTTGGCCTCACCGAAGTGGGGCCGAACTGCTTCTCGATGCCGATCGGGCAGGCAGAAGACAAGATGCGCGGCGATCCCAGCGATCCCACCCTCGGGCCCCCCGGGAGCTGCGTCGGGATGCCCATCCACCACATCGACGCCCGCCTGCTCCGCCCCGACGGCAGCGAGTGCGCGGTGGGGGAGCCCGGCGAGCTCGTGCTCGGCGGGCCGGCCGTCTTCGCCGGCTACCTCGACGACCCCGGCGCCACCGAGCGCTCGTTCCAAGGCGGCTTCTTCTACACCGGCGACCAGCTCTCGCGGGACCGCGACGGCTTCTTCTACGTGCGGGGCCGCCTCAAGGAGATGTACAAGTCGGGCGGCGAGAACGTCTACCCGGCCGAGGTCGAGGCGGCGCTCCAGCAGTGCCCCGGCGTCGCGCAGGTGGCCGTCGTCGGCGTCCCCGACGCCCGCTGGGGTGAGGTCGGCCGCGCCTTCGTCGAGGCTGACCCCGGCGTCACCCTCGTCGAGGCCGAGCTCCGCGCCTTCCTCGACGGCAAGCTCGCCCGTTTCAAGCTGCCGAAGCTCTACACCTTCGAGGCGCTGCCGCGCACCGGCTCGGGGAAGATCGACAAGGTCGCCCTCCGCGCGCGGCCCCTGCCGGGCCCCGCCCTCCCCTGAACGGCCGCCGGCCTCCCTCCCTCTCCCTCACGACGGAGCCCTCCATGCGCCTCCTCCGCCTCGGCCCCCCCCCCTGCCTCGGCCTCCTCCCCCGCCTCGGCCTCCTGTTCGGCCTCTCCCTCGGCGCCTGCACCCCCGACGACGCCAGCGGTGACAGCGGCGACAAGTCCGGCCTCGACGGCACCGACGGCACCGACGGCACCGACGGCACCGACGGCACCGACGGCACCGATGGGACGGACGGCACCGATGGGACCGACGGCACCGACGGCACCGACGGGGGCGGCAGCGATGACCCCATCGTCGGCACCTGGCTGTCCGAGGGGGACAACATCAGCCCCCTGTTCCAGGCCAACCCCTTCAAGTATGTGACGATCACCGCCGTCTTCAACGCCGACCTCAGCTACCAGGTCGACGCGCTCACCGAGGGCGGGGACGCCTACACCTTCATCGGCACCTTCGTGGCCGACGGCAGCACCAGCCCCCGCGGCATCGTGCTCGACCAGAGCTCCCCCTCCGAGACCGTGGCCGAGGGCATCTACGAGGTCAGCGGCGAGACGCTCACCTACGAGGTGGTGGTCACCACCCCCGACTACGGCTTCGTCGCCCCCACGCCAGCGACGGGCTTCGGCAGCACGTCGGGCCGGGGCCTCGCCGAGGGTGACAATGTACAGACCTACGTTCGGCAGTAAGGAGCCCCATTGTTGCTGTCGCTGACCCTCCTCACCCTCACCGCCCGCGCGGGTGAGCCCGCCGAGTCCCGGTGGGCCGACAGCGTGCAGCCCGGTCCGGCGCCGGTCGGGAGCGGCTTCTCGGGGGTCGCCCTCTTCCAGAACCGCTACGTGCTCTCGAACGTGGTCACCACCAACCCCTTCCTCGACGGGCAGGTGGTGGGCAAGCTGGGCGGCATCAACAGCACCACCGTCAACGATGGCGGCCAAGACCTCGACGGCGACGGAGAGATCGACGAGAAGTCGGGCAACGCCTCCTATGTCGAGCAGCGCCTCGGGCTCTACTTCCGCTACGCGCCCACGATCTGGTCGGACAAGGTGGCGCTAAACACCGCCTTCGAGCTGGACTTCCTCTGGGGAGATCAGAGCGGCAACGTGGGCGGGAACACGGGCGGCGGCTTCGGCGCCGATCAGGTCAACATCCAGACCCGCCGGGTGAACCTCGCCGCCAAGGTGCTGAAGCACGGCCACCACGAGGCCACCCTCGTGAGCGGCCTCCAGTTCGTCTCCGACGGCGTCTACGACCCCGCCAAGGCCCGCCCCGACGAGCTCTTCCGCATGGGCGGCGGGCTGCGCTTCTGGGGCTCCGAGGCGGCCGGGCTCTCTCTCTATGGGCGGTACAAGGACGACTCGGGCGAGCGGCTCCGCTACCGCCTCGGCGGCTACACGCTCTCCGAGCAGGGGGTGGCGATCCACGACGACACCGGCCTGCTGATGGCCGACGTCCAGGTCTCGCCGGCGTACGGGATCCGCCTCGCCGGGCACGCCTGGGCGCTCTTCGACCGCAGCGGCGGCACTGGCGGCGCCTTCGGCGTCGGCCCCTCCTCGCAGCTCTCCGAGCTCCAAGGCGGCCCCTCGCTCGACCTCCGCACAGCGGCCGAGACGCCGAAGCCCCTGATGGACGCCGATCTCCGCTGGTTCGGCGCCGACGGCGGCTACAACACCGCCCTCGACAAGGGCCCGGTGGGGGTGGGCGCGCTCTACATCCTCAACCAGGGCACCCTCTACGCCGAGGACGTCGATCCTGTCGCCGTCCTCGGCTGGCTCGCCGACGCCGAGCTCCGGGTCCGCTGGGCTTCCGGGGCGGGCTCCGTGCTCCGCGCCGAGGTCCTGGCCACCAGCCGCGACGGCACCGGCGCCACGCAGTACACGGGCGTGGTCACCGGCAACAGCTACGGCGTCGTCGGCGCCCTCTGGGGCAGCCACGGCTCGATGCTGATGCTGCCCGACCCCTGGGCCGTCAACCGCCAGACCCCCATCGTCCCCGACGTCTCCAACGCCGGCGTCGGCCTCCGCGCCGCTGACCTCAGCGCCGGTTGGGACCCGATCCCGAACAAGCTCACCGTCCAAGCCGGCGCCACCTGGGCCCAGGACGGCCTGGGCGAGGGCCTCGGCACCGAGCTCAACGGGCGGGTCATCGGTCACCCCTGGTTCCTCGCGAACCTCGGCCTCGGCGTGGCCACCGTGAAGGGGAGCCGCTTCGACGCCGACCCCTGGACCGTCATCGCCTCTTACGACCAGGTCTTCTTCTGATGCCCATGTCCCCGGTCAACGCCTCCTTCCTGCTCGCGCTCGCGAGCTGCGTGCCCAAGTACTCGAGCCTGCCGGCCTTCGAGCCCGACGCCCTGGTGACCCCCCTCCCCGTCCGCCACATCCAGGTGGACGGCGTCGACATCGCCTACGTGGACAGTGGGAAGGCCGAAGATCCAGAAGAGACCCCGCTCGTCTTCATTCACGGCCTCTCCTCTTACATGGGCTACTGGGAGTACCAGCTCCCCGAGCTCAGCCGAGAGCGGCGCGTCCTCGCGCTCGATCTGCCGGGCTACGGCGCCTCCGGCCGGCCCGACGCCGCCTACACCCCGCCCTATTACGCCGAGACGGTCCTGCACTGGCTCGACATCCTCGGCGTCGATCGGGCGATCTTCGTCGGGCACTCGATGGGCGGCCAGATCAGCCTCACCATCGCCATCGACCACCCCGAGCGGGTCGAGAAGCTCGTCCTCGCCGCCCCCGCCGGCATCGAGCGCTTCAACGCCGGCGCCGGCAAGTGGATGAAGGAGTATTGGACCGAGGGCCGGGCGCTCGAGGCCACCGAGGAGGAGCTCCGCGCCACCTTCTCCACCCTCGTCTTCAACCGCATGGACGACGGCGCCGAGCGCCTCCTCGAGGAGCGGGTGCGGGTGCGCGACACCGCGGCCTTCAAGGGCACGAGCGTGGCCGTCGCCCGCTCTGTCGCCGGCATGATCGACCATCCCGTCGTCGATCGCCTCTCCCTGGTGCAGGCCCCGACGCTCATCGTCTACGGCACCGACGACCACATGATCCCGAACCCCGTCTTCACCGGCGGGAGCACCCGCCGCATCGCCCAACAAGGCCACGCCGCCATCCCGGGCTCCACCCTCCGGATGATCGACGGCGCCGGCCACACGGTCCAGCACGACGCACCGGAGGCCTTCAACGAGGCGCTCCGCACCTTCATCGCCAGCGCTCGGCGCTGACGGAGTCCCCATGCTCCTCTTCGCCCTCAGCGCCCGCCTCCTCTGCCCGGCGGCCCTGGCCACCCCGGCCTTCGACCCCACCACGCCCGACGAGCGCTTCACCGGCGAGGAGACCTACACCCTCGACGGCAGCCTCAAGCTCTGGAGCGCCATCGAGCGGCTGAAGGACACCGACTCTCTGTTCACGCAGGAGGAGTTCAACTCCGGCACCGAGTGGCCCACGGACGCCTCCTTTGCCCCCTTCATCCCCGAGTGTTTCGGCACCCAGCAGCCGAAGTCCGGCACCTTCCTGCTGCACATGGGCCTCGACGAGGAGGTCACCTCCGGCACGCCCATCCTCTTCGTGAGCGGGGCCGGCGACAACGGGAGCCGTGGTTTCATCACCATGGCCACCCGGATGAACAACAACACCTTCCGGCCGGTCTACGCGATCACCTTCGCCCACCCGCACGGCGATGTGTTCCAGCAGGCCGAGATCGTGGCCGACGCCATCGCCCGCATCAAGGCCCGCACGGGCGCCGCCCAGGTCGACGTCGTCTCTCACTCGAAGGGCGGCATCGCCACCGCGATCTACCTGTCGAACGACAGCAGCGCCTCCTGGAGCCGCTCCGACTACCAGACCCGCGGCACCGAGTACAGAGGCGACGTGCGCAAGGCCGTCTTCATCGCCACCCCGCTCGGCGGCATCGACTCCGCCTTCCGCTGGTCCAACGGCAACCTCGCCTCCACCGACGCCGACGCCGCCCTCTCGCCCTCGTCCTGGTCGCGGTACTATCCGTACACCACCTCTGTGTACTGGACCTACACCGACCTGACCGCCCAGGACTTCCTGAAGGACGACACCGGCGACCTCTTCCCCGGCCAGCGTCAGCTCCTCCAGCGCTGGGACGAGGTCTACGATCTGCCGGGGGAGAGCTCCACCCTCGGCGCCTACTCCATCCAGCTCGACTGGTACACGACCTATTACGGTGGCACCGGCTTCTACTCCATCTCGCCGGGCATCGACGACGTGATCGCCGAGGGGGACGGCGTCTTCGAGAGCCTCACCGAGAACGGCGTCGACCCTGCGGTGCGACTGTACATCCTCGCCGGCGAGAACCCGATCATGCCGAACGGCACCTCGGACTACCTCGCCTCCTCTTTCGATGAGTCCTGGATCGACGTCGCCACCGCCGGCATCGACAAGTGGGCCCTCCTCCTCGGCGATCTGGTGGGCGACACGCTGATGAGCGTGGGCTACGCCGACACCGACATCGCCGGGCTGGCGAGCGGCAAGCTCATCCTCGGCGAGGTGAGCGGCCCCTCGGACGGCCTCGTCTTCGTCGACTCCGCCACGATGAGCACCACCCTCACGGGCCGCGGCGCCAGCGTCGAGGAGGTCTACGTCGCCAACCTCTCCCACCTCGACCTGCTCTACGCCTCCCCCATCACCGGCCAGCTCCTCAAAGACGACGCCGCCACCGACCCCGAAGAGAAGGGCTGGGAGGACGGGCTCGGCGACCGCTACATCGAGGCCGACACCCTCGGCTGGGTGCAAGACGCCCTCTCCGAGGACGACACCGGCACAGACGGCACAGACGGCACAGACGGGACTGACGGAACCGACGGCACGGATGGGACCGACGGCACCGACGGCACGGATGGGACCGACGGCACCGACGGCGGCGGCGACACCGGCACCACCGGCGACGACGGCGCCGGCGACGGCGGCGACGGCAGCGCCGAGGACCCCGACGGCAAGTCCGGAACCGGCGCCCCCGCCTGCGGCTGCGCCTCGACGACGAGCCCCCTCAGCGGCGCCCTCGGCCTGCTCCTCGCGGGCGCGGGGCTCGCGAGCCGGCGGCGGACCGGCCACGATCGACAGAGCCTCTGAGCGAGCCCGCGCTCCGGCCAGACGATACGGGGGCCCGCCCCCCACCATCCGCGGCCCGGAGCGCTCATGTCGATCGTCCTCTACCACCACAGCCACACCCGAGCCGCCAACGTCGTCTGGATGCTCGAAGAGCTGGGCG
The DNA here is from genome assembly GCA_044344255.1 of Myxococcota bacterium. Lineage (GTDB taxonomy): Bacteria > Myxococcota_A > UBA796 > UBA796 > UBA2385 > JBIJDH01. The sequence continues at coordinate 129,344 of JBIJDH010000008.1, forward strand.
TGCCCTACACCCTCGAGCACGTCAGCCTGAAGACCGGCGGTCACAAGACCCCGGCGATGTTGGCGATGAACCCGATGGGCAAGCTGCCCGTGCTGGTCGATGATGGCGTGGTCATCACCGAGTCGGCGGCCATCGGCCTCTACCTCGCGGATCGGTACGGGAGCGGCACGCTGGCCCCCGCCCTCGACGACCCCGCCCGCGGCACCTACCTGCGCTGGGCCCTCTTCGCCCCGTCGGTGATCGAGCCCGGCTCGATGGCGAAGGCCGGCGGCTGGACCGCCCGCGAGGGGGCGGTGGGCTGGGGCAGCCACGACGCGATGATCGCGGCGATAGAGAGCGCCATCGGCGCCGGGCCCTTCCTGTTGGGCGAGCGTTTCACGATGGCCGACGTCATCTTCGGCGGCACGGTCCGCTTCATGCTCGCCTTCAACATGCTGGAGCAGAAGCCCGTCTTCGTAGACTACGTCGCCCGCATCAACGCCCGCCCGGCCAACCTCGCCGCCCGGGCCCGCAACGAGGCCGAGCTCGCCGCCCACCCGGACTGAGCCCCGGGAGGCCCTCCGGGGAGCTTCACAGGCCGCCGTTCGCCGGGAGCACCTTGCCGCTGAGGGCCGTGTTGTGGTGGATGAACCACAGCGCGGTCGCCGCGGCCTCCTCGGCCCTCCCCACGCGCCGCAGCGCCGAGAAGCGGGTGTACTCCGCCGCCTGCGCGGCAGAGACGGCCTGCGCCGCGCCGCCGTCGAGCAGGCCGAGGGCGACGCCGTTCACGAGCAGGCCCTGGGGCCCGAGCGCGTGGGCGAGGGCCATCACGGCGGCCGACAGCGCTCCCTGTGCCGCCGCGAGGTGCGGGGCGATGGGGAAGGACTGCCCGGGGGCGAGGCCGGTGAAGGCGACGAGGTTGCGGGGGCGGCCCGCTGGGCGCTGGGAGAGCGCCGCCGCCGCGTCGATCAGCGCCCCGGCCTGCACCCGGACCGCGTGGCCGAGGGGGTCGGGCCCCAGGCCGACCGCGGGGGCGGCGGCGCAGTGCACGAGGTCATCGGCCATGAAGCCCGCAGCGTCGAGGGCGGCGAAGAGGGCGGCGACGGCGCCGGGCAGGGCGAGGTCGCAGCGGAGGGCGAGGCCCGGCAGCGCGGCCGCCACCGCCTCGCCTTGTTGGTAGGTGAAGGCCACGCGGTCTCCCCCGCGGGCGAGGCCCCGCACCACGGCCTGGCCGACGTGGCCGCTCCCGCCGAGCACCAGCACCCGCCTCATCGGCTCGTCTCCCAGAGCCAGTCGAGCTCGGCGCGGATGTCGGTCACGACGGCCTCCAGCGTCTCCATCGGGATGTTGTATCGAGGCTGCATGCGAAAGACCGACCAGTCGTGGCCGCAGGTGAAGAAGAACCAGCCCCGCCGATAGAGCCGGTGACAGAGCAGGGGAGAGACCGTGGCCCGCTCGGCGAGGCCGTGAAAGCCGAAGTGCTCGAAGGACAGCCAGGGGTGGTCGAGGGGCCGCAGCTTGAGGCCGAGCATCAGGCCCTCGCCGCGCAGCTCCTCGACGAGCGGGTGCCCGCCCACCGCGGCCTCCAGCCAGCCCCGAAAGCGGGCGCCCCGCTCGCGGACGCCCTCCAGCACCGCCTCGTCGATGAGGTTGAGGGCGGCGATGCCGGCCACCATCGAGAGCGCGTTGTAGCTGAAGGTGATGTTGTGGCTCTCGCCGTCCTCGAAGTCCATCCCATAGGCCCGATTGAACCAGGCGGCGGAGGTGAGCATCGCCGAGGTGGCGACGAGGCCGCCGCCGAGCTGCTTGGCGAGGAGGACGGCGTCGGGCCGGCGGGGCCAGCGCTCGCTCCGGGTGAAGGTGCCGGTGCGGCCGAGGCCGGTCTGCACCTCGTCGGCGACGAACAGCACGTCCTGCTCGCGGGTGAGCCGGCCGGCGGCCTCGACCCACTCCGGGGGCAGCACCCGCACGCCCCCCTCCCCTTGGATGGGCTCGACGATCAGCGCCGCGACGTCACCCTCGGCGAAGGCCCGCTCCAGGGCAGGGACGTCACCCCAGGGCAGCGACTCGGCGTGGGCGAGCATCGGGCCGAAGGGGTCGGAGAAGGGCCCCTTGGCCATCAGCGCGGTGCTGCCGACGCCGCAGCCATGGTAGGCGCCCTCGAGGCCGAGGATGCGCCTCCGCCCCGTGGCGGCGCGGGCGAGCTTGATCGAGGCCTCCACGGCGTCGCTGCCCGAGGCGCCGAACCAGCTCCGGTCGTAGCCCGTGCGCTCGAACAGGAGCCGCCCGAGGCGCCCGGCCCAGGGCGTGACGCGGGCGGGGTACCAGCTCGGCGCGTCGGTCGCGAGGAAGTCAACCACCGCCCGCGTGACCGCGGGGTGCCGGTGCCCGAGGGCCTGGGTGCCATGAAGGTCCTCGAACTCGCGGCCATCCACGTCGACGAGGCGGCCCTCGTGGGTGCTCACCACCTGCCAGGGCTCCCCGGCGAGGCGGGCCCGCTGGCCGAGCAGGGGATTGACGAATTGCATGTATTCGTCGAAGCCCCGCTGTTGGACCTCGGTGATCGTCGGCGGCGGTCGCATCAAATCCCCCCGTCCGCCGCGATGCGCGCGCCGGTGATATGTCGGTTCTGTCCAGAGGCCAGCCAGACGACGAGCGCCGCCACCTCGGCGGGCTGGATCAAGCGGCCGAGCGGGCTCTGGGCGAGGTACTCGTCGAGCCGGTGCTGCGGCAGGCTGCGGGACTGACCCGCCTCCAAGAGCCCCGGGGCCAGCAGGTTGACCTGGATCCCGTAGCGCCCCACCTCGCGGGCGAGGGCCTCCGTCATCCCGCGCAGCGCCGCCTTGGAGGCCGCATAATGCACCGGGGCCTCCACCACCCTCCCCTCGGAGAAGGCGCCGATCGACAGGATGTGGCCGCCCTTGGCCCGGATCATCGGCCGCAGGACCGCGCGGGAGAACAGGAAGGCCCCCTTCGCGTTGACGTTCATCACCGCGTCCCAGTCCTCGGCCTCGATGAGGGCCACCGGCAACACCTGGTTGATGCCGGCGTTGTTCACGAGCAGGTCAATCCCGCCCCACTCGGCCACGAGGGCGCTCACGGTGGCGCTCACGTGGGCGGGGTCGGCCACGGAGCCACGAAAGGCGCGGGCCTCGGGGCCAAGCTCGCCGAGGAGCTCGACGGCGTCGGCCTCGGCACGGAGGTAGGTGAAGGCCACGCGGGCGCCCGCCGCCCGGAGCGCCGTGCAGATCGCCCGCCCGAGGCCCCGGGAGCCCCCGGTCACGAGGCAGCGCCGGCCCGCGAGCGGCGACTCCATCGGCGGCGAGGCCGGCCCGTCCGCGCTCATCGGCCCTCCCCGGCGTCGAGCTCGACCGCGCCGAGGTCAAAGCGGCCCCCGGCGCGCGGGCCCCAGCTCCGCGGCGCGCTCATGAAATTCGCCTCCTTCTCTCGATAGAGCACGTTGTAGGCACAGACGGGGATCGTAGATCCGTCTGGGTAACAATTGGCGTCACAGCAGGCCGCGAGGCGCTCGGTGTCGAAGGTCTCTTCGTCCATGTGCGCGTGTACATAGATCGCCTTGATCCAGCGCTCCGAGGCGCGAAGGCTCTGCTCGGGGTCGAGGCTGCGGTCGCTCGGGAAGGCCTCGCGCAGGAGCCCCTTCAGCAGGCGGAGGATGCGCGCGGCGTCGGGAGGGTCCTCCGCCCACAGACGGTCAATCGCCTCTCGAAGGGCGGCCTCGAGGCGCGGGGTGGGCTCCATGTAGAGGGTCTCCGACAGGGAGAGGTACATCGTCATCGGATCGAGGAAGCGCGTGAAGGGGATGGGCGGCCCGCCCTCGGGATCGACGAGCAGATAGGCCACCTGGTAGCAGAGCGGGTGCGCGCGGGGAGAGGGCACGAAGTCATCGACGCCGATCCAGCCCGTCTGTGCGGCGATGCGCTCCAGCACCTCGTAGAGCGAGATGCGGCCCCCGCGGTCAAAGGTCGCGCCGCCCTGTCCGGTGTAGGTCATCGCGTGCACCTCGACGTGCCGCACGCAGGCGCGGGCCATCGCGAAGTCGAGGATGCGCCCGATCTCGTGGTCATTGTACCCGCGCGTGACGACCGGGATGAGCGTGACGTCGACGCCGTACCGCTCGAGGTTGTCGAGGCAGCGCAGCTTGGCCGGCAGGAGCGAGACCCCCTGCATCAAGACGTCGGTGGCGGCGTCAAAGGTGTCAAAGGACAGGGCGACGCGGGCCCCGAGGCCCTGGAGCCGCGCTACCAGCGCCTCATCGCGGAGCTTCAAGCCGTTCGAGCAGATGGTGACACGCCGCACCCCCTCCTCCTGGGCGATCGCCAGGAACTCCTCGAAGCGCGGGTGGAGCATCGGCTCGCCGCCCGTGAGGTTCAAGAGGTCGAGCGTGCCGCCCCGACGGGCCTTGACGTGCCGCAGCACCGCCCGAAAGTCCTCCAGGGGCATGTGATAGGCGGCGTCGTTCTTGTTGTGGACGTAGCAGATCGGGCAGTCGAGGTTGCAGGCGCTCGTGATGGTGACCACGGGCATCGCCACCGGCACCTGGTGCTGCTCGCAGGGCCCGCAGTCAAAGGGGCAGCCGAGGTCAACCGCCCGCCGAAGCTCGCGGAGCGCCGGCACCGCCGGCCTCCAGGCCCGCGTGCGCTCGTACCAGTCCACCGACGTGCCGATGGCGATGTCTTGCGCCCCGTGGGCGGGGCAGCGCTTGAGCAGCCAGACCGCGCCCTCCCGGGCCACCACCCGCGCGGGCAGGCCCTCCTTGCAGACGCGGCAGAGGCTGGAGGTGAGGTGGAGGAGGCGGTCGGTCATGGGCTCGCTTATCCTCTCCCCCCGCCGCCTACCCGAGCTTCTTCCGGAAGCGGAGCGAGGCCCATCGCCGTGAGCATCGCGGTGGCCATCAGGAGCTGCACGTCGAAGATGAGGGGCAGGGACTCGATCCCGGCCTCGTCGCCCGGGTCTTCGAGCCCGGGGTGACGACCAAGGCGCGGGGCAGCGGCCTCCGTCTGCCCGCCGCCGTGCCCGCATGAAGGCGCGCGTGCTGGTGGTCGATGACGACCCGGGCCTCCGCTACACCCTCGTGGAGATCCTCGAGGCCGAGGGCCTGGAGGTCACCGCGGTCGACAGCGGCGAGGCGGCGCTGCTCGCCCTGCGGTCGGGGGCCTACTCGCTCGTCATCACCGACCTCCGGATGCCCGGCCTCGACGGCATGGGCCTGCTCGCCGCCCTCCGCCGCGAGCCGCGCCCGCCGCGGGTGGTGATGATCACCGCCCACGGCTCGGAGCGCACCGCCGTGGAGGCGATGAAGGCCGGCGCCTGGGACTACCTGCGCAAGCCCTTCGAGGTCGAGGAGCTCTTGCGGGTGGTGGAGCGCGCCGTCGAGACGCTCCGCCTCGCCGCCGAGAACGAGCGCCTCTCCGGCGAGCGCATCCTGTCGCGGACCATGGTCTTCGCCTCCCCACGCGCCGAGCGGCCCTACGTCCGCTTCAACTGCGCCGCGATCAGCCCCGACCTCGCCGAGGCCGAGCTCTTCGGGCACAGCAAGGGGGCCTTCACCGGCGCCGCCCGGGCGCGGCCCGGCCTCTTCGGAGAGGCCGACGGCGGCACCCTCCTGCTCGACGAGGTGGGCGAGCTCGACCTCTCCACCCAGGCCCGCCTGCTGCGCGCCCTCCAGGAGGGGGAGATCCGCGCGGTCGGCGAAGAGCGGCCGCGAAAGGTCAACGTGCGCATCCTCGCCGCCACCCACCGCGATCTGCGCGAGCAGGAGAGCCAGGGCCGCTTCCGCGAGGACCTCTTCTATCGCCTCAACGTCGTCAACCTCCGCGTGCCCGCCCTCCGCGAGCGCCCCGAGGACGTGCCCGTGCTGGTGCGCCACTTCCTCGACCGCTTCGCGGAGCGCTTCGGCACCGGCCCCATCCGCCTCGAGCCCGCCGTGCTCGACCGCCTCCTCGCCTGGGGCTGGCCCGGCAACGTGCGCGAGCTCATCAACACGATGGAGAGCCTCGTCGCCTTGTCGGTCGACGGCGTCATCGACCCCGCCCTCCTCCCCGGGGAGGGAGAGGCGGCGCTCCCCGCCCTCGGCCTCCGCGAGCGGGTGGACGCCTACGAGCGCGGCCTCATCGTCGAGGCGCTGCGCGCCGCCGGCGGCAACCAGTCCGAAGCGGCCCGGCGCCTCGGGCTGCCCCGGGTGACCCTCCACGACAAGCTGCGGCGGTACGGCCTCGAGGGCTGAGCCAGCGCGGGCGCCCGGGGCGCGCCGGCCGCCGACCCGGACCTCGGTGGGGACCGAGAACCTGCAGGCAGTCCATCCACGACGCCGACTTTCACCGCCGAATTGCCGACCAAGGCGGGTGAGCAGTTCCCATGTCTGGTCCCGGCAACGGTGGCGCAGGGGCCCGTCGTCTGCGCCTGCCGAGCACCCGTGATAAGCTCCGAACATCGCGCGGAGTTGGCCCTGGACAGATGCATTCGGTGGGGTGTTTCCTTGAAGTGGTTGTTCTGCGGAGCCCTCCTTCCGGCCATCGCCTGCGGGTCCGGTTCCAAAGGCGGGTCATCTCCTGGCTCCGACGACGGTGCCCCCACCGATGACACCGCCGGTAGTGGCGCTCCCGTCACCGACACCAGCACCACGGTCGGAGATACCGCAGACGGCGACACCGCGGTTGATGACACCGACTCGGGTGGTGGTGCTGATGGAGGAGACACCGGTTCGGGCTACCCTTCCTACACCATCGTCCCCCTCGACGAGGGAGACTACACGACGCTTACGCCATCGACCGAAATGATCGGTGGGTGGTCCCTCGGGGAGAGTCTGGCCCTCACCAGCGACCTCTGGGGAGACGGCCGTCCGGAGGTGGTCAGCAGCGCCTTCTACGACGACGGATACGGGGATGCGATCTCCACCACCTACGTCTTCGACAGCGAGTTCTTCTCGTCCGGCCCGAAGGACGGCGTTGCGAACGACGAGGCGCGGATGCAGATCGACACCGTGAACGGCGGCGCCAACTCGTACCCGGGGGTCATCGGCGACCTTGATGGGGATGGGCTCGACGAGCTGGCGCTGGAAGCGGATGGTTGGGGGGCCGCCTCTGTCCTCATCCGTGGTGACCACCTCGCCACCCTCAGCGGGCTCATCGAGAGGGAGGATCTTGACCGCGATGCGGACATGACCTTCACGGGCTGTCCCGGTGGCTTCGCCCGCGTGTGGCACTCGGGCCACCTTTCTGACCCCGCCGGCCTACAAGCCGACATCGTGGTCGACTGCTGGGGCGACATCGTCGTGCTCCATGGGTCAGACCTTTATGATGGTGAGAATAGGATTGGCGACGAAGGACAGGCGCGGATCTACAACACAGACACATGGGGCGGATCGCCCGTGGTGGAGGGAGATCGCCTCTACGAGCCCACGATTCTCGGAGACCTGGATGGCGACGGACTATACGAGCTTGCGATCCCGATGTGGTCCAAGTCCGAACCCTACAACTACATATTCTACGGGGACTCCCTCAACTTTGAAGCCCCGACTTCTACCACGGACGCCGACATCGTTTTCAAGACTCCGGATGCGGTGTCGTGGGGGGACCACGCGACTTTCTATTTTCAACCTACTCCACTCTCTGACGTCAACGGAGACGGCGTCGCGGACGTGCTCTGGAGCTCAGGCTACGCCCAGGCAGACGACCGCGAAGACGTCGGCATCGCTTGGCTCTGGTCCGGCGCTCGCCTCGCTTCGCCAATGGTCGGTGAGGTGGGGGATGCGGACGTGACATTCACCGCCGACTTGCCCTACTCCTACGTCGGAGACTCGGCGGCCGACGCAGGCGATGTCGACGGCGACAGCCTCAGCGACCTGCTCATCCACTCGTCCGGATATGACGCGGAAGACGCGATCAACCTCCAGCCCTGCGCACACCTTGTCCTTGGTGCGAAGCTCATCGGGGGTGGCAGCTACAACCTCGACCAGGCCGGGATAGGCTTCGTGCCCCAGGATGATGGGTATCGAAATCTTGGCCCGGGGGCTGGAGAGTACGCCGGAGGACAGGACCTCGATGGGGACGGGGTCGGCGACCTCCTGATCGGGAACTCCGACTGGACTGGGCTGGACTACGGACGCATCTGGATGATCCCCGGCGGCACCCTCCCGCTCTGACCTCCCTGCTCTCACCGCCCTCCTGCGCCTGGACTTCAGCCTCTTGCACATGGCCCTCGTCGCCTCGTCGGTAGACAGAGTCATCGAACCCGCCCTCCTCCCAGGGGCAGTCCGAAGCGGCGCGGCGCTTCGGGCTGCCCCGGGTGACCCTCCACGAAAAGCTACGGCGGTACGGCCTCGACGGCTGAGCCAGCGAGCGGGCCCAGGGCTCGCGCGCCTCACCCCTCCGCGAGCACGGCGCCGATGGGGTCGGCGTTGACGAGGTCACGGGGCTCGAGGCCGGCGAGGGCGTAGAGGGTAGCGCCGATGTGCTCGGGCGTGAGGGCCTCGCCGTCCGGCTCGACGTTGCCGGTCGCGAGGTCGATGGGCTGGCCGCGGAGGTCGTCGTCGAAGGCGCCCGCGACCACGCCGCCGCGGACCCCGGCGCCGATGAGCATGGCGGAGGTGAAGGTCCAGTGGTCCTTGCCGGCCGCCGAGTTGAGGCGGGGGCTGCGGCCCATCTCGGAGAGCACGACCACGGTGGTCTCGTCGAGCAGGCTCCCGCCGCCGGCGCCGGCGCGGGCGGAGAGGGAGTCGAGGATCAGCTCGAGGTCAGAGAAGAGGAGCTCGTAGTTCTCGTTCTGGCTGTCGTTGTCGGAGTGGGTGTCCCAGCCGCGGTCGAAGAGGCCCTGGTGCTCGACGAGGGCGCAGCGAGAATAGCCCTGCTCGAAACACTGCAGCGCCGCCACCACCCGGTCGGGGACAGAGACGAGGGCGTCGGTGCCGAGCTCGCCCTGGTCGAGGAGGGTGGCGTTCTCGCGGGCCACGTCGAGGAGGCCGTAGGCCGAGACGAGGGCGCCGGACAGGGCGGCGGGCTGGCCCCGCTCCTGCTTCGCCGCCCAGGCCTCGGCGCGGGCGCGGGCGAAGGCGCGGGCGGCGGCGCTGCTCGAGGGGGACGGGACGAGGAGCGGGGTATCTGAACGGTAGACAAACTCCCCGCTGAGGAGGTCAGAGAGCTGGTTGTTGGCGCCGAGGCGCACCACGGAGGCGCCGTGGCTCGCGGTGAAGCTCGGGCCGGTGAGCACGAGGTGGGGCAGGGTCCAGCGGGGATCGGCGGCGGCGATGTTCACGGCCCAGTCGTCGGCCTCCCCCTCCCCGGCCCCACAGAAGAGCAGGCGGCGGCAGCGCTCGTGGGTGAGCGAGCGCACCTCCAGGCCATTGATGAAGGCCGTCTGGTCGCCATATCGCTCGAGCGTCCGTCGGACGGAGGGGCGGTTGGGGTTGTCGACGATGGGCAGGCCCCCGACCAGGGCGATGAGGCCGCCCGGGTCTCCATCGACCCGATCGGGGGAGAGCCCCGGCGCGAAGACCCAAGTGGGGTCCCAGCCGCCGCGGGCGAAGATGAACAGGAAGCGGTGGTTCGAGGCGTCGGCGGCGCGGGCGCGGCGCGGAGCCGCGGCCAGGGCCAACGAGAAGGCGAGGAGGGAGCGACGACTGAACATCAGTAGCTCATGAAGCGCGGGTCTTGGAGGAGGGCGGCGAGGCTGCCCCGCCAGGCCTCGGCGGCCCGCGCGTCGGCGGCCCCGTCGGCCTCGGCCTCGAGGGCGCTCCAGAGCGCCCCCACGTCGGAGATCCAGCCCTCATCGGGTAGATCGGCGTAGAGGCGGCGGTGGAGCGAGCGCAGGCCGGCCACGAAGGCGGGGTCACCCGGGCGGTCGGCGAGGGTGAGGCCCATGAAGAGGCGGGGCTCACCGCCGGCGACGAGCTCCCGCTCCACCGCGTGGGCGGCCGAGGCCTCGGCGGCGCTCTGCATCAGGGCCAGCCAGGTGAGGCCCGGCACGTCCTGGCTGCGGGTGGCATAGAAGCCGTCTACTCCGCCGCCGAGGAGGCGATAGCCGAGGATGTCGTTGCGGAGCTGATCGAAGCCACCCTCGAGCCAGGTGAAGCCGGTGAGGTCTTCGAGCACGCTCGCGAGCAGGGGCGCGTCCAGGATGCGCACGGCGCGCTCCCGGGCGCGCTCCGTGTCGGTGGCCGCCGCGGAGAAGCCGCCGAGCTGATACCGCGGGCCGGCCACCACCGCCTGGAGGACCGTGGTGTATCGCCCGTCTGCCGCATAGGCCTCGACGATGCCGGCGAGCTCGGCCTCGTCTTCATAGACCACCGGGCGGCGCCAGAGCAGCGCGGCGGCGGTCTCGGCGGTGCAGCGGGCGAAGCGGGGATCCGCGGCGATGAGGGCGCCGAGCTCTCCGAGGCCGGTGAAGGGGATCCCGTAATAGGCCGGCGTGACCCCGAGGAGGGCCTCTCCCATCGGCTCCCGCTCGGGGTGGTACCGCTCGAGCTCGTCGAGGTTGTACTCGTTGGCCGGCCAGAAGCCGAAGAGGGCGGTGGCCATGGGATCGAGCGAGGCGTGGCAGCCGAGGCAGTAGGGGTTGGTGCGGAGGTTGTCCTCGATGTCGGCGGCGGAGGCCGAGGCCGAGGCCGAGAGGGTGACCGGGCGGGCCGAGTAGTCCTCACAGAGCAGCAGGCGCGAGATAGCCGCCGCTCGACCTCGATTGTAATTGGACACCGTGGAGAAGTAGCGCCACCACAGGCCGTTCGTAGCCAGCACCCCGGCGGCGGGGCGGTGGTCGGTGTAATGAACCGCCTGCCAGCCGTCGCCGCCGACAGGATAATCGAGCGGCCAGAGCGGGCCGGTCACCTCATTCGCCATCGTCCAGTCGGCGGTGACGATGGTGGACCAGGGCAGGTCGGCCGCCGCCACCCGCGCCATCAGCCGCAGGGGCTCCTCGCCCACCGCCCGCTCGAAGGGGTACTCGAGCGTCGGGTCCTCGTGGAATTCCGGGTTCTCGCGGGCGAGGACGAGGAATTCGTCGACCTGGGTGCGCCAGGCCTGGGCGTAGAGATAGACGAGCCGCTCCTCGAAGCGCGGGTCGGCGAACAGGGCCTCGGCCTGGACAGAGACCGGCTCGGCGGCGAGGGCGTCGAGCTCGGCCTCGGTGGGGAGCGTGCCGCGGAGGTCGAGGCTCATCCGGCGGAGGAGGCGCTCGGGGCCGAGGGGGACGCCGAAGGCCTCCGCCTCGGCGGGCGCAGGCGCGTAGGCGGCCGCCGGCTCTCCGCGCAGGGCGGGGTCTCCCTGGCAGGAGAGCGCGAGGAGGAGCCCGAGCAGGCGCGGGGTGGAGGTCATCCGCGTCATCCGGGCGGCAGGGCGAGGCTATCGAGGACGGGGCCCCAGTCGGGGCAGAGCTCACCGATCGGCGCCCCCGTGGGGTCGGCGGCGTCTCCGCAGCCCGAGCAGTCCGCCCGCAGCTCGACCGGATACCAGTAGCCCACGTCATCGCGGACAGAGAGGCGCCCGCCGGTGGGCGCGCCGGGACAGGCGGCCGTGTCGAGGGTGACCGCCTCGAGGAAAATGGCGAGCCCGTCGGCGGAGAGGCCCCCATCCAGCGTGGCGGTCTGTCGATCGGCCTCCCAGACCCCGGAGAGGTCCAAGGTCATGCTGGGGGTGAGCGCGAGCCAACCCTCCCCCCAGTCCCAGCCCCAGGTGCCGTGCACCGACTGCCACCAGGCCACAGGCGCCTCCCCCTCGGCCCGCCACCAGAAGAGCTCGCCGCCGAGCACGCCCCAGCCGCCGGTGGGGCTCTGGACGAAGCCGTCGCCGTCCATCTCCTGGAGGACACCGTCGGGCTCGAGGGTCTCGGCCCGCAGCGTCAGCCCGGCGAAGACCCAGCCCTCCGGGGTGGTGCAGCCGGGGATGGGGGCGTGGTAGTCGTGCAGCGGCTCGCGCCAGCCGCTGGGACAGGGGTCGCCGCCGTGGGCGTAGAGCAGATCGACATAGGCGAGGAAGAGGTGGTCGGCGCGGGGGAGGCCGGCGCCGAGCACCGCCTCGACCCGCGCCCCCAGCTCAAGGGCGTCGAGGTGGACGGGGGGCTCGAGGACGACCGGCTCGGAGACCTCGAGGGGATCGACGCAGGCGAGGTAGGCGGCGAGCGCGGTCAGGGAATCGGCGTCGACGCCTCCGCCGACGGGCATCGACTGGAGCGAGAGCACCGAGCGCTCAATGGCGGCCGTGTGGGCGGCGACCTCGGCGGCGCTGTCGAAATTAAGGCCCTCTGGCGCCCCGCGGCGATCCGGCGTGGTGGCGGAGTGACAGGCGCCGCACCAGGTCCGAAAGAAGCCGGCGCCCCAGCCGGCCCAGGAGACGGTCGGCTCACACGCAGGGTCTGCGTCGCCCGCGTCACCGGCCGGCGCCGCCTCCGCGTCCGCAGGGGTGGGCTCGGCGCCACAGGCGAGCAAGAGGAGCAGCATCCCCCCAAGGTAGCAGACCGGGTTGGCTGAGGCACCGCGCTCGGAGCCGGATAGGGGGTCTGCCCTCCCGAGGTGCTCCATGCTGCTGCTCATCTCCCTCCTCTTCGGCTGTCGCAGCGAAGACATCGCGCAGGCCCACAAGGGCCGCCTCTTTGACCGCACGGGCGTGCTCGCCGGCTTCACGGGCGGAAACGGCTTCAGCGGCCCCGTCCTCGGCCCCGGCACCCACTGGACCGGGCTCTACGACGAGCTCCGCGTGGTGGACTGCAGCACCCGCACCGTGAAGGAGCCGATGGTCGCGCTCACCCGCGACGGCGTGCAGTTCGGGCTCGACATCTACCTGCGCTTCCACGCCGACTGCGGCGAAGACAACGTGATGAAGATCCTCGAGACCGTCAGCCCCGACAAGGGCGACGTCATCACCTCGGAGGCCTTCTACAACACCTACGTGCGCGGGGCCCTCGGCGAGGCCGTGCGCGAGAACATCTCCCCCCACAACGCCAATGACCTGAACAACAAGCGCGAGGAGGTGCTCGTGGGCATCCGCCAGCGCTTCCTCGACATGCTGAAGGACCGCGACCAGAAGTTCGTGGTGGTCGAGGAGCTCAACCTCTCGAACATGGACTTCCCCGACGAGATGGACCAGGCCAACAACGAGCGCGCCGTGCAGTCCGTGCTCAAGGACAAGGCCATCGCCGAGCGGGAGAAGGTGGCCGCGGAGATCGAGACCGCCTCCAAGAAGGAGGAGCTCGCCCAGAAGGAGGGCGCCGTCGAGGCGGCCCGCATCCGAGAGATCGGCCGCGCGCTCGCCGAGAACCCCGCCTACCTGCAGTACGACATGCAGCTCAAGCTGCCGGGCATCTACGAGAAGGCGGGCGCCAGCGGCAACATGGTGATCACGGCCCCCAGCCCCACCGTGATGATGACGAACGCCAAGCCCTGACGCGAGACGCTGAGGCGCGACGTCGTGTGAGGCCCGTCAGCGGCGAACCGGGGAGAGGGACTCCATACTGGAGAGGGAAGAATTGAGGCGCATCATCTTCGGGTTCTCTCTGCTGTCTGTCGCCGGCCTCGCCGCCTGTGGGGCCGGCGCCGACCCGGGCGAGGGCCTCTCCGCCCAGCCGGGCTGGGACGACCCCACCGCTCGCCGCTGGACCCGCGCAGGCCAGTGGTACCCCGAAGACCCCGACGCCCTCGACGCGGCCGTCTATGGCCTCATCGACGAGGCCGGCGGCAGCGCGCGGCCCGCCCGCGCCCTCCTCTCTCCGCACGCCGGCCTGTCCTACTCGGGGGCCGTGGCCGCTGAGGCCTGGGCCCGCGTCGAGGTGCCGGACACGGTGATCATCCTCTCCCCGCACCATTGGGCCGAGGGGGCCGACGCCGCGATCTGGACCGAGGGCCCCTGGCTCGTGCCCGGCTACGCCATCCCGATCGATCAGGCCCTCACCGACACCGTGATGGCGCAGATCCCCGACCTCGTCTCCGACCGCGCGGCCTTCGACCACCACGAGGTCGAGATGCTGCTGCCCTTCCTCTCCCGGGTGAACCCGGACGTCGAGATGGTGGTCATCGGGCTCCGCGACAACCAGGACTGGCACTTCCCCGACTTCGACCTCGCGCGAATCGAGGAGATGGGCGCCGCCCTGGCCGAGGTCATCGCCGAGCGGGAGGCGGCGGGCGAAGCGGTCCTGCTCATCCTCACGACCGACCTCGTGCACTATGTGCCCCGCGAGCAGGCCGACCAGGAGGACCCCATCCTCCTCGACCACATCGCGCGCCTCGACGCGGCGGGGCTCTACGAGAGCGTGGCCGAGCAGGAGCTCAGCATCTGCGGGGAGGTGCCGATCGCGGTCGGGATGACGGCCCTGCGCGCCCTCGGGGCGACCGAGCTCGAGCTGCTGGCCTATGACACGAGCGACAGCCGCACCGGGGACTCGAGCTCCGTCGTCGGCTACGCCTCGGGGCGGGTGCTCCCATGAGCCCCAGCGCGAGGCTCCGCCGGCTCGGTCCTATCGCCCTGCCCGCGCTGTCCGCGCTGTCTCTCGCCTGCGGCGGGAAGGGCGGCGACACCGGAGTCTGTGAGGCGCCCGCCCTGCGCAGCGCCGATTGGGCCGCGGGAGACCTCGACCAGGATGAGGGGCAGGCCGGGGTCGCCTGGTCCGCGGCCCTCGCCGGAGGTTATCTGCGGCGGGTGCAGAGGCCGGCCGACTGTGTCGACGACTCCGGGGACGGGTGTATGCCCTTCGTCTATCAGTATGACCCCCGCACCGGAGAGGGAGAGGACGACGAGTCGATCCACCGACAGGTGGTGGGCACCCTCGCCCTCGCCCGACTGGCCAAGGTGACCGGCGAGGAGCGGCTCCGACAGGGCGCGGAGGACGCCCTCACCCTGCTCGTCGGACAGGCGGTCACCCTCTCCGACGGGCGGATCCGCCTCTCCGACCTCGGCGCCACCGGCCTCCTCGTGATGGCCATCGCGGAGTACGAGCGCGCGACGGGGGACGCCCGCTTTCACAGCACCCTCGAGGGGGCCGGCGCCACCGTGCTCGCCGCGGTCGCCCCCGACGGCTCCTTCAACGAGGGGAGCGCCCTCGTCTGGGCCCAGCTCCACCACGCCCTCTGGAACCTCTGGACGGCGACCGGCGACGCGGCCTATCACGAGGCCCTCGAGCGGGTGGTCGCCTATGCCGACACCCAGCAAGGCGACACCGGGGTGGGCGGCTACTTCGAGTTCCCCTACATCTATGGCCTCTGGGCGAATGAGCCCATCACCGAGCTCTATCGCGAGCGCCCCGACGAGGCCCTCCCGGCGCTGGTCTTCGCGGTGGGCGACGACGTGCTCTCCCGCCAATACAGCGACCGCGGCACCGGCGTGAGCCCCTCGGACTGCGCCTACACGGGCGGCTGGACCCCCACCGACGGCCACTCGGCCCCCAATTGGAACCACACCATCAAGCTCGAGGCGATGGCCGACGCCTATCGGATGGCGGAGCTCACCGACGACGCCGACCGTATCGAGCGGTACGGCCACGCGGCCCGCATCGGCGCCGCCTGGCTGATGGGCGACCAGTACCGCGGCGACGAGACTGACACCTTCGCCGTCCCCGGTGAGGCCATCGGCGGCATCCCGCTCTTCGAGGGCGACCCCGACGTGCGGGTCGACATCCCCGGGCACGGCTCGATCGCGCTCTTGAAGGTCTCTCAGTGGGTGGTCGGGGAGGCGGCGCCGGGCTCCCTGTGAGCGTTGCCGACCGCCGACGGCACCCCGCGCCGGTCAGTCGAGCAGCTCCCCCTCCTCGATCAGCAGCTCGACGAAGTCACCGCGCAGGCAGTGCTGGCTGGCCATGCTGCTGCCATAGGCGCCCCCCGGATAGAGCACGAGATGGTCCCCCTCCTCGAGCTCGGGGAGCGCCACGTCGCGACAGAAGACGTCCACCGCCTCGTTGATGTGCCCGGCGAGGTGGTAACGATGGTCGGGCGCGGCCAGGGGGCGCTCGACATGAAAGACCGCCGGAGGGAGCCCGTAGTGGGCCGCATAGAGGTTGACCGCATGACCGGCGTCCACCCCCGCCCAGGTGATCTCGCCCTTGGGCTCAACGGTGTTGACCTCGACGAGCAGGAGCCCCGCTGCGTCGATGAGGAAGGTGCCGGGCTCGACCAGCACGCGGCGCCCGAGGGGGCCGAGGTGCTCCTGAATGGCGGGGACGAGGTCACCCGGCCGGAGGGGCTGGTCGGCGCGACGCCGCCGGGCGCCGAGGCCCCCGCCGAGGTTGAGCTGCTCCACGCCGGGGTGGGCGCGGGCGACGGCGGCGAGCCGCTCGAGCACCCCCTCGACAGCCGCGAGCGCGCCCCGCTGGAGGCCCCAGCCGAGGTGGGTGTGCAGGGTGTCGACGACGAGGCCGAGCGACTGACAGAGGGCGAAGACCTCGGGGAGGTCCTCCCAGAGGAAGCCGAATTTCGAATTGCCATAGGCGAGCTTGGGGTCGTCGCCGTAGCCCACCGCGACGCCGGGATCGATCCGCAGGCCGATCCGGTGCCCCCCCGGCACCATCGCGGCGAGGCGGCGGAGCGCGGAGCGGCTGTCCAGGTTGAGGTGGACGCCGCTGCGGACGAGGCGCACGAGGTCGCGCTCGGAGAGCATCCCGCCGGTGAAGGACACCTGCTCGGGGCGGAAGCCCACCGCGAGGGCCCGCTCCACCTCGCCGGGGGAGCAGGCGTCGATGCCGACGTCCCCCTCGGACAGGAAGAGGGAGAGGAGGGGGCGGTGCCGATTGGCCTTCATCGCGAAGAGGATCTGCGCAGGGAGGCCGGTCGCGGCGAGCGCGGCGCGGAGCTCCCCGAGGGCCTGCCGCACCCGCGCCGCGTCGTAGACATAAGCGGGGGTGCCGTGGGCGCGCGCCAGATCGCGGAGGGAGCGCCCAGCGAAGCACAGGCCACCCGGCCCGACCGAGAGGCCCGTCCAGTCGAGGGCCTCGCGCTGGGGATCGATCCGCCCGAAGCCGGGCGGAGCGCGGCGCGCGGGGGGGAGAAGGAGGGAGCCCGGCGGGGCAGACGCGGTCATGCGGCCACGCTATCCGGGGCGGGACGCCTGCGGAGAACCGATGCTGCTCCTCCTCCTCGCCCTCGCCTGCGCGCATGTCCCCGGGGGAGCCTCGCCCCTGCCCCCCGCCGGGCTGCTCTCGATCTCGCTGCCCGACGGCACGCTGCCCCGGCCCTTCACCGCCGAGCAGATCCGTGCGGCGATGCCGGTGGGCACCCAGATCGACCTCCGCGTCGCGGTCGGCGGCCAGGCCCCCGTCTCCTTCCGCTGGGTGGTGAGCGCCGCCGACGCCGAGACGGTCACCATCCTCTCCTCCACCCAGGGGCCCGACGGCCGCTGGACCCCGGACGAGGGGGACGGCCGCAGCCGCTGGAGCGAGCTCGTCGAGCACGCCGCCTTCCCCTCCAAGCAGAGCCAGCGCGTGGAGTCGACGGTGGACACCCCGCTCGGCCACTTCGACACCTGGCGCTACACCGTGAACGGCAAAGACGAGGCCGGCCGCGACCAGGTGAGCACCTACCACTTCGCTCGGACCCTGCCCGGCCCGCCCGTGCTCTACACCGTCGAGCAGGGCGGGGTGGAGGTCTTCCGGATGAGCCAGACGCTGCGGCGCTGATCGACGGTCGGCGGGGGACTGCGCTCCCGCGCGACGCGCCTTGCCGCAATACAGCATCACGGATATTGCAGCGCGGCAAATCCGGAGCGCCCGATGTCTGAGTCCGCCCCGCTGGCCGAGGCCAGCCCCGCCACCCCGCGCGCAACCTACGCGCTCGGGCTGCTCTGCGTCGTCTACCTCCTCAACTTCCTCGATCGCACGCTCATCTTCGTCCTGTTTCCGCCCATCAAGGCCGAGCTCCACTTCACCGACACGCAGCTCGCCCTGCTCGGCAGCACCTCCTTCGTGCTGTTCTACACGGTGCTCGGGATCCCCTTCGGCCGCCTCGCAGACCGCGTGTCCCGCACCCGGATGATCGCGGTGGGCCTCGCGGTCTGGAGCCTCTTCTCGGGGCTCACCGGCTTCGCCGACAGCTTCGCCACCCTCTTCTTCTGCCGCGTGATGGTGGGCGTGGGCGAGGCCACCCTCGGGCCGGCGGCGATGTCCCTGCTGTCTGACCTCTTCCCTGCGCATCGGCGCGCCACGGTGCAGTCGATCTACTCGGCGGGCATCCCCCTCGGCGCGGCCGCCGCCATCTTCCTCGGCGGGCACATCGGCGGCGAGTGGGGCTGGCGGACCGCCTTCTACGTCCTCGGCTTCCCCGGCCTCTTCCTCGCCGGCCTCGTGCTGGCGCTGGCCGAGCCCCCCCGCGGCCGCACCGAGGCCGCCAGCGCCGCCGAGGCCCCGCCCGACTGGCGCGTGCTGCTTCGCAGCATCCCCCTCCGCTACCACATCGCCGGCTACGCGCTGATGGCGGTGGCCGGGAACTCGCTCTCGATCTGGCTGCCGAGCCTCCTCGCGCGCCACTGGCAGATGCCGCTCAGCGACATCGGCAACTTCGGCGGCTTCGCCACCGCGCTCTCGGGCGGCCTCGCCACGGCCTTCGGCGGCGCGGGCGCCGACGTGCTGCGCCGTAAGGACCGCGGCGGTCGCCTCCGCTTCTCGCTCATCCTCGCCCTCCTCTGCACGCCGCTCTGGATCCTGCTGCTCTGGTCGCCCGTGCTCATCGGGGTCAAGCTCGCCTGGTTCCTGCTCGCCGGCTTCGGGCTCGCCTGGCTCGGCCCCGCGGCGGCCGACGTGCACGACATCGTCGGGCCGAAGCTCCGGGGGCTCGGCATCGCGGTCTACTTCTTCTTCGTCAACATCGTGGGCTACGGCGTCGCCCCCCTCATCGTGGGCGCGCTCAACGACCGAATGGGCGTCGCCGCCGATCCCGGCCTCATGCGCACCATCCTCCTGCTCTGCCCCGCCGCCTGCCTGCTCGCCGCCCTCTGCTTCTTCATCGGCAGCCGCAAGCTCGCCGCCGAGCCGCACCGGGCCTGATCCGCGCCGGCGCCCTCGCCCGGCCGCCGCGACGGGCTAAGCCGCGGCCCCGTGAGCACCCCCCTCGCCGCGCTCCAGAGCCCCGCCTTCCGCCGCTACCAGGTGGCGCGGCTCTGTACGATCCTGGCCACCCAGACGATCTCGGTCGCGGTGGGCTGGCAGGTCTATGACCAGTCGCGAGAGCCCCTCTCCCTCGGCCTGATCGGCCTCTTCCAGTTCGTGCCCCACCTCCTGCTCTTCCCGCTCACGGGGGCCGTCGCCGACCGCTTCGACCGGAAGCGGGTGGTGATGGCCTGCTACGCGGTCTTCCTAACCACGAGCCTCAGCCTCGCGGTCATCGCCAGCCTCCACCTGCCCGTGGTCTGGCCGATCTACGCGGTGCTCGTGCTGCACGCCGCCGGGCGCTCCTTCTACAGCCCCGCCGCCCAGGCCTTCCTCCCCGAGACCGTGCCCGTCGAGGTCTACTCGGGGGCGATGACCCTCTCCTCCTCGCTCTACTCCTTCGGCTCCATCGCCGGGCCGGCGCTCGGAGGCGTGGTCTACGCCGTGTCGGGGAGCGCGGCGGTCACCTACAGCATGGCCCTGGTGCTGCTGCTCATCGCCCTCGTCGTGATCACGCCGGTGCGGCCACAACGGACGGGGCGAGCGCCGCGGGAGCCGGGGGTGTCGAGGTCCGCCGAGGTGCTGGCGGGCCTGCGATTCATCTTCGCCCACCCCATCATCCTCGGCGCGATCACGCTCGACCTCTTCGCGGTGCTGCTCGGCGGGGCGGTGGCCCTCCTGCCCATCTTCGCCCGCGACATCCTCCACACCGGCCCCTGGGGCCTCGGCCTCTTGCGGGCGGCCCCCTCGATCGGGGCGCTGCTCTTCGCGCTGCTGCTCGCCCGCTTCCCGATCCGCGGGGGCGCTGGCTGGAAGCTGCTCGTCGCGGTCGCGGCCTTCGGGGCGGCCACCGTGGTCTTTGGCCTGTCCACGACCTTCTGGCTCAGCCTCTTCGCCCTCTTCTGCGCCGGGGCGGCCGATGAGGTGTCGGTGGTGATCCGCCTCAACCTCGTCCAGCTCAACACGCCCGATCACCTGCGCGGCCGGGTCACGGCGGCGGAGTTCGTGTTCATCACAGTGTCGAATGAGCTCGGCGAGATGGAGTCCGGCCTCGCCGCCGCGGCCTTCGGGGCCGTGCCCGCCGTGGTGCTCGGGGGCGTCGGGAGCATCGTCGTGGCCTGTGTCACCGCGCTCGTGGCCCCCCGCCTCCGCTCCGTGGACAGCCTCGCCCCCGCGCGGGGGTTGGACAGCCCTACGGGATCATCAGCGACTTGAGGAGGGAGTCGGGGCAGCCGTCCTCGTCGTTCAGGTCATTGATCGTCTCGGCGTCAGCGGGGCACTGGTCCAAAGCATCTTCGATGCCGTCCTGATCGCGGTCGCCGGCCACCGCTCCGTCGCCGGGGTCGGGCTCGGTCACGAGCGGGTTGGGGTGCTTGCGGATGAGGAAGTCATCGAGGTTGACCGGCGCAGGCTCCTCGGGGGCGCTCACGGTCCCGCTCAGGCCCTCCCGAACACCGGGGAGATCGAGGACCGGCGTGGTGCGGTAGGCGATCGCCACCGGCTCGAGGCTGGCCTGCGAGCAAGCCATCGACAGCGAGGCCTCGGCAGAGCCCAGCATCACGAAGCGGCCACCCGCGTCGACGCGCCCGCAGGTCTGCTCGGCGATCTCGGCGGTGAGCACCTCCTGGACGACGTACATCGCCGAGAGATCGGCGCCGCCCCGCCCGGCCGCGACGAGCACCTCGCGGCAAGCCGGAGTGGGCACCATCTTCAAGAGCGGCAGCGCGACGTGCTCCGGAGTGCCGAATTTCACCTTCTTCACGAGGCTGCCGCCGGCCTGGACACGACCCGCGCCCACGTCGACGCTGACCCCGGCTTGCAGCTGCGTCACCACCTCGGCGGCGGTGTAGGTGCTGCGGCTCGCGGCGACGGTGAAGCAGTCGTCGATCTGCAGGCGGTCGCCCTGCCCAGAGCGCTGGAAGACGTAGCCGACCTTGAAGGCGCCCGAGAGCTCGGGCGTGGGCGACCAGCCCGTGCGCTCGAGGAGGCGCGCCAGGGCGGGGATATCGCCGGCGTTGGCCGCGGGGCCGCTGTCCGAAACGAGCTCCCCCTCGATCTGCTGCTGCGCCTTCTCCCTCGCCGAGCCCCGCTCCCGGGCCGCGGCCGAGCCACCCAGGAGCAGGAGCGCGGCGGCGAGACGCAGGGGGAAGGCGGAGGTGGGGGTCCAGCGGGGGATCATCGGCGCTCCAGGTGAGCAGCGTATCCAGCGCGACGCGCCCGCCCCCCACCGGGCCCCCAGATCGAGGAACCCGTTTGTGGAACCAATTGTGGAACCCTTTGTGGAACGAGACGCCCCTCCCCCCCTCCCGCGGAGGGGGGGACAAGGGATAGGGGGCCCCACTCGCCCCGGTCTGCCCTGCAGCCCGGCTCCCCCCGCGCGGCCCTCCGCGCCCACCTCCCCCGCGTTGTCCCCCGGAGGCCAACTTGGCCGGTCCCCGCCTGATCCAGGACGCGCCCGACGCACCCGAAGAGCCCGGCAGCCAGGACGTCGAGGGCCTGCTGGCCGAGCTCCGAAAGGCCCGAGAAGAGGCCCGCTGGGCCCGCGCCGAGGCCCTCGCCGCCTCGGCGAAGGTCGATCGCGCCGCCACGCAGGTCCAGCAGGCCCGCGCCGAGACCGAGGCTGCCTTTCACGACGCGGCTTACGCCCGCGCCGAGGTCCGCGCCGCCGAGGAGGCCGAAGAGCTGGCCCGCCAAGCCATGGACTCCCTCAACAGCGACCTGCGGTCCGCGAAGCTCGACCTCGACCTCGTCAAGGCCGACGCCGCCCAGCGCGTGAAGGCCGCCGACGCCGACGTCCACGCCGCCCGCACCGAGACCCGCACCCTCCGCGCCCAGATCGAGGGCCTCCGCGAGAACCTGCGGGACGCCGACCGGGCCCGCGAGGAGGCAAAGGAGCAGGCCGAAGAGGCCCGCGAGGTGGCGCTCGGCGCCTCGGCGGAGCGAGATCAGGCCGCCCAGAAGGCCCTCGTGTTGGTGGCCCAGGTCAACGCCGCCTGCGCCGAGACCGCCGAGGCCCGGAGCGCCCTCGCCGCCGCCCGCGCGGAGTCGGAGGGCCTGCGGATCGAGGCCGCGGCCCTGGACAAGTCGAACAACTACCTCGAGGCCCTGCGGGTCCGCACCGAGGAAGACCTCCGCCTCCTCCGCGGTGAGCGCGACCGCCTCCTCCGCCGCGCCGACGCCGCGGAGGCCCAGCTCCCCGGCCTGGAGGCCGCTCGAGGCGCGCTCACCGTCGAGCGCGACCAGCTCCGCGCCGAGGCCCAAGCCCTCCGCCAGCGGGCGGAGTCCGCGGAGAACGAAGGCCGACAGCTGCACACCGCCTCCGACACCTGGCGGAGCACCGCCGAGGCCCGCTCGGCCGAGCTCGACACGCTGCAGGGCCGCATCGTCGAGGTCGAGCGCCAGCGGGAGGCCACTCACGCCGCCCTCGACGCGGCCCAGGCGGAGAGCCGAAAGCTCCTGGCCCGACGCGACGCCGCCCGGCTGGAGATCGAGCAGCTTCAAGCGAACCAGAGCGGCCTCGTGGGCCAGCTCCACGCCTTGAGCGACGAGATCTTGAGGCTCCAGGACGAGCTGGACCGCGCCTCGCAAGCCACGGCCGCCGCGCAGGCGCAGGTGGAGCGCACCCGCGTCGAGCTCGAGCGGAGCCGCGGCGAGGTGGAGCGACTCGCGGCCGCCGAGGCCGGCCAGCGAGAGCTCGCCGCTCGAGCCGCCGCTGAGGCCGAGCGGGCCCGTCAAGAGTCCACGGCTGCCCTCCAGCGGGTGATCGAGGCGGAGCAGGAACGCGACCTCGCGATCCAGGCCGCGGGCGCCGAGCGAGACGAGGCCTTCGTCACCGCCCGCGCCGAGCGAGACGAGGCCATCGGCGCCGCCCGCGGAGAGCGAGACGAGGCCATCGGCGCCGCCCGCGCCGAGCGAGACGAGGCCATCGACGCCGCCCGCGCAGAGGCCACGGCCGCCGTTGCCCGCGCAGAGGCCGAGCTGGCCCGCGTGACCCGCGAAGCGCAGCGCTCGATCGAGTCCGCCGAGCGGGCGGCGACCGAGGCAGAGTCGGCCCGCCAGCGGATGGAGGCCGGGCTGGAGGCCGCACGCGCCCGCGCCATCGAAGCCGCCAACGCCGAGAAGGACGCGGCCATCGCCGAGGCTCGCGCGCGCGCCGCCCAGTCGGTCGCGGAGGCCCAGACGATCGCGGCGAAGGCCATCGCCGAGGCCGCGCTGGAGCGAGATCGGGCCGTGACGACCGCCCGCGACGAGCGGGACACCGCGGTGGCCGCGGCCGATGCCGAGCGGGACGCCGCCGTCGACGCCGCGAGAGACGAGGCCCGCAGCGCCTGGCTCCAGGCCCGCACCGCCGCCGCCGAGGCCGAGCAGGCCCGCGAGGCGGCCGACTTCACGCGTCGGGAGGCGGACCGCGCCCACACCGCCGAGGCGCGCGCCGAGGCGGAGGCCGCAGGCGCCGTCACGGCCCGAGAGGAGGCCCTGGAGGCGCTCCGCCGAGCCGAGCTCGAGGCCGATCGCGCCCAGACCGAGCGCGAGACCGCCTTCCGGGCCGCCGAGGCCGCGAGGACAGAGACCGCCCGCGCCACAGCGCAGCGAGAGCAGGCCGAGGCCCAGGCCGAGCAGGCCCGCCGCGAGGCCGACGCCGCCCGCTCCGAGCGCGACCGGTCGATGGGAGAGAGCCGCAGCGCGCTGCAGCAGGCCCTGGAGTCCGAGGCGCGGCGTCAGCAGGCCCTCGCCGATCGGGCCGAGGCCCTGGCGGCGGCAGAGCGCACCGCCCAGGAGGCTCGGGAAGAGGCCGCGCGGGCCTGGGCTCAGGCGCGTCAGGACATCCAACAGGCCCGCACCACCGCAGCGAGCCAGGTCGCCGAGGCGGAGTCGAGGCGAGACGCCGCCGAGGCCGAGCGCGAGCGCGCCGTCGCCGAGGCCGGCCGCGACCGCGCCGAGGCCAGCCGCTCTGCGGCCGACCGCGACGCCGCCCACGAGGCCCGAGAGCGGGCCCTCGCCGAGGCCGAGGCCGCGCGGGGGCTCGCCCACCGCGCCCTCCTCGCTCAGCGGGTCGCCGAGCAGGCAGCAGAGCGCGCGATCGGCGAAGCCGAGGTCGCCGCCGCAGAGGCCGTGGCCGCCGCCCGAGTCGCCGAGGGGGCCCACGTTCGCGCTCAGGAGGCCGACGAGCGGGCGCGCCAGCACCTCCTCGCCGAGGCCGAGGCTCGTCAGGTCGCCGAGGCCGCCGAGGCGCGCGCCGCGGGCGCCCTCACCCAGCAGGCCCGCGCCGAATCGGAGGCCGAGGCCGCCCTGGCGCGAGCCCGACAGGCCGAAGAGGACCGCGAGCTGGCGCTGAGCGCCGCCGGCCGGGTGCTCGTCACCGCCACCCGCGCAGGAGACGCGGCGGAGCGCAGCCGCGCCGAGCGAGACCGCGCACAAGCCCTGGCCGACGCCGCCGCTGAGCGCGCCGCCGAGGCCGAGGCCGAGCTCGCCCTGCGGACGCGCCTCGTCGCCGACCTTCAGGTCGAGCGAGACCGGGCCCAGGACGCCGCCGAGCAGCACCAGGACGCCCTGCTGGCCCTGCAAGAAGAGCTGCTGCGCGCCTTGGCTGAGGCCCGCGCCGCCCAAGCGGCCGCCGCCGCCCAGGAGGTGGAGGCAGAGACCGCCCTCCGCCTGAAGGCGGCGGCCGAGCGCGCCGCTGGGGAGGCCTTGGCGGCCGCCCACGCTGCCAAGGACTCCGTCGAAGGGCTGCAGCTCGAGCGGGACACCGCGCTCGCGGCGGCCACGGTCGCGCGGGAGGAGGCCGACAAGGTCCTCCACCAGCGCAGCAACGCCCGCAACGAGGCCGCCCGGTACGCCGCAGAGCTCGAGCGGAGCCGCCTCGAGCTCCAGGGCCACATCGAGGAGGCCCGCGCCGCCATCGAGGCCCGCGACGAGGCCCTCGCCGAGGCCAGCGCCGCCCGTCGGCAGCTCATGGCGGCCCTCTCCAACCGTGAGCAGTCCAGCCGGGCCGGCGAGGAGGCCCGCCGCCAGAGCGAGCAGGCCGAGTCCGTAGCCGAGGCCGCCCGCGCTGAGCGGGACGCCCTCCGCGCCGAGCGGGACACGATCCGAGAGGCCTTACACCGCGCGCGAGAGAACGAAGCGGCGCTGCTGTCCACGGCCGCGCAGAGCGTCCGTCGGGCGCAGGCCGAGGCCGAGGGCGTGCGCGCCCAGCTCAGTCAGCTCCAGGTCCAGCTGCGCCTCGGGGTCACCGAGTCCACCCGCGAGGTCCACGAGGCCCGGGGGCGCCTCGCAGGCACCGAGACCCAGCTCCTCGAGCTCCGCCAGATCGAGCTGCGGCTGCGCGCCGAGATCAGCGCCCTCGAAGAGCGGCTCCGCGCCGCACAGACCGAGGCCGAGGCGGCGCGAAACGAGCAGAGCGAGACCCTCGCCTGGGTGATGCGCACGGTGCGACCGGACCCGAGTCCGCGCCCGGACGTCCAGGCCCTCGAGGAGGCCTGAGCCATGGCCCAGCCCGAAGCGCTCCGCTGGGGGGTCGTCGGGCTCGGCTCGGCCGGTCGATCCCGCACCGAGGCCCTCCGACAAGACCCGCGCGCCGAGGTGATCTGCGGCTTTCGCGGCGGCGTGGCCGCGGCAGGGCTCCCGGTCGCCTCGAGCGTGGAGGCCTTGCTCGAAGAGGTAGACGCGGTCGCCATCTGCTCCCCCGATGACACCCACCCCGCCCTGGTCGAACAGGCGCTGCGTGCGGGCCGCCATGTGCTCGTCGAGTACCCGCTCGCGCCCGATCCCGACTCCGTGCACCGCCTCTTCGACCTCGCAGCCCAGGTCGGGAGGGTCCTCTACGTCGAGCACATCGAGGTGCTGGGCGCGGCCGCGCGCTTCATCCGTGAGCGGGCGGCCGGTCGCGAGCTCCACGGCGGCGCCCTCCGCTTCGTCGGCCTTCCACGGGCCGGCACCTGGTCGCTGGCCCACAGCAACGTGGCGCGCCTGCACCGCCTGGTCGACGCCGTCGGCTTCCCCGTCGCCGTCGAGTCCGAGACCCGCGAGCCGGACCACCTCACCGCGATCCTCCGCTACGATCGGCACTGCACCGTCGAGCTCGATCTCCGCGCCGAACCCGGCGCGCGGCGTCGCATGGAGCTCGCGCTCCAGCTCCAGGGCGGCGATCTCCTCCAAGCCGGTGACATCGTCTTCGATCGCGGTCTCCCCGTGAACCTCGGCGACGGGCCGGGGCTCTTCCTCCGAGACCAGCGCATGGCCAGCGCCGCGATGCTCGACGGTGCCCCCCTCCCCATCGGCCCCGAGCGTGAGGCCGGCCTAGCCTCCTTGGCGATGCGCCTCGCCGGCCCGACCGTCCGCCTCCCCGGCTGAGCGCGCGAGGGCTGTCGATCCGATCAGGGATCGCGTCGCGATCGGCGACGCCGAGGTCGGGGCACCCTGCTCGAAGATCTGCTGTCCGCCGATCGAATGGACCAAACCGTTGACACGTCAACAGAATATCTCGGTCCTACCGGACAGAATTGGTCCTAGCCTTCGCCTTGACGGTGGGGGGCCCAGGCCGGTAGACTCTGGACACCAGTTCAGGAGTCCGCATGTTCACCAGCTCGGTCGCTCACGCTGCAGATCTCGGCGGTTCCGCCTTCGGTCAGGCCGCTCTCGGTCAGGCCTCCTTCGGTCCGGCCGCCCTCGGCCCCGGCCTCGCCCCGTCCGGCTGGAGCACCCCCGCAGTTGAGGTCCTGACCGCCTTCTTCTCGGCGCGGCCCTTCGATCCGGCGCTGAGCGAGCTCCTCTGGACCGGCAGCGTCTCCACGCTCCTGCTGCTGGCCGGCGTCCTCACCGTCGCGATGTTGCCCTGGACTGACCGGGAGATCGGAGTGGTGCATGGGACGGCGCGCGGCCTCTTCTCGTGGGCGCCCCTGCGGGCCCTGGCTCGGCGCTGAGCGGAGGCCCCGCCCTCCCTGACTGAACAGCCAGGGGGTTGCAGCCCGCGATCAGGCGCTGAGGCGGTCCACCACGGCGATCACCTCGTCCACCTGCTCGGCGCTGTTCATCCAGTGCGGCGAGAAGCGGAGCCGGCCGTCCGGCAGGGCCACCGAGATCCCCGCCGCCTCGAGGCCCGCCTTCCAGCGCAGCACATCCTCGCCG
Source organism: Myxococcota bacterium (assembly GCA_044344255.1). Classification (GTDB taxonomy): domain Bacteria; phylum Myxococcota_A; class UBA796; order UBA796; family UBA2385; genus JBIJDH01. The sequence goes on from JBIJDH010000008.1 coordinate 156,512, forward strand.
CGCGGGGGGAGCACCGAGAGGATCCCCGAACGCCCGGCCGCCCCAGGGGAGCGCAGGCTCACCCAACCCCGACCGACGAGCCCGGCCTCGAGGGTGTCGAGCAGCCCGCTCACATGCTCGAAGACGGCCGGGACCGAGAGCGCCTCGATGGGCGCGAGGCCCGCCTCCAAGGCCGCGAAGCCCACCGCGTTCCGGGCGCCGCCCTCGAGCATGTCGGCTCGTCGCCGGATGGGGCGATCGGAGCGCAGGTGGCCCGCTCCCTTGAAGAGGAAGTCCACCGGGTCTTCATGGCTCAACCAGCCCGCCATCCGCGGGACGAGGGACGCCTCTCGCCCCGGCGCCACCCAGGCGAATCCGCAGCCTTCGAGGCCCATCAGCCACTTGTGCGCGCCCGCGACGAGGTAGTCGATGCCCAGCGCCGGCGCGTCGAGGGGAACGACGCCGAGGGCCTGGATGCCGTCCACGAAGAGCTCGGCGCCGGCCGCATGGGCCAAGCCGGCCAGCTCCCCGAGGGGCATGCGGAGCCCGGTGGAGAACTGCACCGCGCTGACGGCGATCAGCCGTGCGCCGCCACCGATGGCCCGCTCTACGTCCGAGAGGCCGCTCCCGTCGACAAAGCCGTGGAGGGGGAGCCGGATCAGCTCCAGGTCGAAGGTGCGGGCCGCCTGCTCCCAGGGGGTCACGTTCGCGGGGAACTCCCCTTCGAACAACACGACCCGGTCGCCGCGCAGCCAGGGCAGCGAGAAGGCGATGTCGCGCACCCCCGCCGTCGTGCCCTCTGTCAGCGCGATCTCCGCCGCGCTCCCCCCGACCAGCTGCGCCAGCCCAGCCCGGATGCGCTCGCGCTGACCGATCCAGGCGCCGATCGCCCCGATACCCTCCCGCGCGTAGCCCACGACCAGCTCGGACACGGCGGCTTCGACCAGTGAAGATGCAGGAGATACGCCCGCATGATTGAAGTATACGCCCTCCCGAAGCCGCGGGAAGAGGCGACGGTCGCCCAATCGGAGGTCGGGGGGGACGGTCGGCTGCGGGGCGAGGGAGGGTGCGGCGTGCATGCACACTCCCTGCCCGTCTCCGTCTCAAATTGCAAATCCAGGCCCGCTCCCTTGGCCGCAACACCCGACTGCGAATTACCATTCCCCACCGGGTCAGCTCCCGGCGGCCGGTGACCCCTCGCGCTCGCAAGGGGCTTGCAAACAGGTCGCTGGCACCGTAAACCCGAATCATCCACCGACTTGTCCTTCCACCAGGTGGTTCGTCCACCAAAGATTCTCCTCGGAGGTCCCTCGATGAAGCGCCTTTCCCTGGTCACACTCGCCTTCGCCGGCTTCTCCATCCTTGCCTGCGCGGGCGGCGACGACGGCACCGCCACCGACGAGGGGGGCGAAGAGGAAGAGGGCGAGGAGATCGAAGCCGAAGATCTCCCCGAGATCGCGATCACCGAGCCCTGGCGCAGCATGAACCTGCCCCTGAACGACGGTCAGGTCGTGCTCTCCGATTCCAACGTCTTCCTGGCCGCCTACGACGCCGCCACCGTTCAGGGCCTCACCAACTCCTGGCCCGCTGCGGTCGAGGGCAAGGGCTGGGACAAGAGCTGGGACGGCTCTGACCCCACCTTCACCGTGATCATCTACACCAAGAAGGGCGGCACCCAGCAGCTCGGCCTCGCCATCGGCCAGGACGAGTCGGCTCCCGGCGTCACCTTCGTGTACCTCGAAGACCTCGACAAGGTCCCCGAGGGCGAGTCCACCGTGAAGTCGGCCAAGTCCGGCAAGCGGAAGATGGCTCGCACCAACACCTACAAGAGCAACCAGGCCACTCGCAACAGCCACAAGCGCAGCGGCGGCGGCACCAGCAAGAAGAGCGGCGGAAAGGGCGGCGATAAGAAGGGCGCCAAGAAGGGCAAGAAGCACGACTGAGCCGAGACGCGCACCTCCACGGGCGCGCTCCCCCAACACGGCCGGCCCTCATCACCTGAGGCGCCGGCCGTTCCACTTCGCGGCGCGTCGATCGGCGCCGAGCGCAGGAGCCGGTCCGCCCGATGTCCTCCAATGAACCACCCCTGTGGATGGCGCCGATCGTCGCGATCGGCTTCCCCTTGGTGTTCGCGCTGTGGTGGAGCACGGTCGTCTGGATCATCTCGCGTGTCAGCGGCTGGTCCGCCCTCGCGGCCGCCTATGGCACCGACCGACCCCTCCCCGATGACCACGTCTCCTTCGCCTCGGGGCGGATGCGGTGGGGCGCTCGGTACAACAACTCGCTCCACCTCGCGGCCACGGCCGAAGGGCTCTTCATCGACGTCTTCACGCTGTTCCGCCCCGGCCACGGGCGCCTCTTCATCCCATGGGGAGAGCTCCGCGCCACCGACGAGCGCGTGATGTTCGTGATGCCGGCGCTGCGGCTGCAGAACCAGCGCGTGCCCGGCGTCCCCCTCGTGCTCTGGTCCGCCGACGCGCTGGCCCTCGTCCGCGCCCACCTGCCCGCCGCCTGAGGCCGCCCGTCGGGCAGAGCGCGGCGGCAGAGCCCTCGAACGGCCCGCGCGTGCTACCCTGCCCCGCCTGCCGGAGAAGGACTTGAAGCCCACCCACGACCCGTTCCACAGCGAAGCCCTCGGATACGCCCCGCCGGGCAAGACGATCCTGGGCCACCCCATCGGGCTCTTCGTCCTCTTCTTCACCGAGATGTGGGAGCGCTTCTCCTACTACGGCATGCGCGGCCTGCTGCGGGCCTACATGGTCTACTACCTCTTCTCCTCGGCGAACCTGCTCAAGTACCCCGAGGAGGCGCCGACCGTCACGGGGGACCCCACCGACCCCATGGGCGTGCTGGGCTTCAGCTTCTTCCGGGGGATCTACTCCGAGGGCTCGGTCAACGACATGGCGTCGAGCCTGTACGGGCTCTACACGGCCCTCGTGTACGCCACGCCCTTCTTCGGCGGCCTCATCGCCGACCGCTTCCTCGGACAGCGAAAGTCCGTGGTCGTAGGCGGCATCATCATGGCTGTCGGCCACTTCGTGATGGCCTCCGAGCAGCTCTTCTTCGTGGCGCTCGGGATGCTCATCATCGGCAACGGCTTCTTCAAGCCGAACATCTCGACCCAGGTGGGTGACCTCTACCCCCCCGGAGATGCCCGCCGCGATGGCGCCTTCACCATCTTTTACATGGGCATCAACCTCGGGGCCTTCATCTGCAACCTCGTCTGCGGCACCCTCGCCGCGGTCTACGGCTGGCACTGGGGCTTCGGGGCGGCAGGCGTGGGCATGGTGCTCGGGCTCGTCGTCTACCTCCTCGGCCGCAGCACCCTCGCCCCCGAGAAGCCCCGCGCCGTCAAGCAGAACAACGCGGGCTCCACGGAGCCCCTCACCGGCGAAGAGTGGAAGCGGATCGGCGCGCTGGTCGTGCTCTTCCTCCTCAACATCACGTTCTGGGCAGTCTACGAGCAGCAGGGCAACACGCTGCAGGCCTGGGCCGACACTCAGACCGTCTGGCCCAAGATCGGCGACTTCCAAATCCCGGCCAACTGGTACCAGTCGTTCAACCCGGGAGTCATCATCTTCCTGGCGCCCCTCCTCGACATGTTCTGGGGCTGGCAGAAGGAGCGCGGCACGGAGCCCTCGAGCGTCTCGAAGATGGCCCTCGGCTCCATGCTGCTCGGCGTCTCCTTCATCGTGATGGTGGTGGGCGCCCAGCTCGTGGGCGACGGCAAGGGCAGCCTGTTCTGGCCGCTCTTCTGCACCTTGATCCTGACCGTGGGCGAGCTCTACCTCTCCCCGATCGGCCTCAGCCTCGTCACCAAGGTCTCGCCGGTGCGCATCGTCTCGATGATGATGGGCATGTGGCTGGGGTCGAGCTTCATCGGCAACTACCTCTCCGGCTGGCTCGGCACCTTCTACGACGACATGACCAAGCCCGCCTTCTTCGGCATGCTGTCGGCGATCGGCTTCGCCACCGGCTTCGCGATGTGGGCCTTCAACCGCCCCCTCAAGCGGGTCATCGGCGGACACTGAGCGCGTCGAGGCGGAGGGGCGCCGATGTCTGCCCGTGAGCGGCCGGCCGGCCAGGAGGGAGCGCTCTCCTGGATCTGGAGCGGCTACGACAAGAAGAGCGCGGGGGCCCTGGTCACCGTGCTCTGTGTCTACGTCGCGGTCGGCTACCGCTGGCAGCACCTGATCGACCCCTCCAGGGGCATGGACTGGCTGCTCGCAGGCATCTGGACCTTCATGACCTTGCTGTTGATCTGGCGGCTCGACACCCGCCAGGATCTGCGGCTCGTCTTCGTGGGCCTCGTCGGCGGCGCGGTCATCGAGTGGTGGGGCACGACGACGACGCTCTGGTGGTATTTCACGGCGGAGCGCCCCCCGCTGTGGATCATCCCGGCCTGGCCCACCGCCGCGCTGACCATCCACCGTCTGCCCTCGCTCATCGGGCGCGCCTGGCCGGGTATCGAGCGCCTCGGCCGCGCCTACTGGCTGGCCTTGCCCCTCTTCTGCCTCGCCATGACCCGCTTCTTGTGGCCGACGATCCACGTCCTGTCGAGCCAAGTGGTGGTGCTGCTCATGATCGGCGTGATCTTGGTGGGGGCGCGGCCGAACCGCGACTTCTCCATCTTTGTCACCGGCACGATGCTCGGCTTCTTCCTCGAATATTGGGGGACGAGCCGCCACTGTTGGACGTACTACACCCGAGAGATCCCGCCGGTGGAGGCCGTGTTCGCCCACGGATTCGCGGCGGTGGCCTTCGCCCGCATGGACCAGCTGCTCGTGTGGGTCATCGGGGGCGGCCCCTTCAAAAGACCAGCACCAGCCCGCCCGTGAGCAGGCCCGCCCCGAGGCCGAGGCCCCAGAGGGCGCGATCGCGCGGGCCGTGGACCTCCTCGTCGAGGAAGCGGGTGTCACCCCGATGGTCTCCGGTGGGGTCGTCGCGGAGCGCGGCGTAGTCGTCATAGTTGCGGTAGGCCAGCCCGAGCTGCCAGCCCCCGAGCGCCGCGCTGACGGCCCCCGCGCCCAGCAGGGACAACCCCAGCGCGCGCGGGGGCCGCGAGGCCGGCTCCGCCTGCGGCGGGGATACCGGCTCATCCACGCGCGCCTCCGTCACCCACGTCGCCCCCGTCGCCCCCGTGAAGGGGCTGAGGGTGACGGGGAGCTCGGTGTTGAGGCCCATCCGCACGGTGACCCAGCGGTTGATCGGCAGGTAGCCCGGGGCGGAGAGGGAGACCCGGAAGGTGCCGCAGGTGAAGGAGACGGGGACCTCGGTGATGCCGGGCACCGTGTCACCGTCGACCCAGACATCGGCGTCGGGCGGGGTCGGCGACACCCGCAGCGTGCCTCCGCTCGGGATGAGGGGGAGGTCGAGCGGCGTCGTCTCTCCGTTTCGCACGACCACGTCGGCTTCGCCGACGCTGCACTCGCCGAGCAGGCGCAGGTGGTGCGGCCCGGCGGAGAGGCCGGTGAGCGTGGAGGGGCTGCGCAGACCGCTGTCGAGGCCATCGACGAAGATCCGCGCCCCGGGCGGATCGGAGCGGAGCTCGACCCGCCCCGCGGCGTGGGCTTGCCCGCCGAGCGAGAGCGCCCCCGCGAGGAGGCAGGCCCGGGGCGCGCGCGGCGCCCGCGCAGGGGGAGGGCTCGAGGGGGGGGCTCCGGTCCGCATCAGGGCCCGACTGTACTCGGGAGGGGGGAGGGCCACAAGCACCGGCCCGCCCGAGGCTCCGCCACGCCCGCCCGCTCGCCCGAGGCGGGGGGCGGGATAGTCCACCACCCAACGACCGCACCGCCGGTCGGGGCGCGTCGCCGAAGGCGGTCCCCCGCCGCGGCGCTCCTCCACGCGGTTCAGCGAGGGACAGCCATGGCACAGCTCACTCAGGGCCCAGGACGGCAGCGCGGCGACGACATGCGGAGCGTGCTGCGGCAGGCCCTGCAGATGTCGGCGGGCGCGGCGGCGAACGAGCCTGGCGAGCTCGTGGAGCTCCGCTACCACAAGAAGGTCTTCCGCAGCGTCTCCGTGCTGGCCGGTCGGGTCGAGCGCAGCACGAACCGGCACCGCGAGGGCGTCGGCGTGCGCGTCCTCTCCCGCGGCACCTGGGGCTTCGCCTCCACCGGTGACGCCAGCGTCGGCGCCATCCGCACGGCCATCGATCGCGCCCGCCGCGCCGCCCGCGCCACCGCCGCCTTCCGCAGCGCGCCCCTGCCCTCGCTCCCGGCCGTTGACCTCGCGGTGGGCGACTTCGAGGAGCCCGGCGTGGAGGAGATCCTCGGCCGCAGCGCCGAAGAGCGGCTCTCGCTCGCGATGGGCCTCGAGTCCGAGGTGCGCCGCTCAAGCCCGCAGATCTGCAGCGCCACCGGGACCTACAACGAGATCTACGAAGAGAAGGCCGTGGTCACGAGCGACGGGGCGGACTGCGCCTGGCGGCTGGTGCGCCCCGAGCTCTCCGTGTCGGCGGTGGCAGAGCGGGACGGCCAGCGCACCGACGTCGCCGAGTCGATCGGGGTCACGGGCGGCTGGGACTGCCTCTTCCGCACCGCCCCCGCCGCCCTGGCCGAGCGCGCCGCCGCCTCCGCGATCGACCTCCTGAGCGCCCGCACCGCCGAGGGCGGCCGGGCGAAGATCATCCTCTCCCCCTCGCTCGTCGGCCTGCTGGTGCACGAGGCCATCGGCCACACCGTCGAGGCCGACTTCGTGCACGCGGGCTCCGTGGCCAAGGGCAAGCTCGGCCAGCGCGTAGGCAGCGAGCTCGTCACCCTGGTCGACTCGGGGCACAGCGAGCACCACAAGGGGGCCGGCGGCACCATCCCCGTCGATGACGAGGGCGTGCTCAGCCAGCGCACCGTGGTGATCGAGCGCGGCATCCTCAAGAGCTACCTGCACAACCGGGAGTCGGCGGCCCGCGACGGCCTGCCCCCCACCGGCAACGCCCGGGCCTGGGAGTACGCCGACCAGCCGCTCATCCGCATGCGCAACACCTGCATCGAGCCCGGCACGGCCTCCCTCGAGGAGATGATCGCGAGCACCGACGAGGGCTTCCTGCTCGAGGGCCCCCGCAACGGCCAGGCCGACTCCACCGGCGAGTTCATGTTCGGGGTACGGGCGGCCCGGCGCATCCACAAGGGCAAGGTGGGGGAGCTGCTCCGCGGCGTGACCGTCACCGGCAACGCCTTCGAGGTGCTCGAGAGCGTAGACGCGGTCTCGACAGAATTCCAATGGGACCTCGGCTCGGGCCACTGCGGCAAGGGGCAGCCCGCCAAGGTAGACGCCGGCGGCCCCTGGCTCCGCTGCAGCGCCATGCTCGGGGGTGTCTGATGGGACAGCCCCCGGCCCCCGACCTCTCCGACGACCCCCTCTTCCAGCGCGAGCGGTCCGAGCTGCTCGACCTCTGTGAGGCGGGCGTCCTCGCCGCCCGGCGGGGCGGGGCCGACGAGGCCGAGGTCTACACCCTCCGCTCCCGCAGCACCGAGGTGACCTTCCTCGCCGGAGACCTCGACCAGGTCAAGCTCAGCGACGAGACCAGCTTTGGCGTGCGCGTCTTCGTCGGCGAGCGCCTCGGCTTCGCCACCGGCAACCGGCCCGAGCAGCTCCAGGCGGTGGTCGCCGAGGCCGTCGCCGCCGCGCGTGTCTCCCCGGCCGACCCCCGCAACCGCCTCCCCGAGCTCGCCGGGAGCCCCGCGGCCTGCTCCCCCGTCGACCTCTCCCTCCGCAGCCTCGACGCCGGGGCCCTGGCCGCCCTCGTCCGCAGGCTGGTCGACCGGGTGCGGGAGCGCGATCCGCGCGTCGTCATCGACAACACCGCCGTCGAGACCCGAGAGACCCTGCGCGCCATCGCGAGCAGCCAGGGCGTGCGGGCGGCCGCCGCCTCGGGCTCGGCCGGCGGTTACCTCTTCGGCATGGCGGTGAGCGAGGAGGGCGTCGCGAGCTTCTTCGACGACCACGACTCCGTCCAGCAGCTCGACCGCCTCGAGCCCGCCCTGCTCCTCGCCGCCGACCGCTTCGTCGACAAGTGTGTGCGGGCGACGGGCGCAGGCAAGGGGGAGAGCTTCCGCGGCCCCCTCCTCCTGCCCGCAGAGTGCTTCGAGGAGCTGCTGCTCGGCGCCCTCGTCTCGATGCTCGGCGCCGACGTCGTGCGCCAGGGGCGCTCCCCCTTCCGAGGCCGCCTGGGCGAGCGAATCGCCGCCCCCGGCTTCACCCTCACCGAGGGTGGGGCCGGCCTCCCCGGCTACCCCTTGGCCCCCTTCGACCGAGAGGGGACGCCTCGGGCGCGCCGCGCCCTCGTCGAAGACGGGGTGCTCCGGAGCTTCCTCACCGACGGGGCCGAGGCCCGCACCCTCGGCCTGCCCTCGGGCGGCCACGCCACCGGGGGCGCCTCCGACCTCCCGCGGGTGGGCGCCTCCTCGCTTGAGGTGGCGGCGGGCCCCTCTCCCCTGCCCACGCTCTCGAAGGGCCTGCTCGTGAGCCGCTTCTCGGGCTCGACGAACCCGGTGAGCGGCGACTTCTCGGGGGTGGTGAAGGGCGGGCTCTTGATCAGCGGCGGCGAGCAGCGGCCGGTCAAGGAGACCACCATCGCCGGCAACCTCTGGACCGCCCTGCACGCGATCTCCCACATCTCGAGCGAGCGCGAGCTGCAGGGCGGCACCCGACTGCTGCCCTCGGTCATCCTCGAGGACATCGCCGTGTCGGCGGGCTGAGCGGCGCCTCGCGAGGTTAGGCATGCGCGCAGGAGCACACATGCCGATCATCGACGATGTCTCGAACCAGATGAAGGACGCGATGCGGGCCAAGGAGTCCGCACGCCTGATGGCGCTGCGCAACATCCGCTCCGCCTTCATCGTGGCCATGAAGAAGGACGGCGCGGACACCCTGACCGACGCGCAGTGTGTCGACAGCCTGCGCAGCCTCGCCAAGCAGCGGAGGGACTCCATCGAGGCCTACGAGGCCGCCCAGCGCCCAGACCTCGCGGACCCCGAGAAGGCCGAGCTCGCGGTGATCGAGGGCTTCCTCCCGGTTCAGGCGGGCGAGGAGCAGGTGCGGGCCTGGGTGGTCGAGGCGATCGCCGCCACGGGGGCGACCACGCCCGCCCACGTCGGCAAGGTGGTGGGCGCCGTGCTCAAGGCCCACAAGGCCGACGTCGACGGCGGCGTCGTGAAGGCGATGGCCACGAGCCTCCTCGGCGGCTGACCGCCGTCGCAGACTTTCTCGCGCGCGCTGTCCCCCTTCCCGGGGGGGGCCCGGGTCTCAGAGGGCGATGATCCCCCTCCCCGCCCTCCCGGAGCCGCTGACGATGCCCGCCTCGGCCACCGATCCCTCGCCCCGCCTCGCCCAGGGCCGGAGCGGGCCAGGGGAGGCGGAGCGGGCCTTCGAGGCGCTCCTGGCCGAGCAGGCCGGCCCGATGGCGGCGCTCGCCACCCGCCTGCTCGGCGACGCCACAGAGGCCCACGACGTGCTCCAGGAGGCGTGGGTCCGCGCCTGGTCGCACCGGGACGCGCTCCGCGAGCCCGGCGCCCGCGTGGGCTGGCTGCGCTGCATCGTCGTGCGCGAGTGCTGGCGGGCCCTCCGCTGGCGCCAGCTCCGGCGCTGGCTGCCCTTCGGCGAGGCGGTGCCAGACCTCCCCGTCCCCTCCGACCCTGACCACGCCCTCGACGCCGCCCGCGTCCGCCGCGCCGTCGCGGCCCTCTCGCCGAAGCAGCGCCTCGTCTGGGGCCTCCGCCACGACGAGGGCTGGACGATCCCCGAGATCGCTGCGGCCACCGACCTCTCCAGCGAGACGGTCAAGACCCACCTCTCCCGCGCCCTCTCCGCGCTGCGCGCCGCCCTGGAGCCCCACCATGCCTGAGGCCACCGCCCGCTCCCCCGCTGATCCCCGCCCAGCCGACTGTCTCCCCGTCGAGGCCGCCCTCGCCCTGGGCGAGCCCCTCGACCCGTCGGGCCAGGCGCACCTCGCCGCCTGCCCGCGCTGCACGCGGTCCGCCGCCCTCCTCCGCCTCTCGCGGTCTCCGCTCCCGGCGGTCCTGCCGGCGGCCCCCACCCTCCCCACGCTGCGGGCCCAGGCGAGCGTGGCACGGCGACGGCAGGCCGGCCTCCGGGGCGCCCTCGCCCTCGCCGCGCTGGCCCTGCTCACGGTCGCCGTCCGCGAGAGCACCCTCGACCCGGAGGCTGGAGCGCCCACCGACCCGGTCACGGCCCGGGCACCCGACCCCGCCGCCCTCCACGACGGCACCGCGGACCTCATGGAGGGCCTCGACCTCCTCAACGGTGAGGCCGACGAGGACTCACTCCTCGACGACTTCGCCCTCCTCGACCCCTACCCGAGCGAAGAGCTCGACGACCCGACATCCACCCTCTTCGGAGCAAGGAGCCTATGATGAACCTCATCTTCCTCGTCCTCGGCCTCAACCTGGTGCTCGACCAGAGCGTCGCCCACGCCGCCCCCACGCCGCCGCACCCGCCAGCGCCACCCGCCGCTGACCTCGAAGACATGCACGGCGACGGCGTCGCCGACGATGGCGACCGGGAGGACGACGACGACGGCGACCCCATGGACGGCGACTTCGACGAGGTGGCCGAGCAGATCGGCGCCACCCCCGAGCAGCGGAAGAAGATCGAGGATGCCTTCTACGCGTCCCACCAGGAGCGCATCGACCTCAAGGCCAAGAAGGCCAAGGCCGGCCTCGAGCTCAAGCGCCTCCTCCACGCCGACACCCTCGACGAGAAGGCCGTGGGTAAGGCCACCGAGGCCCTGGTCTCCGCAGAGTCGGCCCTGCGCCGCAACCAGATCGACCTGATGGTCTCCCTCCGCAAGGTGCTGACCGCCGACCAGTGGGCCACCCTCGAGCAGCTCCGCCGAGACGGGCGGCGCAGCGGCCACGGCGGCGGCCACGGCGGGAAGGGCGGGAAGGGAGGAAAGGCCGGGAAGGCAGGGCGGATGGAGCGCGAGGCGTTCGGCCCGCGCTGAGGGCGAGGGACAGCTCGAGGGTGGACCCCGATGAGGCCGCGCTCATCGACCTCTCCGCGAGGTTAGCGGAGCCGGTGTAGGCCCCACCCGCCCTTGGGATCGCCCATGTCCGCCCCCCCCCCCCGCCGCCCCCCCCTCGGGCCCCGAGGCCCCTGGGCGCTCGGGCTCACCCTGCTCCTCGCGGTGGGGTCGGCCGCCGCGGCGCCACAGCCCCGGCGCCCCCTCCCCAAGGTCACGCCCACCCTGCCCGCCGACCCTGGCTGGCCGGGCTCCCGCCTCGTCCTCCAGGTGAAGCTACAGGACGCCCTCCTCGCCCGGGCCACCGCCGAGGGGGGCCTCCGCAGCGAGGCCGGCCGCGCGCTCGCGGGCCTCACCACCCTCGCGGCGCAGCACGGACTGCGCTTTCGCCCCGCCTTCCCGCTCTCCGGCCCCGCGCTCCGCGGCCTCGAGCTGCGCGCCCTCCAGCGCTCGGGCCGCGAGCAGCCGGATCTGGCCGGCATCTTCGTCGTAGAGGGCGTGGAGGGCGAGGCGCTCCTCTCGGTCGCCCGGGCGCTGCACACACGGCCCGAGGTCGAATTCACCAGCCTCAGCTGGTCGCTGCCGCCGCCCCCCGGCGACATTGCGCCCACCACCGACGACTACTCGGCCTACCAGACCTACCGCGATCCCGATCCCGGCATCGACCTCGCCTTCGCGGCCGCGCTCGGGGTGGACGGCGCCCACGTCCAGGTCAGCGACTGCGAGTACGGCTGGGAGACCGGCCACGAGGACCTCGTCGACCGCGACACCCACCAGGAGCCCGGCACCGTCATCCCGAGCATCATCGCCGAGTACGGCTACGACTCGCACGGCACCGCCGTCCTCGGAGAGCTCTCCGCCGTGGACAACGGCTACGGCTGCACCGGGCTCGTGCCGGGGTCGGAGGTCCACACCTACCCCGAGTACATCGAGCTCGACGGCGCGGAGGTCTGGCGCCGCCCCGACGCCGTCGCCGCCGCGGTCGCCGCCGCGCTCCCCGGCGACGTCGTCGTGCTTGAGATGCAGGACATCCAGCGGCCCGGCGGCAGCTACTGCCCGGCCGAGGTGGAGCCCACGCTCTGGACCGTCGTGCGCGTCGGCGCCGACGCAGGCGTGGTCCTCGTCGGCGCCGCCGGCAACGGGTCCGAAGACCTCGACGGCGACTGGTACGTCGAGAACTACCTCGCCCGCGGGGACAGCGGGGCCATCCTCGTCGGGGCCGGCTCACCCGACACCACCCACGCCCCCCTGTACTTCTCCACCCACGGCAGCCGGGTGAACCTGCAGGGCTGGGGCGGCTCAGTCTTCACCCTCGGCTACGGCAGCTTCGCCACCGTCGGCGACGACCCCAACCAGGCCTACACGAGCGGCTTCAACGGCACGAGCTCGGCCACCCCGATCGTCGCCGCCGCCGCGGTGGCCCTCCAGGACTACGTCCTCGCGCACACCGGGCTCCCCCTCGGCCCCGAGGCGCTGCGCGAGGTGCTGATGGCGACCGGCATCCCTCAGGGGAGCGGCGCCCTCGTCGGCCCGCTGCCCGACCTCGCCGCCGCCATCCTCTCCGTCGACGCCGATCTCGACGGCGCGCTCAACGACAGCGTGGGCGGCGACGACTGCGACGACGCCGACCCCGGCCGCGCCCCGCTCACCCCCGAGATCGCCTACGACGGGATCGACCAGGACTGCGACGGAGCCGATCTCATCGACGTCGACGGCGACGGCGCGACGGCAGAGGAGGCGGGGGGCGACGACTGCGATGACCAGGACCCAGCCGTGAACCCGACCGCCGTGGAGACCTGGTACGACGGCATCGATCAGGACTGCGACGGCCAGGACGACTTTGACCAGGACCAGGACGGCTTCACCGAGGCCGAGGGCGACTGCGACGACACGCAGGACACGATCTACCCGGGCTCCGTCGGGGCGGACGGCGAGGTGAACTGCGGAGCGGTCGCGGACACCGACAGCGGCGGACCGGGAGACTCCGACGCCCCGACCGAGGGGCCGCCCGGCGAGGGCGAAGGCAAGGGCTGCGGCTGCGCGGCGGTCTCCAGCTCGACCTCCACCCCGACCGCGGGCGGCCTCTCGGCGATCGGTCCAGCCCTCGGCGCCCTGCTGATGGCGGGGCTCAGCCGCGCTCGAGCTCGAGCACCGCGTACTCCGCGGCCTCCCGCACCCGGGGCTCCGGGTCGTCCTCGGCCGCGCGGACGAGGGTGAGGCCCACCGGGGCGCGGCCGCTGAGCAGCGCGGCCTGGGAGATGCCCCGCACCGCGGCCACCCGCACCCGGCCGTCGCGATCGCGCAGCATCCCGGCGAGGGTCTTGAGCGCGGCGGCCTCTCCGACACGGCCGAGCGCGGCGGCGGCGGCGGCGCGCACCCCGGCGTCGGGGTCGGTCAGGAGGGAGCGGGCCTGGGCCTCCCAGTCTCGGCGGCCGAGGAGCTCGATGGCGAGGGCCGCGCCGCGCCCCCAGGCCGGGCCACCGCCGGCGCGGTAGTCGGTGACCGCGCGCTGGAGCACCGGCGCGGAGAGGCGGAGGAGCTCGTTGACGAGGCGCCCCCGGTCGGCGGGGCGGACCACGGCGAGCAGGCGCAGGAGGTCCTCCACGTCGGGGGGCATGGCGTCGGGGAGGGCCTCCTCCGGCACCGGCCACCAGACGGGCCCCTGCTTCGGTCCCACCTCGAAGCCCTGTGCGACCGGGCGGCGGAAGGGCCGCGGCGCCACGTTCTGCACCACCGGCTGCCGGCCGCTGATGCCGGGGGAGGTGGGGGGATCGGCGAAGAGGTCATCGAGGGACATGGCGCTGCTCGCCTGCCCGGTGGCGCCCCGGGCGCCGACGATCGGCCCACCGGCGAGGCGCCCGGCCGGCGGGGCGCTGCTGTGGAGGAGGAGGCCCTCGGAGCGAGCGGCGGGCACCGTCTCTCGGATGAAGGTGGGCGCGGCGGCGGTGCTGCTACGGCGGGCCCGCTCCGGGGCGGCCGCAGGGGCTGGCTCCGGGGCGGTGGCCTGCGCGGCGACCGGCACAGCGACCGGCGCAGCGGCCGCTGGGACGTAAGCGCCGACGAGGGTGGGGGCGGCGCTCGGCACACCCGGCGGGGCCGCGGCGGGGAGCGGCGCAGACGGAGGCACGAAGCGCGGCGCCGGCGGAGCGGGGCGGACCTCGAGCACGAAGTCGAGGAAGGCGCTCGCGTGCTCCACCGTCCAGCGCTCCTCCGCGCGGGCCCGCATGGTGCCCTGGATGAACTCGGAGAGGAGGGCCCCCTTCTTCGAGAGGGCGACGGGCCCCGCCAGCTTCGGGGGGAGGGTCGCCCGGAGGAGGTCGAAGTACTCCTCCAGGTCGGCGTCCGGGGGCAGATCGAGGGGCGGTCGGCCGGTGAGCAGGAACCAGCAGACCGCTCCGGCGGAGAAGAGGTCGGAGGCGGTGGTGGCCGACTCGCCGATGAACTGCTCCGGCGCCGCGTACTGCGGCGTGCCGATGAAGGCCCCCTGGCGGGTCATCCCCGAGGCGAGGCCCCGCTGCACCTTGGCGATGCCGAAGTCAGCGATCCGGATGGCCGGGATCTCCAGCCGCCCGACCGGCCGCCGCAGGAGGACGTTGGCCGGCTTGAGGTCGCGGTGGACGATGTCCTTGGCGTGGGCGACCGAGAGGGCCTCGAGGATCTGCCGCACGATGCCGGCGACGGTCCAGGGCGGCAGCGGCCCGCTCTTCTCGACCAGCTCTTCCAGGGTGCCGCCCGCCTCGAAGCGGGTCACGAGGTAGGGCGCCTCCCCTTGCCGCTGGACGAAGGCCAGACACTCGACGATGTGGTCGTGCGCCAGGTCGCGGAGGATCTGCGCCTCCGTGGCGAGCCTCCGCAGGAAGGCCCCGCTGTCCCGCTGCGGGTGGAGCACCTTGATGGCGAGATCGGGCGGCTGGGGCTGATCGTCGGCGTCCAGCTCCCGCGCGTGGTAGGTCACGCCGGCGCCGCCCAGGGCGAGGGCCCGGATGACCCGGTAGCGCCGATCAAGGAGGTCCCCCTCCCCATAGAGGCGGGACCAGCCCGCGAGGGGGCGACGACACCGACAGCCGAGGCTGGGGCAGAGCTCGCCGTCCGCCTCGAAGGTGTTCAGACAACGCGGGCAGTAGAAGGATGAGGACATGGAGCCCTCACCCTACCACTCTGAACCCGACCACTCTGAGGCTCAGACGACCGCCGGGCCGATGTACCGGACCGCCACGATGCGGGCGCCCGGGTAACGGCCGGCCAGGACGGCGGTCGCGTGGGAGGTGGCGGCGGAGATGTCGGTGGAGACGATGAGGAAGTCCTCCGACTCCCCCTCGAGCGCGATCGAGAAGCCATGGAGCCCACCCGTGACGGTCGCCCGAGCGGGCGCCGGGGCGCGCACCGCGGCGGGGGCGGCCTGCACCGGCGCCGAAGCCACGGGAGCCTCCACCACGGCCTCCGACTCCGCCTCGTCGGCGCCCTCGGGGGCTCCGTCGCGCCAGAGGGCGGGGATCTCGTGCCGACGACGGAACGCACGAACGTTCTGAGCGGTCACACCGGCGCGGACCGCGATCTCGGCGTCGGGCACGACGCCGAGCTGCGTGAGGAAGGGGTCGAGCAGCGACTTCCTGCGAAGGGGGGCGCCCTTGTCGGCAGACGGCGCGGCGGCGGCGGCCGGCGCGGCGGCGGCAGCGGCGGCGCGCGCGGCCCGACCGCCCGACTTCTTGGCCGGCGCCGGCTCCCGAAACCCGAACTTGTGACCTTCGTAGCCGTCGATGCCGATGCGACGCCGGTAGCGGCCCACCGTCGGCGGCGTGGTCCCCGCCATCTGGGCGAGCTCGTGGTCGGGCAGCTTGCCCATGAGGTGCTTGAGGGCGTCCAGCTCGGGATAGTTCTTCGGCTTGCGAGGCATTGTGTGTTCCGTCTGCTCGGTTCTGGAGGGGCGGCTGTTCCTACCACATCTACGATCAGAGGTCGATAGGCTGTGCGGGTATCAGGATCTTTCGAATAACAACTTCGTCATGCCCTCTCCCTTCCTGAAATGCAAGGTCACCCGCCGTCGCGCCCAAATTTCGAGCCACGAATCAAGGGAGACCGGTCGTTTCACGTTCCGGGTAGCTCCTTGAGGATAGACGAACAACGTCGGCCTCAAAGCAGCCAGTTCATGACCGGAAGATCCTACAACAGGTCGAGGGGTCGGTTCAATCCTCCCCCCGGGACACCGCTTCAAAACTTTCGGCAAGCGGACGGACAAAGGCGGCCAGGGCGGAGCTCCCCCGCCGTGGCCTGCACGCTCACCAGTAGTCAGCCGTGCAGAACACCGAGCCCTCGAGGCCCACCACCCGGCTCATGCAGGAGAGGCGCATCCGCGAATCCACCCGGTTCCGAGACTTGAGCTCGGCCTCCGCGTCGCTCTCTGCAGACAGCAGCCCGCGTCCTGCGAGCACCCGGAGCCCGCACTGGCCGCAGAGGCCCTCCGCCGCGCAAGCGTGACCGATGGGCAGCCCGAGCCGCCTCGCCGCCGAAAACAGGCTTGTACCCCACTGAACTTCGATGGAAGGCCCAGCGAGCGCGGACACGTCCGCCGCTCCGCCCGCCTCCGGGAGGAGGGAGCGACCGCCTGCGGGAAAGTACACACGAACCGGCATCAGCGGCCCCGGATAACGCGCCGTCCGGGCTCCAGCCCCGACAATCGGAGAGGCGGGGGTTATCGGCGGAGATGCCCACCCACACTCGCATCACCCTCCTCGATCGCGACCACTCACCTCCCGTGGGGGCCTGCAACCTCATCTTCGGCAGGCGGGCCGCGCTACACACCTCTGAATGGAGGGAGAAGTTTGGGATCTCCGCCGAGACCTGGGCGGCGATGCTGAACGCGACGCCCGGCGGAGACAGCGGCGCCTGCACGTCGACCTGGATCGACGACAAACAAGTGCTGATCGGGGTCTTGCCCGAGGCCTGCTCCCGCCACAACAGCCCCACACGCGCCTGGGCCATCCCCGACCTCGTCCGTCGGGTCCGACCCCGCGGAGACGCACTGATCATCGGCCTCATCGAAGACGAGGCTCACGCTCCCGCCGTGGCGATGGCGGTGGCCCGAGCCCTGCCGCTCTACCAGCAGAGCAGCGGGGCCCGCTCCGAGCGGGTCGTCCGGCTCGGTCTCTTCGGCCCCAACGGCCTCGTCGACGATCCGTCCCTGCAGCACGGGATCGACGCCGTGCGCGACGCCGCCCGCCTCGGTGACATGCCAACCCTCGAGCTCGGCCCAAGCGCCCTCGTGATGGAGGCCCGCGCCGTCGCCCAGGCGCTCGGCGTCTCCATCGAGGTCATCGAAGGGGAGGCCCTCCGCGACCAGGGCTTCGGCGGCCTCTGGCACGTCGGGAAGGCCGCCCGCCAGCCCCCCGCCCTCGTCGCGCTGCGCTGGCGGCCCGAAGGCGCCCGCCGGCACGTGGCCTGGGTGGGCAAGGGGATCGTCTACGACACAGGCGGCCTCAGCATCAAGGCCAAGACGGCGATGCCGTCGATGAAGGGCGATATGGCGGGGGCCGCGGCGGTGCTGTACGCCTTCCGCGCCGCGGTGCTCGCCCGCCCCGACTTCTCGATCACGGCGGTCCTCTGCATCGCCGAGAACGCCGTGGGTCCAGACGCCCTCCGACCGGACGACATCATCACCCTGCGCTCCGGTCGGACGGTCGAGGTGAACAACACGGACGCCGAGGGGCGCCTGGTCCTGGCAGACGGCGTCTATTGGGTTTCAAAGACCGAAAGTCCCGATCTGGTGATCGACATCGCGACCCTGACCGGCGCGGTGCTCCAGTCGACGGGGAAGGTCCACGCCGGGGTGGTCTCGAATACGGAGATAGTCGAGATCGCTGCGACCCGCGCGGGCCTAATCTCCGGAGAGACTTGCTTTCCCCTCCTCTATGCGCCAGAGCTCTTACGCAAGGAGTTCAAAAGCGTGGTTGCTGACATGAAAAACTCGGTTAAGGACCGAAATAATTCTCAATCGTCCTGCGCCGCAATCTTCGTCGCCGCCCACCTCCCGGACCCCGCTCCACCCTGGCTCCACATCGACATCGCCGGCACCGCCTGGGACGGGGAGCGACGGCTGACCGGCTGGGGGGTGGGCCTCCTCCTGGCCCTTGGCGCCGGCCCCGGCCCGGGCGAATGAGGGCCCCATCCCACCGGCCCCTCGGGCCGCGTGGCGACGGAGCGCGAGCGGATGGCCCGTGGATGGACCGCCTGCGAGCCCTGCTGCTCGCCCTGCTCGTGGCGACGGGCCTCTGCGGCCCCGCGAACGGGGGCGAGGGACCGGAGGCGGTCGGGGCAGGGCCCGGCGCGAGCCCGACCGAGCCCGCGCCCCTGGCGCGGGAGGGAGAACGAATGGGGGACGCGACGGTCGCCGGGCTGGTCGAGCACCGCGAGTTCGTGCGGATCCTCCTCCGCCTCGCGGACGGCCGCAGCCTCGCGGTCGAGATCAAGCCCCTCGAGATCGGCCACCGCCCCGCCTGCGCCGTGGGGGAGCTCGGCGTCTACCCGCGCTGGGAGCAGCTCGGAGAGGCCGTGGAGATCGAGGCCCAGCCCCCAGGGGTCCTCGCGGTCTGCGAGCGGCTCCGAGCGCAGGCCGGGGAGCTCCGCCTACGGAGGGCGCCGGCCGACGTGCCCTACACCGCCAGCCCCGACGAGGCGCCCGCTCCGGCCTCCATCCGCACCGCAGAGGGCGGGCTCCCGGTCCGCGGGCTCCTCATCGGGGTGGTTCTCTCCATCGGCCTCGGCGGCCTGCTCGGGGTGGTCCGCGCGCTCCAGGCGCTGCGCGGGGATCGACCCGGCCTCCGCGACCTCGCCCTCGTCTCCGCGATCTCCCTGGGCGCCCGCCTGCTCCTCTCCCCGCGTACGGTCTTCA
The DNA here is from genome assembly GCA_044344255.1 of Myxococcota bacterium. Lineage (GTDB taxonomy): Bacteria > Myxococcota_A > UBA796 > UBA796 > UBA2385 > JBIJDH01. Next base: position 175,354 of record JBIJDH010000008.1, read on the forward strand.
TCGGGCCCGACGCCGGCTATGAGGCCCTCACGATCGGCTGGGGAACGCCGGGGGTCCACCCGCTCTACGGCGGGGGCTTCGGGGCCCTCATGGCGCCCGCCGCCTCGCTCTGGCCGCAGTCGGCGAGCGCGCTCTTCACCACCCAGCTCTGTGTCGCGAGCCTCGCGGCGCCGCTGCTGTTTGGCCTCGTGCGGCTCTGCCTCCCTGGCCCGACCGGTCGTTTCCCCGCCCTCGTCGCCGGCCTCGCCCTCGCCCTCCTCCCGGTCCACCTCCGGCTGAGCGCCACCGAGGTGATGACGCTGCCGCTGCCCACCCTCGAGCTCGGCGCCCTCGTCGCCGCCGCGGTCGTCCTCCGCGGGGGGAGCCCTGCCTGGGCCCTGCTCTCGGCGCTCTGCACCGGCCTCGTCCCCAACGTCCGCCCCGAGGCCGCCACCTTCCTGCCGGTGGGCCTGGGCGCCCTCCTCTACGCGCTCCATCGCCGTCGCGGCGAGCCTGCGGTCTGGCTCTCCGTCGGGGTGGCCTCCGCGGTCGGCCTCACCCTCTTCGCGCTCCGCTTCACCGCCCTGCCCCCGCTCGACGAAGGCGGGCCCACCAGCCTCTCCCGTATGTTCTCGCTGCGCACGCTGGGTGACGTCCTCCTGCCCACCCTCGCCGCCCCCTCCCCGGTCGGGCACGCCGGGCAGGTCTTCCTCAACCCCCGCTACACCCCCGCCCTCCTCCCGCTGCTCGCCGTCGCGGCCCTCTGGAGCCCGCGCCGCCGCCTCGTATCCGCGACCTGCGGCTGGCTCTTGTTCATGCTGCTTCCCGTGCTCCCCAAGGACAGCCCCACCGCCGACGCCTGGCGCCTCCAGCTCCCCGCCCTCGTCCCCGGCCTGTTGCTCAGCGCCCTCGGCGCCGAGGAGGTGGTGCGCCGCCACACCGCGCGCGTTCGGCCCGCCCTGCTCGGCGGGCTCCTCCTCCTCCCGCTGGCCTGGGTGCCGTGGATCCGTCAGCCCTGGGCCACGCACGCCGAGTGGGCGCTGCTCCAGGAGGCGCTGCCCACCCTCCCGGCCAACACCACCCTCCTCGTCGCCGATCGCGGCTCCCACCCCGAGAAGGTGATCGAGGTGCTCAGCGCCCTCGCCCCGCAGCTCGCCGTCGAGCCGATGAGCCCCTGGCTGGCCCGTCCGGGGCCGCACCAGAGCACCTTCGCCTGGGTGGGGGTGGTCTGCCACCTCGCGCGCGTCCCGGGCCGGGAGAAGGAGCTGGCGGCCAACCCCTGCGCCGGGCTCCAGGAGCGGTGTCGCCTGACCCCCTGGAAGATCGCAGAGACCGAAGCGTGGGGCGACACCGACCTCGAGTTCGACGCTCCACACCTCTCGATCGGCCTCTACCGCATCGACGCCTGCACCGCCCCCGGCAGCGCGCCGCCCGTCGCCGCGCCGTCGCCTGGACCGGAGACAGCGGGTTAGCTCGGCGTCCCGAAGCAATAGGGGCACCGATGTCGATCCGCACCTCTGATCTCCCCCTCCTCGCCTGCCCGGACACCCACGGCCCGCTCTCCTGGCGGGGCACCAACGTCGAGCTCGAGCTCCAGGACGGCGTGCTCGTCTCCGAGCGCAGCGGGCTGGCCTGGTGCGTGGAGGAGGGCTGGGTCCGCCTCTGCCGTGAGCCGGCCGTGAAGGGCAAGAAGGCCCTGCTGCACCGGATCTACGACACGCTCCCGAAGCTGCACGACCCCCTGGTGAGCGGCACGCTGCCCCTCTTCCAAGGCAAGGGCACCGAGCGGGAGCTCCGCTCCGCCGCCCTCGATCGCCTCGACCTCGGCGCCCTCAAGAGCGCCGGCTCCGGCGCGCGAGTGCGCATCCTCGAGGTGGGGGTGGGCTCGGGAGCCAACCTCCCCTACATCCTCGAGCGCCTGCCCGACGGCCTCCTGGTCGAGATCTGGGGCGTCGACATCTCGATTGGGATGCTGGAGCGGGCGAAGGCGCGGGTAAAGCAGGACGACATGCTGCGCCCGATCACCCGCCTGTTGATGGCCGACGCCGCCCTCTTGCCCTTCGCAGACCAGACCTTCGATCGTGTCTTCCACATCGGCGGCATCGGCGGAATGGCCGATCCCGGGCGCGCCCTCGCCGAGCTCGGCCGGGTGGCCAAGGCCGGCACACCGATCGTCGTCGTCGACGAGCAGCGCGACCCCGCTGCCCCGCTCAACCCGCTCCAGGCCCTCGCCTTCAAGGCCATCACCTTCTACGACGAGGCGCCGGCCTCACCCAAGGCCCTGCTCCCGAAGGGGGCCGTGGGCGTGAAGGATGAGCAGATCAGCCCCTTCTACTACTGCCTCAGCTACCGGATGGAGGGGCCGCGCGCCGCCTAGGCGCCCCGCCCCCGGTCGTTCAGCCCCCCCCTCCCGGTCGCTCAGGCCCCCGGAACAAAGATGAAGACGGTGGTGGTCTCGAGGATGATCTCATCGTCGGCCACGAGGTTGAAGGTGACCGGGTAGGTCTGGTCGGTCTCCTCCGATGACACCGTGCCCACGAAGGTGACGGTGAAGGTCACCTTCTCTCCGGAGTCCACGTCGTAGTAGGCCTCGGGATCGATGCTCTCGACCATGTTGTAGGGGTCATCGACCACCACGAGCTGCACCTTGTCGAAGTGTGCGTCCTGGACGAGGCCATTGACGGCGTCGACCACCGCCTCGCGGAAGTCGGAGCTGGAGCCGTTCCAGGTGACCGCGGCCGCCTCGGTGGAGCCGTCGCCGTCCATGTCTCCGAAAGAGCCGGTGGACTCCGCCACATCGACGAGCTGGTTGTAGGGGTTGCCGCTCGTCGGGGCGTTCACGCCGATGCCGATGAACTTGGCGTTGAGCGCGGCCATCGCGGTGAGGGCGTCGGAGCGACCGGCGTCTTGCGGGCAGCCGCCGGGGGTGGGGTCACCCGAATCGGCGTCGCGGAGGGGGGCGTCGGTGGCGAGGATGAAGATCGGGAGCACGTCCTGGCGGAAGCCCATGCCGCCCTGATCGCCGGTGCCAGACACCGAAGCGTCGTAGGTGCCGGGCTCGGCGCCGCCAAAGGCGTCGCTGCCGTCAGAGATGAAGGGGTAGACGTCGGGGGTGGTGTCGTACTTGCCGTCGCAGTCCTGGTCGTAACCCTTACCCTCGGCGGCCTGGAGCAGCGCCTCGAAGGAGGACTCGGTGGTGTCGTCCCCGCTGTGGATGCCCACCGCGTTGAGCTTGGCCTGCACCACCGCCACGTCATCGGTCTGCTGCTGGCGGAGGAAGAAGGGCTTGTCCGAGCCCGAGCCGGTGCCCCCCGTCCAGTTGTAGTCGTCGTAGGTGACCACGCCGAAGGTGATGTCGGGGATGTCGGCGGTGAGCGTACCGGCGATGCTGGCGAACTCGTCGGCCATGGCCTGGGCGAGCCCGCTCATCGAGCAGGTGGTGTCGAGCAGGAAGGCGATGTCGGCCAGCTTGTACTCGACCTCATACTCGAGATCGAGGGGCAAGGTCTCCCCCGGGGTCACCTGGAGGCAGACGCCGTCGGCGTTCCCGATGCCGTCCTGGGTGGCCATCTTGGTGCCGGAGGGGTCATTGCTCTCGACGTAGAGGGCGCCCACGTAGCTGTGCTCGACCAGCGGCGTGAAGCTGACGTCCACGACGACGCCGTCACCGGGCTCGATGTCGATGGGCAGCGTCGGGACGTTCTCGACGGCGAAGCCCTCCCCGATCTCGGTGATGGTGTCGATGGTGAGCGTCGCCGTGCCCACGTTCGACAGCGTGACGGGGATGGAGTCTGAACACTGGAGCGCCAGCACCCCGAAGTCCCAGGCGTTGGGATCGATCTGCAGGCGGGGGGAGCCGGCGGTGCCGAGCAGCTCGACCGGGGCCTCGGGGGAGTCGGGGTCGTTCGACACGACCCAGGCCATGCCGCTGTCCTCCGCGGTGGTGGGCGTGTAGGCGACGTCGATGTTCGTGCTCAGGCCCGACTCGAGCGAGAACGCGAGGGGGGTGGTGACCACGGTGAAGGCGCCGGAGCCGCTCAGCCGCACATCGTCGACGATCAGCGTCGCGTCACCCTGATTGGTGACCGTGAAGGTCTGGGTCACCAGATCACCGTAGGGGACGAGCTCGTAGAGGAGCTGGCTCGGCTCGACCAGCACGTCCGGCTCGTTCGCCCCACCAAAGCCACCCTTGAAGCCCTGGTCTGGCGCGCACGCCACCGCACCCAGCGCCGCACCGGCGGCCAGCCAGCCGCGCGCCACACGCAGGCCATTGGCCACGGAAGGGACTGGGCCCGGCGAAGAAGAGCGGGGAGGAGATGGGAAGAGAGAATGGAAGCGCAAAGCGACTCTCCGACGACGTCCGACGTTCCGAGGATGGTACCCGGCCGCGGGGGCGTCCGCCATCGCCGCGCTCGAGCCTTGACCAAGATGTCCTCCCCCGGAGGCGGCGGGTTAGCGGGCCGAGCCCTCCCGGAGACCCCATGTCCACCCTCGCCTCCCTGCTCGAAGGCTTTGATCCCGACGCCGCCGCCGTGGAGGGCGCCCTCTTCGGCCTCCCCTTCCCCGCCGAGCGCTGTCGGGTCCAGGTGATCCCCGTGCCCTGGGAGGCCACGACCTCCTACGGTCGCGGCACCGCCCACGGCCCGAGCGTGGTGCTCCAGGCCAGCGCCCAGGTCGACCTCCACGACCTCGACTTCGGGGACGTTTGGCGCGAGGGCATCGGGCTCCTCCCGACCGACCCCCGCATCCCCGAGGCCGCCGCCGCCGCAGAGGACGACGCCCTCGCCGTCATCGACTCCGGCGGCGCCGAGCCCGAGCTGGCCGCCAAGGTCAACGCCTGGTCGGAGGTGGTCAACGACGCGGTGTATGAGGCGGCCCAGGCGGTGCTCGCCCGAGGCGCGATCCCGGCCGTGCTCGGCGGTGATCACAGCGCCCCCTACGGCCTCATCCGCGCCCTCTCCGAGCGCCACCCGGGCCTCGGCGTGCTCCACATCGACGCCCACGCCGACCTCCGCGACGCCTACGAGGGCTTCGAGTGGAGCCACGCCTCGATCTTCCACAACGTGCTGAAGCTGCCCGGTGTGAGCCGGCAGGTCGGCGTGGGCTGGCGGGACGTCGGCCGGGCGGAGATCGATCGGGTCCACGCCGAGCCGCACCGCATCCGCGCCTTCTTGGACCGCGACCTCGCCTTCGAGCTGGCGCGGGGGCGCACCTGGGTGGAGCTCTGCCAGCGCATCATCGACGCCCTGCCCGAGCAGGTCTATGTCAGCTTCGACATTGACGGCCTCGACCCCTCCCTCTGCCCGCACACGGGCACGCCGGTCCCCGGCGGGCTGTCCTTCCGCGACATGCAGGTCCTCCTCTGCATGCTCTCCGACCAGCGCGAGGTGGTGGGCTTCGACCTCTGCGAGGTCTCCCCGGGCGAAGGCGCGCTCGACGAGCGGGAGGACTGGGACGCCAACGTCGGCGCCCGCGTGCTCTACAAGCTCGCCGGCTGCGCCCTCCGCTCGCGGACGGTCGAGCTCCGTGCCCCCGCCGGAGCCGCGGGATAAACCGCGGGCTCTGCGCCCGCCCCCTCCTGGTCCCCCCCTCCTGGTCCCCCCCCCTCCTGGTCCCCCCCTCCTGGTCCCCCCCCCTCAGGCCCGCGTGACCCATGACCCTCGTTGACCCCGACGCCCCCGAGGCCCCCGAGGCCTCCCGCATCGCAGACCTCCTCTCCGGCAGCGTCCCGGTTGGGAGCCCCGTGCGGGTGCGGGGCTGGATCCGCACCAGCCGCGCATCCAAGGCCGGGCTGTGCTTCATCCACCTGCACGACGGCTCGGGCTTCCACCCCATCCAGGTGCTCGGTCGCGCCAGCCTCCCGAACTACGAGGAGCTGCTCAAGGTCGGCACCGGCGCCGCCCTCGACGTCACGGGCACCCTCATCCAGAGCGAGGGCAAGGGCCAGTCGGTCGAGGTCGACGCCGCCAGCGTCCGCATCGTCGGCCTCGTGGACGATCCCGAGACCTACCCCATGCAGCCCAAGCGCCACACGATGGAGTACCTCCGCGAGGTGGCCCACCTCCGGCCGCGCACGAACCTCATCGGCGCCGTCACCCGCGTGCGGCACAGCCTCGCCCAGGCCATCCACCGCTTCTATCACGCGAACGGCTTCTTCTGGATTCATACGCCGATTATCACGGCGAGCGACGCCGAGGGCGCCGGCCAGATGTTCCGCGTCTCGACGCTCGACCTCGAGAACCTCCCCCGCACCCCCGAGGGGCGGGTGGATTGGTCGCAGGACTTCTTCGGCAAGGAGGCCCACCTCACGGTCTCGGGCCAGCTCAACGTCGAGTCCTACTGCCTCGCGATGAGCAAGGTCTACACCTTCGGGCCCACCTTCCGCGCCGAGAACAGCAACACCCGCCGGCACCTCGCCGAGTTCTGGATGATCGAGCCCGAGATCGCCTTCGCCGATCTCTCCGACGACATCGCGCTCGCCGAGGCCTTCCTGAAGTCGATCTACCGAGACCTGCTCAACGAGCGGATGGACGACCTCGAGTTCTTCGCCGAGCGCATCGACAAGGGCTGCGTGAAGCGCCTGCAGGCCCTGGTGGAGTCGAAGTTCCACCGCATGACCTACACCGACGCCGTCGCCGAGCTGCTTCGGGCCAAGGTCAGCTTCCAGTTCCCCGTCTCCTGGGGGATGGACCTCCAGAGCGAGCACGAGCGCTACCTCACCGAGGTGGTCATCGGCGCGCCGGTGGCGGTCACCGACTACCCGCGCGACATCAAGGCCTTCTACATGCGCCAGAACGACGACGGCAAGACCGTCGCCGCGATGGACGTGCTGGCCCCGGGCATCGGCGAGCTGATCGGCGGCTCCCAGCGCGAGGAGCGGCTCGAGGTGCTCGACCGCCGCATCGGCGAGATGGGCCTCCACAAGGAGGACTACTGGTGGTACCGCGATCTCCGTCGGTACGGCACGGTGCCCCACGCCGGCTTCGGCCTCGGCTTCGAGCGGGCCATCATGTACGCGACCGGCATCGACAACATCCGCGAGGTCATCCCCTTCCCCCGCGCCCCGCGGCAGGCTGACTTCTGAGCTGGGCCCGCGTCGGGCTGCTCGTCCCCTCCGCGCCGGGGGGCCTCGCGCGGCCCCCGGAGGCGCTCCCCCTTGGCCGGGCCGCGCTGCAGCTCGCCGCGGAGGGGATCGAGGTCCTGCTCGGGGAGAGGCTCGAGGGCGGGCGGATGAGCGGCCACCTCGCCAGCGTTGGCGCCTGGGAGCCCGTATTCGAGCGGCCGATCGACGCCCTCTGTGACCGCTTCCCCTCCCAGGGGCGTTCGGCGGTCTGGGCGGCGGCGATCGGCGGCGCCGGCGCCCTGCCCTTCGGCAATCCGCCCTCTTTCACGGAGCTGTGCCGCGATAAGCTCGTGGCACAGCGGGTCCTCGAGGCGAGCGGGGTGGAGATGCCTGCGGTCGAGGCGGACCCGGCTCGCTTCCGGGAGCGCCTCGCCGAGTGGGGCGCCGCCTTCCTCAAGCCCCGCTACGGCTCGCTTGGGGCCGGGGTCCGGCGGGTGACGGTCGGGGACGCGCTCCCGGCCATCGTCGAGGGGCTGCAGGGGCTCGAGCCGGCGCTGCTGCAGCGGGCCGTGCCGCCCCCCGCGGGCCTCGCCGGCTGCGTGATCCGCCTCCTCCTCCAGCGCGAGCCCGACGGCGCCTGGGTGGCCCTCCCGCCGGTGATCCGCAGCAGCACTGAAGATCCGGTGGTCAACGTCGCTCGGGGGGCGACGGTCTCCGCCTCGCTCCCCGCCCACGCGGCGCTGGCGCTCGAGGTGGCGGGCCGCCGGCTCTCCCAGGCCCTCGATCGCCTGGCCGACGCCGCCTGGATCGTCGAGGTGGGGGCCGACCTCTGCCTCGACCCCGACGGCGAGCCCCACCTCATCGAGCTCAACGGCCGGCCGCGGGGGCGCCTCGCCGAGCTCGCCAAGCTCGACCCCGGGCGCTTTCAGGCGGCGCACGAGGCGGCGCTGCTGCGGCCCCTCCGACGGATGGCGGCGCTCGGGACACCGATCCAACCTTCATCCATCACCTGAGATCGGGTCTTGTCAGGTCGAGGGCGATCACGGTAGGCTCCGGCCGGGCTGTCCTGCCCGGGAGCCGCCGATGCTGATCCCCTCACTGCTGTCGCCGCTGCTGTCACTCTGGCTCCTCGCCCCCTCCGCCGCGGCCGCCGAGCCCACGCCCGACCGCCCGAGCATCTCGCGCTCGGGCTTCCTCGCCGCGGCCAACACCCTCGAGATGGAGGTCGGCGGCCGCTGGCAGGACGGGGCGCGGTCGGTGCCCTCCACCTTCAAGGTGAGCTTTGGGAGCGTCGAGCCTCGGCTCGGCTTCAACCTCGCCGGCCTCGACACCGAGCAGCTCGGCCTGAACGCCGGGGCCAAGTTTCGCTTTGGAGACAACCCGAAGGCGGGCATCGCCGGCTACGTCGCCACCGCCGTGCCCACCCACTCCGGAGAGGCCTGGTGGGCCACCGCGCAGGTGCTCGCCACCGGGCGCTTTGACTCCGGCCGCTCGCTCCAAGGCAACGGCGGCCTGCTCGTGGGCGCCGCCAACGACGAGCTGGCGCTGATCGGGGTCCCACTCTCGGTGCTGCTCGACCAGCCGGTCACGCGGCACACCGGCGTCTTCGGCGAGCTCGGCTGTGTGCTCGATCAGGGGCTCCAGAACTGGGTGATCGACCTCGGCGCCCACTGGGCTCCGACCAACGCGATGGTGGCCGACATCGGCGCCGGCTGGGACCTCGGCGTCGAGGCCCCCTTCGTTCAGCTCGGCCTCACCGGCAACCTCGGCAAGTTCAAGCGGTAGCGCGACCCGCCCCCCTCAGGCCCTCGGCCGCGGCGCCCGGGAGAGGCCGCGGGCGGCGGCGGCGCGCGGGAGATCGCCCGCCTGCTCGGCGATCCCCGCCGCGAAGTCCAACATCTCCCGGCTGTCGGCGTCGAGCTCGGTGCGCCGCAGGTCGGCCTGGGCCGCGACGAGCAGGCGGTCGAAGGTGCGCCACTGCCCCCGGACCGCGGCGACGGCGGCCTCGCAGACATAGGCGGCGAGCAGCCTCCCGCCCCGCGCCTCCTCCAACAGGGAGCGGAGGAGCGCTCGGCTCTGGTCGTTCGCCTCCGCACCCTTGCCCTGGCGGAGCAGCACACCGACGAGGTGGAAGGCGGCGGCGTCGGAGCCAGGGGCGCCGAGGTCACGGAAGCGGTCGAGGGCCGCGCGGTAGTGTGCCTCCGCGGTGGGGAGATCGCCGGAGAGCCGCGCCACGTCGCCCAGGCCCACCCGGGCGTGGGCGGGCTCCTGGCTGCGGATGCTCTGAGAGAAGCCCGCCTCGGCCGCCCGCAGGTGCGCCTCGAAGGGGAGGCCGGCGCGGTGGCAGAGGCGGGCCAGCGCCACCTCCGCCGTCGCCCGCCCGAAGGGCTCGTCCTCGAAGGCCTGGACCGCCACCTCGAGCGGGGGCCGCGCGCGGTCGTCCTCTCCGAGCTCTGCGAGCAGCAGGCCCTGATCCCGGAGGCACCAGGCGCGGGCCGGGGGGTCCTGGGCGAGCTCGGTGGCCTCGAGCAGCGCGCCCAGGGCCGCCCGCCGACGGCCGGCGTGCCAGTCGAGCCGGCTCCGCTCGCGGAGCGCCTCGACGAGGAGGTCACCTTGACCGCTGGCGCGGGCGTCCCGCTCGGCCTCCTCGGTGAGGCGCCGAGCCCGGTCGAGGGCGCCGCGGCGCCGGGCCACCCGGGCCCCCATGATCGCGCCCTCGACGCGCCGACGATCGAGCGGGGGCAGGCCGAGGCGGTCGAGCAGCTCCTCCCGCTCGGCCAGGGCCACCTCCGCGGCCTGGTACTCGCTGTCCCGCACGCACTGCCAGGCGCCGCGGCTGAGCGGCTCCAGGGCCTCCTCGAAGGCGCCCACGAGGCGGAGGTGACGCCCGAGGCGCAGGGCAAGGGCTGGGTTGCGCTCGAGGCGGGGCCGCAGCATGTCGGCCGCCGCCTGGTGCCAGCGCGCCGAGCGCTGACCGGCCTCCGCCTCCCGAAGCACGCTCTCCCGCAGCATCGCGTGGATGAAGGACCACTGCCCCTCCCCCTCGGACTGCACGAGGCCGCGCGAGAGCAAGGCCTCCATGAGCCGCGGGCTGGCCCAGGCCCCGACCGCGCGGCAAGCGACGGCCCACTCCGCTCGATCCACCGACATGCCAAGGGTGGCCGCCACCTCGACGGCCTCCCGCTCGCCGCGCTCCATCCCCTCGAGGGCCGCGCCGAGGCGCTGCTGCCAGAGGCTGTGCAGATCGTCGGGGAGCTCGGCCGAGGCGCCATCGCGCAGCCGAAAGCCCGTCTCGCCAGGGACGAGGAGGCCCCGCTGCACCCAGTCCCCCACGAGCTGCACGGCGAAGAGCGGGTTCCCACCGGTGCGCTGCTCGATGTCCCGCGCGAGGTCTCCTTCGACACGGAGGTGCTCGCGGATGAGGGTCTGTCGCCAGCCGGGCGCCAGCGGCCCCACCTCGATCCGGCGCGCCAGGGGCGTGGACAGCAGCGCCGCGAGCTGCTGATCGGCCGCCGACTCGGGGGTGAGCTCCCGGGCGGTGAGCAAGAAGAGCACCGGGCAGCGTCCGAAGGCCTCGCGAGAGACAAAGTGGCGAATGAAAGCGAGGGAGTCCAACCCCCACTGGACATCGTCGAGCCGCACCACGATCGGGCGCCGCGCCGCGCAGGCCAGGAGCAGCCGGCGGGTCGCCGCGTACCGCTCGACAGCGCTGGCGAAGGGCCGAGCCCGCTGCCCCTCGGCGGTGGTGAGGGCCAGAGCCTCGGCGAGGAGCGGCTCCTCGATCGGGCCGAGCTCGTCGCGGAGCTGCTCCCGCGCTTCCTCGAGGCCGAGCCCCGTCACCCGCAGCCAGCGCCCCAGCGCCGGTCCGAGGCCATCGGCGGCGGCGGCGCGCTGGCCGTGCACGCCCTCGACCACGTCGGCGACACCAAGCTCGTGGAGGCGCTCTCCCAGCCAACGGGCGAGGCTCGTCTTGCCGCAGCCAGCCGGCCCTTGCAGCAGGACGATGCCCCCCGCGCCGCGGTCGAGGTCGAGGGCGGACTCCCAGAGGCCCCGCTGCGCCGCCTCCCGCCCGACCACCGGCAGGCGCCGGAGGCCGAAGAGGCCGAGGCCCGCCCCGACGAGGCGCATCGAGGGCCGCCGGCGCTCCCCAGCGGCGGGCGAGGAGGGGAGGGGTCGGCGCCACCCTGTCGCAGCTGCCCCCGGGGGCCCGATGTGGGAGAGGGCCCCGGCGGCGTCTGCGGCGCGCTGAAAGCGGTGGGCGGGGTCCTTCGCGAGCATCCGCCCGAGCCAGGCCTGGAGCCCCTCCGGCACCGCCGCCCGAGCGACGTCCGGAGAGGCGGCCGGGAGGGACGAGGGGGGCAAGGGGAACAAGGGAGGCAACGGGGCGTGGAGCTGGGCCTCCAGCAGCGCCTCGATCGACCGCCCCCGCCCGAAGGGGGGCTGTCCGGTCACCAGGGCCCAGCCGACCGCCCCGAGGGAGTAGAGGTCAGACCAGGGTCCGTACCGCCCCGCCTGTCCGCGGACCTGCTCGGGGGGCATGTACGCGGCGGTGCCCACGCCGGGGCCCAGGACCTCGGGATCGGTGAGCTCGCCGTGTGTGGTGGCGAGCCCGAAGTCGAGCAGGACGGCGCGATCGGCCGCCACGACGATGTTCCCGGGCTTTATGTCGCGGTGCAGCACGCCCCGCGCGTGGGCGTGCGCCAAGCCAGCCAGCAGCCCCTGGAGGATCTGCTCCACCCTCCCCCAGTCGAGGCGACCGGTCAGCCCGAGCAGCCCTCGCCCCTCGATGAGCTCCATCGCCAGCCAGGGGCTGCCCACAGGGAAGCCGCTCGCGGGATCGAGCTCAGCCTCGCGCTCGGTGATCTCGCCGTAGTCCAACACCGTGACGATGTTGGGGTGGTCGAGCCGGGCCATGGCCCGAACCTCGGCCCGAAAGCGCTCGAGGAACCAAGGGTCACCGGCGAAGGTAGAGTGCACCACCTTGATCGCCACCGGCACCTGCTCGCGGCGGTGCAGGCCTCTCCAGACCGCGCCCATCCCTCCCTGCCCCAGCGGCTCATCGAGGCTGAAGGGGCCCACCTCCACCGGTCGGGCAGCGCGCACCAGGGGCCTCCGCCAAGCGGCACAAGAGAGGAGGAGCAAGGGCGAAGCCAAGGGGTGCTGGGAGCGGTTCGACGCTCATCGCCCGAGGCGGGTATCTTAGGGTTAGAAGACCAGCGCAGCGCGAATATCGCCTCTGCGCTCAGACGACCAGGGCCCGCGCGAGGTCCTCCATTCGGCGCCCCTGCCAGCGGCGGCGCCAGCCGCTCCCGGGGTCTCTCCAGCGAGCGATGCGGGCGGTGAACCAGTCGGCGTAGGGGTAGCGCTCCCCGCGCGGCTGGCGGATGTGGGAGATGAGCCCGTCGAGCCGGTCCAAGCGCCCCGAGATCACGGCCAGGCCGGCGTAGAGATCGTGGAGGCGGACGCTCGGCGGGGAGGTGGGGTGCTCGCGCTTGAGCGCTCGGTCATGGACGATCCCGATGCGGAGCAAGAGCTCGACCTCGTCTACGAGGGTGCGCAGATCGAGGCCGGCCGCGAGGGTCGTGCCGACCCGCCGCGCGATCTCCGCCTCACAAAAGGCCCCAGCCCGCGCGAGCCGCAGGTGGGAGCCCTCCTGGGACGGGGGCGCCCAGCCCTCCACGAGCTCACCGAGCTCAGCCTCGGTCAGCGGACGCAGACGGTCGACGCGCAGGGCGCCTGCTCCCCGGGGGCCACCGCTGGCCTCGAGCAAGACCCGCTCCACCGCCCCCTTCGGGCTGAGGCGCTCCAGGACGGCGTGGATCACCGCCGGGCCCTCGCCCGCGCGTCGGTAGAGGCCGGGAGCGAGCGAGACGACGAGGTCGTTGTGGCGGTCTGGGCGCCGCGGCGCCCCGCGCGGAGGGGGGAGCAAGAGCGAGACAGGGGGGTCGCTGGCCCCGGCGCCGTCTGCCGCTTGGACGTTCGGCGATCGGCGGACGAGCAGCCAGGCCAAGCCGCCGAGGGCCCCGGAGACGAACACCGCCAGCAGATCCCGGCGCCCCTCCGAAGCGGTGGGCTCGACGGGGAGGGTGTCGGGGACCACCGCGGGGCCGGTCCACCACCGGAGGAGCGAGAAGACCACGAGCATGGCGGCGCCCGCGTGCGCGAGCTGCACCACCGGCCCATGCAGATCCACGTGGAGATCGACAACGTCGAGCGAAGCGAAGGGGAGGATCGCCAGCGACGCCCGCTGACCGACCGACAGCAGACCGAGCACGAGGCCGCCCACGACCAGGGGAGGCAGCGCCTCCCGGCGCAGATGGCGCTGCCAGCCGAGGGCCGAGCGCAGCGCGGCGGCGCTGACCTTCGCGCCGTCCGCCGACGGCAGGGGGGCCAGCCACCAGCTGCCGTTCACCGCCGCCCCGGCGAGCAGGTACGGCCGCTCCCCCTCGGGAGCGCGCCGCAAGATCCGGCTCATCAGGCCGAGGATGTTCCGCCGACGCCGATCGAAGAGCAAGAGGACCCCCGCCGCCGAGGCCCCCCAGAGGGCGCCGACCAGGGAGGAGGGGATCGCGATGTCACGGCCGCCGAGCGACAGGAAGCTGAGATCGTCCTGGGTTCGCCCGAAGGCGGCCAACCGGGCCGCGTAGGACTCATCGAGGGCTCGGAGGCGGGCGACCCGATCCTGCCGCGTCGCCAAGACCCCGGCGGGCTCCTCCGGAGGCGCCGTGAGGGGGCGGCGCTCCCCGTTCACCCTCGCTTGCCTCGCCGCGACCTCGGCCGGCGCACGCTGTGCCGCCCAGCGGCGAGCGGCCACCTCGTTCGCGGCGGTGGCGCGCTCGATCTCGCGCTGCGACCGCGCCCACTCGGCCACGACCGCCGCCCGCTCCGAGCGCAGCTCCCCCGCATGGCGGAAGTTCGGGACCACGAGGGTGATGAAGGCGACGCCGAGCGCAGACCCGGCCAGCCAGATGAAGCGGCGTGTGCCCTCGAGCAGGGCCGCGAGCTCCTCGGATTGGGCCTTCAGCACCGGATCTTCGGACACGATCGCCTCCCGGAGTCAAACGCTCCGCCTCCGCACCGTAGCACGCGACCACGGCGCGCAGCGGGGGAGGGCCGTGGTTCCAGGACGAGGGGCCCCAGAACGAGAGGATCCGAAACGACAAAACCCCGCCGATTGGGCGGGGATCAGTGTCCAGATGTGTATACATCCGGAAGAAAAAACCAAAAATGGCGCACCCAAAGGGAGTCGAACCCCTAACCTTCGGATCCGTAGTCCGACGCTCTATCCAATTGAGCTATGGGTGCATTCAAGAACGGGCGCAGAAACCAAACCACCTACCTTTGTTCAGCTACTTGGTTCAGCTACATGCGCGCCGCAGATAGCCAACTTTCCACTTCCAGGCCACCCCGATCACCAAAAATGGGACCTCACGACCGCTCACCACTATCTATCGACCCACTACCCATCAGCAAGAGCCGATGTGTGTCCAGATCCCCCAAACGGGGCCCACTGCTGAGCGGAGATCCTCAGACGATGGGTCGTCACTTCCGGGGAGAAGTGGCGGAGACGGAGGGATTCGAACCCTCGGTAAGGTTTTTGACCCTACTTTTGCTTAGCAAGCAAACCCCTTCGGCCTCTCGGGCACGTCTCCCAACTTCACGCACCTGAACTGCTCGGACCCACGATCTAAGGGCACATTCTTCAAGAAGAACGGCGATTGTAAAGATCACACACCCGACGAATCAGGCGGAGGCGGTGGGATTCGAACCCACGGTCCCTTGCAGGACGACGGTTTTCAAGACCGTTGCCATCGACCACTCGGCCACACCTCCGAATCCCATCGAGCCAGAGGCCCGCGCGGGTTTCGCAAGCCACAGGCCAGCGGAGCGCCCACCTTCTAACGACACCCCCCAAAGCTGGCAAGGCTCAGGGCAGAACTTCACCCGGAGCCTCCGACCACCTATCCCATTCATCGGCGAAGACCCTACCGATCTGCTCCTCGACCTCGACGAGCTCCACCGCAGGCGAGCGGACTCCCCCGCCGCTCCCGGCCGCCGGAGCGAGCTCATCCCAGAGGCGGGTGACGAGCGCGCTGTCCATCCCGCAGGGGGCGATGCGCTCAAAGCCCGCACGGTCGATGCTCACGTTGAGGGAGAAGCCGTGCCAGCTCACCCAGCGGCGGCAGGCGATGCCGATGGCGCCGATCTTCCGGCCGCGCACCCACACCCCGGTGTTGCGGGGGTCACGCCCGGCAGCCACGCCGAAGCGCGCGAGAGCGAGGATGAGAACCTCCTCGATAAAGCGCATCCAAGCGTGGAGATCGCGGCGGTGCTCCGGAAGCAGGACGACCGGGTACCCGACGAGCTGACCCGGGCCGTGATGGGTGACGTCCCCTCCCCGCTCCACCGCCAGGACGGGGGTGTCTCCGGGGGCGAAGACGTGGCTCGCCGCCCCCCGAGCCCGGCCGAGGGTATAGACAGGATCGTGCTCACAGAGGAACAGCCGGTCTGGCGCCGCCCCCTGAAGGCGAGCAACCAGGGCCTCGACCATCCGGGCGTGGGCCTCGGCATACGGGAGCCTCCCCCAGCGGACGAGCTCGAGGCGGCTCACCCCTGCTCCGCGAAGAGCCGCTCCACCTCGGCGAGCACGAGCGCGTGCACCTCGGCGACGGAGCCCGAGGCGTCGAGGCGGACCACCCGCTCACCCCGGCTCCGGCAGTGCACCACGACGGCGCTGTAGGCGTCGGTCACATCGCGGAGCCGCTCGAGCGCCTCGAAGCGCTCTGGCGCCCCGCCACGGGCCTGGACACGGGCGAGACAGACCTCGGGGCTCAGCTCCAGCACCAGGGTGAGGTCTGGACGGCGGAAGGTCGCGTTCAGCTCGGCCACCGCCGCGAAGCCGATGGCCGCCGACTGATACGCGAGGCTCGAGTGGTAGTAGCGGTCCGAGACCACCACTGCGCCCCGCTGCAGGGCTGGGACCACCTCCCGATCGAGGTGGTCGCGGCGGTCCGCGGCGAAGAGGTAGGGCAGGACGGCGTCACCGAGGCGCGCGTTGCTGCTGCCGAGCGTGAGCGCCTCCCGGATGAAGCGCCCCACCGGCCCGCTGGAGGGCTCAGCGGTGCGCTGGACCTCCCTCGCGCCTCGGGCGCGCAGCCACTCCGTGAGGAGGCCCACCTGGGTGGTGCCACCCGAGCCGTCGATGCCTTCGATGACGATGAAGAGCGGTCGCATGGCGCCTCCCTTAACCCGGGCGACCTCTGACGGGGACCCTCTCCGGCCTGCCCACCGCGGTCGGCCGCATCCGGCCAAGCACAACCGTTGCCAGCTTCTCACCGATTCGCCCCCCGATGCGGTGGGGACTCGGGTACAAGGACAGCGTCGGAGGAACAATGAACTCATCCATGCTCCTGGCCCTCTCCCTTGTCGGCGGCGCCCTGTTTGCGGGTCGCGCCGAGGCGGCCGCGCCCCGGCCCATGAGCTCGGCCCCAGGCGCCGAGGCAGAGTCCATCCACGACAACCTCCTCGCCAACTTCAACGCCCACTTTTACCCTGAGCGGCTGGTGGGCTCCGCTGAGCTCGCGGCGCATGCTCACGAGGGTGATCACGGCGCAGACGGTGTCCGCGGCACCTGCCTCACCGGCCTCGTCGCCGCCTTGAAGGAGCACTGGGAGCTGTTCACCGAGGTCGAGCGCGCCGAGATGACCGCCAAGCTCGCCCCCTTCAAGGCTGACCTCACAGACCCCATCGCCTTCCCCGCCGAGGTCGAGGCCGGTGTCATGGCCCCGCCGTCGGCCCCCTGCTTCGGCTACTATTACGACAATCACCTCGACAGCGAGCACTTCTCCATCACCTGGGAGGACGGCTCGCTCACGGACGCCAAGGCGCAGGACTTCATCGACTCCCTCGAGTTCTCCTGGGAGACCGAGATCGATGACCTCGGCTGGCTTCAGCCCGCCGGCGTGTCGAAAGATCCGATGATGATCATCGTCGAGGCGGGCGGTGGAGCCGGAGCCTACACCACGGTCGACCAGTGCCCGGACGGCAGCTACGTGCCCTATGTCGTGGCGTACGAGGGGAGCTTCTCCGCCGGCAACTGGTACAAGGTGATGGCCTGCCACGAGTTCAATCACGCCAGCCAGTTCTCGTATGGGTACGGTCATGAGTTCTGGTGGTGGGAGGCGACCGCCACCTACATGGAAGAGCAGGTCTACCCGTCGATCAACGACTGGGCGAACATGGCTTGGGGGTACACGAACCACCCCGAGCTGGGTATGAACTCCTTCGACGTCCGCTCGAACAGCGACGCCCTGTTCTGGCACACCTACGGCATGGTGGTGTGGACGTTCTACCTCGATGAATACGTCGGCGGTCACGACCTCATCCAGGACACCTGGAAGGAGTCACGCGGCCGCGGGCGGGGCTATGACCTCTGGCTCCCCGACATCATCGAGGACGTGGGCGAAGACTTTGATGAGGTCTACCTCGGCTTCATGGCCGCCACCGCGGTCATGGACTACGACGAGGGCAGCTTCATGCCCGACCTTCGTCGAACCGAGATCGACGAGCTGCCGATCGAAGACAAAGAGCCGCCCGACGCCACGAAGCCCCAGAGCCTCGGCCAGAACTACATCCGCTTCGACCGCGACCTCGGCGAAGAGGGCGACACCCTGAAGGTCACCCTCGACGGCAACAACGACGCCGACTGGTACGCCATCCTCGTGCGCGGCAACACCTCCGTCGACGAGGTGGTGCAGTTCGAGCTCGACGCCGACGGCATGGGGACCGCGACCATCGCCTTCGACGGCTCGAAGGACATCACCCTCGTCGTCTCACCCAAGAACGAGGACGACCAGGGGTACGCCCACCGCTGGGACACCGACGAGGGCTACAACTACTTCTACAGCGCCGAGGTCGTGCCCGCCGAGAGCGGCTCGGACGGCGGAGACGGCTCCGACGGGTCCGGGAGCTCCGACACCGGCCCCTCCACGGACGACGATGAGGGCGGCGGCGGCAAGGGCGGCGGAAAGGGCGGCGGAAAGGGCGGCTGCTCGACCGCGCCCGCCGAGGGTGGGCTCGGCGTGCTCCTCTCCGGCCTCTCCGGGCTCCTCTTGCTCGGCCTCCGCCGCCGTGGGTCCGTCCACCGCTAGCCCCCCCTTGGCCCCCCCGAAGGCGTGCCTAAGACCCTCCGCCGCGCGGGAAGACCCAGCGGCGGGACGGTCGGCCCCATCCGGCTCGGGAGGTGCGTATGAGCAAGAAGGTCGGTGTCATCGGATCGGGCGTGGTGGGGCAGGTGTTGGCCGCCGGCTTTCGGAAGCACGGCTACGACGTGATGATCGGCAGCCGACACCCGGCGGCCCTCCAGGCTTGGCAGGGCGCCGCCGGTGAGGGGGTCGCCCTCGGCCTCACCGCAGAGACCGCGGCCTTCGCGGACATCGTCGTGCTCGCTGTGAACGGTCGGGCGGCCGAGGAGGCGATCGCCATCGCGGGGATCGACAACCTCGCCGGCAAGATCGTCATCGACGCCACGAACCCCATCGAGGCCGCCCCCCCGGTCAAGGGGATCCTCCAGTTCTTCACCGGCCCGAACGACTCGCTGATGGAGCGCCTCCAGAAGCAGGCGCCGGCCGCGCGCTTCGTCAAGGCGTGGAGCTCAGTCGGAAACGCCTTCATGGTCAACCCCGCCTTCGCGGGAGGGCCGCCGACGATGTTCATCTGCGGGGACGACGACGCCGCGAAGACCGAGGTGACCGCCATCCTCGACCAGTTTGGCTGGGAGGCCGAGGACATCGGGGCGGTCGAGGGGGCGCGCGCCATCGAGCCCCTGTGCCAGCTCTGGTGTGCACCGGGCCTCCAGCGCGGGCAGTGGACCCACGCCTTCAAGCTCTTGAAGCGCTGAGGCGAGGCCCCTTCTTCACGGGTTCCTCACGGGTTCTTCACGGGTCTTTCAATGGGAGAGATCGGTGGGGGAGATCGGTGACCCGACGAGGGTCTCCAGCGCCCGGATGATCTTGACGATGCCGGGCGCCGCGCCTACCCCTCTGCGCCACCTGTTCGGAGGCCCCTGGGGCCGCGGCGCCCTCGCCCGCTCGGCCTTGGCCTCCCCGCATCGGAGAATGTCATGCAGTCGCATCGTTTTGAGGCGGACGTCCGCCAGATCCTGCACCTCGTCACCCACTCGCTCTACTCTGACCGCGAGATCTTTATCCGCGAGCTGGTGAGCAACGCGAGCGACGCCCTCGACCGCGGGCGCTTCGAGAGCCTCAAGCGAGAGGACGCGCGTCCCGCCGCCGACGAGCCGGGCATCCACATCACCGTGGACGCCGCCGAGCGGACGGTCACCATCTCCGACGACGGCGTCGGCATGACCCACGACGAGGTGGTGGAGCACCTCGGCACCATCGCCAAGTCCGGCACCAAGGCCTTCACCGAGCGCCTCAAGGCGGCCGGAGAGGCCGGCGGCGCGGAGAACCTGATCGGTCAGTTCGGCGTCGGCTTCTACTCGGCCTTCATGGTCTCCGACAAGGTCGTGGTCGACACGCTCTCGATCGACCCCGCCGCCACCG
Organism: Myxococcota bacterium; assembly: GCA_044344255.1. Classification (GTDB taxonomy): domain Bacteria; phylum Myxococcota_A; class UBA796; order UBA796; family UBA2385; genus JBIJDH01. The sequence continues at coordinate 194,962 of JBIJDH010000008.1, forward strand.
CGGTGCGCTGGGAGTCAGACGGCGGCGAGGGCTACTCGATGGCCGCCGGCGAGCGCAGCACCCGCGGCACCACCGTCACCCTGCACCTCCGCGAAGACACCGCTGACTTCGCCGACCCCGACAAGCTCCGCGGCATCATCGCCAAGCACTCTGACTTCGTCTCCTGGCCCGTGAGCGTCGAGGGGGAGCGCGCCAACCAAGAGGCGGCGCTGTGGACCCGCAACCCCTCGGAGATCAAGGACGAGGAGTACAGCGCCTTCTACAAGCACATCTCCAATGACTGGGCCGAGCCCCTGCTCCGCGCCCACCTCCGCATCGAGGGCAGCCTCCAGTACCAGGCCCTGCTCTTCGTCCCGGCCAGCCGCCCCTGGGAGCTCGACCGCCTCGACTACAAGGTCGGGCTGAAGCTCTATCAGAAGCGGGTGAAGATCCTCGACTCCGCCGAGTCGCTGCTCCCCCGCTACCTCCGCTTCGTCACCGGCCTCGTGGACTCCCCCGACGTCGACCTCAACGTCTCCCGCGAGATCCTCCAGCAGACGCCCGTGGTGCTGACGATCAAGAAGCAGCTCACCAAGCGCTTGCTCAAGCGCTTCCGCGACGTGGCCACCACCGAGCCCGAGACCTGGAACAAGTTCTGGAGCGAGTACGGCCACATCGTCAAGGAAGGTATCCACGAGGACCAGGACGACAACAAGGACCTCCTCACCGGGCTGCTCCGCTACAAGACGACCAAGTCCGCCGGGGAGTGGAGGAGCCTCGCCCAGGTCAAGGCCGACCTCCCCGACGGCGACAACACGATCTGGTACTTCACGAGCGTCGACAAGGAGCGCATCGGCCAGGCGCCCGTCCTCGAGGGCTTCCGGAAGCGGGGCATCGAGGTGCTGCTCATGGACGACCCCGTCGATGAGTGGGTGGTGATGAACGTGCGCGAGCACGACGGCGCCACGCTCAAGAGCGCGATGACCGGTGAGCTCCCGCCGGCCAAGGACGCCGAGGAGGATCCCATCGCCCAGGCGGCCCGGGATCAGGCCACCCCGCTCGTCACCTGGATGGGCGAGATGCTGGCCGGAGACGTCGCCGAGGTGCGCATCAGCACCCGCCTCACCGAGTCGCCGAGCGTGCTCGTGGACAAGGAGGGCGGCATGGGCGCCAACCTCGAGCGCATCCTAAAGGCCGCGAACCAGAGCGTCCCCGGCAGCAAGCGCGTGCTCGAGGTCAACCCCGAGCACCCGATGGTCAAGACGCTGGCCCGCCTCAACAACGAGGGCAAGACCGGCCTCGAGCCCTTCGCCCGCCTCCTGCTCGACCATGCCGCGATCGCCGAGGGCCGCCTCGAAGATCCGGAGGGCTTCGCCAAGCGCCTCCAGGCCCTGATGGAGCGGGCCGCCTCGGCGCTGTAGGGTCGAGAAGGCGCCTCAGAGGTGGATCTGTTGGGGGTGATCTCCGACAGTCCTTCGCCGCTGGGGTGCCTTTACGGGACTTTGACAGCGACTCGGAACACCCCTCTCCGGCTCCTCCCGTGGTAATGTCCCCGCCGTTCGAAGCGCTGGGGCAGCCACGAAAAGCGAAGGAGAGGAACGGATGGGTTCGGTTCGAAATTGGTGGCTCGCGGCCACCACTCTCGCCGGGGCGGTCATCGCCGGTTCCGTGGCTCACGAGGCCGCAGCGGCGTGGCCCGACGGCTACCCCGGTCGTGTTGCAGCAGTCGACGCGATTCGCCACGACATGGCCATGCCGGGGATCATCTACGACCCCCAGGACATCAAGGCACGCTACGAGGATGCCTGCAAAAAGAAGTCCTCCTCCGCCTGTAACTGGACAAAGTGGCAAGGCGCGAACGGCGGAGACCTCAAGCTCGCCCGCGAACATTACGCGGGCAAGTGCCCCTCCGATCCGCTCGCTTGCGTGGTCCTCGGCTACACCGAGTCTCGAGACGACAAGGGGAACCTCGTCTTCGACAATCCGGCGAAGGGCGCGAAGGCCCTCGACTACTTCACCAAGGCCTGCAAAGAGAAGGCCTACGCCCCCGGCTGCACCGGTGAGGGCGAGCTCTACCTGAACGGCATCGGCACCGACGTCGATCTCGAGCGCGCCCGCAAGCTGGTCGATGAGGGCTGCAAGGCCGAGGACCCCTGGGGCTGCTACCTCCTCGGCACGATGTACGAGAACGGGCAGGGCGGCCCCGCCGACTTCGGCAAGGCCGCCGAGCTCTACAAGAGCGCCTGCAGCTCAAAGATCCCGCACGCCTGCGTGCAGCTCGGCACGCTCACCGAGGACGGCCGCGCCGGCACGCGCAACCCCGAGGCCGCCGCCAAGGTCTACGGCGAGGCCTGCGAGGGCAAGTTCACGGGCGGCTGCTACCAGCTCGGCCGGCTCTATGCCGAGGGTCGAGTCGTACAGCGCTCCCCGTCGATCGCGCTCGGGATGTACAAGACCGCCTGTGACGGCGGCGACTTCCTCGGCTGCTACGGCCTCGCCACCTTCTACGAGTCCGGCGAAGCCGGCGAGGGTGACATCAAAGACGCCGCCAAGATCTACGACGAGGCCTGCTCCAAGGGCTACGCCAAGGCCTGCACGCGCACCGGCGAGATGTACATCAAGGGCCGCGGCCTCAACAAGGACGTGGAGATGGGCGTCAAGCTCATCCAGAAGGGCTGCAGCGGGGCCGATCCGGGGGGCTGCGACACGCTCGGCGCCCTGTACGAGAACGGCAACGGCCTCGACATGAACCTGACCAAGGCCGCCGAGCTCTACAAGATGGCTTGTGAGCGGGGCGAAGGAAAGGGATGTTACCACCTTGGCAACCTCTACGAGGTCGGCAAGGGCGTGAGCCAGAGCGCCACCGAGTCCCAGACCCTCTTCCAGGCCGCCTGCGACAAGGGGCACGGCAAGTCCTGCGGCCGCCTCGCCCGCCGCTACCTCACTGGCGACGGCGTCGAGAAGAACATGGCCCGCGCGGCCGAGCTCCTCGGCAAGGGCTGCGCCGGCCAGGACGGCGACTCCTGCGGCAAGCTCGCTGGCATGTACCAGAGCGGCAAGGGCGTGAGCGCGGACCCCGCCAAGGCCCTGCAGCTCTACACCGACGCCTGTGACTTCGACAACGGGCAGGCCTGCTTCGAGCTCGCAGAGATGTACGCCAAGGGCAGCAACGGCGTCGCGATCGACTTCAAGAAGGCGGCCAAGGGCTACAGCCGCGGCTGCTCCCTCAAGTTCGACAAGGCCTGCGAGGCCGGCAAGTCGGTGGTCTTCCAGGCCCGCTTCGAGGAGGTGATCGCCGTCGCGTGGGAGTCCAACATCTGCCAGGTCTGGAGCCTCGACCCCGAGGCCCCGGAGAAGACGAAGCTCGTCGCCACCGTGCGCAAGGAGGCCTTCGAGATCCAGGACGGTCCCCTCGCCGGCAACACGGTCACCCTCGCCCGTGACCCGAACGAGTTCAAGACCGACAAGAAGGTGGTCGGCTTCAGCAAGTGGCGCTTCAACAACGGTAAGAAGGACCTCACCTTCCGGCACTATGAGGTCTGGGATCCCGAAGAGGAGCCCATCGACACCTTCCCCGGCGACATGAGCTACTCCGACGACCGCCTGGGCGACACCAAGCTCCTGCTCTCCCGCGAGGAGGAGACGATCCGGCGCAGCGCCCCCAACACCAAGTGCTCCTTCGCCGGGGGCTATCCGGTGATCACGGTCGACCACTGCTCCGAGATCCAGGCCCTGGCCGCGGCGCAGCTCGTCACCAGCTGTAAGGGCGAGTAGGCCATGCTCATCGCCCTCTCGCTGCTCGGCCTCGCCCGGGCGGGGGAGGGCATGTGGCTCCCCGAGCAGGTGCCCTCCCTCGCGGCGGAGCTCCGAGCCGCGGGCTTCACGGTGCCGCCGAGCGTGCTCGCGGACCCCAACGGGCCCCTGCTCGGCGCCATCCTCTCGACCGGCGGCTGCACGGCCTCCTTCGTCTCCGCCGACGGGCTCGTGATCACGAACCACCACTGTGTGGCCGAGTACACACAGTACGCGAGCGACGCCGGGCACGACCTCGCCCACGACGGCTACCTCGCCCCAGACCGAGCGGGGGAGCGCTCTGGGGGCCCCTCGGCGCGGCTCTACATCGTCGAGGCGATGACCGACGTCTCCGCCACCGTGCTGAAGGGCGTCCGGGCCAAGACGCCCGACCTCGAGCGACGCGATCGGGTGGACAAGGCCAGGAAGCGGCTGGTGGCCTCCTGCGAGGAGGGTGGGTCCCTCCGCTGCGCCGTGGTCGGCTTCTACGGCGGCGGCACCTTTCGCCTGATCCGCAGCCGAGAGCTGCGCGACGTGCGCCTCGTCTACGCGCCGGCGGAGTCCGTGGGCTCCTACGGCGGCGAGATCGACAATTGGATGTGGCCTCGCCACGCCGGCGACTTCGCGTTGCTGCGGGCGTACGTCGGCCCCGACGGACGGCCGGCCGCGCCGGCGAAGGAGAACGTCCCCTACCGTCCGCCGGCCCACCTCCAGATCGACCCCACCGGCGCTCAAGAGGGCGAGCCGGTCTTCTGCCTCGGCTACCCCGGGCGCACCAACCGCTACGGCAGCGCCGCCGCCCTCCGCTTCGAGCGCGACGTCGTGGTCCCGCGGGAGCTCCGCCAGTCCACGGACTGGCTCGCCATCCTCCACGAGGAGAGCGCGCGGAGCACCGAGGCCGCCGCCCGCCTCGCCGCGCCGATCGACTGGATCGGCAACGCCGACAAGAACAACCGCGGCCTCATCGACGGCCTGCGCCGGGGCGGCGTCCTCGAGGCCAAGGAGGAGCGAGAGCGCCGCCTCGCCGCCTGGCTGGCCGCCGACCCTCGCCGCGCGGCCACCTACGGCTCGGCCGTGCGCGAGCTGGGCGAGGTGGAGGCCGCAGCCCGCTCCGACACGCTGGTCAACTCCTCGATCCGCTCGATCGTGCGCAGCTCGGACCTGGCCAGCACCGCCTATGAGGCCTGGCGCTTCGCCACCGAGCGGGAGAAGCCCGACCTCGAGCGCGCCCGCGGCTTTCAGGATCGCGATCTGGCCGACGCCCTCGACGCCTCCGCCCAGCTCGAGCACACGCTCTGGCTCCCCGCGGAGCGCCGCCTGCTCGAGCACGGCCTGCGCGCCGCCGAGGCCGCCCCTGAGCCCGCCCGCCTCGTGCCCCTGCATGAGTGGCTGCGACGGATGGGCGGCGTCGACGCCGCGCTGGCAGCCCTTTACACCGATCCCCCCCTCCGCTCGTCCGAGGCGCGGGCCGCCCTGTTCAAGGCCAGCAAGAAGGAGCTCATCGCCTCGAAGGACCCCTGGGTCCAGCTCGCCATCGCCCTCGACCGCGACGCCGCCCCGCGCCGCGAGCAGGACAAGGTCCGCGAGGGCGCCCTCCTCCGCCTGCGACCGGTCGTGCTCGAGGCCCTGCAGGCCGCGGCCCCGGGGCTCGTCTACCCCGACGCCAACAGCACCCTCCGCCTCTCCTTCGGGCGCGTGGAGGGCATGAGCCCGCGAGACGGGATGTGGTACCGCCCCCACACCACCGTCCAGGGCATGGCCGTCCGCGCCGGAGAGGCCCCCTTCAACGCCCCCGCGGCCCTGCTCGCGGCCGCCCCCACGGCGCCCGCGAGCCGCTGGGCCGACCCCCTGCTGAAGGACGTGGTGGTCGACTTCCTCAGCACCCTCGACACCACCGGCGGCAACTCCGGCTCCCCCACCCTCAACGCCGAGGGCAAGCTCGTCGGCCTCGTCTTTGACGGGAATTACGAGGCCATCACCGCCGACGAGGTCTTCGAGGACCCGCTGACCCGCAGCATCCACGTCGACGTCCGCTACCTCCTCTGGACCCTCGACCAGGAGCCGCGCGCCGCCTGGATCCTGGACGAGCTCGGCCTCGCAGCCCCGGCGCGGCCCACCCCGTAGCCATCGCCGTCGCCGTCGCCGTGCTCAGAAGGCGACCCCGACGGCCTCACAGAGGAAGGCCATCCAGGGGGCGCCACGGCCGTAGAGGTCCGCGCAGCGCTCGAGCAGGCCGGGGCCGACCACCTCTGCGTCGGTCAGCTTGAACATCGCGGCGTGGCTCTTGCGCTTGAGGTCAGCGGCGTGAGGGTGATCGGCCGGGTAGCCAGCGGGCACCCGCTTGAGATCGCCATCGCCTTGGTAGAGGCTGAAACCATCACCCAGCAGCCCGTCCCGGAGCTCCCCCCAGCGCGCGGGCTCAGCGACGATGTGATCGCGGACCCCGCGCAGGCCCGCGGGCTCGGCCATCCAGACGCCCATGCCCAGCATCGAGGCGCCGGGCTCGATGTGCAGGTAGAAGCCGGGGGCGTGGGCGTCCCCGCCCGTCTCGTGGCGGAAGTGGATGCCCACGTGGCTCTTGTAGGGCCGCTTGTCGTGGCCGAAGCGGGTGTCCCGGTAGATACGGAACAGGCTCCCGCCCTGGGCCTTAGCGATGGCCTCGAAGTGAGGCGAGATCGCGCGGAGGTGAGGCTCAAAGTCGGCGATGAAGCGCAGCGCCGGCTCCTTCAACAGGCCCTCGTAGCGGAGCTTGTTGGCGTTGAACCAGTCGCGTTCGTTGTGCTCGGCGAGCTCGGAGAGGTAGCTGAGCAGGAGCGGCGAGAAGGAGAGGGCGGTGGTCGACATGGGGCTCCCGGGTGCGGGAGCGTAGCGTGGCGTGAACTGCGTCGGTGGGGGGCAGAACCGGAAGGAACATGCCGGAGACCAACGAATTCGTTACCCCTTGGCGGCAGCGGAGCCTATCACCGCACGCCCCGACGCCCCGACGCCCCGACGCCCCGACGCCCCGGCAGAGGCAATGGACACCATCGACACCCGAGATCGCCCCACGCCCACCGACTCCGACGGTGATGGCCAGCGGCTGGTCTGCACCATCGTCGTCCACGCCGACTTCCGCCGCCTCGGTGACCAGCACGTCTCGAGCGCCCCACGGGCGCCCCTCCTGATCAGCCGCTCGGAGCCTGAATTCCAGCGCCCGGCTCCCGACGGCCCCGAAGCGGAGGGCGCGGCGTGCGGTCGCCCCCTCCAAGACCCGCACGTGAGCCGGACGCCCATCCGCCTCATCCACACAGGCGTCGACCTCGTCATCGAGCCCGGCGGCAAGCCCATCACGGTCGACGGCGTCCGCGTCTCCGAGCCCATCGAGCTCCGCGGGGAGGCCCTGGAGGCGGGGGTCCTCCTCCGGCTGGCCCGCACCGCCTGGATCCTGGTCCGCCAGGGGACCGCCGACCCGCGCCGCGGGGAGTCCGCCTTCCTCATCGGCTCGAGCCCAGAGGCCGTGAACCTACGGCACCGCGTCCGCCTGCTGGCCCGCAGCCGCCTCCCGGTGCTGTTGGTCGGTGAAGCGGGCACGGGCAAGGCCCGCCTCGCCCGCTCGATCTTCGACATCTCCTCCCAACCCGGCGCCCCCTGGGTTGAGCTCGACCCAAAGGCCTCACCCGCCACCGCCGACGATCCCGTCTCCGTAGCCTTTGAGCGGGCCCGCGGCGGCGCCCTCTCGATCCGAGAGCTGGGGGAGCTCAGCGCGGAGGCCCAGGCTGGCTTGCTCCGGATCCTCGATCGGCAAGAGGCCGCTGGCCGCCGCAGCCCCGACGAGCCGCGCCTCATCGCCTGCACCAGCGTCGACCCTGCGCGGCTCGTCGAGCAGGGGCGGCTGCGCCCTGCCTTGCTCCACCGCCTCGCTGCCACGGTGTTGCCCATCCGGCCCCTCCGCGATCGCCGAGAAGACATCGCGGCCCAGGTGCGGGCGGTCGCCCTCGACGCCCTCGAAGAGCTCGAGATGGAGGCAGACCAGGCCGTCTCCGCCGGTCTCCTCCACCCCAACCAGCAGCTCGAGCTGCTCCAGCAGGCCTGGCCCGGCAACAGCCGTGAGCTCGACCACCAAGTGCGGGAGCTCGTCCTCAAGGGCCCAGGCGGCTGGCAGAGCGGGGACTCCCACCTCCCCCCTGCGAGCAGCCGCCCATCCACACCGAGCCTCTCGAGGCCCGATCCCCTCCCTGTCGCGCCTGTCCTCCCGCCGACCGCCGGTCTCCCGATCTCCGAGACGCCGCTCCCGAGCGACACCGCCGGCCCCGATCGGGCCCTGATCCACCGCCTCGATCGGCTGCTGATCGAGCTCATCAACGATCCCGACCTCTCCGTCGAGCTGCTCGGCAAGCGCATGGGCCTCAGCCGTCGGCAGCTCCACCGCGAGATCCGGCGGGTGGTCGGCCTGCCGCCGAAGGACTGGCTGAACGAGCGGCGCATGCTGCTGGCCCGCGACCTGCTCCGCAGCGGGAAGGTGCGAACGGTCTCCCAGGTGGCCGCGCAGGTGGGGCTGAGCCCCGCCTGGTTCTCCAAGTCCTACCTTGCACACTTCGGGATCTGTCCCTCCGACGAGCGGGCCTGACCGCGCCTGACCTCCGGGCGCCCGCGCGGGCTCCCACTCACAGCGAGGGCCGGGCGTGACGGCCGATCAAGACAGCATCGCCTCGATGAGCCCACCCGGGAGGCTGGGATCACCGAACTGTTCGATGGGGCCGCCGTCGGGGCCGCGGTGGCCGGTGGCGGTGAGCAGCGTGGCGAGCAGGCGATCGTGGGTGACGCCGCCCGCGTCCACATAGGCGCCGGTCCGGAGGCTGCCGTCGCCGGCGCCGGCGATCACCCAGGGGAGCTCGTCGTAGCGGTGGGAGCCCGTCGCCACGTCGCTCACGAAGACGGCGACCGCCGAGTCGAGCACGCCGTTCTCCGCGAGGCGGTCGAGCAGGTGGCGGAACACGCCGAGGTGCAGGCGGTTGACGTCGGCGTGCATCTCGTGGGTGGAGGCGTAGGGCCCGAGCCCGGCCGAATCGACCATCCCATGGGTGAGCTCGTGGTAGGCCGGCAGGGTGAAGCCATCGACCGTGTAGCGGCAGCGGTCGAGGCGGTCTCCGATCTGCAGGGTCACCGCCCGAGCCTGGCCGCAGCCGAGCACGAGCGCGATGAGATCGCAGTGCAGGCGCGCCACGTCGAGGGAGACGGCGTCGTCGGCGCTGCGGCCGGCCAGGTCGGCCATCGCCGCCACCTGGCCGGCGCGGAGGCCCTCACAGAGGCGCTCGAGGTCGCGTACGGAGTCGCTGTGCAGCTCGAGCCGGGCGCGGTCCTCGGCGGAGAGGCGGGGGCTCTGGGCGAGGGCCTGGAGCTGGTCGAGCACGAGGTCCTGGACCGAGCCGCGCGCCTCCCGCCCCGCCCCGCCGCCGATCCAACGCTGATAAACCGCCCAGGGGTCGCTGTCGGCCCCGCGGAGCTGGCCGGGGCCGCGGTAGGAGAGCACCTCCTCTCCGTAGTCGTCGCGCCGGCCCGCGTAGAGGGTGAGCGGCTCCCCGGCGTTGACGTCAGACTGGCGCGCGATCCAATTGTCGATCGACTCGCCCTGCGCGTAGGTCATCACCGTCTCGGTCAGCGGGCCGCACGGGGCGCCGGTGAGGAGCTGGTTGCCCCCGCCGGCGTGGAGCTCCCGCGAGGCGGGAAAGGGGAAGGCCGTGCCGCGGACGAGCAGCACACGCTCGGCGTGATCGGCGAGCTCGGACACCACCCGGTCGGCGTTGGCATCGGCGAGCACAGCCCGGCTGAGCGGCCCGAGCGCGCGGGGCCAGAAGAGCTCCGGCAACGCGCCGTCCTCTTGCGCCACCCCTGAGGCCGCCCGCACCACGACGAGGGGGTGCCCCAGCGGCCGCTCCAGCTCCGACTCCCGCGCCCGCCCGCAGCCGTGGAGGGAGGCGAGGAAGGGCACAGGCACCATGAGCCCCGACGCCGCGGTCAGGAAGTGGCGTCGGGATAGGGGGCCCATGCCGTACCTCCTGCCTCTGGGTAGCGCGGCGGGGGGCCCGGGTCTACGATGTTCTTCCTCCTCTTCCTCGCCTGCGCCGCCGCTCCCCCGGTCTCCGGCAGCGGGCACGCGGTCCGCCTGACCCACCGCCAATGGGAGCACACCGTGGTCGATCTGCTCGGCCTCACCGCGCCCACCGGCCTCTCGGGCGACCTCGTCCCCGACCCCGCCCGCTCCACCTTTGACACCGACGCCGCCGAGCTCTCCGTCTCTCCGGTGCTCCGCCTGCAGTACGAGGCCGCCGCGGAGGCCCTGGCCCTGCGGGTGGTGAGCGAGCCGCCGCTCTACGCGACCGTGGCGCCGAGCGGTCGTTACCCCTCTCGCGGCGCGTACACGCTCGCCGAGCGGGACGCCTGGGTCGCCGAATTCGGCGGGCGCGCCTATCGTCGGCCCCTCGACCCGACCGAGCGGCTCCAGCTCGGCGCCCTCTTCACCGAAGGGAGCGCCCTCTTCGCCTCCGGCGAGCCCTTCGCGGACGGAGTCCGCGCCGTCGTGACCGCCCTGCTCCAGTCGCCGGGCTTCCTCTACCGCACGGAGGGGATCTATGGACAGGCCGAGCCCGGGGCCCTGTCACCCGAGGAGCTGGCCGTCCGCCTCTCCTATGCCCTCTGGGGCACGCTGCCCGACGCCGCGCTGTTCGACGCCGCCGAGGCCGGCTTCGGGCCCGAGGCGCAACGGGCCGAGGCGGAGCGCCTCCTCGACGCCCCCGCCGGCCACGCTATGGTGGCCGACCTGCACCGACAGCTCCTCCACGTCGACCAGTACGCTCAGGTCTGGCGCCCCGACGAGGAGGTGCGCGGCATCGGCACCTACGCCGCCTCCGCCCCCGCCGCGATGCAGGCCGAGCTCTATGCCTACGTCGACGACGTCGTCTATCCGGCGGGCACCGTGCGCGAGCTGCTCACCCGCAGCGAGACCTTCGCCAACAGCGACCTCGCCGACATCTACGGCATCGAGGGTATCGAGGGTGACACGCTCGTCCCGGTCTCGCTCGACCCCGCCGAGCGCGCCGGCCTCCTCACCCTCTCGGGCTTCCTTGCCTGGCAGGCGAAGGACTCCGAGCCCAACCTGATCGAGCGCGGCGCCTTCCTCAACGACGCCCTCCTCTGCGCCGAGGTCCCGCCGCCCCCGGCCGGCGCTGCCCCCCTCCCCGAGGCCACCGAGGGCACCAGCCTCCGCGCGCGCATCGAGGCCCACACCGCCGGCTGCGGCGGCGCCTGCCACACCGAGCTCATCAACCCGATCGGCTTCGCGCTCGGCCCCTATGACGAGGCGGGCCGCTACGTCCCCTTCGAGGGTGACGAGCCCATCGACGCCACCGGCACCTACACCTTCACGGAGGGCCCCACCGACTTCGACGGCGCCGTCGACCTCGCGCAGGTCATGGCCGAGAGCGAGCAGGTGCACCGCTGCTACGTCGGACACCTCGCGGGCTACCTCCACGGGGCGCCCGTCTCCGCCCTCGACGAGGCGATGCTCGAGGCCCTCACGGAGGCCTCGCTGGGAGACGCCTCGATCCGCTCGCTCATCCTCGACATCGTCACCGATCCGAGCTTCCGGGAGGTCCGGGGGGACTGAGGGGTGCGGCGAGGGCGATCGTCTATCAATTACGGTCTATCGCCCCGTCGCCGCGCTGCCGCCCCCCTCTCTCCGGGCACGAAACATGCGGTCAAGGAGATCGCGGTCCGGGCTCAGCTCGGCCGCGCGGGCGAGGGCCTCGGCCTCGGCGGCGAGGTCCCCCTCAGTGCGGGCGAGGTCGGCGAGCAGCAGGCTGGCCTGCACACCGCCGAGCCAGGCGCCGCCGCCCGCGCGGTCGGCGACCGAGCGGAGGAGCGCCCGGCCCGCCGGCACCCGGCCGCGCAGCAGGAGCGCCTCCCCCCGCGCCGCCTCCAGGCCGAGGGCCTCGCCGGGCTCGACGAAGCGGAGGTCGGGCGGGTTGAGGAGGGCGGAGATGACGTCGGTCCGGTCCATGTTCCAGGTCCAGGCCGACCGATAGGTGATGGCGAAGACCTGCGCCGCGGTCGGCTCACCAAAGGCCTCGCGGAGGTCGTCGTACAGCCCCGGATCGAGGCGGGAGAGCGCCGCCGCGCGATAGAGATCGGCGATCTCGCCGGGGGCGGCCTCGGCGGAGAGCTCGGTCAGCGCGCCCCGCTCCCCTCGGGTGAAGCGGAGCAGGCGGTCGAGCGGCTCTGGCTCCGCGGCGGTGTCGATCACCACGCCGTGGAGCTCGAGCTCCTCCAGGGTCATCTCCACCAGCATGCCGGCGTTGTGGCCCCAGGAGGCCATCCCCTCGATGACGAGCTCCGCGCGTTGGCCCACGCTCAGGGGCAGGGTGCAGTCCGCGGGGGGTGGGCCAGCGAGGCCACGGCCGAAGCCGATCGTCTGCTGATCGGCGGTAGGGGCGCCCCAGCGGAGGTCAAAGGGGGCATGATCGAAGTCGAGGTCCACCCGAGAGGAGAGGGTCGCCTGCCAGCCGCCACACCCCCCACCGCGGGCGGAGGCGCGGAGCTCGCGGTTGAGGATCCCGCCCGAGCCGAGCCCGCGCGCCCAGAGCTCGATCTGCCAGTATTCGTCGATTCCTCGCATCAAGATGCGCGCCGTCGAGGCCCACTCCACGACCTCCACCTCCCCCTTCGCCCGCAGCCAGAGGGGCGCGCCGGTGGTGCGCAGGGGCAGACGGAGCACCACACCGGCGTCGCTCGGCACGCGGAGCCGGAGGGCTCCGCGGCTCGGGTCCTGAATGACCGCGACGGGGACCCGCAGGTCGACGCCGGTGGGCAGGGGGCCCCCAAACTGCACCCGCAGGGCGCCTTCGGTCGCGCGGCGCACGGCCTCCCCCTCCACGCCCGCCACCGCCCCGAGGGCCTCAACGGCCTCTGCGGCCTGCTCGAGGTCGCCGGCCGCCTGAGCGAGGCGCGCGGCCCGTCGCAGCGCGGCCTCCCGGCCCTCTCCGCCCAGCTGGGCGCGGCGGAGCAGCAGCCGCACCGCCAGGGAGCGCTGGCCCTCTCGTTCCCACAGCGCCGCCGCGCGATCGAGCGCCTGCGCGTAGGCCTCCGGCGATCCGCTGCTGCGCTGCAAGAGCGTGTCCACCGCGGTGTCGGGGGAGATGACCTCGAAGAGGTCAGACTCGGGATCGCCGCCGCCGCTCCCCCCGCGCCGCGGGAGGGCCGGGAGGACATCGCCCCCCTCGCCGGGCAAGAACAGGCGGCCCTCGGCGTCCTGCAGCACGAGGGCGGCCGACTCGGTCCGACCCACCGCGGACTGAGACGGGCTGGTCCGCACCCGATAGCCGCTGAGCTGCGCGCGCACCTGAAAGCCCTCCCCCGCTCCCTCGGAGAGGAAGAGGGCGGGCTGGCCCTCCCCGCTGGCGATCAGCTCACGGACACCGTCGTGGTCGAGGTCGAAAGACTCGAGCAAGTCGGGACAGGCTCCGCCCCCCCACGGGAGCTCCTGCTCGACGGACAGGGCCCCGGCCGAATATCGAAAGACGACCAGGCGACAGGGGCCGCCGTAGGAGTCCTTGCGCCCGAAGATGAGCCGGCTGCCGAAACGACGCGTGGCGACGCCCGCCACCCGACCGGGCCCGACCGGCGCCAGCGCCTGGAGCCAGCCCACCCGCGGCCCCGAGACGGTCCGAAATCCCTCTCCGTCTGGAAAGACCACGACCGGCTGAAAGCCCCAGGAGGGCCCGATCGCGAAGACGACCTCGGCCACGCCGTCACCGTCCATGTCTTCGACCGCGCTGGCGCCGGGGTTCCCCATGAGCGGCTGATCCCAGGCCCGGTCGCCGCTCGGCCGGGACAGGCCGAGCTGGCGGACTCCCCCGAGATCATGCCAATAGGCGTCCCCCACCGCCGCGCCGAGCGAAGGGCCGGGCAGGGCGATCGGGCCCGCGGCGCCCAGGCGCCAGGTCTGTCCCTTGTCGGAGTGGATGAAGGGGGGCGAGAGCTCGTTGAACCTCGGCACCCGCCAGACCTCGCCCTCTCGGACCGGCGCCGGCACCGTCTCGATCCGAATCTCCTCGAGCCGCCCGTCGCCGTCGCTGTCGACCACCTGCATCACGCCCGGCTCGAGCCACCGCCCGCGACGGAGCGGCGCGAGCAGGGCGCGGGCCGCCTCGTCGAGCCAGGGCCAGGCGCCCTCGAGATCGGCGATCCCCAGCGCCCCTTCACGCTCCGCCTCCCGCCGCGCCTCGGGCTCGAGCAGGGCGACGAGCTCCGGAGCGCCGTGGACGAAGAGCTCGATCGAGGCGGCGTCCGAACGGGCGCGCCACGCGTTGAGCAGCGCCACCACCCCCTGCAGCCGGACCCCCCGATCGGGCGTGGCGAGGATGGCCCGGCTGGCCGCGGCCACCGCCTCCCGGGGCCGCTCCGCCGTCTCCTCGAGGCGGGCGAGGTCGAGCCAGGCGGCGCCCACCGCCGGGGTGCCGCTGCGGGTCGGCTCGCTGGCGAAGGCGGCGACCCAGGTGGCGGCGCCGTCCGGGGACTCGGCGTAGCGGTCCTGGAGCTCGATCCGCGCGACCTCCCAGGCCTCCGCCGCCGCACGCTGCCGCCAGGCCTCACGCGCCCAGGCGCCGAGCCCCGAGAGCAGGATGAGCGCGACGACCACCAGGGCCGCGGTGGCGGTCGGCACCCGCTGGCGGAGGCGGGTGCGGAGGGTCCAGGCGAAGGAGCCGGGCCGCAGGCGCACGTTCCGGCCCTCCAGGCAGCGCCGGAGATCCAGAGCGAAGGCGCCCATGTCCGGATAACGACAGGCTGGATCGGGGTGGGTGGCGCGCCGGATCACCCAAGCCAGCTCTCGCGCCTCCCGTGGGCGCAGGGGGTGCGCGGTGGGGACGGTCTGGCTGCCGCGATCGGGCGCCACCCCCATCACCACCTCTCGGACCACGAGCCCGAGCGCATAGACGTCGACCCGCGCCCAGTCCCCCACCTCGCCTTGGGCCTGCTCGGGGGCCATGTACCAGGGGGTGCCCACCGCCTTGCCCGCCCGGGTGAGCCGCGGCTCGTCGGGGCCGATCGCGATGCCGAGATCGGCCACGAAGGGGCGGCCAGTGTGGCTCACGAGGAGGTTGCTGGGCTTGATGTCGCGGTGGAAGACACCCCGCCGGTGCAGGCGAGTGAGGGTGTCGGCCACCACGACGAGCTGGCCGAGGCGCTGGGTGGCGGTGAAGGCGCCGCCGGCCTGGATCGGCCCGCCCAGGACGAGCTCCATGGTGTACCAGGGCTCACCATCGAGGGACTCACCATCCTCCAGGAGCCGCACCAGACCTGGATCATCCGCCGACCGGTGCGCGACGATCTCCCGCCGGAAGCGCTCTCGGACGACCGCCGAGGCCTCCGCCCCCCGGCGCAGCACCTTGAGCGCCACGTCCTCCTGCCGTTCGTTCGACCAGGCCCGATAGACATTGGCGCTGCCGCCAGCGCCGAGCAGCGGGCCCAGGCGGTGACCGGGGAAGCGCTCCCGCGCCACGGCCCCCGCGGGCGCCGACGGCACGGCCGGGCCCCCAGCCGCCGGCTCGACGACCGAGACGTCCCAAGTGTGCGGGGTCTCCGCCGATGCGCTCATGGGCCCATCATAGCGCGCGGTCCGATGGCCCCCTCCCTCCCTGGACGCTCCCACGGGAAGGGGGTAGCCCGAAGATCCCGCGATCTGGAGCCCCTCATGGACAAGCGCAGCGAGCCCCCCAGCAGCCCGGCCGAGGGCGGCGAAGGGCCCGGAGCCCCTCCTCCCGCCCCGGAGGTGACCGCGATCGAGGCCGCCACCTTCCGCCGGCTGGTCGCCCACCTCCAGGCCCACCCCGAGGCCGCCAACATCGACCTCATGATCGTGGCCGACTTCTGCCGGAACTGCCTGGCCAAGTGGTACCAGGAGGAGGCCCAGGCCCGAGGCGTGGCGATCGACGAGGCCAGCGCTCGGGCCCTCATCCACGGCATGCCCTACGCGGAGTGGAAGGCCAGTCAGCCGCCGGCCACCCCGGCGCAGCTCGCGGCCTACGGGTCCCGACAGAAGGCCCGTTCGTGAAGAGGGGGCGCCCCCGCCTGTCGCTCTGCCTCATCGTGCGGGACGAGGCGCGCTTCCTCCAGGGCTGCCTCGCCTCGGTCGCGGGGCTGGCCGACGAGCTCGTGGTGGTCGACACGGGGAGCACCGACGACACCGTGCAGATCGCCCGCGCCGCGGGAGCGAAGGTCGGCCACTTCACCTGGGTGAACGACTTCGCCGCCGCCCGCAACCACAGCCTCGACCTCGCGACCGGCGCCTGGGTGCTCCACCTCGACGCCGACGAGCGCCTGGGCCCGAGCGCTGCCGAGGTCATCGGCGAGGTGCTCGACCAGGACGAGCTCGACTGCGCCTTCCTGCCGCTGCACGACGCCTCCCGCCTCGACGCCACCGCCGAGGAGGTGCTCTCTGGCGCCGCGCGCCTCCACGCGCCGACGCTGCTCCCCCGACTCTTCCGCCGCCACCCGGAGGCGCGGTACCAGTCGCCCATCCACGAGAACCTCGACGCGTGGATCACGGCCCCCGGCCGCCGCTACCGGGCGGTCAACGCGCCCATCGTCCATTACGGCGCCGTTGTGGCCCACCGGGCTGACCGCAACAAGTCGGATCGGAACCTCAACCTCCTCGCCGCCCGCGTGCAGGCCGCCCCCGATGACGTCCGGAGCCGGGTCTTCCTGGCGCACGAGCTGCAGGGCGCGGGGCGGGTGGCGGAGGCCTGCGCCGAGATGGTCCGGGCGTGGCGAGACACCGTCGCCGCCCACGCCGAGGGGCGCCGCGGCCCCGCCCTGGCCGCCGTAGACGCCGAGTTCGTCGGCGGCTGGGGCGCGCTCATGCACCTCGGGGCCGGCGACGCCGACACGGCCCGCGACATGGCCGAGCAAGCCATGGCCTGGGGCGGGGCCCACCCGAACCTCTCCTTCTCCCGCGGCGTGGTGCGAGAGCTCGCGGCCTGGTCCGAGCCCGATCCCCTCGCCCAGCGGCGCCTGCTGGAGTCCGCGAAGGCCGACTATAGCGACGCGCTGGCCGGGGCCGGCCGCGCCTTCTCGATCACGGTGAGCGCAGGGGTCGATGGCCACCAGGCCCGCCTGCGCCGCGGCACCGTCGCCCTCGGCCTCGGTCTCCCCGCCGAGGCCCTCGAAGACCTCGAGCTCGTCGTGAAGGAGCTCCCCGAGCACATCGACGCTCGATTGGGCATCGCCGAGGCCCACCTGCGGCTCGGCGAGCCGCTCAAGGCCCTCGGGCTGGTCAAGCCGCTGCTCGGGCCCACGAACGGCGACGCTTGGCTGATCGCCGCCCTCTGCCTGGAGGCGATGGGCAAGGCCGATCAGTCGGGGGCCTGGCGCGACCTGGCCCGGAAGCTCCACGCCCAGCGGCCCCTGCGCCCCCACCGCCAGCCGCTGCTCCAGCCCCGCGCCGACGGCGCCCGCCCATGAGCGACGAGGTCGTCGCGGCCGAGCTCACGGTGGTCGAGCTCACGGTGGTCGAGCTCACGGTGGTCGAGCTCACGGTGGCCGAGCTCACGGTGGCCGAGCTCCTCCAAGGGCCCGGCCGCGCCGCGATCGAGGCCCGCCTGCAGCGCCTCGAGCGGGGGCTCCAAGCGGTGCGGGAGCGCCCGATGCGGCGCACCGTGGTCACCACGGTGGTGAGCGCCCTCGAGGGCGCGGAGCTGGTCGCCTTCCTCGGGCTCCTCCTCGAGCGCAACCTCCAGGGGCAGGGCACGGCCCGGGCAGTGATGCAGGAGCTCGCGCTCGAGCCCACCGTCTTCGAAGAGATGAGCTACGCGCAGTCCCAAGCGGCCTACCACCTCGCCCGCGCCGCCGGCCTCGAGCCCATCGCCCGCATGTTCATCCGCGCGACGGGCAACGAGAACCCCACCCTGGACGAGGCCTTCACCGGCAACGACCACCTCGACATCCCGCTCGGCACGCGACGCACCGCGGCCCGCAGCCGAGACCGCTTCACCCTCGACCGCCTCCTCCACGATCGCGACCAGCGCGTGATCGCCATCCTGCTCGACAACCCCCGCATCATCGAGCGGGACGTCGTCACGATCGCCGCGATGCGGCCCACCCGGCCGGAGCTGCTCACGGTCGTGGCCCGTCACCCCCGCTGGTCGAGCCGGGTCGCCGTGCGCCGGGCCCTGGTCGCCAACCCCTACACGCCGGCCCCGATCGCGCGGCGCCTGCTGCCCACGATGTTGCAACAAGACCTCCGCGAGCTCGTGTTCGCCGGCGTCCTGCGCGGCGACCTCCAGGCCCTCGCCCGCAGCCTCGTCCAGCGACCCGCCCAGACCTTCACCCTCGAAGAGGGCGAGCCGAACGACGCCGGCTGAGGGCGCGGCGGGCCCTGCTCAGCGGCGGATCTCCTCGGCGTCGGCCGGGGAGCGCAGGGTCTCCCGATCGCGGTCTCGATCGGGGGTCACGTCGATCGCCTTCTCTTCGGGATCTTTCATCCCGTCCTTGAAGGCCTTGACCCCCTTGCCCATCTGCCCGAGCACGTTCGGGAGCTTGCCGACCCCGAAGAAGATCAGGACGATGGCCAGGACGAGGAGCAGCTCCGTGGTACCGATCATGCCGACTCCGAACATGCATTCACCTTTCAGACGAGAGGAACAGAGCTTCACCCTGGCAGATGACCCCGCGCGCCCGATGCGAGGCGAGGTGCTGGAAGAGGCTGGCGACCTCCGGGGGCTCCCCCGGCGGTGGCTCCATCAAGGCCATATCACCAACGCCGCCCAGGCCGAGCCAGCCAAGCTCCGGATGGCCGAGCGCGCGCCCCGCGTGGCGGGTGAGGCCGAGCAGGGCCTCCTCGACGGTGAGCCCCTGGATCAAGCAGGCCAGGGTGCCGATCGCCCACGGATCGTAGACCGGTGAGGAGCCCGGGTTGAGGTCGGTGCCCAGCGCCATCGGCACCCCGGCCGCGCGCAGCTCGGCCACCGGGGGCGCGCAGTCGCGGAGGTAGAGCTGCGCCCCGGGGAGGAGCACCGCCACCGTGCCGTGATCGGCCAAAGCCTGCACCCCGGCGGCGTCGATCCGCTCGAGGTGATCGACGCTCACCGCCCCGAGCGCGGCCGCGGCCGCCGCGACCCCCGTGTAGGCCACCTGCTCGGCGTGGGCCTTCACGCGGAGGCCCCGGGCCCGCCCGGCGGAGAGGATCTCGACCGCCTCATCGAGGGTGAAGGCGCCCCGATCGCAGTAGACGTCGATGGCCTCGGCGTGGGGCGCGCAGCGGGGGAGCTGCTCGTCGATGATCTGGCGCACGTAGGCCGCGCGGTCGCCCCGGAGCTCGGCGGGGAGGGTGTGGGCGCCGAGGAAGGTGGGGATCACCCGCAGGGGCCCGGCGCAGTCGGCGGCGGCCTGGAGCATGCGCAGCTCGACCTCGGGATCGAGCCCGTAGCCGCTCTTCACCTCCACCGTGGTGACCCCGCGCCGGAGCAGGTGGTCGAGGCGGGCGCGACCGAGGGCGGCGAGGCCAGCGCGGCTGGCGGCCCGGGTGGCCCGGACGGTGGAGAGGATGCCGCCGCCGGCCTCGAGGAGCTCCGAGTAGCTGCGGCCGGCGAGGCGCTGCTCGAATTCGACCGCCCGGCTGCCGGCCCAGATCGCGTGGGTGTGCGGGTCTACGAGGCCGGGGAGGCCGATGAGGCCGCGGCCGTCGATGACCCGGTCGGCATCGGGGGCGCGGGCCGCCTCACCGATGAAGCTCACCCGACCGTCGCGGAAGGCGACGCTCGCCCCCCGGAGGAGCCCGAGCCCGGGGAGGGAGGGGTCACAGGTGTAGAGGGTGGCGAGGTCGTGGACGAGCAGGTCGGCGCGACCGCGCTCCGGGAGAGCGCCGTCGGGGCGATCGTGCGGGGTCTGGGGCGCGTCGTTCATGGCGGAGGGGCCTCCTCGTATCCGGCCTCGAAGGCCGCTGGGGCACTGGGCCGCTGGGGCGCTGGGGCGCTGGGGCGCTGGGCGGCGCCCTTCAGCGTTTCTTCGCCACGACCAGCATCACGTCGCGCGGATCGAGGTGGGCCGATCGCCCGCCGATCGCCCCTCTCCCGAGCCGGGCCAGGGGGCGGGCCGCAGCGCCGAACATCCGCTGCAGGCGGTTGGTGACGAGCCGGATGCTGACGTCGCGGCCGACGGTGCCGGCTTCGAGGGTGTGGAAGCCCTCCCGATCGAGCAGGCGGCGCAGCGTCTCTTCGGTGAAGAACCACGCGTGCTCCGGAATGATCTGCCGCCATCGCGCGCCCAAGAGCCGAAACCAGGGGTTGTCGAGGGTGGGCGTCTCGATGAGGAAGAGGCCCCCGGGGCGGAGCAGCTCGGCCACCCGCGCGACCTCGGCGCAAGGATCGGGCAGGTGCTCGATGACGTGCAGCATCACCACGACGTCGAAGGAGGCGGGCGCGTACCCCGCCTCCGCCAGCGTGCCCGGGAAGAGCGTGACCCCGTGCTCCGACCGGGCCACCTCGACGAGGCGACGGTTCGGCTCCACCCCGGCGACCTCGAAGCCGCGCGCTCTCGCCAGAGCGAGGAGCTGGCCGTCGCTCGCGCCCACCTCGAGGAGCCGCCGACCCGGGGCGTGTCGCTGCAGCGCGTCGAGGCGCCGCCGCAGGCCGGCCGCGCGGTTCTCGCGCTCCGCCGCCTCGACCTCAGGGTCCAGGAACAAGCTGCGACGGGCCTCCTCGGCGATGCGCTCCGCGGCGGCGTCGGCCGAGTGGCCGCCCTCCCCCATCTGGAAGCGGCCCTCCGACTCGACGCGCACGAGGCCACAGCCCGCGCAGCGCAGGAGCGGCCCGTCGAGCTTGGGGCTGCGGAGGAGCTCGACGGCCTCGGTCGAGGCGCAGAGGACACAGGGCTTCACGGCGGACTCCTGGTCTGGCGAGCGGCGGGTGCGCGCAGGGTCTGAGGAGAAGAGGTCGGGTGTTATCATGCCGGACCCGCCGCAACCGTCGGCCGACCCGGACCTGTCATGACCCGCCTCCCCGTCGTCGGCCCCTGTCTCGGCCTCCTCCTCGGCTGCGCGAACGCCGCGCCTTCGGGCGCGCCGCCCCGCCCGCCGACGACCACCCCGCCGACGACCGCCCCACCATCGGCCGCCCCGCCGACCTCCGAAGCCCCCGCCGCCTCGCTCGCCGCCCCACCGGCCGCGCCGAGCCGCCCGCGTGGCGCCACCACCTTCGGCGTGAACGATCCCATCACCATCCCCAAGCTCTTCATCGACCGGGGCGACTACCCTCGGGAGCGGGAGCCCCTCATGCTCGCCGCGAACGCCGCCCTGGTCGTTTCGGTGGGAGCGCGGGCGGTGCGGGGCTCCACCCCCGTCTATCCCTACCTTGACCATTCCACCTTGATCGCCAACAATTGGGACTGGACCCGCCCCGACAACTGGGCGCGCGCGGTCGGCGAGGCGGGCCTCGAGCCCCTGCTCATGCTTGGCCCCTGGCCTGGCAACAAGACGGCCGGCTACACCGATCAGTACGTGCCGAGCGACATGGCCGCCTATCAGGCCTATGTCCGCCGCGTGGTCGAGCGGTACGACGGGGATGGCACCGACGACATGCCCGGCCTCTCGGTGGCGGTGAAGGTGTGGGAGGTCGACAACGAGCCCGATCTCCACAACACCCGCCCGCCCAAGGGGATGACCTCGAAGGTCGAGCCGAAGGACTTCGAGAAGCCCTCCGAATACGCCCGCGTGCTCGTCGCCACCGCCGCCGCCATCCGGGAGGCCGATCCCACCGCCAAGGTGGCGTCGGCCGGCTTCTATGGCTCGGCCATCGTGTCGGGACAGGACTACATGCGGGCGGTCTTTCGGGAGCCCGGCGCCCTCGCGGCCATCGACATCATCAACGTCCACTGCTACTTCGACACCAACAACCTCGACGCCATCGAGAAGAGCCTCGCCATCGCCAAGGAGGTCGCACCGGGGCGGCCGATCTGGGTGACCGAGACGAGCGTGCCCTCCGACAAACGAAAACCCTGGGCGGACGAGGCCTGGCAGGCCCGGATGGTGGCCGCGGTCTATGGCGCCTATCTGGCCGGCGGCGCCGAGCGGATCTTCTGGCACACCTTGGCCGATCCCCCGCCCAACCCGAACGCACCGCACTCCTCGTTCAGCACCAACTCCCTGTTCCGGCGCACACCCCCGCCCGGCGGTGCCAGCGGCTCGGGCCCCCGGAAGGGGGGCGGCGTGGAGGAGAAGCCCGCGGCCCAGGTGTACAAGCGCCTCGCCGCCCACATGGCGGGCCTGGACCCCTCCGCCCTGCGCGAGGAGCCGGCGTCCGGGGGCCGCCTGCTCTGGACCGGCCAGGGCTGGCTGGCCTTTTGGGGCACCCCACAGGTGCCCTCCAACGGGGGCGTCGTCGAAGACCTGCTGACCGGCACCACCACCGCGGGCCTGAGCGAGGTGGTGGCCCCGGCCTGGATCACGCCGCGCCCCTGAGCGCCGCCGCGCGTCGCGGCTGAGGAGAGCGACCGCCCGGTCCGGCAGGCCTTCGCATCGGCGCCCCGCGGCTGCCATCGAGCTGTCACACAAGAGGTTTAGATCCGGCGCCACCCCGGAGGTCCCATGATCCGCCCGCGCTCCCTCGCCCTCCTCCCCCTGCTGGCCCTCGCCTGCTCGAACCAGCCCGCCGGCGATGGCGCCAAGAAGGGCCCCGAGGTGCCCGCCGAGGCCCCGAAGAAGGTCGACGCCGCGCCGATCGTCATCGACGGCTCCAGCACGGTCTACCCGATCACGGAGGCCGTGGCCGAGGAGTTCCAGAAGACCCACCCCGGCGTGAAGGTCACCATCGGCGTGAGCGGCACCGGCGGCGGCATGAAGAAGCTCTGCGCCGGTGAGCTCGCCATCGCGGGCGCCTCCCGCCCGATCAAGACGAGCGAGGCCGAGGCCTGCAAGGCCGCCGGCATCGAGCTCATCGAGCTCCCCGTGGCCTACGACGGCCTCGCCATCCTGGTCAACCCCCAGAACACCTGGGTCGACAGCATGACGGTGGCCGAGCTCAAGGCGCTCTGGGCCCCCGAGGCCCAGGGTAAGGTCAAGACCTGGGCCGACGTCCGGAAGGGCTGGCCCAAGGAGGAGATCCATCTCTTCGGCGCTGGCGTCGACTCCGGCACCTATGACTACTTCACCCAGGCCATCGTGGGCGAAGAGCACAAGAGCCGCGGCGACTTCACGAGCAGCGAGGACGACAACGTGCTCGTCCAGGGCATCGGCTCCGACAAGCTGGCGCTCGGCTTCTTCGGCTACGCCTACTTCGAGCAGAACCAGGACAAGCTGAAGCTCGTCCCCGTGGATGACGGCGTCGCCGACAACGGCGCCGGCCCGATCTCGCCCTCCCCGATCACCGTGCGCGACGGCACCTATCAACCCCTGTCCCGCCCGCTCTTCATCTACGTGAGCGTGAAGGCCGCGGCGCGCCCCGAGGTCAAGGACTTCATCCACTACTACCTCGGCGAGGGCCACAAGCTGGTCGCCGAGACGGGCTACATCGCCCTCCCCGACTCGGCCTACACGCTCGTCAACGCCCGCTTCGACCAGGGCAAGACGGGCTCGGCCTTCTCGGGTGGGAGCAAGACCGGCGTGACGATCGAGCAGCTCCTCCAGGCTGAAGGCGCGGCCGCCCCGGCCGACCCTGCGGCCGCCCCGGCTGACCCTGCTGCCACCCCGGGCGCCCCCGCCGCCGCCCCTGCCGCCGCTCCGGCCACCCCGGCCGCGAAGCCCTGATGTCCTCCGGAGGCGAGGCCGCCGGGCGCTTCAACACGAAGAGCGGCGCACACCCGCTCGGCGAGCGCATCGTCGAGGGGGCGCTCCTCCTCTGCGGTGTCCTCTCCGTGCTGACCACCGCGGGCATCATCACGGTGCTGGCGCAGGAGACCTGGGCCTTCTTCGCAGAGGTGGGCGTCGCCGCCTTCCTCTTCGACACCCAGTGGACCCCCCTCTTCTCCGACGCCCACTTCGGCATCTGGCCCCTCGTCTCCGGCACCTTCCTGACCAGCGCCATCGCGATCGCGGTGGCGCTGCCCTTCGGCTTGTTGGCCGCGATCTACCTCTCCGAGTTCGCGCCCCCGAAGCTCCGGCGGGTCCTCAAGCCCATGCTCGAGCTGCTCGCCGGCGTCCCCACCGTGGTCTTCGGCTACTTCGCGCTGGTCACCGTGACCCCCGCCCTCCAAAAGGTGATCCCGAACCTCGCCGGCTTCAACTCGCTGTCGGCAGGCATCGTGATGGGGGTGATGATCATCCCGATGATCTCGTCGCTCTCCGAAGACGCCCTCTTCGCCGTCCCGCGCAGCTTGAGGGAGGGGGCGTGGGCCCTCGGCGCCGGCAAGCTGCCCACGCTCTTCCGGGTCGTGCTGCCCGCCGCGCGCTCCGGGGTGCTGGCCGCCCTCACGCTCGCGGTCTCGCGGGCCGTGGGCGAGACGATGATCGTCGCCATCGCCGCCGGTCAGCAGCCCCGGCTGACCCTCGACCCCCGCGTCCCCCTCGAGACGATGACCGCCTACATCGTCCAGGTGAGCATGGGTGACCTCCCGCACGGCACCCTCGGCTACCGCACGATCTTCGCGGTGGGCTCCGCGCTCTTCCTCATGACCTTCACGATGAACATCTTCGGTCAGCGCCTCGCGGCGAAGGCGCGGAGGCTCGGATGAGCGCCCTCTCCACCGAGCATCGGCGCGGAGATCGCCGGGCGGAGCGGGCCTTCGAGTGGCTCTGCCTCGCCGCCGTCGTGCTCCCCCTCGGCCTGCTCGGCTTCCTGCTCATCGAGGGCCTCCGAGACGGGATCTCCCGCCTCAGCCTCGACTTCCTGACCAGCTACCCCTCCCGGAAGTGGGAGGAGGCGGGCGTGTTGCCCTCGCTGGTCGGCAGCGTGTACCTCCTCGTGCTCACCGCGGCGATCGCGCTGCCGATCGGCGTCGGCGCGGCCGTCTACCTCGAGGAGTACGGCAAACAGGGCCGGCTCGCGCGCGTCATCGAGATCAACATCGCCAACCTCGCCGGCGTGCCCTCGATCCTCTACGGTCTGCTCGGGCTCGGTGTCTTCGTGCGAGCCCTCGGTATGGGCCGCAGCCTGATCGCCGGGGCCTGCACCCTCGCCCTGCTCGTGTTGCCCATCGTCATCTTGTCCACCCGAGAGGCGCTGCGCACGGTGCCGAACAGCCTCCGCGAGGCCGCGCTCGCCCTCGGCGCCACCCGCTGGCAGGCGATCCGCCAGGTGGTGCTGCCGATGGCCTTCCCCGGCATCCTGACCGGCGCCATCCTCGCCGTGTCCCGGGCCATCGGCGAGACCGCCCCCCTGGTCGTCGTGGGCGCCCTCACCTACGTCACCTTCCTGCCCGACGGCCTCGACGCCCCCTTCACCGCCTTGCCGATCCAGATCTTCAACTGGGTCAGCCGCCCCCAGAAGGGCTTCCTCACGGACGCCGCAGCCGCGATCACCGTGCTACTCGCCACCTTGCTCCTCATCAACCTCAGCGCCATCCTGCTAAGAGACCGGCTGCAGAAGCGCCTGAACGGGTAGGAACCGTGGAAAAAGCACCGATCTCCGCACCCAGCTCACGCCCACCCAAGTACGCGGTGAGCGCGCTGCGCGCCGGATTTGGCGCGGCGGAGGTGTTGAAGGGCATCGACCTCGACCTCCCCGAGAAGACGGTCACCGCGATCATCGGGCCCTCGGGCTGCGGGAAATCTACCTTCATCCGCACCCTCAACCGCATGCACGAGCTCGTGCCGGGGGCCTGGGCCAAGGGCCGGATCGAGCTCGACGGCGAGGACATCCAGGGCGCGGAGGTCGATCCCGTTCTGCTGCGGCGCCGGGTGGGGATGGTCTTCCAAAAGCCGAACCCCTTCCCGACGATGAGCATCCGCGAGAACACCCTCGCCGGCCTCCGCCTCACACACCGGCTCAAGCGCGCCGACGCCGACGGGGTCCTCGAGCGGGCCCTCAGCCAGGCCGCCCTCTGGGGCGAGGTCAAGGACCGCCTCGACGCCCCGGGCATGAGCCTGTCGGGCGGCCAGCAGCAGCGGCTCTGCATCGCGCGCGCCCTCGCCGTCGATCCCGACGTCCTCCTGATGGACGAGCCCTGCTCGGCGCTCGACCCCATCGCCACCGCCCGCATCGAAGATCTCCTCCACGAGCTGCAGGAGCGCTACACCATCGTCATCGTGACCCACTCCATGCAGCAGGCGGCCCGGGTCTCCAAGCGCACCGCCTTCTTCCTGATGGGCGAGCTCGTGGAGCTCGATGACACCGACAAGGTGTTCTCAGCACCCACCGATTCGCGCACCGAGGACTACATCACGGGGCGCTTCGGGTAGGCTGCTCTCTTTGTGGGATGGAACGCATGGGCTCGCGACACACGGACCGGGAATTCGAGCAGGAGCTAGAAGGCCTCCGACAGCGCATCCTGCGCATGGGCGGACGCGTCGAAGAGATGATGTCCCGCGCCGTCACCGCCGTCGGCCAGGGGCGCCCCGAGGACGCACGCGCCACCATCCTCCTCGATCGGCAGGTCAACCAGGACGAGCTCGAGGTCGACGAGGTCTGCTTGCGCCTGCTCGCGCGCTGGCAGCCGATGGCCTCTGACCTCCGCTTCATCCTCTTCTCGGTGAAGGTGGTGACCGACCTCGAGCGTATCGGAGACCTCGCGGTGAACATCTGCGAGCGCGCCGTCGATCTCGGAGAGGCCAGCCCCGCTGACTTGGCGCCCGAGCTGCCGGCCATAGCCCGCATCGTCTCTGCGATGCTCTCCGGCGCCATTGAGGCCTTCGTCGATCGGGACGCAGAAAAGGCCCGCGCCGTCATCAGCCGCGACGATGAGGTCGATGAGCTCTACCACATCATCTTCGGCCGACAGGTGGCCCGAATGAGCACCGACCCCGGCATCGCAGACCGACACATCTCCGTGCTCAACGTCGCGCGGTACCTCGAGCGGGCCGGCGACCACTGTACCAACCTCTGCGAGCAGGTCATCTTCCTGGTGCGCGGCCAAGACGTCCGGCACCAGGGCAAGCGCGTGCACTGAGCGGCCGCGCCCGGAGCGTTCGCTCAGGGGTAGACCACCACCCGGTAGCTGCGCTCCTCGCTCCCGGAGATCTTCACCTTCAGGCCGCCCACCTCGACGGTGCCGTCGGTGAGGGTCTGGCTGGCCTCCCCCGGGCCCGTGGCCGTGCCGCTCACCGTGTAGCGGGTGCCGTCGGCCTCCGTGAAGCGGCCGCCCGAGCCGAAGACGCGGAGCTCGCGCGCGCCGTCCATGTCGGAGAGGGTGGTGATGCCGGAGTCGGTGGCGGTGGTGAAGGTGTCCGGGGCCTCGGCCAACAGCGGGATGATCGTGCCCTCCGCCGCGAAGACCGGGATGTCCCCCAGCGCCGCCGCCTGCCAGCCGCTCTCGACCTCCGCCCCGCTGAAGTAGTTGAACCAGCGCTGCCCGCCCGGGAGCTCGACCTCCCGACCCTCTGCGCCCGCCTCCATCACCGGCGCCACGAGCAGGGCGGAGCCCAAGAGCCAGGCGTCGATGCGCGCCCAGTCAGCCTCCGGATAGACCAGCGCGGGCGCCAACACGAGGGGGATGCCGTCGGTGTGGGCCTTCTCGGCGAGGCCGCGGAGGTAGGGGAAGAGGCGGGCGTGCTCGATGGCATAGCGGGTGAAGTGGGCGAGGGTCTCCTCGTCGGTGTCGAACTGCCAGTTGTCCTCATCGAAACGACCATGGTGCGTGCGCATGATCGGGGTGAAGGCCCCGAGCGCGCACCAGCGGAACCACACCTCTTTGGTGGTGGGGGCGTTGCCGATCGAGTTGTAGCCCGCGATGTCGTGCGTGTAGAAGGCGACCCCCGAGATGCCGAGGCCGATGCCCATCGGGAGCACGGTCGGGAGCCCGTCGTCCGCCTCAAAGCTCGTGCGCTGATCGCCGGCCCAGGTCACGGGAGAGACCGCCTGGCTGCCCGTCCAGCCGGAGCGGGTGAAGAAGACCGAGTCCGTGCCTGCCAGGACCTCCGCCGACATCTCCTGCCAGAGGCGGGGGTAGGCGTTGTGGTCGTCGAGGGCGTCCATGCCTTGCAGGGTGGCGTCGGTGGGCAGCCACTCGGCGTAGTCGGTCATCCAGCCCTCGAGGCCGATCTCGAGCGCCGCGGTCATCTTCTCCTCCGCCCAGGCCACGGCGTCGGGGTTGGTGGGGTCGAGCACGGTGACCTCGCCCAGGCCCGCGCCGGTGAACCAGTAGGTCTCCTCCCCGTCAGGAGTGCGCACGCCGAATTCGGCGGCCTCTGACGCCGCCTTGGTGTCCTTGGCGATGAAGGGGGCGAAGTAGCCGAGCCACTTGAAGCCCTGCCCATGGAGCTCGGCCGCGATGTCTTCGGCGTTCGGGTAGAGCGCCTCGTCCACCTCCCACTCGTCGGAGAGCTGGTAGCCCACGGCCTGGGGATTGGAGCCCTTCCAGTCCTCCGTCCAAATGACCGAGGCCGGGGCCCCGGCGGCGCGCAGCGTCGCGGCGACGGTGCGCACCCGCTCCACACCGCGGATCGCGTCGAGCCAGGGGGCGAAGGCCCAGTCGGGCGGCAGGACGGGCGCCCCCGACGCCAGGGTGTGCGTGCCCACGACCTCGAGGGGGCTGTCTCCCGCGACCACCTTGAGGTTGAGCACCCCGCTCCAGGTGGTGAGCGACCAACGGCTAGGATCGGAGGCGCAGAGGTCGACGTCGACCCTGCTCCAGGTGCTCACCCCCACGCCCACCGGCGCGCGCGGGTTCAGGATGAAGGGCACCGGATAGGAGCTCGAGTGGCGCGTGCCCTGGAGGAACCAGTCGGCGGGATAGGCCTCCTGGTCTGACTTTCCGATGCCCGGCTCGCCCACCCACAGCCCGAAGGCCTCGCCGCGGTGATCCACATCGAAGGCGTGGGCGCCGAGGCCGAGGAAGCGGTCGTCGGGGTCGCAGGCGAAGGAGGCGCGGGCGCGGTTGGTGCCGCTCGAATCGGAGAGGATCGAGACGTTGAGCACGCGGTCGCCCACCGCCCAGGCGTGCAGCCAGCCCACCGACTTGTCGCCGGCGCCGATGAGCTCCAGCTCGAGGGAGTCATCGCGGCGCTTGGAGCGGAGCTCTGTCCCCTGCACGGCGGAGAGGTCGAGCGCGGTCTCGGTGAACTTGTAGCTGCCGACCTGAAAGTCGACCTCGGCCTCGCCTTGTCCGAACTCGAGCTCCTCGAGGTCCAGCAGGCGCTTGCCGTGCCAGTCTACGGAGAGCCCCGTGCCCTCCTCCGGCCAGCTCAGCCGAAACTCGCCCACCTCTTGGTCCTGACGGTTGCAGGCCATCGCCAGGCTCAGGCTGAGGATCAGGCCGAGGCTCCGGCGGGACCGGAGGCGCGAGCGGAGACGAGGGCGGCAGGGCGAGTGGCTCGGGGAGCGGCGCATGATCACCTCCTCCGCGCACTATCAAGAAAGGCGCGCGGGCGCGGGGGCCGCCCTACCGAGGCCGACGCACCGCCCGAATCACGGCCACCGCGGGGTGCAGGCGCTCGGCGAAGTGGAGGAAGCCGGCCCGGTCGAGCTCGCCGGTGACGTCGTCTACCGAGGGCGCGAAGCGGTGCTCCCGATCGAGCCAACCCTCCACGCCGTCGAGGCGGTCGGGTGGGAGGCTCCAGAGCAGATCGCCGATGACCAGCAAGCCGTCGGGGGGCAGCGCGGCGTGCAGGCGCCCCCAGAGCGCGCGCCGCTCCGCCGCGTCGAGCAGAGAGAGCGATCGGGCCATCATCACGGTGCTGAGCCCAGGGATGACGGGGGGATCCCGCAGATCGCCGAGCTGGAAGGAGAGGTTCGGGGCGTCGCTCCGCCCGCGGGCGAGCGCGAGGCGCAGCGGCGAGCAGTCGAGGCCCACCCCTCGGCGGATGAAGGGGGCGACGTCGCTGAGCATCCTCCCCGTGCCGCAGCCGAGGTCGAGCAGGACGTCCTTGTCCTCGAGCTCGGCCCGGTCGAGGACGGTGTGGTGGATGACCTCGTACCAATGGGCGAGCGCAGGATCTGCGGGCTGTTCTTCGAGGTGCTGGTCGAAGTGGCGGATGAGCTCGGGGAGGGGCCGCTTCATGGAGCCAGCGGGACGAAGAGGTGGTTGACGGTCGCCATCCAGGCGGTCGTTCCGTCCACCACCGACTGCGGCCCGGAGACAGGGAAGCGGTCGAGCGCGGGGACCACCTCGGGGGGGAGCTGGATCAGGGGGGCGCCGCCGGACTGGCCCTGGGCCCGCGCCTCCACCCGCACGAGGCCCGGCTCGCGGCCGGTCGTGTAGTAGACCTGCGCCACGCCGGCGTCGTCGGTGGTGGCCTTCGCGGGGAGCATCCCGTCCCCCTCGGTCACGTCGAGCTCGAGTGGGACGCCGGTGACCGGGTAGCCGAACTCGTCAAGGCAGAGCACCGTGAGCATCGTGCTCGACACGCCGTCCAGGGGGAGGCGGCTGCGCGTGGGGAGCACGAGGATCTGCCGAACGGGGTTCTGATTGGCCGGCGCCTTGACCGTGCCGAGGAGGTCGACCGGCGACTTTCCGCTCACCGTGAAGGTGGCCTTGTAGTCGCCCTGGGTGAGGTCCTTCACGGGCCCCGCGATGCGCCCACCGTCGATCTTGAAGGCGAGGCTGCGCCCGGCGAGACCCTGGCCGTCGCGCCCGGTGACGTGGGCCGTCACCTCGAGGGTGGTGACGCCAGCCGGCAGCGGGCTCGGGCTGGGGGTGAGGCTGAGCCCGACCGCGCGGCCCGGGCTGAGCGTCACGCTCCGCTTGTCCTGCTGTCCCTTCTCGGGGAGCACCACCTCCACCGACACGGCGCCCGGTGGGGTGGGCTTGCCCGCGGTCGAGCCCCCCTTGGTCGAGCCCCCCTTGGTGGGCGCGGGCAGGGCGACGGGCGGGGACCAGGAGGCGACGTAGACGCCGTTGCCCTCGTGACGGGTGTCGGAGACCACCCCCGCCGAGACCTTGATCACCGGCTTGGCGCCGCTGTCCGGCTGCCCCTCGGGGGTGACCACGAAGGCCCGAAGGGGCACGGAGAGGGCGGGGTCAGCCGGCACCCCGCTGAAGGTGGGCAGCAGCCGCACCCGCGCGGCTGGGGTGAGCTTGAGGTCGAGCGGGGTCTCCTTCGCCACGTTGTTCACATAGGAGACCACGGTGGCCTTCCCAACCCCCGGCGAGAGGATCGCCTGAACCTTCGCGTTCCCCGACTTGTCGGCTGTGACGGGCCCAAACTCGCGACCCCCGAGCCGGAGGAGGACGCTGCCGCCCGGGCCGCCCTTCACCGGGAGCTCGGCCTTGGCTTGCAGGGGGATGGAGACCACCCCGTAGGTGCGCGAGGGATCACGGCGGTCCGCCACGGTGATCACGGCCACGCCCGGCCTTTGAGGCTGCCCCTTGGCCGCGACGGGCGGCGTGTAGAGGGCAGAGTAGGCCCCGTTGCCCATCGGGGTGAGGTTCGAGAGCGTGCCCGAAGACACATTGAACTCGAGGTCGCCGCCGTCTCGGGCGGCGGTGGCCCCCCCGGTGAGGGTGACGGTCAAGCTGGCGGTCGCGTCCTGGCCGAGCACCAGGGCGGGCGGGCTGGCCGCGAGGGTCACCCGCTGGGCGGGCACCGGGAGCACCGAGATCGCCCAGGCCTTGGCGATCTTGTCCTTGTTGACGGTCTTACCCTTGAGGCTGATCTCCACCTCCCGCGGGGCATCGACGAGGGGGGGCGTCCACTCCATGCGGAATAGGCCCGGCCCCACCGAGGTCGGCTGGCTGAGCTCACCGCCGGTGCTCTGCGCCTTCCACTCGAGCTGCCCCAGCGGCTCTCCGCTGCGGTCGAGGGCCAGGACGTGGATCAGGGTCTTGCCTTGCCCCGAGCCGTACACCGAGCCCACGGGGAGCATCTCGATGACCAGATCACCGAAGACCGCTCCGCCCACGGCCGCATGGGCGTCGGAGGCGCGGAGGGCGGTCGCGGGCAGGCCCACGGCGAGGAAGAGGCCGAGGCCGAGGAGCCGAAGTGAGAGCCGCGACACCATGAAGTTCCTCCAGCGCTCGGCCTATGGCCGAGGACAGGTCCTGTCGAGGCGCAGGATCCGGATGGACGCACCCGCGGCGCGAGACGGAGACACCCGAGCCCGTCCAGGGAGCCCATCCGAGATGTACTCCACAAACCGACATCACCAAATGCCGTTATCGTCTTCTAACTGCGCGCCCCTCTTCCCCAGGGGGCCGCGTTGTGCTTGACTCCGGGTCTTGACTCCGAGGCGAACGGAAGAGAATGCAAGCCCCCCTCAAGGTTCACCTTGTTGACGACGATCCCGAGATTCTCGAGGTTGTTAGCACCGCTTTGTCCTCAATCGGTTGTTCAGTCCAGACATCCAAATCGGGCTCCGAGGGCCTGGAGGCCCTGCGAGCGAGCCCTCCGGACTGCGCGATCGTCGACCTCATGATGCCCGGCATGGACGGTGCAGAGCTCTGCAGACGAATCCGCGCCGACAACACGCTCTCGCACATCAAGATCATCGTGCTGTCCGCGAAGATCTACCCGGCAGACCGGAACGCCGCGATGGAGGCCGGCGCCGACGCCTACGCCATCAAGCCGATCCGCATGAAGCAGCTCCAGGACTTGATCACCCACGTCGTCACCGACGAGGTCACCGCCCACTTCTGGGGGGTGCGCGGCACGCTGCCCGCCCCTTCGCCGAAGAACATGAAGTATGGCGGCAACACCTCCTGCGTGCAGCTCACCTTCCCCCGCGGGGAGCTCTTCATCCTCGACGCCGGGAGCGGCATCCGCGAGGTCGGTCAGCACCTGATGACCCAGAAGCGCGGGCGGCTGAAGGGGGCGATCATGATCACCCACCCCCACTGGGATCACCTCAACGCGCTGCCCTTCTTCGCGCCGCTCTACGTGCCGGGCAACGAGTTCGAGGTCTGTGGCCCCGCGCAGCCCGGCGCCAGCATGCGAGAGCTGGTCTCGGCGCAGATGGATGGCCGATTTTTCCCGATTACTCCAGGCGAATTCGGCGCCAGCGTCACCTATCGCGACCTCTACCAGGACGCCTACCGCATCCAAGGTGTGCAGGTGCGCACCATGCTCCTGATGCACCCTGGCGCTTGCCTTGGCTACCGTTTTGAGTACAAAGGCCGCTCGATCGCCTACATAACCGACAACGAACTTTACCTCGCGAGCTCGGTACATCACGGCGAAGAGTACATGGAGCAGCTCTCGGGCTTCGTGGCCGGTGCCGATCTCTTGATCACCGACACCACCTACACCGACGCCGAGTACCCCGCGCGTGTGGGCTGGGGGCACGCCTGTGTCTCCGAGGTCGCCCGCCTCGCCCATAAGGCCGCGGTGAAGCGGCTCTGCATCTTCCACCACGACCCCGCCCAGAACGACGACGACATCGACCGAAAGCACGGGGCCACGATCGACGCCCTCGCCCGCCTCGGCTCGACGGTCGAGTGTCTCGCCCCGCGAGAGCGCGACGAGCTCCGAGTCTGAGTCGAAGCCACCCTTGTCGGCAGGGTGCGGGGACGCGCACCAAGCGCTAAGGGACCCAGGCGAAACCGCTCTCCCTCCGGAGCCCCGGATGTCCCTGCTGCTCGCGGCCATCTGCCTCGCCCTGACCGGTCCGTCAGCCCACGCCCAGAACCCGGAGGCGCGTGTATCCACCGAGAGCGCCGAGCAGGTGCGCCTCGACGAGGACATGCGCCGCCTCGCCTCCCGCGGCCTCTGGGACGGCGTCGAGCGGAGCTACCTCGAGCTCGTCTACCTCTCCACGCATGGGGTGGTCGTGACCGCGGATCAGCATGATCTCGGCGCCGAGGCCGCCCGAAACCGGGGAGACGCCCAGGGCGCCCACGAGCGACTGCTCCGCGCCCAGGAGGTGAGCCCGACCGCCGCGCGAGGCATCGACGTCGCCGATCTGGAGGGCCGCTTCGGCGAGGTGCACCTCCTCTCCCGCGCGAAGCGGGACAAGGCGGTCCTCTCCGTCACCGACCTCCCCTTCGCCCCCGACGAGCGGGCGGCCGTGCTCTTCGCACAGAATGAGCTCGCAGCGAAGGGACAATTCAAGGGCTACCTCCCGCGCTTGGCCTACAGCTTCGCCGGTGAGAATTTCACCGTGGTCCCCGGCCAGGTGCCGGTGGTGATCGAGGTCTCGGCGCTCCCCGAAGGGGAGGGCGCCCAGACCCGCCGCTCGGGGAGCATCAGCCAGGCCCGGGCGCCCCTCCGCGGGCCGATCATCACGGTCGGCCCCGCGTGGACTTGGGCGGCGGCCACCGACAACTCCGAGGTCCAGCCCGAGCCCTTCTCCGGGCCGGGGGCGCGGGTCGGCGCCGGCCTGGACCTCGGGACCACCAACCCGCTCTCCGTGCCCATCGTCATCGGCTACCAGAGCCTGTACGGCGTCCCCCCCGGCGGCGGCGAGCTGCCCGATCGCGCACACTTCGGCTGGGTGCAGGCCTCGCTGGCCATCCACACCCGCACCATGCGCTTCGCGATCGGCCCCGAGCTCGCGCTCGGCTTCGCCTCCTCCACCGGGCTGCGCACCGATCCGGCGCCGGTCTGGTGCGAGGAGCCGAACACACCCGCGGAGGTCTGCACGGACGCCGCGCTGGCCCGCACCGCCGTCCGCGGCACCCTCCGCAGCGGCGGGATCGTGGGCGGCTACACCTGGTGGGGGGCCAGCAGCAAGACCTGGCAGGCCGGCCCCACCCTCGAGGGCGGCTTCCTCCACGACGGGGCGCGGGTCTGGCCCTGGCTCTCCCTCGGCTTCACGGTGCAACCCCAGGGATTTCGGTAGGCCTCATGCGTCACCCCCGCCTCGCGCCCTCCCGCCCCCTTCGCCCCGGGCCCGCTCGCCTCGGCCGCCTCGCGGTCCTCCACGCCGTCCTCCTCGTGGCCTTCGGCGCGCTGTCGGGCTGCGCCTCGAGCTGGGAGCCGCTCGACAAGGACGGCGACGGATACACCTGGGTCGACGGGGACTGTGACGACACCCGCGCCACCTCCAAGCCCGGCAACGCCGAGGTCTGTAACGGCCTCGACGACGACTGCGACGGCGAGATCGACGACGGCGTCGCCGTAGACCTCTGGGCGGACGCCGACGGCGACGGCCACGGCGACCCCACCCGCAACCAGAGCGGCTGCGCCGAGACGGACGGGCTCGTCGCCAACTTCGACGACTGCGACGACGCCAACCCCTCGGCGGCCCCCGACCTCGTCGAGGTCTGCGACGGCGTCGATCAGGACTGCGACGGCCGCATCGACGACGAGCCCTCCGACGGCGGCACCTGGTACACCGACGCCGACGCCGACCACCACGGCGACCCCAACGCCGTCGTCCGAGCCTGCGAGAAGCCAGCCGACGCCGTCACCGAGCCCACCGACTGCGATGACAGCGACGGGGACGTCTTCCCCGATTCACACGCCACAGAGGTGCCCGGAGACGGCGTCGACCAGGACTGCGACGGCCTCGACGTCTGTACGGACCTCGACTGCGACGGCATCCCCGACCTCTTCATCCCCGCCGAGCGGGCCGGCGCCGCCGACGATCTCGCGGCCGAGACCGCCTCCCACCTCTACCGCGGTGACCCCGGCGACCACCCCGTGCTGTTCGGCAGCCTCGTGGGGCCGGGCGTGGCCGCCGCCGCCGCCGCCGACTTCGACCAGGACGGCACCATCGACCTCGCCCTCGGCGCCTCGGCGCCCGGTGAGAGCCGCATCGCCTGGGGTTCGGTCACCGGCCCTGCGGACGCCGGCAGCGCCTCCTTCACCACCGATGGGGTCGTGGCGATCGCGGCGGCGGAGCTCAGCGGCGACAGCCTCCCGGAGCTCATCCTCCTCGAAGGGGGGCCGAGCGAGGGCTCCGCCGCCCTCACCCTGTTCCATGGCGCCACGGGCGGGCCCGACCTCGCCCACCCGGTCCACCTCCCCGCTGTCGATCCCCGCGCCCTCGTCGTGGCCGACCTCGACGGAGACGGCAGCGACGACATCGCGGTCTGTGACCACGCCGGATCCACCATCTACTGGAACGACGCCAGTCTGTTCTTCACGGAGAGCAACCAGATCAACCTGCCGAGCAGCGGCTGCGCAGGCATCGTCGCCGAAGACCTCGACCAGGACGGCGACATCGACCTGGTCCTCGCCAACAGCGACGCTGACTCCGAGATCCTCTGGAACCAGGGCGACCACTTCGCCAGCCCCGACCGAACCGCCCTCCCCACCCGCGGCGCCTGGAGCGTGACCGCCGCCGATCTCGACGGCGATGGCTGGAGCGACCTCGTCTTCGGGGCCTGGGCCGGCGAGGGTATCGACCCCGCCGAGCCCGTGGGCGGGGACTGGGAGAACCTCGTCCTGGCCTACTACAGCAACGAGGGGGTCTTCACCTCCACCGACGCCGATGGCCTGCTGGCCACCGGCGGGGCGTACCCGGCGGTGGGCGACCTCAACGGCGACGGCCTGCTCGAGATCGTCGTCCCCGGCTACCGCAGCGAGGCCGGCGACTGGTCCCCCGGCAGCGCCATCTGGTGGGGGGACGCCGCCGGCTACGGCACCGCGAGCCGCACCCTGCTCGACACCGCCAACAGCCTGCGCGTCCGCCTCCTCGACGCCGACCAGGACGGCGACCTCGACCTGCTGTTCACCGGCTGGTTCGACGGCGGGGACCACGACGTGCGCCCCCGCATCTACTCGAATGAGGGCGGGGCCTTCGACGAGGCCCACCTGGACGACCTCGAGACCGCCGGAGCCTGGGCGAGCCCCCTCTGGATCGGCCAGCGCTGAGCGAGACCTTCCGGCCGATCCCGCGCGCATCGCGGCGTGGGCAGGCCCGCGGAGCGGGGTATGGTGCCGACCAGCCACCTCGGAGGCCGCTTGCGGGTCCTGCTCATCAATCCTGCCATGAACATGCGCAAGCTGGGGCGCTTCGCCGGACTCCTCGAGCCGATGCCCTGCATCGGGCTGGCCTACATCGCCGCCGCGCTCGAGCAGCACGGCTGCCACGTGCGGGTCATCGACATGTTCGCCGAGAAGCTCTCCGGCGAGGAGGTCGTCGACCGCGCCGCCCGCTTCAAGCCCGACCTCGTCGGCATGACCGTGCTCACACCGTCTGCCCCCGTCTGCGCCGAGCTCTCCGGGCGCATCCGGGCGCGGCTCCCCGACGTCCGGATCGTCTGGGGAGGGGTCCACGCCGACGTGTTCGCCGCCGAGATCGTGCGGGCCCACGAGGCTGACTTCTGCGTCCACCACGACGGAGAGGTGACCGTCTGCGAGCTGGTCGACGCCATGGCCACCGGCGGGCAGGACTACGCCTCCGTGGACGGCCTCACCTGGAAGAGCACCGACGGTCAGGTGATCACCAACAAGGGCCGCGTGCTCAACCGCGACCTCGACGATCTGCCCTACCCGGCCTGGCACCTCTTCCCGTACCACCGCTACGGCCTGCTCCCCTTCGCTGACTTCGCCAAGCCCGTGCTGACGATGACGGGCTCCCGGGGCTGCCCCTACCGCTGCGACTATTGCTCGCTCATCAACACGGGTGGCAAGATCTACCGCAAGCGCGATCCCATCAAGATCGTCGATGAGTACGAGTTCCTCGTCGATCGGTACGGGGTCAAGCAGATCGGCTTCGTCGATCCCATCTTCCCGCTCGTCAAGAAGGACCTCGAGCCCTTCTGCGTCGAGCTCGTCCGCCGCGGCCTCGACAAGCGGTGCCAGTGGCTCTCCGAGACCCGCTGTGACCGCCTCGACGCCGACACCGCGCGCATCATGTACGAGGGCGGCTGCCGTCGCGTGTTGATGGGCATTGAGTCCGGCTCCGACATGCTGCTCGGCAACGTGAACAAGAACATCACCACGGCCAAGGTCCGAGAGGGCGTCAAGCACGCCCGCGACGCCGGCATCCAGACCGTGGGTCTGTTCATGATCGGGATGCCCGGCGAGACCCCCGAGATGACGAAGGAGACGGTCGAGTTCGCGGTCGATCTCGACCTCGACTTCGCCAAGTTCGCGATCACCGTGCCCTTCCCCGGCAGCAAGCTCTTCGAGGATCGGTGGCAGAAGGACCTCTTCCGCGACGACTGGGACAACTACACCACCTTCAACCCCAACCCCGACCAGCTCATCTACCACCCGCCCGACTACGATCCCGCGCTGCTGATCGAGATGCAGAGCTGGGCCCTTCGGCGCTTCTACATGCGGCCCGCCCAGCTCAAGCGACAGTTCGTCGAACTGCGCACGATCAGCCCGAAGATGCTGCTCTACGGCCTCTACGGCATGGCGATCTGAGCCCGTCAAGGGGCCGCCCAGAGGACTCCCACCCATGTACGCCGCCCGCTCCCTGCGCATGTTCACGCTGATCGGACTCCTCACGGGCTGCGCCGGCGCCGACAAGGGGGCCGGCGGCGAGGGGGACGGCGCGGTCATCCTCGATCCCGACGGGGACGGCTACGCCGGGGAGGCCGACTGCGACGAGGGGGATCCCACGCTCCACCCGGGCGCGGAGGAGCGCTGCGACGGGGTTGACCAGGACTGTGACGGCGTGATCGACGAAGACCCCGTCGACGGCGCCGCCTACTTCCAAGACGCCGACGGGGACGGCTTCGGCGATCCCCTCACCCCCGTCCAGGCCTGCACGTTGACAGAGGGCCTCAGCCAGGACGGGGCCGACTGCGACGACACCGACGCCGCGGTCTCCCCGGCCGCGACCGAGGTCTGTGACGATGTAGACAATGACTGTGACAGCGTCACCGACGACGTCGCGCCGGAAGACCTGCTCACCTGGTGGATCGACGAAGACGGAGACGGCCACGGCGACCCCGCCCTCAGCCTCTCCCAGTGTGAGCCCCCGCTCGGCTACGCCGCGCTCGGGGATGACTGCGACGACCTCGATCCGGCCGTACACCCCGACGCCGTCGAGCGCTGCGACCCCCTCGACACCGACGAGGACTGCGACGGCGCGGCCGAGGAGGCCGACGACAGCCTCGATGAGGGCTCCCTCATCGAGTGGTACCCGGACGAAGACGAGGACGGCTACGGCGCCGGGAGCCCCTCCCTCGCCTGCGAGGCCCCCTCGACCGCCCACGTCAACCAGAGCGGCGACTGCGACGATCTCAACCCGGCCGTCTCACCGAGCGCCCGGGAGCGCTGTGACCCCCTCGACACCGACGAGGACTGCGACGGCCTCGCCGATGACGCCGACAGCTCGGTCGACCCCTCGACGATGGACACATTCTACGAGGACGCCGACGCCGACGGCTTCGGGGCCGAGGGCGCCGGGGCCCCCTCCTGCGACCCGCCGCCCGGCACCTCGGCCCTCTCGACGGACTGCGACGACGACGCCCCCGCGATCCACCCCGGGGTGACCGAGGTCTGTGACACCCTCGACAATGACTGTGACCGCCAGATCGACGAGGGGCTCACCGGCGACTGGTACCCCGACGCCGACGGCGACGGCTTCGGCGATCGCGAGTCCAGCGCCACGACCGGCTGCGCCCCCACCGGCTACCTCGCCGACTCGAGCGACTGCAACGACGGCGACTCCGCGATCCAGGACTGCGGCTTCCCGCTCTTCACCGGCAGCGTGAGCGCGACCTGGACCTCCCGAGCCGCCTCCGCGTGGACGTCCAGCCTCGGGAGCCTGTCGAGCTACTGGCCGACCGACGAGAGCGACCTCGTCAACCTCTACGGCTCGCCCGCTCAGTCCTACGACCCCACCGCCAACCTCTGGTCGAAGGGCAGCACGACGAACCCGCTCAGCACCGCCTACTTCGCCGGCGGCGCCCCCTTCAACGGCTACCTGTGGGTGATCCGTAAGGGCAAGGTCTACCGCTACGACCCCCTCACCGACAGCTTCGCCACCGCCGCCTCCTTCACGATGACCGACGACAAGTCGATGACGGAGTCCGATGAGGAGGGGGTGGTCTACGGCTACGACGGCGCGGGAGAGCTCATCACCTACGACACCCTCACGAGCACGCTCACAGAGTCCTCGACCGGCCTCGGCGCGCTGACACAGACCCGCCTCGCTTACGATCCCACCCATCGCTGGCTCTTCGTCGGCGCCTACGACGGGCCCGAGCTCTACCGCTACGACATCCTCGCCGACACCTGGAGCGCGGTCAGCCCCATCCCGGAGACCCAGCTCAACGACATCTTCTGCGGGGACCGCTCGGGGCACATCTACGCGGCGGGAGGCACGAGCGGGACGACGATCTACCAGTACACCACCGCCACCGACACCTGGACCACCATCACCGCCTTCCCGGTGAGCCACGCCAACGCGGGCGCCTGTACGGTCTCCGATGACGGCTACCTCTACGTGAGCACCGGCAGCGCCTCGGTCTTCTACCGCCTCGCGCTCTACTGACCGCGGGCGGTGAGGCGGGCCCGCCAGGCCTGCACGCTCTCCCCGGCCTGATCCCGGGCGGAGAGCAGGGGTGGCCCTTGGAGGGGCCAGGGGATGGCGAGCTCGGGGTCATCCCAGCGGAGCACCCGCTCGTCTTCGGGCCGGTAGGGCGCGGTGAGCTTGTAGTCCACCAGGGCCTCGGCGCTGCGGACGTAGAAGCCGTGGGCGAAGCCAGGGGGGATCCAGAGCGACTCGCGGACCTGATCGCTGAGGTCGATGCACATCGCCTGGCCGGCCG
The DNA here is from genome assembly GCA_044344255.1 of Myxococcota bacterium. Lineage (GTDB taxonomy): Bacteria > Myxococcota_A > UBA796 > UBA796 > UBA2385 > JBIJDH01. The sequence continues at coordinate 235,399 of JBIJDH010000008.1, forward strand.
TCGGCGAGCGGGGGCGGACATCGACGAGCACGTCGAAGATCTGCCCCACCAGCACCCGCAGCAGCTTCCCTTGGGGCTCGGCCTCCTGGTAGTGAAGCCCGCGGAGCGCGCCGTGGATCGAGCGGCTCAAGTTCTCTTGGGCGAAGGCGGTGGGCAGACCGAGGGCGGCGAGCGCATCGGCCTGGAACGTCACCCAGAGGGCGCCCCGGGCGTCCTCAAAAGGAGAGGGTCGAAGCCGAAGAGGGCCGGAGAGCGCGCAAGGGAGGGCCAACATCCTGCCTCCCTAGCCCGCGCTCGCCTCGGGATCGAGCTGTCCGCTCCTTGTCAGATCCTGCGCTTGATTCGTGCGGGTGGGTGGTCTACGATCAGATCATGGCCCCTATCGATCCTTCGACCAGCGCTGGCCCGACGACGATCGCCTCGGAGAGCCCCGAGGTGGGCCGCTCTACCCTGATCACCACCCTCAAGGTCTTCGTGCTGGGCTTCGCGCTCGGCTCGGGCTGGATCGTCTACCACTCGAGGGAGCTCCGCGGGCAGCTGGAGGAGCGGGTTCACACCCTCAGCGCGCTAGGGGGCCTCAGCCGCACCGTGGAGATGGCGTTCGCGGCTCCGGCCGCCGACGGAGCGGCGCAGGACCGCCTCCGCCAGGCCGTGGAGGACGTCGAGCAGCTCCGCCCGGGCCTGATCGCCGCGCTGCCCGAGGTCCCCGTGGCCCGCTCCCTGGACGAGCTCCACGCGGGGCTGATCGGCCTCCAAACGACGCCCCCGTCCGCGGACGCCGCCCTGCGGGCCAACGAGGCGATCGGCACCCTCAGTCAAGCCCTCCGCCTCGAGACGGCCGCGATCTCGACGAGCCTCGGCTCCCTCTGGAGTGGCCTCAACGTGCTCGTGCTCGTCGCCCTCGCCTTCGCCTGGGCCACGCTGAGCTACGCCACCCACAGCCGAGGCTTGGAGGCCGCTCTCGGGCGCCTCCGCGAGGCGCTGGCGCTGTCCAACGCGACCGCCGAGCGGGCCAGCGAGGCCGAAGCGGAGGCCCAACGCCAGATCGAGCTCTTCGTGGCCCTCGGCGGCGGCGGCGGCTGGACCTGGAGCGCCGGGGGGGCCATGCGCTACTCCCGCGCCTGGAGGGGGATGCTCGGGCTCCCCGCCGACGCGCCCCTCGAGGCCCTCTCCGACTGGTTCGACCGCCTCCACCCGGACGACCGGGCCCCGGTCGAGGAGGCCTTCGAGCGCCACCTCTTCGGCGGCGACTCCACCCTCGAGCTCCGCTACCGGATCCGTCACGAGGACGGCCGCTGGCGGAGGATGCGCACCCAGGCCACCTCAGAGCGCGGCGCCACCGGGGAGGTCGAGCGTATGGTGGGCCTACAGCTCGAAGGGGCTGAACCCCGCGTGACCGCGCCCCTGCCCGACCGCAGCGCGCTCCTCCGCCAGGTGAGTGACGGGCTCGGGCTCGGCCTGCTCACCCTCCACGCCGACGGCAGCATCTCCTCCCTCGGCCCCACCCTCGAGCGGCTGACGGCCCCCTGGGGGGACGTCAGCGGCTGGTGGCGGGCGGTCCAGCGCAACTTGAGCTGGCCCCGACAGGTCACCTGTCCGACCTGTCGCCAGACCGTCCCCACCGGCCCCAGCGTGGCCGAGGTCTACACCGCCGAGGGCGCGCGCCGCACCTTCCGAATCCACTGGACCGGGCACGGCCACAGCCTCAGCGCCGACGATCCGCCCCTGGTGCTCACGGTGGAGGACATCACGGACGACACCACCCAGCGCGAGGACGTGCAGGACGTCCGCCACGACCTCGCCCGCACCCGCGAAGAGATGAACACCATCATCGAGCGCAGCCACGACGCGATCGCGCTCGTGGCGGACGGTCGGGTCCTCTACGGCAACCTCGCCCTGCGCCAGCTCGTCGGCGTCTCCGAGCCCGAGGGCCTCGCCGGCCGCCGCTTCGAGGACCTCGTCCGGGTGCCCGCAGGCAGCCGCCCCGGCACCCTGCCCGAGCTCCGCCGCCCCGATGGCCGCAGCCTGCCCGTCGTCGTCGCGGCCCCGCTCCCGATCGAATTCCAGGAGCAGCAGGTCGAGCTCATCTCCATCACCCCAGGCTGGTTCGCTCGCCTCGATGACCTCGACCCGGACTCCTCCCTCGACGGAGTGGCCTCCCTCGTCCCCGGCACACCGCCGCCGCCCGGCGAGCTCAGAATGGCGGTTCAACCCCGGTCTCGCTGAAATGTCTGCGGGGCGACCGTCCACGGGCCCCTCAGGTCCCGCGCGGGCCGGGTAGACTGCGCGACCCTGGAGGCGCCTGTGCCCGCGCTGTTGTTCCCCTCGCTCGCCCTGCTCTTGAACGCCGGCGGCGCCCGTGCCGCCGAGCTCACCGTCCTGGACGGGGAGTCCATCCAGGCCGCCCTGGACGTCGCCCTCCCCGGCGACACGATCACCGTCGAGTCCGGCACCTACGTCGAGTCCCTCCTCACCGCGGTCGACGGCGCGATCACGCTGCAAGCCGCCGAGGGGGCCACCGTCGTCGTCCAGGGCTCGCCGGCCCTCACCGTCTCGCACGCCGATCTCACCGTGGAGAACCTCATCCTCGAGGGGGCCTACGCCGCGGGCCCCGTCGTGGCGGTGGGAGACGGCGGGCACCGATTCCGCCTCGTCGGCGGCGAGGTGCGGGAGAGCGCGCGGAGCTGCCTCGTCATCGGCGCGCCCGAGGCGGTGCGCATCGAGCGCACGGTGATCCACCACTGCCTCTGGTGGGAGGACGCCCCCGAAGAGGCGCACGCGGTCGTCGCCGGCGCCGTCCAGGGCCTGCTCCTGAGCGCGGTCGAGCTCCACACCTTCTCCGGCAGCGGCGTCCAGCTCGACCCCGACCGCGCCGAGGCCGGCTGGGCCGACCTCACCATCGAGAGCTCCACGATCTGGCTGGCGCCGCTCACCGAGGCGGTGGCCGGCTTCAGCGTGGGCGCAGTCCCCGGCCGCAGCGCCCTCGAGACCCGCACCGCCACCACCCCCGAGCGCGCCACCGTGGTCGTGCGCGACACCTGGGTCTACGGCTTCAAGGACGGGCCCGATCCCGAGGCCGCCGCCTTCAACTTGAAGGAGAAGGTGGACGTCACCCTCGACCGGGTGCGCATCTCGGACAGCACGATCGGGCTCCGCGCCCTCGGCCCCAGCGACACCCGCCCCGACAGCGTGATCGTGCGCGTGCAAAACAGCCTCTTCTGGGACCTCGGCGTGGCCCTCCAGGCCGAGGACGAGGTGGAGACGCTCCAGGTCTGGAACGACACCCTCGGCCTCAACGTCACCGCGCCCCTGGTGCTCCTCACCGACAGCGGCACGGGCATTGACCTCCGCAACACCCTCGTCGTCGGCACCCTGCCCGCCCAGGCTGTCGCCGCCCTCGGCAACCTCGCCACCGATCAGACCGCCTTCGAGGACGCCGTCGCCGACGACTACCACCTCATGGAGACCGCCACCGCGGTCGACGCGGGCGTGGAGCTCCCCGAGGTCATCGGCGACCTCGACCAGGACACCCGGCCGCAGGGCCTCGCCTGGGACGTCGGCGCCGACGAGCGCGTCAACACCGACACCGGCGCCGACACCGGCGGCACGGACGGCACCGACGGCACCGGCGCCGACACAGGCCTCACCGTCGATGACACCGGCGTCCCCACCACCCCCGGCACGTCGGCGGCGATGGACGCAGGCGAGAAGGGCGGCTGCTCCTGCACCACCGCAGGCGGCGCGGGCGCCCTCCGTCGCACCACCGGCCTGCTCGGCCTCTTGGGCCTGCTCGGCCTCCGCCTCTTCCGGGCGCGCCGCCGCTGATCCCCGCGGCGCCGATCCCCGCGGCGCCGATCCCCGCGGCGCTCCGGGGTCCCCCAAACGAGCCCGCCCCTCCACACCCCGCCAAGCTTGGCGGAGCGGGAGGGGCGGTCCTTCACCGGCGGAGCCACGCTGGCCCCGCCGGTGAATGAGGCGATCCGATCAGATGCGGATCGAGAGGCCGGTGCGGAGCCCGATGTTCTGGAGCTTGGCCTCGGTGTCCTTGACCTCGTCGCCATCGAAGAAGAACTTGCCCTTGCCGCCTTCGTAGCTGAGCGAGGTGTCGATCGAGGCGCGCTTCATGATCTTGTAGCGAACGCCCGCGTCGAGGCCGTACACGGTCCACTTCTGCTGCGTGACCGGGTCGCCCGAGGAGGCGCGCTCGATGCCCACGTTGACCTGACCGAAGCCGACGAGGGACTCGCCGATCTTCTGGTTGTAGCCGCCGTAGAGCTGGAAGCCGGCGTGGGTGTTGGGGTCACCGTCGCCGTCGGTGGCCTTGTTCTCGGGGTCGGACTCAACGCTGTCCGTGAGCTTCGAGTAGGCCAGGAACGCGCCAACCTCGACGTTCTTGGTGGCCATGTAGCCAACGCCGAAGCGGGCCGGCTGGTCAAAGAGGGCGAGGCCGGAGGTCTTCGTCTTGGAGGAGACGTCGCTGGAGCCACCCGTGAAGGTGACCGTCGTCGAGTTGCTGACGAAGATCGGGGTGCTCAGGGACACGCGAACCTTGCCTTCATCGTCCCCACCACCCTTGCCCTTCTTGGCGAACGCAGCGGGAGAGGCAACGAGGACAGCGAGCAGCAGCAAGCGCTTCATGGAGGGCTCCTTGGGTCTGGGAAGAACGGCGCAAAGGTACCATGACCTGCCACCGTGTGCACGGTGACGCAGGCCGAGCCCCGACATTCGAGGCCTCCCCTGTGAAGTTCGATCCAATTCCCGATCACAGCCGCGGAGATCCAGGCCACGGCGAGGCCGCCGCGCGCCGCCACCTGTGCGGGATCAGCCCCGGTACCAGATCCTCGCGATCCGGGCCCTGCGGCCGGCTCCCAGCCAACCCGGCACCTCTCCAGGGCGTAGCGGCCGAGGATCCGCCTGGATAGGCTGCTCTCCTCGCCCTGGAGTCCGTCGTGCCCGACTTCCGCAGCTACCTGGAGCTCTCTGAGGAGGGCGGTGGTTCCCACAAGTTCTACGAGGTCGTGATCGAGGGCACCACGCTCACGATCCGCTACGGCCGCATCGGCGACAAGGGGCAGTCCCAGGTCAAGGCCTTCCCGAGCTTCGAGAAGGCCAAGGCAGAGGCGGACAAGAAGATCCGCGAGAAGGCGAGCAAGGGCTACGCCGCCGCGGTGCTGGGGGAGCGTAAGAAGCGCACCGTCACCCGCCGCGAGGTGGTCTCCCGCCCCTCCACCTCCCGCGCCGCCCCCGTGCTCTGGCAATTCGACTCTGGCAGCGCGGCCTTCGGCGTCTTCGTCGACGCCGGGCTCTGCTGGGTGGGCAACCAGAAGGGCAACGTCTACGCCCTCGACCACGCGGGCAAGGTCGTCTGCAATTACCAGCTCCCCGACGGCGTGAAGTGCCTCGTGGCCGACGGAGAGTGGCTCTACGCCGGCTGCGACGACGGCAACGTCTATGACCTCACGAGCAAGGCGCCGCGGGTGGCCTACCGCATCTCCGAGAGCGTCGACATCCTCTGGATCGACATCAAGGACGGCGTGCTCGGCGTGGGCGACACCGGCGCCCAGATCAGCGTCTTCAACCACGAAGAGGAGACCTGCTGGACCCAGAAGCAGCAGGGTGGCTACGGCTGGATGGTGCGCTGCGACGAGATCGGCGTCTACTTCGGCTGCGGGGCCCGGGTGACGATGTACGACTGGCAGGACGGCCGCGTCGTCTGGGAGCACGCGCTCGGCGGCGGGGTGCTCTTCGGCTGGCAAGAAGAGAGCGCGGTCTACGCGGCCTGCGGCGACAACCTGATCTACAAGGTGTCCAAGCGCGGTGAGCGCCTCGCCACCTACCGCTGTGACGCCGGCGTCTTCTCTTGCGCCACCGCCCCCGACGGCGCCTTCGTCTTCGCCGGCGACAACAGCTCCTCGATCTACTGCTTCGACGCCGAGGGCAAGCGCCTCTGGAAGGTGGGCACGGGCGCCGGCTCGGCCCTCTCCATGCAGTTCTTCGGCGATCGGCTCTTCATCGTCACCTCCGGCGGGGCGCTCTGCTGCCTCGACGTGCGCGCCGAGGCCATCGCCGCCGCCGAGCAGGGCACCGTGCCGGTGATGCTGAAGATCGCCGCCCCCACGGCACCTGCGGTCCAGGTGAGCACCACCGTCGAGACCACCGCCACCGCCGGCAGCGGCGTCGTGGTGGAGTGTGTCGAGGTCGGCAGCCAGCTCCGGGTGCGGCCGGTCGGCGCCGGCTTCCACGCCGACTGGTTCGTCCAGTTCCCGAAGGACCTCCGCGTCGTCGGCGCCCGCTACGTGGTGGCGGAGCTCCGCGAGTCCAGCCGCGGCGGCTTCTACCGGGCCTTCGGCGAGATCAAGAAGCTGGGATGAAGCTCCTCGACCAGCGCATCCTCGTCTGGCGGGACGGCAGCGTCGACCGCATCCACGAGGTCGACCTGCTCGAGCTCTCCCCCGGGCGGGCCGTCGTCAACTTCCGCTACGGCAAGCGGGGGGGCCCCCTCCGGGACGGCTCGAAGACCCCGATGCCCGTGCCCCTCGAGCAGGCCCGCGCCCTCTTCCTAAGAGAGATCGCCGCGAAGATCGAGAAGGGCTACGTCGAAGACACAAGCGCGGTGCCCGGCGGTGGGGCCGAGCGCCCGCCGCCTTCGACGGCCTCTCCGCCCGCCGCCGCGCCGACGCTGCGGGCCGTTCCGCCTCCCCCTCCGCCCTCGGGGGCCGGCCCCGAGGGCGCCCTGCTCCGCCGCCTCGCCGAGGGGGAGCGCCCCGCCGCGCCCGCCACCCCCGACCGCCCCGCGACCTTCCTCCGCGGCTCGGCCGGCATCGTCGCCCGCCAGCGCCGCCGCGTCCGTAAGCCCCGCCCCCTCTACCGGGTGATCGAGCGGGTGGGGGAGCTGCGCCTGGAGGCGGCGCTGCCCTACCTCTTCGACCTCCTGCCACGCGCCGACGTCCGTCTCGCCTATGTGATCGCGGGGGCCCTCGGGCGGATCGGCGGCCCGGAGGCCTCCGCGGCGCTCGTCCCCCTGCTCCAGCACGCGGACGAGCCCCTGCGCCGCCGCGCCGTCGAGGCGCTCCGCTTGCACGCCCCGCCCGAGGCGCGGGTGGGCCTCGCCGAGTCCCGCACCGACCGCCTCCCCGAGCCCCTCCGCGCCGCCGTGAAGAGCCACCGGCCCGAGCGGGTGGCCGACGAGGTCACCGCCCTGCTCGCGGAGCCCAGCCTCGAGCGGGCCATGCTGCTGGGCGAGCTCTACCTCATCGACAGCGAGGCCGTCCGCCCGGCGCTGCTCGAAGCGGCGCGCACCCTCCCCCTCCGCCCGCCCTTCCTGCGCGTGCTCCGCCACCTGTTCAAGGCCGCAGAGTACCGCCGCGATCCCGCCCTCTGGGGCACCCTCGCCTGGCGCTTCGAGACCACCCGCGCCGCCTTCCGGGTCGGCAAGCGGATCGGCAGCGGGCGCTTCGGCGAGCGGGTCGTGAACATCTCGTTGAACGGCGAGCGGAAGACCCAGGTGATGTCCCGCATCGGCGCCGCCGACAGCGCGCTCGGGTACAGCGACCGCACCCGCAAGTACCTGCGCATCCGCTGCTGGCGCCTGCTGCGCCGGCTCGGCCAGGATGGCGGCCCTGACTACGTCCGAATGGCCGTCGGCGCCCTCCTGCCCTGGACCGACGCCGACCGCGTCGAGCCCCGCGTCCAGCCCGGCCTCGAGGCCGCCCCGCCCACCTCGGGCGCGCGGGGTCGCGGGCCGATGCTCTCGGTCCCCTATCCGCTCTTCCACAGCCTCGTTCACGGCAACAGCGGGCGCTTCCTCCGCTCCAAGCGCGGCAGGATGGCCTGGCTCCCGGCCAACGCTCCGAAGACCGGCATCCCCCGCGAGGAGGCCTTCGCCGAGCTCTGGGACCGCGCCCCCGCCGGCCTCCTGCATCTCCTCGCCGAGAGCCGCTGTGAGGCGGTGCACGTCTTCGCGGTGCGGGCGCTCCAGGCGAACGCCCCCTTCGTAGACACCCTCGACAAGGGCGTGGCGCTCATGCTGCTCGAGCGGCCCTACGAGGGGACGGTGGCCCTCGGCCTCAAGGTCGCCCGGCTCCGCTGGCCCCCGCAGGGGGATCGTGACCTGCTGCTCGCCGCGGCCCACGCCGCCCACCTCCCGGCCCGCAGCCAGGCCTGGCAGTGGATGAGCCAGTCGCCACACCTGCTCGCGAACGACAGCGACGGCATCGCGACCCTCCTCTCCGGGCCTTGGAGCGACACCCGCGCCGTGGCCCGTCAGCAGCTCGACCGGATGGTGCTCGCGCCCGACCTCGCCCGGGCCCTGGTGGTCCGCCTCGTCTCGAGGCTGTTGCCCCTCCGCGGACCGGCGGCGGCGGACGTGGTCGCCGCCCTCGGGGGCCCGCTCGAATATTCATTCGTGACCGTCGGGCTGAGCGTCCTCCGCGATCTCATGGCCCACCCCGAAGAGGCTGTGCAGGCCCTGGTGGCGCGGGTGTTGGCGGCGCGGCCCGCCGATCAAGAGGCCGCCCTCGGCCTCCTCCTCCGATCCACCTTCCCGGCCATCCGCGCGACCGCCCTGTCCTGGCTCGACGGGCTCGGCGTCGAGGCGCTGCTCGCCCGCCCGGGGCTGCTGCTCGCCCTCGCCGCCAGCGCCGACCCCCTCCTCCGCGAGCGCGGCCTGCTGCTCGCCCGTTCGGCCGTCGAGAGCGGCGGGGGCGACAACGGCGGCGCCGCTGACCTCGCCCTCGCCGCGACCGCGCTCCTGCTCGAACCGCTCCCCGCCGGGGCCCCCACCGGCCTCGTGAGCCTGCTCGAGGCCCTGCCCGACGCCGCCCTGGCGGACATCCCCGAGGAGCGGCTCCACGAGCTCCTCCGCTCCAAGCGCCCCACCGCCGTCGAGGCCGGCGGCCTCGTCCTCGGGGCCCTGCCCGCCGATCGAGCCCTCGATCCCGCGCTGTACCAGCTCGTCCACCACGAGGCCCGGCGGGTGCGCGAGGGCCTCCTCCGCGCGCTCCAGCGCCGCGCCTCCACCCTGTCGGGCGCGCTCGCCGAGCTCACCCCCCTCACCGACTGCCGTTGGCCCGAGAGCCGAGAGGGCCTGTTCGCCCTGCTGCTGCGCCTCCCCGCCGAGGCCTGGACGGTGGAGCACCTCTCCACCCTGTCCGACTCCAACCGCCCCGACGTACAGCGCTTCGCCGTGCAGATCATCCAGCGGGCCACCCCGCCCGGCCAGGAGGCGCCCCTGCTCCGCCGCCTCGCCGAGCACCCGAGCCCGCGCATCCAGTCCGTGGCCGTCAGCCTGCTCGAGGGCGTCGCCGAGGGGGCCGCCCTCATCCCCGAGCTCGAGCCCTTCTTTCGTGTCCTGCTCGGGCAGATTGGCCGCGCCACCGCAGCGCGCCTGCGGCTGCAGGCCTGGCTGCTCCGGGCCGCCCTCGAGGAGGAGACCGCCGCCCGCGTCGCCCTCTCGGTGCTCGGCCCCCTCTCCGCCACCACCGCCATCGAAGACCGAGCGCGCATCATCGAGGCCCTCGCGGCCCTGCGACGCCGCTGGCCCGCCCTCGAGGGCCCCCTCCGACCCATCCCCGTGGAGCTGCGCGCATGATCGTCGAGCACGCCTATCGGGGCCGGTCCCGGGTGCTGGGCGGGGCCCGGTCCACCTCCCTCTCCTTCGCGCCCGACACGCTGCGCGAGCCCACTCGGCTCGTCGCCGAGCTTCGCCGCCCCCTGCCCTTTCGCGAGGCGATCAGCGCGCTGCACGACGTGGTGGTCTCGAACCTCCGCTTCGTCCCGAAAGACCGCACCGCCTGGCGCGCCTGGCTGGCCGAGCAGGGCGACCTCCTCGACTGGCGCGGCATTCACAGCCAGCGCGCTCGGCTCGACGAGCGCATCCGCACCTTACAAGCCGAGCTCCAGGAGCTCAACCTGCGCCGAGAGGCCCGGGGCCGGACCTGGAAGGACGCCGAGCGAAGGTACTTCAATTATCTGTACGAGCGTGACCGAGACGCCTGGATCGTGCTCGACCCCGTGATCTCCGTGCACCCCGACGAGGTGCTCTTCGAGTGTTTCTCCGAGGACGAGAGCAGCTATGGCCGCCTGTCGGTGGTCCACGACGAGCTCGCCCGCGAGGGGGAGGTGGCCTACGGCACCACCAACATCGACTACTCGGCGCCGCTCTATGAAGAATTCCAGAAGATCCGCTCCTACAAGCGCACCCGCCTGTCGGTAGACCCCCAGGGCCTCGGGGTGCAGCAGGGAGAGGCCGCCGCCTATCGAGAGGAGAAGATCGACCTCCCGGAGAGCTGGGTGCGCGGCTTCCTCCAGGTGAGCGCCGCGATGGGCATGGAGGCCACGGTCCTCGATCTCCAGCCGATGGACGTCCACGCGCTGCTCTTCGCGCTGCGCCGCCGGCGCGAGAAGAGGGGCCCCCGCTCGCTCCGCTTCCGCCTGCGGCCGGGGCAGCCGGTGTCGGTGGTGGTCGAGCCCTGGTTCCAGGAGCTGACCTTCCCCCGCAGCCCATACACCGGAAACGTCGAGACCGAGGTGCGCCTCTGGGGGCGGCGCCGGCTCTTCATCCTCGAGCGGCTGCTCCCCTGGGCCCGGAGCGTGCGGCTCCACCTGCTCGGCACCGGCCTCCCCTCCTTCTGGGAGGTCGACCTCGGCGGGCTCCGCTTCACGCTCGGCCTGTCCGGCTGGACGGCGAATGACTGGTCCCGGGCCGGGCACTTTGACCTCCTCGCGCCCCGCGGGCGGGTCGACGACAACACGGCCGTGCGCGTGATCGACGCGCTCCGCCGCGCCTGGGTCTCCGACGCCGACAGCCTCTCTCGCACCCTCGGCCTCGACCGCCCGACGGTCCTCTCCGCCCTGCTCGGCCTCGCGCAGGCCGGCCGCGCCATCCCCGATCTCGGCACCGATCGCTGGCGCGCCCGCGAGCTCACCCGCGAGCCCTTGCCGCTGGCCGCGCTGCGCTTCGCCGACCCCCGCGAGGAGCTGGCCCGCGGTCTCGTCAACAGCCGCGCCGTGAACATGCGCCGCCCCACGCTGGCCGCGGACGGCAGCCTCGAGGTGGCCGGCACCGTCCGCGGGGAGGAGCGCCTCTACACCGTGAGCCTCGTCCTCGACGCCGATCAGCGCATCACCGACGGGAGCTGCGGCTGCAGCGCCTTCACCCACAACCGGATGCGGAAGGGGCCCTGCGCCCACATCCTGGCCCTCCGGATCCGCCACGGACAGGGCGGTGTCGCGTGACGCAGCCCTTCCCAAGCCCACTCCCCCACGATAAGCCACCCCTGCAACCGCGGTCTCTGGCGAGCCTTGCAACCCGGCCGGCGCTTCGCCGTCCTTGCGACCCGCTTCGTCATGCGTCACTGGCCTGCTCATCACCGGGCGGGGCCACGCCCTGGTGGGGCGGATGCGGTCTGGCTTCCGAGAAGCCAGGCACGCCCCACCAGGGCCGGCCCCGCTTCAGTCGAGCGAGTCCAGTCCCGAGCCTCCTCGAAGACCCCAGAGACCGCGGTTGCACCTATCTTATCGCGCCCACCCGCAGGGCCGTCCGATGAGCGAGAGTGAGCGCGAGAGAGCGAGCGAGAGACCCCGCTCCCGGCAAGCGATCTACGATCACATCCGAGCCTCGTCCAAGGATGAGTTCATCCGCGAGGACATGGTGCGCCTCGGCTTCTGGCCGAGCCGCGAGCCCCGCCCGAGCGACCCCGCCGAGGAGCAGCGGCGCCGCGAGGAGATCTTGCGCGAGCTCCGCGCGCTCCAGACCGAGGGCTCCCGCCTCAAGGACGAGGCGAAGCTCAAGGCCGAGGCGCGGAAGCAGCGCATCGAGGCCAGCCGGGCCAAGCAGCAGGCGAACAAGGCCCGACGCGCCACCGATCGAGCGGCGGCCGCGGAGGCGTGGCGGGCCCGCGGCGAGTCCGAGCTGCTCTACCTCGGAGCGGGCGCCTCGGCGGGCCTCGGGCCCACCGGCACAGCGGCCACCGGCACAGCGCACCCCTCGCTCCCCGCGTTGGAGGGGCCCCTGTCGCTCGCCCGCTGGCTCGGCCTCAGCATGGGCCAGCTCCGCTTCCTCGCCTTCCAGCGCACGGTGAGCCGGGTCTCTCACTACGCCCGCTTCCGCATCCCCAAGAAGACCGGCGGTGACCGCCTCATCTCCGCCCCGATGCCCCGCTTGAAGGCCGTGCAGCACCGCATCGCCACGGCGCTCCTCCGCGAGGTGCCGGTGCACGAGCGCGCCCACGGCTTCGTGCCCGGCCGCTCGATCACCACCAACGCCGCCCCCCACGTGGGCGCGGCCGTCCTCGTGAACCTCGATCTCCAGGACTTCTTCCCCTCGATCCACTGGCGGCGGGTGCGGGGCGTCTTCCGAACGCTCGGGTACTCCGAGGCCGTATCGACGGTGCTGGCGCTGCTCTGCACCGAGGCCCCCGTGGAGGCCTGGGAGCTCGACGGTCAGCGCTGGTTCGTGCAGACGGGCCCACGGGCGCTGCCCCAAGGTGCGCCCACCTCCCCCGCGCTCACGAACCTCCTCTGTCGGAGCCTGGACAGACAGTGTGAGAAGCTGGGAGAGCGCCTCGGCTTCACCTACACCCGATACGCCGACGACCTCACCTTCTCCTCGACCGATCCCGAGGCCCGGGTGGGCGCCCTCCTCTATCGCCTCCGCAAGGACCTCGATCGGCACGGCCTCACCGAGCACCCCAAGAAGACCCGGGTGCTCCGACAGGGTCGGCGCATGGAGGTGACAGGCCTCATCGTCAATCACAAGCTGGCGGTTCCCCGAGAGGAGCTCCGGCGTTTCCGGGCGGTCCTCCACAAGATAGACCGCGCCGGGCCCACCGGGGCCGAGTGGCGCCCCGGGATCGAGCTCTGGGCCGGGCTCCGCGGCTTCGCTGGATACGTCTTCATGGTCGATCCCGCGCGCGGTCAGACGCTGCGAGACCGGGTCGAAGAATTGGCGGGTCGATACGAGGTGAAGGCGCCCGCGCCCGTGGTGAGGAGCGCCCCTGTCGCGGCCCCCGTGGTCGCGCCGGTGGTGACGGCGGCTCCAACGGTCACTGCGCCCCTGCCCGAAGTCGCGCCCGCGCCGGAGCCGCCGGCGAAGAAGCCGTGGTGGAAGCTTTTCTAAACGAGACCGGCTTCGTCACTCCTCCTCGACGCAGGCCCCCGCGAGGTCCATGTTCCAACCCGCGAAGGGCCGAGCCTGCTTGATGAAGAGCTGGGGCTCCCCCGGCACGTACTTGTCGTCGAACTTCCAGTCCACCTCGAGGGCGTACCAGTCCCCGTCGCCGCCATAGGCCTCCTGGAAGAAGCTGTGGATGGAGTCGAGCGCCACACCGAGCTCATAGGCCTCCTCGTTCGTGAGCACCGTCTCCCCCTCCGCGACGAGGGAGCTGTGCTGGATGTAGACGATCGGCTGGCCCGGATAATAGAAGTAGTGGAGATAGGCGTCGGGGAGGAGGCCGAGCTCCGGGGTGACCACGTCCTCGCCGCCCACCTGCGCGTTGACATAGAAGGCAGGCTCGAGGCCGGAGGTGTCATAGGGGTTGTTGGTCAGCGCCACCCCGTTGGACTCCTCCTCCGGGAAATTCGGGTGGACGAGGAGGCCCATCCCGACGTCGAGGTGGTTCATCGAGTAATAGTCCCGCTCCTCATAGGCGCGGGGGTTCCAGACTTGGGACCACACCTTCTTCACCGCCCACTCGATGGAGTCCGAGCCGTCGCCTGCGATGTCGGGGTCACCCGTCTCGGAATTGTAGAGGCCGGCGCCGGTGAAGGCACCGAGGTCCTCTGAGTTTGTGCTGGAGCGGAAGCGGGCGTCCTCCCCCGGAAACATCTCCACGGCCTTGGCGCGGATGAGCTCGACCACCTCGGGGCGCATCGGCATGTCGCGGAGCTCGTCCTTGAAGTCCTCAAGGGCCTGGGTGCGATAATCGGGATCGGCCCACTCCGGGGAGGCCATCATCTCTTCGATGTGCACCCACAGCCCGTTGTCGGTCATGAACTGGTCGTAGTAGTACATCGGGATGGCGAAGCCCGGCTGCACCGGGATGGGCGACCCGAGCGCGGCGGCGTCCTCCAGGGCGCCATAGTTGGTGGCCTTGGCCCCGAAGATCGGGATGGCGCCCGAGATCGCCTCGCCGAGCGGGAGGGCGTCGAGGTCGAGGATGTCGACGTTGTCGCGCAGGTCGGTGACGCTGAGGTCCATCGGCTGCACGACGAGGGGCTCGGGGCGGTGGTCCAACCACCAGGCCTCAGCCTCCTCGGCGCTGATCTCCTTGATCTCCCAGTCGAAGGCGCCCACGGTGAGCTCGACCCACTTGCCCTCGAGGGCCTGGAGCTCCGCCGCCGCCTGTGCGTCTCTCAGGGCCATGTTGGGCGTGCCCCGGTTGACGGACAGCACGTTGATGTGGGCGAGCGGCGTCTGGAACTGGGCGGTGATGATGCCGGCGACGATCGAGATGTCATTCGGGACCGCGTCGAGGACCACGACCTCCCGATAGGGCGTATAGCTGCCGTCCACCTCTTCGGCGGTGCGGAAGGAGAGGATGCCGGTGGTGGTGCCGAGGTTGAGCGGCTGATAATCCACTCCGGCGTAGAGCTCATCGGTGGAGACGAGCTTAACGTCGGCGGGGAGGTCGAGGGCCATCCGCTCCACCGCCTCGCTCGTGGGGTGGAAGCGCAGCTCCTCGCCCATCCAGGCGCTCGCGGCCACCCGGCGATAGGCCGCGGCGACCATGTCGGCGCTCGCGGTGTCATAGGGGGATATCTCATAGACCCACAGCCCCGGCCCCTCGTAGCGGGAGACGGCGCCGAGGAGGAAGCGACGGTCCGGGCTGTAATACTCGGTGGTGTTGAAGGTTCCGAGGTCGGGGACGATGGGGAGGCCGTCCCCCGAGAGGTGGGTCGAGCAGAAATCCCAGTGGACACAGTACCGTTTCGAGTTCTGAAAATAGAGCGCGTCTCCGTCCAGGCGATCGATGACGGTCTTGACCGAGGTGGCGCCGGGGATGCTCGAGTCTGCGGGCTCGCTCGACAGGGCGAGGTAGTCTGCCTCACAGCCGAGCTGCTGGGCGAAGTCGGGATCGGCGCCCTCGGGGATGAGGCAGTCCCAGCCCGGGACGGCGCTGTCATCGGCGGGGGTGGAGCCGCCGCCCTTCGGGCCGGGCGGATCATCCCCACACGCAGAGACAGACAGCACAACCAGGATCGCGAGACGAGTCATCCACACCTCGACCCCGGGCGAACGGACCAGGGCTCCGCTCCCAGTATGCCCCGGCAGGACCCAATATGCCTTGGCAGGCCGCCGCCCGAGCGCGATTTGAGGCCCCCGCGGCGACCTCGCGCGCCCCGGCTGGTTACCGGGCCGGCGCACGCCCCCGGGAGACCCGATGTCCATCGCCCCCATCGACTGCGACCTGATCGTCCTCGGGCTGGGCACCGCCGGGGCGATGGCGGCCTTCGCCGGGGCCCGCGCCGGGCTCCGCGTGCGGGCCTTCGAGCGGCGGCCCCTCGAGTCGGCAGGCGCCCGCTGGGTGAACGCGCTGCCAGCCGCCTCTTTCGACGAGGCCCGCCTCCCGCGCCCCGAGGCGCCCGAGCTCCGCGCCCTCGGCCACCGCTTCCACATGAAGGCCGGCTGGACGGGCCCCTCCCTGCCCCTCTCCGCCGATGGGCTGCTGGAGGTCGACATGCGGCTGCTGGTCGCCCGCCTCCATCACCTCGCCGTCGAAGCGGGGGCCCACCTCGCAGGCGGCGCGACGATCGAGGGCTGGCGCGTCGAGGAGGGCGCGGTCACGATCGACAGCCCCGAAGGGTCCATCCGAGGCCGCTTCCTCGTCGACGCGCGGGGCATGGTGCACGGAGAGGGGGCCGTCCCCCGGGAGCTCATCTGCGCGGCCGCCCATGAGATCCGCGCCCTGACCGACCGGGCCCGCGCCGAGGCCTGGTTCCGCAGCCACGGCGTCACCCCGGGGGAGACCCTCTGCTTCACCGGCGTCGAAGGTGGCTTCTCCGTGCTCAATGTCCGCCTGGAGCTGGACACCGCGGAGGCCCTCGTGGGCGCGGGATCCATCTCGATCCTCACGGGCTCGATCCCCGGCCAGGGCCACCCCTCGGGCCGCCAGATGCTCGACCGCTTCGTGGCCGAGCACAAGGACTGGATAGGCCCCCTCCACTTCGGCGGGGCCCGACCGATCCCGCTCGGCCTGCCCCAGGCCTGCCTCGCCGAGGGGCCGGTGGCCCGCATCGGCGACGCCGCAGGGCAGGTCTTCGCGATGCACGGCTCCGGCATCGGCGCCGGGCTCGTCGCCGCTGAGCTCCTCGCCACCACGCTCGCCCGCGGTGGTAGCCCCTGGGACTACAACGTCGCCTGGCAGCGCCGATACGGCGGCCTCTTCGCCGGCTCGGCCGTCTTCGCCGCCTGGAGCCGGGCCCTCCGCCCCGAAGACCTCGCGCGGCTCTTCGAGGCGGGCCTGATGAACCCCCACCTCGCGCGGATGGGGCTCCTCCAGCAGCCCGCCCGCCCGCGGCCGGCCGATCTCCCCGGCCTCGCCTTCGGCCTGCTGCGGGCCCCCGGGACCGCGGCGCGCCTCGCCCCCGCCCTGTTGGCGATGGAGCGACTCAACCTGCACGCCGGACGCTATCCGGGCGACCCCGCCGCGCTCCCGGCCTGGTCCGCCGCACGCGACCGCATCGCGGGCCTGCCAGCACAGGGATAGACCGCCCCATGGCTACCAAAGTCCCCCCCATGCCCGATCGCGCCCTCCACCTCGCCGCCGAGGCCCTGCCGCTCTTCCCCTTGAGCGGAGTCGTCCTCCTGCCGAGCGCGGTGCTCCCATTGCACGTCTTCGAGCCCCGCTACCGCTCGCTCGTCGCCGATGTGATCGCCGCAGACGGCCTCTTCGCGATCCCACAGATCCGCCCGGACGACCTCGGGCTCGCCGATGGCACCCCCCGCCTGCTCTCGACCGCGGGCATGGGGCGCATCGTCCGCCACCAGATCTTGCCCGACGGGCGCAGCAACATCCTCGTGATGGGGCTGGCCCGCGTGAAGATCCTCGACGAGCACCCCGCCGACCGCGCCTACCGCGTCGCCCGCGCCGTGGTCCGCCCCGACCTCTGCCCCCCCGAGGCCACGCTGCGGCGCCTCGTCGAGCAGGTGCGCTTCGCCGTGCACCGCGTCCTGCTCCGCCGCCTGCCCATCGGCCCCGAGCTCGTCGAGGCCGCCGCCCTCGACCAGGAGCCGGTGGCCCTGCTGCACACCGTCGCCAACCGCGCGCTCGGCGAGGCGGACTCCCGCCAGGCCTGGATCGAAGAGGACGACGTCCTCACGCGCGGTGAGCTGCTCCTCGGCGTGCTGACCGCGCTCGGCACCGAGACCACCGAGGCCGAGGCATGAGCGCGCCGCTCCTCCTCCTCGCACTGGGGGCGGCCCTCGCGGAGGGCCCGCCGGCCCCACCCGCCCCGCCACCCGAAGCAGCCCCTTCGACCGCGCCCGCCGCGGTCGAGGGCGCCTGCGCGGCGCCGCTCAGCGCCTACATCGAGGAGGTGCAGAAGGCCGGCAACCGCGTCGCCTACTTGTGCCTCGCCACTCGCGACGACGCCGGCGCGGCGCTGCTTCAGGCCATCGACGCCCTCCCCGCCGACGCCGTCGGCGACGAGCGGCTCCAGCGGGCCCTCGCCGTGCACCTGCTCCCGCGCCTCGACCGCGCCCTCACCGTCCCCGAGGTGCGCGCCCTCGGGGCCGCCGACCGCCGCCTCCTCGCCGACGGCGTCCACGCGCGCCGAGGTCGCCGCTCGCCCTCCCCGGAGCACGAGCTGGTCTTCGGGCAGTTCGACTGGTACAGCCCGACCCCCTCCTTCAACAACGGGTCCCTGCAGCCGGTCGACCGCGAGAACATCAAGGCCCTCGACGACCCGCCTCGCCCGCCCAAGCCGCCCAAGGAGGGCGGCGCCGCCGACGCCATCGCCGCCGACGGGACCGCCGGCGGCGCGCCCACCCCCTGCTCCTGCACGACCGGAGGCGCCGCCGGCCTCGCCTGGCTCGGCCCCCTCCTCCTCCTGCTCGGGCTCCGACGCCGATGAGCGACGGCCCCACCGAGCGCCCTACCCTCGAGACCGACGTGCTCGTGGGGCCGCCCCGGCCAGGCCTGATCTTCACCTGGGGGCCCGGCCCCGTCCGCGCTGGCGACCGCGCGCTGCGCTTCGAGGTGGTGACGGAGGGCGCCGGGGTCGGCCTCCTCGGGTGCACCGTCGAGGCCACGCCCGCGCCGGGGGCCGATCCCGACATCCTCCAGCCGAGCCGCCGCGGGCCGCTCCAGCGCCTCGGGTGGTCCGGTGGGGCCCTCGTCCCGATCGGCGGCGTCGAGCCCGAGCTCCTCGCGGGCGCCCGCGCCTTCGTCGACTCCGCCCCGGGCCTCCTCGACGCCGCCCACCGCGTCGCCCTCTCGATCGGCGGCCCCAACCTCCTGCCCGCCCTGCGCGCCGGGGGATGGGGGCCCGGCCTCCTCCTGGCCCTCCATGACCTCGCCCCGCTCGAGCCCGAGCTCTTGCCCGAGCCCGGCGGCCTCTCCTGTCAGGTGGAGCCCCTCTTCTGTGTCAATCCGCGCTGCGACTGCCAGGACGCCCTGCTCGAGTGGGGAGCCCTCCAGGTGAGCGCCGACTCCGCGCTGATCGGCACCGTCACCGTCGACCTGCGGCGCCGGGTGGTCACCCACGTGGACGGCGCCGGCGCTCAGTCCCCGCGCCTCGAGCGCCTGTCCGCCGCCCTGCTCTCCGACCTCGGCGCCGTCGAGCGGCTCCGGCAGTGGCGCTCCCGGGCGCGCGCCGCGGTGCAGGCCGCCCTGTCCCCTCCCCTCCCGCCTCTCGCCGCGGGGCGAAACACGGCCTGTCCCTGTGGGAGCGGCAAAAAATACAAGGTCTGTTGCCTCGGCAAGCCGGTCGCGCCGCCCTCCACCGTCGCGCGGATGGCCGCGGCGAGCCGCTCCCTCTCCGTCGCCCTCGGGCTGGACGGGACGGAGAGCGCCCTCGACCGCGCCCGCGCCACCCTCAGCCCGCGGGCCCTCACCGCCCTGTCTGGGCTCGGTCCCGCTGAGCTCGACCTCGAGCGCCGCCTCCGGCTCCGCGTCGGCAGCCCCTTTGACCCCTACGAGGTCGATGAACAGGGGCAGATCACGGACCTGCTCAGCGGCCGGCCCGAGGCTGTCGAGGTGGAGTCGCCCGTCCGCCCCGGCACCGCCTTCCTCGCCCAGCGGATCGACCTCGACGGCGAGGTCACGCTCGAGGGCGTCGTGCCGGAGCTCGAGCTCACGCGCCTCTCGCCGCTGCTGGCCGCCCTCCGCGGCGCCTCCCGCCTCGGCCGACTGGCCCGCGGCCCCGCCCTGCTCGAGGCCCTCGGCGCCGCTGGCTGAAGGGTCGAAGAAGGGTTCGAGCGGCGGGGCCCCCGGGTACAGCTCTCGCACCTCACCCGACCGCGGAGCTCCCCCATGTTCATCCCCTCGGCCCTCATCGCCCTCGCCCTGTCCGTGCCCTCCGCGAACGCGGCGACGAGCGGCTACGTGCCGCGCGCCGTCCTGCTCGACCTCGAGCCCGGCGTGCTGGACGCGGTCCGCGTGTCCGTCATTGTCCCCTCCAATGACGGCACGGTGGCCGAGGTCTCCGCCGAGGTGCAGTCCGACGGCGGCGCGGAGACGGTGGCGCTCACCGAGTCCGACACCCGGCTCCACGGCGCCGCGCTCATCAAGGCCCTGCCCGCCAAGGAGGCCACCCTCTCCCTCACCGTCTACGATGTAGACAACGCGGTGCTCGCCTCCTTCACCGCCACGCTCAGCGCGACCGGCGCCCTCACCCGCATGAAGCGCGCCGACTTCTGCGGCACCGGCGACCCGACGACGACCGCCGACCTCTCCGGCTGCTCGAGCGGTGACGCCGACATCGAGACCCTGACCGCCGAGCTCTTCCCGGCCGAGGGTGGCGGCTGGGACGTCGCCGTCGACCTCCACGGCGCCGACACCTACGACATCGCCTACGCCGACGTCACGCTCACCGAAAGCGAGAAGACCACCACCACCGCAGAGGTGGGCTGGGACACGCTCGACGCGGTGTGGGAGGGCGCGCTCACCGTCGCGCACGAGGGCCTCATCGAGGTCAAGGCCAAGACCTATGACGCCGACGGCAAGAAGCTCGGCGCCGCCAAGGTCAAGCTCGGTAGCCCTTGGCAAGACGGCGGAGCCGGTGCCCCCACGCTCGCCACCGACGAAGACCCGCTCACCCGCGTCGCCCTGCTCAGCGACGAGGTCAACAACAACGGCACGAGGGGCTTCTTCGTCGTCTCCGACGGCTGGTCGGTCACCGACACCCTGCCGATCGACGCCGAGGTCGATCTGGAGGGCGGAGAGACCCTCACCCTCCCCGTCAACAGCTATCAGGTGGCGGCCCTCGCGGTGCCCTCTCTCAAGGTCGAGCTTGAGGCCATCGTCATCACCCACCTGAAGGTGAACATCAACGGCGGCACCCTCACGCTGGACGGCTCCTCGGCCCTCTCCCTTGCGTCCCTCTCCTCCCCGGTCTGTGCCAACGGCACCTGCGTGGCGCTCCGAGAGGACAGCCTCGGCGGCTACGCCCTGTCCGTCACGGCCTACTCCAGCAAGGCCTCTGCGCTGCCGAAAGACACGAAGGTGGGCATCACCGCCCTCGACAGGGGGGGCAAGGAGGTCGCCTCCGACACGGTGGCGGTGACCTTCGAGGATGACGTCACCGTCGTCTTCGCCAATGAGGTGAGCCTCGCCGCCGATCCGGTCGGCCTGGGCCTCTCCGGGGTGGTCCGCCTCCTCGGCGCGCCCAACAAGAAGGGCAAACAAGCCACGCTGAGCAAGGGTGCGTTCTACGGGTCGCTCACCCGCGACGCCGACGGCGAGCTCGCGCTCTCCGGCGCCGACAAGGACGAGGTGCAGTCGAAGGGGGACATCCTCATCGGCGGAGAGCCCATCGACTTCGAGCTCACCGACACGAACAAGGACGGCGTCATCGAGGCGCCCCCGGTCATCCAGCTCCTGACCAGCGGCAACGGCAAGGGCACGCGTGCGGTGACGACGACGAGCACAGTCAATCCTGGGCTGCTGTAACCAAGGGGAGGCGCCGCTGGGCCGCCCGACACAGCGGGGAGGGTGAGCCCACACAGGCCACCGGAACGCCAGGAGACTTCTACGGCTCCGTAGCGCCTCCATTCAAAGGCATACCGGTTGCGTTAATCTCCTTTTGGCTCATCGACGCCTTCTTCGACGGTTGGAGCGTTTGAACTGGCACGATAGTTGCAACCCTATCCCGTACGCAGGCCATCCGGTCTGCGCACACCCAAAGGGGTACAAAATGCGTACCTTCCTTGCCCTGACCGTTATCACCGCTCTGTTCACCTCCTCTGCTTGGGCGGGAGACACCGCAGGCCACACCGTCACCGTCACCGTCGTACCCGTCAATGAGGTTGCGATCACCGGTGGGAACGTGAGCCTCAACATCGGCTCGACTTATGCGGCGGCCGACGCCACCACCGCGGACCTCACTTGGTCCACGAATGAGTCCGACAAGAAGATCACGGTGGCCTCGAGCCTCGCGACGATCGTCTACCCCCTGGTCGTCGTCGCGACCGGTGTGACGGGCGGCACCGCGGCCAGCGCCGTGACGCTCAGCACCGCCGCGCAGGACCTCGTCACCGGGATCTCCCTGACGGACGGCACCGCCAACCTGAGCTACAGCGCGACGACCACCGCTGGCGACGGTGTCGGCGTGGAGGCGCACACCGTGACCTACACGATCCTCGCCGAGTAATGAAGCACGCTGGAATGAAGCAGGTGACGTCAGGCGGATCACGTAACTTCACACTGCTTAACTTCACACTGCTGGCCGCTCTTGGGTGCGCGACATTCGCCCCAAGAGCGGCTTCAGCGATGGACATCGACCTATCCGGCGCGTGGAGCGTCCTGGTCAATGCCTCCGACCTCCAATCTGGAGCCGGGAGCGGGCTTCAGGGCACGATTCAGAGCGCGACCTCCGAGGTCACCCTCGATGTCTCGCTCACCGCCGGAAGCACTGACCATTGGCGGGTCGAGGTTCGTCGGACGAACAGCGTCTGGAACAGCGCGATGCACATGTGGGTGCGTCGCACGGGAGTGGGCAGCGGCCTGGGATCTGTAGCGGAAGGAACGTCTTGGGTGGAGGTGACAAGCACCAATGCAGCCTTCTTCGAAGGCGAGGGCAATCGGAGCGGCGTCCCCATTGAGATCCGACTCACGGGTCTCTCCCTGTCTGTGGCCCCCGATGCCTACCTCACAACGATTCAGTACACCCTCATCGACACCCTGTGACCCATGACCACCCTCTTCCTGCTCTTCTCGATGCTCGCCGCACTCGCGGGCGAGATCAGCGTGATCGGTAGCCTCTCCCGGGAGGCGACGCTCCAGCCCGGGGGGAAGTCGGAGGGCACGATCCTGGTACGAAACAATGGTGACGAAGCCAGGGTCGTCATCGTTCACTTGTCCGACTATCAGTTCAGCGCCGACGGTCAGAGCGACTACACGGCACCCGGGACCCTCCCGCGCTCCAACAGCAGCTGGATCCTGTTCAGCCCTGAACAGGCCACGATCGCGCCCCACGCGACGGCCTCGTTCTACTACTCCGTGCAGGCGCCTCCCGACCCCACCCTCCAAGGCACCTACTGGAGCCTGCTCCTCGCCGAAGCCCCCGCGGAGCCCGCGACCGTCGGCGCCGATCCAATGACCCGAGGCGTCCAGGTGCGCACGGTCATCCGCTACGGCATCGCGATCATCACCGAGGTGGGCCTCCCGGCCCCCGGGAAGCTCGTCTTCGAGCGCGGAGCGGTTGCGAGAGAGGACGGGAAGACCGTCCTGACGCTCGACATCGGAAATCCGAGCATCTACCAGCTCTCGCCCCAGGTGTGGATGGACGTGTTCGACGCCGACGGTGTCAACCTGGGGCGCTTCCGCGCCAATCGGCGACCCCGCCTGCTCCCAGGCTGCTCCGCCCGTTATGCAATTGATCTCAGCAGCCTCCCGCCGGGGATGTACAGCGGCTTGGCCATCGCCGATGCCGGGTCCGACCAGGTCTTCGGCTCAGAATATACCTTGGACACGCGGTGAAACCCCGGGGAGCCCTCTCGCTGCTCCTCTGGCTACTGCTCCTCTGGCCACTCGGCCTCGTCTCTCCAGCCCGAGGGGAAGACCTCCCGGGGATCGAGGTGCACCGCACCACCGCGGAGGACCTCCCCGCCAACGGGGGCAAGGTCATCACGGTCGGCTTCCGCGTCACCGCCGGCGGGAGTCAGCCGGCAGAGCTGATCGAGTCGCTGGAGCTCCCCGACGGTTGGAGCCTCATCACCACGCCCGGCCGCCTGATGATGGCGCCTGGACAGACCCGCGTGCGGATGATCGCCTTCAAGGTCGGCGCCGACTCCGCCCCCGGCGTGTACGAGCTCCGGTACCGGGCCACCGACAGCGTCAACCCCGCGGCCTTCGCGACAGACACCCTGCGGATTGTCGTGAGCACCCTCACGAATGTCTCGATCGCGGCGATCGACCCACCGCCCTACGTCATGGCCGGTGAGAGCGCGGTCCTGCGCGTCCGCGTGTCGAACCGCGGCAACACCGCCCAGCACCTCCGCGTCAGCGCGATACCCGAGGCCGGGCTCACCGCCGCCTTGAGCGGCGCCGAGGTCGATCTCGCGCCCGGCGCCTCCGGGGAGCTGTCCCTGGCCGTGAAGACAGACAAGGACGAGGTTCGTGCGACGGAGCGTGTCGTTCGCCTCCTGGTTCAGTCCGCGGAGGCGCGGTCGGAGGCGGTGGTGGTCCTCTCCGTCACCCCCCGGCCCGACCGCACCGAGCGCTGGCGCCGCCTCCCGATGACGGCGTCGCTGATCGGGACCGGCAGCCGCGAGGGCTACGCGCTGCAGCCCGAGCTTCGCGGCGCCGGCCCCGTCGACACACGGGGACAGTGGAACACCGACTTCCTCCTCCGCGGCCCCGACGCAGAGGGCACCGGCGCGTTCGCGGAGCGGGACGAGCTTCGTTTCGCGCTCCGAGGGCCCTCGACCGTCGCCCTCCTGGGGGACCAGACCTACGTGCTCTCCCCGCTGACGACCCCCGGAACGTACGGTCGCGGCGCGGGGCTGGCGCTGTCTCCCGGGCGGCTCCGCCTCGGCGTCTTCACCGTGCAGGACCGCTTCTCGACCCAACCGGAGCGGGGCATCGCCGCGACCGCCGGCGCCGCGTTTGGACGGGCCGGGCAGTACAACCTCAATTTCATGCAACGACGCGGCGAGTCGGCCGCCGACCTCTGGACGGTCTCGGGCACCGCCGAGCCGATTGAAGGGGGCCACGTAGACGCGGAGCTGGCCGGCGACTCCGCTCCCGCCAGCGGGCTCCCGCTCGCGGGGCGACTCCACGCGACCTTCGCCGCACCCGGCGGCGGCTTCACCGGGAGCGCGCGCGAGACGCTCGCCGCCCCGGACTTCGGTGGACACGAACAAGACGTACACCGCAGCGAGCTCGCCGGCTTGGTGCAGCTCTCCCGCACGAAGACCGTACATGGGGACTGGCAGCGGGAGGAGCGGAACCTCGCGGGCGACCCCCTCCTCTCCAACGCGCCGATCCACCAGCAGGCCGAGGCGCGCCTGGTTTGGACGCCGTTGGACGCCTGGTCTGTCGACGCGGGCATCACCGCCGCGACGGAGCGACACCGCCTCAGCGACGCGGGATGGGACGAGGCCGCCGGTCGCCTCCTCGTGGCGCGGGGCGCCTCCGATCTGTACGCGAACCTCGGCGCGACCGTGGGCGGCCACGTGGACACCGTCAGCGGGCTCCTCTCGCCCGGCGCACAGCTCGTGGCCGCGATCCTCGCCTTGCCACGTCCGATGCTGACGCTGCGCGCCTGGGGGAGCTGGGGCACAGAGGAAGCGGAGGTCCCCACGTCGCTGTTCGCCGTGGACCGCACGGTGGGCACCGGCCTGCGCTGGCAGGCCCACCCCACCGTCGAGACAGAGGCAGAGGCCCGATACAGCTTCACGGAGCGGCAGACGCTCCTCGACGTACAGGCTCGGTACACGTCGACAGAAGGGGTTCTGTGGACCGCGCGGGGGAGCGCCGGGCTCGGAGAGACACCCGAGGTCTCTGGGCTGATCATGGTGTCCGTACCGTTCCGCGCGCCGATTGGCCGCAACCTGGAGGCCGGCCGCATCCAGGGGAGGGTCTACGACGCCGACGCGCCCGATCAGCCGGGGATCGCGGGGGTGACGCTCCGCACGGGCGGAGTGGTGGCCGTCTCCGAACGGGACGGGAGCTTCACCTTCGGACAGCTGCCGCCCGGGCAGCACCGGATTGAGGTGGACCGCGCCAGCCTGGGCCTCCATCGAGTCGGCGTCGGTACGATCCCCGTGCCGGTGGAGGTGCTGGCCGGGGCGAGCCAGACGGTGACGATCGGCGCGACGGCAGCGGCGAAGCTGAGCGGCTGCGTGCTCCAGGTCGGCGCGCCCGCGCTGTCCAGCGCACAGGCGATCGGGCTGGCCGGAGACGGGAGCGGGGGCGGGGATCGTCGCCTGCCGGGGATCGGCGTCGTGCTCGAGAGCGGCACCGAGCGTGTCCTCCGAAACGCCGACGACCAGGGCTGCTTCGCCGTCGGCGGTCTGCGACCCGGCGAATGGACCGCCTCCGTCGCGCCCGCAGACATCCCGGCCTTCTTCACCCTCCCCACGCCGGGGCGCGCGGCGCTCAGCCCCGGCGGCTCCGGCGTGGCCGACGTCATCTTGCAGCCACGGGTCCGCCCCATCCTGATCACGGAGGGGGGAACGCTCACGATCCGGCCGAGCGAGCCGCCTCCGGCCAAGGCGGAGTAGAGCGCTGGCTGGGCGCCCCGACGGTGAAGGGCCCGGACTGCGGCACGCTCGGCCAGCGGCCTCCCCCGTTCGCCGCCCTTCAATGGCCGACGTCGTAGCTGCAGCCCTTCGGCCCCGGCGCGTCGTAGACGCCGTCCCCGCCTACGTCCACAAAGAGGGCGTTCGTCGTGAAGCGGGGCACGAAGGTGGGGTCAAACTGCGGGAAGCCGCGGGGGAAGAGGCCCTCGCCCATCCCGAGCACCACGATGTTGCTGTCCACCGTCACCGGGACGCTCACCGTCCCGTCGTACTTGACGACGCCGTCTGGATCGTCGGTGAGCACGTCGAGCACCTGGTCGCCGTTGACCAGCACGACGAAGTGCGTCACGTCGATGCCGCGCATCGCCTCGATGTGGACAGAGAGCTCGACAGTGCCATCGCTGTCGGTGAGGGTGTCGCCGATCCCGGCCGCGCCGCCATTGGCCGACACCCGCGCGAAGGCCCCGGCGCTCACCACCGCCCGCCCACCCTGCACGGCCGCCACCATGTCGGAGACGTCGAAGGCGCCCGGCTCATCGGTGGGGGACTCGTAGTAGGTGCGGGGAGAGCCGATCATGTCACTCGCCGAGTGGGTGTCGGTGACGCCGATCGCCGTCACCCGGTGGCCGAGGTTGAGGAAGCCGATCCAGTCGTCGAGGAGGCCGGTGCTCTCAGGGTCAGCGGGGTCGAGGAAGGGGTCCTGGTGGCCGTTCTGGTACTCCATCGCCGTGAGGTCCCAGCTCCAGAGCGAGGCGTCGGCCGAGAAGGCGAGCCAGGTGGGGTCGTCGAGCGTGGGGACGCCGTTCACGCGGTCCCAGCCGATGAGGCAGAGGTAATTGCAGCCCCGGCGCGGGTGGTTGAGGGTGACCACCTCAGCCCCCCGCTCCCGCTCGAGCGCATAGACCTCGCCGAGGTCGAGCCCGTACCAGTGGGGATAGCCGCCCCGGGACAGACTGTCGTCGGGCACGAAGGGCCAGGCGTTGGTGTGCTCGGGCAGCGTGGCGGTCACCTCTTGCCCGACGACGGTGGCGACGAAGCCGGTGAGCTCCGCCTCATCGACGGCCCCCGCGAGATCGTTGATGATCTCATGGTCGGTGGCCACCATCACGTCGAGGCCCGCGGCGGCCGCCGTGCGCACCCGATCCGCCTGATAGAGCGCGCTGTCGGGGCTGCCCGACGAGTGGACGTGGCCGTCATAGGCCATCCAGCCGGTCGTGTCCACGGCGTGGACCATCGTCACCGGGAGGGTGGCCTCCCCGCCTTCGGGGACGGTCAGGGTCGTCTCGACGGGCTCGTACTCATAGCCCCGGAGCACGCTCACCTCGTAGTCTCCGGGCGGCAGCGGCATCACGGGCTCGGCGGGCGTGGAGAAAAAGCGCCGCACCTCGGCGCCGCCCTGATAGAGCACCACCTCCGCAGGGAGCTCCTCTCCCGCCTCGTCTCGAAAGTCCGTCACGAGCGTGCCGGCGGCGCCGATCGACAGGCTGACCGCGCCGCCGGAGGTGAGGGTGGCCTCTCCCCAGCCGCGGTCGTCCGTATAGGGGAGGAGCCGCCAGGCGTGGGCGCCGAAGTCGGACAGGGAGCCCGAGAAGCTGCCGTCGGCGGCGGTGCGGAGGCGGTCGAGGGTGCGCCACTCGCCGGCCTCCTCGAGCTGGACGAAGAGGTCCGCGCCACCCACGCCCAGGCCGTCGGGGCCGAGCAGGGCGCCGGAGACCGCGGTGAGGCTCAGGGTCCGGCCGGGGATTGGCGTGGGGTTGACCGCGGCCAGCGGGGCCGTGGCCGAGTTGAGGTCGGTCGCCCCCACCGAGAGGAAGAGGGTGGTGCTGCCGCTGTCCCCCGCCGCCTCGAGGCGGATGGGATCGAGGGCCAGCGTCGTGTCGAGGAAGGCGGTGACGCCCGAGATCTCAGTCCGGCCCGCGTTCGCCGACTCGATCGCGAAGGCCAGCGCCCCCTCTTCGCCGGCCGCGCCCACCCAGGGCACGCCGGTGCTGAGGCTGATGCCGCCCGCCCCGAGCGCGCTCGTGGAGAAGGCGGTGAGCTCGGTGTGGTCCGAAGGGAAGAGCAGCGCGCCTGCGAGGTAGTCGCCGGCCGGCTCACCCTGGCTCTCGAGGATGACACCCATCCGCAGCACCGCCGAGCCCGGCTCGAGCGTGTACCGGAGCCGCATCTCGAAGCCGTAGGGGTCGTTGAGCGGCTTCTTCACCCCGCCCTGGTAGCTCTGCTTGACGAGCTCGAGCTCGACCAGCCAGAAGCGGTCGTCCACGCCCACGACATCGACGACCGCGGCCTCACCGTCTGATCCGTCGTTCACCACCTCGATGCGCTCGCCGCGGAACATGTGAAGCGTCGAGGCGGGGAAGTCGAAGAGGTCGAGCGTGCCCACCACCACGCCGAGCTCGCCCATCTGCTCGGGGCCCGCTTGGGCGCAGCCCGACACCGGCGCGGCGTCGATGGGGATGCCCCCGTAGTGGTAGTAGGTGCGGACGTCGGTCACCCCGGAGATGACGAAGGCCGCGGCCTCGGAGAGGAGGAGCACGTCGCCCGGCTTGCCGAGCACGTCGGTGCCCCACATCACCTCATCGGCCCCGGCGATGAGGCGGGCGCGGGCCTCTCCGGCGACCGGGCAGCCCCCCTCGAAGATGCCCTCCCCGGTGGCGCCGCCGCCGTCGGCGCCGTCTTCGCCCTCTCCTTCCCCTTCCCCCGGGGTAGTCCCGCCGATTGTACCCTTTCTATCGTCATCACTCGGGTGACATGCGGCACCGAGGGCGGCGAAACAGAGGCCAAGGCACACTGCGGCGAACGTGTGGCGGTGGGGTGACATGCGCGCATCGTACCGCCGATGGGAGCAAGAAGGTGGTCAAGCCGGCACGGGACGGCCTGCGAGCCTGCGGAGGCCCCCGGCCCCGGGCTACCTTGGGCCCGCTCACCGCACCCGGAGGAACCATGTCCGCCCGCCCCCTCAGCCTCGCCTCGCTCCTCGGCCTCGTCGCCGCATGCGCCTCGGCGCAGCCCAATCCCTCGGCCGACGCGGGTCCGGGCGCCTCCGCGGCCGGCGACGCGGTGTTCACAGGGAGCGAGTCCCCGGACGAGCTGGCCCTCGCCGAGCGGCTCGCGCGCCCTCACCTCCAGATCCTCGCGCACAACCACGACTTCAGCCGGAGCTTCGCGAACCGTGCCGACCTGCTGGTGAGCCGGGTGCGGGTGGATGAGCTGCTCATGGCGCACACCCGCGTCCAGCAGACCCTCGGCGGTGTACCCGTCTTCGGCAGCGAGGCCATCGTGAGCCTCGACGAGGCCGGCCAGCTCGCCCACCTCACCGACAACCTCATCGACGTGGACGACATCGACACGCGCCCGGACTGGGACGCAGACGAGGCCATCGACCTCGCGCTCGACCGCACCGACCTCTGGGAGGACATGCACGAGGAGCCCACCGCCACCCTGGTCGTCCTCCCCCACGAGGGGGAGACCCACCTCGCCTGGGACGTGCAGCTCAAGGCCCTCGAGCGCGCGCAGCCGACGATGCCCCGCCTCTTCATCGACGCCCACACCGGCGAGACGATCTGGCAGATCGAGGGGCTGAAGACGGCCGCCGGCACCGGTAAGGGCACCACCGGCTACTACGGGTCGGTCACGCTCTACACCTACAAGACCACCGGCACGGGCGCTGCCTGGTACCTCGAAGACACGACCCGTGACATCGGCACCTATACGATGAACGGTGGGTACTCCGTCTCCACGGCTGACTACGTCACCGACAGCGACGGCAACAACACCTGGACGGACTCGGCAGACACCTCGGCCGTCTCCGCCCATTATGCGGCCCGCCTCTTCTATGACTACTACAACAAGACCTATGGTCGCCTCGGCATCGACGGCGCGGGGGGCCCTGGATACGTCCAGTCGGTGGCGAGCGCGGATTATGTGGTCTCGGTCTTCGCCAACCTCGGCACCAACTATGTCAACGCCTATTGGGACGGCACGGCCGTCTACATCGGCGACGGGGATGGTGTGGACGCGAGCTCCCTCGCCACCATCGACATCGTCGGCCACGAGATGACGCACGGCATCACCACCAACGAGGCGAACCTCACCTACGCCTACGAGCCCGGCGCCCTCGACGAGGGCATCGCCGACATCTTCGGCACCATGATCGAGTTCTACTCCGGCAAGTCCACCGACTGGACCCTCGGCGAGGACTGCTGGACCCCGGGCACCGCCGGCGACGCCCTCCGCTACATGAACGATCCCACCCGCGACGGCGCCTCCTCCGACCACTACACGAACCGATACACCGGCTCGGGTGACAACGGCGGCGTACACCTGAACAGCGGCATCGTGAACCTGAGCTTCTACCTCCTCTCCCAGGGCGGGAGCCACCCCTCCGGATACGCCGGATCGGTGACGGGCATTGGCAAGATCAAGGCCGCGGCCATCTGGTACCGCGCGCTCACGACCTACATGACCGCCTCCACCGACTTCGCCGGGGCGCGGACGGCCCTCCTCTCAGCAGCGACAGACCTGTACGGGGCGAGCAGCGCTGAGTACGCCGCGGTGCAGAACGCCTGGTACACGGTGGGCGTCGGCTCGGCGGCGAGCTCGAGCAGCTCGTGTACCGGCTACACCACCACCTATACGGGCACCCTGGCGGCGACCGGCGCCCTCTACTACGAGCCGGGCGGCACCTACTACACGAGCGCCGCCTCGGGCACCCACGCCGCCAAGCTCTCGATGGCCTCGGGCTCGAATTTTGACCTCAAGCTGCAGAAGTGGGTGGGCGGCACGGGCTGGTCCAACGTGGCCACCTCGCTCAACACGGGCAGCACCAACGAGACCATCAGCTACTCGGGCGCGGCGGCCAACTACCGCTACCAGGTGAAGAGCGCCTCGGGCTCCGGCGCCTACACCCTCTGTGTGACCAAGCCCTGAGGCCCACCCCATGAGCACCCCCACCGAGGCGGCCCCCGCCGAGACCACGCTCTACGCCCTCCTCGGAGGGCCCGACGGGGTCTTCACCCTCGTCGACCGCTTCTACGAGCACATGGACAGCCTCCCCGAGGCCCGGGCCATCCGCGCGATGCACGGCGCGGACCTCTCCCGAGCCCGCGAGCGGCTCTATGACTTCCTGTCGGGCTGGCTCGGCGGCCCGCCGCTCTATGTGGAGAAGCACGGCCACCCCCGGCTGCGGGCGCGGCACCTGCCCTTCGTGATCGGCCCCGCCGAGCGCGACGCCTGGATGTCCTGTATGCACCATGCCCTCCAGGACACGGTGGAGGACCCGCACCTCCGGGCCTACCTCGAGGAGGCCCTGGGGCGACTGGCGACTCACATGGAGAACACGCCCGCCACCGCGCCACCCGCTCCGTCCCCCTCACAGACGTAGCGGTGTACTGGCCCAACGTGAATCGGACTCTCGGACTGATGGCGTAGCGAACTCGCGGGCCCCCCTTGCCACCGCCGACTGCGGTTTGGGGATGCGCCGTCCTGGCGCCCCGTTACAGTCAGGATGCCTGCTGCTGGAGCCCCATGTTTGCCCCCATCGAGATCAACCCCATCCCCAATGGCCCCCTCGCTGTCTCAAAGGCCGAAAGCCTGCAATTTGAAGGCGAGGTGCGGCCGCTCTCGGGCACCGTCTACCTCTGCCGCTGCGGGGAGAGCCGCAACGCCCC
This sequence comes from Myxococcota bacterium, assembly GCA_044344255.1. GTDB lineage: Bacteria > Myxococcota_A > UBA796 > UBA796 > UBA2385 > JBIJDH01. The sequence continues at coordinate 266,971 of JBIJDH010000008.1, forward strand.
CTTCTGCGACGGCAGTCACAAGGCCGCCGGCTTCTCCAGCGAGGGGCCCCGCCCCGAGGCCGTCGCCCCCCGCCTCTGGGAGGGCCAGCGCCTGCGCACCCGCTTCGATCCGCGCGTCTGTATGCATGTCTTCACCTGCAAGTCGCTGAAGGCCCTGCGAGATGCCGAGGTGCTGGCCACGGATGATGGCGTGGCCATCGAGATTCGCGCCGTCGCCGCCGCCTGCCCCTCGGGAGCGCTCACCTGGGAGGAGAAGGCCCCGCTGCCCCCCCTTGAGGCCGCCGTCCAAGCCGCGCCCATCGAGGTCATCCCCGGCGGCGAGCTGCGCGTCTGCGCCCCGGTGCGCGGCCTGCCCCTCGACCCGGCCCAGCCCGACGACCGCCTGACGCTCTGCCGCTGCGGCCTGTCGGCCAACAAGCCGCTCTGTGACGGCCGTCACAAGGCCAAGGTCGGCTTTCGGTAGGGGAGCAGGAGTCGAGCCGGTCGAGCCGTGCCAGCGATGAGCCGGTGCGAGCGATGGAGGGTTGCCACTTCACGCGGGGCATGGTCTGCGAGCAGATTGACGCTCCACCTCCTCGCCCTCAAACCAGCTCCTGCCGCTATGCACCGCCTCTCGTCCGATCCGGATTCCCGGCCCAGCCTTTTCTCCAACCCCGGGGACTGAGGCGGGAGCCCCGGCATCACCGACGTGCGTTGAAGTGGGAGATGGCGAAGATGAGAGTGAGGTCGCTCGAGCATCTTAAACGGCGGGGCCGAGCTGGGCATCTGTGAGGCCAAGCCCAGGGAGCCGCTCGTGGTCCCACCATCGGTCGGAGACCGGCACGACGGATAGCTGCCGGCGTCGTCGGCTCCAAGGTGTCGACTATCCATCGCTGGCACCGGTCCCTTGGCGCAGCTCGACGGCACGATCCGATAACGTCTCCCGATTGGCTACACGATTCGGAGTGAACGGTACCCTTGACTCCCGCGGCGCCGGAGGGCGCAGCCCGGCGAGCGGAGCGGGGAATAGACCCGCCTACCGCACCCGCCGCTTGTGGTCGTACATTCCCGCGTCGGCAGAGGCCAACCAGTCGTCGAACGTGACGTGACGCGCGGGGTCCAGCGCCGCGATCCCTACGCTGTACCCGAGCCGGTAGGCGGCCTGGGCGTTCACGAGGTCGAGCGCGGCGTCCAGGCGCGCGAGCATGGTCGCGGTATCCACGATGCGCGCGCGCGCGATCACGCAGAACTCGTCGCCCGCCAACCGGCAGACCACGTCCCCCGACCGGAACGCCCCGCGGAGGGCGTTCGCGAACTGGATCAGCGCGGCGTCGCCCACGGCGTGCCCGTGCGAGTCGTTGATCGCCTTGAACGCGTCCAGGTCCAACATCAACACCACGACGTCCGCCGGCTGTCGCCTCGCCGTGCTGACCAGGTACTCCCCGACCAGGCGAACACCGCGACGATTCAGCAAGCCCGTGAGGCCGTCCAGCGTCGCGTCCCGGGCCTGTCCGAGCTGCTCCTCCACCATGCCGGCCAGGTCCCGGAGCGACGCCAGGTCGCCCTCGTCAAGCGTCCGCGGGCGCGTGTCGATCACGCACAGGGTGCCGACCAAGCGGCCGTCCCGGCCACGCACGGGGCAGCCAGCATAAAACCGGATGTACGGCGCGCCCGTCACGAGCGGGTTGTCAGAGAACCGCTCGTCCAGGTGCGCATCGGGCACCACCATCACCTGCCCGGAAGCCAGCGCGTGCCCGCAGAACGAGATCGCCCGGGAGGTCTCCGTGACGTCCAGCCCAACCACGGACTTGAACCACTGCCGGTCTGCGTCCACGAGGCTGACGACGGCGATCGGCAGGTCAAACAGCCGACGAGCAACGCGCGTGACGCGGTCGAACCGCTCCTCCGCGGGGGTGTCCAGAACGTGCAGGCTGTGCAGCGAAGCGAGGCGACAGTCCTCGTCGTCGAGGGGCGGAGGGACGATCATGGTACTCCAAGCTGGCGAAGCTAACCCGCGTCGACGGCAGCTGTTCCCGCCGGTGCCTACCAGTAGCCCTGCGACCGCGCCATCCGGACCTCCCACCGCAGAGCCGGCGCCAGCGATGGAGGGTTGCCACTTCAAGCGAGGCATGGTCTGCGGGCAGATTGAAGCTCCACCTCCTCGCCCTCAAACCAGCTCCTGCCGCCAGGCACCGCCTCTCGTCCGATCCGAATGTCCGGCGCAGCCTTTTGTCCAACTCCGGCGACTGACGCGGGAGCCTTGGCATCACCGACGTGCGTTGAAGTGGGAGATGGCGAAGATGAGAGTAAGGTCGCTCGAACATCTGGAACGGCGGGGCCGAGCTGGGCATCTGTGAGGCCAAGCCCAGGGAGCCGCTCGTGCTCCCACTATCGGTCGGAGACCGGCACGACGGGTACCTCCCGGCTGTCGTGTGGCACGTTCGGCACCGGTCCGACGCTCAGCAGCGCAGCCGCAACAGCTCGCGCGACCGTTCGTGCGCCGCAGGAGACTCGAAGCCCTTGCCGGTGGAGTGCGCCCACGCCTTCTCGATCTGCGCGACGGCGTCGGGAGTGGCGCACGCCGTGTCTCCGTGATCGACCTCGACCTTGCCGATGCGGCGCGCCGTCGCGAGCGCGTGTTGGCGCAGGGCCTCGTTGCGGCACCCGACGCTGATGACGGCGCGGATCATGCTGACGCGGTGATCGTTCGGCGCGGTGTGGATCGTGCGCGCGATCGTGTCGAGCCCCGTCTCGAACCACGCGTCCGGGGCCGTCGTGTCCACCAGCGCGAGGTGACCGAGGAGCGACCACCCAGCCGAGCGCTCCCAGGGGTCGGCGGCGCCGATCCACCGCGCGGCCTTTGCGGCGGCGTGCGGCCCCTCGGCCGCGAGCATCGCGATGTAGGATGTACACGCTGGCGTCGTGTCCGAGCCGCGTGCCCACCGATCGAGCTCGTCCGCGGACATCTGGGCAGGGTCGGCGATCTTCGCGGCGAGGTTGCGCGCGTCGTAGTTCCCGGAGCCCCACAGCGCCACGGCCAGCGCGTGGTCAACGCCGATGCGCTTGCGCAGGGTCTTCAACGTCGCGAAGCTGACGCCGAACATCGGCCCGGTGATGCCGTGGCGGGCGTAGGTCTTGCGGGTCTGCTCGGAGCCGGCGGCCTCGAGCGCGGACATCGCCTCGGCGAAGCTCATGGCGGGAGGGGAGGATTGCTTCATCCCCCTGGACTATCGGGGCGGATGAAGGCCGGCGAGGAGGGACGGCGTGGACCTCCCGTCGAGGGGGGAGCGTCGCGAGCCGGTACCCGCGATGGAGGGTTGCCACTTCAAGCGGGGCACGGTCTGCGGGCAGACTGGAGGCCCACTGCCTCGCCCCCAAACCAGCTCCTGCCGCCAGGCACCGCCTCTCGTCCGATCCGGGTGTCCAGCACAGCCCTTTGTCCCACCCCCGGGGGCGCCCGTCTCAGTCCCCCTCACAGACGTAACGAGTGACCTCGAGCGCGTCGATCAAGTGGTAGTTCGTCGCCCCGCCCGTCGCCGCGGTGAAGCCCACATAGGCCGGGAAGGCGTAGGTCCCGGCGATGTCCTGGTCGATGTAGGTGACGCCGTCGATCACCACCGTGACGTGCGGGGCGATGACCGAGACCTGCATCGTATGCCAGGCCCCGTCCTCCATCTCCGGGAGGGTGGCCCAGGCGTAGACCGTGTAGGGGTAGCCGTCGAAGAGGAAGGAGACGTGGTCGTCGGGGGTGGGATCGCCGAGCTCCGGGTTGTACCAGGTGTCCACCTCGATGCTCCAGCCCGGCAGCCCGGCGTAACCAATGCCGCCGCCGGAGTCGCCGACGAAGCTGGTCATCCGTGTGGTGTCGAGGGCGGTGAGCGAGAAGCCATCCGCGCCCGAGCCGCCGCTCACATAGAAGGAGAAGTCGACCACCACGTTGTCGGCGGGCACGGTGGCGGCGGTCTGAAAGGCGGTGCCGGACTGGGTGTTGAGCGGCTTTGTGATCTCGACCCAGCCATTCGTGCTGTCATAGAGGGCGGAGCCCTCGAAGTGCCAGGTGGTGAGGTCGAGGGAGTCGGCCGAGTAGCCCTCGTCCTGGCAGAAGGAGACCGTATCGGATGCGCTCTGTCCACAGGCGTCCGTAACGGTGAGGGTGACGCTGTGGGTGCCGGCCGAGCGGGCCGCGCTGTCCCAGAGGTAGGCGCTGCTGCCGTCGGGGGCCGCGAGGTCGGTGGAGAGCAGCCCGTCGACGTCGCTCGACCAGGAGAGCTCGAGGAGCTCGGCGCCGCCGTCGTCGCTGAGCTGGCCGAGCAGGGTGGTGACCGCGCTCACGGGGAGGACAGAGCCGTCGAGCGGATCGACGATCTCGGCGGTGGGCGGCGCGTCGACCTCGCCGGCGAGCGGGATCTCCAACGCCGGCTCGTCGGGGTCGTTCGAGGTGAGGGTGAAGACCCCGGGGCCCTCGCCCCCGGTGACCGTGAAGGGGGTGGTCTCGCCCGGGAGGAGGGTCACCGGCAGGGTGAAGGCCCCGAGCGTCCAGCCCTCGCCCTCTACCGTCGCCGCGCTCAGCGTGAGGGCGGCGTCCCCCTCGTTGGCCACGGTCACGACCGTGTCGACGGGCTCTGGGGCCACCCCACAGCGGGTGCCGAGGTCAATGGCGGAGGGATCGGCCGCGATGTCGGGGAGGCCGGCGTCGGGCACCACGGGCTCGCCCGTGTCCTCCGGGGTGGGTGAGGGCTCCTCCTCCCCCTTGAGCGAGTAGTCCGAGCAGCCGAGCCCAAGACAGAGGAGCAGCAAGCGGGCGCGGGGATAATCGCTCATGGACACCTCGGAGCCCGCAGTCTATCAGAGCTCCCCGACCCAGGCGGGGGCGAGTCGGCCGCTCAGGGAGCCGGCGCCGCCCCCTCGGGCGCCCGCAGGGGGGGCACCACCCGCGCCCGCTGCAGCAGGACGGTGTAAGGCTCGCCAACCCCGCTCGTGTCGGCGGCGCCGAGGGTCAGAGCCTCGGCCAAGGCCGCGAGCCCGACCTCCCCGAGGCTGCGATCCACCCCCTCACAGCGGACCGGGCCGGGAAGGGCGACGGGCTCCACGCCGGCCGACAGCGCACACTCACAGTCCATCGACAGCAGCGCCAGCCGACAGGCGACCCGCTCCTCCCCCGCGACCCCGCTGGGCGCGCCCTCGCGCACGAGCAGGGGCCGCCCCTCCTCCCCGCGCGTGGCGCCGTTGAAGCCGTAGGCGAGGCTGGTGACCGCGGTGTGCAGGGCCTTCTCGCGGCGGAGCGTGGCGCGGAGCGGGTAGGTCTCGAGGGCCCCCTCCGCCGAAGGGAGCCCCACCTCGATCGAGACGGTGGTGAGGCCGTCCGCCGAGGCCAGCTCCCAGGTGGCGCCGGGGATGAGCGGGAGCAGGGGATCGGCCTTGGCCTCGCCGACGACGACGAAGAGGGTGGTCTCGACCGCGAGCGGACCCCGCGTGGCGCGTGCGGGGACGGGGAGGAGCCCCACCACCTCCCCTTCGACGCGGCGGTGGGCCGCCTCGATCTGCCAGAGGTGCGCGTCCGGGCCCTCCATCCGCAAGGTGAGGTCGAGCCCGCGACCGACGTGCAGATCGGATGCACCCCCGAGCACAACATGGGGCAGCGCGCCGAGCTCGAGCAGCCAGTGGCCATGCGCGACGCCGACCTGGGAGACCCCCCAGGGCAAGAGCGCGAAGGCGAGCCGGCCGGCCGAGCGGGCCCGCCAGGCGACGAGCGCGAAGGCCGCCGCCCCAAGCCCCGCCGCCGTGACATCGACCAACCAGAGCTCCGGGAAGGCGCTCACCCAGGAGCCGGCGTCCGACCCCCGGTTAGCCACGAGGAGCAGCAACCCGAGGGGGAGGAAAGAGGCGAGGGCCAGGGCCGGCCGGAGCAGGCGGGTGGGCGGTGCGGGCCGACGGGTGCCCGCGCGACCGACCAGCACGCCCACCGCCGTGAGCAGGGCCACCGCGGCGCCGAGCGCCCCTACGAGCGTGATCCCACCGTCTGCGGTGTAGCGGTGGCCCGCGTCTTCGACGGTGAGCACCACGCTGTCCAACAGGGCGGCCAGCGGGGTGTCGGGGCTTTGAGCCAATTCGGGCGACATAGAACGCGGGCCTCGTCCAGGAGAGCCAGCCGATTCAGTCGCTCTCCCCGGAGCCGTGCTCATCGGCAGACATGATGATCCTCTCTACCCCCTCCACGCCGGCGAGCGCTCGGAGAAAGTCGTTCTGCTGTCGGTCGTCCTTGAGGATGACCCGCCAACGGTACGAGAGCGTCTCGCCGAAGCGCATCGACCGCGTCTCCATCAGCCACCGACGCTTGACGTACTGCTCCAGCACGGGCTCGATACGGCTCTCGATCTCGTTGTAGGCCGCGACGTCGGTGCGCAGCACGCTCACCTTGGTGCGCAGGCCCCCGAGGGGGGTGAGCGAGAGGGCGAGCACGGCGAGGGTGACCACCAGGGTGCCCCCGAAGGCCACCGGCCAGCCGGCCGTCCCCGCCGCGGTGCCGGCGGCGAGCGAGAAGAAGACGAAGGAGATGTCCCAGGGGGTCTGGAGCTGGGTGCGGAAGCGGATGATCGACAGCGCGCCGACGAGGGAGAAGGCGCGGGCGAGGTTGTTGCCCACCACCATCATCACCATCGAGGAGACCAGCGTGAGCAGCACGAGCATGCCCATCGTCGCCGGCGGCACGATGCGCTCGGCCACGCTGACCCGGTAGACCACCGAGACGATGAGCCCGAGGACGAGCGACACCACCATCCCCTGGATGACCTCGGGGAGGGAGAGGCTCGTGGCGGTGACCGAAGAGAAGGCGAGGTCGAAGCCAGACTGCGGGTTCAACGGGCGGCCTCCGGGAGCTCAGCCAAGGTCCCCAACCGGGGGGCCGCACGGGCGCCGAGCACCGAGACAGGGGTGAGGGCCCGCAGCTCGGCGGGTCGGGAGGCACGGACCCCCTGCGCGACGCTGAGGCCGAATTTGGAGACCGACTCGGCGTGGAGGTGAAGCTCTCGGGCGAGCCGATCCATCCAGCCAGGGCGGATGTCGCGGAACTTGAGCTCGAGGACCATCCAGCCGCGGGGGATGATGGGGTAGCCGGGCGCGCAGGTGATGTCGTGGACGTCGGGCCGCTCGGTGGCGGTGCAGTCGTGATCCATCGTCAGGCGGGCCTCGGCGTCGTCGCCCTGGGTGGGGACGAAGACCTCACGCACATAGTGCACCGACGAGACCGGCACGCGGCCGCCCTGTTCGATCAGCCAGCTGATGTGCTCGGCGGCGAAGCGGTGCTTGGCCTTCAGCTTGGGGATGAAGGCCCGCCAGGGGGTGTCCCCCGCGGTGCGCCGGTACTCCCCGTAGGTGCAGAGCTTGGCCCGCTGCTTGACCACGAGGGTCTCGTACTTTCGCTTGTTCTCCATGAACACGGGGGCGGCGTCGCCCGGCTCGCCGTAGGTGCGCACCCGGAGGCGGTCGCGCACATTCTTGTTCGCGAGGCGGTCAAAGTAGTCATCGAGGCGCGGGGTGTCGAAGTACAGGCTGTGGACGGTGTAGCCGCGGGCACCGGTGCCCTCCAGCGGGGCGCCGAGCAGCGTGGCGTGGGGATCGGGCGTGACGTAGCCCTTGAGCGCGGCGAGGATGTCCCCGCGCAGGCTGGCGGGGACCGCGTACTTCATCTCGAAGCGGCCAGCCTCGTACTCGATCATCAGGCGCCCCCCGTGACGCGTCGCCAGATCGCGCTCCAGGTGCCACCGCCCTGGAGCTCCACCCGCACATCCCCCATCATGCCGGGGCGCAAGGCGCCGTCCCGGTTCTCGACCTTCGCGGTGGCCCAGAAGACTTGGTAGCCGTTGAGCGTGGAGGCCGAGGCCGACACGTCGGTGACCACGCCCGAGAAGGCGCGCCCCGGCTGCGCCGCGGTGTCGAATTGAACGGCCGACCCCGTCTGGATGCGCGGCCGGTCCACCATGGGCACCGGCATTCGGACATAGACCGAGGCGACGTCCTGCACGCGGAGGAGGGTCGTGCCATCGATGCTCCCGCCGAGAGACACCACGCCGCCGATCGGAGAGGTGAGCTCGTCTTGAGACTGCACCGCCTCGATCTCGGCGAGGCCGGACTCGGCGGCCCGGATCTGGGCGTCGAGGGCTGCGAGGGCCTCCGGGCGAGCGGAGGAGCGGGCGACCTGGATCGCCGCCTCCGCCACCGCGATCTCCTGGGCGAGCACCTTGTCGGTCAGCTCGAGCGCCTGGAGCTCGGCCTCCGAGGCCGCCGCCTGCTCCACCAGCCCGCGGACCCGGTCGAGCTCGGCGCGGTTCTGCTCCCGGCGGGCGACGGCGAGGTCGCGATTGCGGGAGGCCTGCTGGACCTCCTCCGGACGGGCCCCCGCGGCGAGCAGGGCCTTGTTCTGGCTCAGGGCCTCCTTGGAGGCCTCGAGCTGGAGCCGCTTCCGCTCATTCCGCGGGGTCTTGACCCGGGCGACGATCGCGCCGGCGGCGACGACGACCCCGCTCTGGACACCCTCTTCGAGCGTCAGCTCAACCAGATCACTCTGATCGAAGCGGATCACCTTCTCAGAGACGATGCCGGGCCCCACCGCCGAGCCGCTGTCTTCGAGGCTCCAGGCGTACTGTCCCGGCCCGACGGCGGAGAGGGTGAAGGTCTGGTTCGCGAGCACGAGCGCGCGCTGCTGCAGCTCCGTCCCGCCGCCGAGGCGCCCCGTGCCCGCGAGGCCAAGGCCGAGGCCAAGGATGGCCACGACGGCCGACAATCCCATGAGGAGGCGGGCTCCTGAGCCAGAGTTTGCCACGGGTTCAGCGACCCCTCGGGAGGAGCGCCGCGCAATCACCCGCCAAAGGACCCGTCTCCGACCCCATCATCCGCTCCTCGACTACACCCTCTACCCAACAAGGCCCGGTGCCGGCCACCACAGCCGGCCACCGGTGCCGGGCGCCACACGCTACAGGACAGCATAGTGTCTCGCATGTCATCCCGTTGTCACAATTCCGAACGCGACCCGACAAGCCTTCGCGCTTTGGGAGCACCCCGCATGTCCGAGCTCCACAAGATCTTGAGCGCGTCGCTGATCGGGGCGCTCAGCCTCTTTGCTCCCCGGGGCGCCGAGGCGAGCGTGGACGGCACCTGCGCCTCCTGGGGCCAGCCCGTGCAGGCGGGCGTCGTGGAGGACGAGTCGGTAGACCAGCTCTCCGGGCTCGCGGCCAGCCACGCCTGGCCCGGGGTCCTGTGGGCCCAGGAGGACGCCGGCGAGGAGGCGAAGCTGCTCGTGCTCGCCTCGAACGGTGAGAAGCTGGGCCGCATCGACGTCACCGGGGCGACGAACACCGACTGGGAAGACCTCGCGCTCGGCCCCTGCACGTCGCTCGAAGCCGAAGAGGCCTGCGCCTGCCTCTACATCGCTGACATCGGAGGGAACAACCTGAACCGCACCGAGGGCGTGATCTGGCGCCTGCCGGAGCCCGACCCCGAGGACGACGTCACCGCCGAGGCCACCGCGATCCGCTTCCGCTACCCCGACGACGGCCACGACGCCGAGGCCCTGATCGTCCTGCCCGGCAGCGGCGAACTCTTCATCCTCACGAAGGAGGTGGGCTTCCCGGCACAGCTCTTCACCTTTGACGGCCCGGGAGATCCCGACCGCACGACCGACCTCCGGCTGGTGGG
>JBIJDH010000059.1:0-8528 GCA_044344255.1 Myxococcota bacterium
CTCGCGATCCCGGACTTCACGTAAGAATGGCAGCGATCGGCCTACCAGCGGGTGAATCGGCAAGGTGATGATCACCCTCTCAACAACCTCGCTCTGCAAGCTGGTACTCTGATCTGAGCTCAGATGGTTTCCGTTCCCCCCGCAGCGGAGCGCCGATGGCCCTCCGCTGCCTTGTCCTCCAGACCGGGTTCGGCACCGCCCGCGACGACGAAGATCCTGCGGAGCCTCGCGAAAGGGACGGCGCCTCCATAGCGATGGCGACGGGCTCGACGACCGGGAGGTGCGGGGAGCGCACGGGGCCGGCGGGCGGAGCCTCGTTCGATGGGTAGAATTCGACCGGAAAACCTCGGATTTCATGCCCCACCGAGCCCGAGAGCCGCGGGTCGGGGGGCCCGAAGCCGCCCCGGAGCCTGCGCTCGGGAGCCGCCCGAGAGCGTTCATCCTTCCTATCCGCTGTGGTGACGTTTCCGCGGGATGAGGTGTAGGGGCGGACCGCCCTTGCTTCCGCGTGACGGCGCGATCGCGCGGACGGAGGCGTGGCGCAATTCATCGGCCAGGGTGACCCGCGCACTCCCAGCGGAGATCGTCATCCAGGGCCAGCTCCTGCAGATCGACGGCGCGACTGGCCGGAAAGGCGCGGCACCCGCAGAGGTAGGTGCGCCATGCGCGGGTGCCCTCGTCGCTCTCCAGCCAGGCGGACCAGTCGCCGCTGTCGTGGATGGCCAGCCACGCCGCGGGGTCGGGCCGACGGGCGAGCAGCGCGCCGGCCACGAAGCGCACCCCGCGGCCGCAGCGCCCACACACGAGGTGGCCGCAGCCCCAACGCGGAGACCCTTCTCGCCAGGCGCGGTCCGCGATCGGGTCTGGCGGGCCGACGAGCCAACCTCCACGGTCACAGCGGTCTTCGAGCGGTGCGCTCATCCTGGCTCCGTCAGGCTGAGGTGGCGCCGTGGGCGCGGGCGGCCGTCGGGTCTCCCTGCCACGAACCAGCCGGCGGGTGCTGCACGCACCAGCCGACGACCCGCGACGAGCTCGCCGGCGCCTCAGGACTGTGCGCGTCGGCTAAGCTTCTGCAGGACCATCTGCGCCCTCCACCGCGAGCTGCACGACGAGGCCCGCCGCGGTGCCCGCCCACACGCGCGCCCCGGCTGCCAGCGCCGTCACGGGGCCGAGGGGCGCTATCGCCACCAGCGCCGCGTCGCGGTACGCGCGGAGCTGGTCGCTGCCGACGATCAGCAGGTCGCCGAGGCCGGTGATGGCGGCGCCCTTGTGGTAGCTGCCGCCGGAGATCCAGGTGTCGCCGGACCGGGTCGCGACGCCGCCGGGCCAGCGCGCGGACGCTGCGACCCAGGCGTACGGCAGGTCGGGTAGCTCGCCGGCGTGGCCGACCACCTCGGCGTGCGCGGGCGTGGCTTCGCCCGGCGCCCAGCGCTGCAGCCGGGCGCAGCGGTCGGTGGGATGGCCAGAGTCGTCCCACAGCACCAGGGAGATCGGGGGGCCGAGCGCCAGCGCCGTGGGCGCCTCGTACGTGATGAGGTCGCCGAGCGTCGCGCCGTCGCCGGCCGCGAGCGCGCGCACGCTGGCTGTGCCCACGGCGAGCACGGCGTCCGGGGCGGCGACCAGCGCGAACGTGCGCAGCGCCCCGCGCGCGCGCCACACCACGGCGCCGTCGGGCCCCAACCGCGCGACGGTGTTGTCCGCGAGCGCCACAACGCATCCGTCCTCCCAGACAGCCAGCGCCGTCACCGGGTGGCCTAGCGTGGTGGTGCTGACCGGGGTGAGCGTGATCGGCGGCGTCCACACGCCGAGCTCCGCCCACTGCGGGAGCGCCAGCTGCCGGGCTGCCTCGGGGTCTTTGGCGGTGATCGCCTGGGCGATGCGCTGGCGGATCGAGGCGGCCCAGGTGCGCTCGCCGAGCCGCTCCTTCCAGGTGGCGAGGTCCCACGGCGTGGAGGTGGCGCCGGTGACCGTGGCGGCGCCATAGGCGTCGACGGCGCCCTGGGGCAGGGGCGTCTCGCGCAGCTCCACCCGCGCGGCGACGTCGGCCCACACGGCCCAGGTGGCGGTGGGTGGCAGGTTGCAGCGGTCGACGCGGAGCACAGCGGCGTCTTGGGCCAGCAACGCGGCGTCGCGCACGGCGTCCAGGGTGGAGGTGGTGAAGCTGAGCGTGCTCGCACCCACCGCCTCCAGCCCGTTGATGCCGCAGGCGCCGAGGTGCGCGTCGGTGAGCGTGACCGAGGCCTCGTCGCGGGTGGTGACGCCCGAGCGTTGCGCGTGGCCGAAGCGGGCGCCGGTGATGACGACCTTCGCCGCCTTGTTTGCGACCACCGCGCTGCCGCCGATGTCGTCAAACGTGCCGCCCTTGACCCGCACCGACCCGTCCTGGGCGCAGATCGCGTCGCCGCCGCAGCCGCGCGTCACCAGATCGGTGGTGATCAAGCGCCCGCCGTCGACGTGCACCGCGGCGTCCGCCACCGCCTCCACGACGAGGCCGGTCAGCTCGGCCCGCGCCTGGGCCATCACCGCGACGCCTCGCGCGCAGCGCCGCACGCCGCCGCCCCGCACGAGGAGGTTGGGCGCGTCGTCGGCGGGGTAGATCGATGCCGACAGGCCAGGCGTGGCGCAGTCCTCGACCTCGCAGGCGTCGACGGTGGCGTGGCCGGTGCCGCGGACGTCGACGCCGGCGTGCACCCAGGACTCGCCGGGCTGCAGCGAGGTGCCCGGCTCGACGAGGTAGCCGTGCGCGGCCCCCGTCACCCGGCAGCCGCGCAGCGTGGCGACGGCTGCGCCTTCCACCACCACGCAGCTCCCCCACGAGGGCGTGCCGTCGGGTCGCGGCGTGCGCTCGATGTGCACGCCCTCCAGGACAACCTCGGCGCGCGCGTAGACCAGCGCATCGCGGCACGACCCGCGCAGCACGGCGGGCCCGCGCAGCGTCGTGGGCTCGGTGAGGGTCATGGGCTCGGCGAGCTCGATCACGCCGCTCAGCTCTCGGATGATCATCGGGCGGGTCCTCAGGTGAGCAGGCGGCCGGTTCCCCAGGCAAACGCGAGCAGGCCGACGCCGATCGCGCCCAGGGCCGCCGCCACCGCCCGCTCCACGCGCGCCTCTGCCGCCGGGTCGGGGCGCTCGGGGTGCAGGTAAGGCTCTGCCAGGCCCGTGTGGTACCAGCCCGCCCGCACCTCGCCGGGCGGGTAGGCGGCGTCGGCCTGGTCGGAGTCCAGGCCGAGAGGAAGGCTCTGTTGGCGCGAAGCGCCGTCGCGCGGGTCAACGAACGCGATGGTCACGCGAGACCCGCGTTTGCCCGCGGCGGACGGCGTCGTCGCGACCACCTCGTAGCTCAGCGGGACCAGCTCGCCGGCCGCGAGCTTCGTCGAGGTGGTGAGGTAGCCGTAGCCGACCACCCCCGCCGCGCCGAGCGCCACCAGGCCTGCCGCACCCCACCAGGACAAGCCCACGCGCCACCCCCGGGCCTATTCTCACACACGCGGTACCCGACGGCCAAGGCGCCGCCCACTCCTCCACGCGGACGAAGGATCCCCTGCGCCTGTCGGCGGGTTGGATGCGGACCGTGCGCAGGAACGGGGCTCGGGCGGACGAGGGGCGCACGCGGTCTCCGGGCCTGGCCCGCGGGAACGCCACGGTCATCCTCGGCGCCCCCTGCAACCAGTTTCGTGAGCAGGAGCCCGGCACCGCCGCGGAGATCAAGAGCTTCTGTTCGCTCACCTATGGGGTGACCTTCCCGCTGCTGGCCAAGCAGGAGGTCAACTCCCCCCATAAAAAGCCGGCTCCCCCCATCTGGAGTTGAACGGATGGCCATCCCGCTGACCCTCGTGGTGGATCGAAGCTCCTCGGTGCGCGCCTCGCCCGACGAGGTGTGGTCGGTCCTGGCGGACGTCCCCGCCTCGGCCGCCTTCTTCCCGGGGGTGGACCGGCTCACGCCCCAGGGGGACGGGGTCTACCGCTGGGAGCTGGCGCCGGTGGGCCCGCCGCAGGCCCGCCTGCGCACCGTCTACCTGGCCCGCTACGTCGCGGACCGCGCCGCGGGTACAGTCGCCTGGACCCCGGTGGAAGGCGGGAACGCGCGGGTGGACGGCGTCTGGAGGATCGTCCCCAGCGGCGAGGGCACCCAGATCTCCCTGCACACGGCCTGCTCCATGGAGCTGCCGCTCCCCGCCCTCCTCGGTCGTGTGGTGGGCCCGGCGGTGGAGGTCTCGTTCCGCGGCTCCATCGACACCTACGTCCAGGGCCTGATCCGCCGCTTCGGAGGCACGCGCTGATCCCCGGCAGGAGAGGGGGGCGAATCATGAGATGATACATCATGCATCACTCTTGCAAACACAACACCCTCAACGACCCAGCAGCGCCGCCACCTCGTCGCCCGCCCGAAACCCCCCGGCCATGGCGTGGTCGATCGTGGGGATGCCCTCCACGTCCGCGCCGCCAAAAAAGATGCGCCCCATGGGCTCTTTGAGCAGCGCCCGCTCCTCGGAGAAGACCCACCCTCGCGGCGGCACCGCGAACGCGTGCCCCCAACGATACAGGTGAAAAGCCGTGGCGTCGGCGGAGATCCCCGGGATGACCTGTTCGAACTCCGACATCACCCGATCCACCCACTCGTCGAGCGTGGCGCTCAAGAGGGCGCCCCGGTCCACCGCGTCCATGGGGCAGTAGGCCGTGAGCACGTTGGGCCGCGTGGGGGACGCGCCCGCGGGGTCCGCCTGACCCGCCCAGTCGGCGATGATGAAGTCGCTCATGGCGAAGTCACCGTAGAGCTGGTTTGAATAGACAAAACCCTCGGGGGTCCGCGAGAGGGCCACGTTCGCCACCACGTAGGGGACATACTCCAGGCTCCGCACCGCCTCGACGCGGGCCTCGGTCATCTCGGGGAGCAGATAGCGGGAGAGGAACTGCGGGGCGGCGTAGATCGCGGCGCGGGCGCGCAGGGTCTCCAGGACTCCGGCACGGGAGACGCCGATCTTCACCTCGTCCCCGTCGTTCACGACCTGCACGGCGTAGGCGCCTGTCTGCACGACCTCAGCCCCGACGACCCCCAACAACAGCTCTGAGAAGAACCCGTTGCCCCCAGGTCCGCAGAAGGCCCCCTCGGCGTAGAGCTCGTCGCTCAAGAGGTCCAGGGCGGCCCAGGCGGAGATCCGATCGGAGCGCAACCCGTAGGCGGAGGCGAGCAGGGCGTCGAAGAGGCCGAGCATCTCGGCGCCCCAGCCCTTGGAGGTGGCCCACTCGGCCAGGGTCTGGCTGTCCAGGTCACGGAACTCAGCCTCCTCGGTGGACTCCTCCACGGGGCAGTTGAAGGCCCACTTGCCCTCTCGATCCTCGTAGTTCCAGAGTCGCCGCAGCTCGCCCCGCAGGGACACCAGGTCGTCCTTCACGGTCTGGGAGAAAGGGAGCGCCTCGATGCCCTCCTCGGAGAAGGGCTCGGCGTACCACACGCCGTCGATGTAGATCTGGTCGTAGGGAGGTTGCAGGACGTAGGCGCTGTTGGGCTCGCCGTCGGCGTCGATGAGGCCCATGTCCCGGTACAGATCCCGCGTGTTCCGGTTGTAGGGGAACGAGGCGTAGGCGGAGGCTTTGGCATAGGCGATCCCCTCCACCTCGCCCGCGCGGGCCAGGCCGCCTGTCTCGGAGTTCTGCTCGACGACAAGTATCTGCGTGAACCCCGCCTTCTGGAGCTTCCAGGCGGCGACGAGGCCCGAGATCCCCCCGCCGATGATGACGCAGTCGTAGAGGGGGCCGCCGGGCTCGGGGAGGGTGAAGGTGGCGCCCCCCCAGATGTCGTGGCACAGGGTGAAGTCATCCGAGTGGTCCAGCCCGGTGAGCGGGCCAGTGGACGTCGAGTCCTCGACCTTGGCGCCGCCCCGGCAGGCCGCGAGGGCCACGGCGGCCAGCACCCCGTTGAGGAACTCGCGACGGTCCATGCCGCGCGGTACAAAGGCGGTCTTGCGGTGTTTTCCACGAATCATGAGGGTTCTCCAGGGTCCATGGAGCCTAACCCACCGGGTCAGCCGCCGCAGTCGTCATCCCCGTTGCAGACCGCGAAGCTGTCCACCAGCTCGTCCCAGGTGCCGAGCGCCGCAGCACGCTGAAGGTTGTCCAGCGCCAGGCGGAGCGCCTCGCCCACCTCCTCGGTCACCTGTCGGAGCTCTCCGCGGGTCAACGCTCCGGTCCGTGCGGTGTCGGCGAGCGCACGGGTACGGTCACTGGCGTGGGAGACCGCGGTCACAGCCACGCCGATCGGCGTGTTGATCTCGTGGGCGACCCCCGCGACGAGTCCGCCGAGCGCGGCCAGTTTCTCGCGCTCGACGAGTTGCGCCTGAGTGGCGTGGAGTTGCGCGAGTGAGGCGTCAGGTCCGCCGCTCGTTCTGACATCGCGTTGTTTGCAAGATACAGTTCGCGGCTCTTGTCATGTAGAAGCAACTCTGCTTCGCGACGAGCTGTGCGCTCTCGCTCAAAGCGGCGTTGCCATACCAGATCGTCACTCAAAGGTGCTCCCCTTCAGCAACGAACCAAAGTGAACCGAACGTGCGTACCCAGCCCCCCGGACAGGTCTTCGATGGCTGCCACACGATGATGTCCGCCGTAGTGAGCGACGCACGCCTCCAGCAAGCCCTGGGCGAACCGCCAGAGGCCGCGCCGGGACCGGTACTCGAGCAGCCCCCCTCCCGCGTCGTCCGGCACCCACGTGAAGAACGGGGGGTCGGCGGTGGCATAAAGCTTCCGCACTTCCGTGTGCACGTGGGACTCGAGGCCCTGCAGGAAGGTCGTCACGTCCGAGTGAGTCGTGAAGAACCCGGGGAACATGGTGTAGAACCGCCCGAAGAGGTGGAGCCCGAACACGTGGAGGAGGTCCGGTACCGGCACCTTCGTGTGCTCCGACAGCGCTGCGACGATCGCCATGAGCTCAGCGTCGTCGTAGTTCCCGACGGAGGTGTAGCTTCCCTTCGCACCCGCGCGCGCGAGCACAGCGTCCACCACGTCGAGCGAGAACTTCTCCTCGACCATGTCGACCAGTTCCGTAAAGACCATCCCCATCATGACAGCGCTTCCTCCACTCCCCGCCCCCTTACCACAACCGGCGCAGCGGTGTGCCCGGAGGTTCCCGTTCCGGTCAGAGCATCCAGCTCAGGAGCACCGCGGCTTGCACCGGCTCGCGGTTGGCAGCTTGCGGCACCACGCGGCTCTTCGGACCATCGAGCACTTCATCGGTCACGATGACGTTACGGCGCACCGGCAGGCAGTGAAGGAAGGCGTTGGCGGTCGCCATGCGCTTCGCGTCGACCGTCCAGTGCTTGAGATCCGCGACACGCTCGGCGTGGGTCTCGCGCGGCCCCGCGCTCCAGCCCTTGCCGTAGACCGCGAGGGCCCCCGCCGCCGCGGCGTCCGGGTCCCGCGTCACGGTGATCTTCGCGCCCGTGTCCGAGCAGAAACTCTCCGCCCGCGCGAGCTCTCCCGCGTGGAGGTCGAAGCCCTCGGGGCACGCGATGTGGAGGTCGGCCCCGCCGAGCACCGCCGCACGCACCACCGAGAGCGGCACGGCCTGCGGCAGGGGGCGCGGATGCGGCGCCCACGTCAGACACACCTTCCGGCCCTTGAAGTTCCCGCCCCCGAGGTCGGACAGCGTGAGCTGGTCGGCGAGGCCCTGGCAGGGGTGCGCGAGCGCGCTCTCGAGGTTCATCAGCGGGGCGCTGGCGTAGGCGCCGAACTTCCGCATCACCTGCTCCTCCTTGTCGAGGTCCGGGCTCTTCGGGAAGGCCCGCACCGCGAGAACGTCCGCGTAGGAGCTCAGGACCGGCGCCGCCTCCCGGATGTGCTCCGCCGCGTTGCCGTCCATCACCACGCCGTCCTCGAACTCCAGCGCCCAGGTCCCCTGACCGCCCTGAAGGTAGACGAAGTGCGCCCCGAGGCGCCCCGTCGCAACTTCCATGCTCGTGTGGGTGCGGAGCGAGGGGTCAAAGAAGAGCCCCGCCACGGCACGCCCCCCGAGAAGGCGCAGGCGCCCGATCTCAAGGCGGTTCGCCCGGTAGAGCCGTGCGAGGTCGAGGAGAGCCTCGGTGCCCTCGACACCGGGCTCGAGTCCATCGAGGTAGCGGATGCCCTTCCAGTGATGGCGGACGCGTGCGACGGCCGAGTGGAGGCGGGATTCGAGGGTGGCGCTCATGGGCGTGTCCTGTTCAATCGGTTCGGGAGGTTCAAGAGGGCGAGTGGCTAGGGAATCGGCGCGAGGGTCCGCAGGCCGAGGTCGTAGTCCCAGCCCATCGCCAGGTTGAGGTTCGCGACGGCCTGACTCCCGGCCCCGCGACAGAGGTTGTCGATGGCGCAGAACACCACGGAGGTTCCGTCTGCTTCCACGACGCTCAGGTCCGCGCGGGGGCTGCCGAGCTGATCTTGGCGATCGGCTGGCCCACGAGGTCGAGGAGGACGAGGGTGTCGCCCGCGTCGGAGGTGAGGGTCCGGAGCGGGCGACCGACGAGATCGAAGGCCTGCGTCTGGAGGACGTAGGGCGTCGT
>JBIJDH010000028.1:0-77422 GCA_044344255.1 Myxococcota bacterium
CCCCGCCGCACCGACGGCGTCTCCCTCCGGCGCTGCGCGCCACCTCCCCCATAAGATGGGGGAGGACGGTCCCACACCCATTCGTGTGGGGGAGGACGGTCCCACACCCCTTCGTGTGGGGGAGGACGGTCCCACACCCATTCGTGTGGGGGAGGACGGTCCCACACCCATTCGTGTGGAGGCAGAGCGCTCCACGCCGCTCCCCACCGGCCTCACCCTGGACCGCGCCGGCCTGCAGATCCACGCCAGCGGCCGCATCTCGGAGATCTTCGGCCCCCGCTTTGTCGAGCAGGACGGCTTCCGCCGCCAGTGCCGGATGCCCGAGCCGCCGCTCCTCCTCGCCGACCGAATGACCGGCCTCCGCGCCGAGCCGGCCAGCCAGGGCACCGGCACGGTCTGGACCGAGACCGACGTGCGCGACGACTCCTGGTGGCTGCATCAGGGGCGGATGCCCGCCGGCATCCACATCGAGAGCGGACAGGCCGATCTGCTGCTCATCTCCTATCTCGGCGCCGACCTGCTCAACCAGGACAAGCGGGCCTATCGCCTGCTCGGCTGCGCGCTCACCTGGCACGGTGACCTCCCCAAGCCGGGAGAGACCCTCTGCTACGACATCCATGTCGACGGTCACGCCCGACAGGGTGACGTGCGTCTCTTCTTCTTCCACTACGACTGCCGCATCAACGGAGAGCTCCGCCTGTCCGTGCGACACGGTCAGGCCGGCTTCTTCACCGACGAGGAGCTCGCCGGCTCGGCGGGCGTCATCTGGTCACCCGAAGACGAGTCGCTCCCGCCCGGCAAGCCGCTCGACCCTCCCGCGATCAAGGGCACGAAGACCGCCTTCTCGGCCGAGGACGTGATCGCCTTCTCCGAGGGCCGCCCCTGGGAGTGTTTCGGCCCCGGCTTCGAGTGGACGAAGACCCACGTGCGCACGCCGCGCATCCAGTCCGGGCAGATGCGCTTCCTCGGCGCTGTACCCGTGCTCGATCCCACCGGCGGGCCCTGGGGGCGCGGCTACCTGCGCGCCGAGACGACCCTGTCCGACGACGACTGGTATTACAAGGGCCACTTCAAGAACGACCCCTGCATGCCGGGCACGCTGATGTTCGAGGGCACCGTCCAGGCGCTCTCCTTCCTGATGGCGGGGATGGGCTTCACGGTGAAGCGCGACGGCTGGCGCTTCCAGCCGGTCAAAGACGAGACCTTCCTCATGCGCTGCCGGGGGCAGGTCATCCCCGGATCCAAGAAGCTCGTCTATGAGGTCTTCGTGCGCGAGGTGGTGGCGGGGCCGATCCCCACCGTCCGCGCCGACCTGCTGTGCACGGTAGACGGCCTCAAGGCCTTCCATGCCCGCGCCGTCGGCCTCGAGCTCGTGCCCGACTGGCCGATCACCAGCCACCCCGAGCTGCTGGCCACGCACGTGGACAAGGGCCCCGTCGCCGTGATGCAGGGCTTCCAGTACGGCTACGCCAGCCTCCTCGCCTGCGCCTGGGGCCGGCCCTCCGACGCCTTCGGCCCCCGCTACGCCATCTTCGACGGCGCCCGCACCGTCCCCCGCCTGCCGGGGCCGCCGTACCACTTCATGAGCAGGATCCGCTCCGTCTCCGAGCCGATCGGCGCGATGAAGGCCGGCGTCACGGTGGTCGCGGACTACGACATCCCCGCCGACGCCTGGTACTTCGCCGAGAACGGCCAGCCCGCCATGCCGCTCGCGGTGTTGATGGAGGCGGCGCTGCAGCCCTGTGGCTGGCTCGCCTCCTGGGCCGGCGCCGCGCTCGAGAGCCCGATCGACCTCGGCTTCCGCAACCTCGACGGCACCGGCACGATGCACCGCCCGGTGCTCCCCGGCGACGGCACGCTCACCACCACCGCCACGCTCACCCGCCTCTCCCGCACCGCCGGCATGGTCATCGTGGCCTTCGAGGTGCGCTCGGCCCTGCAGACCGGCGAGCTCATCTACACGATGGACACCGTCTTCGGCTTCTTCCCCGCCGAGGCCCTGGCCTCCCAGGCGGGGCTGCCGACCACGCCCGCTCAGCGCGCCTGGCTGACCGACCCCTCCGACACCCGCATCGACCTCCGCACGAAGCCCGCCCCCTTCTTCCGCCCCGGCGGCCTCGCCACCGGCCGCCTGCTGATGCTCGACCGCATCACCGGCCATTGGCCCGAGGGCGGTGAGGCCGGCAAGGGCCGCCTCCGCGCCGAGAAGGACGTGGACGCCGGCGAGTGGTTCTTCAAGGCGCACTTCTACACCGACCCCGTCCAACCGGGCTCGCTCGGCGTCGAGGCGATGCTCCAGGCGGTGCAGGCCTGGATGCTGCTCCACGGGCGCGACGAGGGCGTCGAGAATCCCGTGTTCGAGCCCATCGCCGTCGGCCGCGCCATCTCCTGGAAGTACCGCGGGCAGGTCCAGGCGATGGACCGGCTCATCTCGACCACCATCGACGTGCTCGAGGAGGGCGTCGACGCCGAAGGCTGCCCCTACACCCTCGCCGCGGCCTCGCTCTGGATCGACGGCAAGCGCATCTACGAGGCCCGCCCCGTCGGCATGCGCGTCCGGCCGGGCCCCCCGCCGTTGGGCCCGAAGACCGTCCGGCTCGACCCCGCCGTGGACCGCTGGGTAGCCGACCACTGCCCCACCTGGACCGTGCCCGCGCTGCCGATGATGGACATCGTCGACCGCCTCGCCGCGGCCGCCGGCCCCGCCGCCACGGGCCTCGCCGACCTGCGCTTGCAGGGCTGGGTGGTCGTGGACCGCCCCCGCACCCTCGAGACCCGCCTCGAGGGCGACCGCGTCCTCCTCCTCGTCGATGGCGCCGAGGCGGCCCGGGCGCGCGTGCTCACCGACGCCACCCCTGCTCCCTCCCCCTGGCCCGCCCTCGAGGGCGAGCCCGAGCCCGACCCCTACGCCGCGGGCGCCCTCTTCCACGGCCCCGCCTTCGCCGTGCTCCGCTCCCTCGTGCTGCGCCCCGACGGCTCCACCGCCCACCTCGACGCCGCCCCCACGGCGGCCCCCCTCGGCCGCCTGCACCCCGCCCTCCTCGACGGCGCCACGCACGGTATCCCCCACGAGGAGCTCGGCCGCTGGTTCCCCGGCCTCGACCGCGACCGTGTCGCCTATCCGGCTGGCCTCCGCGAGCTCCGCTGGTGGGGGCCTCCGCCCACCTCCGGCGTCGTGCGGGTCGAGGCCCGGCCGGTCGGCAAGCTCGGCGCCCACGCGGTCGCTCTGTCTGTGCAGCTCATCGTCGACGAGCCCCACCCGCGGGTCTGGGCCTCCTTCACCCTCATCGAGGCGAGCTTCCCGAAGGGCCCCATCGGCCAGGCCCCCCGCCCGCTCCGCCGCGCCTTCCTTCAGGGTTTCGCCGTGCCCGGCCTCGGCCTCGCCGCGCACGGCCCCGACGGCACCACCCTCCGCCAGGCCGACGTCGAGGGCTCGGACTGGCTGCCCGGCACGGTCGAGGCGCTCTACGGCACGCGCGACCTCACCACCATCGCCGTCAAGGAGCACCTCGCCGTCTGGACGGGCCTCCACCCCCGCGTCCTCCCCGAGGCCCTGCCGCTCAACCGCTTCCCCCTCTCCGTGACCGAGGCCGAGGGCCAGGTCACCGTCGCCCCCGCCGGCCCGCCTTCGCTCGACCTCACCCCGGTCGAGCGCTACTGGTCGGACTGGTTCGGCCTGCCCGGCTGGCCGGTCGAGGACATCTTCTACAGCCTGATCCACCGCTTCGTGCGTCGGGTCGTCACCGTCGATCCCGCCGGCCTGCGCCGCCTCCACGGGCGCTCTGTCCTCTTCCTGGCCAATCACCAGGTGGGCGTCGAGTCTCTCCTCTTCAGCGTCCTGGCGAGCGGCCTCATCGGCAACCCCACGCTCACCCTCGCCAAGGCCGAGCACCAGCACACCTGGCTCGGCGACCTCATCCGCCACAGCTTCCGCTGGCCCGGCGCCAAGGACCCGCAGGTCATCGCCTACTTCGACCGCGAGGACAAGGGCTCCCTCCTCCGCATCGCCGGTGAGCTCGCCCTCGGGATGGCGGCCGGAGAGCGCAGCGTGATGGTGCACATCGAAGGCACCCGCTCCCTCTCCTGCGAGACCCCTGTACAGAAGATGTCGGGCATCTTCATTGACATGGCCCTCCAGACCGGCGTCCCCATCGTACCGGTTCGTTTCGTGGGCGGCCTGCCCCGTGAGCCGATGGAGCACCGTATCGAGTACCCCACCGGCCTCGGCAGCCAGGACATCTACCTCGGCGCCCCCATCGAGCCCGAGGCCCTCCGCGACCTCCTGCCCGGCGCCCGTAAGACCAAGGTGATCGCCGCGATCAACGCCCTCGGCCCGCCCAACGCCCTCGAGCTGCCCAACCCGGGCGACCCTGTCCAAGAGGCCGAGGCCCAGGCCTGGGCGACCACGACCGGCGCCCGCATCGAGCATGCGGTGCTCTGGAGCGTGCTCGAGCGCATGCCCACGGTCGGCGCCCAGATGGAGCGCCTGCGAGAGGCCGTGCGCCGCGGCGAGGCCCTGTCCGGTGACGACGCCGAGACGGCGTGGCTGCAGGTGCTGCTGGGGTGGTTTCGGCCGCGGGGGTGAGCGGATCGCGATCGATCGGCCGGCGCACGGTCCCCCGGTGCTGAAATGCCCCTCCACAAGGAGGCCGCGCCGCGGCGCGCTAAGATCGACAAGCGCGAATACCAACCGTTCAGTCTCTGGAATCAGCCTCCCCCATCATATGGGGGAGGTGGCGCGGCACCCGCGCCGGAGGGGGACGCTGAGAAACAGTGAGGATGTGGAACCCGCGGCCTGGACACGGACGACGACCGGGTGGTAGGGTCCAGGTCGTGGAACCGACCGCGTGCCCGATCACCGAAACCCTCGCGGCCGCGCAGGTCCATGGAATGGTCTGGCTCTTCGGAGGGTGGGCTGAGCGGCAGGAACGCTCCGAGAGCGCCTTGGACCTCCAGGTGGTGATGCCGAAATGGAGACCACCAGAGGTGGTTGATAGCAATGCGGACTGGAAGAGCTTCGGCCAGGATTCTGTGCCGGTGGACATCGTGCCCTGTATTCAATCCGAGTTCGATGAAGAGCACCTGACAGCCGACTCATTGCCGATGGCGGCGAGGGAGCCGGGAAGCGGTGCTTGTATGAGCGTCCCGGGTTGGGTAGCCGGGCTCCTCGATCCGGCAGAGGCCGATATGTAGGCGGCGGAGTTGCTGTCAGACTACGGCAATCGATACTATGCGTCCGCCTTCGTCGGGTCGTCGAATGACGAGGCACAGCAATCATCGCCTTCGCCAATCGTCATATCTTCTCTTTAAATGTAAGCAATCGAGGAACACAAATGACGGTGTGTGCGAAATGTTCTGGTGAGATAACCTTTCGAACGGTTAACGGTCTCGTACGGCCTTTCGGATGTTCTTGCCGCAATACAGCAGATGAAAACACATGTTCTATCACATCTTGCCCGTGGTGCAAGCAGGATCCCGTGTGGTTTCTGCGTCACAATGGTGGGTGCGTGTACCTTGACAATCTTGGCTTCCCTTGGCCGATTCACAAGTGCTGGAAGGAATATGTCGTAACCAGCGACTCCACAGACACTCAATGCGTCACTCCCGTTTCGCTGGACGAGAAGAATAGCATCATCATCTCGACAGGAGCACTGTCTCTCTACATTCCAGCACAAGAAGGAGACATGCCTCGAATCGCGTCAGTTTGGGGACCAATCCTGGCGGACGACAACAAACAGTGGTGGAGAGTAGGCGATGAATTCTGGCGCGGCTATTTGTTAATTTCCGCAGATCGCCCGCACCAGCCGAAACCGGGAAAGCTCTGCGTGTTCACTTCTCGCTGGCTGGTAATGCTTCACAGCACCAAGTCCGGCGATATAAAACGGATTGAAGCCGACCGTTTTATCGGAACAAAACGATCAAGACCACCACCCATTGCCGCACAGTCCAACGCAAGACGCATTCGCGACGACAAAAGTAGCAAACTCTTTGAATGGTTCTCTTCTCTTCACGCCGGAAGCGCCGCTCTGGGAAACATACATCACTACAGGTGGAGTCTTACTCTCACGGATACCGTTGAGAAGTTTCAAAAGATCGTATCAGAACATGAGGAACTACGCCAAATATTACCTCTGAGCTTTAAGGATATCGCCCCACTTCCGGCAGCTACAATCCCGAAAGCGTTAACTCAACACGTATGGCAACGACTACCCCATGAAGAAAGCCCAGTCCTAATATTTCTGGAGTTGGTGGAAATGTTTAACAAATCGACCTCGACCTCTAACATCTACATAGTTATGATGAAAGTAATCGCAAAAGCAATGAGCAATTCACAAAAGCTCGAACCAGCACTGAGAAATATGGACAAAATATACGGTCTCACCATGTTGCGTCAGCGACACTGATCGATACCATACACCAAACTTCGAAGCCGGCCCCCGGCATCCACCCGCACTTCCGACAATCCACTATAAGTGCTCTCCGCCCTCGCCCACGGCAAGGGGCCCGCGGGCCCCGACATCGCCGCCGCCGCCGCTGAGGTCGTGCCCCGCCTTGACGATGATCGGGCCCGACCCTACACTGACCTCATCCTGAACGCGCTCGGAGCGGCCGCCCGCGCCGCGCTGGAGGCCGCCTTGCTGCAGAACTACGAGTACAAGAGCGACTTCGCCAAGAAGTACATCGCCATCGGTATCGCCGAGGGCAAGGCCGAGGGCGAGGCCAAGGGTAAAGCCGAGGGTAAGGCCGAGGGCGAGGCCAGAGGCGTCGCGCAGTCCTTGCTCGCAGTCCTCCGGTCTCGCGGCCTCCATCCGAACGCCGCCGAGCTCCGGCAGATCGAGGCCACCGAGGACGCCGCCACCCTCCTCCGCTGGCTCAATCGGGCCCTCGGCGTCGGCTCGGTCGAAGAGGCCTTGGCCGACTGAGGTGGAGGTCTATCAGACCCCGTCTACCCATCCACCACGACGACACCGGATATCGAGACGGGGGCGTTAATTCGGGCACGGCGGTGAGGAAGCACGGCGGCATCCCCAGCTCCCCCGTCCCAAGCGCCCGCTGAGCACAGAGGCGAAGCCGCCCCACCCCCGGAGAGGGCAGGAGGTCACCCTCATCGCGACGCCACCACCCGCGGTCGCGATCAGCCGCGGTTGTTCTTCTTCGACTTGCGCTCCTCGCGCTTCTTCTTGGCGCGAGCCGCCTTCTCGGCGTTGCTGAGCTCCGGCGCCCCGCCCCCGCCCATCCCCGGCATGCCGGCGAAGCCACCGAAGGCCCCGCCGAGGCCCGCGTTGGGGGCCATGCCCGGGTAGCCCATGCGCTGGCCGAGGCGGCGCTGCTGGCGACCGACCGCGCCCTGGCCACCGCCGCCCATGCCGGGGAAGCCGCCGCCGCCGCCCATGCCGGGCATCATGCCATTGAACATGCCCGACTGGCCCATCTGCGCCATCATCGCGCGGGTCTGGAGGAAGCGCTCGAGCAGGCCCTCGACCTCCTTCATCGGGCGACCGGAGCCGCGGCTGATGCGCTCCATGCGGCTGCCCTCGAGGATGTCGGGGTTCCGGCGCTCCTCCTTGGTCATCGACTGGATCATCGCCTCGACCTTGACGAGCTCGCGGTCATCGAGGGCCTCGGGCGGGATCTGGTCGAGCATGCCGCCGAGCCCGGGGAGCTTCTCGAAGATGGTGCGCAGCGAGCCCATCTGCTTGATCATCTTGATCTGACGCTGGAAGTCTTCGAAGGTGAAGTCTCCCTGGAGCATCTTCTGGGCGTCGCGCTCGGCGGTCTTCTGGTCGACCACCTGCTCGAAGTCCTTCATCAGGCCGACGACGTCACCGAAGCCGAGGATGCGGTCCGCGAGGCCCTCGGGGCGGAAGTCGTCGAGCTTGTCGAGCGTCTCGCCCATGCCGAGGAACTTGATCGGCTTGCCGGTGACCTGCTTGATCGAGAGGGCCGCGCCACCGCGGGCGTCGCCGTCGAGCTTGGTGAGGATGAAGCCCGTGAAGGACAGGCGCCGATCGAACTCGGCCGCGGTGCGCACCGCGTCCTGGCCGATCATCGCGTCGCAGACGAAGAGGATGTTCTCGGGGTTGGTGGTCGCCTTGATCTGCTCGAGCTCGGCCATCAACACATCGTCGATGGCGAGGCGGCCGGCGGTGTCGAAGATGACGACGTCGCGGCCCACGTTGCGGGCCTGCTGCACGGCCATCTTGCAGAGCTCGACCGGCTTCATGCCCTTGATGCTGAAGACGGGGATGCCGAGCTTGCGGCCGAGCGTCATCAGCTGATCGATGGCGGCGGGGCGGTAGATGTCGGCGGCGACGAGCAGCGGCGACTTGCCCTCGGCCTTGAGGCGCTTGGCCAGCTTGCCGGCGGTGGTCGTCTTGCCGGAGCCCTGGAGGCCGACCATCATGATGAGGGCCGGCTTCTCGCCAAAGGAGAGCGAGGAGTCGACCGGCCCCATCAGGGCGACGAGCTCGTCGTGGCAGATCTTGATGAAGTGGTCCGCCGGGGTGACCGCCATGCCGGCGGGGAGCCCGTGCCCGGCGCGATCGGCCTTGAGCTTGACCACCTCGCCCACGGCCCGGGTGCGCACCGTCTCCAGGAAGCCCTTGACCACCGCGAGGTCGACGTCGGCCTCGAGCAAGCTCACCCGCACGTCGCGGAGCGCGTTGGCGATGTTCTCTTCGGTGAGCTCGGCCTTGCCCTGGAGCTTGAGCCGGGCGGTGCGGAAGCCCTTGGAGAGGGTCTCGAGCATGGGGAACCGTCCTGTGGGATGCGAGGCCGACCCGACTAACACCGACTTCGCTCGCGCACCGCATCTCCCCGACCTGGATGCACCTGCCCGGGAGGCCTTTGCCCTTGACGAGGAGGCGGCCCCGGGTGACCGCGCAGCATGGAGTCGCCGCCCCCGGACCCGCCGACCGACCAGCCGCCCCTCGGACGGATCCTCGTCGAGCCGGCGCTGCTCTTCGGGATCGCGCTGCTGGTGCGGGTGCTCGCCGCGACCTCCCTCGGCGGGGGCGCCCCCTTCGGCCCCGACGGCACCGGCGCCGAGGCCGCCGTCCACCTCGGCGGCCACCTCTACCCGCTCCACATAGAGCTGATCGACCTCTTCGGCTCCGGGCGGGCCCTGTCGGTGCTGGCCGGCGCGCTCAACTGCCTCTTGCTCTGGGCTTGGGGGCGCCGCCAGGGGCTCGGCGGCGGCGGCGGGTGGCTGGCGGTCACGCTCCCCTTGCTCGTGTACACGAGCGCCCTCTCGGCGGGCGACGCCCCGGCGCTCAGCTTCGCCCTCGGCGGCGCGCTGCTCTCCACCGCCGGGCGGGTCGGCGCGCTGCTCGGCGGGGCCCTGGCCTTGGCCTCGGTGGCGGTGAAGCCCGTCGTGCTGCCGGCCCTCGTGCTGCTCCTCCCGAGCCCGTACGCGCTCCTCGGGCTGCTGCTCGCGCTGCCCTTCGCGGTCCCTTGGATCGAGCCCCTCACGCGCCCAAGGCCGACCGGCGGCCTCCTCGGGAGCTGGTGGGTGAGCACAGAGGGCCGGCCGCCCGAGGGCCTCGTCGCCGCCGCCGGGATGGTCATGGCGGGCCTCCGTGCCCTCGCCGCGGCGCCCCTCTGGACGGGCGTGGTGCTCGCTCCCCTCGCGCTGCTCACCCTCCCGCGGCGGGCCGACCGGCCTCCCCTCACCCGCCTCGGCGCCGGCGCGGCGCTGCTGGGCCTCTTCGCGGTGGCGGCCCTCTTCGGCGAGCGGCTCGCGCCGCGGTACCTCACCGCGTCGCTCGCCGCCCTCCTCCCCTTCATCGGCCTCCCCCTCCGAGGGGCCCGGCGGTCCACGGCCGCGGCCCTGCCCCTCCTGTGGGCCTCGTTCGCGCTCGTCACCCAGCTCGCGCTCGAGCGGGCCCGCCAGGACCCCGAGGCCGGCGTCCCCCTGACCTGGGCCCTGCCCGTCCCGAAGGTCGACGCCGAGGCCCTCTTCGATGAGTGCAGCACGCGGGGAGCCACCGCGATGCGGCGCGAGGCCGGTGAGCTCGCCCGCAGCCTGCCCGTGGGGGCCACCGTCGAGGTGGAGCACAGGGTCCACGGGCGAGAGGGGGAGCTCACCTGGCCCCTCCGAATACAACGCCCCGACCTCCAGATCCGAGTGAAACAAAATGGTCCGGCGGATCCCTCGATCCCGCGGTAGACAGGGGCCGCGGCAGGGCATCCAGGGACGGGGGCGGAGATGATGGGCGCAGCATTCGAGACCAGCGGGCAGATCGGTCGAGCCGGCCTCCACGAGCCGTCCCCAGGCGCCCCCCCCGCAGAGGAGCCGCCCACGAGCCCGCACCCGAGCGAGGTCGCGGAGATGCTGGGCCTGCTCTGGCGGGTCGATCACGCCCTCCAGACCCTCTCGAAACGAATGTTGAAGGTGCTCGGTGTGACCGGCCCCCAGCGCATGATCATGCGCATCGTCGCGCGAGAGCCGGGGGTGTCGGCCGGCGGCATCTCCACCGCCGCGCAGATCCACCCGAGCACTCTGTCCGGCATCCTCGACCGGCTGGAGCGGGCGCAGCTCATCTCCCGCAGCCGCGATCTCGCCGACTGGCGCCGCGCACGCTTCGAGGTGACCGGCGCCGGCCGCGACGTCGTCGACACCCGCCGCGGCACCGTGGAGGCCGCGGTCGCTCGCTCCCTCGAAGGGCTAGCCCCCGCCGAGCGGGCGGTGGTCAAGCGGTGGTTTGTGGCCTTCGGCGATGAGCTCGAGCGGGAGCGAGTCGCCCTCGAGCGCTGAGGCCCGCCCGGCCGCCCCGCGCTCGATGCCCAGCGCGCGGGAGCTCGTTAGACACCGGGGATGTCCGAACTGACCCCGCCCGACGAGACCGCTGCCATCCCCGCCCCCCTCGCCGCCGAGGCCGTCGCCCTCGGCTGGGGCCGCATCGCCGCCTGGGCCGGTCGCGCCGCCCCCGCCTTGCAGGCCTCCCTGCGCCCGGGGGCCTCCGAGGAGGCGCTGGCCGCCTTCGAGGCCAAGTACGGCCTCACCCTCTCTCCCGGCCTCCGAGCTTCGTTGGCGGTCTACGACGGCCAGACGGTCAAGGCGGGCGGCGCCAACCCCGGCGTGCTCTGGGCCGGCGACACCTTCCGCCTCCTCCCCCTCTCCACGCTGACCGCCGTGGCCGAAGAGTGGGCCGAGGCCGCCGCCATGGGCTTCAAGGCCACCACCGGCCTCTGGATGCCCTTCGCACAGGCCTCGAGCGGCGACACGCTCGCCGTCGACATCCTCACCGATCGGGTCAGCCTCTCCTTCCTCGATGACGAAGAA
The DNA here is from genome assembly GCA_044344255.1 of Myxococcota bacterium. Taxonomy (GTDB): domain Bacteria; phylum Myxococcota_A; class UBA796; order UBA796; family UBA2385; genus JBIJDH01. The sequence continues at coordinate 11,285 of JBIJDH010000028.1, forward strand.
GGCGCCCTGGTCTACCCCTACGCCCACCTCGGGCAGCTCCTGGGCTGGATCGCCGACGAGCTCGAGGCCGGCAAGATCGCCTGGACGATGGGCGCCCTCGAACGAAAGGGCGCGGGGTACCGCGCCGTGCGCGCCGCCGCCGAAGACCTCCTCGACGACACCTTGGACGTCGGTGGCGGCCTCACCACCTTGCTCGGCGCGGTCTCGGCGGCCGTGGGCGACCCGGTCTGGCTGCTCCACAAACGGTGGGGGCACCGCCTCGAGGAGCTCGTCGAGTGGTCTGGCGACGAGGAGTAAGGCCGTAGATCCTGCCGGAGGGCCCTTCGACCTCCAGGGGTCGCCATCGCCCAGGAGAGGTCAAAAAACGACCCGAGTGTCGGGGCCTCCGTGCTACGGTGAAGGGGCTGTCACCGACCTGTCATCGTTCAGGCGTGCAGCCCCGCCCAAGGGAACACCGCATGCACTGCCGCCTCATCCCCGCCCTGCTCCTCACCCTCGCACTCGCCTGCTCCGGTGACAAAGCAGGCTCTCCCGACGGGGGCGGAGGCGATGGTACAGACGGCACGGACGGCACCGACGGGACCGACGGCGGCGACGACACCGCCCCGCCCGTAGACGAGACCGCTTGCCCCGAGGCCGAGGCCCGCCTCGGCTACCCGGCCTGCGTACACCGCATCGGCGACGACGCGACCTTCAACGCCGTCACCATCGCCTCCTCGTCGATCGATCAGCTCCGGGTCGGCAAGTACCTCGTGCCGGCCGTGGACGACGCACGGGTGCCGCCCGTCTTCCTCTATGTCGACACCTTCGCGCTCCACTATGACTTCCTGGTCACGGCCTTCCCAGACCTCTTCTCCGGCCTCACCACCGCGGACTACGAGGCCCTGGTGCTGCACCCCGAGACCCGCGAGTTCTACGGCGGCACCTACTCGCTCTACCTCTCGGCAGACGGCTTCTTCTACGGCTTCACCGTCTGGGACGACCCGAGCGACGCCACCAGCACCGTGACCATGGCCGACGTCACCGCCGCCTGGGAGATCCTCACCGAGCGCTTCGAGCTCGACGCGCTGTCCTGGGTCCCCTACTCCTCCGCGCAGGCCAACGCGGCCCTCACCTGGACAGACGCCCCCTTCCCGATCGCCGGCATCGACACCGACCTCGACTATGAGCCGTACTACCAGGCGGTCGGCTACGGCACGCTGCGCCTCTACACCCTCGATGACTTTGACGCCGCCTCCACCGCGGCGGCCTTTGGCTACCAGGACATCGTCGCCATCGACGAAGCGCCGATCGACATCGAGCGTGTGGTGAGCGGCATCGTCACCGGCACCCGCCAGGGCGACCTCAGCCACCTCAACATCCGCAGCGCGGGCCGCGGGACGCCCAACTGCTACATCAAGGATCCGCTCACCGCCCTCGCCGACTACGAGGGGCAGCTCGTCCGCTTCGAGTGTGGGGCTGACACCTGGACGGTCGCCGCCGCGACCCCCGAGGAGGCCGCCGCCTGGTGGGACGAGCTCCGCCCAGACCCGGTCGACATCTGCTTCCCCGACACCTCGGTCACCGACCTGCCCGGCCTCCTGGAGCTGCCCACCGACACCGAGGAGGACCGCGCCACCTCGCTCTGTCAGTACGGCTCCAAGGGGACGAACCTCGCGACGCTCTACCAGAGGATCGACGCCGAGTATCAGCTCGACGGTTTCAACATCCCCATGTACGCCTACGTCGAGTTCGTGAACACCAACTCCTGGACGGTTGACCTCGGCTCCGGTGAGGGCAGCTACACCTTCCAGGAGACGCTCGACGCCTGGATCGCGGACCCCACCTTCAACAGCGACGGCGCCATTCGCCAGGAGCGGCTCACCGCCCTGCAAGAGGCGATGCGGGCCGCGCCGGTCAACCCCGCCTTCATCACCGCGCTGAACGAGCGCATCGTCGAGGTCTTCGGCGACGACACCGTGATGGCCCGCTTCCGCAGCTCGTCGAACGCCGAGGACGCCCTCGGCTTCAACGGCGCCGGCCTCTACGACTCGGCGAGCGTCTGCGTGGCCGACGAGGTGGACACTGACTCCGCGGGGCCCAGCAAGTGCGACGAGGATCACGAGCAGGAGCGCACCGTCGAGGACGGCATCCGCGAGGTGTGGTCGTCGCTCTGGAACAACCGCGCCTGGGAGGAGCGGGCCTGGTACGGCATTGACCCGAGCAAGGTCGCGATGGGCGTCCTCTGCAACACCCGATCCAACGATGAGCAGGCCAACGCCGTCGCCTTCTCGGGCAACCCCTCCACCGACGGCGACGACCGCTACCTCGTCAACGCCCAGGAGGGGGAGATCGAGGTCGTCTCTGCCGATCCCGGTGTCACCCCCGAGCGCGACCTGCTCACCGTCGTAGACGGTGAGGTCACCGAGATCCTGCGCTCCAGCGCCAGCTCCGAGATCCCGGCCGGCGAGTACGTGCTCACGGACGCCGAGCTGATGGAGCTCGGTGGCTTGCTCTTCGAGGCGGGCGTGGTCTTTCCCTTCGACGACGTCGTGCCCGACGACCGCGACCTCCTCTGGGACACCGAGTGGAAGTTCGACTCGGACGGCCAGATGAAGATCAAGCAGATCCGCCCCTATCTCCGCTGAGCCCCGCTCCACACCGCCGCGCCGCCCGGCCGAGCCGCCTCCCTTGCCCGCTGAACCCGCTGAACCCGCCGATCCGTCGAGAGTCCTGATGTACCGATTCCGCCGCCCCTCCCCGCTCTTCTTCGGGCTCACCCTCGTCCTCGCCAGCCTCGGCGCCTGCGGCGACAAGGCGGAGGAGGCCGAAGAGGGGGACGCCGACACCGACGCCGACACCGACGCCGATACGGACGCCGACTCGGACGCGGACGCGGACGCCGACTCGGACGCGGACGCGGACGCCGATACGGACGCCGACGCCGACGTCGAGCCCACGCCCTCCCCTTGGGCGGAGTGCCCCGACAACCGCGCCTGGGAGGGTGACACCACCTGGGCGGGCCGGATGGAGGCCTCGGACGCCGCGATCTACTGCGGCACCTTCAACGAGTTCCGAACCTTGAAGGAGGACCTCTCCGCGAAGACCCTGTTCGGCATCCCCGTCGGCGACTACCCGCTCCCCACCGTCGCCGGCACCTACAGCCTCACCGTCCCCGTCTGCACCCGCACCGCCGAGGGCGTGGCCGGCCCCGTGCTCGACGGGACGGGCAGCACCACCGCCAGCCCGACCAGCGTCGGTGGCACCACCTACACCTACCTCGCGGGGAGCCAGCCCCTCGCGGACTCCGGCGGCGGCGCCTGGAAGCTCGACCACACCATCGTGCTGGTCGGGCCCGAGGGGGAGGCGCCGGCCCCGGTCATCGCCGACGGCGGCCCCAGCGACCCCTCCACCGGATCCGGGCTCTCGTTTGTGATGTACCCGAGCGCCGGCTCGCCCTGGGACGCCACGAGCGTGACCTTCGCGCCCTGCATGATCGACACCTGGACAAAGAACGACCACACCATCGTCTTCGACGGCGGCGAGGTCCACTTCGAGCTCTGGCTCGGTGAGAACACGGTCGCCACCGCGCCGGGCAACCTCGTGCGCGCCAACGGCACACTCGACGGCACGGCCTTCGACGTCGCGAGCTACTACCAGCTCCCCTACCGCCCCGGTCATCACCACTTCATCCGCGACTTCGGCGTGGTCTTCGACAGCCCGATCGGCGCGTTCTGCGGCCTCACGGTCACCGGCGTCATCCCCGAAGAGGCCCCGCCGGCCGCGGTGGTCACCCTGACCGACTGCGCCCTCGACGCCGTCGAGGAGCGGAGCTTCACCAGCCAGACCCTCGTCATCGGGGCCGAGTGATGATCGCCCCCCGCTCCAACCCGCCGGCCCGGCCGCGCTCCCCCCTCTGGAGCGCGCTCGCCCCCGCCGCCCTCGTGGCCCTCTTCGGCTGCGCGGCCGACCCCAAGGCCACCGAAGAGGACGCCGACAAGGACGGCTTCGGGGTGTCCGAGGACTGCAACGACGCCGACCCCGCGGTGAACCCGGGCGCCGTCGAGCTCTGTAATGAGCTCGACGACGACTGTGACAGCACCGTGGATGATGGGGTGACCACCCAAGCGTGGCCGGACGCCGACGGTGACGGCTTCGGGGTGATCGGGCGATACGTCTGGGCCTGCAGCCCCCCCGCCGGCTATGCCGCGACCAATGACGACTGTGACGACACCAACGCCAGCGTCAACCCCGCGGCCACCGAGGTGTGCAACGGCATTGACGACAACTGCGACCTCATCTCCGACGCCGATCAGTCCTCCATCGTCTACACCGACTCCGACGGGGACGGCTACGGCGACCCCACCACCGGCGTCGAGTCCTGCTTCGCCGAGCCGGGCCAGGTCGAAGACGGCACCGACTGCGACGACACCGACAACACCGTCAACCCCGGGGCCAGCGAGGTCTGCGGTGATGGAGACGACGACGACTGCGACGGGTACCCCGACATCGCCGGCGCCATCTCGGCCTGGTATCGCGACGACGACGGCGACGGCTACGGTTACACGAGCACCGTCATCACCGCCTGCGACCCGCCGGAGGGCTGGGTGGAGGTCGGCGGCGACTGCAACCCGACCAACGCAGAGGCCTACCCAGGCGCCCTCGAGGTCTGTAATGACATCGACGACGACTGTAACGGGTTCGTCGATGAGATCGGTGACGTGGACGAAGACGGCTACGAAGCGTCGGACTGCGGCGGCCTGGACTGCGACGACCTCGACCCCGAGGTCCACCCTGGCGCTGAAGAGATCACCGACGACGACATCGACAACGACTGCGACGGGCACGACACCTTCGGCGGCTATGATCCCGAGTACGCCCTCTCGGTGGCCAGCGCCAAGCTCTACGCCCCCAACGCCTCGATGGACGCCGGTCGCCTGCTCGACTCCGGTGACGTAGACGGTGATGGTTACGACGAGCTGCTCGTCGCCACCCTCTACGCCAATTCCTACAACGGCGGCGGCTACCTCGTCTACGGCTCTCCAGCGACGGGCAAGTCCTCCCTCGCCACCGCTGGAGTGCGGATCGCAGGCGTCGCCCAGACTTACGGCGCCAGCCGCTCCATCGGCCTCGGTGACGTCGATGGGGACGGCTTCGAGGACATCGGCTTCGGCGCACCCTGGGCGAGCACCCCCAACATGACAGTGCTCTACGGGCCGGTGACCGCGAGCACCACCCTCGCCTCGGCCGACGCGACCCTGCAGGGGCAGGGCAACAGCTACTTCAGCCACGGATCCGACCTCGCCGACGTGAACGGGGACGGGATCGCCGACGCGGTGATCGGCGCCTACTACACAGGCGGCGGCACCGGCACGCTCTACGTGGAGTACGGGCCCCTCTCCGGCACCATCAACATGCTCTCCGGCGCGGACGCCACCGTGACCGGCACCGCGGCCTCCGGCTACCTCGGCCGAAACCTGCGCGCCGGGGCCGACATGGACGGCGACGGCATCGGCGACATCATCGTGCCCGCCGTCTACGCCAGCGTGGGGCCCTCTCAGTCGGGCGTGACCTACGTGCTCTACGGCCCGCTCAGCGGATCGAGCACGATGGCCAGCGCAGACGGCACCTTCAGCGGTGAAGGGGCTGGGGACTACTCCGGTTACTGTGTGTCCCAGGGGGATGTGAACGGTGACGGACTCGCCGACGCCCTCATCGGCTCCTACAACAGCACCGCCGGCTCTCAGGCGGGCGCGATGTACGTCGTCTTCGGGCCGGCCTCGGGCTCCGCGTCGCTGTCCACCGCGGACGTCATCATCCGTGGAGACACGGCCAGCCAGCAGTTTGGCCTGGGCAATTGGTCGGATGACGTCGACAGCGACGGTCAGGACGAGCTCTTCGTCGGCGCGCCGGGAGACAACGGCACCGGCGGTGCCTTCCTCTTCTTCGCCCCCCTCAGCGCCGGAACCTACGCAGCCAGTGACGCCGAGGTGCACCTCACCGGTGAGCGGACGAGCGACTACGTCGGCCACGGCGTCGCCATCGGCGACTTCGACGGGGATGGCTTCGGCGACCTCGCCATGGGCGCGCTCAACGAGGCCACGGGCGGCTCCGGCGCAGGCGCCGCGTACATTCAGTTCCCATACGAGTAGCGCCGCTCGGGCGAGCGCGGCGGGGCAACAAACGGGGTCGTCGGTCTGCTATGCTGACCGACCTCTCAGCGTGGGACCCCGCATGGCCGTTCAGATCCACGAGCTCCTCACCTTCGCCGTCGAGAACCGCGCCTCGGACATCCACCTCGCGGCGGGTGAGATCCCCTGCGTGCGCATCGACGGCGAGATCCGGCGGCTCCAGCTGGCCGCGCTCTTGCCCGATGAGGCCAAACGTATGGCCTACTCGGTGATGAACGAGAAACAGAAGACGCACTTCGAGAAGAACCTGGAGATCGACTTCTCGATCGGCCTCAAGGGGCTGGCTCGTTTCCGTGTCAACGTCTTCACGCAGTCCCGCGGCGTCGGGGTCGTGCTCCGGCAGATCCCCGCCAAGGTGTTGACCCTCGAGGAGCTGAGGCTGCCGCCGATCTTCAAGCAGATCGCCGAGTACAGCAAGGGCCTCGTGCTGGTGACCGGCCCGACCGGCTCGGGCAAGTCCACCACCCTCGCCGCGATGATCGACCACATCAACAAGACGCGGTCTGAGCACATCCTGACGGTGGAGGACCCTATCGAGTTCGTCCACCAGCCGATCAAGTGCATCATCAATCAGCGGGAGGTGGGCGCCCACACCCACTCCTTCACGAACGCGCTCCGCAGCGCCCTCCGCGAAGACCCAGACGTGGTGCTGGTCGGTGAGCTGCGGGACCTCGAGACCGTGAGCCTCGCGCTGACCGCCGCCGAGACGGGCCACCTCGTCTTCGGCACCCTGCACACCAACAGCGCGCCCGAGACCATCGACCGCGTCATCGACTCCTATCCCCACGAGCAGCAGGCCCAGGTGCGGACGATGCTCTCGACGGCCCTGATGGCCGTCATCGCCCAGCGGCTGATGCGCAAGCCCAAGGGCGGCCGCATCGCGGTGCACGAGATCATGATCGTGAACCCGGCGCTCCGCAACTTGATCCGGGAGAACAAGCTGTTTCAGATCCCGAGCCTCATGCAGGCCGGACGCGGAGAGGGCATGCAGACCTTCGACATGGCGGCGAAGGAGCTGGTCACCCGGCGGGAGATCACGGTAGAGCAGGCGATCCAGCTGACGAACAACCCGAAGCTCTTCGACGGCGAAGACCCGGACGCCATGCGCCGCCGGGCCATCCAGAACCGCCAGATGGGCGGGTGAGCCGCCCCATGGTGACGCCCACCCCTGTGCTCCCGCTCCGCGTCAACGGCGTCCCGGCGGAGGCACAGCCCGGCGAGACCGTGCTCGCCTTGCTGCAGCGCCTCGGCCTCCACCGGGAGGGCGTGGCCGTGGCCGTCAACATGCAGGTGGTGCCGCGCGGCCAGCACGCCAGCCGCCAGCTCGAGGCCGGCGACCGGGTCGAGGTCATCCAGGCGGTCGGCGGCGGCTGAGCGCGCCCCTCAGAACTGCGCGCGGACCGTGCCGCCAGACGTGACCGTCACCGACTGCGAGGCGTCCACCCCGGCGTCCGCGTTGACGACGCGGATGGTGTGCGTGCCAGCGGGGAGGGTGAGCGAGGTGGGGGCGTCCTTGCCGGTGTCCTTGCCGTCCACGAAGACACGGCCCCAGCCCTTCATGCCCACGGCCACCTTGCCGGGCTCGGCGGGGGCGGCCTTCTTCTCTTCGACCTTCTTCTCCTCTCGCTTCTCCGGCGGCGGGGCCTGCTCGGGCGGAGGCGCGGCGGCGGTCTCCGACTTCTTCTCGCTCACCGAGGTCTTCTCGGCCCTGTCATCCTTGAGCGGCGCCGGGGCTTCGCCCTCCTTGACGAGGGCGACCGGCATGCGGAGCACCTCGCCCGCGGGGACGTTGATGGCGTCCTCATAGGGCTTGTAGCCGGGGGCCTCGACGCGGAGGCCGAGATCGACGCCGGGCTGGATCTCCTTCGAGAGGAAGCTCCCGGTGGCCGAGCCGGCCACCTTCCCGCCGATCAGCACCTTCACCGCCACGTCGGCGGGGGTGATCCGGAGCTGAAGCGTGCCGGTGGTGGGCTCGGCGACGGCGACGGGCTCAGGCGAGGGCTTGGGGGCGGGCGTGGTATCCCGCGTCAGCCAGACCGCGGCCGCCACCGCGACCACGAGCCCCATACCGAGCACCGCCAGCACCGCGATCACCCAGGGCAGGCGCGACGGGGCGGTCTGGATGGTCGGGGTGCCGGCGCTGGCGCCCTCCTTCCAATCCTCGTCGAGGTCGATCTCCGGCTCCTGCTCCCACATCTCGTTGGCGAGCCGGGTGCCCACCTCCAGCCGGTCCCGCTCGTCGCTGATCTCCCCGGCGAAGATCTCGGCCGTGAAGTGAGAGAGGGACTCACGGATGATGTCGGGGCTGCTCGGGTAGAGGTACTCGAGGAGGGCCTGCTGGAGCTCTTTGCAGTCCGTGTAGCGGTGGTCGGGGTCGCGGGACAGCGCCCGCATCGCGATCTCTTCGAGCTTGGCCGGCACGCTCGGGTTGATGCTCGAGGGCAAGGGGACGTCGGCCGCCTTCACGCGCTCCAGCGTCTTGATCTCGGAGTCCGTCTTGAACAGACGACGGCCCGTGAGCATCTCGTGGAGGATGATACCCGTCGCGAAGATGTCACTCTTGAAGGTGACCTTCCCGCCGCTCGCCTGCTCGGGGCTCATATACTCGAACTTGCCCTTGAGCACACCGTCCTTGGTGTTGTACAGGCTGATCTGCGCCTTGGCGATCCCGAAGTCCGCGACCTTCACGTCGCCGTGGTAGGAGACGAGGATGTTCGACGGACTGATGTCGCGATGAACAATCCCCAAGGGCTCGCCCTTGAGGTTGGTCTTCTTGTGCGCAAAGTCGAGGCCCTTGCACATCTCATGGGCGATGTACGCCGCGTACTCCGGGGGCATCACCTTGCGGCGCTCAGCCAGCTTGCGGAGGATGCCCTTGACGTCCTTGCCCTCCACACACTCCATCGCGATGAAGTAGTTCTCGCGGATCTTCCCGAAGTCGTAGATCTGGACGACGTTGGGGTGCGTCAGCTCGACCGAGATCTTCGCCTCATCGATGAACATCTCGACGAAGTCTTCGTTCCCGCTCAGGTGCTGGAGGATGCGCTTGATGACCAGCAGCTTCTCGAAGCCGCGCTCGGAGAAGCTCTTGGCCTTGAAGACCTCGGCCATCCCGCCGACGGCCACCCGATCGACGAGGTAATACCGGCCGAAGGACTCCGGCTGGAAGGCCGGGTTGCCCGCGCTCTGTACGCCGCCCACCGCCCCCGACGAGGCGCCGGGAGACGGGGGAGCATCAACGGGAACCGGGTGAGGACCGGACATCGGATCATCCTACCGGAATGGAGCCCCATCGGTCAACCGACGGCGCGCGCCCTCGGCTTCAAGCACCGGTGTCATCCGCGCTGTCTTCGCCGCTGCCGGCGCCACCGTTACCCTGGCCGAGCAGGTTCGCTTCGACCTCTTCGCAGGTCCACTCGTCCTTGAGGGTGGGGCGGAACGCCTCACACTCGGCACGGTAGTCCTCGGAGGTCGCCTTGCGGGTGTTGGACTCCATACAAGCGTCGAGATCCTCTTCGCTCACGGTGAAGCCGCACTCTTCTGCGTAGGCCGCCATGTCTTTGCACAGCTTCTGGCACTCGGTCTTGCAGCCGACGAGCGAGGACAGCGCGAGCGGCAGCAGGAGGCCGAGGCCACGGACGAGAGAGCGCCCCGAGGCGGGGGAGGCAGGGCGGTGGGGCATGTTGCGCATGGGCGCGGACTCCGGGCGAGGGGCGGATCGTCACACGAGCGCCGCGCAGGGTCAAGGCGCGAGCCCCCGGGGACCGTCGATAGACCCCGGGATCGAGCGGCTCAGCTCCGCTCCGCGGTCGCGCCGAGCTGATCGCGGCGGGCCTCGATCGCGCCCTTCAAGGGGCCCGAGTAGTGGGCCTGAACCGCGAAATTCACGCCTTCGTTGTAGAAGCTCCAGGCCTTCTTTTCCAGCACCGCCAGCTTCTTGCCGATCTCGGCCTCGTAGATGGGCACCTGATCGGCGGTGAGCGAGGCGGGGGGCGGCAAGGCGGCGAGATCATCGCGCAGACGGAGGTAGGCGTCCCCCACGAGGATGAGGCCCTCCAGGATCTGATCGGCCTGCCCGAGCCGGGCCGCGGCCACGACCTCCTTCTCGGCGGCGTCCATCAGCCGAGCCCGGGCGCGGAGGTGGCGCTCGCCTCGCTTCTTGTGGTTGAGGGGGAGGGCCGCCGCCGCCTCAAGGTCAGCCTGGGCCAGCGCCACGCGCCCCTTCGATCGCATCCAGGCGAGGCTGCGCTCGGACTCCGCCGCCGCCAGCGCGGCCTCGAGGTGGCGCCGCCCTCGGCGCTCCCGGCCCATGCGGAGCTCGTTGACCGCGACGCCGATGTCGAGGGTGAGGGCGTCGGCGCCCGCCCAGTCCCCACCACGCTGGAGCCGCCGGAGCTGGTCTCGGGCGCCGCGGTGCTCGCCCAGGTCTTCGAGGCAGAGCGCGCGGCGGAAGGCGGCGTCCTGCGAGCGAGCGCCCCCGGGCCAGCCCTCCAGCACGGCCTCGTAAGCGAGCACGGCCTCGAGGAAGCGGCCCTGCATCTCCGCCGAGTAGCCGACGAGGTAGACCACCCCCTCACTCTCCCCCTCTCGGGCGCGCTCCTGCGCTGCGAGGAAGGTGAGGCGCGCGTCTGCGCCCGCGTAGTCGCCGGCTTGGATGCGCGCGGCGGCCTCCTCGAGCACAGCCTCCGGCGGCAGGCTCGCCCAGAGCTCTGGCAGGGAGCCTGCGCCCTCCACGAGCGGAGGCGCCTCGGGATCGGAGGGGAGGAGGGCAGGCTCTTCGGCGCGGGGGGCGCTCGAGAGCGCGGCGAGGAGGAGGAGGATCATGGGGCTCAGGGCTCCGGGAGGGGCTCGTTGAGGCTGACACCGGCTCCCCCGCTTTTGTTCTCGAGCGGGGCGGCCGCCGCGAGGGCCGGGGCGTCGAGGAGGGTCCAGACGAGCAGGGCGCGCACCACCTCGAGGTCTCCGAGGACGTCCTGCGTGAGCCCTCCGACGAGGATCGCGGACAGCATCGCCTTGCCGGCGCGGCCCGTCCGCGTGGCCAGCGTGAGCAGCAGCCAGCCCCAGGCGGCGAGCCCCCCGAAGCCGCCGATCGCCCCGAGTTGGAGCAGGCTGTCGTGCGCGTGTAAGGGAAAGAAGTAGCCGGGCTCGAGCGTGTCCTGCAGGGCCGCGGCCGCCTCTCGGAAGCCGAGGGGGCCGACCCCGAGGGGCCGCTCCAGCATCAGCGTCTGGCCGGTCGCCCAGAGCAGGGCCCGCTCGTGGAGGGCGACGTCGGCGCCGAGGGCGAAGTGGCGGATGAAGCCCACGGCGACCACGAGCCCGCCCGCGAGCACCGGCCAGGGCGGTAACGCGCTGGCCAGGAGGAGCACCCCGAGCGAGAGCAGGGGCCCGCTCGAGCCCGCCGAGAGCACCCCGAGCGACAGCAGCAGGGTGAGGCCCGGCCGTCGCGCCTGGACCGCGGCGGCGAGGGGCATCAGGAGCGCGTAGCCGAGGGTGAGGTGGTGCGAGAAGGGCCCCGAGACGGGCCGCTCCCAGGGCAAGAGGCCCGACTGTCCGAGCTGGAGGGCCGCCTGGCCGAGGGCGAGGGCCGCGACGAGCCCGGCGGCGGCGAGGCCGAATCGTCGCGCCTGCTCCACCTCACCCTCGTTCAGGCGGGCCCGCAGCATCGGCACGCTCAGGATGGGCGCCAGCGGCCACACCCGGCCCAGGGCCTCGAGGAGGCCGGCGGCCCCATGCCCGACCGCCGAGGCGAGCAGCCAGCAGGCCACGGCGAGCCCCGGGCCGGCCAGGGGCGAGGCCCGCCGGTCGCCGAAGAGCAAGGCGAGGCCGAGGGAGACGCCGGTCCCCACCTCCATCGCCGCCGTGCCGAGCGGGGTGGTGACGAGCAGCAGCAGCAGGGCGAGCCGGGCCACACGACGCCCCGGGGGCGCGGGGGGCAGGCGCCGAGAGGAGAGAGAGGTACCCGCCCTGGCCGTGTCGGAGAGGAGAGCCGGACCCCCTGAAAGACAGGGGGGTCTCGGTGTCTCCGCTTCAGGGTTCCCCTCGATGGAGGCATCCCTTTCACGGAGAGGAGGTGAGTCCCGAAAGACAACACGGGGTCCGAGCACCTCGCGAAGCACGCGCCGGGCAGGCAAAGAGAGCCTACACCCGCCCGCGGCCTCCGTAAAGCCCGACGCGACAGGGCCTACCGGACCCAGATCTCCCAGACCCCGGCGAAGGTGACGGTCGCAAAGTTGTAGTCGTCACACTCGAAGCGGATGTCATAGGTCGCCCAGTGGTAGCTGCCCCACACCATGAGGGGGAACTGCGAGAAGCGGTCCTGCACCGCGACGCCCGGGAAGCCCCACTTCTTGGCGCTCGCCCCGGTGCCCCAGCTCCCGGGGACCTGGCTGATGTAGGAGGTGTCGTCGGACTCGACCGTGAAGCTGCCCGTCGCCGTGGGGTAGGTCGAGGTCTGCGCGGTGAAGTAGGCGATCACGCTGGCGTCGTCGGTGGTGATGTGGATGACCCGGCCGGGGTTCACCTTCTTGCAATAGAAGCGCATCTCCGAGAAGCCGGAGGCGGTCTGGTAGTTGTAGAGGTACGAGGGCGCGATGTTCCCCGAGCCCGCCGTCGCGGCGGCGAGGCCGGCGTTGACGCTCGTGTTGGACACCCCCGGGAGCCCGCCCGTCGAGGTGACACCGAAGACCTGGGTCCAACCGCCCCCGTCATGGGTCATGTCGCAGGTGGCCTTCACCGGGGTGGTGCCGTCGCCGTCGATCCAGTAGGTGCCGTCGCCGGTGGACGCCCCGAGGTTCAGCACCTCCAGGCAGGAGGTCGCCGGGCAGTCCGACGAGGTCGCAAAGCAGACGGGGTCAGCGCTGGCGGTGGCGGAGCTACCGTCGTCGGTGCCGTCGTTCGGCGTCAGCGTGCAGGTCCACTCCTCTCCGGGGAGGAGGTCCTCGGCGGGCACGGTGTCGTCGGTCCAGGTGGTGGTGGTGGGGCCGGTCCAGATCGGCGAGGCGGTGTCGGCGGTGTCGGCGGAGCCGCCGGCGAAGTAGGGCTCGCCGTCTACCTCCCAGCTCACATGGTAGGTGATGCTGTCCCCATCCAGATCGGAGCTCGCGTTGTCGAGCGCACAGAGCAGCGAGTCGCCGTAGGCGGGGGCCGAGGGGGTCACATCCGCGGTGGGGGCCGTGGGGACAGAGTTCTGGACGGTGAGCGTGGCGGAGCTGGCGACCGTGGTGTCGATGCCGTCCGTTGCGGTCACCTGGACCGAGACGGTGTCGCCCTTGTCAAACCAGAGGGTGCCCAGCAGGGAGGTGCTGGTCGAGACCACCGCCCCGTTCACGCTCCAGGCGTAGCTGAGGCTGATGGGGTCGCCGTCGGCGTCGGTGGCGGAGGTCGAGGCGGTGGCGGTCGAGCGGGTGGTGAGCGTCCCCGGCGAGATCACCGGCGTGGTGAGGACCGGGGGCGAATTCACCACCGTCACCGAGGCGCTGCCGGAGATCGGCGCCGCCTCGCCGTCGCTGGCGGTCACCGTGCAGGTGAACACATCCCCCACCGTCGCGGTGGTGGGGATCGTGAGGGTCGCGCCCGTGCTGCCGTCCGACCAGGCCGTGCTCACCGTCACGACGTCGGTGGGGTCAGGATCCACCGCCGAGGCCGTGCAGGTGATGAGGGTGCCTACCCCGGCCGATGACGCAGACAGCGTGGGCCCGGTGAGGGTGGGCGGGCTGTTCTCGACAAGGCGCTCCGCCGTCGCCGAGGGCCCGTCGCCGTCGCCGTCGGAGGGGGTGGCCACCACCCGGTAGCTGTGGTGCTTCGTGGTGGCGCTCGCCGGGAAGGTGCTGCTGGTCGAAGCAGAGGACAAGACGCTGTCCTCGTACCACTCATAGCGGTACGTGACGGCCCCGCCCTCGGGGTCGACCGACCCATAGGCCAGCGCGACCAGATCGTCGTCGGTGAAGGCGGGGTCAGGACCGAGATCGACCGAAGCGGCCGAGGGCAGCGCGTTCACGGTGATCTGAACCGAGACGGAGTCGGAGAGGCCCGAACGATCGGTGGCCTCCACCGTGACGGTGTGCGCCCCCGCCGAGAGGTCGGCGCGCGCCAGGGAGACGCCGCCCGAGCTGTCGGCGCCGGCGGTGCTGAGCAGGCCGTCCAGGTCGCTCGTCCAGGTGAGCGTCAGGTCTCCCGGGGCGTCCTCGGGATCGGAGACGGTGCCGAAGAAGGCGACCTCCTCGCCCTCGTTGAAGCGGTCGCCGTCCGAGGGCTGGTCGAGCTGCAGATCGGGCGCGTTGCCGACTGTGAAGTAGAGGCTGTCGGTGCAGGCGGCGCCCACCTCGTCGGTGATCGACAGCGTGATGACATGCGTTCCGAGCGAGAGGGCGGAGGTCGACAGCCGCGCGGTACCGTCACTCTCTGGCGGGCTGTCGCCGAGGACACCGTCGAGGTCGCTCTCCCAGGTGACCGAGAGGTCGGGCGACGGGATGTCAGCGTCCTCGGCGAGGCCCACGAAGCGCTGCTCGACGCCGTAGGCCCCGAGCGCGCCGTCCGCGGGCTCGGTGATGGCGCAGGTGGGCGGGGAATTGGGCGGCCCGACCGCGATCAGCACGCTGTCGGCCGCGGTCTTGCCGGTCGTGTCGGTGACGAGCACGGTGATGGCGTGCTCCCCCTCCTCGAGGGCGCCGAAGGCGGAGGCCTCGCCGCCGCTGGTGACCTGGGTGACGATGTCGAGGTCGCCCTGGAGGCTGCTCGACCAGGCGAAGGCGAGCGCCGTGGCGTCATCCTCGGCGTCTGAGGCCGTGGCCCCGAAGGCGACGAGCTGATCACTGTAGTAGCGGCCGCCCTCGAGCGGCGCGGTGAGGTCGACCTCGGGGGCCTCCGTGGGCTCCACGGTCAGCACGACGCGGTCGGAGTCGCTGGCGCCCGAGGGATCGCGGACGACGAGATCGACCTGCCCGCCGTCGAGGCCGATCGGGGCCTCACAGGTGACCGCGCCGAAGGAGTCGGTGACCGACTCTTCACAGAAGGCGACCTCGTCGACCGTCCAGGTCACCGTGAGCGAGGTGAGCTCGTTGTCCGGATCACCCACGGTGCCCTGGAGCCGCACCAGGACTCCCTCCTGCACCACATCACCGTTCTTGTGGGAGGTGATGTCGACGGTCGGGACCGCGTTGAATTTGGTGAGGCCCCCGTCTGAGCAGCCCAGGGCCGCCCACACAGCCGAGATGGGCAGCCAGCGGGCGCAGACTGCCGTACGCGAGGAACGAGGTGCCAAGGCCATGCGTGCTCCGAAGCCCCCACCATACATCAGCGACCGCGCTTCGTCGGGCACGGGCCCCGACGCGGGCGGAGAGGGCGTACTCCTCGGAGGATCGCGCTCGCTACTTCTCGATCGGGAAGCCGG
This sequence comes from Myxococcota bacterium, assembly GCA_044344255.1. GTDB lineage: Bacteria > Myxococcota_A > UBA796 > UBA796 > UBA2385 > JBIJDH01. The sequence goes on from JBIJDH010000028.1 coordinate 26,843, forward strand.
CGGCGCGCCAGGCCGCGGTGCCGCCGGTGACGTTGATCGGCTTTACAAAGCCAGCGGCGGCGAGGGTCTGGGTGGCGGAGGCGCTGCGACCGCCCTTCTCACAGATGAGGTAGAGCTCTGTGCCCTTCTGGGCGTCGAGCTCGGCCTTACGCGCCTCGAGCTGATCGAGGGGGATGTTGCGGGCGCCCGGCACATGACCACCCGCGAACTCTTCGGCTGAGCGCACGTCGATCACGACCGCGGCCCCGTTGTCGACCAGAGCCTTGAGCCCGACCACGTCGGTCTCTCCCGGGGAAGCGGCGCTCACCGTGGCCGCAGGCGCGGCGCTAGCCGGAGCGGCGGCCGCCGGAGCCGGGGCGGAGGCCGTGGGGGGCTCCGCCGGGGTGGGCGCGCCCCCGCAGGCCGCGAGCGAGAGGAGCGAAGAGAGCATCAGGGCGGTGCGGGGTCGGATGAGCATGGGGCCTCCAAGGGGCGCCAGTCTACACCGGCGGAGGCGCACGCACCGCTTGACGAGGGGGCGGCGCGGGTCAACATGGAGCCATGTCTTCGATCCGCTGGCACGAAGCGCTCGCGCCCCTCGCCTCCGCCATCGCTCCGGGCCTCAGCCCCGGCCTCGCCGCGATGGGGGCCCCGGCCAGCCCGACCGGCGGCCTCGCGGTCTCGGTGGGCGCGACCGGCCTCCGCTGGGGGGCGCTCACGGTCGACGAGAGCCTGCTCGGCCCCAGCCTCTACGGCGAGGAGGACGCCGCCCTCGCCGAGCTCGCGCCGGGCTTCGCCCTCGACCGCTTCCGGCGCCTCACCGGGCTCGTGCTCGAGGCGGTCCTCCTGCACCGCGCGATCGAGGCCGACGAAGGGGGGCCGCAGGGAGGCGACCCCTCCCAAGAGGCGCGCCAGTCCGAGCGCCTGCAGGACCCCTGGCGCCGGGCCGCGGCCGCGCTCGCCGTCGACGCAGCCCTGCCGGCCCTCGGCTGGCTGCTCCCTGCCCTCGCCGGCCTCGCCCTCGAGCCCGAGCAGAGCGCCCTCGACGCGCCGCGGCGCCTCGCCTGGTACCTCCGCTGGGCCGGCGGCCCCACGCCGCCCACCCCGGCGTCCTGGGTCGCCTTCGGGGCGTGGATCCGCGACCGCAAGCAGGGGCCCCTGGCCCAGGTCTCGGCCCCGCTGAGCCCCGCCCCCGCTCGCCCGCTCCCCGGCGGGGAGTGGCTCGCCGCCGCGCTCTCCCATCGCCCCGTGCAGGTCGAGGGTGGGGAGCGCGGCTGCCAGCTCATCGTGCGCGGGGTGGGCCGCATCGCCGGGCCCGAGTCGGCGCCGCCCCGCGGGCAGGCCAACCTCCTGCTCGGCGCCGTCTCCGCCGGCTATTGCCTCCTTCGGAGAGAGGCCGCGGGCCCGATCGGCGGCTGGACCCTCGACACCGGGAGCTACGGTCACCACGTCGGCGGCGCGCGCGGCGTCGAGCTCCACCTCCACGAAGACGGCCGCGTCGAGATCGTCGGCGCCGACGCCTTCGTCGGCCGCCCCACGCCCGAGCTCCTCGAGATGGCCGAGTCCGTCGGGCTCTCCGGCACGGCGGCCGGCCGCTGGACCCTCACCGAGCTCGAGCCCGACGGCCGCTCGGGCGCCCTCCACCTCACCGGCCTCGAGCTCGGTCCCGTCAGCCTTCACCCCCGGAAGGGCCGTCGTTTCCTCCTCCCCGCCGACGCCATGGTCGCCCCGGTGCGGGCCACCCTCGCCGCCCTCCAGGCCGGCCCCATCCGCTGGCGCACCTTCGAGGCCGACGGGCAGCTCCGCCTCTCCACCCACCGGAGCCTCGGCGAAGGCGCGCTCGCCTTCCACTTCTCGCTGCGGCCACCGAGCAGCGGTCCAGAGAGCTGAGTTTCAGAGAGCGGCCGCCCCCCTCAGGCCCCGTGCACGTTCGGCAGCACCGCGAAGAAGCGGATCGCCATCAGCCCGCCGAAGAAGACGAGCAGCCCCAGGAGCAGCAGCAGGCCGAGGCGAGACCCCCGACCGACCAGGGGCCAGCTCCGCGCGCGCGGCGGCTCGACCGCGTCGGCCGACCACCAGGCGCCGAGCGCCGCCCGCAGCCTCGCCCCGCCGCCCCGCCGCGCGCCGAGCAGCAGCCCGGCGATGATGCCGGCCAGCACAACCTTCCCGCCGCTCGAGAGCCAGGCGAGCAGGAGGCCCGTCAGCACGAGCCCGAGGCCGAGGCCGAGGCGACGCGCGGGGGCCGCCGTGGGCGTCTCACCGCTGGCGCGCAGCAGGCCGAGCACCAGGAGGAGGCCGCAGAGGAGGGCCGCAGGGGCGCGGAGCCAGCCGCGGGCGAAGGTGAGCCCCACCCGCACCGGCGACGAGGCCGCCACCCAGTAGCGGTCGTAGGAGAGCGGGGTGCCGCCGGTGGGCAGCTCCACCCGCACCGGCAGCACGCCGCCGGTGTCACCCCCCACGAAGGTGCCGCCCACGAAGGAGCCACCGCCGAAGGTGTCGTACCACTCCGCGCTCCCGGTGAATCGCTGGGGCTCGATGTCGCTCTCCAGGGCCGAGTAGTCGTTGTTGGCGGGCAGCCAGATCGACCAGTGTACGGAGGAGGCCGGCAGCTCGAGCTCGGGCAGGGCCAGCTCTCGGGCCCCGACGAGGCCGAAGCGCCCGACGTCCTGCTCGAGCACGAGCTGGAGCGTGAAGGGGACGAGCCGGTCCTCACCCTTGGAGCGCTTGAGGGGGAGCAGCAGCCCGCCCTGACCATCCTCGGAGGGCTTGATCGGCTCTCCGTCGAGGAGGCTCGACCGCACGCTCAGCCCCTCGGGGAGGCGGAGGCGGAGGCTGTGGCGGAGCCGATTGCGGAGGGTGATCTGCAGATCGGTGAGCGCGCGCCCCTCGGCGGCGATGACGGTGGTGGCGCGGACGCCGTCGATCGAGCCGCTGGCCGGCTCCTTCTCGGGGAGGCTGGTCGCGGTGAGCGAGAGCCGGGCCCCGGCCGAGTGGTAGCGGTAGCCGCGGAGCACGGGGCTCACCGCGCTCTGCACCATCAAGGCCGGGAGCTCGGCCACGTCTACGGCGAGGACCTCGCTGCGCGCCACCTCCTCGAGCTTGAGGTTGCCGATCACCTCGACGCCCACCCAGCCGTACTCTCGCTCGACCCCGGTGGCCCGCGGCGGCACCACCTCGAAGGCCGCCCCTGCGCCGCCGGTGAGCTCCCGGCGGAGGCGGAGCGAGAGCTCATAACGGTCGCGGATCGGGAAGGCCGTCTCCCCGCGGAGCAGGGTGCCGGTGGGTCCGGGCGGGTCGAGCGTGTAGCGGAAGGCGCCCTCGCCGTCGGCCGAGACCACCGTGAAGCCGGGCGGCACCAGCACATCGAATTGCCGCGTCCCAGCGTGGAGGATGTTGTAGCGGAGGACGGTGAACAGATCGACCTCGGTCTGCCCCACGCTCAGCAGGCTCAAGGTCTCGGCGTAGACCTTCGCCGCCCGCCCCTCTTCGGCGCCCAGCTCCCGGAACCCGACGAGGTGGAGGCGGCTCGTGGGCGCCAGCCAGGCGTCGAGGCGCGTCTCCCCCGGGCTGCGCACCACCTCGGCCCGCACCGCCCGCGACAGGCGTGGCTCGAGGCCCTCGGTCGGGAAGGTGCAGGAGAAGCGGGTCACCGGGGTGCGGGCGACGAGCAGGTCATACTCGGCGGAGCCGCGCGGGCCCTTGACGGGGACGAGGGTCTCCAGGGTCAGGGAGACCTCGCCGGTCATCTGCGTGAGCCATACGTGGTAGCCCCCGGTGCGGGTGACCGAGATGGGCACGCCGCCGACGCGAGCGCCGACCAGCGCCACCTCTTCGCCGAGCAGGGGCACCACCTTCCAGCGCCCGGGGCCGCGCAGCGTGACGTCGAGGGTCAGCGTGAGCGAGAGCCCGCCCGGCACCGCGCGCCCGACGTACTGGCTGGCCCCGAGCACGACGAGGGTGTCGTAGCCGACCGCGTCTTCGGCCTGGCGGGCGCGCAGCTCGGCGCGGAGGCGCTCGTAGGCGTCGAGCGAGACCTCCACCTCCCCCGCGCCCGAGCCCGCGCTGATCGGCGGCAGGGTGACCGGGCCCCGCGCCGGCGCTGGGGCGGGGCTGGCGGCGGCGGTGTAACCGAGGGCCTGCAGCGCTCCGCTGCCCTCCCCCGTGTTCTGCTGCATGATCGAGTTGAACTGGGCGTCTGAGGCTCGCTCGGCCTCGACCTCATCCTCTGCCCACGCAGGGGCGCCGGGGAAGAAGACGAGAGCGAGGAGGGCGAAGAGGGCGACGACCCAACCGCGGAGGGGCGCGCTCATGCTCGGCGCCTCCACTGACGGGTGAGGGCCACGAGCGCGAGGGTAGACCAGAGCAGCGGCACCATCAGCAACACCCACACGAAGAAGAGCAGGCCGAGCCCGAGCAGGAGGCTCCGGCCGCTGAGCAGGCCGAGCAGCGAGCGGGCGCTCTGGAGGCGGCGCCGGCCGAGCGCCAGCAACCCCGGCCCCTGCTCCACGGCGAGGGCCACGAGCAGGGCCAGATCGACCCCCCAGAGGATGCGCCGGTGGACGCCGAGCACGAACCAGGCGAGGCCGAGCAGGGCCATCATCCCGGCGGCGACGGCGCCTCGGCCGATCTTCCCGCGCAGCAGCCCGAACACGAGCCCGAAGGCGCCGAGCAGGGCGCCCACCCTGAGCGCCGGCAGCACCGACCGCCGCACCCAGGTCACCACCATCGCAGGGGCCTCCCGACCGAGGAGGATGCGCTTGAAGCGGTACCGGTCCCCGATCAACGGGAAGGCGCTGGCCGCCTCCTGCCCACCGGACTCGTGCAGGTTCTCCTCTCGGTAGATCGCCTTTCGTCGGGCGAGGATGTTGGTGTAGCCGTCTCCGCCGGCCCAGGCCGAGCGGATGAGCAGGGCGTCCCGGAGGAAGGTGCGCAGCCGCCGGATGTGGTCGTAGCGGATGTCGGAGTACTGGCTCAAGTTGGCGCTGAAGTCGAGGGGCTCGATCGAGTCGGGGAGGTAGACGTGCCAGGTGGCCTCGACGACGTCGACATCGACCGCGGGCAGCCGGAGCGCCCGGCGACCGAGGCCGCCGAGCGCCTCGCCCTGCCGGGTGTACGCGAGCTCGACGACGAAGCTGCTCTCCTGGACAGACAAGCCCGGCTCGGTGGGGATGCGGAGGACCTGCCCCGGAGCGAGATCGAAGGCGTGCGAGAGCTGGTCGGGGTTCGCCTGGAGGATCGCGTCCCAGCGGCCCGGATCGGAGAAGAAACGATCGGCGATGCCGCCGAGGGTGTCGCCGGGCTGCACCTCCCAGGTCTGCGTCTGCCCTTCGGTGAAGCGCTCGCTCTGGACGAGCGGGAAGAGGAGCCCGTTCGGGTCGTCGGGGGAGACGGCGGGGCGCACTGGGCGGCCGTCGATGAGGGCGTGGGTGAGCACCGCCCCCTCGGGCAGGCTGAGGCCGAGGTACTGCCGCGTGCGGTTCCGGAGGCGGAGCTGCATCTTCGTGATCTCGGCGCCCCCCTCGTCGAGGACCGTGGAGGCCTCGAGGTCATCGACGACGGTGCTCGACAGCTCCACCTCAGCCTGCCGGTGCACCGCGAGCGCGATCTGGGGCGGCGCCTCGAAGCGGTAGCTGAGCAGGAGCGGGTTCTCGGAGATGTCGGAGAGCTCGCGCGGGAGGTCGCGTAAGGGGGTCACGCCCTCCGCGGAGACGACCTTCGCCTCGAGCCCGGCCGGCCCCTCCACCCCGAGCGAACCCGTCCAGGGGGTGCCCGCCGGCGGGGTCGGCATGCGCAGGGTGATGCCCTGATCGAGCTCGACGGGGAACTGGAAGTGGACCCGCAGCGGGACGTGGTCGGTGACGAGGTAGCGCAGCAGCACGACCAGCTCGCCGCCACCGCCCGGGGGGCCCGCCTCGGTCTGCCACTGGAGCACGGCCTCGCCGGTGACGTCGACCACCTCGACACCCTCGGGGAGGGTGAGGCGGACCCGATCGGCCTCCCCGTCGAGCACCGTGGTGTCGACCACGAGCAAGCCCCGCACCAGGGCCTCATGGAGGGTGAAGAGCGCCGCCACCCGGGCCTCGGTGCGCACGGGCGCGGCGGCCTGCTCGGTGTGGCCCTTCCAGGCGAGGTCAAGGGCGCCCGTCGCGTCGAGCTGGCCGCGGATGCGCGTGCCGCCCGCCTCCGGGACGAGCGCGGTGATCGCGCCGTGGCTGAGCGTGGCCTCGATGCCCGCCTCCGGGACCTGGATCGAGATCGCGGTGGGCCCGCCTCCGGGGAGGTTGAAGGAGAGGCGGCGGGCGAAGCGGTCGTCTTCCCGGCCCTGAAAGAAGCCCACCCGCAGCGAATGGACCCCTGGCGAGTCAACGGCGACCGTGTACAGGCCGCCTTCTTCGAGGAGGGAGGTGCGCCGCCCGTCGAGCTCCACGCTCGCGACCGAGGCCGCCGCGTCGAGCACCGGCACCCGCAGCGGGGCGGCGCCGGCCGGCACCTCGAAGCGGCTGCTCAGCGTGCCGCTGAAGACCCCACGGCGCAGGCTCCCCTCGACGGTCCGATCCTGGAAGAGCACGGGCTCCGGGGGCGCCGAGACCGCCGCCTCCGCAGAGAGGGCCTCCTGCAGGGCCACCCAGTCGGGCAAGGGCATCGTGACGGTGCCGTCGGCCGCCATCGCGAAGGGGGCGAGGAACAAGGTCCACATCGGGGCGCTCCAGACCGGGGACCATAGCAGAGCCCCGCGACCGCCGTGTCGGCCTACTCGCCGCGCCCCACCACCTCCGACAGGTGGTCGGTGTAGCCGAAGGCCAGCCCATCGAGGGCCAAGACGCTCTGGAGCTGCCCTTCGGCCGTGACCCGGCTGAGCGTGGCGTCGCTCCCCCAGCTCACGAGGGCCCCGCCCCCCTCCGTCGGGACGACGCTGCCCATCGTGACCCGCTGGTGAACGCCACCCTCACTGTAGGCCCACTCCCGTCGCGCCCGCAGGGTGTCGGGGTCGAGCGCGTAGATCACCGCCTCTGCGAAGGCGCCGTCCTCACCGCCGTCGCCGTTGTCAAAGAGGGCGAGCCGGCTGCCGCCGTCGAGCAGCAGGGGGGAGTGCTGGCGGGAGAAGCCCTCGCCGTCGTCAAAGCGCCAGTCCGATCGCTCGCCCCCCATCACCCACCGCGAGCGGCCCGACGTGGGATCGACGCGGACGATGGCGTCGGCGAGGTAGAGTGAGAGCAGCAGATCGCCGGTCTCGGCGTCAATGTCGAGCGAATTGGTGTGCGGGTACTCGAGGCCCGACACGCCGCTCATGGCCGACCCCGCGTAGGGGAATTCGTCCCAGGAGCTCCACACCACCTCGAAGGACCGGCCGTCGGGCGAGACGTGCAGGACGGCGTCTCCCAGAACGGTGACGCTGTCTTCGTCTTCGTCGTCGCCTCCCCGCTCCTCGTCGTCGTCGCCGCCCTCCTCGTCGTCGCCCTCGTCGTCGCCGCCCTCCTCCCCCGGGTCGAGCACCTCCCCCGACGCGGTCACCACCCGCTCGTCGTAGGTGATGACGTACCAGCCGCCGGCCGGATCGAGCTTGATGTCGTGGTGGGGAGAGGGCAACGCGACCAGCTCTTCGGGCACCCCGTCGAGCGCGCAGCGCCAGAGCGCCTTCCCGCCCCCCGAGGCGCGGCCGACATAAGAGACGGACTGGGTGGCGGGGTCAAAGAGGGCCCGCAGCGCGCCCACGTCCTCGACCTCCTGCCACCACACGTACTGGCCTTGACTGTCGAGCAGCGCGATGACGGCGTCGGGGTACTGGAGGATGACCGTGAGCGAGAAGCCGGAGCCGGCCGAGTCACCCTCCTGCCAGAGGCCGACGTCGGGGAGGGCGTCGGGGAGGGGCTCCGGGCGCAGCGGGAGGCGCTCGCTCTGGTAGCGGCCGCCCTCGCCCACAGAGTCCACCTGCACGACATAGTCTTCCTCCCCAACGAGGCCGACCAGCAGGGCCTCGTGGTGGAGGCCATCTTCACTCGTCCCCTCGACCACGCGGTCGAGCGCCCCGCCCTGCCCGAAGCGGACCGACGAGCCGGCGGGGGTCGGGGTCTCCCAGCGCGCCCGATAGACCCCGGCGTGCTCGGCGGGCTCGAGCGAGACGTCGACCGGCGCCGTCCCGCCCCACAGGGCCAGCCCCTCGCCGAGGGGGGCCTCCTCGCCCTGCGCGGCCGGGCCGCCGGGGCGACAACCGACGACCGCGGCGCCGATTGTCAAAATGACGAGAATGCCCATGGAGGGGGAGAGAGCGAGGGGGGCGGGGCGGAAGGGCGGCTTCATCTGTCAAGTTGAAGCAAAGATCGTGCCCATCGGCTCCAGCGCCCGCAGGCTGCACATCCACCGGCCTCCGGGCCGTGCGGAAAGGGCGATCCTGACATGATCTTGACGAAGTCAAGGCCAATGCCACCCCGCCCACGCCACGCGCCGCGCCTGGGCTTGTCACGAAATGTCACAGCCTCACAGGGCGCTGACAAAGTCCGTCAGGCGGCCGATGCAGGCACCGAAGCTGGCTCACTCGCGATGCGGATCAGCGCCAGCAACATCGCGACCAACGTGGGCCCGATGATGAGGCCCGAGGCCCCAAAGGTGGCGATGCCGCCGAAGACCCCGATGAAGATGAGCGCGAGCGGGATGTCGGAGCGGCCCCGCATGAAGACCGGCTTGACCACGTTGTCGATGGTGCCGGTGAGCACGAGCGACCAGATCACGAGCCCGAGGGCGGCGCTGGTGCGCCCCGACGCGATGAGCTGCACCGCCACGGGGATCCAGACGAGCGAGGTGCCCACGACCGGGATGTAGCCGAGGAAGACCACGAGGATGGCCAGCACGAGCGGGCGCTCGGCCCCAAAGATGGCGAAGCCCACCCCAGCGACCACCGCCTGCGCGAGCGCGGCCGCCCCGCTGCCGAGCACGACCGTCCGGGTGAAGCTGGAGAAGGTGTCGAAGAGCGCCCGGGTGTGGGCCGGCAGCAGGAAGCTGCGCGCCTCGAGCGCCGAGACCAGGGATGGGCCCCGCAGCAGGAGCGCGGTCAAGGTGAGGAGGAAGACCATCACGTCGAGGATGAGCTTCGCGGTGAAGGTGGCGAGCGACCCGAAGCGCTCGCTCACCGCGCCGGCGATCGAGAGGGCCCCGCCCTCGGCCATCTCGCGCGCCTTCTCCACCGCCGCGTCGGCGCCGCCGAGCTGGTCGATCACCGTGGCCAGCCCCGGCGCCTCCAGGCCCCGCTTGACGAGCTCTGCCCAGGCCCCGGACTGAACGCCGGTCACCGCCATCTGCAGCACCCCTCCGATCTCGCGGATCGCCAGCACGAGGCCGAGCGAGAGCGGGATCAGGACGGCCACGAGGAGGACGCTGAGCGTCAACGCCGCGCTGGCCTTGGTGCCGTGAACCCGGTGCCCGATGCGCTCGTGTAAGGGCCACGAGAGGATGGCCACCACGCCCGCGAGCACGACGGCGTCGAAGAAGGCGCGGCCCACCCAGGCGACGAGCAGCAGGACGAAGAGGGTGAAGAGCTCTAGGCGCTTCTGGGGGTCTATCGTCATGCTTGGGACCTCGGACTGAAAAATGTAAGCACCGCGGCGGGATCGTCCACCCCCGGGATCGTCCACCCCAGCGGACAGCCGCCCCGCCCGGACCGCCCAACGCGCCGGACAGACCCGCGCTCAATTTCACAATTGCTGGCGTTATTCCTTATCGGCACGGCTCGTGCACTCCAGTCGGCCCGTCCGGACCGGGGGGAGGCCCTCCCCACGCTCCGCACCCCCCCTTGGAGTCCCCATGCGCCGCTTGTTCACCCCGGTCTTTACCCCGGTCGCCCTCTCGGTCACCCTCGCCCTCGCCTCCAGCCCAGCCGAGGCCGCCTTGGGAGAGGGCGTGTTCCTCTTTGAAGGTCGATCCTCGATGGTCCTCACGCTGGACCCATCGGTCCGCGCCGAGTGGGTGGCCCGCGGCGCGACCTTCAGCCGCAGCAGCACCTGGCCTGCGGACCTGAGCCTCTATCGGCTGATCGTCCTCGTCGCGCCCGCCCAGAACCTCAGCGCCGCCGAGCAGGCCGACCTCCTCGACTTCATGGACCAGGACGGCGTGGTGCTCCTCTTCGAGGAGGCCTACGCCTTCAGCGCCTCGCGCAGCCTCATCGGCAACAGCCTGCTAAGCGACCTCGGCTTCGAGAGTCGACTGACGACCTCCTCCCTCGACTCTGTCTGCTCCCACACCGCCCTCCGGACGGCCACCACACCCGTCAGCCAGGGCTCCCCCAGCCTCGACTACGCGTACTCCGGCGACATCTCCGCCGGCGCCGACGCCACCGTGCTCTATGAGGGGGAGTCTGGTCAGTCCCTCATCGTCCAGGAGGGGCGCCTCGTCCTCACGGCGGACACGAACCTCATCGACACCGGCTGCGCGCTCCCCTCCACCCAGGCGACCTTCTTCGGTGACCTCTACGACGCCGTCTGTGACCTCGACGGGGACGGGGTCGACAGCGCGGCCTGCGGCGGCGCGGACTGTGACGACGTGGACAGCGCGGTCGGGGACACCGCCACCTTCTACGTCGACGCAGACGGCGACGGCGACGGCGACCCCGCCCTCTCGGTCACCGGCACCTGCGGGGCGCTGGTCGGCTACTCGGAGAACGGGGACGACTGCGACGACGCCGACCCCACGGTCTACTTCGGCGCCGCGGAGGTGCCCTACGACAGCCTCGATCAGGACTGTGACGGCCTCGACCTCACTGACGTCGACCTCGACGGCTCCGACGGTCTGCTGGCCGGCGGGGACGACTGCGACGACACAGACGCCCTCATCTTCGTCGGTCAGACCGAGCTCCCCGACGGCGCCGACCAGGACTGCGACGGCGTCATCGACGAGGGGACCACCTGGTTCGACGACGACGGCGACGGGGTCTCGGAGCTGGACGGGGACTGCGACGACGCCCTCGCCGAGGTCAGCCCGGACGTCGAGGAGCGAGTGGACGGCCTCGACAACAACTGCAACACCCTCATCGACGACGGCACCGAGGTCTACGACGATGACCACGACGACTACGCCGAGGTAGACGGCGACTGCGACGACGACGACGCGGACGTGAACCCCCACGCCCACGAGCTCGAGGCCAACGGCAAGGACGACGACTGCGACGGCACCACCGACCTGGGCTCCTGGAACATGGACGCCGACGGTGACGGCTGGGCCGAGGACGAGGGGGACTGTGACGACTACGACGACTCCCAGTACCCGGGCGCCCCCGAGCTGGCAGACGCCAAGGACAACGACTGCGACGGCCTCACCGACGAAGGCACCGTCAACCGCGACGACGACGGCGACGGCTACTCCGAGAACCAGGCCGACTGCGACGACCTCGACCCCGCCACTTCCCCCGAGGCCGAAGAGGAGCCCGACAACGGCAAGGACGACGACTGCGACGGCCTCATCGACGAGGTCGAGCCCACCGAGGACGGCGAGGACGGCGGGTCTGAGGAGGCCGACGCGGACAGCGGGGAGAGCGAGGAGGACACCGGCGAAGCCGAGCCCAGCGGCGACACCGGCGAAGCGGCGGAGGACGAGGCCGGCGCCACCGGCAAGGACAACACCGTCTCGGGCTGCTCGACCACCGGAGGGGGGCGCCCGCGCTCCCTCGCCGGCCTCCTGCTCGGCCTCGTCGGCGCCGCCCTCCTCGGGGGCCGCCGCCGGCGCTGAAGGAAGCGGAGGGAAGCGGAGGGAGCGCGGGGAGCAACACTCCCCCGCCTCGTGCGTAGGGGAGGGGCCCCGCCTGGAGCCCCGCGATGTCCCGCCTTTGCCCCTCCCCCCTGGAGCCCATAGGTGGAGCGCCCACCGGGACCCGCATGCGCTCCGCCCGCCTCCCCGCCGCCCTCCTCGCCCGCCTCCCCTCGCGCCCGCTGCTGCTCGTGCTGCCCCTCATCGGCCTCCTCGCCGTGGCGCCGCGGGGGGCGCTCGCCCAGTCGGGGCCCCCGCCGGACCCCGCGCCGAGCGCCGTCCCCGAGGCCCCCGCCGCGCGGCCCGACGCGCCGGCCGCGGTTCGCATCGACGTGAGCGGCCTCGAGGAGGACTGCGGGCCTGGGGTCTGCTGCCCGGCGACGACGAAGGAGAAGCTCTCCATCACCATCGCCGGGCTGCTCCTCTTCTCGGTCACCTTCCTGCTGCTGCGGGCCGCGATGGTGAGCGCCCTCATCCGGCGGGACTGGAACCCGGTGCTGGCGGCCCACTCGGCGCTCTCGGTGAGCCTCGTCGTCGGCACCGTCGCCACCTCGATCATCGCCCACATGGTGAAGGGCTGCTGGCTCACCGGCTTCACCGGCCTCGCCTGCCTGATGAGCTTCGTGTGGTTCCTCCACGCGATCTTTGTGCTCGTCGCCGTCCGCAAGCGCTGACCCGCACATCCAGGTTCGAACCCTAAGGTTCGAGTGAAACTGAGGTTCTCGTGACCACCTTTCAAGGCGACATCGTCAACCGAGTCGCGGGCAACAGCCCCGACGTCATCCAAGACATCGAGGCGCGGGCCGAAGAGTACGGCCGCTACTCGCCCACCCTCCTGGTCGGCCTCGGCGGCACCGGGGCGCGGGCCCTGCAGCGCGTCCGCCAGCTCACCATCGAGCGCTTCGGGGCCCTCGATCGGCTGAAGGGGGTCCGCTACCTCTCCATCGACACCGACCTCGGCAGCATCGCGCCCGACCCCGCCCAGCGCGACGCCGTACACAAGAACGACCCCCTCGCCGCCGAGGTGGCCTTCCAGGAGGGCGAGCGTATCAACCTCGCCGCCCCCCTCGAGCAGTACCTGCACGAGAACAACATCCTCCAGCACGAGCACATCCGGAGCTGGCTCGATCCGGTCGTGCAGGCGATCAAGATCAACCTCGCCGAGGGGGCCGGGCAGATCCGCCCCGCCGCGCGCCTCGCCCTCTTTCACAACATGTTCGGCGGGGCCCGTGTCTATCCGGCCCTCGAGACGGCGCTCCGCGACGTGCGCAAGCAGGAGGTGGGAGACGCCCGCCTGAACAGCCAGGGCACGCTCGTCATCGTCGTCGGCAGCTTCGCCGGGGGTACGGGGGCGGGCATCTTCCTCGACATCGCGGCGGCGCTGCGCGCCATCGGCGGCTCGACCACCACCATCATCGGCCACTTCGTGCTCCCCGACGTCTTTCACGACAAGGAGAAGGCGACCAAGGTTCGGGCGAACGGCTACGCCTGCCTCACCGAGCTCAATCACCACCTCGAGCACCCCTTCGTCGTGTCCTGGCGAGCCGGACAGGCCCCGCTGCGCATCCACTCCCTGTTTGACCACATCTTCCTGATGGACGGCCGCAACGAGGCCAACCAGCAGGTGAGCAGCCCCGACGACGCCTATCGCACGATCGGTGACAACATCTTCTCCGAGTTCTTCCAGGGGAAGTTCGCCGCCGTCAAGCGGAGCGTGCGCGTCAATCGAAAGCAGTACCTCGCCCAGTGGTACACGAAGCGACACGCGCTGCCGCCACGGCCCGGCACCACACGCGATGACGCGCCGATCTGGGTCGACGCCGAGCGCTACCGCACACAATTCCAGTCCTTCGGGATGAGCCGGGTGGTGTTCCCGGGCTGGCGCCTCTTGAACGCCGCCTCCTATCTGCTCGCCATCGAGCTCATCCGCCACCTCGACAAGCCGCTGGTCATCAGCACAGACCTCGCCCGCCTCCGCGCCGAGCTGGCCCAGCAGGCGGGCTTCTATCAGGGGGAGCTGACGGTCGAGGGCACCCGGAGCCGCCACTGGTCGGTCTGTCGAGCGCTCAAGTCCCTCGACGACCCGTCGGGAGAGGGCCTCACCACCCTCCACGACGAGATCGCCCGCACCGCGGCCTGGATCCGCGATCCGATGTGGTCCGAGTCGGCGCGTCGAGAGAAGGCCACTGGCCCCCGCATCCGCGAGGTGGAGCGGCGCCTCGTCGAGCTCTGGAGCAGCCCCTCAGGGGCGGCGCGGGCGAGCACACGGCCGGCCCACGTCGAGCTCAATCGACAGGTCTTTCAGGCGACGGTCGCCGCCCGCCTCGACAAGACCATCGAGGACCTCTGTGATCGCGAGCGGATCGGCCCCACCCGCGTCTCCGAGCTGCTCGCGAGCCTGTCCGACGAGCTCCGACAGGGCCGGTACCACTACAAGGTGCAGATGCTCGAGGAGGTGGCGCGGGCGCGGGTGCGCGAGCAGGAGGAGACCACCCGCTACGAGCGGGCCGTGCGCAACGCCGAGGACGCCGAGCAGAGCCTCTTCGTCGGCCGCGGCGGCTATCGGGAGGCCCTCGACCGCGTGGCCGACGCCCTGCAATCCCGCTGGGAGGCCGCGTGTGACCGCAAGATCTTCGAGGAGGCCGTGCTCGCGATCGAGGAGGTCGCCCGCCTCTTGGACGAGAAGCGACAGGCCCAAGAGGTGCTGTCCCGCGACCTCGGCGAGATGGCCAGCCGCTATCAAGACCACGCCGAGCTCTACAGCCGAAAGGACAGCAGCCCCGGCGTCGAAGAGATTGACCCCGGCCTCCCCCCCGCCCACTACCTGCGCGAGTACCTGGGAGAGACCCCCGACGCCCGGGTGATGAACCTCGACCGCCTCTTCAAGCGCATCCGCGAGCGGCTGGGCATCCACACCAACCCTGGCCTCCTCCGGCGCGTGCAGGAAGACCGCGCCGGTCTGTCCCGCCTCCTCCGCGAGCAGTGCTGGCTCTCGCTGCGCGGCAAGGACGGCTGGACCCACGACTTCACCGTCGAGGGCGGGCAACCGAAGCGCGGCTTCATCGAGCGCTACTCTGTGCTCAAGGTCCTGCACGAACAATACAAGTCGCCCGACGCGCCCGAGATCGCCCGCGTCGCCGGAGAGGCCTGGAAGAAGGCCAAGGCCTGGATCTATCCGACCGACAAGCTCGCCTCGATCCAAGGGGCCGAGGCCGGCGTGCACCGGGACTGCTTCGTCGCCGTGGCCGTGGGCGACGACCCCATCGAGAAGCGGGTCCACTCGGCGATCGAGGCGGTGCTGAAGAACCAGAACGACGGCCTCTTCCGGCCCCAGTTCGTCTCCGGGTCCGACCCCTGCGAGATCGTGATCTACACCGAGACCACCGCCTTCATCCCCGCCTGGCTCTCGTCCCTGCACGGGCCGGACGGCATGAAGGCGGCCTATGACCACTGCATGCGCAGCCGCACCGTCGAGGCGGCCCTTCACACCGACAAGCACATCGGAAAATACACCCGCCTCGTCCCCCTCGATCCCGCCGAGGTGGGGGCCTTCGCCCTCGCCTGGAAGCGCCTCGTGCGCGGCCTCCTCACCGGCACCGTCCGCACCGAGCCCGGCCCCGAGCTCGGCAACGAGGCCCCCGAGCTCGGCTTCGACGAGGTCCGACAGGGGAACCGCACGGTCACCCGCCTCGGCCTCGTGGGACAGGCGATCGACGCCCTGATGAGCAACCGCGGCCTCACCGAGCGCCTGGAGCTCCAGATGACCGCCGCCTGGGAGCGCGCCGGCCAGCGGCCGATCGAGACCCTCGCTCTCATCCGGTACTACCGCTACTGCCTCTTCCCGGCCCTGATCACCGAGGGGGGCCCCGCCTCCGGCGGCGGGCGAGAGAGCCGCGCCAGCATGGCCTGGCTGGCCCTGGAGGAGCTCGAGGAGGAGGTGCTGCGCATGGGCCGCCTCTCGCGCAGCGACCGGATGGAGGCGTCGGTGGCCGAGGCGATGCAGCGGCTCCCCGAATTCACCCGCCTCACCGGCCGCCGCGCCGAGGACGTCTCCGGACTGAGCGCCGGCCACGGGCGCGACTACGCCGAGTCCAGCGCCACCGTCGAGCGGGAGGAGCTCCGACGCCTCGCCCACGCGCTGCTGCCCGGCCTCATCGCCGGGCCGGAGTGGGAGCGGCGCGACGTCTTCCCCTGGCTCGCCCTCGACCCCGCCAAGGCCGACCTCGCGCGGGCGCCGGCCGAACGGTCGGTCGAGCCCACCACCTCGGCTGGTCCGCCGCCGCTGCCGGGGGCCGTGAAGTGGTTCCACAGCGAGGACGGCGAGACCAGCCAGCCCCGCGCCGAGGCTGAGCTCATCGGGCGGATCGCCGCCACGCCAACCGCCGAACACCTCGTCTGGAAGGAGGGGATGCCCGACTGGCTCCGCTGGCGAGAGGTGCCCGCCCTGGTCGAGAAGGTGGCCCAGCACCGGCCCCCCGGCGCCCCGCCGCCGCTCCCCGGTCGGAGGCCGGCCGATCCGTGACCGCGGTCCTCCTCGGCGACCTCTCCGTCCTGCGCGTGGAGCCCCCGCGCTCGCTCTACTCGGTGGCCGGTCAGTCGCGACCGGCCTCCCCGATCCTCGGCAGGAGCGAGGGAGCGCCGGCGACCTGGATCGAGGCGCCGACCTACACCGCCGACCCCAGCATCGTGCGGCGCCTCCAGCGCGCCTTCACCCTCAAGCTGCTGGGCCCTGCGCCGGCCTTCCCTCGACCGCGGCCGGCAGAGCTCGTCGAGCAGGAGACCGCGCGGGTGGGGCGAGGAGAGGCCCTCGTGCTGGCGACGACCGGCCGCAGCGCCCGTCACCGGGTGGGTCCGGGCGCGCTCCTGCCCGCCTTGCTCGCCGGTCAGGCCGCGCTCCAGCACGGGGATCGCCCCCGGCAGATCCTCTATGGCATCGACCAGGACGCCGTCCTCGTCCGCTATGACCCCCAGGCCGAGGGGCTCCGCTGCTCGGGGGCGCTGCTCCTCCCCGGCTTCGGCGCCCGCGCCTTCACCACCGGCCTCACCTTCACCCTGGCCGGTGAGCTCCAGCTCCTCGGACGCGGACAGGGAGCGCGGCCCGATCCCGGCCTCCGCCCCCACCTCCTCGGCGTCGCCACCCTCGCCGTCGAGGCCCTGCTCGGCGGGGCCGCCCACACGACCCTCCTCGCCCCGAGCCCCCTCGGCAAGGTGGAGGTCGGGCTCAGCGTGTCGATCGAGCGGCTCCGGACGCAGGTGGAGGACCGCCCCCTCCAGAGCGCCGAGCTCGCCGCCCTCTTCAGCCGGGAGACGGTGGTGGCGCTCGAGCCCGGCCTCGTCCACCCCGCGCTCCAGGAGCTGCTGCGGGCCCGCTCCGGCCTCGTAGAGGTCTCGCTCTTGCACGCGCTCGAGGCGGCTGACCTCGGCCTGTCCGGGCAGCGGATCCGCGGGGCCACCTTCCCCGAGAAGGACCGACTCACCGGCGTCGCCGCGACCGCCCTCGACGCCTGGACCACGCTCCCGCCCGTCTGGCTGCTGCCCCTCGACGCCACCCGGTCCGCCCTCACCCCACCGGCCCCCCGCGAGGACGTCGCCCCGGCGCCTGCAGCCCCGCCCATCGCGACGCCGGCCGCCGCGCTGCCCACCGAGTTCCTGCCCTGGGGCGCCTTCGCCCTGTCGGCCCTCCCCGACCTGCGCAGCCTGCAGGTCTATCAGGACGAGGCGCTGCTCCCGGCGGACGCCTATACGGTGGAGGCCGAGCCCGGGCCCTGGCCGGCGGTGCTGCGCTTCAAGGCCGGCCACCTGCCGAGCGCCACCGCCGTGCTGCGCCTGTCCTATCGGGAGCAGCGGCGATGACCGCCCCCGCCACCCTCTCCTGTCCGGACTGCCTGTCCACCCTGTCCTGGCAGGACCGCTTCTGCGGCACCTGCGGCGCACGGGTCGCCCGGCTGCGCCTCGCCGCCGACGATCTGCCGATCGGCGATCTGGCGGTCCCGCCCGCGATCTGGCTGCTGAACGAGGGCGCCGTCCCCGTCACCGTCACGCTCGGGCCCCCCGAGCCCGGGCAGCCCGCGCCGCCCCCCTGGCTCCGCCTCCCGAGCCCTGCGATCGAGCGCGTGGTACCGCCGGGGGAGTCCTGCGCGATCCCGCTCACCATCCTGGCCGACGTGCTGCGGGCCGACGATCCCGCCCTGGTGGGCGCCACTCAGTACAGCCTCCGCCTCCAATCCGACCGCGACTACGCCGACCCTGCGCTCCACCTCCGCCTCCACCTGCTCGGCCGCTCGGCGCTCCTGCCCGAGCTCGTCGAGCTCCCGGCGCTGCCCCTCGGCCGCGGCCCCATCCCCCTGCCCTTCGCCCTGCACAACGGCGGCGGACAGCCATTGGAGGTAGAGCGGATCGAGGTCCTCACCGAGGAGGGGATCCCCGTCCTCCTCCCCCGCGGCCGCCCCCCGACCGTGCCGGCCGGACAGACCCTCCCCCTCGGCCTCTCGCTGCCGCCCCTCGACCGCCCCGACCTGCTCGGCCGGCTCCTCCGCCTCCGCGTGCGCTGCGTCCACCCGAGCGCGGCCGGCCTCGCCCCCACCGAGGGAGAGCTGCGCCTCCGCCTCTGTCGGCCGCCCCGCCTCACCGTTCACGGCGGCCCCGCGCTCGTCCGAGTGAGCGGCGGCGAGCGCTTCGAGGCCGAGCTCCGTAACGAGGGTGACTTCCCGATCGAGGTCCGCGCCCTGCGCAGCGCGGCGCCCTGGCTGAGCGTAGAGCCCCTCGAGGGCTTGCTCCTCCCCCCGGGCGCCGTGCAGCGGGTGAGCTGGACCGTCCACCCGGAGCGGAGAGAGGGCAACGAGCTCGCAGAGGCCAGGATCCAGGCCGAGCTCTGCGTCGAGACGATCCCCCCCCTTGATCCACCCCTCCGCCGCCTCATCGCCGTCGAGACCGAGCCCATCCACTCGCTCGACGAGGCGGTGCTGGGCATCGACTTCGGCACCACCGGCTGC
Source organism: Myxococcota bacterium (assembly GCA_044344255.1). Lineage (GTDB taxonomy): Bacteria > Myxococcota_A > UBA796 > UBA796 > UBA2385 > JBIJDH01. The sequence continues at coordinate 45,544 of JBIJDH010000028.1, forward strand.
GCGGTCTGTCTGCTCCACCCCGACGCCCCGGCGCCCCTCCCCCTGTCCCTCGAGTGGGAGCCCGCCCGCGGCCGCGACCTCGCCTCGCTGATGTTCTATCTCGGGGCCCCGGAGACCCCCTTCGTCTATGGCCAGCGGGCCCGGGCGCGGGCCGCCACCGACCCCCACAACCTCGTGCGCGCCTTGAAGCGGGCCCTCTCCCTCCAGCCCGACCGGGTGTGGCACTTCGCGCACGGCGAGGCCGAGAGCCGCCGCCTCGTCCAGTACGGCGCCGCCGAGCTCGCTCACGCCCTGCTGGCCGAGCTCCTCCGCCGGGCCGAGCGCGCCTGGCGCGAGCTGCCCCGCGACCAACGCCCCGTCGACGCCGTGGCCGTGCGCTTCCGCCGCGCGGTCTTCACGCACCCCGTCGAGGCCCCCACCTCCCTCAACGCCGTGCTCTTCGCCGCCGCCCGGGCCGCCGGCCTCGACGGGGGGGCCACGAGCGTCGAGGAGTTCGGCCGCTTCGGGCTCATCGACGAGTCGAGCGCCGCCCTGCTGCACTACCTCACGCTGCGGGCCGAGGAGGAGGCCGACGGGGTGGAGGGCTCGGGCCTGGCCGGCGAGAAGGTGCTCTGCCTCGACGTCGGCGGCGGCACCACCGACATCACCGCGGCGGAGACCGGTGACCCCGCCGCCTTCACCCTCGATATCCGCATCCGCGCCACCGCGGGTGACGGCCGCCTCGGCGGCGAGGACCTCGACCGCGCCATCGCCCGCGCCGCCCTCCCCCTCTTCCTCACCGCCGCCCCCGACCTGCGCATCGACCTCCTCGACGAGGCCCTCGGCGAGGTCGACCCGCGCGGCCTCCTCTCCCGACTCCCCGGCCTCTCCGCCGCTCAGGCCGAGGCCGCCGCCCACCGCGTCCACGGTGCGGCCCTCTCGCTCCTCGAACAGGCGGAGCGGGCCAAGATCGAGCTCGGCGGCGCCTCCGGCCCGGACTCGCTCACCCTCCGGCTCGGCACTGAGGCCCCCCACGGCCCCGACGCCGCGCCGGGCGGCCGCCCCGTCGAGGTCTCCCTCCACCAGAGCGCGGTGGCCCTCGCGTACGGCGACTGTGCCACCCGCGTGCTCGACCTGCTCGACCGCGCCGTCGACACGGCCGGCTGGCGCTGGACCTCCGTCGATACGCTCCTCCTCACCGGGCAGACCACCCGCTCCGCCCTCCTGCGCGGCCTCCTGCTCGACGCCGTGCGGGCCCGCCGCGGTGAGCTCCCCCACGTCGTCGACGCCGACCGCTTCGATCCCAAGGGCTGCGTCGCCGCCGGCGCGGCCCGCTTCGGCCTCGCCCGCGGGCAGGTGCGGGTGATCCGCCCCGACGGACTGCCCGCCACCCTCGAGCTCCGCCACCCGCTCACCGGGCGCTGGATCTCTATCGAGGGCCTCCAACAGGGTCGGCCGCTGCCCGCCCGGGCCCGCCTCCCCGCGCGGCCCACGCCGTACACGCTCAACCTCTACGCCGGCCGAAGACTGTTCGGCACCGTTCACGTCGCCTCTCTCCCCTTCAGCGCCGAGGTCGAGCTCCTCTACGATGAAGACCACACCGTCTGGCTCACCTGGGACGGGCATCGGCAGCTCCCGGTCACCCTCCTCCCGCTGAGCTCCGCCCCCTCACCCGCCGCGCCGGCCGCCGAGTCGAAGCAGCCATGACCGGCCCCCCGAAGAACTCCTTTGACCCTCACACCGGCGCCTTCGGCTATCCGAACGCCTGCCCGCGCTGCGGGCTCCCGCTGCCGAGCCGCCAGCCCCTCCGCGGCCCGGTCGACCACCCCCAGGGCCAGCGCTGCCCGCATTGTCGAGGCCACATCGCATACATCCCCGAGGAGCTGGGCGAAGGGCGTCACCGCCGCACCTGGTGGATCCCGGTCCGGCCCGAGGCCCGCTTCAGCCCCCTCAGCGGCCGCGAGTGGCTCGGCCCCGCCGTCGCCGAGTGGGCGGAGCTCGGCGGCTCCCCCCTGCGCGCCTCCTGCACCCTCGACCCCTCCCGGAGCCTGTCCCCCCGCGAGCCGGGCCGGAGCTGGAGCCGCGTCCGCCTGGACCACTGGCCGTTGCTCCAGGGCGCCCACCTCGGAAATGGGGACGAAGACCGCATCCGCGCCCTCCAGGTGGCGCGCGGGATGCTCGTCGCCACCACCGCCCGCGGCGACCTCCACCTGCGCGACCCCGACACCGGCGCCCCGCTGCGCCCGGAGCCCCTGCACACCCGAAACGCGCTCCACGACGAGCCCGTCTACTGGCCGCCCACCTGGCGGGGCGGCTTTGTGGCCCTCACCGCCGAGCGCCGCCTGCTCATCGGCGACCTGAGCCCCCTCCTGCGCGACCGCGCGCGGGGCCGCCCCCGCCTCCAGACCTGGACCCTCCCGGAGGGGGAGAGCTGGGCCACCGCCCCCTTCGCCCTCGACCGCGACCCCTGGAGCGGCCCCCGCTTCGGCGCCGTCTCGCTCGACCGCAGCGGCCGCAGCGCCCGCCTCGTCCTGCTCGACGCGGCGCCGGTGCGCGAAGACCAGCCCCCGCGCCTCCTCTACGAGGGCCGCATCGACGCCGCCGTGGCCCCCGTCGTGCTCCCCCACCTCCACCCTGGCGCGCCGTGGGCTGGCCAGCTCCTCTGGGTCGACACCCAGGGCCGCGTGAACCTGCTCGACCCCGAGACCGGCCTCCTCTCCGCCCCCCTCGGCGCGCCCCCCGCGCTCCCGAGCCCACCGCCGGGCGCCCCACCGCCCCTGCGCGGGCGCCTCCCCTGGCGCCGCACCCACCTCGCCGTTGAGGCCGACCGCGACAACGAGGCCGTCTGGATGGTCCAGGAGGACCCCCAGGGCGAGCCTATCCTCCGCCGCTGGTCGCTGCGCGCCGAGGCCTGGGAGGACCGCCGCGAGCTCAGCCGCGACATCGGCGCCGCCGCGCCCTGGCTGGCCCTCCACCCCTACACCCCCGAGGGAGAGCCCGGCCGCGTCGTCGTCGCCGGCAGCGCCTACTACGAGCTCCACCGCAAGAGCGGGGCCGACCGCGACCCCCTCAACAAGGCCGACCGCACCCTCGGCCTCCACCGCTCGATGGGCGAGGACGCCCGCACCATCGGCCCGCCCATCCTCACCCCCGCCGGCCTCGTCACCTTTCACCCCTCCGAGCTGCGCCTCACCGCCAACCACCCCACCCGCCCCGAGGCCGTGACCGTCCTCGACCGCGACCCGGTGCCCCTCTGCCGGGCCTGGTCCGACTTCGAGACCTTCCCTTGCGCCATCGGCAGCACCGTCTGGTGCGCCACCGAGGGCGGCGCCGTGGTGCGGGCGGAGTTCGCGCAGCGGTGACGGGGAGTGGCGGCGCGACGCCAACCGAGGACCGCCGCGAACGACAGCGGGGCACAGAAGCGGAGTAGAGGACCGCCCAAGTCTAAACAGAATTCATCAGAACCACAAAGGTCACAGCCTCGGCGGTCTACGCCCATCCCGCACTCGGTTTGGCGCACAAACCGTCTTTGTCAACCTCAAAGACAGACCTACCGTCCGCCTCAGCTATGAGCTATTTCACCCTTCACTCCTCCGCTTAGTCTCAACGACTCGAACATCAAAAGATACATCAAATCCACCGTAGTGCCGGGTATGGCCGCTCTTCTTGTCCCCCACGATGATTCCACCGTAACCAGCCTGAAACCCTATTAATCCATCAAGAAAACGCATTCTGGGCCCCACCCTCCCGTAAACCATGTCCGCGACAATCGCTTGCTTCTCCGTCGAAACACGATCCACGACGTCCGACCACCGCACTCCCACCATGACCAACGAGAGGTCGAGAACTGAACCCTGATCGAAGTTGAAGAACCCCGCGGATCCCCCTAGTAGATAGCTTCGCATCGCGTCCTGGTTCACCTCCGTCCGCCCCGACATCGGGAGAAACACCAGCGCCGGAACGGTTCGAATCTCTCCATGAAATGTTGAGTATCCAGCTTCCGCTGCCTGAGTAAGGGCTAACTGAATTGCCAGCGCTGGGATCATCGCACCTCCGAATCTGCCTGAGGCAGGACACATTGGAGCGTACACCCTGAGTGCTATGCGAGGGGGCTTCGTGGAACAAATTTCAACACGTGGAACATCCGCCTGCGATCCAGGAACTCGCTCCTCGGTGACCCACACAAAGGGCTCGGGCCAAGAGGAACCGCACGCCACCCGTCCGTACACTGCTCGGCTCCGCGAAGGCCACCTGCTCCGCAGAAGCAAGTAGCGTCAACGCGCTCACCCCACGGACGCTCAGAATGCCTCGGATCCCGGCCCGGGATAAAGCCGCGCGATGAGCGACGGCACCGGTCTCCGCCTCCACCTCCCCGCCCTCCTCCAAGCCTGGCTCGAGGCCGACCTCCTGGCGGACCGCCGAGCCCGGCTGGCCGACGGAGGGGCTGACGCGGACGATGGTGTAGATCTGGCGCGGGTCTTCGTAGACCTGCCGGCGAGCTGGCGTGCGCCAGGAGGGGAGTGGGTCCCCCACGGGAAGGTCCTCCAGCACCTCCTCGGCTGCCCCGCGGAGGCGCCGCCCCGCGCGCTGATCATCGGCGGGCCAGGTGCCGGAAAGTCGACCGTAACGGCGATGCTCGCCCAGGCCCTGCGCGCCGCCTGGCTCGACACGGTCGAGGTAGGAGAGCCCCAGACGGGCGAGGCCCCCCGCGGAGCGGGTGCCCCCCTGCCGGAGGTGGAGACGGTGGTGGCGGAGCTCGCGGCCATCGGCGCGCGCTTGCAGTGGCCGAAGAGCGAGCGCCCGGTCACCTTCCCGCTCCGCATCGATCTCCCCGAGCTCCGCCGCTGGATGGCGGAGCGGTCCGGTCCGTCGGTCTGGGCCTTCCTCGCCGGCCGGGCCGAGCGCGACCTCCGCCTCCGCGGTCGCCCCCAGCCCGTGGCGACCGAGGCCCTCCAGGCCGCCGTGCTCGCCCTGGGGCCGACCCTTTGGATCCTCGACGGCCTCGATGAAGTGCCCCCCTCCGCGGGCCGGGCCGAGCTCCTCACCGCGCTCCGAGCGGAGCGGCGGGCGGGCGATGGTTGGATCGTCTCCACCCGTCCCCAGGGCTACCAGGACGAGCTGGACGAGCTCCGCCCCATCGAGCTCCTTCCGCTCGACGCCGGAATCGCCAACGCCTACGCAGAGGGGCTGGTCGGCGCCTGGATCCGCGATCCAGTGCTGCGGGAGGGCAAGCTCGACGAGCTGCGAAGACAGCTCGACCGCGCCGACGTCCGGGAGCTGCTCACGAGCCCCCTTCATGTGACGATGGCCACGCTGCTGGTGCTCGCCGAAGGAGAGCTGCCCCTCTCTCGCGCCGCACTCTTTCAACAATACTTCGAGCTGAGCTGGAAGCGTGAGCTCCGCAAGCAGAGCGGCCACGGCCTCCAGGTCACCGACAAGGCGCTGATCGTAGACCTGCACCGCCGCGCCGCCCTCAGCCTGCAGGTCCGCGCCCAGGCCTCGGCGGGGGCCCGACCCGGCCTGCGGCGGAGAGAGCTGCGCGCCCTACTGCTCTCGCTCTACGAGGGCCTCGGCGAGCCGCCCGAGCGGGCCCGCGAGCAAGCGGATCGGATGGCGCGCTTCGCCGTCGAGCGCCTCGTCTGGATCGTCCAGGATGTGCAGGGGGAGCACAGCTTCACCATCCGGCCCCTTCAAGAGCACTTCGCGGCGGAGGCGCTGATCGAGGGCGAGGTCGAGGAGGTGCGGCGACGCTTCGAGGCCATCGCGACAGACCCGCACTGGGAGGGGGTGCTCCGCCTCGCGGCCAGCGCACTGGCCAGCCGCACTGGGGCGCGCGACCTCCGCCTCGCCCAGCGCGGCCTCGTAGAGCTCTGCCGCGACCTCAACGCCGGTCGCGTGGGCGGCGAGGGCGCCTGCCGCCTCTACCTCGGCTCCCGGCTCGCGATGACGATCCTCGGAGAGACCGCCGGCTATGGCAAGCCCTGGCTTCACGACGGACTGTGGGATGTTGCCCTGGAGGCAGCCAAAGCACCGAGGATGGCAGAGGTTACGCGGGTGCAGCAGCGAGAGGACAGCTCATCCGGGAAGAGAACCAACGCCGATCGTTTCGCGTTCCGAGCGGAGCTCCATCACCGGCTGGGGAACCTGGTTTGCCGATGGCCGAGTCCGGATCGCGAGGCGCTCCAGGGTCGGCTGCTCCGTATTGTCGAGGAGCTGCTTGGCGATGGGGAAGCCCGCTGGAACGCTTGGCGGATCCTCGAGGTCCTCGCTGGCGGCGAAGATCCAGCCTTCCTCGACCTGGCCGACCGCCATTTCCCCACCCATGCTGCCGAAGTGCGTCGCCTCGCCCGCCAGTGGTCGGGCAGTCTCTGGAACGGCGGAGCGGTCCTTCGCCGCAGAATGCTGGAGCTGCGGCCGGAGCTGCACACACCTTCGGACACCGTCGCCAGCGACCGAGACAGCCTCAGCAGCCCCATCGCCAAACAGCTGGCCGTACTCCGGAGATCTCTTCAGCGGAACCTCGGAGTTTGGGTCGTTTGGGCCGGAGAGCCCAAGGTAATTGCGGGAGTTCTTACTGAGTCAGGTAACCCCAACCCGGCGTTACTCGCGCTCGACGGGCTCGATAACTGGCTCCATCCTCGTCGGGGACTGTGGAGGGCCCTCACCGACTTTCACACTTCCACCACGCCCGACACCCTCGCGGAGCTGCTCGCGATCGCTGCGGCCAACTTCGCGGACTTCGAAGCACTTCGGGAGGCGGAGTGGGCCCATCCCTGGCAGCTCCGCTGCATCCTGGCCGCAGTCGAGCGACCGGAAGAACTCGCCCCAATCGAGGCATTGGTCTCCAGCGGAACGCTCGGGAGTGCAGCCGACTGGCTGGCGGCCGAGCGCCGTTGGACGGAGATGGCCTCGCTCTCGACCGAAGATCTGCGTCCTTGGATCGAGACAGACGCGCCGTGGAACCACGACATAGGCGAGCGCGGCATCCCATGGCCTGAGCTGCGGCAGTGGGGCTCCGCGACAGATCACCCGGAGCTCCGCCGCGCTTTCCAACTGGCTCTGATTCAGCCCTCCTCCCGTCTTTGGAAGGCCGCACACCTGGCACAGCGGCTCCTGGCGCTGGACAGCAATCAGCCGCTGGTCGCCTTTCCCATCGCGGCTTCCGCCGAAGCATGCCAGGAGCCGCGGCGAATGCACTCGCTGCGCGCGATTGCCTCTCTCCTGCCCGATCTCGGCGGGCCCCATGCGGACCAATGGTACGAGCTGCTCGACCATCGAGGCAAGCGCAGCTCGGAGCCTGTCACCGTTTGGCGAGACGACCGCCCCGCACGGTGTCGTCGCCTGTCGGAGATCATTGTCCAACTCGTGCAACGGGTCAGCGTTCAGCCCGACCAGTGGGGGCTCATCGACACAATCGGCGCCGCTCTGTTCGGAGCGCCCACCGCCGACCTCTCTGACCTGGATTGGGGGAGACTGCCAGAGGGCATGCCTGCACAGGCACTCGGCGGACGTGCGCAACTGCAGCTGCTCGCCGGTCCGATTGAGGCAGCCAAGCGGGGGGAGCTCCTCTCCCTGCTCGGCGACCCATCCGGAACTTACGACTACCGGGGCGGGCTCACACAGATCGTACCTTTGCGGCGCGGCTTGCCGGACCGCGAGTCCCTGCTGCTCGGGGCCCTCGAAGCCGAACCACCGCCCTCCGAGGACGTGCGGGACGCGCTGCTCGGCGCCCTGCAGGAGGTCCGCCTCCAGGAGCAGCGTCCGGCCTTCGACTCCGTGGCCGCCTGGGCGGCGGCGGGACTGCCCGAGCCCTTCCTGCCCCTCCCGAAGGCCGGGGGTGCCGTCGTCCTGCACGCGATCCGCCGCCTCAAGAACATCCGGGCTTTCGCCGACACCCCCGCGGTCAGCCGCCCCTTTCCCATCCCACGGGCCGACGAGGGGCAGTGGATCCTGCTCATCGGCGAGAACGGGGTCGGAAAGACCACCCTGCTCCGGGCCCTGGCCCTCGCCCTCGCCGAGCCGGCGGTTGGCACCAAGCTGATAGATGAGCGAACCCCCCTGCTGCGCAACGGCGGGGAGGGAGAGGTCGAGGTGCTGGTCGGCGAGGGGCCCTTCGGGGTGAGGGTGCGGCGGACGGGGCGGGCGGAGGAGGTCGTCTCCGAGGCCGAGCCGGAGGCGGGCCCCGAGCGGCCCTGGGTGGTCGCTTACGGGGTGCGCCGCGGCGACGCCCGCGGTGAGTTCGATCAGGGGGCCCCCGAGGCCGGCCCCGTCGGCGAGCTGCACACCCTGTTCGATCGCCGCGCCTCTCTCCACCGCGCCTCCGCCTGGCTCTTTACGGCCGAGGCCAACGCCGGCCGCGAAGCCCGGAGAGGTCCGGGGAGCTCCGGCAAGCACGCCGCGGTGTGGGCCGCGGCGAAGAAGGCGCTGGTGAAGCTCCTGGAGCTCTCCGACCTCTTCGTGGACGAGGACGGGGTCGTCCGGGTGGACCACCCCACCTTCGGCACCCTGCGCCTGGACGCGCTCAGCGACGGATACCTGACCACCGCTGGCTGGGTGATCGACATGCTGGCCCGCTGGGTGATCCGCCAGGACGAGCTCGACGCCCCCTTCGGCGCAGACCTCCTCTCCGAGATGCGCGGGCTCGTGCTCATCGACGAGATCGACCTCCACCTGCACCCGCTGTGGCAGCTCCGCGCGGTGGAGGACCTCCGCGCCCTCTTCCCCCGGCTCAGCTTCATCGCCACCACCCACAACCCCCTCTGCCTGCAGGGCGCGCGGGCGGGGGAGATCTACCGGATGCGCCGCGTGGGGACCGAGCTCCGCCTGGAGCAGGAGGACATCACCCCCGGCGACGACGTAGACCGCATTCTGCTCGATCAGTTCGGCGTCCCCCACACCGAAGACCCCGGCACCCGCCTGCTCCTGGCTCGACACCGGCAGCTCCTCCGCGAAGGCAAGGCCGATGACGCCGAGCGGCGGAGCATTGAGCGGGAGCTGGCCGAACGCCTCGGTGGGCCGCCACCCGCGCTGGGCGGCGGGGGCCGGCGGCTCGGCGTCGAAGAGCGCCCCCTGCTCACACCGTTCTTGAAGCGGCGCTGAGCCTTCCATGCTCGCCTGGCCCCTCCCCGCTCCGCCCGACGGCTTCGAAGCCCACGCCGCCCGCCTCACGGGCGAGGTGCGGGGCCTCGTCGGCACCGGGAAGCCGAAGGGGGAGCACTTCGTCGGCCGGGAGATCTGGACCCGCTCCTGGCGAAGGCTCCACCACAAAGACGCGATGCTCCCTCCGGTCCCAGGCCTCGTGGCCTGCTACTGGTGCGAGCAGCTCCGCTCCGGGAACCGCGAGCTCGACGTGGAGCACTACCGCCCCAAGGTCGAGGTCACCCGTTGGGAGGGCCGGCCCTCCTTCGTCGCCGACGAGCCCCCGCCCGAGCGAAACGCAGTCTCCGGCTACTGGTGGCTGGCCTTTCGCTGGGACAACTACGCCCTGTCCTGCAAGACCTGCAATTCCCACTGGAAGCGCAACCTCTTCCCCCTCGACGGAGGAGCTTCGCCCTGTCTGGAGGGCGAGGAAGAGAGTGAGCCCGCCTTGCTCCTCCGCCCCGGCGCCGCCTTCCGCACCGCCGACCACTTCGAGTGGACCGTCGACGGCCACATGCTCCCCCTCACCGAGGCCGCCTACGCCACCCTCGTCACCTGCGGCCTCAACCGCATCGAGCTGGTCGCCGCCCGCAAGAAGGTCCTCGGAGACACACGCTTCCACCTCGAGGAGTTCCTCCGGACGCTCCGAACGGGTGACTCTCCGCGCCAGCAATATCATTGGAAGTGGCTCTGCAGGAGCGGGGCACGGGGCTCGGAATTCGCGGGGATGGTCCGGTGGCAAGTGGAGCGCGCCCTCGGGGTGGAGTGGGGAGAGCTCGACGGCGCGCCGGACTGAACCCAACCATCGGGGCGGGCCCTCCACGGTTACGGATGGCCGGGGGTGGCCTGTGCACTGGATCCTCGAGGGTGGCGTCTTCGCCAGCGGCTTTGACCTCGGTCCGGCCGCTCGCGCGGCGGGGCACGCGGTGACGCGCTGGGACGACGACTGGTGGGAGACCGGCCGTTGGCCTCGCCCGGAGAGGCGCGGTGTGGTCTTTCACGGCAGCCTCGGCAACGCCGCCCAGATCGGCGAGCGACTGCCGTGGCGCCCGGGCGGCCTCTGTGACACCGCCGCCTTCTGCTGTTCGGCCTGGTATCCCCGGGCCGCGCCCTGGCTGTTTCAGCGAGGTTGGCGGCGCTGCAGCGCAGCCGAGCTCGTCGCCCACCCGCCCGACTGGCCCGCCTTCTTCGTTCGACCAGACAGCCCGCTGAAGGCGTTTTCGGGGCGCGTCCTCCCACGGGCGGCCCTGTCCTTGGAGGCCATGGACTTCGGCTACTACTTCGATGATCCCTCGCTCCCCGTGATCGTCGCCCCGGCGCGGCCCGTCGAGCGGGAGTGGCGCTACGTGGTGGTCGAGGGGCGGGTCGTCGCCGGCAGCGCCTATGCCGCCGACGGGCGGCGGCCGCTCCCCGACGCGCCCGACGGCGCCCCCTGGGCCTTCGCGCAGCAGATCGCCGCGCAGCTCGAGCCTCCCACGCCGCTCTATGTCCTCGACCTCTGCGCCTCGGAGGGGCAGCTCTTCCTCCTCGAGCTCAACCCCTTCGGCGGCGCCGATCTCTACGCCTGCGACCCGCACGCAGTCGTAGCGGCGGTCGCCGATTGGGTGGTGTCGGCGGCGCCGCCCCCCCGCTGAGCGCCCCACCCGAAAGAGAGGTAGGCTGCGCGGTCATGGCCGCCCCCCTCGCCAACGCCCCTACCCTCCTCCGCAGTCCGGGGGCGCCGAGCCCAATGCCGGCCTCGACGAGGCCCGGGCCCTCGCTGGCCGGGCGCTCCGCCGCCGATGAGAGCCTGAGGGAGCTCCTCCTCGACGATTCGCGGCTCGGCGGCGAGGCCGCAGCGGGGGAGGCGGACGGCCCCGAGGTGCCCGCGACGCCCCCGCTGCCCGCCGAGCTCGAGCACCTGGGAGAGCTCGGCCAGGGTGGGATGGGGGTGGTGCACCTCGCCCGCCAGCGCTCGCTCTCCCGCGAGGTGGCCGTCAAGTCGGTGAACCCCGCGGCGCCACGGAAGACGGCCCGCCGCGGGCTCCTGATGGAGGCCCTGGCGACCGCGGCCCTCGAGCACCCGAACATCGTGCCCGTCTATACCCTGTCGACTGACGCGGCCGGCGAGCCGCACGTGGTGATGCGCCGCATCCAGGGCCGCACCTGGACAGAGCTCATCCTCGATCCAGAGGCGGTCGAGCAGGGCTTCGGCGCCCGCGACACGCTCGGCTGGCACTTGCGGGTGCTGATGGTGGTCTGCTCCGCCATCCACTACGCCCACAGCCGCGGCATCCTCCACCGCGACCTCAAGCCCGACAACGTGATGGTAGGGTCTTTCGGCGAGGTCTATGTGCTCGACTGGGGCCTCGCCGCCCGCCTCGGCGACGGCGGGCTCTCCGCGCTGCCCCTCTTACGAGACGATCGCCGGATCGTCGGCACGCCCCGCTTCATGGCCCCCGAGCAGGCCATCGGCGACGGCCGCCTCCAGGGAGCGCACACCGACGTCTACCTGCTCGGCGCCTTGCTCTACGGGGTGCTGACCGGGCAGGGGCCGCACCCGGGTGAGGGCATCGAGGAGACCCTCGCCGCCATCCCCGGCTTCGAGCCCGTGATGCCCGAGGGCACGCCGCCCCGCCTCGTCGGCGTCGTCTCGCGGGCGATGGCGAAGGAGCCGGCCGACCGCTTCCCGAGCGCAGAGGCCCTCCGGCTGGCGCTCCAGAGCTTCCTCGAAGAGCGCAGCGCCGACTCGCTGGCCGCCGACGCCGCCCAGCAGCTCGAGCAGCTCGAGCGGCGGCTCGGGGAGCCCGAGCCCGACCGACAGGCCGTGTATCGCCACTTCGGCGCCTGTCGTTTCGGCTTCCAGCAAGCGCTGCACGCCTTCGAGGGGCACGACGCGGCCGGGCGGGCCCTCCAGCAGGCGCTCACGCGGATGGCCGAGTACGAGCAGTCGCAGGGCAACGGTCGGGCCGCCGCCGTGCACATCGCCGAGCTCGTGGCGCCCCCCGCCGGGCTCCTCGCCGCGCAAGCGCGGGTGCTCGCCGCCGAGGCCGAGGCCGAGCGGCTCCGCGCCGACCGCGACCCCACCCTCGGCCAGCGCACCCGCATCTTCGTGTTCGGCCTCGTCACCGCGCTCTGGACCCTGCTCCCGCTCCTCACCTGGCTCCTCGATGTCTCCCTGTCCTGGGAGCGCACCTTCGGGTCCCACGGGCTGATGTTCCTGTTCTCCCTCGGGCTCGTGATCTGGGCCCGGGAGTCGCTCGGCCGGAGCGTCATCAACCGGCGGGTGGTGTCCATCATCCTCGCGGCCCAGGGGAGCATGCTGCTCGGCTTCGTCGCCTCCTGGCTGGCGGGCGCCGCGCCAGGGGAGGTGCTGCGGACGAACACCCTCATCTTCGCGATGATGTCACTGACGGCGATAGAGTCCCTCTCCTGGTACGCCCTCTTCCCCGCGACCGCCTATTTTGGCTCCCTGTTCGCGAGCTCTGTCCAGCCCGCGCTCCTGCTCCCCAGCCTCTCGCTCGCCAACGCGGTCGTCTTCGCCACGATCTTCGCCAAGTGGTTCCCCGACGCGCGCGGGCGGCTGCTCTTCCGGACAGAGGGTGAGCTGGCCCTCCTCCGGGCGAAGCGCGAGCGAGAGATGGCGGAAAAGAAGAATAAGTGACCAGACACGCTGCCCCCCAGGCTCTCCGGGCCACCGCCCTCCTGGGCCTCGCCCTCACCTCCGTCACCGTCGGGCCGGTCGGCTGCGGGGGCGGCGGGGCCGTCGATCCCTGCCCGCAGGCGCCGCTCCGCCTCCCCGGCGCGTCCAGCTCGGGCCCCCTCCAAGCCTCGGCCGAGCCCCCGACCGACACGAGCGGCGCCCCCGCCGTGATCGTGATCGACCACTCCGGCAGCATGTACGGAGGTTATCGCCCCGGCCTCCCCCGAGGCGGGCGCCCCTACTTCATCGAGGAGCCGGAATTCCAGGCCCTGCTCGCCGCGGCGCCAGCCAGCGCCGATGGCCGAGCGTCGATCGTGCTCTTCAACGAGCTCGCTTACGCCTGGGATGGCGCCCGCGCGACGCCCCTCTCTGACGGACAGGCCGCCCTGGCCCCCGCCCTGAAGGGCCCGCTGAAGGGCGCCCTGTCCGCGATCCCGGCGCCGCCCTACGCCGGCGACACGGCCGGCCTCCGCGCCCCCCGCGCCGGGGCCACCGACTGCGCCAGCACCGGCGCCGGGCCCAATTGCTCGCGGATGGAGGTGGGCCTCGACGGCGCCGCCGCCGCCCTCCACGCGCAGGGCGGCGCGGGCCTCATCTGGCTCGTCACCGACAACCTCTACGAGGGGCGGAGCCGCGGGGCCGACGGCCTGTCGGCGGCCGAGCTCGAGTCGAACGCGAGCTTCTATCGCCGCCTACGCGACGACGACCGGGTGCGGGCGGTGCTCGCCTGGCCGATCCACGGGAGCCCCGAGAGCTGGCTCCACGGCTCCACCCTCTTCGTCTACGGCATCGCCTGGGACGAGGCCGGCGCCGCGCCCTGGGCCGAGCTGGCGGCGCCCCTCCTCTCCCCCGTCACCACCTCCGCCCTGTCGGCCTATGCCACCCAGGGCAGCCCCTCTCCCGGCCAGCCCTTTCGCCTGAAGCCCGTCGACCAGGACGTGGTGCAGATCCGCCTCACCGCCCTCGAGGGCGCGCCCGGGAAGGAATTCGGCGAGGTGGTGCCGCTCAAGGCCACTCTCACGGTCGAGAACACCCTCCCCCACCGCCGCATCGACCGCCTCTCCTTCACGGTGAAGAGCGGCAAGTGGGTGGGCTTCGACGCCGCCGACGGCGAGCGGATGGCCACCGTGACCCCGCTCTGCCCAGCGACGGGCTTCGGGACGGGCGAGATCACCCTCGGCCCGATCGGCCCTGGACAGACCGCCTCGGCCGAGGTGAGCTTCGGCATGCCCGGGGTCACCACCGAGTGGCGCGGGGCGGGCGACCTGCTCGAGCTCGCCGCCAACGAGAAGGTGGTGATGGCCGGCGGCCTCGACGCCGCCCTCACCGAGGTCCAGACCAGCCTCGCCATCGACGGCCCCGAGCTCCAAGGCGTTTACGGCGTGGAGTCCCTGCCCGGCATCTTCGCCGATCCCGAGAACATCCCCTACACCGCCGCCTTCTCCGGCCAGACGCGGCCGATCGAGAACCCCGGCCTCCTCACCGCTCTGCTCGTGCTCGGCGCCGGGGGCCTCGCCGCGGGTGGAGTCGCCGCCTCCCTCTTCCTGCTCCGCCGGGCGGGCCGGGAGCTGCTGGTGGACGGGATCAGCCAGGGGCCGGTCACCGTCGGCCGCTTCCCAGGCACGCCCGTCCTGGCGCGGGGCCGCCCCATCGCCACCGCCCGGCTCAGCCTGGGCGGAGACCTCGTGCTGATCGGCGCAAACGGGGTCCTCGTCCGCACGCAGGGCCGCGGCTGGCTCTGCACGAGCAAGGACGGCGGGCAGGTCACGGTCGAGCTCCGGCCCCTGCGCGCGGCCGGGCCAGCCAGCGGCCGCGGCTACTGAGGGCCACCTCAGGGCAGAGTCTCAGGGCAGGGTGACGGCGGCCTGGAAGCCGAAGTGGTCGGACAGGGGCACCGAGACATCGCCTTCGAGGCCGGTGATGGTGACCTCACCGTCAAAGATCCGCGCCGGGGCATCCGAGGTCATCCCCTGCACGAGGATGTGGTCGATGGCCCGCGAGTCGGGCGACTTGGTGAGGGAGTTCTCTGCGCACCAGGTGCAGAAGGGCGCCGAGGCGGCGACGTTGGCGTCAAACCAACCGGCGGCGGCGATGGCGTCCCACGTCTCGGGGACCTCGGCGGTGAGCCCGCCGGCGAGGGCCGGGCTCGTGTTGAGGTCGCCGAGGAGCGCCCGCGGGCCGCCGGCCGCGCGGTCATCGAGGAAGGCGAGGGCCGCCTGGGCCTGCGCGAGGTTCTCCGCCTCGTAGCTCGCGTAGTCCTCCCCCGTGTAGGCGGGCGCCCCGAGCACGGCGGCGAGGTGCGTACAGCCGACGTGCACACCGTTCACCTCCGCGTAGAGCACACCGCGCTGGACCAGCCAGGAGGGCATGCTGAGGTACTCGGTGGTGGTGGGCTCGTCCTTGAGCAGCAGCAGGAGCCCGTTCTGGCCGCCCCAGGTGAAGGTGCCGCTGCCCGTGAGGCAGACCTCGATGATCGCCTCGACGTCGTCGAGGCCGATGTTGGCGGCGGCGCACTCGGTGCAGACATCGGAGAGGGCGTCAAACTCGGCCGAGCAGTAGCTCAGCACACAGCCGGTGAGGTCATCGGTCTCGGCGCAGAACTCGAGGGCGCAGGCCTCGAGCGGCGCGACCTCCTCCTCGGTGCAGGCCGGGTCACCCGTGGCGCCGTCTTCGGTGGTGAACTCATTGACCGCGTAGGGGAAGCTCGTGGCCGTGGCGGCCTTGATGGCGTCAATGTCGGCCTGGGTCCAGACCTCTTGAAGGCAGATGGCGTCAGCCTCGAAGGAGGACAGGGCGCTCGCCACCTCGGGGGCCCGCTCGGGCGTGTAGGGCACGAAGCCCGCCGCGAGGCCGACGTTGTAGGTGGCGAAGGTGAAGGTCTCACCGCCGCCCCCGCCGTCGCCGCCCCCGTCATCGCCGTCCCCGCCCTCCCCGTTCTTTCCTCCGCAGCCACCGAGGAGGAGCCCGCCCAGGAGCGGGAGCGTACAGACGAGAGAGAGCGGCAGCGTACCGACAAGAGAGAGGGAGCGGGGGCGGACAGTCATGGGCGTTCTCGCGTTTCGGCCGGACGATGGGGCCGATGAGGCGTGGATAACGCGGCGCTCCCCTCACCCCCAGGGGGCGAGCTGCGGGCCGGACCGGGCTACGATGCGCCGATGTTCGGCTCGCTGCGCGACAAGGCCCCGCTGCTGCTGCTCCTGCTCGGGCCCCTCCTCCTGTTCCCGGGCGCCCTGCCCGGCCCGCGGGTGGTGAGCGCCGACGACCACCTCTCGGTGCACGTGGCCTACCAAGAGGCGGCCGGCGGGCGCGTCCGCCACCCCCACCTCTCCGACCCCGCCCTGCAATTCGAGCCCCTCCGCCGGGTGGTGCAACGCTCGCTGCGCCGCGGCGAGGCCCCCCTCTGGAACCCCGACCTCTACGGCGGGGCCCCGCTGCTCGCCGACGCGCAGTCGATGCCGGCCTCGCCCGTCACGCTCGCCCACCTCGCCTTCGAGGAGGACACGGCCCAGGACGTGGGCGTCGCCTGGGTGCTGCTCTTCACGGGCCTCGGGGCCGCGCTCCTCTGCCGCCGGCTCGGGGTGGGGCCCGGCGCCGCCGCCCTCGCCGGCCTCGCGGCGATGACCGGCCCCTTCCCGATGGTCTGGCTGCTCCACCCCCAGGCCGCCACCTTCGCCTGGGCGCCCTGGCTGCTGCTGGCGATCGAGGCGGCGAGCCCGGTGGGCGCGGCGCTCTCCACCTTCGGACTGCTCACGGGCGGCCACCCGGGCACCGCCGCCCACGTGCTCGGCCTCGGGGCCGGCTGGTGGGCCCTCCGATCCCGCCGCGGCGCGCCCCTGATCGGGCTCCTCGTCGGGGCCCTGCTGAGCGCGCCCCTCACCGCCCCCTTCCTGAGCGAGGCGCTGCGCTCCTCCACCGCCGCCGAGCGCGGCGGCAACCAGCTCGAGCCCCGCCAGCTCCTCGACCTGCTCTGGCCCGGCTGGCTCGGCCACCCCGCCCGCGACGACTGGGCGGGCCCGGGCTCCTGGGCCGATGGGCAGCTCCATCCGGGGCTCGGCGCCCTCGCGCTCGCCCTCTTCGGGGGGCGGCGCGCCCTCGGGCTCTGGCTCGGCTGGGCCCTGCTGGTCCTCTTCGCCCTGACCGGCCTCCCCGGACCGATCAACCACGCCCGGCTCGGCGGAGAGGCCGCGCTCCTGCTCGCCCTCGCCGCAGGGCTCGGCGCCGACCGGCTCCCCCAGAAGGCCCTGCCGGTCGTGTTATTCGGCCTGCTGGCCACCGGGGTCTGGGCGCGGCGGGACGACCAGGGCAGCCTGCCGCCGGAGGCCCACGCCCCCGCGCCCGCCGCCTGGACCGCGCGCCTCGGGGCCGCGGTGGGGGCCGACGGGCCCGACGCTGGGCGCGTGATCGGCCTCGGCTGGATGTTGCAGCCGAACACCGGCAGCCTCGTCGGCCTGCGCGACCTCCGCGGTTACGACCTGCCCGTCTCGGTCGAGACCCACCGCCTGATGACCGCGCTCAACCCGCGCCCCCGCGGGCCCTGGTACCCCATCGACACGCTGCCCCCGCGGCCCTTGCTCGACTTCGCGGCGGTGCGGGCGGTGATATCGGAGGCGCCCCTCGAGGGGCTCGAGCCCATCGAGGTCGGCCCCGCGCCCGTCGCCGTCTCCGCGCTCGACCCTGACGCCCCGCGGGCCTGGCTGGCGCCGTCCACCCGCGCCGTAACGAGCGCCGAGGCCGCGCTAGCCGCCATCTCCGCCGATCCCGAGGCCCGGGCCCACCCTCCCGTGGAGGGCCTCCCCGCGCGCGGCGGAGAGGGCCCGTTCCTCCCCCTCTCGCTCCGCGAGGAGGGCGACGCCCGGCTCACCCTCACGCTCCCCGAGCACGCGCCCGGCCTCATCGTCGTGGCCGACGCCTGGGCCCCCGGCTGGCGGGCCCGGGTCGATGGGGCCCCCGCCGCCGTCCTGCGCGTCGGCGGAGCCTTCCGCGGGGTGTGGGCGGGGGCCGAGGCGAAGGAGATCGAGCTCTACTACCGGCCTGACGCCTGGATCCTCGGCTGCCGGCTCGGCGCCCTCGGCGCGCTCGGCCTCCTCGCCCTCCTCGCGGCCCGGCTGCGCAGGGCGCTCAGTGGTCGGCGAGCACCTTGATCGGCGTGCACATCCGCTGGATGAAGCCCATCTCCGGAAGGAGCTCGTCGCTCGTCCACTGCATCGCTTCGGCCACCTCCGAGACAGAGGGCACGAGGTTCATCGGAGACAGTCGGCGGTCGAGCGTGAAGTACAGGTTCGCATACGGGATGTTGGCCTTCACGTTCGGGCGAACGACCTGCTGGATCGGATAAAAGATGAGGCTCGTCGGCTTCGGCGTGAAGCAGTCCATCGCCAACAGGAAGAGGTTCCGGCGCCCGAGCCGGCCGCGCATCACCTCGGCGAAGGCGGGCCGGGCGGGCACGTTGTTGACGAGGCCCCCCTCGGTGAGGCGGGTGATGCCGTGGGCGGAGTAGAGCTGGTCGAGGAGGCGCTTCGTGCGCTTGTCGTCGCGCACCACGTCGTAGTGGATGACGCCGGGCACGGCCGAGGAGAAGCCGGCGGCGTCGAGCACGTCGGCGTCCATCGTGAGCTCATCGGCGCCGAACACCACCTCGCGGAGGGCGTCGGGATCGGCGGTGAGCTCGCGGACGACCGAGAGCATCAGGCCCACCCGCTTGAGCATCGAGACGCGGGCGATGGCGCCGGGCCGCACGAGATCGTCGAGGTAGTGCTCGTAGTAGGTGAGGTCGTGCTTGAGCGCGTCGAGGGTGATGCCGGTGGTCACGATCAGGAGGGGGATCGGCATGTCGCGGAAGGTGGCGGCGCGGCCATCTGGCGTGTGAAAGAGCTCGCCCAGGGCCGCGCGGAGGTAGAGCCGCAGCGTGGCGGGGATGCCGTACCGACTGTCCATCTCGAGCACCCGAAAGACCACATTCCAGCTCAGGCGCTGGGCGGCGGCCACGAGGGTCCCGCCGTCAAAGTCTATCGACTTCGCGCGGAACATGCTCATCAAGGAGCCGATCGAGGTGCCGGCGAGCAGGCGCGGCTGGAGCCCGTAGTGGTGCAACAGACGGAAGGCCCCCGCGTAGCCATAGCCGCTGCCGCCCCCGCCGCCGGCCACCACCACGAGGGGGCGGGTGGTCACCTCCTCCTCGAGGCTGTCCCGGTCGAGGGGGAAGTGCTCGAGCACGCGGTGGCGGAGGGCGCGGGTGGCGGCCACCAGGGCCGGGAGCCCACGGATGGCGCCCCAGAGCGTGGTGTCGACCCCGTCGAGGTGCGGCCGCAGCGCCTCCATCACCCGCCAGCGGTGCGGGGCGAGCATGTCGCTCAGATCGGAGTCCACACCATCACAGCCTCGCACCAGGGTCAGGCGGGCGAAGCTCAGGACGTAGCGGAGTCCGTCGACCAGCTCCGGCGCCAGCTCGCCGGGGCGGGCGAGGTTCAGCCGGACGACCCGGGCCTCCAGGTCATCGACGGGCTTTCGGAGCTCGAGCAGGCGGGCGGGGTCCACGTTCACCTTGGCCCCGGTCGGGGGCCTCGCACTATAGCTGCGGCCCTCGCCGGCCCACGGTCGCCCGCACCCCGGCCCCGGCCTTCCTGACAATCCTTGGACATCGAAGTCCCAGGGGCGACGAGGCGGGGCGAAGACGCGGGGTGACGAAGGGGGGGGGTGACAGGTGTCCAATCCGCCCTGCCCAATCTTCGGACACTCACCACCCTTCCGACACCGAGAACCGGCCTCCCTCCGTGGGCACGCCGGGTGCACAGGGGGCCCCCGCCGCGCCCCTTCCACCCCTCCGGGCGCGCCGGAGTGACCATGTCCGCCTCTCCCCTCCCCTCGGCCCTCACCGCCCTCCTCTCGTGGGTCCTCGTCGCGACCAGCCTCGCCTGCGCCGACCCCGCCCGCCCGGCGCTCGCCCGGCCGCCCCTCGCCAGAGAGCTCGCGCTGGCCCCGCCCCCCGGGGAGCCCGCGACCGTCTCGGCGCCCGAGCCCGCCCTCTCTACCGCCCCCTGCGAGGCCCCCACGGCGGTCGCGCGCGACCTCGATGATCGGCTGCTCATCGGCTGCGCAGAGGGGGGCGGCCTCTGGATCGCCGCCCGCGCCGCGGCGCCCGACCGACGGCGCCCCTGGCGGCGCCTCATCGACAGCCACGCGCTCGATGTACAGGCGATGGCCGAGGGGCCGGAGGGCGTGCTGGTCACCGGCCGCGACTGGGACGGGGGGGCCCTCGCCTGGCGGGTGCTGCCCACCGCGACCGTGGTAGCGCGCGCCCTCGTCCACCTCGACGACCTCGCCGCGCTGGACGGGACCGACGGGATCGACCACCGAAGCAGCGGCCGCGCCATCGCCGGCGACGGCGCGCGCCTCCTGCTCAGCTTCGAGGGGGGCACGCGCCTCGCCCTCTCCGAGGATGACGGCGCGACCTGGAGCCTGACCGAGGCGCCCGCGCCCGACGAGGAGCAGGACGAGCACAACGCGCTGATCGCGGTCGCCGAGGGCTTCGTCAGCGCCGGCGCCCCCCGCGGCGGCGAGCCCACCGTCTACCGCCCCCCGGAAGGCGAGCGCGTGCCCGCCGCGGCCCACACCGTGGTGGCGGCGCTCCAGGGGGAGGTCGCGGCCCTCACCGCCCTCGGCGTGGGAGAGACCCTGCTCGCGGGCGGAGCGGGGTTCACCGAGGACGGCGACCTCATCGGCTTCCTCGCCCGCTCCACCGACGGCGGTCAGAGCTGGGGGCCCCTCGCCTGGGACCCCGACCTCCTCCCAGAGGCCATCGGCGCCGACGAGGATGGCCGGCACGTCGTCGTGGTCGGCGCGCGGGCGACCGAGCCCCGGGAGGGCTTCCTGCTCTTGAGCGACGACGGCGCGGCGCGCTTCAGCCCCTACTACGAGGGCCTGCCCGCGCTGCACGCGGTGACCGTGGGCGAGGGTCGCTTCGCCGCCGTGGGCGGGGGCGTCGTGGTGGAGGGGGCGGTCGGGGAGGCGGCCCTCGGGCTCGCCACCCCCGCCCGCCGCCGATAGAGAGCAAGATGCGTGCGCTCCCGCCCCTGCCCGATCCCCTCCTCGAAGAGACCCGCCAGAGCTGGAACATCGCCACGGCGGCACACAACGCGCACAAGGCGGGGCAAGGGGAGTGGCTGCGCACCCACAGCACCCTCTTCCCCGAGGAGGTCGGGCTCCTCGGGGACATCCGAGGCCGTGACCTCCTCCACCTCTGCTGCAACAGCGGCCAGGACACGATCTCCCTCGCGCTCCACCACGGGGCGCGCTGCACCGGCGTCGACATGTCCGACGTCGCCGTCGAGGCCGCTCGCGCCCTGTCCGCCACCGCTGGCGCCGGGCTCACCGTCCACCAGGACGAGGTGATCCACTTCCTCGAGGAGACCGACCAGCGCTACGACGTCGTCTACGGCAGCTACGGCTTCCTGCCCTGGATCCACGACCTGCCGCGCCTGTTCCTGGGCGCGCTTCGAGTGCTCCGCCCCGGGGGCCGCCTCGTGGCGCTGGAATTCCACCCGATGGCCTGGTCCTTTGACCCCGACTTCCGCCTGCGCGACCCCTACTTCGCGCCGGGCCACCTCTTCTCCGAGCCCGTCTCCGACTACGTGGGCGCGGCGGGCGGCGCCCTCTCCCCCTCTGGCCACGTCGAAGGCGCCGCGGCCTATGACAACCCCCACCGGGCCCACGCGGCCCAGCAGCCGGTGGGCGACATCGTCACCGCCCTGCTCGAGGCCGGCTTCACCCTCGAGGCCCTCCGCGAGTGGCCCTACGCGAACGGCTGTCGCCTGAACCCCTCCCTCGTCGCCGAGGGGGAGGACGGCTGGGCGGCCCGGCGCTTCGTGCCGCCGCCGGGGGTGCCCTCGATCCCCCTGATGGTCGGCCTGTCGGCGCGCGCTTCGGGGGGCGGGCGCGGCTGAGCCTCAGGCGGGGGGGACCGGGCCTACAACGGCCGGCGCCCCCCAGAAGCCCGCCAGCGCCTCGCCCGGACGGTTCGTGCGCTGGGGGTTCCAATCCTCCGGAAAGAAGGCCTGGTACTCGCGCAGCAGGAAGCGGCGGCAGAGCAGGATGACGGCGCCGCGGTCCTCCGGCGTGCGGATGACCCGCCCCGCCGCCTGCACCACCCGGCTCATCCCGGGCACGATCCAGGCGTAACGCAGGCCCTCGTCGTACCGCTGCTGGAACCAGCGCTCGAGCAGCCGCCGCTCCAGCGTGGCCGCTGGGAGGGCCGGCCCGACGATGATCGCGGCCAGGAGGGCGTCTCCGGGGAGGTCCACCCCCTCGGAGAAGAGGCCGCCGAGCACGGCGAAGAGGGCGTGCCCCTCGCCGCGCCCCAGCGTCTCCAGGAGCTCGGCGCGGGCCGCCTCGCCCATGCTGCGGTCCTGGAGGAGGAGGGGCCGCTCGCCCAGGTCAACGAGGGGGAGGATGGAGTCGAGGAAAGAGAAGCTCGGGAAGAAGACCGCGGCGTTCCCCGGGACCTGCGCCAGCGACTCCGAGATGAGGGCGGCGGTGGCCTCTCGATCGCGGTCCCGCCGCTTGAGCTCGGTGGAGACGGTGGGCACCACCAGCACCCGCCGCCGGGCGGGGTCGAAGGGGGAGGGCATGCGCTCCACCGTCGCCCGGGCCGCGGGGATGCCGAGCATCGCCTGGAAGAAGTCGGGCGGCTCCAAGGTCGCCGACATCGCCACCGAGGCGAAGAAGCCCTGGTAGAGCGGGCCCAGCAGGCCGGAGGGGTCGCGACAGAGCAGCTTGACGCCGGTGATGGTGTCCTGGAGCGGCACGGCGGCGCGGCCGAAGAGCGAGAGCGGCCCCCGGCGCGCGGGGCCCGGCCGGGGCGGGCGCGGGTGCTGGCGCCAGATCACCACGGTCTCCTCGCCGGCCCGCTCGACGGCGGCGCGGAGGCGCGAGAGGGCGCGGGCGGCGTCCATCCAGAGGTCGTCGTCCCCCGGCCCGAAGACCGGCCGGGTGACCTTCTGGAGCGTGTATTCGAGGGCCGCCCCCTCGAAGCGCTGGGAGAGCTCGGCGAGGCCGCGGCGGTCGAGGCCCTCCTCGAGGCTGAAGGCGGCCTCGCTGTCGCGGGCGTCGGCGGGGATCTGATCGAGGCCGGCGCGCAGCCACTCCGCCGCCTCATCGAGCAGCAGGGCGTGCTCGCGGTAGGCGTCGGCGTGCCGCGAGTCGCGCAGCGCGTGGGCCCCCTCCTCCACGGCGCCGAGCAGGAGCTCCGGCGAGCCATAGCCGAGGGCGCGGTCGGGGAGGTTGTGGGCCTCGTCGACGACGACGATCCACTCCGAGGGGTCCTGCGACACGAGGGCGAGGCGGACGCCGGGGTCAAAGAGGTAGTTGTAGTCGCCGATCACGACGTCGGCCCGCGCGGCGAGGTCGAGGCCGAGGGCGAAGGGGCAGACCACCGCCCGGGCCGCGTGGTCGCTCACCACCTCCACGCTCGGCGCGCCCTCCGCGCCCTCGCCCCACACGCGGTCGAGGAGCTCGTGCTGGCGCACCTTGTCGTGGTATCCATCCGCGAAGCGGCAGGCCTCGGCCCGGCAGGACACCACCTCGTTCAGGCAGACCTTCTCACGCGCCCGGATCGAGACGGCGCGGATCGGCATCCCCCGCGCCGCCATCGCCCGCACGGCCTCCTCGGCCATCCGCTGCTGGGTGGTGCGGGCGGTGGCGAAGAAGACGCGCCGATCAGCGGCCGCGGCGACCTTGAGGGCGGCGTAGAGCACCGCGGCGGTCTTGCCGTAGCCCGTGGGCGCCGAGAGCAGCACGTGGCGGCCCTGGTGGAGGGTGTCGACCACCCGCAACGCGAGCTCCTCCTGCCCGGGACGCCAGGCGGCGTGGGCGAAGGGCACCACCACCGCCCGGCGTCGGGCCAGCCAGGCGAGGCGGTCCTCCCGCCCGTGCAGGATCCAGTCGAGCTGGTCGTGGACGAAGGTGGCGATGTCCGCGGCCGAATCGACGGGGAGGGTGCGGCGGCTGCCGTCAAAGAGCGAGACCAGGATCAGGCGCCCCTGGGCCGGCGTGCCCTTCGAGGCGAGGAACCAGAGGTAGAGCTGCACCTGGCGCACATAGGCGGGGAAGTCGTCGGCCTCTCGCTCATCGAGGAGCTCGGCCGTGAGCGCGGTGGACTTGACCTCCTCGACGACGAGGGTGTCCCCCTCCTGCGAGAGGCCGTCGATGCGGCCCGAGATGGTCACCTCCCAGCCGCGCACGACGAGGCGGTGGCGGACGGTCACCTCCCGCTGGAAGCTCTCGTCCTCCAGGGCGCGGTCGCGCTGGTAGCGGCCGTGCACCTCGACGCCGGCCTTCATCCGCAGCCGGGCCGACCAGGCCACGGCGAGCTGCAGGTTCCCCATCGGCGGCCCGGCGTCGATGAGGTCGTGGACGCCGAGCTCGAGCTGACGCTCAGCGTCCCGGAAGCGCAGCATGGGCGACCCTCAGCGGCGGGGCTGGGCGGGGGCGGGCGCCGGGCGAGCGGGGGCCTCGAGCACGGGCTCGGAGCGGACGTAGAGCCCCTGCTCACCGGAGCGGAGGAGCACCGAGGCGCCGGGCGGGAGGCGGATGGCGTCCTGCCCGCTCTGGATCTCGACCGTGCGGCCGTCGAGGAGGGTGGCCGAGCCGGCCATGGCCTCGCCCGGGCAGACGACGAGGCGGCCGTCGGGATCGAGGCGCACCCAGCCGCCGATCATCGGCACCCGCTGGCCGGGCACGAGGCTCCCCGCGTTTCGCCACTCGTTCCGCCGACGGACCCAGACCTCTGCGGGGCGGGCCTCGACCTTCTGGACCCGGGGGGCGGGGGAAGGCGGCGGCGGCGCAGCGGAGGGGAGCGGCGCCGCCGGGGGCTTCGGGGCCTGCTGGACCTGCGGGGCCTTCGGCGCGGGCACGGCCGCCAACGGCATCGGGGCGGACGATCGGCGTGGGGCCCCGGTCGCCGGCTGTAAGGCGGGGCTGACCCGCGGCGCCGAGGGGGTGCTCGCGGGGCTCGGCGCGGCGCGGTGCTTCGCCGGCTCGATCAACGGGGGCTCGGCGGGCCGGGTCACGCCGCGGGAGGAGACGACCGAGTGGTCGAGCTCGAGCGACAGCTCCTCGGTCTCGTCCTGCAGCTCGCTCGTGAGGCCCGTCTGCTCCTTCACGAGCGAGGCCTCGATCGCCGGCAGGGTGAGGTCGTCCCCCGGGGCGCGGCCGCCGCGGGGCCCGAGCGCGAGGTTGGCGGCTCCGCGCGGTGCGCCGGGGCGAGGGTCATCGGTGACCGAGGGCTCGACCGTGGGCTCAGTCTGCTCGGGGAGGGGCATCGTGAGGTCGTCGTCGCTCATCCGCTGCACGGACTCGAGCGGCACCTCGTCTACCCGCGAGAGGGCGCCCCGCGCGACGAACGTGCCCACCTCCCGCCCGGTGAGCATGTCGACGACCGCGATCTCCACGGGCTCATCAGCGAGGCTCCAGCTCCCGAGCAGGCGGTCTCCGCGGCGCACCCGCAGCGCGAGGCGGGGGGTGGCGCCGCCGTCCGAGGCCGGCGCCGCCTGCACGGCACCCTGCCTGACTCCGCCGTTCTGGTCGCGACGCATACGCTTCGTGTCCGCTCTGCTGAGGGGGCGCCGACCCTACCACACACCGTCCCGCAGCGTTCGGCTTTGTCCCGCGGGCCCGCTCGGCCTTTCACGCGCTTGTCACGGCGCCCCAGACGCCCGCGAGCGCGGGAGTTAGGGCGGCCGAAACAGGAGCCGCCGATGACCATGCAAGCCGCTGAAGCCCATCCAAACGCCCCCGACACAGGAGGCGGCGACGGCCCCTCCACCGCCGCGCCCTGGGTGGAGGTCCGGCGCCGGGTGGGCGAGCTGGAGGCCCTCGTCGGCACCCTCGGCCTCCTCCAGTGGGATCAGCAGACCTACCTCCCCAAGGGGGGCGCCGCGTCACGCGGCCAGCAGCTCGCCGCCCTGACGGGCATCTTCCACGAGCGGGTCACCGACCCCGCCTTCGGCGACCTCCTCGAAGAGGCCCGGCAGCGCGGCGACGGCAGCGCGGCCGAGCGCGCCGGCCTCCGCAACCTGCTCCGCCGCCACCAGCGGGCCTGCCGGGTGCCCACCCCGCTCGTGCGCGCCCTCTCCGAGGCCAGCGTCGCAGGCATGTCCGGCTGGATGGCCGCCCGCGAGGCCAAGGACTTCGCGCCCTTCGCCCCTGCCCTCGGGCGCATCGTGCACATCCTCCGCGAGACCGCCGCCTGTCAGGGCCCGGCCGCTCACCCCTACGACAACCTGCTCGAGGAGTTCGATCCGGGCTCCACCGTCGCCGAGCTCCAGCCCATGTTCAGCCGCCTCGGCGGGGAGCTCTCGGGCTTCATCCAGGCCTGCGCCGAGCGCCCGGGGCCGGCGCCGCTCTCGCTCGAGGTCGACAAGCCCGGCCTGATGGCCCTCTCCGCCGAGGTCTGCGCCGCGCTCGGCTTCCGCATGGACGACGGCCGCCTCGATGAGAGCGTCCACCCCTTCACCTGCGGCCTCCACCCGGGCGACGTGCGGCTCACCACCCACCCCCACCCCTCTGACCTCCTCGGCACCCTCTCGGGGACCATCCACGAGTGCGGGCACGGCCTCTACGAGCAGGGCCTCCCCGCTGAGCTCGCTGGCACCGGCGTCGCCGAGGCGGCGGGCACGGGCCTCCACGAGAGCCAGAGCCGCTTCTGGGAGAACGTCATCGGCCGCAGCCTGCCCTTCTGCCGCTGGCTGGCTCCGCGGATCAACGCGCGCTGGCCCCACGCTGCTGTCGAGGCGGAGGCCCTCTACCGGGCCGCCAACCGCGTCGCCCCCTCCCTCATCCGCATCCACGCCGACGAGGCGACCTACAACCTGCACATCATCGTGCGCTTCCAGCTCGAGCTCGGGCTCTTCTCGGGTGAGCTCGACGTGGCCGACCTCCCCGGCGCCTGGGACGAGGCCTACGCCCGCGTGCTCGGCGTGCGGCCGGGCGACCCGACCGAGGGCGTCCTCCAGGACATCCACTGGTCGAGCGCCCTCTTCGGGTACTTCCCGAGCTACACCATCGGCAACCTCTACGCCTCGAGCTTCCGCCGCAAGATGGAGGAGGACCTGCCCCAGATGTGGGCCGAGGTCGAGCAGGGTGACTTCTCCTCCGTGCTCGGCTGGCTGCGCCGGAACGTCCATCAGCGCGGCCACACCGTCGACGCCCCCCAGCTCTTCCGCGAGACGGTGGGCGACCGCGACCCCGTGGCCGACCTCATGGGCCACCTCCGCGAGCGCCACGGGGCGCTCTACGGGGTCTGAGCGGCGCCCGGGCTGGCCCAGGCCGGCCCGGGTCTCCTACAACAGGCCGCCGAAGATGTAGACGCCGCCTGCATCGTAGGCGGTGGAGTCGTCGTAGAAGGCCCCGCCCACCACGTCCACCTGTCCGTCGCCGGAGAGGTCACGCTGGCGGGAGGGCTGCTGGTAGCCGAAGTAGGAGTCGCCGCTGGCGTAGGGCCCGGCGATCTCGTGGCCGTCGCTCACCGAGAAGGTGCCGTTGACCACCGGCCCAGCGAAGAGCGTGATCGAGCCGGCGAGCGAGCCCGCGCTGTCGTTGCCGTAGGCGCCGACGGAGAAGTCGTCGTAGCCGTCGCCGCTCACGTCTCCGAGGGCGGAGACCGACCACCCGAAGTAGTCCGAACTGGCCTCCCCGGTGAAGGTGGCCGCCGGGGTGATGGTGCCGGAGATGCGGCTGCCCGAGCCGAAGGTGATGTAGACCGCCCCCTTCGAGCTCGAAACCCCGGTGGCCGAGACGGCGAAGTCGTCGTAGCCGTCGCCATTCACGTCGCCCACGGTGGTGCCCTGGCGCCCGAGGTAGTCGTAGGAGGCGGCGCCCGTGAGCTTGCCGTCCGCCGCCGACGGGGCGAGCGAGCCCGAGAGGGGCGTGGTGTCCCCATAGAACAGGTAGGCCGCGCCCTCTGTACCAGTGCCTTCAGAGTAGGCGGTGATCAGCATGTCATCGAGGCCGTCCCCGTCCACGTCCCCCGCGGGGCCCATGTACCGCCCGAGGTAGCCGTAGCTGGTCACGCCGGCGATGACGGCCGAGGCCGACGAGAGGGTGAGGGCTGAGCCCGACAGGCGGGTGGCCGAGCCATAAAACAGGCCCACCGCGCCCACCGAGTAGGTGGTGCCGGCGTCGTAGCCGTAGGCGCCCACGGCGAGCTCGTCGTAGCCGTCCCCGTTGAGGTCACCGACGTTGGCGAGGCCCGAGCCCAGGTAGTCGGAGACCACCGTGCTGTAGACGCCGGCCGCCGCGGAGGCCACGGTGGTCGAGCCCGCGCCCAGTGTCCCTCCGTAGAAGATCAAGGCCGCGCCGCGGCTGGACGAGAAGCCCTCCGCGCCGACCACGAGGTCATCGGTGCCGTCGCCGTCGAAGTCGCCCGAGGTCATCGAGGAGCCGAAGTAGGCGTAGGTGTAGCCCGACACGCCGACGATCGAAGCGTCCGCGTAGGTGGTGATCGAGCCCTGCTCACCGCTGATCGGACCGTTCACGATATACACACCGCCGAAGCTGGTCGAGCCCGTGTCGAGGCCGTGGGCGCCGATGGCGAGGTCGTCATCCCCGTCTCCGTCGAAGTCGGCCACGGCCGTGGAGCGTCCGACGTAGTCGCTGGAGGCCGCGCCGCGGTAGTAGGAGTCGGCGTCGGCGCTGGTCGAGCCGAAGCAGGCGATGTCGAGGCCCCCGTCACAGTCATTGTCGAGGCCGTCTCCGCAGACATCGATGGCACCCGGACTGACGTCGGTGGTGGAGTCGTCGCAGTCGTCGCCCTCCGCCGCGTACCCGGACGGCGTCTCACAGGCGATGATCGTCGTGGTGTCGACGCCGTAGCCGTCTCCGTCTCCGTCGAGGTAGTAGGTGTAGCCCTCGTCGGGGTTCGTATCGACGCTGCCGTCACAGTCGTTATCGACGCCGTCACAGCGCTCCGCAGCGACGGGCGACGTATCGACGTCGGTGTCGTCACAGTCCCCACCGGTGGTGATGTAGCCGGCCGGGAGCGCGCAGTCGCTCATCGTGTAGGCGGCGTCGCCGTAACCGTCCCCGTCGTGGTCGAGGTAGCCCGTGAGCGCGTCTTCGGCGCCGACGTCGGCGCTGCCGTCACAGTCATTGTCCACACCATCGCAGACCTCAGCCGCCTCGGGGCTCACGCCGACGTCGGTGTCGTCGCAGTCCTCGTGGTTGTCGACCGCCCCTGCGGCGCCCTCACAGGAGAGGATGGGGCTGCCGGGGTCACCATATCCATCCCCGTCGACGTCCTCCCAGAACACGCTGCCGACGCTCGTGTCATCCACCTTCCCGTCGCAGTTATTGTCGTAGCCGTCACAGACCTCGGTGGCGTCGGGGTGGAGATCGACGTTGTCGTCGTCACAGTCGAGGGCGTTGTCGGCGTAGCCCGCGGGCTGGGCGCAGGCGGCGGTGTAGGCCTCGGGGGTGCCGAAGCCGTCCCCGTCCTGGTCTTCGAAGTAGACGGTGCCGTCGGACGGCTCCTCGTCTGTGGCCTCGTCGCAGTCGTTGTCGAGGCCGTCACAGAGCTCGGCGGCGCCCGGGAAGACGAGCGCGTTCGTATCATCGCAGTCGACCTCGGCGATGACCCCGTCGCCGTCCTCATCGACGACGCCGCTGCCGTCGGTGCCGTCGGTGCCGTCGGTGCCGTCCGTGCCGTCCGTGCCGTCGGTGCCGTCGGTGCCGTCCGTGCCATCACTGTTCCCGCTGGTGTCGTCCCCGCCGCCTCCCCCCTTGTCTACGCAGGCGGCGAGGCTGAAGGAGAGGAGGCTGGTCAACCAGAGGATGCGGGGCATGGTGTCTCCAAGCAGGTGAGCCGCACAGTGTACCGGAGTCGAGCCCGCGCGGGTGGCCCCGACCGGTTAGCGCGCCGCATGAACCGCCCCCTCACCCTCCGTGTCGGCCGGACCGCGCCCAACCGCGTCTGGCTCGCCCCCCTCACCAACATGCAGAGCCACCCCGACGGGGCCTGCTCGGAGGAGGAGCGCCACTTCCTCGGCCTCCGCGCCGACGGGGGCTTCGGCCTCGTGATGACCTGCGCCGCCCACGTCGCGCAGGACGGCAAGGCCTGGCCGGGAGAGCTCGGCGTCCACGACGACGCCCTGCTCCCGGGCCTCCGGCGACTCGCGGCCCGCATCCACGCCCCCGAGGGCCGGGGCGCCGGCGGGCCCCCTCCCCTGGCCGCCGTGCAGCTCTTCCACGGCGGCCTGCGGGCCTCCGAGGCCGTGAGCGGCGAGCCCACCTGGAGCGCCAGCGCCACCGAAGAGCCCGGCTGCCCGCGGCCGCGCGCCGCCACCGAGGAGGACCTCCACCGCGTGATCCACCAGTTCGCCCAGGCGGCCCGCCGCTGCGCCGAGGCCGGCTTTGACGCCGTCGAGCTGCACGGCGCCCACGGCTATCTCCTCTCGCAGTTCCAGAGCACCGTATACAATCAGCGTCAGGATGACTGGGGCGGCCCCCTCAAGAACCGAACCCGCCTGATCCGCGCCGTCACCCGCGCCGTCCGCGCCGCCGCCCCCGACCTCGCCCTGATCGTGCGCCTCTCCCCCGAAGACTTCGGCCAGGCCAAGGGCATCGACCTCGACGAGACCCTCACCCTCGCCGAGTGGCTGGTCGAGGACGGGATGGACGTGCTCCACCTCTCGCTCTGGCGCTCCGCCCAGGCGACGCTCAAGCGCCCCGACCAGCACGCCACCCCCCTCTTCCGCGCGGCCGTGGGCCCGCGAGTCCCCATCGTCGTCGCCGGCGGCGTCTGGAGCGCGGCCGACGCCCTCGCCCAGCTCGCGCGCGGCGCCGACGCCGTGGCCCTCGGCCGCGCCGCGATCTGCAACCACGACTGGCCGCGACGGGCGGCCGCCGGCCTCCCCATCCAGACCCTGCCCGTCCCCCGCGCCGCGCTCGCCGCGGAGGGCCTCTCCCCGGCCTTCGTGGAATACATGGGCCGCTGGAAGGGCTTCCTCGCCGACTGACCACGCCCTCGCCCCCAGGAGCGCCCGATGAACCCAAACGACGACGATTGGGACCCCGAGGCGGTCGTCGAGCTGCCGATCACCGGCGTGCTCGACCTCCACACCTTCTCCCCGCGCGATCTCCGCACCCTCATCCCGGACTACCTCCTCGCCTGTCAGGAGCGCGGGATCCTCGACCTCCGCATCATCCACGGAAAGGGCACCGGCGCGCTGCGCCGCTCGGTCGAGGCCCTGCTCACGCGAGACCCCCGGGTGCAGAGCTTCCGCCCCGCGGAGGCCCAGGAGGGCAGCTGGGGGGCGACGGTGGTGCGCCTCCGCGGCGCCTGAGGTCGGCGCGCGGCCGCTCAGGGCTGGACGATGGCCCTCCCGGCGTGCACATCGGTCGCGGGGAGACAACGTGAACGAGACCATCCCCGAAGAGGCCCGCGTGCTCGGGGTCGGGGCCGCCTTCGAACACGGCGCGCAGGGGCACGCGGCAGCCTCGCCCACGCACCGCCAGCCACCCTCCGCGTTGGGTGAGAGGGCCGCCATCCCATCTTCAAAGTCTGCGAGACCCGGGCCGCTTCATCGTGAAGTGGACCCGCCCATCCGGCTCCACCTCCAAGCGGTCCACGGCCGGCGGGGGTCCCACCGACCGTGCCGAGCACGGTGCGCCCGAGCCGCCGCAGCCCCTCCCGATCCTCCGCCTCCACCACGACCCCGGCGTGGAGGTTCCAGCCGTCCCAGGAGGCGCAGAGCGGCGGGAGCTCTCGCTCCCTTCCCTCGATGCGCTGAACCCGGCGCGCCCCCCTCGTCGGGGCCCCCCCACCACGGAGCTCACCGCCACAGAGGCGGCCTGGAAGAGGCACCTTCCCTCATCGTCGGCCCCTTCCGCCTCGTCCTCTGGCCCATGACCCTGTCGTGCGAGCCACGCATCGCAGGCGGTCGCCTCTGGGTCACGATCACAGATTAGGCCGAAGTTGCGCTCACCAATCCATCGAGAAGGGCCTCCAGGTCGAGCTCTGCTCGATTGTCAAGAATTCACGTGTAGCCAGTAAACCTGGTTGCAGGTCGTGCGCTGGTGGGCTACGAGAGG
>JBIJDH010000029.1:0-77413 GCA_044344255.1 Myxococcota bacterium
CCGGCGTTCGGCCCTTCTTGACGAGCGAGACCAGGTGAGACCGGAACTCGGGGGTGTAGATCTTGCGTGGCATGCGGACATCCTCTCACGTTGATTTGATGGTGTCCACCAATTCGGGGCTACTCCAATTCGTATGCAGGAGCTCATCACGGTGTTCGCCGCCGCCGCCGCCCAGCCTCCGGAGCAGGCCCCTGCAGTAGGGTTCCATAGAGCCCTGACGATGCAAGCCCGCATGGCCCAGACTCCCGTAGGCGGGGGACCGGTGCCCCTGACGTCGGAGCACTCCCTGAGCCGGTCGGAGGAGTCCTTCGAAGCCACGGACACTCCACCAATGCTGGCGGTCTTAATCGCCTCGGCCCTCAGCCAAGTACCATCGTTGTCGTGGGATTCGGAGGTCGACCTGTTTCCGGCTTCAATGTGAGGACATAGCATGAGATCCATTCGCTACATCACTATTTATGTCTTCGTTTTTCTCCTATTCGCTGCCTGCGGTGCAGAACGCGGGGGCACTCCCAAAGGAGAAATTGGTGACACTGGCGGAGCCGGTGACACTGGCGAAGAAGCATCGTGTGCGTACGGAAATCCCTATCTCACACTGGATGAGTATGTGGCCGATATGGTTGCGTTATACTGTTCAGTTGCGGTTCGGTGCCATACGGTATCATTAAGTTACGACGAATGCGTGGCGTCTGAAAGCACAACCAGATTCACAGAGGAACACTGCAAGTGGGAGGGGTCCTTCGGCTGCGAGGCGCGGGAGTGCATCGAAAAGTGGACCGAGCTCAATCACCAGCAGACGACTGAGGACCCCGACTGCATAGAAGGCGGCTTGATTCCTGGAGTATGCTTTCAAGTTGAACACGACATGGACTGCGACGAGCCGGACATGTAGTCCCACACAATGGCCGAATTCGTGGGCGTCTTAAATCCGGAGAAGGTTGGCGGGTTGGTGGGACATTCTACGGGTCAGTCGCCCCCCCCCCGTGGGCTTTCCATTGAAAGCATCGCCACCAGCGGTTCATCAAGCGGCATAATTCCCTGCTTCTGGTACTCTGTCGCGGGACCTTGACTGATTGAAAGTAGCATTTGACCTCCCCCTCTCCCGCTGGGAGATGGTGCCCGTAGGGCGGGTGAGGGCGATCGGTGCTCGATGAGAATCCCGAAACCAAGGTGACCCTTTGGGAGCTGCGAGCGCCCCTCATCCGTCGCCGATGCGGCGCCACCTTCTCCCGGAGGGAGAAGGGGAGGACACCAGGTCTCAACCGAACAACACCATCCAGGTCGAGCACTCGTCACAATAATATAGGTGAAATAGGCGCCTTCGACGATGTGACCGATCGAAAGCCCACGAGGGGGGAGGAGACGCAATTTGCAGGCTGGTGGAATACTCCATGGGCCTGGCACCCTTCCCCCCTCGGGGTGGTGGCCCGCCAGCCTTCGTGTTCTGTTGTCCCCTCCCCCGTCTTCACCGGGCCCAGGGCCCCTTCCCACGGAGAGGCCATGAGCTCGACCCTCGCCGTCCGCACCTGCCTCTGGTTCACCCGCGGCGGCCTCGAGGCCGCGCAGCGCTACGTCGCGCTGCTGCCCAACAGCGCCATCGAGAGCCCCACCGGCGGCGATGGCGAGCCCCTGATCGTGCTGTTCCGGCTGAACGGGGCCCCCTTCTCCATCCTCAACGGCGGGCCGCACTACACGTTGAGCCCCGCGGCCTCGATCGTCGTGAGCACCCCCGACCAGGCCGAGACCGATCGCCTCTGGGCGGCGCTCTGCGAGGGCGGCACGCCGAGCCGCTGCGGCTGGCTGGTCGATCGTTTTGGTGTGTCGTGGCAGATCGTGCCCGAGGCGCTGCACCGGCTGCTGGGCGCCGAGGATCGGGCGGCGGCCGGGCGGGCGATGCAGGCGATGCTGAAGATGGGGAAGCTGGACGTGGCGGTGCTGGAGGCAGCATTCCAGGGAGCGACAGAGGGCGAAGCCTGAGGGGGAGGGCGGATGCAGATCTTCGTCACGGGTGGATCGGGTTTTGTCGGCGGCCACCTCATTCGGGCCCTCGTGGCGGCGGGGCATGGGGTCTCCGCTCACTCCCGCTCGCCGAAGTCGGCCGCTGCGGTCGCGGCCAAGGGCGCGCGGCCCGTCTCGGGAGAGCTCGGCGCCCACGGAGTGCCTCCGGGGAGTGGACTGTGTCATCCATGCCGCGGCCTATGTGGAGGGCACCGAGGCGGCCCTCTTTGCGGGACAGGCGCTGATCGACATCGACGAGTCCGCGCCCTATCCCTCGACCCAGCGATGACCGTGCGCACAGACCGGGCGAAGGCCGAGCTCGGTTACGCGCCGGTCATCACGGTGGAGGAAGGGATCGCCGCGATGCGGCGATAGGCGCAGCCCCTCGGCCCCGAAGGCGACGGCCGCGACCGCCTCCTCACGCCCCGTCCCCACCCTCGGCCGAGCCGCGGGAGAGCCACAGCACCCACTCGGCGTGCGGGCTCTGGGGGAAGCTGTCGACCCCGGTGAGCCGCCGCGGCCGGTAGCCGGCCTCCCAGAGCGGCCCGAGGTCACCGACGAGGGCGGGGCCGTGGCAGGAGACGTAGAGGAGCTCCTCGGGGGCGAGGCGGAGGAGCTCGGGGAGGAAGGGCCCGAGGCCCGCGCGCGGCGGGTCGACCAGGGCCGCGGGGGCGGGCTCGGCGCGGCGGAGCACCCGCACCTTGTCGGTGAGGCCCGCCGCGGCGGCGCCCTGGGCGAGGCCGGCGATGGCGAGAGGGTCCACCTCGAGGGCCGCCACCCCCTCCGACACCGCGGCGAGGGGCAGCGTGAGGTTGCCGTTGCCCGCGCCGTACTCGAGCCAGCGCTGCGGCAGGCCGCGGGCCCGGAGGCGCTCGCCCACCGCCACCGCGAGGTCACGGATGAGGCCCACCAGCACGCGGTTCCCCGCGAGGCTCGGCTGGGAGAAGCCCCCCACCGGCCCGAAGAGGGGGGTGGGCCGCTCGGCGCTCAGCCAGGTCTCGAACCAGGGGAGGAGCTCGGGGTTGCCGAGGCGCAGGGGCTCGCCGAGGACGAGGCGCTTGCGGCGCTGGCCGAGCTCGACCACCGCCCGCCCGGCCGCGCGCCGGAGCCAGGCGCCCTCGTCGAGGAGGGCCTTCGTGTCAAGGTTGGCGAGGTCGAGCCAGAGGCCCTGCGCGCCGCTCGGGGACACCCGCAGCCGCAGCCCGGCGCGAGCGACGGGCGGGAGATCGGCCCGCACCTGGTCAAACCAACCCGCCAGCGCGGGGCTCATCATCGGGCAGGCGCTGAGGTCGACGAGCTCGGCGCCGTCGAGCGACCAGAGGCCCAAGCGACCGCCCTCGAGCCGGAGATCGGCCCGGTCGCGCAGGCCGCCCTCGCCGAGGCTGTGGAGGCCCCCAGCGGAGACGGCGGCCTCGAGCGCGCCCCGGAGCGGGCCCACGGCCAGCGCGAGGAGCTGCGCGAGCTTGTCGGCCTGCTGCGCCCGGAGCGGCCGCCCGATCCAGGGGCAGCCGCCGCAGCGTTGACCGTGGGCGCAGTCGAGGCTCATCCCGCGCTACTCGATGCCCGCTTCGCGGAAGGAGTGGGTCACGACGGCGTCCCACTGGGCGAGCAGCTTGGCGCGCATCACGCTCGCGATCGGCGCGGTGGCGAAGAGGCCGACGTAGCAGAGGATGGCGCCGAGGGGGGCGAGCATGTTCAGCAGGAACATGCCGAGCCAGGTCATGAAGTAGGCGCCGAAGTTCATCTTGATGGCCGTGAGCGTGCGGCCGATCGAGAAGATGGGGAAGCTCTCGCCGTTGTAGATGCGGCGGGAGACGTCCATGCCGACGAGCCCGACGAGCAGCGAGCCGAGGATGATGATGCCGTAGCCGACGATCATCCCGAGCATCATCAGGAGGCCCCAGATCGGGCTCGGATCCTGACCGTCCACCGCCGAGCCGATCGCCGCCACGCCGACGCCGACGCCGCCCATGCAGCCGAAGCCCACGCCGAGGAAGAGCGACATCGGCAGGAGCAGGTTGACGGCCACGAGGAGGGCGCGGAAGCCGGCGCCGATGTCTTCCCCGAGGGAGGGCGAGGGCATCTCAGCCTCCCCGTCGCGGGCCGCCGCGTAGACCCGCTTGTGGTAGCCGGCGAACTGGAAGGGGCCGACGAGCGGGATCAGGATGCAGACGCCGCTGATCAGGCACTTCTTGATCCACGCGGGATCGCTCGTCACGCTGGAGACCGCCGCTCCGATGTTGACGCTGGGCTTCGCAAGGTTCGACTCGTAGCTCATGGGGGCCTCGTGGAGAGCCTGGAGCGTATTCAGTTCCCTCAACGTGCGGGAAAGACACAAGGCGATCCCTACACAAATGACACCGGGCAGCCCAATGGTCCCCGGCGGCTCCCCTGTCCCCCCTCGCCGCGATAGCTCCGCCCCCATGCAGATCCGCGCGCTGGCCGAGCGCATCCTCTTCGGCGCCGACATCGACGAGGACAAGCTCTTCGCCCCCGACACAGTGGAGGACGACGCGCCCGGCGGCCCCATCGCGCTGCCGCCCGGCCCGGCCCGCCCGCGCGGGCTGCGCTTCGAAGACCGCCCCGACCGCCGCTTTGACCTCCCCGGCCCCAAGGCCCTCGAGGAGGACGCGCTCCGTGGGCGGCTGCTGCACGCCTTCGCCAACCACGAGCTGCTCGCGATGGAGCTCATGGCCCTGATGCTGCTCCGCTTCCCCGAGGCCCCCGCCCCCTTCCGGCGAGGCCTCGTGCGGATCATCGGCGAGGAGCAGGCCCACCTCCGCCTCTACCGCGGGCGCATGGAGGCCCTCGGCGTGGGCCTCGGCGAGGTGCCGGTCAACGACTTCTTCTGGCGCGTGCTGGCCCCCGCGGCGACCCCGATGGACTTCGTCGTCGGCATGTCGCTCGTGCTCGAGCAGGCCAACCTCGACTTCGCGCTCCATTATGGCCGGCTGTTCCGCCAGATCGGCGACGCGCCGACCGCGGACGTGATGGACCAGGTGCACCAGGACGAGGTCGGCCACGTCAAGCACGGCCTGCACTGGTTCCGCCGCTGGAAGGACCCCGCGGAGTCGGACTGGGAGGCCTTTGACCGCCGCCTCCGCCTGCCGCTCAGCCCGGCGCGGGCCAAGGGGGAGGGCTTTGACCGCGCGGTGCGCGAGGAGATCGGCTTCGACGCTGACTTCATCGACCGCCTCGCCGTCTTCGGGCGCTCTCGCGGGCGGCCCCCCACCGTCTTCCTGTTCAACCCCGCTTGCGAGGCGGAGATCTGCCACACCGAGCGTGGGCACGGCCCGCAGAGCTTCACCCCCGCCCTCCCGGTGGCCACGCTCGCCCGCGACCTCGCCACCCTGCCGATGGCCTTCGCCGCCGAGGGCGACGTGGTGCTGGTGCCCGAGGAGCCCGATCCCGCCTTCCTCTCCACCCTCTCGGCCGCCGGCTTCACCCTGCCCGAGTGGGTGAGCCCCGCCGGGCTGGCCGGGCTCGCGGAACGGAAGCTCGGGCGGCTCGAGCCCTGGGGCTGGAGCCCGGTCGTCTCCCAACAGCTCGCCCCCCTCTCGCCGCAGGTGAGCCACGGGCGACGCGGCTGGGAGCCCGCCTGGGCCGAGCTGGCCGCCAAGACCTGGAGCGTGGCCGAGCGGCCCGCCCTCGTCGCCGCCCTCGACGATCCACGGGTGGTCGATGTCCCCGCCCGCGTCTGCCGCAGCGCCGAAGAGGCCGCCGCTGCCGTGGAGGCGCTGCTCCCGCTCACCGGGCAGGTGGTGATGAAGTCCCGCCTCGGCAGCAGCGGCCAGGGCGCGCTGCGGGTCGAGGCCCCCCTCCAGGCGAAGGAGCGGGCCTGGCTCGCCCACACCCTGCCCGTCCAAGGGGCCGTGGTGGTCGAGCCCTGGCTGGACCGCCGCCTCGACCTCTCCTTCCACTTTGACCTCGAGCCCGGCGGTCATGCCCGCTGGCGGGGTGCGCTCCGCTTCGAGGCCGACCGCCGCGGCCAGTTCACGGGCCTCCACCTCGGCCTCTGGAACGAGGGCCTCGACGCCGCGCTGGTGCGCTTCCTCCACGAGGGCGACCGCCGCTGGCTCAGCCGCGTCGGCCAGCGCGTGATGCGGCACCTCGCCCCCCGCCTCGCCGCCGCCGGCCACAGCGGGCCGGTCGGCGTCGACGCGCTCGTCTTCCAGGGCCCGGACGGGCTCCGCCTCCACCCCTTCGTCGAGCTCAACCCGCGCTTCACGATGGGGCGGCTCGGCCTGCACCTCCAGGCCCACCTCGCCCCCGGGAGGGTCGGCCGCTGGCGCATCGTGCCCCTCCAGCAGGTCGAGCGGGAGGGCTACGCCGGCTTCGTCGACTGGGCGGCGGCGCAGCGGCTCCGGGCCCCCCTCCGCATGAAGGACGGCCACATCGAGGAGGGCGCCCTCCTCACCACCGATCCGGCGCGCGCCCGCCGCTTCGCCACCCTGCTCGAGGTCAGCCGCCCGCAGGGTCCGGCGTATGGGCCGGCGCAGGCGCCCGAAGCCGAGCCCTGACCCGCTCCACCTCGGCCGGGGTCCAGGCGCCCACGGGGCTCACGTAGACGCGGCGGGGGGAGGACGGCGCCTCGAGGTGCTCGACGGACTGGGCCTCTCCGACGAGGCAGGGCCGCCGCAGCGCCGCCGCCGGGGAGCGGTTGGGCGTCTGGAAGGCGACCGCCTCTTGGATGGGCAAGCCCTCGATCCAGGGGTCGACGCAGTCCGGTCGGTCCACCGCGAGCGCGAGGTCGATCGGCAGCCGCTCCACCAGCTCGCGGAGCAGCGACCCCAGCCAGTCCTTGGAGAGGCGGGTGGTGGGGTCGATGCGCAGCCGGTGCACCCCCGGCAGCCGGGAGCGCGAGAGGAGGGCGTCGACGAGGGCCCCCCGCGGCGGCTCGCCCTCGACGGCGAGGCGGAGGATCAAGACCTGATCGGCCTCGGGGTCGAGCTCCACCGGGGACTGGCGGGGCGAGAAGGAGACGGCGCCGCTCGGGTCGACGGAGAGCTCCCCGCCCACGACGGCCACCTCGGTCCAGTCCGGCAGCTCGGGGAGCGCGGTGGGCACGTCCTCGACGACGAGCACGACCGTGTTCCAGCTCCCGACCTGCAGGCAGCCGACCAGGGCCAACGGTCCGAAGACCGCCGCCGCGAGGGAGGGCCACCCGAGGCGCCGCGGCGAGGCGGATGCGCGCGCGGCGAGGATCATCGGCGGGGCCTAATCCGTGTCCCCGTCGACCGACTCCGGCAGGTCAAAGTCGGCCCGCTCGCCGGGGGGCGGCAGCACCTTGGAGAGGAAGAGCCGGCGGTCGGTCGAGGTGTGGCCGTCCATTCGCCGCGCGGGGACCTCCATGTACACGCCCATGTCGTCGAAGCCGAGGTGCATGTACATCTCGTAAGAGGCGTTGCGGATCGCGCTCGTGCGCAGCACGACGTGGCGGTACCGGCTGCGGTCGATGTGCCGCAGGCGGAGCTGGACGAGCTGCCTCCCGAGGCCGCTGCCGCGCGCGCTGTCGAGCACGCCGAGGTCGGCGAGGTAGAAGGTCTCGCGGATCGGCAGGAGTCCGCGAAGCTCCCGCACGACGTCGGGGCGGGAGGCCAGCGGCAGCCCCACCCCGAAGCCCACCACCCGCGCCCGGCCGGTCACGGCGATGAGCGTCAGGTTCTCGGGGGTCTGGAGGTACTGCTGGAGCACCCCCTCGGCCTCGGCCGGGAAGAAGCGCTCGTTGTAGGGCGGCTCCGAGAAGATGTCCTGATAGGCCCCCGCGAAGGAGGCCCGGTAGACGATGGCCTCCTCGGGGCGATTGATGCGGACGATGCGGGTGCCATCGGGGCGTTCAGCGACGATCACGGGGGCGTCCTTGACGTTCAGGCGATGGAGCGGAGGGATGGGGAGGAAGCGGCGGCGACCGGGGCCCCGGCGCGCAGGAGCGTCGTCGCGACCACCTTATCCCCCGAGGCGTCCCCGACGGGAGGCCCGCCGGAGCCCGCGGTCGGGAGGCCGGTCAGGAGGGCGCCGACGGGCCCGCCACCTTGCTCTTCGTGGAGGCGCAGCGCCTCGCCGTGCAGGCGCACGGAGGCGCGGCGACCGACGAGGCCCAAAACCTCAACCTCCCGGGGGTGCACCCTCATCCCTGCCCCGAGGGCCTTCTGGATGGCCTCCTTGACCGTCCACACCGCGGTCTCCAGCCAGGGGTCTCGGGCGGTGAGCGCGCGCTCGCCCTCGGTGAACCAGTCCTCGGCGAAGCTCGGCGCGCGGAGGCGCACGACCTCCTGGTCGATGCCCGGCCGACCGCCGAAGACCGCGACGGCGAGGGCCTCGCCGTCGGTGTGGGTGATGCTCACCGCAGGGGCAGGATCGATCCCCGTCACCTCTGGGGCGCCGCTCGGTCGGCTGCGCAGGACGAAGTCGGCCTCCCCGAGGAGCCCCTCCACCGCGGCGCGGGCCGCTCGCCGCCCCGCGCGGCGATCGGCCTGCCGGGAGGGGGTGCCACGGCGGCGGATCTCCGCCTCCTCATCGGGGTGCAGGGCCTTGAGCTCACCGCCCCCGCCCGCCTTGGTGGTGCGGCCGATCACCGCCCGCGGCCAGCCACCCTCGGGGACGGGGAAGGCGTCGCCCGGGGGCAGGGGCCCGGTGTCGATCATGTGGAAGCCGCGGAGCCGCAGCACCGCGCGGCCACCCCCATCGACGTCGACGTCGTAAGCGCCGTCCTTGCGGGTGCTCACCATGATGCCGAGCCGGCTGTCGTCGGCCGCGAGGCGCTCCCAGCGCAGCGACTCGATGCGGCTCGGCAGAGCCATGAAGCCCGCCACCGCCATCCGGTGCAGGCCGGCCGCCTGGAAGGCCGCCTCCAGCACGAGCGGGGCGGTGAGCAGCGGGCCCCCGAAGGCGACGTGGTTGACCTCGGCGTCGGCGAGCAGGCCGTCCACCGCGATCGCCGAGGCGTCGCTCAGCACCTGGAAGAGCGGGCCGTGGAAGAAGCGGGCGTAGATCGAGTCCCGATCGATGGGGTCCTCGGCGAAGAAGGCCGCCGGCAGCGCCGCGATGGGGCTCGCCTCGCCGAGCAGCAGGGTGGCGCGGAAGTGCTCGGTGCGCAGCATGCGGCCGGTGCGCGCCAGGCGCTCCGAGGAGAGGGTGACGAGGACGCCGCCCCCATCGGGCTCCGCGCGCAGGATGAGCTCGACGGGGTCGTCGCGGTGCACCTTGACCGGCGCGAGGAAGCGCACGTCTTCGGCGCCCACGAGGGCCTGCCCCGGGCGGACCAGCGTGGCGGCGGCGGCCATCAGCTCGAGGCCGATGACGCCGGGCAGCACGGGCACCCCGCCGATGGCGTGGTGGCCGATCCAGGCGTCCCGCTCGAGGGTGAGCCGGCGCCGCGCGATGACCGTGTCACCGTCGAGCTCCGCGTGATCGAG
Source organism: Myxococcota bacterium (assembly GCA_044344255.1). Lineage (GTDB taxonomy): Bacteria > Myxococcota_A > UBA796 > UBA796 > UBA2385 > JBIJDH01. The sequence continues at coordinate 9,414 of JBIJDH010000029.1, forward strand.
CAGGGGGTGGAGGGCGGGGACGGTGAAGTCACCCATCCGGCCGGCCACCACGAGCTCTCCGGTGACGCCGCCCACCACGAGGTCGACCAGCAGCCCCGCGCCGGCCCCCGCCGGCAAGAGCTCGACGCCCCGCTCGGTGAGGAGGCGCTCCATGCCGCCGCGCACCGCCATGCCGACGTCGGCCCAGGCCGTCCAGTCCACGTGCAGCGCGCCGCTGCGGGACAGGCAGGCGCGGGCCATCGCCTCGTTGGCGGCCGAGTAGTCCACCTGGCCGGCGTTGCCGAAGCGGCCGGCGACCGAGCCCATGCTCACGAAGAAGGCGTCGCGCTCGAGGCCGCGGAGCAGCGCCATGCCGCCGAGCGCCTTGCCGTCAAAGACCCGATGAAAGGCCTCGAGGTCCTTGTCGGGGAGCAGGCGGCTCTCCTCCACCCCCGCGCCGTGGATCACGCCGTCGATCGGGCCATGCTCATCGCGGATCTGCTGCAGCGCTCGCTGGACGGCGGCGCCGTCGGCCAGATCGCAGAGCAGGGTGCTCACCTCGGCGCCGAGCGCGCGGAGCCGGGCCACCGTTCGGCGGGCCTCCTCGGCGGCGCGCAGCGGCTTCAAGCGGGCCTCGATGCGCCCGGGGGTAGCACGGCCGCCGCCGGCCTCCAGCTCGGCCTTGATGTCGGCCTTGGCGAGGGCCTCGACCAGCGGCTCTTCACCGGGGGCGGAGCGCGCCAGGAGCACGAGGCGGAGCGGACCGCGGGAGGCGAGCTCGAAGGCAACCTCGGCGGTGATGCCGCGGGTGCCGCCGCTCAGCACGATCAGGCTGTTCGGTCGCAGCCCACCGCCCGCCGGCGGCAGGGGCTCGGAGGCCAGCGTGATGACCCGGCGGTGATCTCCGTCGAGGTAGACCTCCACCGCCCCGTCGAGCGCGCCGAGCTCCCCCACGAGCAGCCGCGCGGCCGCGTCATCGGAGAGCATCGGGTCGAGATCGACCACCCGGGCCAGGGTGCCGGGCCACTCCCGCCCGAGCGCCTTGCAGAGGCCGGCCCGCGCGCCGCTCGTGAGCGCGAGCTCCGGATCGGACCAGGAGGGGTCGGCGCCGAGGCGGGTGGCACAGAGCCAGTGCCGCGGCCGCTCTGCGTCGAGGGAGCGCGCGATCTGAAAGCCGGTGAGGACGTCGGTGGAGAGGTCGATGACCACGTCCACCTTGCCGGACAGGGCGGCGCCCCGCCCCTGGAGCTCGGCGCGGAGGGCCGTGGCGAAGGCGCCGTCCCCCAGCACCTGAACGACGAGGCCGCCGAGCTCGCCGCGTCGCGGGAAGATCGCGCGGGGGACGAGCACCGGGCGCCGCAGCCGGAAGCCGGCCGGCAGCACCTTCCGCGGCGGCTCCGCGAGGGGGACGGGGTGGAGCGGCGTCACGGGGAGGATCGACGCGGAGGCCGGCTCCACGGCGGCCGACGGCAGCTCCTGCCAGGGGGAGCGCAGGTCGTCGGAGGCCGGCGGCGGCACCTCGGCGGCGGGCGGCGCGACCTCGGCCGCGGCGGCCGCGAGCTTGCCCTCGAGCCAGCCGACGAGGCTCTTGATGGTCGGGTAGTCCGACAGCTTGAAGCGGTCGTCCCGCGGGATCTGGAAGTGCTCCCGCACCTCGCCGAAGACCTCGGCCTGCTTCACGGTGTCGATGCCGAGGTCGGCCTCGAGCTCAAAGTCAGGGTCGAGCTCGGCGGCCTCGTAGCCCGTACGCCGCGCGATGATGCCGAGCACGGCGGCCTCGATCGCCGCGCGGTCCACGACGGCAGCGGCGGCGGGCGCGACCGACGGCTCGACGACCGATGGCTCGACGACCGACGGCTCGACGACCGACGGCTCGACGACCGATGGCTCGACGACCGACGGAGCGGCGGCGGGCGGGGGCGCCACCTCCCCTGCGCCAGCCTCGAGCTTGCCCTCGAGCCAGCCGACGAGGCTCTTGATGGTCGGGTAGTCCGACAGCTTGAAGCGGTCGTCTCGCGGGATCTGGAAGTGCTCGCGCACCTCGCCGAAGACCTCGGCCTGCTTGACGGTGTCGATGCCGAGGTCGGCCTCGAGCTCAAAGTCGGGGTCGAGCTCGGCGGCCTCGTAGCCCGTGCGGCGCGCGATGATGCCGAGCACAGCGGCCTCGATCGCCGCGCGGTCCACAACGGCGACGGCGACGGCGGCGGCGGCGGACGGGACAGGCGCGGCGGGCGCGGAGGACAGGACGGGCGCGACGGGGGTGGTGGACACCCCGGGCGCGGCGGCGAGGCGGCTCGCCACCCAGCCCACGAGGCTCTGGATGGTCGGGTAGTCGGAGAGCTTGAAGCCCTCCTCCCGGGGGAGGCCGAAGCGGTCGCGCACCTCGCCGAAGATCTCGGCCTGCTTCACAGTGTCGATGCCGAGGTCGGCCTCGAGCTCGTAGGCGGGGTCCAGCTCGGCCTTGCCGTAGCCGGTGCGCACCGCGATGATGTCGAGCAGGACGTCGAGCACGGCCTCGGGGCTCCACGCGGGCTGTGTCGCCGCAGCCTGTGTCACGGCGGGGCCGGTTTGTGCCACCCCAGCGGGAGGGGCCCCGACCGAGGGGGCGGCCGAGGGGGGCGCCGCGACCCGGGCGGCGGGCGCGGCCTCGGGGCCGGCCTCCACCCGCAGCGTGCGGCTCACCACGGTGAGCACGGGGTTCGGCAGCTTGGAGATCTGGCTCAGCCAGCGCGCGCGGGCGCCCTCGTCAGAGACCCGAGACTCGCCCACCGCCACCCGCTCCCAGGCGGCCATCGCGAGCTGGGAGCCGAAGCCGGCGGCGAGGCGGATGGCGAAGCGCAGCGGGAAGTCACCGCCAGCAGAGAGGCTGAGGTCGCCGAGGTCGGGGTCGGGCTCGCGGAGGTTCGGGACGGGGGGCACCCGCCCGTACTGGAGCGCCTTCAAGGCGACGGCGTCCTCGATGCCTGCGCCCATCGCGTGGCCGGTGAAGCCCTTGGTGTTGGCGATGATGATGCGGCGGGCCTCGGCGCCAAACGCCCGGCGCAGGCTCTCGATCTCCGCCGCCGCCGAGCCCCCCTTGGCCGGGGTGAAGGTCTCGTGCGACATGAACATCGCCTGGCGGGCGAAGGTGGCGCGGTCCACGCCGCTGGCCTGGGTGGCGGCCCCGACGAGGGCGTCCATCTCGGCGGCGATGTGGGCGGGGTCGAGCCGGGTGCCGTGAAAGGCCGAGTTGGCCAGGCGGCTCGCCAGCAGGCGGGCGATAGGCGTATTGCCGCGGGCCCGGGCCTGGTCCTCCCGCTCGAGCACGACGCCGACGGCGCCCATGCCGAGGATCATGCCGTGCCGGCGCCGATCAAAGGGCAGCGCCGCCTCCTTCACGTCATCCTTGGTGGTGGCGGCCCCGGCGGCGAGGAAGCCCGCCCCGATCCAGGGCAGCAGGGTCGGGTTGGTGACATCATCGGCGCCCACCACCACGACACGGTCGGCGCGGCCGGCGCGGATCCAGTCCTCGGCGATGGAGATGGCCTGGGTGGTCGAGGCGCAGGCGGCGTTGACCTGCGTGTTCGGGCCGCGGGCCCCGATGAACTGGGCGAACTGGCTGTGGCCCATGCTCAAGATCTGGAAGAGGAAGCGCCGGTCAAAACGACCGTCTCCATCGTCACCGTTCTGCGCGACGTGGTTGAGCAGGTTCGTGTAGCCGGGGAAGGCGCAGGCGAAGATGACGCCGGTGCGGTCGCGCAGGGCCTCGGGGAGGGCCCAGCCCCCCGCCACCCGCTTGCCGGTGGTGGTCTCGCGCCACTGTCGGATGAGAGGGATGCCAGCGTCCTTCAGGGCCTCGACGCCGGCCGCGAAGGCGAGCTCGGTGGTGATGTCGAGGGCGCGGCGCCATTCGGGATCGACGCCGTAGTCGCGGCAGAGGTCGAAGTCGGCCTTGACCCCGGCGAGGCGGATGACCTGGTCGCGAGACTCGACCTTGTGGAAGGTGCCCTCGCCGGTCTGGCTGTCCTTGTTGAGCCGCACGACGTTCTTACCGATGAAGGCGTCCTGGGCCTCGTCGGTCAGCAGGCGGATGCGGTTCTCGCCGGCGAGGATGCGCTGGAAGTTCTCGTCGTCGAAGACCCGCTCGCCGCCGGGGAGCCCGACGCTGGCGCCCGTCGCGACGACCGAGATCGCCGGAGCCGGCGCCACGACGAGCGCGGGCGAAGCCGCCGGGGCCGCCACCCGCGCGGGCGCCGCCACCGACGCCGCGGTCACCGTCGCAGCAGCGGCCGCCGTCACCGTCGCTGCCGCCGTCACCGCGCTGGGCCGGGTCGCGGGCCGCGCCGCCTCGGGGAGGGCCGCCACGAGCGCGGTGAGGAAGGACTGGAGGGCCGGCGCCACGGCCTGGCTCAGGGCCTGAGCGCCGGCGGGCTCGAGGCCAGCGCGCACCGCGCCCTCGACGAAGGTCCGCAGCAGCTCGGCCGACACCGTGGGGAGCGCCACCGGGATCGGGGCCGGCAGAGCGGACGCTCGGGCGACGGGGGGCGGCGCCGAGGCCGCCGACGGGAGGCTCGGTCGCGCCGGGCTCGGGCGCCCAGGGGTGCGCGCGACGCCGAGGCGGCGGGCCGCGTAGTTCGCGAGGTCGCGGAGGGTGCGGTACTCGGCGAGGCGGAAGCCGGAGTCATGCTCGAGGCGGAAGTGGTCGCGCACCCGCGCGACGAGCTCGGCCTGCTTGACCGTGTCGACGCCGAGATCGGCCTCCAGCTCATCGTCCTGCGAGAGCTCTTCGGCCTTGTAGCCGGTGAGCTGGGCGGCGATCTCCAAGATCTGCGCCACGACGTAGTCGGTCGCCTCGGCGGGGGCCGGCTTCACGGGCTCGCTCGGGCCGGTCGAGGTCGCGCTCGGCAGAGAACCTCGCGCGGCCATGGCCTCGGTGGTCGCGAGGCGGGGCGCCATCGGCCCGAAGATGTCGATCGGCGGCCGCGCCGCCTCGGCCCGAACGGGGAAGCCGAGGGTGAGCAGCGCGGCGAGCGTGTCATGGATCGACTGTACACCGCCCCGCTTGGGGTGGTTCGTATAAATGGCGCGGTGCGGGCGGCGCTTCAGGATGCTGACGACGAAGCCGGTGAGCGCGCGCTTGGGACCACACTCGACGAAGATGCTGGCCCCGTCGGCGTACATCCGCTCCACCTGGGCGATCCACTCCACCGGGGCAGCCACCTGCTGGGCGAGGATGTCGATGATGGCAGTTCGGGCGCCCTCACCGGTCGGGTAGTAGCGGCTCGTCACGTTGGTGGTGAAGGGTCGCCGCGGCTCGTGGATGTCGAGGCGGTCGAGCACCTTGCGCAGCGGGCCCGAGGCCGGCGCCACGATGCGGGAGTGGAAGGCGTGGCTGACCGGCAGGGGGTAGACAGTGATGCCGCGGGAGCGGAAGGCCTCCACCGCGGCCTCCACGGCCTCCGTCTCACCGGCGATGACCGTCTGCGATGGACAGTTCTTGTTGGCGGCGATGACGTAGCCAGGGATCTCGGCCAACACCTCCCGCACCGTCTCGACGCTGGTGGCGACGCCGGCCATCTGGCCCTTGTCGTCGATCTTCACCGCGGCCATCTCGCGGCCACGGGCGCTCACGGCGATCAGCGCGTCCTCGAAGGAGAGCACGCCCGCGGCGACCGCGGCGGCGTACTCGCCGAGCGAGTGACCGGCCACCATGTCGGGGGTCACCCCGAAGGCGGCGAGGAGGCGGAGGATGGCCACATCGACGGTGAGCGTGGCGGGCTGGGAGATCTCGGTGGCGCGGAGGCGCTCGAACTGATCGTCCTCGGACAGGGAGGGGTCGCGCCGGATGAAGGTGGTGAGCGGACGGCCGAGCTCGGGGAGCATCACGGCGTCGGCGATGTCGAAGGTCTCCTTTACGATCGGCCAGCGCGCCGCGAGGTCGAGGCCCATGTCGATGTACTGGCTGCCCTGGCCGGTGAACAGGAAGGCGAGCTTCTTGTTGACGGGCTCGTCTTCGATCGAGATGCCGCGGGAGCGCAGGAGGTCGAGGGACTGGCCTTTGCCGAGCACCTTGATCGCCCGATCGAGCTGCTCCTGCCGCTCCACCGGATCGGCGGCCGAGGCGGCGATGCGCACGGGGGCGCCGGGATCGAAGGGCCGCGCTGGATCGAGGCCGCGCTGGAGGGCGTGGAGCACCTCCTCCTGGCTCTCGCCCGACACCGCCCAGACCCCCTCGGGGACCGGCCAGCCGCGGGGGACGAGCACCTCGGGGGCCACGATCCGCTCCGAGAGCGCCTCCTCGACGAGCGGGGCCGCGGAGCCCGCCGCGCGGTGCTCCTCCAAGACGACGTGGAAGTTGGTGCCGCCGAAGCCAAAGGCGCTGACCCCGGCCCGGCGGAGCCCCCGGGAGGGCCAGGGCTCGGCCGCCGTCTGGACCTGGAGCGGGACGGCGGTGAAGGGCACCCCGGCGCGGGCCCGCCGGAAGTTCAAGGTCGGCGGCAGCACGCCATGAAAGACGGCCAGCGCCGTCTTGATGACGCTCGCCGCCCCCGCGGCGCTCTTCAGGTGGCCGATGTTCGACTTCACGCTGCCGATGCGGATGGGCCCGCGCGCGCCGCGGCGGCCGGCGCCGATGACCTCGGTGAGGGCCTCGACCTCGACCTTGTCACCGACCACCGTGCTCGTGCCGTGGCACTCCACGAGGTCGACCTCGACGGGGTCGAAGCCGGCCTCGGCGTAGGCCCGCCGCAGGGCGAGGTGCTGCCCAGCGGGGTTGGGGGCGGTGATGCCCTTGCCCTTGCCGTCCGAGCTGGCGCCGATGCCCTTGATGACGGCGTAGATGCGGTCGCCGTCGCGCACGGCGTCGCCCAGGCGCTTGAGGAGCAGCACGCCACAGCCCTCGCCCATCACGAAGCCGTCTGCGCTCTCGTCGAAGGGGGCCGAGTGGCTGCCGGAGAGGGCGCCGATCTTGCAGAACTTGACGTAGGTGGGCACCGCCATGCTGCGGTCGGCACCGCCGGTCAGCGCCATGTCGAAGTCACCGTCCTGGAGCCCCTTCACGGCGGTCTGAATGGCGGCGAGCGAGCTCGCGCAGGCGGCGTCGACGGTGAAGTTCGGACCGGTGAGGTCAAATGCGTTGGCCACGCGCCCGGCGATGACGTTCGAGAGCTCGCCCGGCATGCTGTCTTCGTTGATGGTCGGCAGCTCGCGCTTGAAGGCCTCCTCAAAGGCGGAGAGGATGCCGGCGCGGGTGGGGTCCGGCAGCGCGGCGAAGCCGGGGATCTCGGCGAGGGCCTTGCGGATGGCGGGGTAGCGCACGCGCAGGGCGTAGTCGTCGGTGACCTCGCCGCCCATCGAATTACCGAGGATCACCGCCGTACGACCGCGATCGAAGTCCCGCCCCTCGCCCTTGGCCTCGAGCTTGTAGCCGGCGTCCTGCAGCGCGTCGGCCACGCTCTCGAGCGCCGTCTGCTGGACGGGGTCCACCTGCTTGGCCACCGATGGGGGGATGCGGAAGCGGCGGGGGTTGAAGGTGAAGCGGGTGAGGAAGCCGCCGATCTTGGCGTAGGTCTTGTCGGGTGAGCTGTGATCGGGGTCCCAGAAGAGGGCAGGGTCCCAGCGCTCGGTCGGCACCTCGACGATGCTGCTCACGCCCCCGAGGATGTTGCTCCAGAACTCCGCCACCGACTCCGCGCCGGGGAGCCGGCAGCCGAGGCCGATGATCGCCACGCCGTCCTGGCTGCGGGGGGCCACGGCGCGGAGGGAGCGCCGCACGCTGAGGCCCAGCAGCGCCGCGCTGTATGCGCCGACGAGGCCGGCGAGGCTGTCGAAGGTGGCGGCCAGCGCCGCCGCATCGGCGAGGGCGAGGCCGGCCGGCCAGGCCACCTCGGCCGGATCATCGGCGGAGAACCAGCCTTCGGACTGCTCGAAGAAGGGGGCCCCGCCGAGCAGCCGGCGCAGCACGGGGGCGAGGGGGCTCGACTGGAGCCGAAAGCCGTTGACCACGTGGCTGGAGGCGGCCTCGGCGGCCCGCAGCCGAGCGGCGAGGCGCGGCGGGAGCTCGAGCTCGGGCAGGCCGAGGAGGAGATCCGAGACGACCACACCCGCGGCCCCCGCCTCGATGGCCGCGCGGGCTTGCTCGGGCTGGAGGCCGGCGTCCAGCACCACGGCGACCCCCTCGGGCATCCGAGCGAGGAGCTCCCGGCCCGAGGCCCCGCCGCAGGGCCCGCCCACCTCGGCGCCGCGCAGCACGAGGCCGGCGATGCCGTCGGGGACAGGGCCGGGCTCGGTGACCTCGAGCCAGGTCTCACGGTTCTTGATCGGGAGCGGCTCCTCACCGGCGGCGAGGATCACGGGCCCATGCCCGGGCAGGCCCTTACGGCGCCGGGTGCGGATCCACGTGTCGCCCTGGACCCGGACCGCGGCGCGGCTGCTCACGAGATCGAGCACCGGCGTCCCGCCCGCCGCGCTGACCACCGACACGAGGCTGGCGCGCTCGGGGGGGAGGACGCAGAGCAGAAGCGGTGAATTGGTCGGCCGTGACGGCATGGGCAGAGCTCTCCGATCCCTCTGGGTAAACCACTTAGGGTGCCCTGGCCAGCCGGCCGCCGCGCGGACCGAGCCCCTTCCATCGGAGGGGGGCGGCGTATTAAGGTGGGGCCACAACCTGCGGCGCCGAGGCTGCCTTTGACGAACGAACCTGAATCTGGCGAAGTGGAATCCGGGGACTGGGAGTCTGCTGACGACGACCTCGAGCCCTCCGGCGGCGGATCACGGCGCATCTCCCTCTCGATTCCGGCCGTCATCGCCGCCCTCGGCTTCGGCCTGCTCGGCGGTGTGGTGCTCGGCTACGCGGTCAAGGCCTTCACGACCGAGCCGGTGGTCGTCATTCCGCCCGCGCAGGTCATCAAGGAGGGGCTCTCCGCCGAGGACATGGCTCTCCTCTGTGTAGACCAGGTCGAGCCGGAGACCGAGAAGGCCCGTAAGGCCCAGCAGCGGGTGATGGACCTCGAGAAGGAGCTCACCGAGAAGGAGGCCGCCCTCGCCGCCGAGATGGCCCAAGACCAGAAAGACGAGGTCAAGCGGAAGGCCGCCGCCAAGAAGTGGAAGGCGATGGAGGCCGACATCGCCAACCTCCGCGTGCAGCTCGCCAGCGCCGAGCGGCAGCGCGACGAGATCAAGGTCAAGCTCGAGCGCACCGTGCGTGACCTTCGTGTTCAGATCAAGGAGACCAAGAAGTACCAGGAGGCGGCGAAGGAGTACAAAGGCGAGTCCGAAGAGAACCTCTGGGCGGCCTTCAACGCCAACGCCAAGGTCGAGATCTGTGACCGCGGCACCCGGAAGCGCCACGAAAAGTGCCACGAGGCGGTCGACACCGCCATCGCCGGCTACCACGGCCGCTTCAAGGAGTGTGTCGGCGACTTCCAGGCCGTGCCGGTCTTGAAGCAGCTCGCCAAGAAGGAGCCGCAGCCCGAATTCTCCGAGAAGCTGCCCGAGGACAACAAGTTCACCCGCAGCGACTGGGTGATCATCTTCTGCGATCCGAGCCTGCCGCAGTCCCCCGGCAACGCCCAGGATGACGTCGATCTCGACAAGGCCATCGTCGAGCCCGACTCCATCCGCGACGCCGAAGAGACCCTCAACGCCACGCCCGAGCCCACCGGCGAAGAAGAGCCCTGAGCCAGCCTCCTCCGCGGCGGCGCCCGGGGCTCAGCCCTTGACGCCGCCTGCGGTGAGGCCCTCGACGAGGTGGCGCTGGAGCACGAAGAACAGCGCCATCACCGGGATGCTCACGATCACGGCTCCCGCCGCGAAGTGCCCCCACTCTGTCCCGTAATTGTTCACGTAGCTGTTCAGCACGACAGGCAACGTGTACGCGCGGGCGTCCGAGAGGAAGGTGGCGGCGAGGATGAACTCGTTCCACGCCGTCATGAAGCTGAAGAGCGCCGTGACGGCGAGGGCCGGCCGGGCGAGCGGCAGCACGATGCGGGTGAAGGTGACCCAACGGCTGGCGCCGTCCATCAGGGCCGCCTCCTCGAGCTCCTTCGGCAGCGTGTCGAAGTAGCCCTTGAGGTTCCAGGTACAAAAGGGGATCGCGGTGGTCGAATAGACCAGCGACAGCCCCACGAGCGAGTTCAAGAGCCCGAGCTCGTCCATGAGGATGTAGAGCGGGATCGCCATCACCACGCCGGGGAACATCTGCGTGACCAGGAAGAGCTGCATGCCCCGCTCCCGCCCCGGGAAGCCGAAGCGGCTCATCGCATAGGCCGCCGTCGTAGAGAGCCCGATGCCGATCACGCTCGTGACGGCGGCCACCACGAGGGAGTTGAAGGTCTGCCGCAGGAAGAGCGAACAGTCGTCGTTCGGACAGATCACCTCGCGGAAGTTGTCGAGCGAGAGCTGGCTCGGCAACAGCGTGGGCTCCATCTGGAAGGCCTGCGAGGGCGTCAACGCCATCTGCACCACCCAGAGCACGGGGTAGAGCACCACGAGGCAGGTCAGGCCGAGCAGCGCGTGGGTGAGCGCCTGCTGGAGCAGGGAGACACGGGTGATGGAGTCGGGGCGGTCGGCGGTCACGGCTGTCCTTTCGGCGGCCCCACTCTATCAGACACGCCGTGCCGGCCACATTCTATTCGAGCGGCGTCGAAGGACCTGGGCGGCTGCGGCGTCCTCGGGATAGCTCGCTGTCAGCGTTCCACGGAGACCCCGACATGACTCGCCTCCTCCACGCCCTTTTGCCCCTCCTCGTCCTCGGTGCCCTCGCGACCGCGCCCGGTGTGGCTCACGCCAAGAACGGCGACGTCAAGATGGTCGGCATCGACTCCGTTGACGACGTGCTGAAGCAGGTGAAGAAGCTCGACAACCTCGTCGATGACGCATCCAAGCAGCGCACCCTCGCCCGTGACGGCCTGAACACCGCGCTGGGCCTGAAGAAGGGCACCCCCTTGGACGACGCCCTCAACGACCTCCGCAAGAAGGCGGCCGGCAAGGTGAAGGTCGTCTCGCGCGGCGGGCAGCTCGCCCTCGAGCCCACCGACGCCGTCCCCGCCAACGTGAAACAGGGGATCGACGCCCTGAACAACGCCATTACTGGCTACACGGGCGCGATCATCTCGTTGAAAGACGTCCCCGGAGAGGCGGTCAAGCTCAAGGGCAAGTGCCAGAAGCTCCCGAAGAAGTTCAAGAAGGAGGTCCTCGGCGGGAACCCCCTCAAGATCATCAAGAGCATCAAGAAGGTGGGCGTGCTCAAGGATGACGTCAAGATCGCCTTGGAGCTCCCGAAGCGCACCGCCAAGGTCACCAAGGGCCTGAACAGCGACATGGGCATGATGGTCGGCACCTTCGGAGGGTCCTGGCCCCCGAAGGTCGGCAACTGACGGGTCGGCAACGGAAGGGTCGGCCTAGGCCCCTCCCCCCTGGAGGAGCCGGAAGGCGCCGCGGTTGAGGAGCGGCGGTAGGAGGGCGACCAGGGCGACGAGCCCGCTCAAGGCGAAGTGAGCGGGATAGCCCAGCGCGGCCGCGCTGAAGCCCGCCACCGCCCCCGCGATGCCCGTCGCGAAGACGACCACCGAGGCCTGGATGGTGTAGTCGGTGCCGGCGTGCTCGGCGCCGCAGGCGTCCATCATCCAGGTGAACAGCACCGCCGTGGCGAGGCCGCTCGTGAAGTGCTCGCCGACGCAGAGCAGGAGCGTGCCGGGCAGCGGCAGGGGGAGCGTGGCGAGCAGCGCGTAGCCGCCCACCATCAAGGCCTGCAGCGCCCCGAAGAGCAGCAGCGCCCGCCGACGCCCGAGCGGCTGCAGCGCCGCCCCGCCCACCAGCGCGCCGAGCAGGCCGGCCGAGAAGCCCGCGCCGCCGAGCACCCAGCCGATGTCGATCAGGCTGAGCCCGCGATCGACCAGCATCGGCCGCAGCATGCTCACCCCCATCGCCTCGCCGGCCTTGAACAGCGCGAGGAAGCCGAGCCAGGGCAGGGCCCCCGGGCGGCGGAAGAAGCGGGCGAAGATCTCGAAGGCGCCAGACCGCCCTCCCGCGCCGACGGCCGCGCCCTCGACAGCGGCGGGGGGCGCCTCGGTGTGGAGGGCGGTCGGCAGCGTGCAGACCAGAGCCACCGCCGCCATGACGAAGAAGGCGGCGCGCCAGCCGATCTCGCCCAACAACACGAGCAGGAGCCCGCCGCCGATGATCATGCCGAGCCGATAGCCGGCGACCTGGACCCCATTGCCGAGCCCGCGCTCTTCCCGGGCGAGGAGCTCGACGGCGAGGCCGTCGGTCGCGATGTCCTGGGTGGCGGCGAAGAGGTTGAGCAGGAAGAAGCCGCCGAGCACGAGGCCGAGCTGGACGTCGAGGTCGAGCAGGCCCACGGCGACCAGCGCCGCCACGATCAGCGCCTGGAGCGGCAGGATCCAGCTCCGCCGCCGCCCCCAGCGCGGTGACCAGTGGCGGTCCACCCAGGGGGCCCACAAGAACTTGAGCGACCAGGGCAAGGCGAGGGCGCCGAGCGAGCCGATGACGGGCAGCGAGGCGCCCTGGTCGCGGAGGATCGCCGGGAGGGCCTGGCTGTAGAAGCCGAAGGGGAGGCCCTGGGACAGATACAGCGCCAGCAGGAGACCGAGCCGACGCCAGGCGGAGGACATGAACACCTCCGACGCCGGCTAACCCCGCCTCAGGGCTCGCCGACCGTCACCGTCACATCGTCGCGATACCGCCCCACCTGCATGGTGATGGTGACCTCTCCGGCGACGAGGAAGGTTGCGACGTACTCGTCGAAGGTGACGGTGTCGGCGGGATCGGAGCGGAAGGTGCTCGCCCCGGTGAGCAGCGCGTCGTCGCAGTACAGGAGCAGGTTCCAGTGGTCGCCCACCACCGGCGCGGGGGGCCCGTCGGGGCGGAGCTCCACCACCCCGCAGGTCTCGCCCGAGGACTCGGGCCGCTCGTCGCCAGTGTCGACGGCGGTGTCCGCCTCGCTGGACTTCTCGCCGCAGCCGGCCCCCACGACCATCAGCATCGACAAGAGGCCGTGCGCCAGGCGGCGGCGCAGCAGAGGCCGAGAGAGGGGGAGGGCGAGTGGCAAGGCGGCGCTCCAGCGGCGGGGTCCGCCATCTTCGGTCAAGGCGGCGGCTCCGTCAACGCGCCAGACCCGTCCCCGCGACCGACGGACCTCCTCCGGGCGCGCTCGGCGAGCCGCGCCCAGCTCTCCGGCGGGCTCGCTGGATGACACTTGTCAGCGTTGAACGCCGCTGGACCATGAGCCGTCAACGCACTAAGCCGCGAGACCCGCGCCCTCGCCCCGGCGGGCGACACGGCGTGTTCAGGCGCCCCCCGCTCGTCCGACGTCGCATGTCCCGCGGAAGGTCGCCCCCGCACCGGAGATCCATTGTTCGAAGCCTTGGCACGCTTTGTCACCGATCGGCGCTCGGCTTGGCTCATCGTCTTCGGCACCTTGCTCGTCACCGTGCTCTCCGCGGTGTTGTCGCTGCGCCTCGAGAAGGAGGACGACGTCCTCGCCTTCCTCCCGGCGACCAACCCCGAGGTCAAGGCCTTCCAGGATATCAATCAGCGCTTCGGTGGCCTCGACGTGGCGCTGATCGGCGTCCAGAGCGCCGACGTCTTCGCCCCCGCCTTTCAGGAGGCCTTGAAGGCCACCACCACCGAGCTCGACGACCTCCAGGGCGTCGACAACGTGCTCACGCTGGCCAACGTCCAGGACTTCCAGCCCGATCCCATGGGCGGCATCCGCTCCGCCACCCTCATCGAGGCCGTGCCCACCGACGCCGCCGGCGTCGAGGCCTTGCGCGCCCGGGTGATGTCCCGCGAGCAGGTGGTGGGCAACCTCGTCGATCACGACGGGAAGGCCGTCATGCTCTACGTCTTCAAGGCCTGGGGCACCGACACCCGCACCTTCGCCACCGCGGTTGAGGCGATCGTGAAGCGGGGCTTCCCGAACGAGCAGCTCTACTGGGGCGGCGCCCCCTTCGTCTCCCGCTACATCTTCGACGCCACCGAGCGCGACCTCGCCCGCCTCACCCCCTGGGCGGTGGCCGCCATCCTCGCCGTGATGCTGCTCGCCTTCCGCGACCTCGTCGGCACGCTGCTCGGCGTCATGACCACGGCGGTGGGCATCTTCGTGACCCAGGCGATGATGGTCGTCGCGGCCGAGCGCTTCAACATTGTGCTCGGCTCAATGCCGGTCATCCTCTTCGCGGTCGGAAGCGCCTACGGCATCCAGGTGCTGTCCCGCTACTACCTCCACGCCCTCGAGGGCAGCCCGGCGGAGGCCGTCCGCCGAACCCTCGTCGACACCGGACCCGTCGTCGTCCTCGCCGGCCTCACCACCATCGCCGGCATGGGGTCCTTCGTGATGATGGACATCCTGCCGCTGCGGGTGTTCGGCATCTACACGGCGCTCGGCGTCCTCATCACCATGATCGCGGCCCTCACCTTCATCCCTGCGGTGTTGGTGCTCGTCGGGGTCAAGGGCCACCGGCCGGGCGGCGATCCGCTGCGCAGGGTCGTCATCGCCGTCGCCCGCTTCGCGGGTACGAAGCGCCTCGCCGTCGGCCTCAGCCTCGGCCTCGTCGCTCTCGTGGGGGTCGCGGGCACCACCCGCCTCGACACCCGGATGGACCAGGCCTCCTTCTACGACCCCGGCACGCCCCCCGACGAGGCCGACCGCTTCCTCCGCGAGCGCTTTGGCGGCTCGCTGTTTGTACAGATCTGGGTGAAGGGTGACACCGGTGACCCCGAGCTCTTGCGGGAGCTCAGCGCCCTCGGCGACCGCCTCTCTCTCTTACCCGGGGTCGCCCAGGTCCAGCACGTCGGTGACGTGCTGCTCACCATGAACGAGGCGATGGACGGCCAGAAGCGGCTGCCCGACTCGGCGCAGAAGGTGGGGCTGCTCCACGGCCTGCTCGCGGGGAACCCGGCCATCCGCCAGCTCCTGAGCGACGACCGCCAAGAGGCGCTGATCCACATCCGCCTCCGCTCGAGCGAGCTCGACGCGGTCGCCGACACCCTCGTCGCCATCGAGGCGATGGTGAAGGACACCGCCCCCACCCGCTTCACGATCCAGCCCCGGCCGGCCGACGGCGGTCGCATCATCGACCGCACCGTCTCCCACCTCCTCGCCCTCTGTCACAAGGAGGTGGCCGACTGTCCGGCCGCGGGCACCGAGGCCGCCCTCCGGCAGCTCGTCGTCGCGGCCGCCGCCATCGGCCCCGACGCGGCCGACCGTGGCGCGGTCGCTCGACGCCTCACCGACTTCCTGCAGTCCGGCGAGTCGAGCGTCCTCCTCGAGCCCGCCGCCGCCGAGGCCCTCGGCGCCGCGCTCGCCGCGCTCGGCGCCGCCCCCGAGGAGGCCGCCCTCCGCGCCGCCATCCAGGCCACCCTGCGCCCCGCGGCCGGCGACCCGCTCGAGGACGACCTCCTCCTCTCGCTCGACGCCCCCCTCCGCGAGTCCTGGTCGGCCGAGGTGGCCGTCGCGCGCGCCGCGCCGATGCTCGAGGGCGTCATCCCCCTGCCCGCCGGGGCCGAGCGACGGGCGCGCTTCGAGGCCTCGCTCCGCTCCGTCCTGCTCGACCTCGACAGCCCCACCGTCGCCGTGCCCGCCGAAGACGGCGACCACACGGCCGCCTGGGTGGTGAGCGGCCTGCCGATCATGCACCGCGGCCTCTCCGACAGCGTCACCGGCAACCAGCTCCGCAGCCTCGCCTTCTCCATCTTCTCCTGCGCGGCGCTGCTGGTGATGGCGATGCGCTCGCTGTCGGGCGGCCTCGTCGCCGCCGCCCCCACCGCGCTCACCATCCTCGTGCTCTACGGCGCCATGGGCTTCCTGGGCGTTCACCTCGACATCGGCACCTCGATGCTGGCGAGCATCGTCATCGGCGCGGCCGTGGACTACGCGCTCCACCAGATGAGCGCCTGGTACGCCACGCCCGAGGAGCCCCTCGTGATGGGGGCCATTCGCTCCGCCGCCCGGGTGTCGACCGCCACCACCATCGGCGCCGTCGCGATGGCGGCCGGCTTCTTCGTGCTCACCCTCGGTGAGGCGCGCCCCCTGCGCAACGTGGGCGGCCTGACCTCGGCCGGGATGTTGCTGTCGGCGCTCTCGACCTTCCTGGTGCTCCCCGTGCTGGCCCGAAGGCGGAGCTACTTCCCGAACGCCGCTGAGCCCGATCCGGCCGACGAGGGGCTCCCCGACTACGGCGCGACCGCCTCGAAGCCCAAGCCCTCCTCGACCCCGATGATGGAGACGACATGAACACCCCTGCGACGTCACGCACGCTCCGCGCGAGGCTCCTGGGCCTCGGGCTCAGCCTCGCCCTCTCGGTCGGCCTCTCGGCGGGCCTCGGCTACAGCGCGCCCGCCTCGGCCGTCGACGCGAACGCCCTGCTCTCGAGCGTAGACACCGCCGCCACCCCCGCGGGCACCAAGTACCTCAAGTTCGAGGCCACCACGCAGGAGCCCGGTAAGCAGCCGAAGCAGGCCACCCTGGCCTTCAGCTCGCTCGGCCCCAAGCGCATCGTCGACTTCTTGGCCCCGGGCGACGTCAAGGGCACGCGCGTGCTCGTCATCACCGCCGACCAGATGTACATCTACCTGCCGGCCTACAACAAGGTCCGCCGGGTAGCGAGCCACACGACCACGCAGGGGATGCTCGGGATGGTCTTCGGCGACGCCGAATTCTCGATCACCCGCTACTCCGACATGTACACGGCGGTCCTCGACTCCGAGACCGCCACCACCACCGAGCTCAAGCTCACCGCCAAGCCCGGGGCGGCCACGGCCTACCCCACGCTCGGCCTCTCCGTGCGCAAAGACAACAGTCTCCCGGCGGAGATCCGGTATTTCAACGCCAAGGGCGAGAAGCTCAAGACCGAGACCCGGCAGGACTACATCTGTGACGGCCCCATCTGCGCGCCCCAGCGGCTCCGCCTCACCGATCACACCCGCGGCGACGCCTGGACAGAGCTCAAGCAGGTCGAGTGGAAGGTCAACACGGGCATGACCGAAGAGGACTTCAGCTTGAGGAGCCTCCAACGTGCTGGCTGAGCTGCTCCTCCTCTCGGCCGGGGCGGCCCTCGCCGACGAGCCCACCCTCGACTTCGGCGGCGCGGTGTCCACCGACATCCGCTACCGCCTCTCCCCCATCACCACCGGCCCCTGGTACCAGACCTTCGAGCTGCCGGAGGGCTTCGTCCGCTCCGAGAGCCGGGCCACCTTCAAGCTCAAGGCGCGCTCCGGCAAGGCCGGCCTCGTCACCGACTTCGACCTCATCTACGTCGGCCTCCCCCAGCCCGAGACGGTGGGCGACCTCGCCCTTCACGAGGAGCTCGACCCCTTCCGCATCGACGCCCGCACGATGGCGCTGCAGGTCCGCGACCTCGGCCTCGCCGGCCTCGACCTCAAGCTCGGCCAGCAGCTCGTCCAGTGGGGCACGGGCGACCAGTTCAACCCCACCAACAACCTGAACGCCGACAACCTCGAAGACCCGCTGCGCTTCGGGGAGCAGCTCGGCAACATGATGGTGCGGCTCGACTACAACCCCCTCGGCTGGTTCACGCTGACCGGCGTGGTCGTGCCGGTCTTCAAGCCCGCCCTGCTGCCCGCGACCGGCGAGCTCTCTCTCGCCGCCATCGACCGCGTGCCGGTAGACGAGGATGAGCTCCGCTGGCGGCTCCTGAGCGAGCAGAACTTCGCCCGCGACTCCGGGGCGGTGCTCAACCCCACCATCGTGAGCGGCACCACCGTCGACCTCCCCGACCTCACCCTCGGCGAGATGCAGGAGGCCGTCCAATTCGCCACCTCGGTGGGCGGCCAGGACGTCGCGCTCTCCTATTACCGCGGTCGCAGCGACTTCCCCGTCGCGGCGGCGAACCACACGGTCCAGGAGATCTACGCCGAGCCCCATTGCAACCCCGACGACAGCGAAGACTGTATCAACGGGATGTTGCACACAAACGTGACGCTCGCTTACCCGAAGATGCAGGTGCTCGGCCTGAACGCGGCCGGCCAGCTCAACGCCTTCGGCTGGATCAACCCGAGGGTCAAGCCCCTCGGCTACCGCCTCGAATTCGCCTACATTCGGCCTGAAGAGACCACCATAAAGCTCACCAACGAGGCCATCGACTTCGGGCTCATCAAGACGGAGGCCGGCGAGTACGAATACGAGCTCGGCGAGGGCGAGCGGCCGGTGGTCTCGCCGGGCGACGACTTCATGAAGTGGGTGGTGGGCGTCGACTACACGATCACCAAGTACTTCTACACGAACATCCAGTGGGTCCACGGCATGCCCGATGAGTTCGGCGCCGGCGACTGGATCACCGCCGGAGAGGTGGTGCGGGCCGCCAGCACCCCCGTCGAAGACCCCGCGCTCCTCGCCTGCGCCTTCGATCGCGACGGCTCGACCTGCGCCACCGAGACCCTCCGCCCCCGCATCGGCGACTACCTCGTGGCCGGCTTCGACGTGAAGCTGGGCAGCACGCTGATGCGCGTCTTCGGCATCGTCGACCTCACCGGGGTGGCCGTGGAGTCTTACGACGCCGACAAGGGCGAGCGGGTGCGCAAGGAGTACGGCTGGACCACGCCGGAGGGGCGCTCCATCGTGCTCTATCCGGAGCTCAGCCACAACTTCTTGAACGGCTTCGAGCTCTCGGCGGGGGCGCTCTTCCTCGTGGGAGAGCCCTACACCAAGTTCGGTGACCCGGCCTCCGGTGGCAACCTCGCCTTCACACGCGCGAAATACAGCTTCTGAGCGAAGCACGCAGCGAGCGGAGCCGCCGCGGGGAGCTCGGGACGATGGAGCGGGGTTCGGGATGAAGATCGGCCTCCGCCGCCGCCTGCTCCGCCGCGGTCCCGCAAGGGACTGCGGGGGTCCCGCCCAGCCGCGATACCGCGACCGGAGCTTCCTCGGCGATGAGGTGAGCCCCGACCAGGCCTGCATCGAGGGGAAGCTCGACGGGCTCCTCGCAGGCGAGCGGGGAGCGGGTCGGCCGCGCTGGCTGCACGTGGGCATCGGCGGCTCCCGCATCGCGCGACGGTACGCCCCGGGGTTCGCCGACATCGACGGCGTCACGGTGCAGCAGGACGAGCTCGACCAGGCCCTCGCGCTGGCGCTCCCCGGCTACCGGCCGCGCCTCCTCGACAAGTACGGCCCCGCGCTCGCCCGGCTCGAAGGCCCCTATTCGCTCATCATCGACAACAACCCCTCGAGCTTCGCCTGCTGCCTCCGCCACTTTGACGAGCTGCTCCAGACGTACGCCGCGCGGCTCGCACCGGGGGGCCTGCTGCTCACCGCCTCCCGTGGCCTCGCCTTCTGTGAGCCCTACGCCTTCGGCCTCCGTCCCTGGGAGCTCGGGCTCCGCGGTCGCCGCCTCGGGCTCCGGCTGGTCTACCTCGGTGACACCGTGTGGGGGCTGCGGCGCCCGGTCGTGCCCGCCGCGGCGCCCGAGCCGGCTGGCCCCTCGAGGGCCTCCACCACGTCGAGCACGTCGCCCTCGTCGAAGAAGTCGACCAGCACCTGATTGGGCAGCCGACCGGTCTCGGCCTCGCAGCGGCGGATGTGCTCTTCCAGCGCCGACCGGGCGTTGGCGACGGCGGCCAGCTCGGCGTTCGCGATAGGATCAGTCACGAAGTGGTTCAAATTGTACAGATCATTCGTGATCTCGCCCCGATCGGCCCCACAGGTGAAGGGGTCCCCCTCTTTGTAGCTGTACGGATTGTCCACCCAATAGGTCCACTGGTCGAGGTACCAGCCCTCCGCACCGCCCCCATCGCTGGTCCACACCGCGACCCGCTCTCCCCCCTCGATCATCTCCGCGAGCGTCGGCCAGGGCTCCCCCGCCTCATGGTGGAGGACGAGGTCGAGCAGGCCGCTCTCGGCGAAGGCGGCCTCCGTGGTGGCCGCATCGACGTAAGCCTCGAAGGTGATGATCAACACCTCATCGGGGTTCTCATCGAGGAAGGCACGGATCTCTCCGAGGCCCTCTACCAACGGCTGGCTGCCGAGCGAACAATAGCCGTGGCAGAGCTGCGCGACGCCCGCCGCCTCTCCCTCGGTGCCGAGGTGGGTGTCGAGGTTGAGGCCGCGGACGCCGGCCTCGAGCTGCGCGGGCACCGCGACGTGCTGGTTTGGCCCGAGCCAGCCGCGCTCCTCGGAGGACATGGCGTTGTGGGTGGCGGCGAAGGTCACCTGATCGAGGCGCCGATCGCAGCGCGCCTCGTCTCCGTTACAGCGGAGCGCGCCGCCCTTCGCGCCCGGCCCGGCGCAGGCCAAGAGGGCGGCCGAGGCGAGCAGGAGCGGGGAATACGGGGACATCGGGGCCTCCATCATGCCAAGCGCCCTCATCCTGTCACAGTCTCGTCATGACACAGCCCCGTCCGACCACCGCCGGGCGCCGCAGTGACGGGTCCGGTCAGGCGCCTGACAGATCTCGGCAGGTCGCGGCGGGTCGTTCCACGAGGCTCCCGAGAAAGGGCGTTTCCGCCAACGTGGAACTTCGATCTCGGCAGGGGTGTCGATGGCATACTTGTTGCAACATTTTACGAATCGTGACCCTTCCCGACCTACACCGCATGCGCCCCCCCCCTGTCCCACCGCACCGTGGTTCGGCGGCTCCCAGGAGGAGCCCCTCGCCCCTGCGCGTGGGGTGCGCGGGATGATCTTCGGTCAGCGCGTCCTCATCGTCTTTGAGGCCGAGGGCCCCCGCGCCGAGCGGGCCCTCGAACAGCTGGCTCGGAACATCGACGGCTACGGGCACCTGCGAAAGAACACAGTCGACCTCCTGCTCCGCGGCTCCCCCCTGGTGCCTCCCCTGGGGCTCCCCTTTCGGGCCGTCCGTGAGCTCGGCCCCCTCGAGCCCGAGCTCTTCCCCGGCTTGGGCGCCGAGCAGCTCCGCCACCTCGAGGGGGCCGGCGCGCCGCTGCTACCGCTGCTCTTCGCCGCCCGCGAGGCGTACGACCACGTCCTGCTCTGGGACGGCGCCGAGCACCCGGTCGCCGCGGTCGGGCCCCGCGAGCGGCCCCAGCTCGCCGCGACCGACGTCCTCGGCGCGCACCTCAGCCCGGACGCCGATCTCACGCTCGGCTTCGTCACCGGCTACACCTCACCGCTCCCCGGCTTCGACGCCGCCGGGCTCAGCCCCTCCGCCGTGGAGGCCTTCTCGGCTGCGCTGCAGCTCATCGCCCCCCACATCGACCCCGAGCCCCTGCTCGGCCCCCGCCGGCCGCTGCGCGCCCTCGCATCCCTGCCTGCGAATCGGCGAATCACCGACGCCGACGAGATGCCGACCTACCAGGGCAACCTCTGCATCCGCGTGGCCGCCATCCGAGAGGGCCGCCTCCCCGCCTTCCACGCTTCGCCCGGCGGAGCCGTCGAGACCCTGGGCGACTTCTCCCACGCCCGGGTGATGGGGGTGCCTGCCGGGAGCTTCCGGGACACCATCGGGGAGCAGCCCGCGCTCGACCGCCCCGAGCTGCCCACCCGCTTTGAGGCCCCGGAGCGGGACGCCGAGGCCGCGTTGCGCCGCTTCGGCGTCGCGCTCCGCTCCGCGATCGCGCAGGCGCCGCTGCGGGTGCACCTGCAAGACGGCGCCCTCGCCTGGGTCCGCCTCGCCGAGCTGAGCATCCGCCTCCGCCCCCTCGACGCCCGGCTCCACGCCGAGTGGCCGGCCCTGGCCGCCCTGCTGCCGGGGGGCCTCTCCGGCGGACTCGACGCCGCCATCCGGCGCCTCCCGCGGGATGTCGCCGCGCTGGAGGACACCCGCCGCCTCTGGGGAGGCCTCTGGGGCCCGAGGGGGCAGCCCCGCCGCGGCGCCGTCGGCCTGCCCACCCTCGCCCTCCCAGGCTAATCCTCCACGGGCGGCCCCTCCCTGCGCGCCCCGGGAGCGGGAGTGACGAGACCGCGGCGCCTCCGTGCACTTGGACAGTGGCTCATCCTGGGATCGACCGTCGGGGTGGTGTCGGGGAGCGCCTCCGCCCTCTTCCTCACCCTGCTCGACCTCGCCACCGAGACCCGCGAGGCGCACGAGGGCCTCGTCTTTGCCCTGCCCGCGGCGGGCCTGTTCATCGGCTGGTTCTATGAGCGCTACGGGGCCCCCATCCGGGGTGGCAACAACCTCGTCATCGACACCCTCCACACCTCCCTTCGCCAGGACGGCCCCGCCCTCCCCCTCCGTATGGCGCCGATGGTGCTCTTCGGCACCGTGCTCACCCACCTCTTCGGCGGCAGCGCCGGGCGCGAGGGCACCGCCGTGCAGATGGGGGCGAGCCTCGCCGACGCCCTGGCCCACCGCCTCGGGCTCCCGCGCGAGCTCCGTCGACAGCTGCTCATCGCCGGGGTGGCAGGCGGCTTCGGCTCGGTCTTCGGCACCCCCGTCGCCGGGGCCCTGTTCGGCCTCGAGCTCCCGACGCTCGGTCGGATCGACTCCCGCGCCGCGGCCCCCGCCTTGGTGGCCGCGCTCGTCGGCGACATGACCACTCGCGCCTGGGGCGTCACCCACAGCGCCTACCCCCTCGCCCCCACGGTCGCGCTCGGGCCGGGCCTCGCCCTGCGCTGGCTGCTCTTCGCCGGCGCGGTCGCCCTCGTCTCCGCCGTCTTCATCGAGCTCACCCACCACATCAAGGGGCTCGGTGAGCGGCTCATCCCCCGGCTGCCGCTGCGCCTCTTCGTCGGCGGCGCGGCCCTCGTCGGCCTCTGGCAGCTCGCGGGCACGAGCGACTACCTCGGCCTCGGGGTCCCGACGATCCTCCGCGCCTTCTCCGATCCCGCGCTGCCGGCCCACACCTTCGCCCTCAAGCTCCTCTTCACGTCGCTCACGCTCGGCGTGGGCTTCCTCGGCGGAGAGGTGACGCCGCTCTTCTTCATCGGCGCCGCCCTCGGGAGCGCGCTCTCACCCTGGATCGGGGTCCCCACGGCGCTCGGCGCGGGTGTGGGCCTCGCCGCGGTCTTCGGCGCCGCGTCGAACACGCCGATCGCGCTCTCGATCATGGCGGTGGAGCTGCTCGGCGCCGGCGCCCTCCCCCACGTCGCCCTCGTCTCGGTCGCCGCCTGCTTCTTCAAGGGGAAACGGAGCATCTACCCCGCGCAACGGGCCGAAGGATGACAGCCGAAGCTTGACAATTGCACAGGCCATCGTGAATGCGTCGAGGTGCGCGAAGCGAAGCCCTCCGTCCAGCGACTTCCAATTCGGAATCTTCGGCGGATTGATCCCAATTCGGCCCCCTCGCAAGTCCTCCCCTGAAAACCTTATCAATTGCACATACGCGGGCGGGCCGGTGGCCGAGCGCGCCCCGCGGATGGTCGTGGAGCGCAAGCCACTCTGACCGGAGGCCCCGTGGAGGGGCGGGCCCCCGTGGCCGGGCCCCCTCGCGAGAGGTAGAGCAGGCGCCGAGGGCGAACATGGGCACGAACACCATCACCCCGGGGACGCTGGCCTGGACTGTGCTCCAGCGCCTCGTGGAAGACCCGGGCGCCCTGACCGGGGCAGACCTCGCCCTCGATCTCGCCGCCGAGCTCGGAGAGGCGCCGCCCCCCTTGCCGCCGCTCCGCTGCGCCGCCGGCGCGCCGCCGACACGGTGGGCCCGCTACGGGCTGCGGCCGGTCTTCTCCACCTTCGCAGACCTCACCCGTCGCCGCGAGCAGCGAGCCGCGCACGCGGAGCTCGTCACCCTCCACCGCCGGCGGGCCCGGGCGGCGATGGCCCGCCTCGTCGACGCCCTCGAGGCCGAGGGCCTCGTCGAGCCGCGCCGCGCCGAGATCTCGCTCTCCCCCTCCTTCGCCGCCCAGGTCGAAGCCCGCGGGCTCCTCCACGCCATCGCCTTCTCTCGGATGAGCGCGCCGCTCTTCGTCGACCGCCCCGCCGCGGCCAGCGGCTGGGAGGGCGGCCAGGTCTCTCCGGAGGGCGAGGTCACCCTCTCCGATGAGGCCGACGAGGTCGCGATCGACGAGGAGGCGCCCCCCGAAGACGCGGCGCTCACGCAGGGCGAGGCCGCGCCAGCGCCCGCCGGGCCCGCCGCCGCGCCGGTCCGCCGTCAGACCGCAGACACGCTCCGCCGCGCCCTCCTCGAGGCCCTCCAGCGGGGCCCCTGCTCCCGCGAGGCGTTGCTCGGTCCGTCGCCCACCCGCGCCGGCCTGCGCGCGCTCGCCGACCTCGCTGAACAGGGCATGATCAGCCTGCCCGCCTGTCGTTGGCCCTCCGAGGCGGGCCGCCAGCTCATCCTCGTCGGCTGAGGCCGCGCCCCCGCAGGCGCGCGCGGCGCCGAGGGCGGTAAACGCGAACGGCGAACGCCTACGACCCGTGCACCGCTCGCCGAACGAGCGCGCACCGGACCCGGATGAGCGCGCATCGCCGCCGCCGCCCGGGGGACGGCGACCACGTGGACCGATCGGTGGCAGACAGAATCGAAATTACCTTTGTACAACGACAACCTTCCCCCATCGGCGGGCACACCCGCCCTCCCTCGCTCGGCCGACCCCGCTCGCCCGCCGGGGGCTCCGCCGGGCTGGCACGGGGCTTGCTTTGGTCTGTGTCACATCGGCGCCGCGACGCAAGAAGCGACGGAGGCCGATGGACAGACCGCCCGACCCCGAACGGAGCTCACCATGAAGACGCGCACCAACTTGAAGTCCGGTTTCAACCCCCAGCCCGACCCCCCAGGTCGCCACTGAGCCTTTGAACTCAGCCGATTGACTTGTGACACCGAGCAGCCCCCGACACACCGCGATCCGGCGTGTCGGGGGCGCGCTCATTTGGGGCCGTTTGGGGCGCGCACCCGGCCGGACGCCGCGGTGAGGCCGCGCTACGAAGAGGGATGTCCACCGCGACCGATCGGCCCCAGCCTCCTCCCGCCGCGGATGGCCCAGAACCCGGCGCCCCCGCCCTCGAGCTCCTCCACCTTACGAAGCGCTTCGGCGAGAAGGTGGCGGTGGACAACCTCAACCTCACCGTCCCCCAGGGCGCCTTCCTCGGGCTCCTCGGCCGCAACGGCGCGGGCAAGTCCACGACCCTCAAGATGGCGACCGGGCTCATCGACCCCACCGCGGGCTCCGTGCGGGTGCTGGGCCACGATCTGCGGGGGGCGCCGATCGCCGCGCGCCGCCTCATGGGCGTCGTCCCCGAAGACATGGCCCTGCTCGAGCTGCTCACCGGCCGGCAGTACCTCCGCTTCGTCGGTCGGATGTATGGCCTCGACGACGGGACGGCTGACCGTCGGGGCGCTGAGCTCTGCGAGACCCTCGACCTCCGGCCCGGCCCTCGCACCCTGGTGGCCGACTACAGCTTCGGGATGAAGAAGAAGCTCGCCTTCTCCGCCGCGCTCCTCCACGGGCCCCGCATCCTCTTCCTCGACGAGCCCTTCGAGGGCATCGACGCCGTCACGAACCGCACGATCAAGGACATCCTGCTCGCCCTGCGGGACCGCGGCGTGACGCTCATCCTCACCAGCCACATCCTCGAGGTGGTCGAGCGGCTCTGCCCCGACATCGCCATCATCGACGAAGGCCGGCTCCTCGGGCACGGCCCGCTGGGGGCGCTCCTCGACGGCGGGGGCTCGCTCGAGCGCCGCTTCCTCGAGCTCGTCGGCGGCGCCCCCCGGAGCGCCCCCGCGTGGCTCTGAACGACCCGCCGCCGAGCGCCCTGCGCGCGGTCTGGCTCACCTTTCGGGCCCTCGCTGCTGCCCACCTCCTCGGGAGCTGGAACCGCCTCGGTCGACAGGCCGGGGTCGAGGGTCGGGCGGCGGTGGTCGCCCTCTACCTGCTCCTCGTGCTCTCCCTCGTCCTGCCCCTCCTCGCAGGCTTCGGCGCCCTCGGCTACCTGCTCGGTGAGACCCTCTCCGACGGGGGGCCGGGGCTCCCGCTTGGGGGTGCCCTGCTGACCCTCTTCCCCGTCGTGGCCGGCGGCTTCGGCGGCCTGTCGAGCGGCTCACGCCAGCTCCCCTGGGAGACGCTGCGGGGCTTCCCCGTCCGCCCGACCGTGCTCTTCGGCGCCGAGCTCTTCGCCGGGGGCGCGGAGGCCGTCACCCTGATCGAGCTCGCCGCCCAGGCCTCCCTGCTCCTCGGCGTGGCGGTCGCGGTCCCCCGCGCGGCCCCGCTGCTCCTCGTGCTCCTCACTTCGCACACCCTCTTGCTGCTCGCCTTTCAGCAGCTCATCGGCAGCCTCGCCGAGCGGATGGCCCGGCGTGTCCGCCTGCTGCTGCTCCTGCTCCCGCTCACCGCCGTCTCGATGCCGTGGTTGATCGAGCAGCTCCGCGCCGCCTGGGGTGACCGCGGGCCCGGCCCGGCCTGGTCGGCCCTCCAGCAGGCATCGAGCCTGCTGCCCGCCTCGCGGCTCCTCGCCGCCGCCGCTGACACCCTCCAGGGGCGGGCCGATCCGACCGACCTCCTGCTCGCGGCGCTCGCCGTGGCCGGCTCGGCGCTGGGTGCCGTGGCGTTGGCCTACTCCTTCGTCTCTCGAGAGCGGGCCCTCGACCTCGACCTCGGCGGTGGCCACGAGCGCCTCTGGACCTTCCGAAGCCCGGCCCTCGGGATCGCCCGGCTCCAGTGGCGGGCCCTCGCGAGCAGCCTCCCCGGCCGCTTCGGCCTGATGGTGCCGCTCTTCACGGTGGTCCTCGTGCGCGGGCCGCTGGCCACCTTCCTGCCGAGCTCCGGCTGGGCGGTGCCCCTCGCCTTCGCCTACGCGGCGATGGCCGGCGCCAACCTGCTCTTCAACCAGTTCGGACTCGACCGTCATGGCGTGAAGGTGCTGCTGCTCCTGCCCATCGAGCCCGAGGCCCTCCTCCGCGG
This sequence comes from Myxococcota bacterium, assembly GCA_044344255.1. Classification (GTDB taxonomy): domain Bacteria; phylum Myxococcota_A; class UBA796; order UBA796; family UBA2385; genus JBIJDH01. The sequence continues at coordinate 36,145 of JBIJDH010000029.1, forward strand.
CAAGCTGCTCGGCTTCGCCGCCTGGCAGGCCCTCCAGGCGCTGCTCCTCGTCCTGCTGCTCTCCCTCGGGGGGCGAGGAACGCCGACCTCCCTGCTCACCGGCGTCCTCCTCTACGCCTGCATCTTCCTCGTGCTCGCCCTGGTGGGCCAGCGGGTGAGCCTGTGGCTGCCCCGCCCGCTGAAGAAGAACGGCCTCCGGGCTGGCCAGCCGCCCTTCCTCCTCATGCTGCTCATCACGCTCTCCACCCTCGGCACGACCGGCGGCCTCTTCGGCCTCCTCCTCCTCCTCCGCCACTTCGTCGCCGGCTGGGCGCCGCTCGGGCTCGTCGTCGTGACGGGCGCCCTCACGCTCTGCCTCGGGCCCGCCCTCCGGTGGAACGCCCGGTACCTCGTCGAGAGCCGGGAGCGGCTGGTCGAGACCCTCGGCGCCTCGGGCTGAGCGCGGGCCCCCGCCTCTCGCCTCCCGGGGCCCCACCCGGCCAGGCGTGGACCGCCCGCTGCTGTTCTTGACTTGCGTACACTCTCACAACAAACACCTGACACTCTGCATGACAACTGCAAACCATAGCGTTTTAACTGCATTATTTAAACAACAACAAGAATAAAGGTTGGCATCCTGAGGCCGCTTGACGTCCCTTGACACAGCTTTGCTTTCGGTCCTGACGGCTGCGTGCATGTTGTCAGCATGCGAACCAAGACCCCCGCCTTCCTCACGCTCTCCCTCTCGCTGTGTGCCAGCGCCCTCGTCGTCGGCTGCGCGTCGAAGCCGGCGCCGGCCTTCTCGGAGGGCGACGTCGACACCGCGCAGCTCGGAACGTGTCAGGCGGATCCCGATAACTCCACCCGCGCGACCTGCACGGTCAACGTGACCTCACCCACCCGGATCGAGGTGGAGATGGACCTCGGGATGGAGCTCGTCACCGAGGCTCGGCAGGTCGAGACTGGACAGACCAGCTTTACGGTGAACGGACTGATCGCAGACACTGTTGTTCAGTGGTCCCTGGCCTCGGAAGACAACGAGCAGAGCGGAGAGCTACACACCGCGAAGCAGGGCGACGCTCACCGGGTCCCGCTCAAGATCACCGACAGCGGGCGGTCCACCGTGAAGCAGGTGCTCCTGCCCGGCATGTGCGGGGAGTCGAGCGAGCTTTACGTGGTGGACGCCAAGGGCCATGTGCGCTGGTACGGAGACCTTGACCCGGAGGGGCGCGCCTCCCCGAGCTGGGTCACAGCCCTGTCCGTCTCGGACGAGGGCACCTTCGTCGGCATGGTGGGCGACTCCCGCATCGCTGAGGTCACCCTCGACGGGGAGCTCGGCCTCGAGCTGGAGCGCGGCCGCGACTTCGACCTCCCGGTCCACCACGACCTGTCGCTCCAGGGCGGTCGACTCCGCGCGCTGATGGCCGACGAGATCACAGCGCCGGACGGCATCCGCCAGGTGGTGGACGGCGTCTACACCTTCGACGCCGAGGGCGCGCTCGAGGACGAGTGGCTGATCTCCGACCACCTCACCCTGCCGCTCGAGCTCCCGCCCGACGCCACAGACAACGGCGTCTGGAAGGAGGAGTGGCCGGGGGCCTATGACGTCACCCACGCCAACTCGCTGGCCGTCGACGCGCAGGGCGACCTGCTCATCTCGGCGCGCCACCTCGACGCCGTGATCCACGTCAAGGGGCTCGACGACGCGGAGCCCGGCCGGATCGACTGGACGCTCGCCGCCTCGGGCATCATCCCCTCCACCTTCCGGGTGGACAGCGCGGTGCAGGGCACCTCGACCTTCGCCTCCCAGCACCACGCGACCTGGATCGACGGCACCCACCTCCGCCTCTTCAACAACGGCGGCCCCTTCGAGACCCCGAGCTCCGTCCCCTCGACCGCGCTCAGCCTCTCGCTCGATCCTGTCACCGGCGTGGCCACCATTGAGGAGAGCGTGAGCTACAGCAGCTTCTGTGACTTTGGAGGCTCCGCCTATCCCCTGCCCTCGGGCAACCTCCTGCTCTCCTGCTCGGAGGGCGCCTCGGCGATCGAGGTCGAGCCGAGCGGGGAGGTGGTGTGGCGGATGGTCGCCGACTGCGGGGGCTCTCCCGCGGTGCTCGTTCGCGCGATCCCGGTCGACCTGTTCTGAGCCGCCCCGCTCGCTGCGCTAAGCTCTGGCGGTGACCCAGCCCCACCGCCCGACCGCCCCGCCGCCGACCGCCCTCATCCCGAGCGCCGCGATCGTGCTGCCGGAGCGGGCCGCCGCGCTCACCCGCCGCGCCCTCGACTTCGACGACAACACCGCCCCCTGGCAAGAGGGCGCCCCCGAGGTCGAGCCCGGCCCGCCCCTCACCCGAGACATCGACGCCGACGTCGTGATCATCGGCGGCGGCTTCACGGGCATGAGCGCCGCCTGGCACCTCTCCCAGCGTCACCCCACGCTGCGGATCGTGCTGCTCGAGGCCCGTCGGGTGGCCAACGGGGCGAGCGGCCGTAACGGCGGGCAGATGCTCAACTGGGTCAACGGGGTCGACACCGCCGACGAGGCCCTCACCCAGCGGGTCTTCGCGCTCACGCGCGGTGGGATCGACGACATCGTCAACCTCATCCGCGACCAGGGCCTCCGCGTCCGCCACGCCCGCGACGGCGCCCTCGAGGTGCAGCGCAGCGCCGAGGGGGCCGAGCACGCCCACGAGAAGGCCGAGCGCCTCGCCCGCTGGGGCATCCCGCTGCGCTTCATCCAGGGGGCCGAGCTCAGCGCCACCCTCTCCATGACCGGCGCCCGCGGCGCGCTGCTCGACCCCACCGCCGGGCAGCTCAACGGGGTGGACTACCTCCGCGAGCTCCAACGCCTGCTCGTGGCCCGCGGGGTGCAGATCTGCGAAGACAGCCCCGTGCTCACGATCGAGGAGGGGGCGACCCACCGGGTGGTCACCGCGGCCGGCGCGGTCCGGGCGCCCACCCTCGTGCTCGGCACCGGGGGTTACACCCACCGACTGGGCTATTTTCGAATGGGGGTCTTCCCCCTCCACTCCCACGCCCTGGCTACCGCCCCGCTCACCGCCGCCGAGCGAGAGGAGCTCGGCTGGCGGGCCACCAGCGCCTTCTGCGACGACCTCGACCGCATCTCCTACGGCTGCCTGACCGTCGATGGTCGCGTCGTCTTCGGGGGCGGCAGCAATGCCGCCTATGACTACGGCTACGGCGGCCCCACGGCCTGGCGACACGACCGGACGGCTGCCTTCCAGGCCATTCAAGACCGCCTGTTCCACTACTTTCCGCGCCTCCGCACGGTCGGCGTCACCCACCGCTGGACGGGCACCCTCTCGATCACGCTCAGCCGGATGTGCAGCATCGGCGTGCGCGGCGCCCACCAGAACGTCTACTTCGGCCTCGGCTTCAGCGGCCACGGAGTGACGCTCGGAAACCTCGCCGGCCGCATCATCGCCGACCTCTACGATGGCGAGGGCGAGCGGTACGCCGGCCTCCCCTTCGTCAACAAGGCCCTCGGCGGCATCCCCCCCGACCCCTTCCGCTGGGTGGGCTACCACGCCTACACACGGCTCACCGGCCGCTCGCCGCGCCGCTCGACCTGAGCCCCTCAGCGACGGGCGTCGGTGGGCGGCGGCAGCGCGGCGCTGGCGCGGAGGTAGGCGTCGATGCGCGCCGTGTCTTCGGGGCCGAGGCGCGCCTTTCGGCCCATCTGCTCGAGCAGCTCCGGCCAGTCTTCGTCGGCGGTCATGGCCGGCTCGGGAGGGCGGTGGCAGCCGGCGCAGCGCTTGAGCACCAGCGCGCGCCCGGCCGCGAGGGAGTCGAGCGAGGCGTCGGGCCGCTCCCGTTGTGCCAGCGCGACCATGTCGGCGTTCGGCTCGGGGAGGTGGACCGAGAGGCAGGCGGTGAGGAGCAGCGACAACATGGTCGGACCCCTATCAGAGATCGATCCCGAAGAGCGAGCGGGCCTGGACCTCCGCGTCGTCTCGCGAGGGGCCGGAGAGCGCGAAGAGGGTGGAGACGGTCCAGCTCAAGCGCCCGCCCCCGCCGGCGAGGTGCACCGTGGGCCCCGCCCAGAAGAAGGGCCCCTCGAGCGGATCGACAAAGACCACCTCGGCCTTGGCCTCGCCGCCGAAGGCGAAGGACGGGGTCGCCCGCCAGACCGCGCCGGCGGTCGGCTCGAGCACGGGCTCCGTGCCGTCGGGGGAGAGCTCGAGCTCGCCGGTGACGTTGAGGGCCGCGCGGACGGACTTTCCTTCGTGGGCGACGATCAGCTTCGCCTCGACGCCGTGCTCCTCGAAGGTCGGGCTGCCGATGTACTCGAGGTAGCCGGCCATGTCGACGCCCTTGGTGCCGAGCGGCCAGAAGCGGTAGCGGGCGCGCGCCTTGTAGCCCGAGTAGCTGAGCGGCCCGTCGTTGACCTGGGTGGTGACGAAGTAGACGCCGCCCTCGAGGGCGTTGGTGATGCCGAACTCGAGCTCGGCCTCGTGCTTCCACTCCGCGACCAGGGCGTCGCCCTCGTGGTGCGTCTTCAAGGTGCTGATGGGCTCGAGCTCCATCTCGCCCTGGGGGACGGTGTCCGCCCCGTAGGACCAGGCGAGGAAGCGCTCTCCGGCGGAGGCCGTGGGGAGCACGAGGGCGAGCAGCGGGAGGATCGACATGGGGGCTCCGGGGGCGAGGGCCAAGCACCCAATCTTGATAATGATTTTCAAGTTCAACGTCAAGCGAGACCGACGCCCCAGCCCTCCGGGAGGCCCGGTAAGGACCGGTAAGGGCCGGTAAGGGGCCGAACGCGCGGCCCCCGATATGCCCTCTTCGCCTCCCGTTGGGGGCCTCTGGACCACAGGACACCACCATGATCACGCCTTCCCGCTCTCCCGCTCTCCACTCCCCGTCCCGCTCCCGCCGCCTCATCGCAGGCGCCATGTTTTCCCTCGTCGCGATGGCCAGCGGCTGCGCCAAGGAGGCCGAGGAGTGCCTGGGCGCTGAGGCCGACGGTGGTGAAGGCGGGTACGAGTCCGTCGGGGTCGACGAGGCCGACGTCGAGGCCGCCGCGGAGTTCGCCGTCGAGGAGATCACCGGGACACCGGGGTCCGAATACGAGGTGCTCTGTGCGCAGGAGCAGGTCGTCTCAGGCACCAACTACCGCCTCGGCCTCGACATCGACGGCGCGAGCTGGCTCGTCGTGGTCTACGAGGACGGCGAGACGGGCACCTACGAGCTCACGTCGTCCGAAGAGGTCGAGTAGCCCGGCCGCCTCCGCCAGCGCACCGAGAGGATGCCCACCCTCGGCGGAGGCAGCAGAGTTAGGCTCGGGAGACGCGGCGAGGCCTCCCCATGCACATCATCCCCGGCGACCCCTCCACCCGCGCCCCCCTCCGGGCCCTCGGGCCACCTGCCCTCCGCGCCGGGGTGGCCCTGCTCGCCCTCCTCACGGCCTGCTCGGACGACCCCGCAGGTAAGGGCGGGGGCGCGCCGCCCGCGGAGGGCGAGGGGGAGCCCGAGGATGACACCGCCCCCGACGGGGGAGACACCGGCGACACCATCGACGAGCTGCCCGCTCCCGGGGAGCCCTGGCTCCGCGACGAGCGGGCGGCGCCAGGCTCGATCACCTGGAGCGAGCTCCTCTACAACCAGCCGGGTGACGGAGATCTCGAGTGGTTCGAGCTCCACAACCCGATGGCCATGGACGTCGACCTCTCGGGCTGGTCGGTCTCGGGCGGGGTGAGCTACGCCTTTGAGGAGGGGGTCACCCTCCCCGCCGGCGGCTACCTCGTGGTGACGGCCGATCCCGCGCACCTCAGCGCCGAGACGGGCTACTCGAGCGCGCTCGGGCCCTACAGCGGCCGCCTCTCCAATGACGGGGAGCGGCTCGAGCTCTGGAACAACAGCGGGCGCCTCATCGACACGGTCGCCTACGGCGAGGATGACCCCTGGCCCGTCGCCCCCGACGGCTCCGGCCTCTCCCTGGCCAAGGCCGACCCCGACGCCGCGAGCGACCACGCCGAGAACTGGACCGCGAGCGCCGAGCTCGGCGGGACGCCCGGCCAGGCGAACGGCCTCGACCCCCACGCCGCTCCCACCACGCTGTCCCTCATTGACCTCGAGGCCGAGTGGGCCTATGACCTCTCGGGCGCCTATCCCTCCCCCGACTGGGCCCAGGCTGACTACGACGACAGCGCCTGGGATCGCGCCCCCGCCGTCTTCTTCGCGGGCGCCTCCGATGAGGCCCTCCTCGGGACCCTCGCGGCGACGGCCGACAATTATTTCGCGGTCTATCTCGGCGCCGCCGACGGGACAGACCTGCGGCTCGTCGGTGAAGACCAGGACGGAGACTGGACCACCGTGGAGCGCTTCGACGTCGAGGTCGGCCCCGAAGACCACCTCTTCCTCGCCGCCTGGGAGGCCTCCTGGGACTACGGCGGCCCGCAGATGACCCTCGCCGAGGTGACGCTGCCCGACGACGTGATCGGCACCGACCAGGCCGGCTTCGAGTGGATCCTCGGGCCCACCGGCGGAGCCCCTGGCATCCCCCCGGCTGACCCGCCGCCGACCGAGGCCGAGCTCGCCCTCCTCATCGCCGACGCCGACGCCGCCGGCGACTGGGCCGCCCCCGCCGTTGAGGCGGACCGCGCCTCCTCCCCCTGGGGCTGGGCCGTCAGCCGTTGGTTCACCGACGCCACGAAGTACGTCTGGCCCGACACCTTCTCCGACACCTCGATCACCAACACGCGCGACACCTACGCCCTCTTCCGCTCGGTCGAGCCCCTTCAGGGCGCGCGCGGCAGCACGGAGCTCAGCGCCGTCCCCACCACGGCCACCTTCCGCACCGCCTTCACCCTCGACGCCGACCCCGCCGCCACCACCCTCTCCCTCTCCTGCCTGCTCGACGACGGCGCTATCGTCTATCTCAACGGGGTGGAGGTCCACCGGGAGAACCTGCCCGCGGGCCCCCTCACCGCCACCACCCTGGCCGGCACCCCCATCGAGGTGGTCTCCACCGTCGCGGCGGAGCTCTCGACCGCGTCGCTCCTCCGCGGCGCCAACGTGCTCGCCGTCGAGCTGCACCAGGCCGAGCCCGCCGACCTTGACCTGACCTTCGGCTGCGCCTTGAGCGCCCGCGTCACCGCGGAGACCCCGCTGCCGCCGGTCCTGTTCAACGAGGTGTCGCCCGCCGCCGCTTCACCGACCGCCGAGGCGCCCGCCTGGGTCGAGCTCATCGGCCGCAGCGAGACGCCGGTCGCGCTGGGCGGCCTGATCCTCACCGCCTCGACCGGGGCGGAGCGGGTCCTCTCCGACGGCGAGCTCGCTTTGGGGGAGCTCCACACAGAGGGTGACCTCGGCTTCCCGGTCGAGGCGGGCGACGTGCTCTTCCTCTACTCGGCCGACCGCAGCGCCCTCCTCGACGCCGTGCGGGTGGGGGCGAGCCTCCGCGGCCGCGAGCCGGAGGGCGGGCCCTGGCGCTTCCCCGTGGCCGCCACCCCGGGGGCCGACAATGAGCTCGAGCGCTTCGATGACATCGTGATCAACGAGCTCCAGTACCACGCGGCCCCGGTCTCCCGAGAGGGTGAGCCGGTCACCGCGCGGCCCGAGGAGTGGATCGAGCTCACGAACCGCGGCGCCGCCGAGGTCGATCTCAGCGGCTGGCAGCTCGTCGACGCCGTCGCGTACACCTTTCCGGACGGCACGACCCTGTCCCCCGGCGAGCTGCTCGTCATCGCGAAGGACGCCGCGGCCCTGCGCTCGGCGCACCCCGACATCACCGTGCTCGGCGACTTCAAAGGCCAGCTCAACAACAGCGGTGACCGCGTGCTCCTCCTCGACGCCCGCGGCAACCCTGCCGACACGGTGCGGTATTACGATGGCGGGCGCTGGCCCGACGCGGCGGACGGCGGCGGCTCCACCCTCGAGCTCAAAGACCCCCGCGCCGACAACGCCGCGCCCGAGGCCTGGGCGGCGAGCGCGGAGGGCGGCCGCGCCGAGTGGGTCACCGTCTCCTATCGCGGAGAGGCCACGCCGAGCGTGGTCGGGCCGGACGGGGTCTGGCAGGAGCTCGTCCTCGGCCTGCTCGACCAGGGTGAGGTGCTGATCGACGATCTCCGCGTCATCCAAGACCCCGACACCGCCCCGGTCGACCTCATCCAGAACGGCGGCTTCGACGACGGCTCCGACGGCGGAGCGGCCCACTGGCGCCTGCTCGGGAACCACCGCCACAGCGAGGTCATCGCCGACCCCGACGACGCCTCGAACGCCGTGCTGCGGCTCCGCGCCTCGGGCCCCACCGGCCACATGCACAACCACGCCGAGACCACGCTGCTCCGGCCGATCACCACCACCGAGTACGAGATCTCCTATCGGGCCCGCTGGGTGTCGGGCTCGAACCAGGTCCACAGCCGCCTCTATTTCAATCGCCTCCCCCACACCGCCCTCGTGGAGCAGCCAGAGGCCTCGGGCTCCCCCGGGGCCGCCAATTCCACGCGAATCGACAACCTCGGCCCCACCTTCTCGGGCGCCGGCCAAGACATCGCCGTCCCCGCCGCCTTCGAGCCGGTGCGGATCACCGCCACCGCCGCCGATCCCGACGGCGTCACCGGCCTCACCCTCTGGAGCGCGGTCGATGGCGCCGCCTTCGAGCCGACCGACATGGTCGAGTCCGCGCCCGGGGAGTGGGTCGCCGCGCTCGACGGACAGGCCGCCGGGGCGATCACCCAGTTCTACATCGAGGCCGAGGACAGCCTCGGCGCCCTCTCCACCTTCCCGGCGGCCGGCCCCGACTCCCGGGCCCTGCTCCAGGCCGACGACGGGCTGGCCGAGTCGAACGGCCTCCACAATTTCCGCATCCTGATGACCGAGGCCGACTCCGACTGGCTGCTCGACGACGTCAACCTCATGAGCGACGACCTCATCGGCGCCACGATCGTCTACGACGAAGCCGAGGTCTTCTATGACGTGGGCGTCCGCGCCAAGGGCAGCGAGCGCGGCCGGCCCGAGGTGCCGCGGCTCGGCTACGGCGTCTCCTTCCACAAAGAGCAGCCCTTCCGCGGCAGCCACACGAGCGTGCTCGTCGATCGGTCCGAGGGGGTGGGCTTCGGCCAGCGCGAGGTGCTGATGAACCTCGTGATGACCCACGCGGGCTCGGTCTCCGGCGAGTACAACGACCTCATCCACGCGCTGACGCCGCGCGCCGAGCACACCGGCCCGGCCGAGCTCCAGCTCGACCGATTCAGCGACCTCGTGCTCGACGCCCAGTTCGAGGCCGGCTCGAGCGGCACCCTCTTCGAGTACGAGCTCATCTACTACCCCTACACCACCGACGACGGCAGCGCCGAGGGCCTGAAGCTGCCCCAGCCCGACGCCGTGGTCGGCACCGCCATCACCGACCTCGGCGACGACAAGGAAGACTGGCGCTGGAATTTCCTCATCCAGAACAACGAGCGAGAGGACGACTACGCCCGCTTCATCGACCTCGGACAGACCTTCGCCCTCTCCGACGCCGACCTCCTGGCCGAGGTCGAGGCGGTGATCGACGTCGACCAGTGGCTGCGCGCCTACGCCTTCGCCACGCTCTCCGGCGCCGTCGACAACTACGGCGGCGACGGCAGCCAGCACAACGCGCGCTTCTATGTCCGCCCCGAAGACCAGCGCCTGCTCTACTTCCCTCACGACCTCGACTTCTATGGCGGCTACACGATGCCCGTGGTGGGCAACGGAGACCTCCGCCGCCTCCTCGAGGCGCCGGTCTATCGCCGGGCCTATTACGGTCACCTCAACGACATCATCGGCCGGGCTTACAACCGCGAGTACCTGGCCCCCTGGTGTGAGCAGCTCGGCGCCCTGCTGCCGAGCCAGGACGTCTCCGGGAATTGCGACTTCATCGCCAACCGCGCCGACTGGATCCTCTATGGCGCGACCGACTCGGTGAGCGCGGTCTATCCGGCGGTCTCCTTCGCCATCACCACCGCCGGCGGCGCCGACCACTCGGTCGCGTCCACCGAGGTCGTGCTCGAGGGGCAGGGCTGGATCGACGTGCGATCGATCGCCCTCGACAGCGACGGCCTGCCGCTCGAGCTCACCTGGGCTGACGGCACCCACTGGGCCATGACCGTGCCGCTCGAACCCGGGGCGAACGCGCTCACGCTGGTGGCGACGGACCACCAGGGCGCGATCGTCGGCACCGACACCATCGTCGTGACCTCCACCGCGGGTGAGTGAGCGCCCCTGTCACCACCTCCATCGTCTACGACGCGCCGCTGAGCTGGCGGCGCCGAGAGGCCACCTCCTGATGTCCGCATCCGCTGCGCCCGCCGCCACCCTCCTCCGCTCCGCCCGCCTCGCCCCGCTCCTCCGGGCCCGCCCGAGCCTCGCCGCCCGCCTCGAAGGCTCCGACGAGGAGGCCGAGGCCGCCCTGCTCGACGCCGCCGCGGCCGGCGACTGCGCCCTGCTGCCGCTCGTGACCTGGCTCCAGGTCCGCCGCGCTTGGGCCGCGCCGCCGCCCGCCGCGCCGGAGGCCGCGAGGTCGCAGGAGGCCCCGACCCCGCCCGAGGGCCAAGACCCCTACCGCGCCGGGATCCGCGCCGCGCACGCGCAGATCGTCACATCCGTGCAGGAGACCTGCCCCGAGGTGGGAGCGGGCTTCGCCGCCTGGACGACGAGCCTCACCCGCGGCGCGCCGCCCGAGGACTACTTCACCCACCCCGACGCCTTCCCAACCCTCTGGCTGCCCTATGTGCTCGAGCGGGCCCTCGACGGAGAGAAGCTGGCCGCCGGCCTCTTACGCTCCTCGGTGGCCGGCTACTACGCGATCCGCATCATGGACAACCTGATGGACGGCGACGCCACGGTCGAGGCGGCCCTCCTCGCCGCGCTCGCCCCCCTCTCCGCCCTGTTTGTCCAACCGCTCCGAGAGCAGCTCGGCGATGACCTCGAGTTCCAGGCCCTCTTCGACGAGATCTGGACCCGAAGCGCCGAGGCCACCATCCTCGACGGCGAGCTCGACGACGTAGACGAGGCCACCTTCGTGGGTGTCTCGGCGCGGAAGGTCGAGGCCGCACTCATCCCGGTGGTCGCCGTCTGTCGCGCCTATGGGCAGCCCCAGCGGGTCCCGCGCTGGTCCCAATTCCTCGCCCGTTACGGCGCCTGGCACCAGCTCGCCAACGACACACGCGATTGGCAGCGGGACCACCAGAAGGGCCGCCTGACCTGGCTCCTCGCCGAGGGCCGCCGCCGCCGCGCCGCCGGAGAGGGGGTGGAGCTGTGGATCGTCCGCGAGGGGCACGACTGGGCGACGGCGCAGCTCGATCGCATCATGGCGGAGTGTCGGAGCCTCGCCGCTGACCTCGACTGTCCCCCTGTGATCGACTTCCTCGACGCCCGCTCCGCCACGGAGCAGGAGCGCCGCGACCAGGCCGAGCCGGGCCTCGCGCTGGCGCGGAGCCTGCTCCGCCTGATCCGTTGAGGGAGATCCGCGCCCTGGTCGGACAGGCCCCGTGATAGGGTTCCCTCTCAAGGAGGCCCTCACCTGCGCCCGATCTCGCCCGCGCCGTCCACGCTCGTGCTCCTGCTGCTCGCGGCCTGCTCGGCTGCTGGCACCGGAGATCCGCGGGCGGCCGGCGAGGATGGCCCGGGCGGCTCGGAGGAGACGGGAGGGCCCGACGAGACCGGCGGGTCCCACGAGACCGGCACCCCGACCGACCCCTTCTGTGACGGTCAGCCCCAGGTCACCTGGGCCAACTTCGGCCACGGCTTCCTCCTCGGCGCCTGCCAGGGCTGTCACGCGGCCTCCGCCCCCGATCGCCACGACGCGCCCGAGAGCGTCACCTTCGACACCGTAGACGAGGCCTGGGCCTGGGACGCGCGGATCCTCTCGCGCTCCACCGGGGAGGCGCCCACCATGCCGCCGCTCGGCGGGGTCTCCGACGACGACCGGCTCCTCCTCGAGATCTGGCTGCGCTGCGCGACCCCCGGCACCTGAGCCCTGCGCCCGCCGCGCCTCGCTGGTCCAGGCTGTGGTACCCTCCCTCCAACCGGAGCGTCCTGTGCACCACCGCCGACTCCCCCGCACCCTCTGGGCGCTCCTGCCGTGCGCCCTCCTGGCTTGCACCTCCGAGAATCAGGTGGTCGGGTCCGCGCCGACGGGCGCCACCCCCGGGGCCGACCCGGGCGACGGGGCGGACGGAGGCGCCGACGAAGGCGACACAGCCCGACCCGACGGCGACGACACGGGGGACGCGCTCCCCACCGAGTATGTGATCGAGGACGACGAGCCTCCCCCCCTGCTCAGCCTGCCCGAGGTCGAGCAGTCGCTCGTCGAGGTGGTGGCCGCCTTTCGCAACTGGCGCCCCTTCCTCGTCTACGAGGCCCACGCCGCCATGCTCGCCGACGGCGACGGCGCCTGCCCCATCCCCTATGACTATTATTTCCCCACCTATGGGTACTACTACTACTATGGGAGCTGCGTCGCCGGGTCCGGGCTGACCTACGACGGCTACATCTACGGCATCACCTACGGGACGGAGCTCGACACCGCCTCCTACGTCTATGACCACTACGCCTGGTGGTACGGCGAAGGGGCGGCTCGCCTCTCCGACGATCAGCGCTTCGACATGTCCGGGTATTTCTATACCTACAACTATCGGTACCTCGACACCGAGGTCTCCACGGTCTATCTGAGCTTCACGGGAGAGGCCCTGTGGACTGGCGAGACCTACGGGGACACCTGGCTCGGTGAGGCCCGCAGCCTGAGCCTCACGGTCTCGGGCAACGGCGCCCCCGGCCAGGGGGCGGCGATCTCGCTCGAGGGCGGCATGAGCGGGCTGTCCACCACCCACACCGACACCGTGCGCTTCGAGGAGGTCTACATGGCCACCGAGGCCTGGGGCTCGGACTGTCCGATCGAGCCCTCCGGCATCGTCTCTGTGCGAGACGCCGCGGGCGAGTGGTACTCGGTCACCTTTGACGGCCCCGCCCACGCGGGCGCCGAGTCTTTCCCGCCGAAGTGCGACGGCTGCGGCGAGGTGTGGTACCGCGGCGCCTCCCTCGGAGCGGTCTGTCCCGACCTCGGCGCCTTGACGAGCTGGGAGCGGAACCCATGGTGAGGTCGTCATGGTGATCTGGCTGGCGCTGGCTTGCGCCGACTCTACTCCCCCGGCGACGGTCCTCGTGGATCCCGCGCTCCAGGCCGAGCCTGAGGCCGGCGGCGACTCAGCGGCCCCGCTCAGCCCCGAGGTCGGCGGCCCGCCCGCCCGGCCCGTCGAGGCCCTCAGCCGAGCCAGCCTCGACCTGCGCGGGGTGCGCCCGAGCTTCGAGGAGCTCGCCCTGGTGGAGGCCGATCCCGCGGCCTTCGACGCCCTCGCGGAAGGTTTCCTCCACGACCCCCGCTTCGGCGGACGGGTGAGAGAGATGTGGGGTGACCTCTACCTCACCCATGTGGACTATTACTACGTCACCGCCTCCGAGTACGGCATCGACGACAGCGTCGGCTTCATCCGCGCGGTGGGTGACGAGCCGCTGCGCATCCTGTCCACCATCGCCGAGGAGGACCTGCCCTACACGGAGCTCGTCCAGTCCGACTGGACGATGATGAACGAGCTCAACGGGCGCGCCTTCTTCACGGACTACCCGGCCGACACGACGGGCTGGCAGCGCGTCCACTACACCGACGGCCGCCCCGCCGCCGGCATCCTGTCCACCAACGGCATGTGGTGGCGATACACCAGCACCGACTCCAACGCCAACCGCGGTCGGGCGAACGCCGTCAGCCGGATGCTCGTCTGCAGCGACTACCTCTCCCGGCCGATTGAGTTCGATCGTAACGTCAACCTCCTCGACTCCGAGGCGCTGGACGACGCGCTGCAGAACAACCCGGGCTGCGTGAGCTGCCACGCCACGCTTGACCCCATCGCGAGCTACTTCTACGGCTTCTACCACTATATCTACACATCCAAAGATGAGCTCACCGGCTATCACCCCGAGCGGGAGGGGATGTGGGCCGAGGCCACCGGGGTGGCCCCCGGATGGATGGGGGAGGCCGGATACAACCTCTCCGACCTCGGCGACCAGATCGCGGCCGACCCTCGCTACCCCGAGTGTCTCGTCCGGCAGGTCAACGAGCGGCTGCTCGGTCGGGAGCAGGGGCTGAGCGACTTTGATCGCCTGAGCGCCCATCGGGAGGCCTTCCTCCGAGAGGGGCTCACAATTCGCTCGGTCTTTCGGGCCGTGCTCGCCGAGCCCGAGTACCGCGACGGCGCCCGGGCCGACGGCGGCCTCGCGCGGCGCATGATGAGCCCCGACCAGGTGGCGAGCGTGCTCGAAGACCTCACCACCTTCCGCTTCACCGCGGGTGGCTACGACATCCTGCAGAGCGACACCTACGGCGTGCGCACCCTCGCAGGGGGTGTGGACGGGGTCTATGCCACTCGCCCCGCCACCGAGCCCAACGCCACCATGCTGCTCGTGCACGAGCGGGTCGCTCAGGCCGCCGCCGACCACATCGTCCGGCGGGACGCCGCGGCCCCGGCCGAGGAGGACCACCTCTTCCGGCGGATCGACTTCACCGAGACGCCGGACCGTGGCGGGGAGGCGATGGTGCTCCAGCTCCAAGACCTCCACCTCCGCCTCTTCGGTCGCCACGTCGCCGCGGACGGGCCGGAGGTCGAGGCCAACCTCGGCCTGTGGACGGAGCTCTACGCCCTCAGCGGGAGCGTCACCGGCGCCTGGACCGGCCTCCTCTCCGTCCTCCTCCGCGACCCCGACCTCCTGATCTATTGATTGGGTCTATTGATCCCCCGGTATCCGGAGCGCCGCTGGCCATGATGAAGACCAACCGCATCTACCTGTCCCGTCGTGGGCTCCTTCGCGCGGGCGGGCAGTCGCTCGGGGTGGGCCTCGGGGCGATGGGCCTCGGCGCGCTGGGCCTCGGCGCGAGGCCGGCGATGGCCGCCTCCGTGTCTGGCTCCGACCTCAAGTTCCTCTTCGTGGTCTGTTACGGCGGCTGGGACCCCACCCGTGTCTTCGCGAGTGAGCTCGACAACCCCTTCGTAGACCTCGAGGGAGACGCCGGCCTGGGCACGAGCGGAGACCTGCGCTGGATCGAGCATGACAGCCGCCCTGCGGTGACCGAATACATGTCACTCCAGGCCGCCCGCACGCTCTTCTTCAACGGCGTGCTGGTCCAGTCGATCGCGCACGAGAACTGCCTCCGCATCCAGCTCACCGGCTCCACCGCACAAGACCGCAGCGACTGGGGGGCCATCCTCGCCGGCGAGCGGGCAGAGGCCTTCGCGTTGCCGCAGGTGGTGGTCGGCGGGCCCTCCTTCCCGGGCGACTTCGGCGCCTTCGTCACCCGCACCGGCACTGGGGGCCAGCTCACGAGCCTCCTGTCCGGAGACATCGCGGCGACGAGCGACACTCCGGTCTCCGCCGTGGACGGGACGGCGGAGGCGATCATGGACCGCTACCTCCGGTCCCGCTCCGCCGCGCGGCTATCCGGCGCCGCCGCGGGCGAAGACGCGCTGCTGATGGACGCCTTCGACCGCGCCCTCGAGCGCGAGCAGCTGCTCAAGAGCCTGCGCCACGACGTCCCCTGGAGCGCCGCCACCACCTTCGCCGGACAGGCCCGACTGGCGATCGAGCTCATGTCGCTGGGCCTGTCGCGGGTGTCTACCCTGTCCTACTCGCTGTACGGCTGGGACACCCACACGATGAACGACACCTACCAAGCCTTGAACTTCCAAGGCCTGTTCACCGAGCTCAACACCATCCACGACCGCCTCGCTCGCACCCCCGGGACGACCGCGGCCACCCTGGCCGACGAGACCGTGGTCGTCGTGATGTCGGAGATGGGCCGCACGCCCCAGCTCAACGGGAATGACGGGAAGGACCACTGGCCCTACACCGCCACGATGGTCACCGGCCCGAACATCCGCGGCGGGCGGGTGATCGGCGGCTACGACAGCGCCTACTACGGGCGCACCATCGACCCCGCCACCGGCGACGTCACCGATGACGCCACCAACCTCTCGAGCGACGTCGTGGGAGCCACCCTGCTCGCCCTCGGCGGGGTCGATCCGAGCGGCTACACTACCGGGGTCGAGCCCGTGCTCGGCGCCCTCGCCTGAGGAGCAGGGCCAAGAGCGCCATCGACAGGCCGCCCCGCGCCGGGCTCGTCGAGCAGCCTCCCTTGCTCCCCTCCGCCCCGCCCTCCGCCGCCGGCTCCTCCGCGCCGACTGGCGCGCCGCTGTCCTCATCCTCCACCGGCTCGGCGCTGTCGGCCTCCCCGCAGTCCAGGGCGCGGCTGGCGTCGAGGTCATCGCAGTCCTCTCCGCCGTACTCCGCGGCGTCCACCCCGTCCCCGTCCTGATCATAGTCGGAGCCCTGGCAGTCGCTGTCCGCGCCGTCATACCAGACCTCGGGCGCGCCGGGATAGACCGCGGCGTCTCCCTCATCACAGTCCAACCAGGCGAGGACCCCGTCACCGTCGGCGTCGTCGGTCCAAGTGTTCGGGCCACCCATGAGACCGATGTCGCTGCGACTGCCGTCGGGATCGACGAGGCTCGGGTCTCCGGCGTCCCGGAGGGGGCTCTCGGGCGACAGGGTGAAGGTGTCGTCGAGCGAGTTCCCGTCACCGTCATACCGAGCGAAGAGCGGGTCACCCTCCACCTTGTCGGTGTAGAGCGCCGCGGTGAGGGCCCCGCCGAGCTCCGCCGGGCTGTTCTCGTGGGTCGCGACCCAGGCGGCTTCGCTCCCCTCGGCGTCGTCCCCGACCACGGCGGCGCTGCCCCCGCTGTTGTAGGCCACCACCGAGTTGATCAGCGTGAAGGGGGCCTGCCAGGCATAGAGGGCGCTCCCCTCCACGCTCGCTCGATTGCCGATGAGGGCGGCGTTCCGAAGGGTCAGCGCGCCCCCCTCCAACAGGCAGAGCCCGGCGCCGGTGGTGGAGTCATTCTGCTGGGAGAGGATGTTCTCCGCCTGCCCCTCCAGGACACCTCGGAGATAGAGCCCCCCGCCATAGGGCGCGGTGTTCCCCCGGACCCGCAGGCGGGTGAGCGCGACCGAGCTGGCTTCGCGCAGGTGCAGCCCGCCCCCGCCCATCGCCGCCTCGTTCTCGTCGAGGTCCACGTCCACCAGCTCCAACAGGCCGAGCTCCGTCCCGGAGAAGCCCCCCCCGGCGTCTCCCGTCTGGTTGTTGGACAGGTTCGCCTCCCGGAGTGAAAAATCGCCGCCACGAACGGCGACGCCGCCGCCCCCGTAGAGGGAGGAGACATTGCCGGTCACGACGAGGTCGCGGAAGGCGGTGTTGGAGGCCTCGATGAGCAGGCCGCCACCGCCCTGGGCGGCGGCGTTTCCATCCAGGGTGAGCGTGGAGCCGCTCACCATCGTGTTGCCGAGGAGGTAGGCCGCACCACCGCCGCCGTTGACGGCCTCGTTCTCCGTCCAGGTCTCATTCGAGAGCACAGCCAGCACGCCCACGTACGCCAGATAGAGGGCGCCGCCGCTGTAATAGGCGCGGTTCTCGGCGTACACGTTGTCCGACAGGGTGAGCGACGACATGTAGCCGATGGACAGCGCTCCCCCCGAGCCGTAGGTGGCCAGGTTCTCCTCGAAGGTGCTCCCGCGGATGACCCAACTGTCTCCGGAGTACGCATACGCGACCCCCCCGTTGTACAGGGCGGTGTTGGTCAGGAACAGGCTGTCCTCCACGCTGAGGCTGCTGACCGTCGACCCGTAGAGGACGCCGCCATAGATGGCGTAGTTCGACGTGAACTCGACCTCGTCCAGCGAAAGATCGATGTAGGAGAAGGCGCCCAGCGCCCCACCCCCATAGGCCTGATTGGACGAGAAGTCCGATCCGGAGATGACCCCGCTGCTGTAGTTATAGAACATGATCGCGCCGCCATAGCCGGCGTCGGCGGCGTTCCCGCTGAGCGAGGAGGCGCGCAAGATGAGCTCGGATGCGTAGCCCATGAAGAAGGCGCCGCCGTAGCCCCCCGTCGAGGTGTTGCCCTCCACCGTGAGCCCCTCGGCGGTCACGAGGGAGGCGCTGTCGAACCAGGCCGCGCCGCCGTGGTTGGAGGCTGTGTTGCCGACCAGCTCGGAATTCCAGAGCTCGACCACCGTGCCCGCCGTGTAGATCGAGCCCCCGTAGGTGCTGCTGCCGAGGCTGAAGCGGCTGTCCTCGATGAAGAGGCTGCCCCCGTTGCTGTAGATGTGGGCTCCGTAGAGCGCCGCGCCGCCGGTGAAGGTGGAGCCGGTGATGAGCAGAGAGACCCCTCCGGTCGCGGCGATGGCCCCTCCCACGAGGGCGCTGTTTCCGAGGTCATCGAAGAGGCAGTCGACGAGCTCGAGGTCGGTGTTGGTCGCGAAGACACCCCGGTAGCCCGCGTTTCGGACCGTGAAGCCCTCGAGCCGCACCGTGCCGGCGCCCGTGTTCGACGACTTGAAGGCCCAGGTGCCCGCGCCCGCCGGATCGAGCTCCGTCACCGCGGCCCCGTCAACGGCGAGGATCGAGAGCGCCTTACCCTCGAGGGTCAAGGACTCCGCCCACGTCCCGGCGCCCACCTCCAGGGTGTCGCCGTCGCTCGCCGCCGCGACGGCCGCCGTCAGGGTGGCGAAGTCGCCGCTGCCGTCCTTGCGGACGGTCCAGATGCCAGCGGCGGCGTCAGAGAGGAGGGACAGCAGCAGGAGGGGCGACATCGAGGCTCCGCGGGGCAGCAGAGTATCACCGTGGCGAACCCACGGACCCCTCCACCGCCGCCTCTACCGCCGCCTCCACCGCCGTCCAGAAGTGGTCCGTCCCGAGGCCAGGAACCGATAGAACGAATCGACAGCGGGGAGCTGCCCCTCGACGCGCCGCTGAGAGAGCTCCACCCGGTGGGAGCCGACGACGCGACAGACCGAGGAGAGGACCGCGTCGCGCCCGCGCGTGAGCGAGCCCGCGAAGACGAAGTCGTAGGCTCGCTCGTCGTCGCGATAAAGGTTCTCCAATTCTCCAATCACCACGGTCCGTCTTCGCCAGGGCTGCCCGGCAATGAACCCGGAGATGAACCCGGAGAAGAACCCGGAGAAGAACCCGGAGAAGAAGGCGGGCCGATCGACTTCGCCCGAGGTGTCGCCCGAGTCAGAGCTCGAAGCAGTAGATGCCCGAGGACTGGCTGCAGAAGAGCCAGCCCACGTTCGTCCAGCCCGAGCCGGTCTCGTAGCTCCGCCCGGTCGTCGCGTAGAAGTGGTTCCCGTAGCAGACACCACAGCCGTTCGTCCAATTGGTGCAGAGCCCGTTGGTCGAGCTGCTGGTGCCGCGGGTGCCGTTCGTGTCCGTGCCGGTCTTCACCCACTTCGACTGGGTGGCGCCGTTCTCGTCCAGGTTGATGGCGTGGCTGATGCTACCGTCGGTGAGGTCGGCGCGCGAGGTGGCGATGACCGTGCCGTCGAGGAGCACGAAGGGGCCGAGGCCGACGCGGTCGATGGCGTTGGTGCCCGTGTCGGACATATAGGCCACCCACGCCCCGCCGAGGCCGGCGGTGTCGGCGGCGTCCTGACAGATCAGATCGGCGCCCGTGAGGCCGCTCGTGTCGCCGGAGAAGTCGCTCGCGGTGACGAAGACGCGGTCCACGCCGTCGTCGATCGTGACGCTGACGCTCGCCGGGGCGCCGTCGTCGGCGCCGTCATTCGGCGTGACCGTGCAGGTCCAGAGCTCCCGCGCCGCGGTGTCGGCGCCCGTCGCCTCGTCGTCGGGCCAGGTGACCGTGCTCGGCCCGACGTCGCCGCTGCGGGGATAGGCCGCGCCGTCCGCCGTCCAGCCCATCCGATAGGAGACCGTGTCACCGTCCGCGTCACTGGAGGGGCTCGTGACCGAGCAGAGCACGTCCTCCCCCTCGTCAGGGTCGGGCGGGGTGAGCGCCACCGCGGGGGCGGTGGGCGGGCTGTTCTGGATGGTGAGGGAGGCGCTCCGCTGCGTGGCTCCGACCCCGTGGGCGTCGCGCGGGGTGACGTCGAGCGCGACCACATCCCCCTTCTGGGAGTAGGAGGCCCCGAGGCTCGTGCCGGTCACGCCCACCGAGATGCCGTTCACCAGCCAGTCGTACGACAGGCTGATGGCGTCGCCCTCGGGGTCGGTGGCGGTGACGGAGGCGACGAGGGTGTCGGTGGTCACCGGCGCCGAGGGGCTCAGCGAGATCGCGACGATCGAGGGCGGCGAATTGGAGATGGTGAGGCTGGCAGACAGCGGAGCGCCCGCGTCGGTGCCGTCAAAGGGGGTGGCGGTGCAGGTCACCGTGTCGCCGGTCTGGAAGGCCCCAGCGAGCGTGTCGCCCACGCCAGCCGCGGTCGAGCCCACCGTCCAGGCGTAGGTGCTCAGATCGGCGTCGCCATCCGCGTCCGCAAAGCCGCTGAGCGTGCAGCGCAGCGTGTCCGCGGCGGTGGCGGGGTCGGGCGTGATGGCCAAGGCCGCGGCGCTGGGGGCGGTGTTGCCGACCAACACCTCGGCGACGCCGGCGGCCCCTGGCCCCACACCGTCGTTGGCCCGCACCGAGACCTGCCAGCGCTCCCCCCGCGCGGTGGCGGTGGCGGGGAGCACCCCGGTGTCGCTGGCCAGGCTGAGGGTGCCGTCGACGAGCCACTCGATGGTGTAAGCGAGGGTCTCTCCTTCGGGGTCAGTCGAAACGACGTCGAGGTTGAGGGTGAGGTCATCGCCGGTGCGCGGGCTGGCGGGGCTGATCGACACGATCGGCGCGTCCGGCGCACCGTTCACCTGGAGGGCGACGGAGTCCGTACAGACCGCGCCGCGGCTGTCGGTGACCGTGAAGGCGAGCAGGTGGTCTCCACGAGAGAGCGCGGGCGCGACCACCACGCTCCGCCCCCCGCTGTCGAGGCTGGCGGCGTCGATCACCCCGTCGAGGCTGCTCTCCCAGGTGCCCACCAGCGTCCCCGCGCTGTCCTCCCCGTCGGCCCCCTCGCCGATCAGCTCCACCGCGGCGCCCTCGCGCAAGACTGCTCCGTCGGAGGGCGCAAGGACGCCGCAGGTGGGCGCCTCATTGGGCTCCACCACGGTGATGAGCACGCTCGCGGTGTCGGTGGCGCCGGCGGAGTCGGTCACGACCACCTGCAGCGCCTGGGCCCCGAGGGGCAGGCTCACGTAGGCCTCGGCGAGGCCGTCGCTGTCCAGGGTCGACTCCACGGACAGCGCCCCGTCGAGCGTGGAGCTCCAGGCGAGGGAGAGCTCTTCGGGGGAGTCCTCCTCATCGGAGATGCGGGCCAGCAAGCGCACCGGCGCGTCGCTCGGCCACTCCGAGCCCTCCGTGGGGCCCTCGATGGTGACGGAGGGCGGGGCGTTGGGGTCGATTGAGAGGATGCGGGAGGTCTGCCCGACCGCCCCGTCCGGGTCGCGCACCTCGAGCTCGATCTGGAACTCGGTGCGCGGCACGAGGATCGAGCACTCGGTCCCTCCAGCGGTGTCCGGCGTGCCCACGCAGGCCGGCTCGTCATCGACGAACCAGCGGGCCTCCAGATCGAGGGGCGCGTCATCGGGATCAGAGGCGCTCCCGCGCAGCACGACCGCCATCCCCTCCGGCACGGCCTCGTGCTCGGCGGGGGAGGTGATCTCGGCCTTCGGCCCAGCGTTGTGCTTGGTGAGCCCGCCGTCGCTGCAGGCGACTGCGACGCTCAACACCGCGCTGGGAAGGAGGCGCGACGGCCGCGCGGCCACCACTCAGATGCACCAAGCCAGCGAGAAGCTGCCGCCGCCCGAGGCCGACTTGATGAAGACCCGGTAGGTGGCGCTCGAGCCCGCGTAGCTGACCGACTCGGTGGAGGTCGAGGTGGTGCCCGAGGCGACGTCCACCCAGCTGCGGCCCGACTTCTTCTGCAGGTAGATGTCGAAGTCGGCGGAGCTCGGCCCGGCGAGGCTGAGCGTCTGGGTCACCGCGCCGACCGACTTGCCGGAGCTCGAGGGGGCGTAGGCGGTCTTGCCGGTGCGCGAGAGCGAGCCCGTGTAGGTCGTGGTGGTGCAGGTGGTCGACCCGCCGCCGCCGTAGGCCGAGCCCACGCCCACCGCGGCCCAGGCGTTCGTGACCGCCTGCACCTCGGCGCTGGTGGCCCCGTAGGTCGCGGTGGCCGCGTTGATCATCGCGGTGCGCGCGCCCGAGAAGTTGGTGCTCGACGTCATGTAGTTGGCGAGGGCGTTGTACCAGATGGCCGCCGCCTTGTCGGCGCCGATGCCCGTGACCGCCACCGTGCTCTTGCCGCGGGGGTGGGTGCCACCCTTCGCCATCAGGTAGAAGGCGAGGTTGGGGACGCCCGAGCCGTAGTGGACGTCGACCGAGCCGATGCTCGAGCTGTAGTAGTCCTTGCTGTACCCATCGGCGGCGGGGTCCGCCATGTAGCGGAGGGCGTCCCCGGAGGTCGCCGGGGTCCAGGTGGTCTCGCCGACCAGCCAGGTGTTGCTGCTCTCGCCCGACACCGAGCGCTCGACCATCGCGCCGAAGACGTCGGAGATGGACTCGTTCAGGTGCCCGGGCTCGCCCGAGTAGGTGAGGTTGGCCTCGTACTGCGTGACGCCGTGGGTCATCTCGTGGCCGGCGATGTCGAGGGTGGTGAGCGAGCCGGAGTTGACCCCGTCGCCGTCCCCGTAGGTCATCCCGGTGCCGTCCCAGAAGGCGTTCACATAGTTGGTCGAGTAGCTCGTGTAGGAGGACATGAAGGCGACCCCGTGAGAGGTCACGCCTGCCGGGCCACCCGCGCCGTCGATGCCGTTCCGGCCGTAAGCGGCGAGGTAGAAGTCGTAGGTGGCGGTGGCGGCGTAGTGCGCCTCGTAGGCGTTCTTGTAGGTGGCCGACGTCGCGGGGAAGGTCGAGCTCGTGCTGCTCACGTAGTAGAGGCTGGTCGTGGTGTTGTTGTAGCTGTAGGTCGCGACCTTGCGGGTCGTGTCCTCGGTGTACCAGCTCGTCCCGTCGCTGTAGCAGCCGGTGGTCGGCGTCCCGTAGAAGTTGGTCGTGCCGGTGCAGGAGTCGGTCTGGAGGTTCTCGTAGCTCCAGACGAGCTCGCCCGTGTGGGCGTCGATGAAGCCGACCGGCATGGTGGGATCGTGGATGCCATCGATGCTGCGGAGCTGCACACGCCAGACGAGGTGGTCTTCACCCTCGTGGCGGAGCACCCAGAGGTCGGTCTCGGGGTCGTCGGTCAGCACGTCCCAGCCGCCGAGG
This sequence comes from Myxococcota bacterium, assembly GCA_044344255.1. Taxonomy (GTDB): domain Bacteria; phylum Myxococcota_A; class UBA796; order UBA796; family UBA2385; genus JBIJDH01. Next base: position 59,304 of record JBIJDH010000029.1, read on the forward strand.
AGGTCACCCACGGCGAGGTCTGCGGCCTCGTCGAGGTCGAGCTCGGGGACGCTGTCGACGCGGATCCCCGCCACGAGGTCATCGGTGACGGCGAAGGTGGAGCCGTCGTCGCGCAGGTGGACGATCGCCTCGCCGCCCCACACCGGCACGCCCTCGTGGAGCTGGCGGGCGCGGGCGTGCGCGATGCCCTCGTCGTCGGCGCGGAGGCGGGTGAAGCGGAGCTCGGTGACCCCCTTCAGGCTGGCGGCGCCGTCGGCGGCGAAGAGCACGTCGGTGGCGACGTCCTCGATGAGGGAGAGCTCGGCGTCGGTGCCGGCGGAGAAGCCTGGCGAGAACTGGGGATCGGAGGCCTCCGGGGTCTCGACCGCGCAAGCGGCGAGCAGGAGGAGAAGGGCGGAGGGGAGGGCGGCGGTCATCCGAAGACCAGGCATCAGCGATCTCCTCAAGAGGGGGCAGGCGAAGTCACATGTATGTCACCCACTTTGGGCCGGCGGTCCAGCCCTTGTCAGAACCCGTACAGGTCCACGCCAGATCGACCTCAACCCACCCGGCTCCGCGATCGTGCTCCACGGGGTCGCAGGCGCCCGAGGCCGGGGCCGACGCCGCAGGCTACGGGCCCGAGGGAGCTCCCTCCGCAGCGCCCGACACCTCCTCTCCCCGGGGCCAGCCTTGCTCCCTCGCTTCTTGCTCCGCCAGCTCAGCTACGATCTGGACACGAACCTGCTGTTCCGTCCCGCGATCCTGCTGGTCGCGCTGCTCCTCGCCGGCGTGCTGCTGCCCTCGGCGGAGCTCGCGCTCAGCGCCCGGCTCCCCGGCGTCGCCCTCCTCTCGGACCTCCTCGCTCCCAACGCCGCGACCTCCCAGCTCGTGCTCGCGACCGTGGCCGGCGCGATGATGTCGGTGGTCTCGGTGGTCTACTCGATCCTGCTCGTGGCGCTGTCCCTCGCCTCGATGCAGTTCTCCACACGGATCCTCGCCGGCTTCATGCGCGACCCGCTCAGCCGGAGCGTGCTCGGGCTCTTCGTGGGCACCTTCGCCTACTGCCTCGCCCTCCTCACCCGCATCCACGACGGTCCGGGCGGCGTCCCCGGCCTCTCGGTGGCCGGGGCGATGCTGCTGGCCTTCACCGCGCTCGGCGCCCTGGTGCTGTTCATCCACCACATCGTCCGCTCGATCCAGGCCAACGTGCTGATCGACCGCATCGCGCGGGAGACGGAGGTGGTGCTCGACGCGGTCTTTCCCCCGAGCGCCGCCCTCGCGCCGGCCTTCACCGAGGCCCCCCTGCCCGTCACCGTGCGCTCTGGGCGGAGCGGCTACGTCCAGCTCGTCGACAGTGAGGGCCTGCTCCGGGCGGCGCCAGGCGCCAACCTACAACTACTTAGAGGAAACGGTGCCTTCGTCGCGGAGGGGGTCGCGCTGCTGCGCGCCGATCGACCGGTAGACGCGGCGCGCCTGCTCGCCTGCATCGACATCGGTCCCGAGCGGACGATGCAGGACGACGCCGAATTCGGCCTCCGACAGATCGTCGACATCGCGCTCAAGGCCCTCTCCCCCGCGGTCAACGACCCCTCCACCGCCGCCACCTGCGTCGATCACCTCGGCCGCCTGCTCATCCGCGTGGCCGGCCGCCCGATGGGAGCGCAGGTGTGCCAGGGCGGCGGCGGGGCCTTGCTCATCCCTTGCCCGCGCTTCGAGGACCTCCTGGACCTCTCGGTCGAGCAGATCCGCCAGTACGGCAAGGGCGACATGGCGACCGCCCTCCGCTTGATGCGGGTCCTCGGTGAGCTCTGGCACACCGTGCCGGAGGGCGACCGGCGGGATCGCATCCGCATGCACGCCGAGCGGGTGCGGGAGGCCGCCCAGGCCAATTTTTGCGCGGGCGACAACGTCGAGCTCGATCGGCGCTTCGCCGCGCTCTGCTGAGCGAAGACTCTGCTGAGGGACGAGTCTGCTGAGGGACGAGTCTGCTGACCGGCGGTACCGAGACGCACGTCATCTTAGACTCTGCTTAACTCGTTATCGAAGGTGTCCCGCGGCACTACAGGACGCGCGGGGCGGAGGATAGAGAGTGAACCCCGCTCGAGGTAGACATGACCGCCGCGCTGATCCTCCTGTCCCTCTTCGCCTGCTCTGACCCTCCGGCCCCACCGCCGCCGCCCGCCGCGCCCCCCAAGCCCGCGGTGGTCACCGTCGATCCCGGGCTGCTCAAGGCCTTCGGCAGCCCCACGAGCCCGATGCTGGCCGCGGGCGCCGCCGCGCCCACCGGGGCCCAGGTCGACCTCGGGCGCATCCTCTACTACGAGAAGCGCCTCTCCAAGAACCACGACGTCTCCTGCAACACCTGCCACCTGCTCGACAAGTACGGCGTCGACGGCACCCCCACCAGCACCGGTCACAAGGCGCAGAAGGGCGGCCGCAACGCGCCCACCGTGTACAATGCGGCCGGCCACATCGCGCAGTTCTGGGACGGTCGCGCCGCCGACGTCGAGGCGCAGGCCAAGGGCCCCGTCCTCAACCCCATCGAGATGGCGATGGCCGACGAGAAGTCCGTGGTGGCCGTGCTCGAGACCATCCCCGAGTACACGCCCCTCTTCCAGGCCGCCTTCCCCGGCGAGGAGAAGCCGGTCACCTACGACAACATGGCCAAGGCCATCGGCGCCTTCGAGCGCGGCCTCGTCACCCCCAGCCCCTTTGACCGCCTGCTCGCCGGCGATCAGACCGCCCTCACCGACGCCCAGAAGGCGGGCCTCACCACCTTCGTGCAGTCGGGCTGCACCACCTGCCACACCGGCCCCTTGCTCGGCGGCGGCATGTACCAGAAGCTCGGCCTCGTCACGCCCTGGCCGAACCCGAGCGACGCCGGGCGCTTCGACGTGACCAAGAACGAGGCCGACAAGCAGCTCTTCAAGGTGCCGAGCCTGCGAAACATCGAGGAGACGGGGCCCTACTTCCACGACGGCTCGGTGGCCACCCTCGACGAGGCCATCCGGCTGATGGGCCACCACCAGCTCGGCCGCGAGCTCAGCCCGGAGCAGGTGGGGAGCATCCAGACCTTCCTCGGCAGCCTCACCGGCGAGCTGCCCACGGCCTACATCGCCGAGCCGCCCGCCCTCGCCTCGGGCCCGAAGACCCCGAAGCCCGACCCGAGCTGAGCTGAGCTGGGCCTTCGCGGTCGGCCCCACGGAGGCCGCCGCCTGTGGCAGGATGTCGCCCCCCGCGGGCGGACCGTCGCCGCGCCCACCGGCGCGGCGGCCGCCCGTCCGCCCCCTCGAGGAGCCCCCTTGCCCGACATCCAGAGCCTCCAGGAAGCGCTCCTCGCACAGAAAGCCAAGATCGAAGCCGAGGGGCCGATCGAGGTCCGCACCGACCAGGACGAGCACGACAAGGTGCGCCTCGACGAAGACGCCGCCCCCCTCCATGAGATGGGGCAGGCCATCGCCTCGGCCCGAAACAAGGAGCGCGCCCAGCGCCTCGTCCAGATCGAGATCGCCCTGCGCCGAATCAGCGAAGATCCCGACGGCTTCGGCATCTGCGAGGTCTGCAAGGAGGAGATCCCCGACAAACGCCTGCTCCTCATGCCCTGGACGCGCCGCTGCGTGGCCTGCCAGTCGCGCAAGGAGATCAAGGGGCCGGTCGTCCGCCGGAAGGTGACCGACTACAAGGACTGAGCCTGTAAAGACTGAGCCTGTAGAGACCGAGCCTGTAAAGACTGTGCACTGGAGGCCCCATGTCCGTCGCCCGGTTGACCCGCCGACCCGCCCTCCGCCGGGGCCCCGTCGGGGCCGTGGCGCTCCTCCTCGCCCTCGCCTGCGGCGGGGCTGACCCCACCCCCTCGGCGCCGCCCGCCCCACCCGCGGCGCCGCCCGCTCCCCCGCCGTCGGCCCCATCCGCCCCGTCGGCGCCCCCGGTCGCCGACCCCGAGGCGCCCGGCGAGTGGAAGGCCGAGTCCACCGCCGAGGGTGACCTCAACGGCGACGGCGCCCCCGACTCCGCCCGCGTGCTGTCCCGCGAGGTCGACGGGGCCCTCGAGGCGAAGCTCGCCGTCTCGCTCTCGACCGCGGGCGGGCCGCCCACCCTGGTCGAGGCCCCGAAGGCCGTCTGTGTGCAGTGTGGCGGCGTGAAGGGGGCGCCCGTGCCCTTCGAGGTGGAGATCGACGCCGCGCGGGGGGTCCTCTCCCTGTCGTATTTCGGCGGCTCCCGAGAGGTCCGCGGGCAGACCACCAAGTGGCGCCACCAGGGCGGTGAGCTCACGCTCATCGGCGTGACCGAGGCGGTCACCGACACCTTCCCCGAGGGGGTGGGCGCCATCGCCTCGGTCGAGTGGGACGTGAACCTCTCCACCCGCCAGATGACCGAGACCGTCGACCGCGTGAGCGGCCCGGCGGCGAAGCCCGACGAGATGCCGCCCACCACCGCCACCGTGACCACGTGCGCGGTGCCGCCGAGGCCGCCGGTGACGCTCACCGGCTTTCGCCAAGAGGCCTGGGAGACCCCCCGCTGCACCGCGACGATGGTGGAGTGATGGCGGCCCTCCCCGCGCGCGCGGACCGCCCCGAGATCGACGTCTCGGCCCTCTTTGAGTGGCTCATCGACGGCGCGCCGGGGGCGGTCGGGCCGGTGGCGGTCGTGGCCCACATGGGGCCGGCGATGGTCGCGCGCGGCGTCCCGATCAGCCGAATGGCCGCCTTCGTGCGCACCCTCCACCCGAGCATCATGGGGCGCAGCTTCGTCTGGCGCGCCGACCGCGCCGAGGTGGAGGTGCGCGAGGCGCCCTACTCGGTGCTCGTCAGCCCCACCTTCGCGGTGAGCGCGGCGGGGCGCGTCTTCTCGACCGGCCAGCCCCTGCGGCGCCGCATCGCCCTGGCCGAGGAGGCCGACTCTGTCGAGCTCGTCAAGCTGCGCGACGAGGGGATGACCGACTACCTCGGGCTGCCGCTGCGCTTCCTCGACGGGCAGGTGCACGCGGTCACCTTCTGCACCGACCACCCAGACGGCTTCTCCGACGACCACGTCCGCGCGCTCACGCAGCTCTCCCGCCCGCTGGCCCGCGTCGCCGAGATCCTGGCGCTCCGCCGCACCGCCACCAACTTGCTCAACGCCTACGTGGGCCGCGACGCCGGAGAGCGCATCCTCCAGGGCAAGGTGCAGCGCGGCGACACCGAGATCGTGCGCTGCGTGATCTGGTTCTCCGACCTCCGGGGCTTCACCACCCTTTCGCAGGCCAGCCCCGCCGAGGACATCATCCTCGTGCTCAATCGGATCTTCGACTGTCAGGTCCCGATGATCGAGCAGCAGGGCGGACAGGTCTTGAAGTTCATGGGGGACGGGCTGCTCGCAATCTTCCCGATCCCCAGCCCCGAGTCCGTGGACTCTGTCGCCCCCGCCGCCCTCGCCGCCGCCCTCGCCGCCCACGGGGCCCTCGAGCGCCTCAATGAGGAGCGGCACGCGGTGGGGGAGAGCCCCCTCGACTTTGGCGTGTCGCTGCACATCGGCGACGTCGCCTACGGCAACATCGGCGGGGAGGGTCGCCTCGACTTCACCTGCATCGGCGCGGCGGTCAACCTCGCCTCCCGCATCGAGGGCCTCACCGGGAAGCTCGGCCACCGGCTGCTCCTGAGCGAGGCCTTCGCGGCGGTGCCGGGGGTGGAGTCTGTCGAGGTCGGGCGGTTCCCGCTGAAAGGGGTGGAGGGGGAGGTCACCGTCTATGCGCCCGCGCCCGGCCCCCGCACAGTCCTGAGCTGAGCGCCTCAGATCCGCAGGCCGGCGGTGAGGCCGGGCCAGATCGGGAGCGTGTAGTCGCCCATCTCCAGCGACTGGATGCGGAACAGGGTGGGGTACTCCCCCGCTCGCCCGCCCTCGCCCTGCACCCCCTCGCCGGGGATGAAGGACGCCGACAGGGTGGGGCCGACGAAGATCGCGAGGTTGGGCTTGATCTCGTACCCCGCCACCACCCGGAGCCGGGTCGAGAAGGGGGCGCTTTCCCAGTCCACGTCCTCCCCGTCGTTCGGGAAGACGAAGGCGCTCATCGCGGCGAGGTCGGTGTCGACGAAGAAGCGGTCTCCCGCGTGCCACCCCATCCCGAGCGTGCTCGTCAGGCGGCTGCGGTCACCCGGCAGCCAGCCCACCCCGAGCACGTTGTAGAGGTGCTTTCCGCCGAGGACGCCGCCGATGTTGACCGGCTCGTCGGCCGCGTAGACCTCGAGGTGGTGGTACCCGTCGCCGATGATCGAGATGAGGCCGACCGGCTCGCCGTCCATCTCCTTGGCGACGTTGATGAGGCCCACCTGGGTGCCGTCCACCCGCTTGCCCACGTTGACGAGGCCGAGCTGCAGCCCCTTGGCCTGCTCCGCGACGTTGACGAGGGAGACCTGGGCGCCCTCGAGCTCCTTCGTCATGCTCAACCCCGAGCCCACCTGCGCGCCGTGCACGCTCGGCGCCGCGTTGACCCCCACCGCGAGCTGGAGCCCGCTCACCTCCGCGCCGGCCACCGAGGCGCCGACGCTCACCTGGGCCCCGTGGACCGCGCCCTTGGCCACCGAGGCGCCCACCGCCACCTGCGCTCCGTTCACGCCGGCCCCGCTCACCACCACGCCCTGGGCGAATTGGAGCCCCCGGCTGACCGAGCCCGCCGAGTTGAAGGCGACGCCCACCTGCGCCCCGCGCATGTCGTCCCGCACGAGGTTGCCGACGAGCGCCGCCTGCACGCCCTCGAGGGCCGCGGCGCTGTTGAGGCCGAGGGAGAGGGCCACGTGCTGCTTCGTCGGCCGGTCGCCGGGCGGCCAGGCGAGCTCCGGCACGATGCCCATCGAGAAGGGCACGTCCACATAGGCTTCGCCGCCCCGAACGGTGGTCTTCTCGGCGCTCACCGCGTGCATCGAGATCGCGTTGAAGTTGACCGACTGACCCTCGACGAGCGTGAAGGTGCCCTCTCGTCGGGTCCGGTCGGGGGCCTCGATCAGCAGCGTGTAGGTGCCGGCCCCGAGGCCAAGCGAGACGGGCCGCCCCGCCGGCTTGTACAGCTCGGCCACGACCTTGCCCTTGTCATCGCTCACAAACAGCCGGCCCTCGATGCCCTCGTCCACCATCAGGATGGCCGAGGAGGCGCTGAGCTCGGTCATCACGAGGTCGCCGGTGCCCGCCATGCGGATGTCGAAGGCCGGGTGCTGGGCCCCGGCGCGGGTGATCTTCGTGCGTGACAGGGTCTCGTCATAAGCAAACTGATAGGCCTCGTTCAGGGTCACTCGCCCGTCGCTCGAGGTGTCGGCCGCCCCGCGCAGCCCGCTCACCAGGAAGTGGGTGAAGAAGCTCCCGTTCAAGCGGTCCGACTCCTGGGCCGCCTCATCGGGGGCCGAGGAGGTGAGGTAGGCCGAGCCGGTGACATCGACGGACTCGTCGGCGAGGAAGGCCGGGCGCGCCGTGCCCCCCTTCGTGCGGGTGATCGAGCCCGAGGAGCAGGAGTCGAGGATGACGACGCGCACATCGGCCGGCACCGCGCTGATCTGCGTGCGCAGGGCCCCGTACTCGTAACGGTTGCCGCCGAGGAGGAGGCCCTGCTCGTCGCTGTGGCCCGAATAATAGACGAGGAGCTCGGTGCGTTGGCCCTGGGCCTGGGCGGCGCCCACGCGGCGGGAGAGGTCAGCCAAGGCGCGCTCGAGGTCGGCCCGCTTGGGCTCGAGGAGCAGCACCTCGTCGGACTTCCGCACCCCGCCGTACTCGGAGAGGACCCGCGCCACCTGACCCGCGTCCTCGTCGGCCCAGCGGAGGGTGGGGCGGTCCGCCCCGCCGAAATTGGCGCCGGCGACGAGGGCGAAGCGCCGCGTCTCCGCCGCCTCGGCGACAGACGGGAGAGAGAGGGACAGGAAGAGGGGGACGGACAGGGCGAGCGACCGGATAAGGGAGGCCGGAGAGGAGCCGGGAGAGGAGATCATGGGCTCACCTTGCGCAGCAGGAAGGAGGAGGACTGGGTCGCGCCGGCCTGGAGCCCGGCGGGCAACAGGAGCGGGGCGCTGGAGGCGTCGGGGCGGGCGGCGAGGGCCGCGGCGGCGGCGAGCACCGGCTCGACCTCGAAGGGCCGATCCGCGGAGATGAAGAAGAAGCGCTCGAAGGCCGGGGCGTCGTCGAGCTCGAAGGCGGTGGGCAGCGCGTGGAGCCCCGCGTCGAGGGGGGCGGCGGCGCGGCCCCCGACCGGCAGGTGGCGCGTGAGCCCGCCGCGGCCGTCGATCGACAGGATGAGGCCGTAGCTGCCCTGCTCCGCGCGGGTCGAGAGCTGGATCATGTCGCCGGGGCGGGCGGTGGCGCCCTCGGGGAGGCTCTCGACCCCCGCGCGGCTGCGGCGGTGCACCTCGAGGCCCGCCTCGAGGCCCTTCACGCCGATGCCCTCCTCCCCCGCGAGGGTCGGCGGGGCCACCTCCGCCGTCGGGCCGGGGGACCGCAAGACGAGCAGCGCGCCGAGCGAGGCGGCGAGGGCCGGGACGAGCAGCCAGCCGCGGCCGAGGCTCGACCGGGCGGCCGGGGCCGGCAGCGCGGCCCGCAGCGCCGGCACCACGGTGAAGGGGGGGCGCTCGAGGAGGAAGCGGGCGTCGGCGGCGCGGAGGGCGGCGAGTCGCTCGGCGCCGCCCGCCTCTTCGAGGAGTCGACGGCCCACCTCGGCGAGGCGCTCGGCCGGCAGCTCCCCCAGCGCGTACCGCTCGAGCAGCCACTGGGGCACACGATCGGCCGCCCGGGCGGGCCCCGTCGGGGCTTTCTTGGGATCCTGGCTCATCGGGCCTCCAAGGCGGGCTCGAGCTCATGGAGGTGCGCCCGGAGGGTGCGGAGGCGCTTGCGCACCCCCGAGACCGACAGGCCCACCTCGGCGGCCACCTCCTCGAGGGTCATCCCGTCGAGGAGGTGCAGCGTGGCGATGGTGCGGGTGGAGGGCGGCTCGCGGTCGAAGAGGCGGTCGAGCAGCCGGGCGGCGGGCAGGCGACCGTCCACCTCCGGCGCGGCGGCGATGCGCAGCAAGAGCTCATCATCGCGGTCCTCCGGGTGCCGCTTCAAGGTGCGCAAGCGGTTCAGACAGACGTTTGTGGCCACCTGGTGCAGCAGGGCTGAGGGTGTTTCAATCACGAGGACCTCCTTTCGGCGGAGGAGCTGGACGAAGACCTCTTGCATCGCGTCCTGGGCGAGCTGATCGTCGCGCAGCAGCCAACGGCAGCGACGCCAGACCATGGGCCCGTATCGGCGATAGAGATGATCGATGTCGAGGCTCAAGCCGGTCTCGCACTCCCTGTGTCCTCGGACACCAGCGGGCGGCCGATCTGTCACCCGGCCCAGCGGCCCCGATGAAGTTTGTCGCATAAGGCGATGGGTAGGCCCCCGCTCCGAGGGCCCCGCCGGCCCGCCCCACCGAGGAGGCCCCGATCCCGCCGGCCCTCCTCACCCTCGCGCACACCTGGCTCGACCAGCTCCGGGCCGAGGGGCCGGCGCGCCTCCTCGTCGGGGTCCTGGTCGGCGGCGGCCTCGGCTGGCTGGCTCACCGCCACCCCGCCGCCCTGCGCGGGCGGGCCCCCTGGGCGCTGCTGCTCGGCCTCGCGCTGGTCGTCGGGCTGGGCCTCGCCGCGCGCCACCCCTCGGTGGTCGACGACGCCTTCATCGCCCTCCGCTACGCGCGGCGGCTGCTCGACGGGCAAGGCCTCACCTTCAACGACGGCGAGCGGGTCGAGGGCTACACCGACACCCTCTGGGTGCTGCTCACCGCCGCCCTCTCCGGCCTCACGGGCATCGAGCTCCCCCTCGCGGCCCTCGCCCTCAACCTCGTCGCCTTCATCGGCAACCTCGTCGTCGCGGCGCAGCTCTCGCGGCGCCTGCAAGGGGAGGCCGGCCCGCGGCCGCCCGTCGCCGCGCTGCTGCTCGCCACCCACCTCCCCTTCCTCTCCCACGCCACCACCGGCCTCGAGACGGGGCTCACGGCGCTGTTCATCCAGCTCGGCGCCCTCGCGCTCTTGCGCGAGCCGCGGCCCGGCGACGACGGGGCCGGCCTGGCGCTGCAGGCCTCCGGCTGGTGGATCGCCGCCGCCCTCACCCGCCCCGACGCGGCGCTCTTCTGGTTCGCGGGGGCCCTCGCGCTCGTGCGCGGCCGGCGGCAGGCGCTCGGCTACCTCTTGCCGGGCCTCGGCTATGGGCTCGTGCTGCTCGCCAAGCTCGCTTACTACGGCGACATCGTCCCCAACACGGCCTACGCCAAGTCGGCCAACCTCGCTTACTTCTCCCAAGGCTTCGTCTACCTCGGAGAGTTCTGGCTGGGCTCCCAGGGCTGGCTGCTCCTCCTGCTGGGCCTCGCCTGGCTCCGGGCCCCCGAGGCGTCTCCGGGCGCCCGCCGGCTCCGGCTCTTCTGTCTGCTCGTGGTGCCAGCGCAGCTCTTCTACGTCACTCGCCTCGGCGGTGACTTCATGGCCGGTCGTTTCTTCATCGTCCTGGTGCCGCTCCTGCTGGTCTCCGCCGAGCGGCTCCTCTGGACTCAGGCGCGGCCGGGTCGGCGGGCCCTGATCGGAGGCCTGCTCGCCGCCACAGCCCTCAGCGGCCCGCTCATCCCCGATGGGAAGGTGCAGGGCTGGATCGCCAACGAGACCACGATCTATCCCCTGACCGCGCTCTCCCCCGTGACGATCGACCACAGCTATTTTCGAATGAGCCAGTTCTTGCGGGAGACGCTCACCGACCGCGGCATCCGGCCCACCCTCGCGACCGGGACGATTGGGATGCTCGGCTACTACTCGGGGCTGCCCCTCATCGACCTCCACGGGCTGACGGACCGTCACATCGCCCGCCTCCCGCTCCAGGCCCGCGGCCACCCCGGGCACGAGAAGTGGCCGAACTACGGCTACCTCCGCGAGCGGCGGGTGAACCTCGTCCAGTCGGGCCGGATCTGCGACACCGGCAAATTCAAGGCCCTCGTCACCATCCGCCCCGACACAGACTTTGACCGGCCCTGGTGTATCTTCGTCTACGATAGCGCCCTGATGGACACCATCGCCGCGCGGGCGCCCGAGTGGCGCTTCATCCGCTTCCCCGAGTGGCTCGACGTCTATCTGCGCGGGCTCGACCAGAAGGACCCCGCAGAGGTCGCGGCCGACCTCCAGTGGTTCCGCTGGTACTACTTTGACCACAACGATGACGCCGAGCGGGTCCGCGTCCTCGAGCGCTGGCTGGCCCTGCACCCGCCGCCCCCCTCCCGGGAGCCGGCGCCGTCGGATAGCCCGCCCCATGCCTCGCCCCACCTCTGACCTCCCCGAGCTCCGCGGCCTCCCCCTCCTCGGCTGCTCCATCCAGTTCGCCAGAGACCCGCTGGGCTTCGTGACGCGGAGCCTCACCGCGGGCGACCTCGTCCGGGTGCGGATCGGCCCCGGCACGATGTGCTTCGTGCACCACCCCGAGCAGATCGAGCAGGTGCTGGTCGGCCTGAAAGACCAGACCCGCAAGGACCGGGTGACCCGCCGGCTCTCGCTCATCCTCGGCAACGGGCTGCTGACGAGCGAGGGGGCCGAGTGGCTGCGCCACCGCCGCATCGCCGCGCCGAGCTTCCAGCCGAAGCAGATCGGCGGCTACGCCGACACGATGGTCGCCTCCACCGCGCGCTTCCTGTCCTCCCTCCCCGCCGAGGGGGAGCGCGACCTGCGGCCCGACATGATGCGCCTCACCCTCGACATCGTCGTGCGCACCCTCTTCGATCCCTCGATGCACGGGCGCGTGGACTCCGTGCAAGAGCTGATCGACGTGCTCATCGAGTCGGCGACCAACGAGGCCCAGGGCATCGACTCCCTCCTCCCGATCTGGGTGCCCACCCCGAGCCGCGCCCGCATCCAGCGCACCCGCAAGTCGATCGACGAGATGTTCTACGCCGTCATCCGCGCCCGCCGCGCCGCGACCGAACAGGGGGATGACCTCCTCTCCCGCCTGCTCGCCGCCCGCGACGAAGACGGGCAAGGGTTCAGCGACGAGCAGCTCCGCGACGAGCTCGTCACCATCTTCATCGCCGGGCACGAGACCACCGCCATCGTGCTCACCTTCGCCCTCTACCTCCTCGCCGCCCACCCGGCCGAGCAGGGGGCGCTCTACGAGGAGGTCCAGGGCGCCCTCGGCGACCGCCCCGCCACCGGCGCCGACATCGCCCGCCTCCCGCGCACGGCCGCGGTGGTCAACGAGGTGATGCGCCTCTATCCCCCCGCCTGGATCATCGGCCGGGAGGCCCTCTCCGACGTCGAGGTAGGCGGCTACACCATCCCCGCCGGCCACGAGCTCACCCTGCTGCAGTGGGTGGTGCACCGCGACCCCCGCTGGTGGCGCGAGCCCGCGGCCTTTCGGCCCGACCGCTGGCAGAACGGGGAGACCGACGGCAACCCCCGCTTCGCCTACTTCCCCTTCGGCGGCGGCCCCCGCGTCTGCGTGGGCAACCACTTCGCCAAGATGGAGGCGGTGCTCGCCCTGGCCACCCTGGTGCAGGGCCTCGAGGTCTCCCTCCGCCCCGGCTTCCAGCCGACGCTCGTGCCGAGCATCACGCTGCGCCCGAAAGAGATGCCCCTCCGCTTCCGGCGCCGGGCGGGGGGCGGCGCGCAGGGCTGACCTCCGCCGCTCCCGCTTCGGCGGCACCGGGCTCACGCTCACCCAGGCCGGGGCGGTGTTTGCGGTCGAGCGGTGGTCGGGGCCATCGCATCGGCCCTTCGGGGCCATCGCATCGCCCTTCGGGGCCATCGCATCGCCCTTCGGGGCCATCGCATCGCCCTTCGGGGCCATCGCATCGCCCTTCGGGGCCATCGCACTGCCCTTCGGGGCCATCGCACTGCCCTTCGGGGCCATCGCACTGCCCTTCGGGGCCATCGCACCGCCCTTCGGGGCCATCGCACTGCCCTTCGGGGCCATCGCATCGCCCGAGACCCCTTCGGGCTCACCCGCGCGCGCTCCGGGATAGCCGGGCCCCATGCGCGCCGCCGACCTCCTCCGCTCCCGCTTCGGCGGCCTCGGGGCTCCCTTCTGGGCGCTGCAGGGGGGGCTATTCCTCAACCGGGCCGGCGCCTTCGTCCAGCCGCTGCTCATGTGGTGGCTGACCGGCCGCCACGGGCTCACGCTCACCCAGGCCGGGGCGGTGGTCTCGGTCTATGGGCTGGGGTCGGCCATCGGCACCACCGCCGGCGGGGTGGTGGCGGACCGCTTCGGCCGTAAGAAGGCCCTGCTGCTCTCGGCCCTCGGGGCGGCGGTGGCCCTGCTCGGCCTCGCCCAGACCACCACCGTGGCCGCCGTGGTGGTGGGGGCCTTCTGCCTCGCGGTCTTCTACGATCTGCACCGGCCCGCCGTCCACGCCATGGTGGCCGACCTCGTGCCCGCCGCGGACCGCCTGCGCGCTTATGCCCTCACCTACGTCACGGTGAACCTCGGCTTCGCGGTGGCCCCCGCCCTCGCCGGCTGGATCTCGGGCAAGAGCGACGTGGCCATCTTCTACGCGGCCGCCCTGGTGCAGGTCGGCTGGGCCGTCTTCGTGCGCGTCCGCCTGCCCGAGACGCGCCCGGCCCCCGTCGCCGGCGCCCCACCCTCGGGCGGCCTGCGGGCGGTGCTGCGGGACCGCGTCTTCATCGCCTGGCTGGCCGCGCTCTGGCTGGCCACCCTGCTCCCCCACCAGGCCTTCGTCGCCCTCGCCGGCTGGATGAAGCAGGAGGGGCACGCTGCCTCCACCTACGGCGCCGTGCTCGGCCTCAACGGGCTGCTCATCGTGCTCGTGCAGCCCTGGGTCGCGCCCCTGATCGGCCGGCGCGACCCCGTCCGCGTCCAGTGCCTCGCCTTCCTCCTCCAAGGGGTCGGCTTCGCGATGCACGGCCTCGGCCTGGGCGTGCCGGGCCACGTCGCCGCGGTGGTGGTCTGGACGGCGGGGGAGATCGTGGCCGCGCCCGTCACCTCGGCGGTCGTGGCCCGCCTCGCGCCGGTCGACCTGCGCGCTCGCTACCAGGGCATGACCGGCACCGCCTTCGCGCTCGCCGGGATGGTGGGCCCGCTGATGGGCGCGGCGGCGCTCGACTACTGGGGCGGCCTCATCTGGGCGGCCTGCCTCCTGATGGGCCTCCTCGCCGCCGCCGTGATGATGGCCGTCGGCCCGCACCTCCGGCGCCGCCTCGACGAGCCGTCGCACCCTCGCCCCGAACCGCACACCCCCGGAGAGCCTCCCGATGCGACATCCAGCCCCGAGCCCTCGCCTGCTTAGCCTCCTGCTCCTCCTCGCCTGCTCGCCGGGGAAGGAGGACGCAGGCGTAGACGGCACAGACGGCACAGACGGCACAGACGGCACAGACGGCGCAGACGGCACAGACGGCACAGACGGCGCAGACGGCACAGACGGCACAGACGGCACAGACGGGGGTGTCGATCCCTACGACTTCGCCTTCGTGAGCGCCGACGGCCAGAGCGCCGAGGGCACCACCCTGTCGCTCTATCGGGTGAGCCCCACGCTCGAGGCCCTGACCGACACCATCACGCCCCTGGTCACCGTGCCCGGGGTCGGCGACACCTGGCCCGTGGTGGTCGAACCCCCCGTCACCGAGGAGGCGCCTTACGCGGCCGGGATGCAGGTGGCCGTCTACGTGGCTGCCCTCTCCGATGACCGGAGCCTGCTCATCGGCATGTCCTCCACCCTCGCCTTCTACATCGCCGGCGAGCCTCCCGCCGAGTTCGCCGCCATCGGCTTCGTCGAGGGTTGGAACGCGGTCTACCGCGTGGGGGAGGCCGCCCCGGAGGTCACCTCCCTCTCGGCGATGCCGATGTCGCGGAACCTCGTGCTCACCGACGAGCTCACGATCGGCGGGAGCTGGACGGCCCCGCCCGCCAGCGATGACCTGCTCTGCGCCGTCTCCGACCTCGACGAAGACACACTCGTCGCCGAGGGGCCGGCGGCCGATCCCTGGTCCCTCACGGTCGTGGGCGAGCCGCCCGAGGCCTGCCTCATCGACCTTGGCGGCCTCCGCGTTTGCCTGGCCGACGTGCGGGCCGCCGCCGACCTCGACGGCAGCGGCGACTGCACCGTGGGCGACGAGGCCTACGGCGTGGCGCACACCGAGGAGGGCGTGGAGGTGGCCCTCGTGTACGCGGCCGAGCCCGACGACCTCGACGCCGCCTACACCCTCACCTGTCAGCTCGGCGCGCGGGTGGGCTGGGTGGTGAGCCCGAACACCGACGCCGGGGTGGACGCCCTCGACGAGGCCGAGGCCAACCGCCTCGTGCTGCCCTGAGCCGCGGCCTCGATAGACCGCGAGGCGGTCCACGCCGCTCCCACCCGGGCTCGCCGCTCAGGGGTTGAGCACCCGCACGAAGTAGCCCGGCGGCGCGACCGGCACGTCCCCCGACGTCGACGAGAACGTATCGGCGGCCGCCTGCAGCGACGCGGTCGGGCCGCTCTGGACGAACACCCAACAGGTGTTCTCCGTCGCACGACAGGCCGCGTCCAGCTCCTCCAGCTTCACCCACTGTTCCCGAAACGCGAGCCCCTGCCCCATCAGGCTCACCACGAAGCCCACGACCGCGTCGTGCCGCTCCCCGAGCGCGCCCGACAGCGCCGCGAGGTTGGCGGGCGCGCCGAGCCAGGCCGACCGCACCCCCTCGTCCCCCGCGGTGAGGTCGGCGAAGTTCATCCCCACGTCCACGACGTCCAGGCCGTGATCCACCACCGCGTCGGCCACCCGCTCCCCGGTGCTCGCGGCGTCGGCGCCCTCCTCGCCCGCCGCCACGAGCCGCGCCGCGTCCCCGGCGGCGTCTGCGGCGTGGGCGCCCGCGGCGGCCTCTCCCGCCGCCCGCCCCGCCGTCACGACGCCCGCGCCCACCTCCGCGCCCACCTCCGCGCCCTTGCTCGCCAGGCGAGCCACGTCGTCGACCAGCGACACCTCGTGGCTGCACACCCGCACGACCGCGAGCGCGGCGACGCCCAGCCCTCCGAGGATCCCAGCGACAGGCGCCTTTCCGTCCGTCTCTCCGCTCATGGGGCCACGGTATCACGGCGCCCCGGTGACGTTGAACGCCCGGTGCGGTCTACCACCGCGGACCAGGGACCTCCGACGACCGGGCGATCACAGCCGGGAGTAGCGCATCTCCCAGGAGAGATCGGCGTTCAGGCGGTCAGAGTGAATTGTCTTGCGGACCCGGAGATGCCCCTCGGCGGTGGCCTCGTAGACGACGTGCTGCACCCCGGCCTCGCCGTCGAAGTCAAAGGTGACCCGACCGCCCTCCTGCCCGGCGCGGAGGCGGTAGGCCCGCCCGTCGGCGGCGACCCCGGCCTTGGGGGGCTGGTCAAAGGCCGCGGTGACCTCGCCGATGCCGTCGCAGGCGACGGTGAAGGCCGAGGGCGCGAGGGTGGTGCGGTAGCCGTCGCAGACGGTCGCGGCCTGCACGAGGAGCGGGCGGGCGACCCCGCGGATGAGCAGGTTGAAGGGGCCAAGCAGCGTGTCGATGGCCGCGTCCCGGCGAGCCTCGACCGCGGCGCGAGGCTCGGCGAGGCGCCAATGACCGGTGAGCGCCGGGAGGAGGGCGGGGGCCGCAGGGGCCGCCTGGACGACCGGCAGGAGGAGGAGGTGCAGCATCGGCCTCGGATATCCCGCTGGCCCCCGGGCGGGCCTAAGGCACATCCCCCCGCGTGTAGGTCGCGCCGGTGAGCACCCGCGTCTCCAGGGCGGCGAGCGTACAGTCGGTCGTGGACAGGACCGCGCCCACCCCGTCCTCGGTCCCGAGGCCCTCGACGCGCAGGCCGCAGGCGCCGCCGATCTCCTCCGGCAGGAGGACCGCGAAGTGCCGGCCGAAGTGGTGGTGCTCCGGCGCGTAGATGAGCGACCAGTAGCTCTCTTGTGTCCAGGCGGTGCCGTCGAGCTCGCCCGAGGCCCGAATGAAGGCCGAGGGCTCGGTGCCGGCGTCGGAGGTGCCGATCTGCAGCTCGAGGTGGAGGGTGCCGCCGCCGAAGGTGATGTCGTGCGTGTCGGTGCGCCAGTGGGTTGAATAACAGGTGTCAAAGAGACGGCTGTCCGCGCTCCACTCCCCGTCGAGGTTCGGGTTGAGCACGCCCTGAAAGCCCTGCTCGTCGGTGGCCGACCGGCCATCGCCGTCGAGCAGCAGCGGATCATAGGCCCCGCCGGCCCCGGTGAGCGACACGGCCTGCCCCATCGACCAGTCCCCCTCGATGCCAGACATCGGCTCCAGCCACTGGACATAGAGGTAGTCTGTGCTCCCGTAGGTGCTCACGTTCGCGGTGGCCGGGCCGCTGCTGTCGGTGCTGATCCCCCGCCCGTCGGCGAACTCGACGCAGCTCGGCAGGCCGATGGTGTAGTCGCCCGTTACGGTGGGCAGTGGATACTCCCCCTCGATCACCCGCCACATCGCCTTCATGGCGAGGTTCTCCTCCAGGCTCCGCGACTCGCTCGGCACCACGCAGTACACCGCGTCGCCCCCGGCTTGGAGCTGGCCCGTCCACGAGGGGTCCCCCACCGCGGTCGAGGCCTCCGGGCACCAGAACCAGGGGTCCGGCGGCTCGATGTCGGTGTCGGCGTCGGCGTCGGCGTCCGTATCAGCGTCCGTGTCGGCGTCCGCGTCCGCGTCTGTGTCTGCGTCACTGTCGGTGTCAGTGTCGGTGTCGGTATCGGTGTCGGCGTCGGCCTCGTCGGCGCCAGCGCCGCCCTTCCCGTCACAGGCCGCGAGGGCGAGGAGCAGCACGAGGGAGAGGCGGCAGAGGCTACACATGGTCGGCTCACTCCAGACGGGGGACGCACCAGTGTAGCCGGGGGACCCTGCCGTCGGAGGGTGCCTTCAGCGGGGTCGGGTGCCTTCAGCGGGGTAGACTGGGCCGTGCTCCGCCCCCTGCCCCTCCCCGCGCTCTTGCTGGCTTGTTCGAACGCCTATGCGCCGCTCGTGGGGCTCGGCCAGCCCACGCCCTTCGGCGAGCCGGCGGAGGGGGAGGCCGAGGAGGCCCCGGCGGTCGAGCTCCCGGCGGTGCGGCTCAACGAGCTCCAGCCCGCCAATGACTCCACCTACATGACCGAGGACGGCGGCTTCCCCGACTGGGTGGAGCTCTACAACGCCGCCGCGGTCGCCGTGCCCCGCGCCGCCCTCAGCCTCGA
>JBIJDH010000048.1:0-25906 GCA_044344255.1 Myxococcota bacterium
CCTCAAGCAGGAGACCTCGCGGAAGGTCGGCGTGAAGACGAAGCGCATGAGGGCGGGCTGGGACAACGAATACCTGCTCAAAGTAATTGGCGGATAAATGGGACGTTTAGATGCGATCGCCCTGGCCTCCCCCTTCACAAGCGCGGCGTCGATGTTGACCTCGCTCATGTCGTTGACGATGACGGCCACACGCCGCCCCTCCCGGTTGGCCAGGACGTGGTTGAGGAGGGTGGTCTTTCCGGCGCCGAGGAAGCCCGAGAGGACGGTGACGGGGAGGCGGGTCATGTTCAATCCATGTCGGTGACGGGAATGGTGACGCGTCACTGGACGGTGAGATCGAAGTCCACAGACGCGTCCGTCGCACCCGGGAGGTCGGTGAAGCCACCGGCCGCTACATCGTCGGCGAGGGCGCCGGTCTTGACGGCGGCGTCGTTCTCCGGCGGCAGGTGGCGCAGCGTGACGGTGAGGACCCCGCTGCCCGCCTGGAGGGTGCCGATGCTGTTCTCGAGCCCCACAGGGAAGCCGTTGACATCGGCGTCATCATAGGCCTGAGAGACGACCGCGGCGGCGCTCTCGCCCGTGGCCGGCCCCTGCACGGCCGAGCCCGTGAAGAACAACTGGTGGACGTCGCTCTCCTCCTGCACCTCGAGCGTGATGTCCTCGGCCGGGTCCTCGAGCTCATTCAGGAAGGACACGGCCAACGTGTAGTCATCAACTTCAGACAGGGTGATGGGATCGATCACCGGGCTGCCATCATTCTCGGGATCGGCCCAAGACGCGGAGACGGTCGCGCCGCCCGAGGCGGGGACGAAGTCGAGGGTGACGGTGGTGATCACCTCTTCGGGGTTGACCTCATCGGGGTTCTTGACGTCCCCGCAGGCGGCGAAGGCCGAGAAGACGAGCAGGGTCGCGACGGAGCGGTGCATGGATATCTCCAGGATTTCGGACAGGTCCGGTGACCGGACAGGGATGGACAGACAGGACTCAGCCCACGGGGAGCGGCGGTCCAGCGGCGGACATGGGTTCTCTCATCAGAAGTCGAGGCCCAGCCGGAGCCGCAGCTCCCGGCCGGGCTCGTCGGCGTAGTATCGAAGCAGGCTCGTGTACTCGCGATAGCGAGCATTCAGGATGTTTCGACCTTCCAGGCCGACCTTGTAGGTCCGCGCGCCGCGCAGGAGCTCGGCGCCGAGGCCCGCGTCGAAGAGGAGATAGCCTGCGGGGCTGGGGGCGATCTCCGCGCGGGGATCGGTGTGGGTCTGGCGCGCGACGGCGGCGCCCCCGAGCTCCGCGAAGGCCGCGCGCAGGGGGCCGAGGGCCGGCGGCGCCACCCGAAGATTGACAGAGGCCCGATCGGGAGGGACCATCACGAGGGGCCGCGCGGTCTCTGTGTCGATGCCACGCACGACCGCCCCCTGCAGGCGTAGCTGCAGCAGGCGCTCTGGGCCGAGGGTGAGCCCGCCGTCTGCGCCGTAGAAGAGGGCGTCGATGGGCCGGAACGAGAAGCGCGGGAAGGAGCCTTGGATGGTGACGTCGACCCGGGGAGCCCCATCCGCGCCGAGCTCTGGCGCAAAATACACGTAATCATCGATGTAGTTGGCGTAGGTCGAGGCCTCGGCCTCCAGCCAGGCGGCGCGGAGGCCCAGGGTGGGGCTGGCCCCCCAGGTGGTCTCCGGGCCGAGGCCGGGGGAGCCGAGGGCATACACCGGGGAGGTCGGCGCGCTCCCGTTCATGTAGAGCTCGTCGGCGTTTGGGAAGCGGGTCGCCGAGGACAGGTCGAGGCGGGCCTCGAGCGTGTCGGGGGCGATGTGCCACAGGGCGCCGAGGGACAGGCTGCCCGCGTCGTCCGAGCTGGGACAGGCCGCCGCCGCCGCGGTGAGCGTGCAGTCATCGGGGGAGAGCGTCTCCCGGGAGACGCTGCGGGAAAAGGCGGAGGGCGTGAGGTAGGCGGTCCGCGAGAGGTGGTCATAGCGGGCCCCCGCCTCCACCGCGAGCGCACCCGCCGTCCATCGCTCCACACCGAAGACCCCTCCCTGGAGGGCGCTGAAGTTCGGGATCAGGGGAAGCCCGGCGTAGACGTTTTGTTGCGCGACCAGCGAGAGGCCGAGCCCTCCGTCCACCAGCCCCGCGGCGCCGACGGAGTGGGGGCGGTGATTGAAGGCGGAGTCGACGGAGTGGCTGCGGAGCGTGAAGTCATACTGGGGCCCGGTGATGGAGGCCCGCGTCTGGTCGTACTCCTGGCGGAGGTTGAGCTGGAAGGCGTAGGTGAGGCGCAGGTCGCCGCCGCCGTCCAGCGCGTGATCCAGGCGGACCATCGCGAGGTCGTGGGTCACCGCCTGATAGGGCCGGTCAATCTCCGCGGTAGGGGTCCAGCGGTCGGCGCCGATCGGGGTCGTCCGGTCGAGGCCGGCGGTGAATTCTTCGGGGGTGACGCTGCGGAGGCAATAGCAGACGCCGGCCTGGAGGTCGAAGTGATGCATTGCGACGACGAGGCGGCTGTCTCCGCGCGTATAGCCGAGGCTGATCCCCGCGTTCCACTCCCGGCTCCCGGTGTTGCCGAGCATGTAGTCGGGGGTGTGGACCGCGGCGCCCACCGCATAATTACCCTCCAGGCGCAGAGAGAGTCCGGGCACGGACTCACTCGCGGCATCGACACGAGCCGCCGCCACACCACGTGGTCCGTTCGAGACCCCGACCCCCTGCGCCCGGCCGCCTGCGCCCGGCTCCGACCGCATCGGCGGGGGATCGACGAGGATCACACCGCCGATGGCGTCCGGGCCATATCGCACCCCCGCCGCCCCCTTGATGACATGGAGCTCACCCGCCGCGAAGGGGTCAATCTCGGTGGTGTGATCGAGGCCCCACTTCTGGCTCTCGTGCCGTACGCCGTCGAAGAGCACGAGCAAGCGCCGTTCGAGCTGCCCACGGATGATGGGCTTCGTCGAATCGGAATTCCCGCGGGCAGAGGTCACACCGGGGACCGCCGAGAGGGTCTCACCGAGATCGTCCCCGCCCGCCTCCTCGAGCTCGGAGGCGGAGATGGTCTGCACCGCGTGGGTCTCGGTCTCCTTCAGGCTCTGCTCGCCGTAGACCACGATCTCGCCGACCGGCTCCTCGGCCGCAGGCAGCGCCGGAGCGGGTGGGGGCGAGGTCGCGGCGTCCTCCGCCCGGGCGCACAAGGAAGCCGCCCCCAGCGAGGAGAGAAGCGCGAGCCCAAGGCCCACCCCACCCGAGCGGCGAGGCCAGGAAAGGGCAGGCCGGCGAGCGTCGCGGACGTGGGCGGGGTTCGGAGTCACACCTCCACCGTAGGGCGCGGCGCGCGGCGCGGGGAGTGACATGATGTCGCGCGTGGCGAGGTGACGCGGGGTGCGACCGTCTGTCGCACCTCGGCCGCCGCGGACGGCGGGGTCAGCGCGCGGGCGGCAACTTCTGGAGCTTGCGCTGCAAGGTACGGCGGTAGAGCCCCAGCCGACGGGCGGCCTCCGTGATGTTCCCCCCCGATGCGTGGAGCACCGAGAGGATGTGCGCCCGCTCCACTTGGTCGAGGGAGGCGCTCGGAAGGGGCTCGACCGCGTCCTCGAGGGCGGCGATGAGCTCGGCCCCCTCGATAGGCTTGGTCAGCACGTCGACTGCGCCAGCCCGCATCGCCTCGACGGCGGTGGGCACTGTGGCGTGGCCGGAGAGCACGATGCAGCGACAGGCCGGCTGGGCCTCGGCGAGGTGGCGCACCACGTCCACGCCGGAGCCGTCCGGCAGTCGGAGGTCAACCAGGGCGAGGTCGGGCTCCGCTCCCCGGCACACGAGCAGGGCCTCCCGGAGCCCGCCGGCCGGTAGGACCCGGTAGCCGGCGGCGGTCAGGGCCTCGACGAGGGCCTCCCGGTAGACGGGATCATCTTCGACGACGAGCACGGTGGTCATGGCTGGACTTCCGGGATGAGGATGCGCGTCCGTGCGCCTCCGCCCTCCGCCGCTTCGAGGACCACGTCCCCGCCCACCGACTGGGCGAAGCTGCGGGAGACGAAGAGGCCGAGGCCGGTGCCATCGGTGCCGCTCCAGAAGGGCTCGCCGGCGTGGCGGGCGGCCCCGGCGTCGAGGCCGCGCCCATCATCGTCGATGTGCAGCTCCACCGCCCCGGGCCGCACGTGCAGCGAGAGGGTGATGGAGCGGGCGCCGGCCCGCCGCGCGTTGTCGAGGGCCACCCAGACCGCTCCCCGCCAGCTCTCTTCGGCGCCTTGGGCCAGGAAGGGGGAGAGCGTCGCCGGGAGACGGACGGCCACCTCCGGCGCGGCCCTCCGCCACTCGAGGACCCAGGCCGCCAGATCCACCCGGCATGTGGCCGCGCCGGGGGTGTCCCGACCGCGCAGGCGATGAAGGATGGAGCGGCAGCGGGCCACCTGCTCGAGGAGCCCGTTGAGGGGCGCGTCGAAGTCGTGGCCGCCGCCGCGCCGCCGCGCCTGCTCGGCGAGGAGCTGGATGGCGCCGAGGGGGGTGCCGAGCTCGTGGGCGACCCCGGCGGCGAGGGTGCCGAGGGCGGCGAGGCGGTCCCTCACGTCATCCTGGTGCTGCGCCGCCTTCTCCGCTGCGCTCTTCGCTCGGAGGGCCGCGGACAGCCGCGTGACCACCCACGTGATGGCGGCGGCGGAGAGGTCGAAGGTGACCACATGCCCGATCAAGTGGGCGGCGTTGTCCTCGTCGGGGAGCAGGCCCGACACACTGGCCGGGTGGAAGACGACGAAGGCCTGCAACACCATCGCGGCCGCCGCGGCGGCCCAGGCCTGGGGGGCGGAGAGGAGCATGCCGAGCAGCGCGAGGTAACCGAGGTAGCCGAAGAGCAGCGGGTTGTGCTGCCCGCCCGACAGCACGAGGATTACCGTCAGGGCTGCGAGATCGACCGCCGCCACGAGGCCGACCCGCCCAACCGCAGCCGGCCGCTCCCGCAGCCAGAGCGCCTGGAGGAGGTCGAAGCCGCCCCAGGCTGCGAGCAGCGCGAAGAGCGCCGGGCTGTGGAGGTGCAGCTCGGTGCCCGTCTCCGCGAAGACCATGAGCGCCACCTGCGCCGCCAGGGTCGCCCGTCGGGCGCTGGCCAACCAGCGCAGTCCGAGGGCGCGGTCGACGAGGTGGGTCATCGGCAAGGCACGCTCTCCCTGCAGTGCCGTATTCCGCTCCCCGGCCTCACCCCCTGCGACCATTTGTCGCGCCACTCCCAGATCCCCGTGCGAGGCGGCCTCCTCAGCGCGCCGCGCGTCGTGGTCGTGTACCCCCACCCGCTCACGCCGGCTCAATTGGCCACCCTGCGCGACCTGGAGCGGGGGATCCACGCTCAGGGTTGGCGATTGAGCCTCGCCGCCGATGTCGCATAGGGCCGCGCTCGGACGGTCTATCGAATCCCCGACCGCCGCTCAGCCGATCAGCCCGACCTGGTGCGCGTAAGAGACGACACCGGCCAGCGACGACACCCCGAGCTTGGCCCGCACCCGGCCGAGGTGGGTGCTCACGGTGCTCAACGTGAGGTCGAGCTCCACCGCGATGTCGGTCACGCTCTGCCCGGAGACGATCATCAGGAAGACCTGCATCTCCCGCGCGGTCAGGCTGTCGTGCAGGGCGGCGGGGGCGGCCACCGCGCCGTCGAGCCGCTGCGCGACCTGCGCAGAGACGAAGCGCCCGCCCGACGCGATCTTGCGCACCGCGTCCACCACGTCGTGCTCCGAGCGGTCCTTCGCGAGGTAGCCGCAGGCGCCAGCGGCGAGCAGCCGGCGGGCGTACTGCTCTTCGGGGTGCATCGACAGGATGAGCACGCCCAGGCTCGGCCGCGCCGCGAGGGCCTGGGAGAGCACCTCCATCCCGCTCAGGCGGGGGAGGGAGAGGTCGAGCACGAGCACGTCGATCACCAGCGCGGGGTCGAGGATGAGCTGCATCGCGCGGCGACCGTCGGCGGCCTCGCCGATGACCTGGATGTCCCCTCCGGCCTCGAGGAGGCCGCGGATGCCGATCCGCACGACTGGGTGGTCGTCGGCGAGCACGACGCGGATCACGCCGCCCCCAGGGGCACGCGCAGCCGCACGCGCGCCCCGCCGCCCGCGGCTGGGAAGAAGCGGACCTCGCCGCCCACCGCGCCCGCGCGCTCCCGCATCCCGATGAGGCCGATGCCGCCGCCCGGCGCCTCGGGCATGCCCACGCCGTCGTCGCCGACCTCCACGACGAGGGCCTCGGCCTCGCGCACCACCGTGACCGTGGACCGGGAGGCCCGCGCGTGCCGCGCCACGTTGGTGAGGGCCTCCTGCACGAAACGAAAGGCGGTGAGGGCGACCGCGTCGGGCAGGGCCAGGGCCTCGGGCACGGTGACGGCGCAGGGCGGGCCGCCGTGGCGCGTCGTGTGGCCCGCCAGCCACTCCACGGCGGCGGCGAGCCCGAGATCGTCCAGCACGGGCGGGCGGAGGTCGCGCACCAGGGTGCGGGTCTGCTCGGTGAGCCGCTCGAGCAGCAGGGCGAGCTGGGTGAGGTTGGCGCCGATCGCCGCGGGCTGCTGCGCGTAGCGCCCGGTGGCGAGGCGCAGGGACAGGCGCGCCGCCGTGAGCGTCTGTCCGAGCTCGTCGTGCAGCTCCCGGGCGACGTGGGCGCGCTCCGCGTCTTGCGCTTCGTCGAGGCGCAGCGCGAAGCGTCGCAAGGAGGCTGTCTGCTCCGCCACGCGCTCGGCCAGCGCGGCGCGCTCCTGGGCGAGGTCGGACTGTGCACAGTACAGTCGAATCCGACCGCGGTCCAAGCCCAGCCCGATGCCGAGGCTGACCGACAGGACGAAGAACAGGAAGCCGAGCGTGGCGCCGGCCATCGGGTCGGCGAGGTGCGCCGGCCGCGCGCCGAAGGTGCCGAGCGCCACCGCGGCGCCCACGCCGAGGGTCACCCAGATCCGCCGCTTCGGGGGCATGTACCAGGCCACAGAGCTGAGCACGAAGGGGTAGATGAAGTGCGGCCAGGGGCTGCTCGGGCCGCCGAGCAGGGACAGCGTGGTTGCCAACGTGAGGCAGGTCGCCCAGGTGCCGATCGTGCAGATCGCGGTCAGCGCGGCCGGGAACCGCCAGAGCGCGAGGCTGGCGGTCACGGCGAGGCCGGTGAGCACCGCCCGGCTCACCCCCACGACCTCCGCCACCCCGGGGTAGGCCGCGAAGGCCCAGCGGTCCGATAGCCAGAACAGCCCGTTCGACAGGCCGACCGCCGGCACGAACAGCCGTAGATCGGGGAGGAGCTCGCGCGCGAAGCTCTGCTCGAAGGCCGACAGACGCGCCGCCGGGAGGTCGAGGTCGGGCGGGATGCCCGTCCAGAGCGACCGCGCCGCGCGCACGAGCGCGTCGAGCGAGGGGGCGAGGCGCGGGGCGGGAGCGGAGGGCAAGGCCTCCTCCTACTCCCCGCGGCCGGCGGGCGTCCAGCGAGGCGGCGACGCTCCACCACTCCCGTGGGCGGTCGCGCCCTCTCCCGCAGCTCGCTCCGCCCTCAGGGCGCGTGGGCCCGCTCCCAGGCCTCCACGCGCTCCGCGGCGTTGGCGCGGATGTTCGACCAGAACAGCTCGACCTCGATGGGGTGGTAGTTGCCCTCCCCCATCACGCGGTCGAGGACGCGGCTCGGGAGGTCACGCGGGGGGCGCCCGTTCAGCCGCACCCGCAGCGTGCCGTCCTCACAGGACGCGTCCGCCAGCCCCGGTTTCGGCGACGGGTCAGCGTATTGGAGGAAGACCGCGCCGAGGTTGGCTGACGCGGGCATCGGGCCCCCTCTGTCCACGCCCGACAGGGGGTTGGTGCAGACACGACGCTCGCCCGCGACAGCGCGCACCTCGACCTTGGGCACGCTGTCCCAGGCCCGGGCGTTCCAGGCCACCACACAGCCGACGTCACGCGGGCCCGCGCAGGGCGGGACGTCGGGGGCGTCGCGCGCGAGGCCCTCCTCGGTGAGGCCGCTGCCGATGATCCAGGCGGCGACAAGCTGCTCCCGGAGCGGCGTGCCGGCGACCCGTCGCGCGAGGAGCCGCGCGGTGAGGACCGCCCCTTGGCTGTGGCCGGCGATCAGGAAGGGGCGGCCGGCGACGCGGCGGGCGAGGAAGGCCGAAAACGCGCGGTCCACGTCGGAGTAAGCCAGCTCGATCGCGGCCTCCCCGTCGGGGGTCGGGGTGTAATACGCGGTCCCCGTCGCCTGGCGGTACCGCGGCGCGTAGATCGCGCCGATCCCGTTGAAGGCGGAGGCCTGAATGAGCACGCCGCCGCGGTCGGTGGCGACCGCGAGCTTGGGGTCCACCGCGGGGGCGTTCCAGACGGCGGCCACCGAGGAGGTCGGGTGGAGGTAGAACACGTCGACCCGCGCCTCGGCGGGAGGCACTGCGGACTGCCCCGGGGGGACGCGGTCGCCGAGGTCGTCCAGCTCGGGCAGCGCGCTCCAGGCCGCCGGGAGGGCGTAGTCCGGCGCCGGGGGCGGCACGGCCTGGGCGAAGGGGCCCCTGGGCGTGATCGCGCCCAAAACCCAGTCGCCGAGCCCCCCCGCCCGCGCGATCGGCAGGGCGACGGCCAACATCAAGGCCGCGGCGAGCACCCCTGTCGGGGCGAGCACCCCTGTCGGGGCGAGCACCCCAGACGCCCGTGAGGGGCCCTGCATCACGACACCCCCGGTCGGGGCACGAAGCCGAAGGCCAACACCTCTCGAAGGTCAGCCAGCAGCGTGTCGAACCCGCCAGCGTCCACTTTGCCCGCCCGGTGGAGCGAGATGAGGCCGTGTGTCGCTGCCCAGAGCACCGCGCCCAGGCGGTCGGGCGGGAGGGTGGTGAGCCCGGCGCCCTGGGCCTCCGAGAGGGGGCCTGCGGCGAGCGCCGCGTATCGTGCCGCTGCGGCCCGCTGCTCCTCGCCCCCGGCGCGCGCCTCGAAGATGAGGTCATACAGAGATGGGTGCGCGAAGGCGAAGTCCAGATAGGCCTGTCCGAGCGCCCGAACGCGCCCCGCGAGGTCACCCGCCGCGGCGACGGCCGCCTCGCAGCGGTCCGAGAGGAGGTGCAGGGCGGACGCCCGCACGGCGTCGATCAGCGCCTCCTTGTCAGCAAAGTAGGTGTAGGGCGTGCTTCGGCTCATGCCCGCCTCTGCGGCGACACGGCGAAGGGAGCAGGCATCACGCCCCTCGGCCTGCACGATGGCCCGCGCCACCTCGACGAGCCGCCGACGCGTGGCGTCCACCTCCGGTTGAGTCAACGTCCGGCCTTGCATGGTGCCTCCCTCCAGAGGCTAACCGATCTTTTGACATCGTCAAATAGTGGGGCGCCTCGGTGAATCGGTGCCTGGGTGCCGCTCCCAGCGCCGAGCCGATAGGATGGGGGCCCACCGGTCCACCCTCGGCGCTGCGCCCCCGCGAGGTCCCCATGTTCGACGTCCACGATCCCCTGGCTTGGCTCTGGCGAGCCCGGGAGGCCGGCGGCTTGGCGAGGCCCGACGCGCGGGGTCTCCGCGCCAAGGGCTTGACGAGCCTGGAAGGGCTGATCAAGGGCAAGGGGGATGGCCGCGAGGTCATGCAGCTCTCGATCTTCGGGCTCGAGGCGGGCCTACGCCCGGAGGACCGAGCGCGGGCTCGGGCGCTGTACACCACGCTCATGGCCGCGAGCGGGGTGCCGGGCACCACGCGCCATCAGGCGTCGCTCTTGCTGCAGCTCGCCGCGAGTCCGGAGGCGGCCTCCATGCCGTTCTGGGCCGCGCTCCTATCGGTGTCCCCCAACCGCGGAAAGGGCAAGGGCGCCTCCAAGGCCCGCCGGTCGGCCGTGGCGGGCCTCCTGCTGCTCGCGGCCGAGGGCGATCCCGAGGCCGCCCGTCTGCTGCGCACCGCGGCCGTCGAGCATCCAGACCCGGACACCCGTGGGCAGGCCATCCGCGCCCTCGCTCGGCTCTTCAGGCGGTCGAATCGTCGGATCGAAGCGCCCGACCTGGAGTGGTTAAGGGGCATCGCCCTCCATGAACCCTCCTTCTCCCCCCGATATCAGGCGCGGCGGGCGCTGCGGGAGGCGTCCAGCCCCGCGCCGGTCGACCCCGGGGCCTTCACGCTGCGCGTGACGAAGTCAGGTGCCGCGAAGTGGGCGCTCACGACCGAGGTGCCGACGACGCTGCGCCTCGCCAAGCTCACCTCCCACATCCTCCGCTGCATGGGCTGGGATGAGGATCACCTCTCGATCTACTCCTTGACCGGAGACGAGAAGGACGCGGCGACCCAGGCGCTCTGCGACATGGTGAAGGGAAGCTCACGAAGCGCCAACACGGACGACGAGGAGGCCGGCGCGATTGACCTCTGCCTCGGCTCGCTCGGGCTCGTGCCCGACCATCGCCTCGAGCTGCTCTACGACTTCGGCGACCGGCACCGCTTCACCATCACCGTCCTCTCGGCCACGGCCACGCCGGCCGCGGGCCCCCTGCCGAGGGTCATTCGCGCGGAGGGCGCGTGCCCGGAGCAATATCCGGAGGGATAGGCCGCCAACCGGGCCGCGGCCCAGACCGCGACCCGATGGCCCATTCTCGCGGGGAGCTGCACATCCGCCCGACCACGGCCAGCCGATCGAAGGGCCCTTCGGCGCGCGACGCCGCCCGCCATCGTCGGCGCAGGCTGAGAGCCCCCGCGGCGAAGAGCAGGCCCAGGCCCCCCGCAGGGGAGCCGCCCGTCACGCAGCCGCAGCCCTCCTTCTCGCCCACGTCGAGCGCGCAAGCGCCGGAGCCGCCGTCCACCTCGAGGCAGGCGAAGCCCTCGCCGCACTCGCTGTCCTCCGCGCAGTCCATCGAGCAGTAGCGGGCGCCGCCGTCGGCGAGGCAGAAGAGGCCCTCGGCGCAGTCGGTGCTCTCGAGGCAGCCCTCGCCGAGCTGCCCGTCGCCATCCGCGATCAAAGGGTAGAGCGCGCAGAGGCCGTCGATGTCATCCTGCTCGAGGGAGCGCGCCTCCGGGTTGCCGTCGTAGGAGGGGTCGAGCGTGGCGCCGCTCACGCTCGTGTGCCAGAGGCCGAGCAGGTGGCCGACCTCGTGGGCCGTGGCCGCCTCGACGTCGAAGAGGCTGGTGCCGTTCGCCTCCGTGGTCGACCAGGAAAAATACTGCGCGTTGAGCGCGAGATCGGCCTCCTCCATCCGCCCGGAGCCTGCCTGCAGGAAGGGGGTGGTGAGCAGCCCGGCCTCCTCGGGCCAGCCGGAGTCGAGGAGGAAGACGACGTTCTTGCCATCGAGGGCCCCGAAGGTCGCCCCCTCGGCCCGCCCCATGTAGGTGAAGGTCACCCCTGCGCAATCCACGGCCGACCAGGTGTCGAAGGCGGCCTGCATGGCCGCGACGGTCTCGGCCTCGTCGAGGCCCCCACCGAGCTCACCGGAGATCCAGTAGGGGATCGGCATGTCTTCGGCGGCCCAGGTCGAGCCGGTGACGTCGTAAGCGAGGGCGGTCGAGGCGAGGGCGATGAACCACACGGGGGCTCCAGCGACGGCCAGCGGCCATCAAAAGCGGTAGCGGGCGCCGAGGCTGAGGCGGTCGTTCACCCGCTCGAGCCCGCGGGACAAGGCGACGACGTCCTCCCCCGCGGCAACGCCGGTGCCGGCCTCCCGGCTGAGCGCGGCCTCGACGAAGGGCACGAAGCGGGCGTCGGCGCTGCGAAAGGCGAGGCGCGCGGACAGGAGCCAGCGGGCGTCCTCGCCCTCGACCACCCCGGTGACCCGCTCGCCGCGGAGCGCGAGGTGGAGGTCGCTGCCCTTGGGCAGGGGACAGAGGAGGGACTGGGCGCGCAGGATCCACTCCTGGCGAGGGGGAGCGCTGGAGGCCTTGACCCAGACGCCCTCACCGCCCAGGGCGACGAAGCGCCAGCGGAGATCGAGGTCAGCGTCGAGGAGGCGGAGCTCGCCCTGCGCCTCGGAGTCGAGGCCGAGCCAGCCCGCCGAGGCGGTGAGCGCGAGGCCGTCGACCGCCGCGTCCTCCCGCTCCGGGGGCGGGCCGAGCGGGTGGACCCGGAGGCGCGCCCAGCGGAAGGGCGCGTCGGCCGTGGCGGTCAGGTAGGAGAGCCCGGCGCGGAGGGAGGCCCGGTCGGGGTAAGCGACGGTGGCGCCGACCCCGGCGGCGTGGTTCGGCAAGAGGACCCGGCTGAGCAGCGGTCGCACAGCGAAGATCTGCGCCTCCGGCTCCCAGTCCCGGTCGGCGGTGCCCGGGATGTCCGCCCGCCCGACGGAGGCCTCTCCGAAGCCGCCCGGCGCCAACCAGCCCACCTGCGCCTCGGCGGCCTCGAGGGCCCCGGCGTGGAAGATGCCCTCCTCCACCCGAAGCAGGGCGTGGCTGCCCACCGGGCCATGCGCCTCGACGGCGAGCGCGCTCTGGACGACCCGCACCCCCTCCGTCGCCACCGGATCGAGGGCCGTCAGGGCCGCCTCCTCGCCGACCCAGGGGTCCCAGACGGCGCCGAGGGCGGCGCTCACCTCGACCCCCTCCCCCGCCGGCGCCCCGTAGGACACGCCGCCCGCGGTGAGGAGGAGCATCAGCAGCACGGCTCAGCCCTCCGGCAGCAGCGCCCGGCTGCTCTCGAGGTAATAAAAGGTGTAGATGTGCCCTTGTGCCACCTGGATGGAGTCGGTGGCGAGGGTGAGGAAGCCAGCCACCCCGCCCTCGACCTTGAAGCGGAGGTTGGCGATCTTACCCGGCATCGCGGCGATGGCCGGGTGGAGGAAGCTGCGCTCCGAGGCCCCCGGCGCCGACCAGCGCTGGAGGGCGCCCGTGCCGTCGATCGACCACCACTGCGCGCCGTCATAGGCCGCCTGGGGAAAGCGGGAGCCCTCGCCGAGGGCGGCGGTCACCACGGTGTCCGAAGCCGAATCGACCCAGGCGAGCGAACCCTCCGTGGCGTCGTCCCAGCCGACCACCAGCGCGACCCCGTCGCTCGCGACGCTGGGGCGGGTGTCAAACGTGCACGCGGCCCCCTCCACCGAGAGGGACCGGGTGACCACCCCCGCCGAATCGACGACGAAGACCTGGAGCGAGGTGTCGAGCATACAGACGGCCACGGCCAGGCCGTCGCCGTGTCCGGTGACCGCGTACATTCGGATCGCCGAGGCGATCTGCACAGGCTCGCCCGTCACATTGCCGTCGGCGGCGACCGGCACCGCCCAGAGCAGGTTGTCGTGGTCCTCCACGATCAGGAGCGGGCTCGCCTCAGCGGCGGCCTCCACCCGCACCGGCCAGCCCGGGAAGTAGAGGCGCTCCGGCGGGCCGAGGAGGGCGCCCGTGTCGTCGAGGTTGGCCACGAAGATGCCGGGCTCGACGTCTCCCCCCTCAGTGGCGTCGGGGGCGATCCACCAGGCGAGCAGGGCGTCGGCGCCGCGGCTGAGGGTGCCGGCGTCTGCTTCGGCGAGGCATTGCTCGCTCTGCAGCATCACGCTCTGCACGGCCCCCGTCGCAGCGTCGTAGCGGGCCGAGCGCACCCCGCCCTCGATGTCGGCGTCGCAGTAGAGGACGACAGGTTCAGCCGCGGCCGACATCTGCACGGCGCCGACGAGGTTGAAGTACCCGCAGGGCGGCGGCGCCTCCCCCGAAGGCGGCGGCGCGGCGCAGGCGGGCGGGGGCCCGGCGGGAGGCGTGTCCGAGCCGCCCTGGGGCACAGGATCAGACTCCTCTGGCGTGAGGCGGGCGCACCCGTCGAGGGTGAGCCCACCCTCGGGCCACACCGGCGCCGCATCGCCGCCCCCGCAGTAGGCCGAGGGGTAAGCGGGCGAGGGGCCAGCGGTGTCATCGCCCCCGCCATCGGCGCCGTCCGCCCCGCCATCCGCCCCACCGTTCGGATCGGCGCTGTCGACGATCGAGAGGGCGCGCTCCGGCGCCTCGCCCTCTCCGCATGCCCCGCCGAGGAGCGCCACCGGCAGCAGGATCCCGGACCATGCGCAACGAGCCATCCGCACCTCCGCCGGAGACAGCGTAATCACCGACCTTGACACCCGCCCGCAGTCGCTCAGGCCCCGCGGAGGTGCAGCGTGCGGCCGCCGACGAGGCGCTCCTCGCTCCACAAGCGCTCCTCCCAAGTGCGGCCGGGGCGCTGGTCGAAGATCAGCAGCCAGCCCTCCGCCTGCCCCACCGCGTCGAGGTTGCGACTGAGCTGCTCCATGCCCGCCTGCACCACCCGCTGAAGAAGGCCGATGAAGGCGAGGTGGGCGACGGCCTCGGGGGAACCGTCGGAGGGCCGGCTCCGGATCACCGCCTCGTCACGCGCCCACAAACCCGGAGGGCGTCGATCAGCGCCGCCCTGTCCAGCCCGTCGTCGGCGCGCCTCGAGCCTGTCCTGCTCCTGCTCCGGAACGGCCCATGCGGCACGCTCTTGGGCCTGCATTATCCGTTTGGCCTCCATCCGCCCCGGAGACGCGGCTGAGTCAGAATGGGTCAGCGTACCCGGGCCCCCCTCCTCAGCGCGGCGGGGTGCGGAGCTGACCACGGGCCTGGAAGGCACCATCGACGTGGAGCTCCCAGTACCAGGTGCCCCCCGGCGCGAGGCGATCGAGGGGGAGCTCCAGCGAACCATCGATCTCGAAGCTGTGCTGGCGGGGAAAGAGATCATGGCTGGGGCTGGCCGACCAGCGGAGCAGTCCGTGGGCCGGGCGGCGGCTCCTGAGGCGTATCCGCGCCGTATCGGGCCCCAAGCCCACGACCTCCGGGGGCCCGACCAGGGCGGCTGGGGACCCGCCGACATCCAGGAGGAAGCTGACGGAGTGGGTCTGAGGCGCGCCCGTCCAGGGGGAAGCCGAGCTGTCGGTCACGCGGGCGGCCACCCAATAGGAACCCTCGGAGGTGGGCGTCCCGCTGATCCGCCCGTCCACATCCATGGTCAGGCCGGGTGGCAGCCTCCCCGCCTCCTCCGTGAAGATCAAGGGAGGCGTACCGCCCCAGGTCTCCACCGTGCTGTCATATGGCTCCCCGACCGTGCCGGAGGGCAGCGCGGGGCTGAGGATGGCGAGGCCCCGCTCGGCGACCACCTGATCACGAATGGCCTCGATGCCTGCCTCTTCGGGGGGGAAGGCGGCGAGGTTGCTGAGCTCCGAGGGGTCGCTCTGCAGGTCGTAGAGCTCCTCTTCGCCCGTCGCATAGATCGCGTAACGCCATTGCTCCTTCACGAGGCCCGACCAGAGTGGGTTTCCTTCGGCATAACACTCGATGATGAACGGAGGGCGCCGGCTCGCCTCCAGACCCCGAAGCAGCGGGAGGAAGCTCAGGCCGTCCGTGGGGCGGTCGAGGTCGAAGAGGTCGAGCAGGGTGGCGGGGAGGTCAAGGTTGACCGCGACGGGCGAGAATGAGCTCCGGCGGGAGATCCCCGGGCCGCGGATGACGAAGGGGACACGGATGGACTCCTCATAGGGCAGGCCCTTGTCGGTCAGGCGGTGTTCACCCCAGAGGTAGCCATTGTCCGAGGTGAAGACGAAGAGCGTGTGATCAAGCTCCCCCTGCTCCTCCAGGCTGTCGAGCAGGCGGCCGACCATACGGTCCACCGAGGCGAGGGTGCGAAGCTGCTCGCGCGCCTGCTCGTCGAGGGCAGCGATCTCTGTCGGTTCGAGGAGCGGGCGGCTGGAGACATGGATTGGCTTGTCGGAGACATCGGCCTCGTTCCAGGCGCCGCCCCGCCACACCCGGTCGGCGTACAGCGCGGCATCCTCGTCGGCGGGCTCGGCCGGCAAGTGGGGGGCGGTCGTGGCGAGATAGAGGAAGAAGGGTTCGTGGGCATGCTCCCCGATGAACTCTACAGCCTCCGCGCCGAGGACATCGGTGATGTACTCGCTGTGGTGGACCAGCTCACCGGTGCTCGACGCGACACCGCTCGATCCTTCGATGAGGGTGAAGTCCGTCCAGGTGGTCACGTCTGCGAGGGCACTATACTGTGTCCACCCCGGTGGAATATAGACGGCATCCGCCCCTTCTGCCGTGTTAAGGTATTTTCCGAAAAGCCCGGTCGCGAAGCCCTGCTCCTGAAGGGCCGTTGCGAGCGTGTCCTCGTCTGGGAAGAGCGCGCTGCTCCCATTGGGCATCTCATTCGTCAGCACGCCGGTGTGAACCGGTCTGAACCCACCTGACAGGAAGCTCGCGCGCTCGGGGCAGCAGAGGGGGGAGGTCACATAGGCGGCCGAGAAGCTCATGCCCTCACCCAAGAGGCGATCCGAAACAGTGGGCATCGCCCAGAGCGTGTCGGCCCGCTGATCATCGGTGACGACAATGACCACGTGCGAGATGCTCTCCGCGGGGGTAGGCGCGGAGTCCTGGCTTGGGCTGGGACTGTCGGGGCCCGAGGAGCCTCCCCGCTTCTGTTCAGTGGACCCGCGGCAGGCGAGGGCCAGCAGGAGGGGAAAAGCAGGAGCTGCCATTCTCCAGGCGCGGCTCACGCTATTCTTCCCGGATGTCAGGCGTGATCACCAGGGCGGAGGCCTCCTCCCAGGTGCCGCCGGTTCTGTTGGCCGGCCAGGTGGCGCCCGGGACGAGGCCTGTCGCCTCCTCCCCGCCGATGTCCGCCGCGTCGATGGCGGCCACGCGATCTCGATCTTCCAGACGCCCTGTCCACGAGAGCGTGCCCACCGCAGGGATCCACGGAAGAGGGAACAAGGAGGCCGAATGCTGTCGGTTGGAGTCCACGTCGGCAAGCTACACCGCGGCCGCCGACGTGTGCAAGGGGCTTCCAGCCGGACCGGGAAATGCGAAGCCCAAGGACGGAGACCTTCGCCGTCGGCGCGGCACCCACCGTGCCTCGCAGAATCGGGCGCTCATCGATCCCGTAGACGAGGCCGGGTGACGAAGGTCGGGGACTCGCTCTTGGGCCTCCGGAACCTCCGGAGCCTGCGCCCAACCCCCGAGCCGCCCACCACGCCGTCGTCGTTGTTCGCATCGAATCCGTGCTCGGCGCGCCTCCTCACCCGTCGTTGATCGCCGGAGGAAGGAGCCCTGACGGGTCTATGTCCGCCTCTCAGGCCCCGCGGAGGTGGAGCGTGCGGCCCTCGACCACGCGCTCCTCTCGCCAGAGGCGCTCCGCCCAGGTGCGGCCGGGGCGCTGGTCGAAGATCAGCAGCCAGCCCTCCGCCTGCCCCACCGTGTCGAGGTACCGGCCGAGCTGCTCCGTGCCCGCCTCCACTGCCCACTCGAGCGCGTCGTGGGCCGGCCGCACCCGCTTGAGCTCGATCACGTGCGACGCCCCCCCGTACTCCACGAGCAGGTCGATGGCGCCGCGCCCGGCGGCGAACTCGCGGGTCACCCGGCCCCCGCCGTTCACCACCCGCTGAAGGAAGCCCATGAAGGCGAGGTGGGCCACCGCCTCGGGGTAGCCGTCGGAGGGCTGGCTGCGGATCATCGCCTCGTTACGCGCCCACCAGACGAGGAAGGCGTCGATCAGCGCCGCCATGTCCAGCCCGCCGTCCTCACGCCGCCAGGGCCACCAGGGGGCCGGCAGGTTCGCCTGCCCGTCGGCCGAGAGCTCGCGGGCCAGGACCTCTCGGTACAGGGGGTTCGCGATGGCAGGGGGTTGAACCTCGTCGGAGATCAAGCCCAGATCGACCGTGTAGCGGAAGTCGTCCGAGGAGATGGAGACGGTGGTGTCTCCGAGCAGCACCGACTGGACGACCCGCGCCACCCGCGGCTCCCGCAGCCGCTGGCCGAGCGAGTCGAGGTGGGTCGTGCGGGCGCGGATCAGCCGCTCGCGGGCCTCCTCGACGTGGGAGACCTCGATCGCCACGCCGGGGTGGCGTTCCACGCAGTCGAGGCTGAGCGCGTTGACCAGGAAGGGCTGCCCGCCCGTCTGTTCATGGATCAGCGCCAGCGCCGCCGCCGAGAAGGCCTGCCCCGTCTCGGCCGTATGCTGCCCCACCAGCTCCACCACCTCCCCCGCATTGAAGTTGCGCAGCGTGAACGAGCCCACCTTGATGTTGAAGGGCGAGCCCGGGTTGACCGCCACACCGTCCTTCGACTCGGTGAGGTAGTCCCGCAGGTCCCGCATGCCGATGAGGCCCACGCTCACCGGGAAGGCCCCCACGCCCCGCCCGACGAAGCCCTCGCGGAGCTGCCGGAGGAGGCTCACCGCCGCCGGGCCCGAGAGCACGTCGGCCTCGTCGAGCAGCAGCACCACGGGCAGCGGGAGCGCGGCGCACCAGGCCTGGAGGTAGCAGCCGAGCCGGACGCCAGGCTCTTGGAGGATCCAGGGCGTCGGCTCGGGCGGCCGCTGCGCCGGGGGGAGGTCTCCCGCCCGCTTGAAGATCGACCGCAGCCAGATCGGCTCGGCCTCCGCCACCCCCTCCACGCCCTGGCTCGCCTCGAGGCTCACCCACAGCGCCACGAGGCCCCGCTCCCGAAGCCGCACCGCCAGGGCGCGCATCGCCGTCGTCTTGCCCACCTGCCGGGGCGCGTGCACCACGAAATACTGCTTGCGGTCGATGTACGGCACCAGATCGGGCAGCCGCCGCTCGGGCGAGAGCATGTAGTGGTCGGCCGGATCGCAGGGCCCGGTGGTATTGAAGAAGCGCGCCATCGTTCGCCCGTAACGCGCTCCCCCTCCCTCAGGCCCCGCGGAGGTGGAGCGTGCGCCCCTCGACCACGCGCTCCTCTCGCCAGAGGCGCTCCGCCCAGGTGCGGCCGGGGCGCTGGTCGAAGATTAGCAGCCAGCCCTCCGCCTGCCCCACCGTGTCGAGGTACCGGCCGAGCTGCTCCGTGCCCGCCTCCACTGCCCACTCGAGCGCGTCGTGGGCCGGCCGCACCCGCTTGAGCTCGATCACGTGCGACGCCCCCCCGTACTCCACGAGCAGGTCGATGGCGCCGCGCCCGGCGGCGAACTCGCGGGTCACCCGGCCCCCGCCGTTCACCACCCGCTGAAGGAAGCCCATGAAGGCGAGGTGGGCCACCGCCTCGGGGTAGCCGTCGGAGGGCTGGCTGCGGATCATCGCCTCGTTACGCGCCCACCAGACGAGGAAGGCGTCGATCAGCGCCGCCATGTCCAGCCCGCCGTCCTCACGCCGCCAGGGCCACCAGGGGGCCGGCAGGTTCGCCTGCCCGTCGGCCGAGAGCTCGCGGGCCAGGACCTCTCGGTACAGGGGGTTCGCGATGGCAGGGGGTTGAACCTCGTCGGAGATCAAGCCCAGATCGACCGTGTAGCGGAAGTCGTCCGAGGAGATGGAGACGGTGGTGTCTCCGAGCAGCACCGACTGGACGACCCGCGCCACCCGCGGCTCCCGCAGCCGCTGGCCGAGCGAGTCGAGGTGGGTCGTGCGGGCGCGGATCAGCCGCTCGCGGGCCTCCTCGACGTGGGAGACCTCGATCGCCACGCCGGGGTGGCGTTCCACGCAGTCGAGGCTGAGCGCGTTGACCAGGAAGGGCTGCCCGCCCGTCTGTTCATGGATCAGCGCCAGCGCCGCCGCCGAGAAGGCCTGCCCCGTCTCGGCCGTATGCTGCCCCACCAGCTCCACCACCTCCCCCGCATTGAAGTTGCGCAGCGTGAACGAGCCCACCTTGATGTTGAAAGGCGAGCCCGGGTTGATCGGCGCGCCGTCCTTCGACTCGGTCAGGTAGTCCCGCAGGTCCCGCATGCCGATGAGGCCCACGCTCACCGGGAAGACGCCCAGGCCGCGGGTGGAGAAGCCCGCCCGGAGCTGGCGCAGCAGGCTGATGAGCGGCGCGCCGCGCACCACGTCGGCCTCGTCGAGCAGCAGCACCACCGGCCTCGCGCAGCGCGCGCTCCAGGCGGCGAGCCAGGCGTGGAGGCGCGTGTGCACCGGGAACGACAGCGCCCCGGCCCAGTCGAGCGGGCGCTCCGAAGGCGGGAGCACCATCGCGGCCTGGTGGATGAATTGGATCCACACGAGCTCCGCGGCCTCGACGGTCTCCACGCCTTGGCTCGCCTCAAGGCTCGCGCAGACCGCCACGTCGCCCCGCTGACGCAGGCGCGCGGCGAGCGCGAGCATCGCCGTCGTCTTGCCCACCTGCCGGGGCGCGTGCACCACGAAGTACTGCTTGCGGTCGATGTACGGCACCAGATCGGGCAGCCGCCGCTCGGGCGAGAGCATGTAGTGGTCGGCCGGGTCGCAGGGGCCGGTGGTGTTGAAGAAGCGCGCCATCGTTCGCCCGTAACGCGCTCCCCCTCTCTCAGGCCCCGCGCCCGGCCCTCAGTCCGCCGCCGGGCCGTAGCGCTCGGCGTAGGGCGCGCTCACCACCGTCGCGCGCTGGCCCTCGAGGGTGACCACCACCACGGTGGCCGCGCCCTCGCGGCGGATGGAGACCGTCGCCGGGCCCTGGGGCGTCTCCACCCTCCGCTCGCCGCCGAGGCCCGCGGTGAGGGCGCTCCGGGCCAGCCAGAGGGCCTGCAGACGCACGGCGTCGGCCTCCCGCTGGTGGAGCTCCACCGAGGCGCGGGAGGCCATCACGGCCCCGCTGATGACCATCGCCGACAGGACGCTGACCACGAGCAGGAGGGCGTATCCCCGCCGCGCCCGCGGCCCGGCCCCGCGGCGGACCAAGCGACGAAGGGCGCTCATCGGGGCTCCACGGGGATGAAGACCGAGGTGGTCGTGACCTTCTCCGGCCGCAGCGCCCGGGTGAAGACGACGGTGACCCCGCCGGGCTCGCGGGCGATCGACCGGACCCCGCGGGCGAGGGCGCGCGGGCCGCCACAGGCGGCGCTGCGATCGCCGAGGAGCACCCCCTCCGGGGTCACCCGATAGGCCGTGGCGCAGGCCCCGGGCGCGTCTCCGGCGTCGGCGCGGGTGAGCGTCACCCCGTCGGGCCCCCAGCGCCCGCCGCGGGCCTCGAGCTGCAGCTCTTCGCGGATCGTGCGCAGCTCGGTCGCCACCTCGAGGTCCCAGAGGGCCAGCGCGTTCACCTCCTCCTGGCCCACCGTGAAGTGGTAGAAGATCGGCAGGAAGAGCGCGAGCAGCGACAGGGTGCTGAGCAGCTCCACGGCGGTGAAGCCGCGCTGTCCCGCCCCACCGACGCGCCGACGGCGCCCGCTCATCGGGCTCTCCTTCATCGAGCACCCGGCGTGAAGACGAGGAGGGAGAGCGACTCTGTGTGGTCGCTCACGACCTGCCCGCGCGGTCCGGCCCAGCGGACGGTGACCAGGGTGCCCTCGGCGCTCGGCCGGGCCTCGACCGCCGCGCCCCGCAGGGGCTCCTTCAGCCTCGCCTCCACGAGCGGATCGGCGGCGCGGCCCGCGGCGAGGCAGTCCGCCTCGTACTCGAGCAGCAGGACCGCCCGCTCCCGGGTGAGCGTCGCCTGGGCCCGACGGCGCCACTCGCGCGACGAGAGGCCGGTCAGGGCCAACAGGATGCCGAGACAGGCGACCGCGATCATCATCTCGACCAGGGTGTAGCCAGGGCGGGGCCTCATGCGGGTCCTTCGGGGGAGCGGAGCTCGGCCTGGGTGAGGAGCTCGGCCACCGGCGCCCGAACCCGCCCGAGGCCGTGGCAGGCCGCGCAGCCCGCCCCGGCGCAGGCGGCGCAGGGCCGAGGCTCCAGGCGCTGGTGCAGGACGGCCTGGAGGGTGGAGCGGAGCACGGCGGGGTCGACGCCGAGGTCGAGCAGGCGCTGGGGGGCCTCGCGGGCCGAGCCGGCGTGGAGCCCCGCGAGCACGAGGCGCCCGGTGTGCGCCGCCTCCAGGGCGAGCGCGGCCTCCCCGGCGGTCCTCACCTCGCCGACGCTGATGACATCGACGTCTTGGCGCAGCGCGCCCACCAGCACGGCCTGAGCGGTGAGGCCCCGCTCCGGGCAGAGCTCGACCTGATCGACGTCGACGCCCGCGAGCCTCAGCCGCTGCTCGACGGGGTCCTCGATGGACAGGTGCGCGCCGCCGCCCCGCCCGGCGAGCATCGCCAGCGCCGCGTAGAGCGTCGTCGTCTTGCCGCCGCCGGAGGGGCCCGCCACCAGCACGAGGCCGGAGCGCCGCGAGAGGGCCCCCTCGAAGCGGGCCCGCACCGCGGGGTCGAGCCCGAGGCGGCCGAGGTCGAGGAGCTGCCCGAAGAGGCGCAGCGCGGCGCGCTCCCCGAGCGCGGTGGGGAGGAAGCTGGCCCGCAGGTCCGCCGCGACGCCCTGCCGCGCGATCCGCCCCTCCTGGACGATGTCCGCGCGGTACGGCAAGCAGCCTGCGACGTGCTTGAGCGCGCAGATGAGGCGGGCGCCCGTCGCGGTCGAGAGGGCCACGAAGTCGACGAGCTCTCCCCCGACGCGGAGGCGGCTCCGATATCCGCCCTGCTGCGGCTCGAGGTGCACGTCCGAGGCGCCAGCGAGGGTCGCCATGTCGATCAAGAGCCGCGCCGCGCGCACGGGCGACCAGCTCTCACCGACGTAGCGGGCGAAGGCGGCGGCGTCCTCGGCCCGCCGGCCGGTGGGGGCGGGCGGGGTGAGGGCCCGCGCGGCCTCGGGGAGCAGCGCCGCCGGGACCCGCCGCGGCCCCCCGGCCCGCAGGGTGACGACGGCCCCGTCGAGCGAGGCCATCTCGTCGAAGGAGACAAAGCGGGTGCGGAACCAGCCGACCGGCAGGTCCAGCCCCTCTTCGCGCCCGGCCCTCACTCGAGCATCCCCGGGGTGTAGAGCGAGAAGAAGGCCGCGCCGACGCCCAGCAGGCCGCTCCCCGCCACGAGGAGGGAGAGGAGCTCGATCCGCGCCGCCGCCTCGGGCAGGGCCCGCTCGAGGGCCAGCCGCCGGTGCTCCAGCAGGGCGCGGAGGGTGGGGAGCGCCGCGCCGGCCCGCGCGGCGGCGACGAGCTGCGCCACCTCGTAGGGGTGGAGCAGGCCGCTGCCCTCGCGCGGCGCGGCCCCATCGCCCGCCCCCGCCTCCAGCCAGGCCGCCAGGGCCCGCCCCTCCTCGGCGGCGCCGCGGGAGAGGCCCCCCGCCGCGGCCCGCACCGCGCCCGGGAGCGTCGCCCCGGCCTCGAGGAAGGCCAGGGTCCCGCCGAGGAGGGCCTGGGCCTCGATGCGCGCCCAGACCGGGCCGAGCAGCGGCAGGGGGAGCCGCGTGAAGACCGCCAGGGCCAGCAGGACCAACACGCTCACCGCGAGGCCGAGGGCGACCAGCGGCCCGAGGCCGCCCGCGGCCCCCATCGGCAGCGCCTCCACCTGCGGCAACAGCAGCCCCGCGACGACCGCGCCGGAGAGGGCCACCGAGGCCGCGAGCACCAGCGGGTAGGTGCCTGCGCTGCGCAGCGCCTGCGCGCCCGCAGCGGCCTCCCCGGCGACGAGGAGGGCGCCCTGGAGCGCGACCACGCCGTCCTTCGCCCCCGCGGCCTGCACCCGCTCCGCCAAGGCCCGGTCGAGCCCGAAGCGGGCCGCCACCTCGCCGAGCGGCGCCCCGGCCTCGAGCGCCACCGCGAGCCCCCGGGCCTCCGCCGGCCCGAGCCCCGCAGGGTGGCCATTGGCGTGCAGCCGCTCCAGGCGGCGCTGGAGCTCGCCCACCGAGGCGGCCTGCGCGGCAGACCGCGGGGCGGTCACGGCGCCTCCAGCAGCAGCGGGAAGGAGAGGTAGACCG
Source organism: Myxococcota bacterium (assembly GCA_044344255.1). Classification (GTDB taxonomy): domain Bacteria; phylum Myxococcota_A; class UBA796; order UBA796; family UBA2385; genus JBIJDH01. The sequence goes on from JBIJDH010000048.1 coordinate 23,478, forward strand.
AGGCGGTGGCGCCCAAGGCGAGCACGAAGAGGACCCCAAAGCCGACGAGGCGGGTCACCGCCACGAAGCGCCGGTGCGCCGTGGTGGCGGCCCCGAGCGCGTGGGCGACCACCGCCTCGAGCTCCGCGCTGTCGGCCCCCTCCCCCCGCAGCGCCGTGCAGGTGCGCGCGTAGGCCGCCCGCGTGTCGGCCGGCGCCCCGGCGTCGAGCAGGGCCAGCGCGAAGCTCGCCTCCTTCGCCCGCAAGAGCGAGCGGTTCCACGTGGCCCCGAGGCCCCGCTGCCGCGTCCCGAGCGCCGCCGCGAGGCCGAAGCCCAGGCTCAGGAGGAGGAAGAGCACCTCTGCGAAGCCGAGGAGGAGGGTGGACTGCGCCTCGACGGCGGGCCCCATCGCCCACAGCCCCGGCAGCACCTTCGCGTTCAGGACCACCAGCACGAGGCACTGGGCCGCGACGATGAAGCTGAAGTACGCGAGCGTCTGCAGCAGCGGCGCTTGGAAGACCAGGGCCGAGGGCAGGGCCCGCAGCCGCACGAGCGCCGGGCGGAGCGCGGCGGGCCAGCAGAGGCCGAGCGCCACGAGGTCGGCCGAGAAGCCCGAGCGACGGAGCCCCTCCTCCAAGGAGCCGGCCTCAAAGGCCGCCCGCGCGCCAGGCGGCAGCAGCCCCTCCACCTGGGCCCCGGCCGGCGCCCCCTCCGCGAGGGCCGCCGCCACGAGGAGCGCGCCGGCGCGCCGCTCCCTCATCCTGCGTCGTCCAGGAGGGCGAGGCTCCAGAAGAGCGGCTGGGCGACGAGCGCCAACACCCCCGTCACGACCAAAAAGCTGAGGATCGCCCACCCCACCGGGGCCAGCGCCCGCGCGAGGTCGAGCGAGCGGCGCCCCTCGGCGAGGAGCTCAGCCGCCAGCTCCTGCGCGGCCTGGCCCTCGCCCACGACGGCGCGGCGCTGCAAGAAGTAGCGGCGCTCGACGGGCGGGAGCCGCGCCTCCTCGACCGCGCCGCCGCCGGCCGCCGCGTCCAGCAGCGCCGCCGCCCGTTGGCCCTCGGCCGCTCCCGGCGCGAAGGTGAGCTCTGCCCGTCCGAGGCCAACGATCGCCGCCAGCGCGAGCGGCAGGCCGACGAAGCGGGCCGCCGCGCACACCGCCAGCAGCAGGCCCGCCACCGGGGAGGGCGACTCCGCGAGGGAGGGGAATTCCGGCAGGATCCAGCCCCACAGCGCGGCGACGACCAGCGGGAGCGCCACCGAGACCTGGAGTAGCCCCCGCGTGGCGCCGAGCGCGCTGTCGGCGCCGAGGCGCGCTTCCACGGCGGACGCCGCCCGCTCGAGCTGCTCCACCGACCCGGTGAGGCCGCCGAGGCCCGCCCCGCGCCCCTGCGCCCGCCCCGCCCGGAGCGCCGCCAGGGCCTCGTTCGCCTCCTCCCGCAGCGCGCCCGCGGGCAAGGCCGTGCAGGCCAGCTCAATGGCCTGCGCCTGCCCGAGCCCGCTCTGGACCAGCCCCGCCACCTGACGGTAGAGCAAGCCGCGCTGCTCGAGGGGGCTCACTCGAGCTCGTCCTGGACCACGAGGTTGAGGTCGCGCCCGCTCAGGGTGTAGCGCGAGGGCAGGCCGTCGCGGTCGAGGTCACCCTCCGCCAGCACCATGAAGGAGTCCCCCTCGAGCGCCACCCCGTAGCGGTAGGCCACCGGCCCGTCGATCGAGATGCCGAGGCTCTTCCAGCAGGCGGCGTCCCCCGGGAATGCCGCCGGGCGGCTCGGCACCGGCCCGCTCGGCGCACAGGCGAGGAAGGCCCCCTGGTCCCGATAGTGGCGCAGCTCCGCGTGCGCGATCGCCACCACCACCGTCCGCGCCTCGCTGGCCCGGGCCCGCCGCACCAGCACCTGGTACCCCGGGATGGCGAGGGAGGTGATGATCGCCATCACCGCGAGCACCGCGCTCAGCTCGAGGATGGTGAAGCCGCGTCGTTCGCCCAACTTGCCCTCCGTCTGCCTGCCGTGTGCCGGGTCCGTGACCGTACCACAGGGCGCAGGTCCACTGGCCGAAGCTGCACGCTCGCCCTTCGGGGCCATCGTTTCGCCCTTCGGGGCCATCGCACTGCCCTTCGGGGCCATCGCACTGCCCTTCGGGGCCATCGCATCGCCCTTCGGGGCCATCGCACTGCCCTTCGGGGCCATCGCACTGCCCTTCGGGGCCATCGCACTGCCCTTCGGGGCCATCGCAGCGCCCTTCGGGGCCATCGCACTGCCCTTCGGGGCCATCGTTTCGCCCTTCGCGGCCGAAGGACTCCGTGCGTCCCGCCTCCGCGGCGGACTGAGCTTGCCCCGAAATGACAGACATGTACTTATCCTGTCGCCGTCAATCCCGCATCGGACTGCCTCACCGAGGAGGTGTGGGCCGAGGGGGGTCCAGGGGGGAGACTCACAAGTTGTGGATGAAGG
>JBIJDH010000010.1:0-254292 GCA_044344255.1 Myxococcota bacterium
TGCGGCTCAACGAGCTCCAGCCCGCCAATGACTCCACCTACATGACCGAGGACGGCGGCTTCCCCGACTGGGTGGAGCTCTACAACGCCGCCGCGGTCGCCGTGCCCCGCGCCGCCCTCAGCCTCGACGACGGCAGCGGCGCCCGCTGGGAGGGCGGCGAGGGGGCCCTGGCGCCGGGCGAGCGCCTGCTGCTCTTCGCCGACGACGCCGGGGGCGAGGACTCCTTGCCCTTCTCGCTCGACGCCGAGGGCGAGACGCTCACCCTCCGCTTCGGCGACGGTGTGGTCGATGTGGCCACCACCGACGGCCTGCACCGCGACGCCGCCTGGGCCCGCTTCCCCGACGGCGGCGACTGGGCCGCCACCGCGACGCCCACCCCCGGCGAGGCGAACGGCGAGGCCCCATCCGCCACCGCAGACCCGAGCGAGCTCCTCTTTGACCCGCTGCGCGTGCACCCGCTCGCGCTCACGGTCTCCCCCGAGCAGTGGGCCCTCCTCGAGGCCGACAACTACACATACGTCGAGGCCAGCCTCGAATTCGAGGCCGGGGCCTTCACCCGGGTGGGGCTGCGCAAGAAGTCCACCGTCGGCTCGAACCGCAGCCTCAGCCAGAAGGCGGCCTTCAAGGTCGACCTCAACCTCTTCGAGGACCACCAGCTTCGCGGCGCCGAGACCCTCACCCTCAACAACATGGTGCAGGACCCCACCTATGTGGCCGAGCACCTCGCGTATACGATGTTCCGCGCCTCGGGGGTCCCCGCGCCCCGATTGACCTACGCCCGCCTCTCGATCAACGGGGTGGACTGGGGCCTCTATGCTCTCGTCGAGAACATCGACGACGCCTTCCTCGACCGCTGGTATGCGGACGGGAGCGGCCACCTCTATGAGGGCGCCTATGGGGTGGACGTGCAGGCCGACGAGGTGCCGAGCTTTGAGTGTGACGAGTGCCCCGAGCCCGAAGACCGCGCAGACCTCTACGCCCTCGCCGCCGCGCTCACCGCCCCCGCCGACGACGCCGGGCTCGCCGCGGTCGAGGCCCTGATCGACATGGACGAGCTGCTCGCCAACATGGCGGTGGAGACCCTCATCCTCCACTGGGACGGCTACACCACCGCCAATAATTATCGGCTCTATCACGACCCCTCGACCGGCCGCTTCCAGATCCTCCCCTGGGGCACCGACCAGACCTTCATCTCCGCCAGCTATGGCCCCTATCAGACCTACGGCCTCCTGCTGCTTTATTGCTTGCAGAACGCAGGGTGTAAGGCACGTTACGAGGCGGCGCTGCGAGAGGCCGCCGACACGATGGACGGCCTCGCGCTGCAGGCCACCTCCGACGCCCTGCGGGCGGCCCTCGCCGCCGACATCGCCACAGACCCCCGCGCCGAGCACAGCGCCGAGACCCAGCAGGCCTACCTCGACGCCACCCGCCTCACCCTCGAGACCTGGCCCGCCGCCGTGCGGGCCGCCATCCCGGCTCCCCCGTGACTCGAAGACCGTGACCCGAAGACCATGAACCGAACACCATGACGAAGCCCGCTCCGCCCGACCGCGCCGCCCCCGACGACCCCGATGACCCCGACCGGAGCCCCCCCGAGGGCCGCGGCCGGGCCGTGCTCCGCACCCTCCGAGACATCGGCGGCACGCTGCTCTTCGCCGTGGTGCTGCTGATCGTCGTCGGCCGCCTCCGCGCCCCCGACCTGCCCGAGGCCGCCCCCGCCCTCCGCCTGCCGAGCCTCGCCGGGCCGACCGTCGACCTCAGCGCCCTCCGCGGCGAGCGGGTGCTGGTCAACTTCTGGGCGACCTGGTGCGGGCCCTGCCGCCTCGAGCTCCCGGCGCTGCTCGCCGCCGACGGGGGAGAGGTGCCCATCCTCTTTGTCTCGGTCGATCACGACCTCGGCGCGCTCGAGGCCTTCGCCAAGGCCAAGGGGATGCCGCTCGACCGGGTGCTCGTGAGCGACGGCGAGACCCAGGCCCGCTGGGGCGCCGACACGCTGCCCACCAGCGTCCTCATCGAGGCCGACGGCAGCGTCGGCGCCGCGCATGCCGGCCTGCTCAGCCCGCCGCAGCTCTGGTGGTGGACCCGCTGAGGGGCGCGGCCTGCCTTATCCATCTCGCGCGGAGCGTAGCGGTTGGGCGCGTGGGCGCCCCGGTCTCCCACGAGGAGACGCCGAGCTCTCCCCGAACGCACCCTTGGCACGACTCCTGCTCCCTCCTCGGCATCCACCCTCCGGAGCCCCGATGGACACCGACACCAACACCGACACGGCCCCCCCACTGGCGCCGCTCGAGCCGCTCGCCCACCCTGCCCGCCAGCGGGCCGTCCACGCCCTGGGCCGCGCCGCCGCCGCCGGGGATGAGGCCGCCCTGGCCGAGATCCTGGAGCTCGTGACCCACGCCGAGCCCTGGCGCCGCTGGCTCGGCCTCGTGGGCCTCGCCGCCACCGGCGACTGGGCCGGCCTCCGCTCGGCCACCCACGACCCCTCCCGCCTCGTGCGGGGCCGCGCCTGGAGCCTCCTGCAGCGCTCCGGCCCCGCCGACGTGCTGGTGGCGGCCCTGCGCGACCACCAGGAGCGCCGCTTCGCGCCCCGGCTCGCCGGCCTGCTCCTGGTGCGCCGCCCCGACCCCGCCATCGAGGCCCTCGTCGTCGAGCGGGCCACCCCCGAGCGCCCCGACTGGCTCGACCGCCTGCCCTTCTGCAGCGAGGCCGTCGTGCGGCGCTCGCTCCGCCTCCTCTCCGAGCACGGCAGCCCCCACGCCTGGCAGCGCCTCGCCAGCGCTCACCCGCGGCTCGCCGTCGAGGCGCTCCGCCCGGTGGCCGGCCTCGGCGTCGACCGGCGCCACGACTGGCGGGTGCGCGCGCTCCTGCCCACCCTCGTCGAGGCTGACCCCGACTGCGCCCTCGACCTCATCGAGGCCCTCTTCGCCGACGCCGGCCAGGCCCAGCCGATCCGCGCCTCCCTCGCGCGCCTCGCCGTGCTGCGCCCCGGCCGCACCTTCGACCTCCTCCGCGCCCGGCAGGCGATGGGCCTCCCCGCCCCCCTCTCCGGCCTCTTCGGCCTCGTCCGCTTCCCGCGCCCCGAGCGGCTCGGCCTCGCCCGCCTCTGCTGGGCCGTCGAGCACGCCCCGGGCTGCCTCCCCGACGGCCGTGACGGCCGCGGCTGGCTCCCGCACCTCTCCCCGGGCGACCGCACGGCGCTGGTCCGCCACTGGCTCGCCCGCGGCGCCGGCACCTGGGGCGCCCACCTCTTCGGCTTCACCGACGGCGCCCCCGCCGAGGACCGCGAGCGCGCCTGGCGCCGCTGGTCCACCGCGGCCCGCGACCAACACGGCTGCATCGCCGTTCACCGCCTGCACGACCTGCCGCGCGACCTGCGCGAGCGGGAGGCCCGCCGTCACCTCGAGGAGGTCCCCTACCTCACGAGCCGCCCCGAGCTGCGCCGCGCCTACCTCGCGCTCCTGCCCTACGCGGAGGCCGAGCCCCTGCTCCAGGACTGGCTCCGCCACCCCGAGGGCGCCGAGCGGGCCGTCGGCCTCGGCCTGCTCTACGCCACGGTGCGCCACGACCGCGCCGCCGCCCCCGCCGCCCTCGCCGCCACGCGCCGCCGGAAGAACGAGCAGGACCCCGTGCGCCTCGCGATGCTCACCGCCCTCGCCGCCCTGCCCGCCGCGCGCTTCCCGGCGGCGCTCCTGCCCGAGCTCGAGGCGGTGGTCGACGAGGCCCTCGCCGCCGCCGACCTCTCCGCCGCCACCGCCCGCGCCGCCCAGCTCCTCGCCGCGCGGGTGCTCGCCGGCGCCCCCGAGGCCGGCATGGCGCTCGTGGCGCGGGTCCTCCGCGTGCGCGGCAGCGTCGATGGCGCCGCCCTCGGCGCCCGCCTCTCCATCGCCGACGTGCGCCGGCTGGACCCCGTGCTCGCCCGGCTGACCGACGACTGGGTGCGCCACGAGCGCGCCGCCGCCGTGCTCACCCTCGTGCAGGGCCTCGGCCCCCGCGCCCGCCACATGCGCGCCACCCTCGAGGCGATGGACGGCCTCTGCGCCCTGCCCTCGCTGCCGGTCCTGGGCGCGATGCTCGAGCTGCTCGCCCGCTTCGACCGGCCGCGCTTCGTCACCCGCGCCCTCGCCCTCTTCGCGGCCGACCCCAGCGTCGCCTGCCTGCCCCGGATCGCCCAGCTCCTCGCCCGCGTGCGCACCGACCTCCTCGACCCGCTGCTCTCCGGCGCGCCGATGCAGGGCCGCTTCGCCACCGGCCGCCGCCACTGGGTGCTCGACTTCGGCCTCCACCTCGGCGGCTGGACCCCGGCGCAGCAGGTCCGCTACGCCGCGCAGCTCACCGGCCTCCTCGACGACCCGGACCGGGACGTGCCCACCTGCCGCTGGGCCATCGAGCGCCTCGCCGCGCTCCGCCTCATCCCCGCCCCCACGCTCGTCCGCTACGCGTCGGACCCCCGCCAACCTGTCCGCGACATCGCCCTCCGCGCCCTGCCCGCCCTCGACGGCGGCGAGGGCCTGCCCGAGCTCCTCGCCTGCATGGGCGACGATCGCGCCCGCATCGCCGCCTACGCGCTGCGCCGCTGCCTGATGGAGCTGCCGCGCGCCGAGGTCCTGCCCCGCCTCGCCGCCGTGCCCCTCGACCGCGTGACCGTCGCCAAGGAGGTCATGCGCCTGATGGGCGAGCTCGGCGGCCCCGCCGCCCGCGACCCGCTCATCTCGATGGGCCAGCAGAAGCTGCACCGCGACGTGCGCATCGCGCTGCTCCGGGCGCTGTGGGACCACATCGAGCACCCCCCGGCCTGGGCCCTCCTCGAGGCCGCCGCCCGCGACCCGGACCCGGTCCTCGCCAGCCGGCTCCTCTCGATCCCCATGGGCCGCCTCTCCGAGCAGGCCGACGCCCGCCTCTGCGGCCTCTTCGCCGAGGTCCTGTCCCGCCCGCAGGCGCTGGCCCGCCTGGGCTTCCTCTCCTTCGTGGGCGCCTCCCCCATCCGCGACCAGCGCCGCGTGCTGTTCACCGCCCTGCTCCGCCACCTCGGCACCCCCGACCCCGCCGAGGCCGCCCAGGCCCTCGCCGCCGTCCTCGTGCGCATGCAGCCCGCCGAGGTGCCCCTCGTCACGGGCAAGCTCGCCGGCCTGCTCCCCCGCCGCCCCACCACCGCCGCCCTGCTCGGCCACCTCACCGCCGCCCTCCACCACTGGTCGCCGGCCCACCACAAGGCCCTCGCCCAGGCGCTCCTCCCCGCCGTCGAGTCCGAGCGCCTCTCCGCCCAGCTCGCCATCCCCCTGCTCGCGCGGGTGAATGACGACCAGGGCTTCGCCGCCGGCCTCGAGCGCCTGTCGGCCCGCGGCCACCTGCACCAGGACGCGATCGCCGCCGCCATCGCCGCCGTCGGCACCTTCGCCTACGTGGACCGGCTCGCGCTGCGCCTCGCCGCGCAGCGGGACGCGCGCCTCCGCCGGGTGGGCCTGGCGGCGCTCGTCCAGTCGGCCCGACCGGAGAACGGCTGGACCGCAGAGCGGCGGGCCCTGCTCGCCCGCATGCAGGCCGACCCCGAGGTGGAGGTGGCGGCGCCGGCCGCGTGGGTCTCCCCGCCGCCGGCCTGAGCCCCCTCAGCGCCGGGGGGCGCTCGCCGAGCGTCGGCGCGGGGCCAGCAGGAGGAGGAGCCCGGCGAGCGCGCCGAGGGCCGAGGCGGGGGCCGGCGTGACGCTGCAGCCTCCCTTCCCGCCGCCCGCGCCGCCGCCCGCGCCACCGTCTCCGCCGCCGCCGCCGCCGCCGCCATCGCTGCCGTCGCTGCCATCGCCGCCGTCCCCGCTGCCGCCTGCGTTGGCGCAGTCGGGCTCGGCGGAGAGGGCGGGGTCGGTGTCGTCGCAGTCCTCGGTGACGGCCACGCCGTCGCCGTCCTGATCGAAGTCATCCGCCCCGTCGCAGTCCTGGTCTTCGCCGTCGTACCAGGCCTCGGCGGCGCCGGGGCTGCGCGCAGGGTCGAGGTCGTCGCAGTCGTCGCCGCCGTAGTCCTCGGAGGCGTAGCCGTCACCGTCCTGGTCGAAGTCGTCGTCGCCCGCGCAGTCGGTGTCCTCCCCGTCGTACCAGTCGTCCTCGGCGGCGGGGTTCACCGCGAAGTCGAGGTCATCACAGTCGGGGCCGCCCACCGCGTCCGCCTCGTAGCCATCGCCGTCCTGATCGGCGTCGTTGCCGTCACAGTTCTGGTCGACCCCGTCGTACCAGACCTCCTCCGCGCCGAGGTTCACGCCGGCGTCGGTGTCGTCACAGTCCTCACCGCCGTGGGCGTCCGACACGCTGCCGTCGCCGTCTTGATCGAGGTCATCGTCTCCCGCGCAGTCCCCGTCGACCCCGTCATACCAGACCTCCTCCGCACCCGGATAGACCAGGGGGTCGCTGTCGTCGCAGTCGTCTCCGAAGCAGCGCTCGTCGATGAAGCCGTCCTCGTCTGCGTCGCAGCTCGGACAGGCGCCGACCGCGCCCTCGTAGAGGGCCTGCGCGCCAGACTCCTTCTCGGACAGCAGCACGAGGAAGCTCGTCACCAGCGTGTCCCCGGCGGCGAGGCTGCTGGGCGCCGTGTAGCGGATGCCCATGGCGTAATCTTCGGTCGCCGCGGCGTCGTCGGTGAGGGCGACGTCGGCGTCGGTGTAGTCTTCGTACCAGGCCTCGTAGTGGCCGAGCTCGGTGTTGACCGCGTCACAGGCGCCAAAGGCGAGGGTCCAGCCCGAGCTGTCCCCCACGCTCTCCACATAATCGCGGTGCCCGTCGCCATCGACGTCCTGCACGTTGTTGTTGGTGTCGTAGGAGCCGTAGGTGTCGAACTCCTGGTCGGGGTCGGCCCCGAAGAAGACCCGGAGATCGGTGGCGTCGGTGCTGCCGCGGTTGACCACGGAGATCTCGACCAGGACCACGCTGCCCGTGACCTCCCAGGACTCCGTCTTGGTGACGACGAGGTCACCCGCCGCGTAGCTGTGGACCGCCGACAGGAGGCTCCCCGAGGAGGCGTCTGTCGCTGAGTCTGCGACCAGCGTGTCGCCCGAGAAGTCGGCGGTCGCCCACACCTCATTGTCCAGCCCGTCTTGGGTCCAGGCGAGGGTGAGCTGCTGAAAGGGGGTGCCCGGATAGGTGAAGTCGACCCAGTCGGCGCCGCCGACGAGGAGCTGCAAGCCCACGCCGCTCGCGGGGTCATTCCAATTCCCGTTGTCGTCGTAGCCGATCTGGACGAGGTCGCCCGAGAGGAGCTCCGCGGCCGCCGCCCCTCGCGGGGTGAGGAGCCCGAGGGTGAGCACCGAGACGGGCAGGATAGAGCGGCGGAACATCGGGCATCCGGAGCGAGTAGGGGCCGCCCCTCCTATCCGACTCGTGCCCCGCCGGTCACGCTCCCCTCAGGTCACGCCCCCCTCAGGTCACGACCCCCTCAGGTTACGATCTGCGCGTCGCAGTGGGGGCAGCGGAGCAGGCCCTTGCCCACCCAGACGAAGCGGCCGCCGCAGCTCGGGCAGGCCGAGCCCTCCTTCAGGGTGGCGGAGTCGCGCGCAAAGAGGACGCCCTCCCGCCAGTCGATCGCGCCGTGGAAGCGCCCGTGGCCGACGTTCTCCTGCACCCAGCGCCGCACCGCCGGCACCGGGGCGCCGAGCTCTCGCCCGAGGGCCTCGAGGCTGATCCGCCCCGCCGTGCCCACCACCCCGGGGAGGCGACGGATCCCCTCCTGGTCGAAGTCCTTGCGGAGGGCGAGGCCGCCGCCGCGGTCGACCACCACCGGGAGCCCGCCCGCTTGGATCTCGGCCAGGGTCGCGAGGAGCTGGTCCTCGCGCAGCCCCGCCTCACCGGCCAGCGCCGCGAAGGGCGCCGCCCCCTCCCGCTCGAGGCGCCCACGGACGAGGGCCACCTGCCCCGGCGCCGTGCCCGCCCGCACCTGGCCGAAGCCGCGGAGGAGCGACAAGGCCGACAGGAGGCCGATCGCACCGCCAGGGAGCCCGCCACAGCAGACCGCCCCCAGCACCACCGAGCCGAGCGCGTGCCGATCGACGCCGAGCCCCAGCGCCAGCACGAGGCCCACGCCGGTGGCCGACAGGCCGGCCGCGCCCACCCACAGCCCCCGCGGCAGGGGCCGAGGGTCGAGCAGGCCCGCCACGACGAAGAGCAGGGCGGCCGGCGCGAGGCCGAGCAGGGCCACGCCGGAGCTGATCCCGCTCGCCAGAGAGCCCTTGAAGCCGCGGTCAAAGCCCATCACGACCCCGACCACGAGGCCGATCATCACCACGACAACCGCCGCCATGCCCACGACGACGGAGCGCCCGTTCGGGCGGAGCTCTCGGAGCAGCGCGCGGATCATGGGCGCCTCACGAGCCCACCGCGGGGGAGCGGAGCGGCTTGCGGAAGGCGCGCAGCCAGACCGGCATGCGCACCACGCGCGCCCCCGCGTCGGGCCACAGCGTCGCGAGCGGCTCGGCGAATTCAGCGACGATGTCGCGCCCCTCCACCTCCCGGAGGTGGGCCACCGCCGACCAGGTGCCGAGGTAGGCGAGGAGCTGCTCGCGGGTCCACTCGAGCTCGAGGGTCAGCGGCGGGCCCTCAAGCTCTGGCCAGGGGAAGGAGAGGGTCCGGTAGCCGTCGAGCAAGAGCTGGGTGCGGGGCGACCAGTGGGGTTGGAGGGGCCGCAGCAGACGCTCCTCGAGGAGCTGATCGATCTCCGGGCTCATGTTGAACCAGGCATAGACCGCGGCGAGGAACAGGCCCCCAGGCGCCAGCGCCCGATCGACCGCGGCGTTGAAGGCCTCCCCCGCGAACCAGTGCAGCGCCTGCAGCACGATCACGGCGTCGGCCAGCGGCTCGTCGGCGAGGAGGGCGCGGTCGAGGGCGAGGGCGTCGGCCACGGCGAGCCGGACGCGGGGGTGGGCGGGGACCTGGGCGAGCAGCTCGGCGCTCTGATCGACGGCCAGCACCCGGTCGAAGCGCTCCGCGAGGCCCAGCGCCCCCTGCCCGGGCCCGGTGGCGACGTCGATCGCGAAGCGCCGGGAGGGGGCCTGCTCGGCCAGCCAGTCAAAGAGGCTGGGCGGCCAGGTGGGGCGGTGGCGAGCGTAGGTCTCTGCCTGTCCGCCGAAGGAGCGAGAGTGGTCGTAGCGCATGGTGCGAGGCTGTATCCTGCGGCGGGCCCGCGCCGCCCGCCCCGCGCGCCCCACCCGTGAACAAGTCGGGTTGAACGCACACCGCGGAGCCGTGCGGCGGGCTATCGTCCGCGGCGAACCCGGAGCGTGCATGACCATCCGTAGCCCCGCGAGCGCGGCCGACCTGGACGCCATCGCTGACCTCCTACGCCACTGTTACGCCGGCGCCCCCGAGCGCACCGCGGTCTACCTCCGCCGCATCGGCGCCGAGCAGCTCCGCCTGATGGGCTCGCCCGACCGGATCGAGGGCTGCGTCGCCCTGCTGCCGAAGGGCCAGTTCTTCGGCGGTCGCGCCGTGCCGGGGGAGGGCTGGGCGGCGGTGGGCGTGCCCCTCGAGGCCCGCGGCGACGGGCAGGCTCGGCGCATGCTCGAGGCGGTGCTCATCGAGGAGCGGGCGCGGGGCGTCGCGCTCGTGCCCCTCTACGCCTCCACCCAGGCGCTCTATCGGCGCCTCGGCTTCGAGACGGCGGGCGCCGCCAACCTCTATCGGATGAACCCGGCCGACCTCCGCCCCGGAGACCGCGACCTCCCCGCCACCCGCATCGACCCCCTCGACACCGCCCGCCTCGCGCCCCTCTATCAGGGCGCCGCCGCCGCCCACCCGGGCTGGCTCGATCGCGGCCCCGCCCACTGGGGCCGACTGACGCTCACCGCCCCCGACGAGGTGCTCTACGCCTACCTCCTCGGCGACCCCGCCGCCCCCGAGGGTTACCTCCTCTATTCGATGAAGGCCGAGGGAGACCGCTTCGCCATCTCTGTCCGTGACCGGGTCACCCTCAGCCCCGCCGCCCACCGCCGCCTCTGGAGCCTGCTCGCCGACAGCCGCAGCATGGTGCGCGTGCTCCGCTGGACAGGACCCGGACAGGACGCGGACACCCTCTGTGTACCCGAGCAGAGCTGGCAGATCGAGAGCGCTGAGCGCTGGATGCTGCGCCTGGTAAACCTCCCCCTCGCGCTCACCGCCCGCGGCTACCCCGCCGCCGCCCGCGGGGCGCTGACCCTCACCGTCACCGACCCGCTCTTCCCCGAGAACACCGGCCCCTGGCGCCTTACGGTCGAGGGCGGGCAAGGGCGGGTCGAAGAGGCCCGCGGCGCCGAGGACGGGGCCGGCCTCCGCCTGTCCATCGGCGCCCTCGCCCCCCTCTACAGCGGCCTCTTCTCGGCCTCCGCCCTCCAGGCCCGGGGTGCCATCGAGGGCCCCACCGCGGCCGTCGCGATGGCGGACACCCTCTTCGCGGGGCCCGAGCCCTGGATGCCCGACCGCTTCTGAGCGGCGGCGCGGAGCTGAGGAGGGCCGACCGACAGACCGGCGGATAGGAGATCCTCCACGCCTGGGACGCGCCTCACCCCGCTCGGAGCCCCATGCCCTCCTCCCTCCACGAGACCCTGGTCGACCTCTGCCGCGCAGACCTCGGGCTGGTCGCCGACCTCACCGCGCGCTTCCTGCCGCCTCTCGACGGTGGCCCCGGCGCGCTCCAGCCTCTCGACGCGGCGCTCACCGATCCCAAGCCCGTCGAGCGCCGCGCTGACCTCGGCGTCGTCCCCGAGCGCGGCCCCGCCTTCATCGTGGAGGTGCAGCTCCGCGTCGATCCCGACAAGCGGTGGACCTGGCCCTCCTACACCGCCCTCGCCCGAGACCGCCTGCGCCGTGACGTCGTCCTCGTCGTCCTCACCCTCAGCGCCAAGGTGGCCGCCTGGGCGCGGGCGCCGATCCGCCTCGACGCCCTCGGCTCCACCCTCGCCCCCCTCGTCATCGGGCCCACCGACATCCCGCTCCTCACCGACCCCGCCGAGGCCCTCGCCCACCCCGAGCGCCTCGTGCTCTCCGCCCTCGCCCACGGCAAGGGGCCCGCGGGCCCCGACATCGCCGCCGCCGCCGCGGAGGTCGTGCCCCGCCTTGACGATGATCGGGCCCGACCCTACACTGACCTCATCCTGAACGCGCTCGGAGCGGACGCCCGCGCCGCGCTGGAGGCCGCCTTGCTGCAGAACTACGAGTACAAGAGCGACTTCGCCAAGAAGTACATCGCCATCGGCGTCGCCGAGGGCAAGGCCGAGGGCAAGGCCGAGGGCAAGGCCGAGGGCAAGGCCGAGGGCAAGGCCGAGGGCAAGGCCGAGGGCAAGGCCGAGGGCAAGGCCGAGGGCATCGCGCAGTCCCTGCTCGCGGTCCTCCGATCTCGCGGCCTTCATCCGAGCGCCGCTGAGCTCCGGCGGATCGAGGCCACCGAGGACGCCGCCACCCTCCTCCGCTGGCTCAACCGGGCCCTCCGCGCCGGTTCGGTCGAAGAGGCCTTGGCCGACTGAGCTCGACCGACTCAGCCCGCGGCCCCGCACCGGCTACGGCGCCCACCCCGACAGGTCGGCGCCCGACAGGCTCCAGGCCACCCCGGCCCACTGAGCGTCATACGGCGCGCCGACCACGAGGTCATCGCGCCCGTCCCCGTCGAGGTCGCCGCTCGTCGAGAGCGACCACCCGAAGCAGTCTCCGAGCCCCGCGCCGTCGATCACGAGGTCGGCGGCGGCGGTGGTCACCGTCCCCTCCCAGAGGTCCCAGAAGAGGGTGACCGCGCCGAGGCGGTTCACATAGACGCCGGGCGCGCCGACCACGATCTCGTCGTCCCCATCGCCGTCGAGGTCACCGGCGATCGAGAGGCCGCGCGACAAGCCGACGTTGGCCTGCTCGGCGTCGAGGTAGGCGTCGGCCTCGTCAAAGCCCCACGTCCCGCCGAGCGGCCCGAGGAAGAAGGCGACCCGGCCGGAATTGGACCCGGCGGAGTCCTCCCCCGCCGCCCCGTAGGCGAGGTCGACCGACCCGTCGCCGTTGACGTCTCCGAAGGAGAAGGCGGGGTTGCCTCCCTCCGGGGGCCGAATCGTGAAGAGCCGCGCCGCGGGGGCCGGTTCGGTGAAGGGGCCGGGCGCCACGCCGACGTCAGCACCGTCAAAGAGGAGGAGGTCGTCGTAGCCGTCGCCGTCTACGTCCCAGGCCGCGGCGGCGCTCGGCAGGACGCTGGCCTCGAGCCGGAGGTCGGCGGCGTCGGCCGCGACCCGCCCGAGCGGGGGATCGGTGAAGATCAAGGTCGCCGCGACGCCGGCGCCGTCCTCCACCAAGGCGAGCACGTCCATCTGGCCGTCGGCGTCGGTGTCCACCCCGCCGGTGACGACGGCGCCGAGCCCGTGGTCCCCGTCGCCGCCGTACACCGCGAAGGTGTAATCATCGGCGCCCCGGACCCCGCCCGCGCCGGTCGAGTACAGGGCGGCGATCCCCCCGGTCCACCCCTCACCATAGGCCTGTCCGGCGCCGATCACGAGGTCGGACAGGCCATCGGCGTCGTGGTCACCCGCGCCGTCCAGCGCCGTCCCGAAGTCATTGACCCCCTCGGCCTCCGGGACCCGCCAGACGGCCGCCGCCGCCTCGCTCAGCGACAGGTCACCGGCGGACAGCCCCGACAGGAGCCAGACCGAGGGTTGCGGCCGACCGGGGCCCTCGGGATCGAAGAAGTAGCTCGGACCGCCGACGGCGTAGTCCGGCAGGCCATCGCCGGTGGCGTCGGCGGTGATCCGCACCACGAAGCCCGCCGTGTTCCCGGGGTTGTCGGGCCATTCACTCGGGAGGTCGCCGCGCCCTCGCCCAATGGCCAGCGTCTCGGCGAGCACGAAGCGCGAAGCGTCCACTCCGTCGCAGTTCGTGTCGGTCCCGTCCCCGTCTGCGTCGGGCGCCCCCCGATACCGACTGGGATCGCGGTCTGCGCAGTCGCCCTCGGCGACCGTCTGACCGTCTCCGTCCTGGTCACTCGGCTCCTCGCCGCCGGTGTCGGTGTCGGCGTCGGTGTCGGTGTCGGTGTCGGTGTCGCTGTCGGCGTCGCTGTCGGCGTCGCTGTCAGCGTCCGTGTCGCTGTCGGCCTCCGCGCCGGTCGCGGCGCTGGATTCGGGGTCACCCTGACAGGGTCGACAACCGGCGAGCGCGAGGAGCAGCGCCAGCACGGCCGGGGGGCGCCTCGAGGACCGGCGGGGCGACCTGCCGCTCAACCGTCCTCCTCCTTCGGGCCACGGTCGTGGTGTGGGAAGAAGGACCGCACCTGCGCCGGGTTGTCCATCAGGAGCTGCACCTGCGGCTTGAGGCGGTTGTACGTTCGCTTCGCGGCGTCCAGGGCGGTGCGGCGCTCGTTCTCGGCGGCGTAGAGCGCGGGGGTGAGGGCGTCACGGGCGCGCTCGGCGGCCTCGACCCCGGCGCGGGCCGCCTCCAGCGAGAGGAGGCTCCCGGTGAGGCTCGTGTAGGCGCTGTCGGTGCGCAACATCATCAGGATGTGGCTCACGTGCAGCGCCTGCTGGGGCCCGGCCACCGGGCGGGTGAGCTCGGAGGGGTTCTGGGAGAACAGGCGCGACCACCGCTCATCCTTGTTGTCGCCGCCGAGGAGCACCCGCACCTCCCGGGCGAGGCTGGCGACAGCGTCGTCTTCTACGCTGTCCCGGTACACGATCTCGGCGGTAGCGGCCGCAGACTGCTCCCCCAGCTCTGCGGCGGCCTCCAGGGCGGCGCGAAGGCGAGCGCGAGCGGCCTCGACCGGCGGGACGAGGCCGAGGGTGTCGGGGCGAGAGGCGAGGCGAATACAGACGAATCGGAGCGCGCGCAATGTGGTGGAGGCGCCGACATTCGCGTTCAGGGTGAACATCAGGGGCTCCAGAGGTGACGGCGGGGTTCCGGGGGCAGAGCGGACCTACAGTCTGCGGGCCACGAAGATAACAACCGATGCGGCTGAGCAGAGTCCCCACCTACCCCGTCTCCTCCTCCCCGCCCTCCTCCCCGCCATTGAGCGGGCTCGGCGTGAGCTCATCGAAAGGCCTATCGGAGGGCGGCGTTCCCAGGCCGGAGCAGCGGGAGGTCTATCGTGCGATAGAAGGTCGTGCCCTCGCGGGTCTGCTCGGTGCGGATGAGCGAGAGCTCGAAGCGGGCGTCGACGATGCGGTTGCTGCGCTCATTGCCGATGCGCACCTGGAGGGTGGGCACCCCGTCGTGGGGGCCGATGGCGGCGTGGCGGGAGAAGCGGACCCGGGAGCGGGTGCGGCCGAACTTGGTGAAGACGAGGCCGGTGGCCACCGCGGTGGCGACGAGGCCGACGACCGACTCGGCGACGACGAGGAGGTGGGCGGGATCGGACTCCGGGTACATCGAGCCGTAGCCGATGGTGCCCATCGTCTGGACGCTGAAGTAGAAGGCCTGCCTCCATGAGTCCGCGGGCAGGTTGGCCACGCCGCCGACGAGGAAGTAGGCCGTCGCGAAGAGCGCGTTCAGCAGCAGATAACCGACCGCGATGCCCGAGAGGGCGCGCGGCCAGGTGGTGCGCAAGAAGGCGTGCGTGGTGTCGCTCCAGAGGGCGCGGGGCGCCCCGAGGACGACGAAGAGGTCTTCGGGCGGCGGCGGCGACATCGGCGAGGCTCAGCCCTCAGGCGGGGCGGTAGGAGAGGGGGCAGGCGGGCGCGGTCGATCGAAGAGGCCCATGAGCAGCGCGGGGAGGAGGACGAGGCCCCCCTTGAGGGCGATGTCCAGGTCGGAGACGTGCAGGGCGGGGTGAGCGAGGAGCCCGAAGGCGTCGGTGGCGGCGAGCAGCACGCCCACCCCGAGGCCCAGGCCGAGCTGGGCCGCGAGCCGGAGCCGGGCCGCGGGAGGCAGGGGCCGGGAGACCTCAAGGAAGCCGAGGGTGAGCGAGGACAGGCAGACCAGGGCCAGGGACAGGGTCGCGGCCTCTCGGGCCGCTGGGCGAGACAGACCGTATCGGATGGCCAGGGCCGGCACGCAGAAGATCAGGGTGAAGCGCCGCCCGACCGCGTGGAGGAGGCGCAGATAGGGTGTCGCCGCGGCGGCCGACAGGCCGGGAGCGCGGGGGTCCCTCCCCGACAGGGTGATGGTCGCCCCGGCGAGCAGCCCGCAGCCGAGGAGGACCGGCGCGTAAGAGGCCAGCCAGCCGAGGTTGTAGAGCAGGGCGATGGCGTTGACCCCCACCACCAGCACCGACAGGGCGCCGAGGCCGACGAAGAAGAGCAGCAGGCGGCGATAGGAGGGAGGCTCGGCGGGCAGCGGCCGGCGCCCGAGCCCATAGAGCAGCGGCGCGGTGAGCAGCACGCCCACCCCGCGCAGGAGGAGGTCGTCGCGGGTGTAGGGGTTGTCGAGCAGCACCTCGACGGCCGAGAGCACCCCCGTCCAGGCGAGGCCGGCGAGGAGCCCGAGCGGCCCGCCGGCGATACGCTGCGCCGCCTCCCGGTCAAGCAGCCAGGCGATGGAGAGATAGGCGGAGAGCGCGAAGGGCAGCTCCAGCACGGCCTGGACGCGAAGCACGGTGGGCTCGAGCCACGGGGCGCTCGACAGGCGCTCACAGAGCCAGCGCACGGGGCCGTGGTCGGGGGCGAGGTGGAAGAAGGCGGGCTGACCCGCGAGGCCGATGAAGTCGGTGTCCCCCCCGCGCTCGACGGCCACATAGACGTTGAAGAGGACCTGATTGACGTAGAGGAGCAGCACCAGCAGGAGCAGCAGGCGCCACCACACGTTGACACGCGGCCGTAGGCCCGCAGGGGAGGCGCCGGCCTCGGCGGGGCCGGGCGCGGTGGGGCCGGGCGGCGGGGCCGCGAAGGGGAGCCCGAGGGCGAAGCCCCCCACGGCCAGCGCGGCGATCAAGGTCCACATCCGGGCTCCGAACGAGGAGAGGCCTTAACCCTCCTCCCCCCGGCGGCGCTCCGGCGGGTCAGCCGATAAGGGGTGCGGGCGAGGTTCGGATGCGCGAGGAACACGAAGGCCGCTACCAGATGCTGTGGGACTGTCCCTTCTGCGGGACGGAGCGCCTGCTCGGGCTCGACCATCGCCACTGCCCGGCCTGCGGCGCCGCACAAGACCCCGCGCGGCGCTACTTCCCGAAGGACGAGGAGCGGGTGGCGGTCGCCGACCACCCCTACCACGGGGCCGATCGGGTCTGCCCGAGCTGCAGCACGCCGAACGGCGGCAAGAGCGAATTCTGCGGCAACTGCGGCACCGCCCTCGATGAGTCCGCCGCGGCCCGACAGCGCGCTGCCCAGGCGGTCCAGGAGGGGCAGAGCTTCGCCGCCGACAGCGCCCGCGCCGCCGCCCAGGAGCTGAGCGGCAAGCGGCCCTCAACGCCGCCGCCACCGCCGCCACCACCACCGGCATCGTCCGGCCTCGGGAAGAAGGTGGCGGGCGCCGGCTGCTGCCTCGGCCTCGTGGCCCTGGCGGCCCTGCTCCTCGTCGCCCTCCTCTGGAAGAAGGAGGCCCTGGTCGAGGTCAGCGGCCATCGCTGGGAGCGGACGATCACCATCGAAGAGAACCGCGCCGTCTCGGAGAGCGGTTGGAAGGAGGACGCCCCCCGCGGCGCCAATGGCCTGCAGTGCCGCGAAAAAGAGAAGAGCACGAAGAAGGTGGAGGACGGGGAGGAGTGTGAGAAGAAGCGGGTCGACAAGGGCGACGGCACCTATGACCAGGTCAAGGAGTGCCACCCCAAGTACCGCTCGGTGCCGGTGATGGGCGACTGGTGCACCTGGACCGCGGTCAAGTGGACCACCGACCACGTCGAGAAGGCGAAGGGCGACAGCCCGAATGACCCGCCCCGCTGGCCCGAGGCGAACCCCCGCCCGGCCGGGGACTGCGAGGGCTGCCAGCGAAAGGGCGCCAAGTCCGAGACCTACACGGTGCTCTGGAAGGGCGACGGCGAGTCCTTCACCTGTGACTTGCCCGAGAAGAAGTGGGCCAGCTTCAAGGTCGGCTCGAAGTGGAAGGCCAAGGTCGGGGTCATCGCCGGGGGCATTGACTGCGACGCCGTCGTCGCGCGCTGAGGCGGCGGCCGCTGCCCGCTCAGAAGGCCCAGCCGAGGTTGGTGTGCGCGGCGACGCCGAAGCCGTTCACGCCGTAGCCGCCCACGTCGTAGTCGAAGTAGGAGGCGCCGAGGCCCCCCGAGAGCACGAAGCCCGGCCCGAAGACCCCGGTGTAGCCGACGAGCGCGCTCGTGTAGCCCCCGAGCGCCAACTCCGGGGCCGGGTCTGTGGTGCGGAGGTGCGCCCCCACCCCGCGCAGCATCACCCAGGCCCCCTCAGGGGCCGCACCGGTGAAGAAGCCCCGCAGGCCCGCCTCCACGCCGTAGCCGCGGTAGGGTCCATTCACGTCGGCCAGCACACCGTCATAGAGGCGCAGGCTGGGGCCGACGTACAGGGAGGCGTGTGGCCCGAGGGTGCGCTCCACCTGTACGTGCGCGAAGCCGATTGCCGTGGTGAGGGGGTCAACCGTGACGGTCCAGTGGAGGGCGAGGGCGGCGAGGGGCTGCATCCGCTCAGCCTACCGCGCCGCACCGCCGACCTGCCAGACAGCGATGTCGCGGTCCGCTTCGGCGGGCCGGCTCCGCGCGACGAAGATCCGCACCACGACAGGCTGGCATGACCGTTGCTCTGAGTCCGGACCACCACCCTCCTCGGAGCCTCCATGCGCCCCTCTCCCCTCGTCACCGCCCTCGCCCTCTTGCCCGCCTGCCAGTGGGAGCGAGGGATGGAGCTCCAAGACGCCCAGCTCGAGGCCGCACAAATTGACACCGAGGTCTATGTCCAAGACGGCTCCGACGCTTGGGAGCAGGCTGGCCGCCTGTCGGTCACCGGGGCGGAGCAGGACTGGGCTCTGTCCCTCGCGGGGGAGACCGAGTCGTGGTCCTTCGGTGTCCACAGCCCCGCCACCACCGTGCTGTCCCACTTCGCCGACACGGAGGTCACCCTCTCCCTCACCACCTCCTGGTCGGGGCGACCGACCGGCATCGCGATCGCCGACGAGGCCGATCTCGCCTGGGCCGTCTGGGGGGCCGACGGCAATGACGCCCTCACCGCGCGCTTCGGCGACGACCTCGTGCGATATGGGGAGGAGCTCGAAGCGGGTCGGGCCGACGGGATGAAGTACTCCTGGCGCACCGTCTCCTTTCAGACCGACGAGGGGCGGGTCGAGCTCGCCCCCGGCGAGGTGGACGACCTCCGCATCGACGGCGCCCTCTGGCGCGTCACCGTCATCGCCGCCTACAAGGAGGAGCCGCTCCCCGGCACGGCCGTCCCCGACTGCGGAGGCGGTGGAGACCTGATCAGCTTCGAGATCGAGCGGGTGGCCGAGGCGGCCGGCTCGGACAGCCGGAGCCGACCCGAGGGCGCCGAGATGGCCGCCCGGAGCTGCGGCTGAGCGGGCTCAGGGCTTGTCGCTGAGCGGTCTCAGGGCTTGTCGCTGAGCGGGCTCAGGGGTTGTTGCTCTCCCCCTCCGAGGGGTGGTCGATGACGACCCAGGTGTCACCGCCGTCGGGCACCCGGCCGTAGCTCTGGTCGGTGTCGAGGGCGGGGAGCAGCACCTCGCCCTCGACGGCGCCGCCCTCATTGAGCAGGGTGACGGTCTCACCGTCGGCGTCGAGCTTGAAGTCGGCCTCGAGCTCGGTGCCCTCGCCGGTGGCCTCGATCACCAGCCACTCGCCGGCGTCGATGGAGAGGCCGCTCGGCAGCGTGTAGGGCGTGACCCCGTCGGCGAGGCCGTCGCCGATCGACCAGCCGTCGAGGGACTGCTGGGTGTTGCCCGCGTTGTAGAGCTCGATCCAATCGGGATCGCCGTCGCTCGCGTCGGCGAGGAGCTCGTTCAAGACCACCCGGGCCTGGACATCGCCGTCGGCGTCGGCGTCGCTGTCGGCGTCACCGTCGGCGTCACCGTCGGCGTCGCTGTCGGCGTCGCTGTCGGCATCGGCGTCGGATTCCCCCGCCGAGTCGGGGGAGCGGAGCGGATCCTGCTTGGTGGCGCCGCTGCAGGCGACGAGCCCGAAGAGCCCCGTCCAGAGCGTCAGGGTGACAGGGCAGCGAGCGAAGGGAGGGGCGGTCACGTCAATCTCCGGGAGACAGGGGCCGACCGGCGCCGAGGCCGGCCTCCACCTGGATGAACAGGGTGTTGGTCGCGGTCTCGGCCTCGGCGCCGGCGAGCTCGGTCACTCCGGTGCCCGCCCAGCGGGCCGTCCAGCCGCCCGCGAGGGCGAGGCGCTCGGGGCCGGGCAGCCGATCCCAGCCGAGGCCGACCCGCGGCAGCGCCGTACGGCTGAGGGGGTCCCCAGGGACCTCGGTGACGAGGTCGAGGCGGCCCCAGCCGAAGAGCCGCTCGTCCGCGCCGCCCCGCAGCCAAGCAGACAGGGCGCGCGGGCTCCGCTCCCCGTCCCCGTCCACGCCGAGGGCCATCAGGAGCTCGACCCCGCCGCCCACGACGTCCGCGCCGCCGTCGACGCGGAGACCCAGGCGGTGGTCGCGCACAAGGTCGAGCCCACTGGAGCCATCCCGCGCGAAGAGGCCGACGCCCAGCGCATCCGGAGCGTCGAGGCCGGCCAGAGGGTGGACGGAGAGGAGCAGGCTCAGGTCTTGCCCCTCATTCCGCTCTCGCCGGCGCAGGCCCTCCCCGGAGCTCGCGCCGACCGACAGGCCGCCCCAGCCGCCCGGCGCGGTCCAGTCCGCCGAGAGGCCGAGATCTCCAGGGGAGAACCACCCTTGCTCCTCGCCGAGGCCGGGGGCCTCGAGGCGGAGGCCGCTCGCCGCGTCCCCCGAGGCGACCCAGGGGTCCGGGAGGAGCCCGCCGGACAGGCCGAGGCCCCACTCCGCCACCCGGACGCGCGCGGCGGCCACCCGCAGCTCGGTGACGATCGCCTCTCCGGAGACGCCGATGTAGCCGTCCTCTCCGCCGGAGCGCACCGCGCCCACGGAGGCCACCGCCCCGCCGAAGGGCCCGTCGAGGGCCACCGTCCCGACCGCGCGGGGGAGGGAGAAGTATCGGCTGATCCCCACCCCGGGGAGGTCACCCTGGAAGCGCCCCGCCACCTCGACCCGACCGCCGACGCAGGCCTCCTCCGCGGCGATGACCTCGGGGAGCACGAGCGGGGGCGGCGGGCAAGGTGTCACGGCTGCGTATCGGATCGGCGGCCGAGGGACAGGAAGGCGGTGATGTGATCCAGCACGGCCGGCAGCTCGAGCACTGAGTCAATCAGGTACTGCGCCCCCGCCGCCCGCAGCCGCCAGTCCGCCTGCGCGCGGTGGGCGACCCGCTGCGGCTCGGTCAAGGCCTGGAGGGCCTCGGCGTCGAGGCCCACCTCGTTGCCGGTGAGGGTGACCCCCACCGCCCACATGCCGGCCCGCCGTGCCGCCTGCATGTCCACCGGCGTGTCTCCGACGACGACCACGGAGTCGGCCGAAGGGGCGTGGAGGACGGCGGCGGCGAGCCAGTTCATGTAGGGGGCCGGGCGGCCCTCGGCGACGTCGGAGGCGCAGACGAGCACATCCGGTGTCCAGCCCGCGGCCGAGATGAGGGGCGCCAGCACGGCCACCATCGGCGCCGTATAGCCCGTGGTCGCGCCGAGCCGGAGGCCACGCGCCCGCAGCGTCCGCATCAGCTCGGGGACCCCCGGCAAGGGCGCCGAGAAGCGAGGCAGCACCTCGATCTGCAGGGGCTCTGCCTCGGCGTAGAGGGCATCGACATCGGACTCGCTGGGCGGGGCGCCATGCGCGGCCACCCAAGCCTGGGCGACCTCGGGGACGCGCGTGAGCCGACGGATGTGCTCGCGCTTCGCCGTCCCCATCGGGCCTCTCGCGATCATCTCGGAGATCGCGACGCCACGGCGGCGGAAGGCCTCGATGAAGACGCCCACGGGGGCGCGGCAGCCACAGTCGATGGTGGTTCCGGCGAGATCAAAGAGGACGGAGTGGATCACGGGGTCTCCGGGCCGAGCTGCTGGAGGCCCAATCCTCTCACGACCTCGCCCACGACGGCCACGAAGCGGTCGATGTCCAGGGGGTAGACCTGCCCGATGCAGCCCACCCGGAAGGTGGGGTTCGCGGTGAGCGAGCCCGGGTAGATGGCGAAACCCTGCTCCCGCAGCGCCTCGTAGAAGAGGGGGAAGCTCCAGGCTGGGTCCGCCGGCGCGTAGAACGTGACGATGATCGGGGCCTGCCGCTCGTCGGGCAGCAGCGTGACGAAGCCCAGACCGCGCAGGCCCTGCACCAGCCGACGGAGGTTCTCCCGGTAGCGCGCCCCCCGTGCGGCGACGCCCCCCTCCTCGGCGTGGAGCCGCAGCGCGACGTCGAGGGCCAGGAGGACGTGCGTGGGCGGCGTGAAGCGGAACTGACCGTCCCGCTCGAGGCGGAGCCACTGGGCGTGGAGATCGAGGGAGACCGAGTGGGCGACCCCGGCGGCGGCGGCGAGCGCCTCTCGTCGGGCGAGCACGAAGCCGAGGCCGGGGACCCCCTCGAGGCACTTGTTCGAGGAGGCGGCGACCGCGAGGGGCCGCAGGCCGTCCAGCGGCAGCGCGCCGAAGCTGCTCATGGCATCGACGAGCAAGGCGCGACCGGCGGCCTCGGTGACCGCCGCGAGGGCGCGGAGGGGGGTCTCCTGACCGGTGGTGGTCTCGCAGTGGACCACGAAGACCGCGCGCAGCGACTCATCCTCGGCGAGCAGCGCGGCCAGCGCGTCGGGGCTCGGGGCGAGGGCCTCGGGGACGACGAGCCGCCGCACCCGCCGCCCGGCCCGCTCGAGCAGCTCAGCGGCGCGGGCCCCGTAGACCCCGTTCACCACCACCGCGGCGGCGCCGCCCGCAGGGACGAAGGTGCAGAGCATGGCCTCGACGGCGAAGGTGCCGCTGCCCTGCACCGGCACCGCGGCGTAAGCGCCGGGCTCGGGGGAGAGGGCCTCGAGGGCCGCCCGGACCCGGGCGGAGGCGGCGATGAACTCGGGATCGCGCGAGCCGAGGTCGCGGAGCATCGCCGCGCGCACGAGGGGGTGCGTGGAGAGCGGCCCAGGCGTGAGGAGCAGCGGGGTTTCCCGGAGGGTCGCGCTCATGGGTGGGCCCCCGCGACGGTCGGGTCTGCGCCCTCTTGGACCCAGGCGTGGCTCAGTCGGAGCGCCGGCCCCGTGGCCTCTCCTCCATCGACCAGCAGGGACCGGTCGCCCACCCGAACGTGGTGTCGCACGAAGGCCCCCCGATAGACTGAGCGCTCCACCACACAGGGGACGCCCTCGGCGGCGAAGCTGGCCTGCTCAGGGCGGAAGCCGATCTCGACGGGGCCATCCGGCCCCGCCGAGGCGAAGCCCCCGGGCTCCACCCACCCGTTCTTCCGGGCCGCTGGCAGCGTGTTGAGGTTGCCGACGAAGCCGGCGACGAAGCGGTTTCGCGGGCGGAGATAGACCTCGCGGGGCGTGCCGAGCTGCTGGATGACCCCCTCCGCCAGCACGGCCACGCGGTCACACATCGACAGGGCCTCCTCCTGATCGTGCGTGACGAGCAGCACGGTGAGCCCGGCCTCTCGCGCGAGCACCGCCACCTGGTCGCGGAGCTCCTCGCGCAGCCCTGCGTCGAGGTTGGACAGGGGCTCGTCGAGGAGCAGCACCTTCGGCTGCAGCGCGAGCGCGCGTGCGATCGCCACCCGCTGCTGCTGGCCGCCCGACAGGGTCGAGGGCCAGCGATCGACGAAGGCGCCGAGCCGCACGCGCTCGAGGGCCCGCCTCGCCAGCTTGTCGGCGTCGGGCTCCCTCCGCAGGCGGAGCGGCCAGGCGACGTTGTCGAGCACGGTCATGTGGGGCCAGACCGCATAGCTCTGGAACACCATCCCGAGGCCGCGCCGCTCTGGGGGCACCGACAGGCCGGGGCTGGCGACGAGCTGACCATCGACGCGCACCTCGCCCGCGTCCGGGGTCTCGAGCCCAGCGACGATGCGCAGCGCCGTCGTCTTCCCGCAGCCGCTCGGTCCGAGCAGCGCGAGCAGCTCACCCTGGGCCACCTCGAGGGTGAGGTCGCGCAAGATGGGCCTCCCCCACGACTTGGAGACCCCGCGGAGCGTCACCCCCGCGCTCGCCCCTGTCCCCGTCGCGCCGTTCAGCCCCACTGCCGCCTCCGATGGGCCGCCCGTCCGCCGAGCAGCACCGCGAACACCACCACCATCGCCACCACCGCCGCCTGCTGGGGTGACCCATATGAGAGGAGCTCGAAGAGCCGCGTGCCCAGCACCTCCGTGGAGGGGCCGCGCAGCAGGACCGACATCGAGACCTCACAGAACGAGCTCGCGAAGACGAGCGACCAGCCAGCGATGAGGTTCGGCCCGAGCAGCGGCAGGGTGACCCGCCGCATCGTGGTGGCCCAGCTCGCCCCGGAGACCCGCGCCGCCTCTTCGACGCTCTTGTCCATGGTCCGCACCGCCGCCCGCACGCCGTCGAGCGGGAGGGCGAGGGACTTGGCCGCATACGCGAGACCGAGCAGCCAGGGCGTGTTGGAGAGCGCCATCACGAAGGTCACCCGCTCGGCAAAGATGAGCCGGATCTCTTGGGAGAAGGCGAGGATCATCCCGAGCGCGAACACGCTCCCCGGCACCGCCCACGGAGCGCGCGCGAGGCCCACCAGCACAGCGACGGGGCGGCCCCCCTCGCGCACCGAGGCGTGACCCAGCAGCGCGCCGATCGCGGTGGCCGCGGTGGCCGCGCCGCCGGCGAGCAGGGCCGAGCGGACGATCGCCCCCCGCGAGCGCGACTCACTCAGGACCGCGATCCAGTGGTCGAGCGTGAGCGCGTCGAAGTGCCCGAAGGTGGGCGCGAGGCTGGTGAGCGCGATGGTGCCCACCGGCAGGATCACCGAGACGAAGAGCCAGGCCCAGACGATGAGCGCCAGCGGCCCGGCGGGCGGGCGAGGCGCCGGGCGGGCGAGGCGCGCCGTGTGATAGGCCCGCGAGCCCTCGAGCAGGCGAAAGAGGGCCGGCAGGGCCACACCGACGACGAGGAGGAGCAGCGCCAGCGCGGCGGCCAGGGGGCGCCCCTCGACGGGCTGGAGCTCGAGGGCCCGATAGATGCGCATCGTGAGCACCGGCACGGCCGGATCAGCGGCGGCGCCGAGCAGATAGGGCACTCCGAAGGAGGCGGCGGCGGCGCTCACGACAAAGGAGACCGCCACGCCGATCGCCGGCAGGGCCAAGGGGAGGCTCACGTGAAGGAGCGTGTCGCGGGCGCTCGCCCCCGAGACGCGCGCGGCCTCCTCCAGCGCCGGGTCTATCCGACCGAGGGCGTCTCGCGTGGCGATGGCGATCACCGGAGAGAGGTAGAGCCCGAGCACCCAGACCATCCCCGAAAGGCCATAGATGTCAATCGGGAACAGACGATTGAGCAGCCCGTTGGTGGGGTTGGCGAGCAGGATCCAAGCGATGGTCGTCACATAGGGAGGAACCGCATAGGGGAGCATCAACGCCGACTCGAGCGCGCCGCCGAGCGTCCTTCGCGCCGCCACCCAGCCCACCGGCACGCCCGTGAGGAGGGCCAAGAGCGCCGTCCCGCCCGCGAGGAGGAGCGTGTTGACGAGCGCCTCCCCCTCCTGAACCGCCGCGGCGAAGCTCCCGGCGCCGAGCCCGAGGAGCCCCAAGGGGAGCGCGATGAAGAGCGCGAGCAGCAGCCCGATCCCGACGAGGCCTGCGATGAAGGCGGGGCTCCGGTTCACTTCCCGAGGGCCTCGAGGCGAGCGCGGAGCGCAGGAGCCCGAGTGGCCACTTGCTCCGTGAAGTCATCGGGGAGGGCCATGATGTGGATCTGGTCGAGCGGGGGCGCCCCGGCGGGCGGCGGCGCGCCGGGGAAGGGCGAGTGCATCCGGTTCTGGATCACCAACGCCTCGGCGGTCTCTCCCATCAGCCAGTCGACCACCCGCTCGGCCGCCGCGGGCTCGGGGCAGTCGGTGGGGATCGCCAGGGGGCCCGGGATGGGCACCGCGCCGTCGTCGGGGAAGATCACGCGCACGCCGTCCGGCTTGGTGAGCAGGTTGTTGAGCAGCACCACGCCGATCGGCTTCTCCCCGCTCTCGATGCGCCCGAGCACCGCCGAGTTCCCGCCCGACCGCACCCAGCCGTTCGCCTGGAGCTCCGTGAGGAAGCCCTCGCCGTACACCTGATCCCAGGCGGAGACGGTGGTGAAGGCGGTGCCGGAGGAGAAGGGATCCCCGCTCGAGAAGGTCCCCTTCCACTTCGGGTCCTTCAGCTCGGCGAAGGTGGTGGGCGCGGGGCCCTCCTTCGGGGCGCCGATCACCATCAGGTCGACCCGGTGGGCGGCGTAGGTGGGGGTGACCCAGGCGCGGGGGAGATCGAGGGCCCGCGGCGAGATGTAGGGCAGCAGGAGGCCGCGACGCGTGAGGTCGACGTACCAGGAGGGGTCCGAGGTCGCGAGGATGCAGGCCGGGCTCCGGCCGGCAGAGTGCTCCGCCTCCCAACGCTGGGCGACCTTCTCCGAGCCACCCTGGAACCACTGGACGTCGATGTCCGGCAGGTCCTTTGCGACCGCCGCCGCGAACTGATCAACCTGATCCTGGTAGATCGCGGTGTATACCCAGACGGCGGGCCGCTCCTCGGCTCCCCCCGCGGAGGCGCGCTCCGAGGGGGCACCGAGCTCAATCCGACAGGCGATCCAGAGGAGGATGAACATGGCGGCCACCCTATGTTGCCCCCCGGACAGGCCTGCGGCGTCTGTGTGACGGGACGGAGGCGAGCCGCAGGTCGCCCGCCATCGGCGGCAGCTGATCGCGGGTTAGTCGGGTGCCCCGCCTGCTGCCCGAGGCTCCGATGCGCGCGCCCTCCACCCCACCCCCGACCTCCCCCTCCGCCGGGGCGCTGCTCCTCCCCCTCCTGCTCGCCTGCGCGGGCGGGCCGACCCCAGCGGCGAAGCCGGGCGCCGCGCCGCCCGCCCCCGACGCGGCGCCGACCCAGCCCGCCCCCGCCGCCGCCGGTGACCCTCTGCGCATCGGCTGGCAGACCACCTGGGCCACCCAGGGGCAGCTCGCCGCGGTGCTGCAGCACACCGACATCCTCGCCCGCCACGGCTTTCAGGCGACCTTCACCGGCTTCTCCTACGGCGGCCCGCTCAACGAGGGGGCGCTCGGCGGCAACATCGACGTCGGCTTCACCGCCGACCAGCCCGCCCTCTCGCTCGCCGCTGCCGCCCCCCGCTTCGGCGTCATCGGCCGCCTGATGTACAACCGGGTCGGGCTGCTCGTCCCCCTCGACTCCCCGGTGAAGACCGCCGCCGACCTCCGCGGAAAGACCGTCGTTCTGCCCTTCGGCGCCGCCGCGCACCGCGAGGCCCTGTTCGCGCTCGAGGCGGCCGGCCTCGACCCCAAGGCCGACCTCTCGCTCCAGAACCTCGCCCTCGAGGAGATCGTCGCCCTGGCGGGCGCCGGCGCCCAGGCGGGCCGCTGGGGCGCCATCGACGCCGCCGGCGCCTGGGACCCCGCCTACGGCAACCTCCAGGTGGAGGGCAAGGCGCGCAGCGTCCATGAGGCCACCGTGACCAGCGTGGTCTTCATGAACCGCGACTACGCCACCGCCCACCCCGGCGCCGAGGACCGCCTCCTCGCCTCGCTCGAGGAGGCCTGGGGGGTCGTACGCGCGCGCCGCGCCGAGGCCGACGCGTGGTTCAGCGAGGCCGCCGGCGTGAAGTTCAACCAGGCCGTGCTCGACGACGCCGCGGCGGTGGAGCCCAACATGCGGGCGGGTGAGCCCGTCCGTGTGCGTCTGAACGAGGATGACGTCCGAAACATCGAGAAGGCCGCCACCTTCATGGCCGGCGCCGGCCTCCTCAAGGCGCCCATCGACGTCTCCCAGGTCATTCGCCCCGGCGCACGGGAGGCCATCCCCGCCCCGTCCGCGCCGCTGCCCGCCGCCCCCAAGTAGTGCGCGCGCTCCTCGCCATCGGCCTGGGCCTCGGCCTCTGGTCCCTGGCCGCGATGTGGGCCGACGCTGCGACCCTGCCTGGCCCGCTGGCGGTGGCCGCCGCCCTGCTCGAGGCCTTGACCAGCGGGAGCCTGTTCGCCGACCTCGGCGCCTCGCTCCGCCGTGTGCTCACGGGCTACGCCGTCGCCGCCATCCTCGGCCTCTCGCTCGGCGCCCTCTCCGCCCTGAGCGGCACCCTCGGCGCCGCGCTGCGAGACATCGGCAACACGCTCCGCCCCATCCCGCCCATCGCCTGGGTGCCGCTGGCGCTCCTCTGGTTCGGCCTCGGCGACCCGAGCGCCACCTTCATCGTGTTCATCGGCTCCTTCTTCCCTATCTTCTCGAGCGTGTCCTGGGCGCTGTCTTCGACCCCGGCGGCCTATCTCG
This sequence comes from Myxococcota bacterium, assembly GCA_044344255.1. Taxonomy (GTDB): domain Bacteria; phylum Myxococcota_A; class UBA796; order UBA796; family UBA2385; genus JBIJDH01. The sequence continues at coordinate 27,309 of JBIJDH010000010.1, forward strand.
AGCTCTCTCGCGCCCTTGGGGTGGGCCCCGGCCTCCGACTGTGGCGGGTTCAGCTCCCCGCCGCCGCGCCCGCCATCGGCGCAGGGCTCCGCACGGGCCTCGGCCTCGCCTGGACCAGCGTCATCGCCGCGGAGCTCGTGGGGGCGCAAGCGGGGCTCGGCTATCGGATCCAGCTCTATCGGCTCCTCCTCCAGCCAGAGGGAGTCATCGCCTGCATGGTCACCATCGGCCTCGTGGGCCTGTCGATGGACCGACTATTGCACGCCCTCCTCCGGCGGCTGGTCGACTGGGAGGCCGCATGATCCGCGCCGCAGGTCTGTCCTTCACCTTTGGCGGTCGCCCCCTCTTCGACGGGCTCGACCTCGACGTCAACCCGGGAGAGACCCTCTGCCTCGTCGGCCGGACCGGCACCGGAAAGTCCACCCTGTTGCGCCTGCTCGCCGGGCTCCTCCCGCCGACGGCGGGGACCATCCAGGTGCCCGACCGTCTCTCCCTGGTCTTTCAGGACCCGCGCCTCCTGCCGTGGATGACCGTCGCCGAGAACCTCTCCTTCGCCCTCGAAGCGAAGGGCGTCCCTCCACGGGAGCGCCCCGCCCGCGTCGCCCGCGCGATCGCCCGCGTCAGCCTCGAGGCGGCGAGTGACCTCCGCCCCGCGGCCCTCTCCGGCGGGATGGCCCAGCGCGCCGCCCTCGCCCGCGGCCTCGTGGTCGAGCCCGCCGCCCTCCTGCTCGACGAGCCCTTCGCCGCCGTAGACCCCCTGACCCGAGAGTCGCTGCAGGCCGAGCTCCGCCGCCTCATCGATGACAGCAGCATCACCGCCGTCCTCGTCACCCACGACGTCCGCGAAGCCCTCCTCCTCGGTGACCGGGTGGGCGTGCTCCGAGGCTCCCCAGCGCGCCTCTCCTTCCCCGGCACCGACGAAGCGGCGATCCGCGCGGCGCTGTGAACGAGGACGTCAACGGCGACGGCGTCACCGCCTCACTCGGTGCGCAGCGCCTCCACGGGGTCGAGCTTCGAGGCCCGCCAGGCCGGATAGAGGCCGAAGATGAGGCCGATGAACACCGAGAAGCTGATCGAGAGGCCGACCGACCAGCCCTCGACGTGGAAGGGCCACTCGGTCACCCACTGGTTGAGGGCGGCGGTGCCCGCGCCCAGCAACATCAGGGCGACGCCGAGGCCGATGATGGCGCCGAGGACCGTCACCGCCAACGTCTCGGAGACGAACTGCCGGAGGATGTCGCGCTGGCTCGCGCCGATGGCCCGGCGGACCCCGATCTCCTTCGTCCGCTCGGCCACCGTCACCAGCATGATGTTCATGATGTTGATGCCGCCGACGATCATGCTGAAGAGGGTCGTGAGGTAGAGCAGCGCCCGGATGGTGAGCATGATGAGCTCTTCGGTGCTCTGTCCATCGGAGACGCCCTCGAAGTCCCAGGTCTTGGAGGAGCGCTGACGATAGAGGATCGCGTCGATCACCTTGCGGGTGCCAAAGACATAGTCCTTCATCAGCCCCGAATAGCCCTCGGGCACCGCCACCTTGAGCACGATGCTGCTCGGGCGGCGACTGGGGTCGAGCTCGATGCGATAGACACGGGCCGGCATCAAGAGGCGGTTGTTCCAACCCCACCGACCGCCGGGGCCCATCTCGGGCTTCTCTTCGAGCACGCCCACGAGCGTGTACGGCGTGCCCTCCACCCGCACCACGTCGCCGGGCTTCAGCTTGCCGTCCAGCACCTTGGCGCCGGCGATGGCGACGTGCTCCACGCCCTCGTACTCCGCGGTCACGAAGCTCCGGCCCTTCGCCACCTTGAGTTGATAGACATCGATCGCCGTGGGCTCGATGCCCATGGTGAGCGGCTGGAACTCTTCCCCGTTGAAGGTGGCGCTCCGATCGCGGAGCCCGTACGCGCCGGTGACCTTGGTTCCCTCGGAGATCAGCTCCGAGGTCTCGATCGCCTCCTGGTCGGCCGCGGTCAAGAGCTTCGCGTCCGACAGGTTCATGATCTTCTGCCAGTCATTCGATACGGTGATCACGTCATCACCGGTCGCCTCGGCGCTGCTCTTTCGGAGGATCTCCTGGCCCACCTCGAGCAAGCTCGCCAGCACCACGAGGCTGGCCACGCCCACCACGATGCCCGACACCGTGAGCATGAAGCGCATCTTCTGCGTACGGAAGAGGTCAAAGGCGGTTCGGACGGCGTCCATCATGGCTCAATTCCCACAGCTCATCTCCGGAGGCACTCGACGATGTCGAGCCGCGCCGCGCGCCAGGCTGGGACCGCGCCAAAGAGGAGGCCGATGCTGGCCGTGGAGCCGAGGGAGAGGGCGACGCCGAGCAGGCTGTAGGTGCCCTGCCAGGACTCCACCGCCCGCGGGATGAGCGCGTTGACCCCGGTGGTCACGACCAGGGCCGCGACCACGCCCACGAGGCCACCCGTGAAGCTCAGCGTCGAGGCCTCGATCAAGAACTGGGAGAGGATGGCCCCCCGAGTGGCCCCCACCGCCCTTCGAATCCCGATCTCGCGCACCCGCTCGGTGATGCTGACGAGCATGATGTTCATCACGCCGATGCCGCCGGCGAAGAGGCTGATGCCGGCGATGAGGGCGACGATCAGGTTCAGGATCAGGAAGAAGGTATAGAACTGCTTGAGGAAGCTGCTGAAGTCGATGGACTTGAAGTCCTCCACCCCGCGGTGGTTGTTGAGCAGCGCCGCGTTGGCCATCTTCACCAGGGAGGCGTTCTTCTCGGGGTCCTCACTCAGGCCGACGAAGAAGCGGGCCTCCTCCGGCCGCCCGTCGCGCTTCTCGGCGGTGACCTGGGGGATGAAGACGGTGGTCTCCCAGGAGAAGCCGAAGTGGATGCCCATCATGTCGCGCTTCTCGAGCACGCCGACCACCCGATAGGGCTTCCGGCCCACCAGCACCGTGCGACCGAGCACCTGAGCCGTCGACACGCCGGGATAGAGTGAGTCGGCCAGGGGCCGCGTGAGCACCGCCACCCGCTGCTTCTGGGCGTTGTCTTCGGCGGTGATGCCGCGGCCGAACTCGGCCTCCCAATTCAGGATCTCGAGCAGCCCCTCGCGCACACCGCAGATGTCGGCCTTGGCCCGGTTGTCTGCGGTCTCCCAAATCTCTTCGCTGCCATACGTCGACTCGCTCGACACGGCAGCGACATAGGGGATCTCACGGAGGGTCTCGATGTCCCGATCGGTGAAGCCGCGGTCGTAGATCGAGCGCTCGCGTTCGGTGAGCTGGCGCCCCTCGGAGGGGATCCAGAGCACCATCCGCATGCCGCCGATCTCCTCGATGGCCCGCGACAGGGTCTTCTGGCCGGACTCTGCGAGCGACAGCATCACCACGATCGAGAAGGCCCCGATGGTCACGGAGAGCATGGTGAGCAGGGTGCGAAAGGCGTTGCCCCGCAAGGTGCGGAGCGCCAGTCCGGCGGTCTCGAGGATCACCAGGCCACGTCCATCATGGAGCCCGAGGTCGCGGACAGGCGGCCCACTAATCGCCCATGACCGAGAGGTCCTTCACTTCGGCCTCCGCGTAGAATTCCTGGCCCTCGGCCAGCCCCTCGGTGATCTCCACCGCGGCGTCGCTGCGATGGCCCACCTTCACTTCTGTCTTCTCCTTCGTCTTCTTCCCGTCCACTTCCTTGACAATATAGACGTAGGATTTGCCCTCCTCCTCGAAGACGGTCTCAGTCGGGAGCTTGAGGACACCGGGGTACTCACCGATACGGATTCGCACCTCAGCGGTCATCCCCGGCTTGATCTGCACCTTCGCCTGCGCGGGATCGACCTCAACCTTCACGGTGAAGACGTCGATGCCGCGCGAAGCGTCGGTGTGGCCAGCGGCGGCGATGCGGGTGACGCTGCCGGGGACCTCCTCACCGGGGTAGGCGTCGAGGAGGATGCGCGCGGGCTGCCCCACGGCGACCTTGGCCACGTCCACCTGATTGAGGTCAATCTCGAGCAGGAGTCGGTCCATCTGGGCGATGGTGAGCTGCGCCGTGCCGTTGACGGTGGCGGTCATCCCCGCGGTGACCACCTCGCCGGGCTCGACGGCGCGGGTGATGACGACGCCGTCGATCGGGGCCTGGATCTGACAATAGGCGAGCCGGTCCTGGGCGGCTCGGAGCTGCACTCGGTTGCTGTCGACGTTGATACGGGCGAGCTCGAACTGGCGCTTGGCGACGTCGTACTCGGCCTCGGAGATGCCCCGGCTCTCCAGGGCCTGCGCCTTTCGTTTGGCCTCGACCTCGGCGTTGTCTCGTTCCAGCTCAGCCTGCTTCAAGCCGATGCGGGCGAGCTCGACATCCCGGGCATACTCGGTGTCGATGATCGTGTAGAGCAGATCGCCCTTCTGGACGGTCATGCCCTCGTCCACCATCACCTCGCCCACCTCTCCGCTCACCTTGCTCTTGATGTCGACGTCGAAGCGGGGCGCGATGCGGCCGGACTCGCTCACCTCGTCGAGGAGGTCGCCCTTCTCGGCCTTTCGGATCAGGTTCTCGTCAAGGGGGCCTCCACCCTCTCCGCCGCCGAGCGAGCAGGCGATCGCCCCCGACAGGGCCAGCGCCGCGGCGAGGGAGGGCAGGGTCCAAGACAGACCCAACAGGCGAGACAAGGGATGAAACGAGGGGCGGGTCATGGGGTCCCGGGGGCGGACTGGCCGAGGAGCCAGCGAAGATCGTCCTCGGCCGTCGCGAGCTGGACCTGGAGGCTGGCCTCCTGGATACGCGCCGATCGAAAGGAAGACTGTGCGTTGAAGAGGTCGAGGATGGTCGCCGAGCCCTGACTGTACAGGTCTTGGACAATCTGGAGGTTGTCTCGGGCCAAGGCCACCTGCTGGCTCACCAGCGGCGCTCGCTCCCGGAGCTGTCGGACCTCGGCGGCGGCGCTCTTGAGCTCCGCTTGGATGCCCGACGCGGTGGCTTGCTGTTGGGTCTCCACCTGCTGCACGCCGAGGCGCGCTTGCTGCACGGCGTCGCGCGTCTTCCAGAGATCGAAGGGGTTCCAGGTGAATTGCAGGCCGACCGAGGCGTCGGTGGAGGGCTCGGCGATGGGCGGATCGAAGGCGGGGCTGGTGGGGAGCCGCGAGGTGCCGAGGCCTGCCTCGCCAACCAGCGCCACCGTCGGCAGGGTCCCCGAACGGGCCCCCTTCACGCCGGCCTCCGCCTGGGCCGCCGAGGCCTCGGCGCGCGCCAGCTCCGGGCGGGCCTCACCGGCGCCGTCCGGGAGCTCGACCGGGCCGGACCGCGGGGCCGGGGGACCATCCGTGAGCACGACCTCGTCGCCGGGGAGCTGCAGCAGGCGGAGGAGCTCCTGCTTCGCTCCGTAGAGGGCAGAGCGCTGCTCCACGAGGCCCGCCTGCTGAGAGAGGAGGTCTACCTCGGAGCGGTTGACGTCGATGCCCGCCGACAGGCCTGCGTCCGCCTTGGCGCGGATGATCGCCAGGGCCTGCTCCGTGACCCGCAGCCCCTCCTCGGAGGCCTCGATCTGGAGCTCGTAGCCCTTGATCGTCCAATAGGAGCGGTAGGCGGCCCGCTCGAGCTCGCGGGCGGTGATCTGACGATCCAGGCCGGCGATGCGGGCGCTGGCGTCGGCCCGCTCGATCGCCGCGTCGATCCGCCCGCCTGCGTAGAGCGGCACCTCTCCGCGGGCGCGGGCGTCCCAGGTGGAGCTCGTCCCCTTGGTGGTGAGCCCGTCAAAGGTGCGGAAGGTGGCGGCCTCCGCGCCTGCGCTCGTGCCCAGGGTCAGGGCGAAGCGGTCGAGCCGGGCGCGGGAGGCGTCGATGCGCGCGATCTCTTCGGCAAGCGCCGCGCTGCGGGTGTCCGGGTTCCGCTCGACCGCGAGGCGCTTGACCTCTTCGAGGCTGAGGCGGGGCACCTCGGCCGCCGAGACCGCCGCGCTGAGCCCTGCGGAGAGCAGGAGGAGCGAGATCATGGTGTCGCACCCGCCTGGGCGACCGGCATCGCCGCCCCGAGGACGAGCTTCGGGGGCCCATCGGCGACGATCCGCCCGTCCTTCACACGCACCACCCGCCCGGCCCGCGCCGCCACCTCCGCCTCGTGGGTGACGACGATGATGGTGAGGCCAGAGGCGTTGAGCGTGTCGAGGAGGGCGAGGATCTGCTGCGTGGTGTCGCTGTCGAGCGCGCCCGTGGGCTCATCGGCGAGGAGGAGCCTCGGCTCGGTCACCAGCGCCCGCGCGATCGCCACCCGCTGCTGCTGGCCGCCGGAGAGCTCGCTCGGGCGGTGGGTCATGCGCGCGCCGAGGCCCACCTTGTCGAGCGCGGCGATCGCCCGCTTCTTCCGATCGGCAGAGCCCACCTTGGCGTAGACCAACGGCATGGCCACGTTCTCGACCGCGTCCAGGCGAGGGAGCAGGTTGAAGCTCTGAAAGACGAAGCCGATCTTCTGGTTCCGCAGCATCGAGAGCCGAGCGTCGGGCATCGTGGAGACCCGCTCGCCGTCGAGCCAATACTCACCGCTGGTGGGCCGGTCTAGGGCCCCGAGGATGTTCATCAGGGTCGACTTGCCCGACCCGGAGCTGCCGATGATGGCGCAGTACTCCCCGGCGGAGATGGACAAGGACAGATCGTCGAGGGCGCGGAGCTCCCCTTCGCCCGACCGGTAGGTCTTGACGAGGTGCTCCGTGCAGATCAACGGTCGAGGGGCAGCTTCTTCCATCCCGGCTCCGGCGAAGCCCGACCTACGGGGCCCGATGCGCCGGTATTGCACCCGCGAAGGTCGAGGCCGCAGGTCCCAGCAGGCCGTAGAGGTGTCCCCCAAAACGGTCCTGTCAAGGGGTGGGGCCGGGCGGCGAAGCAAAGTGCGCGTGAGGTGATGGACCGGGGCCGCTCGCGCGTCAACCGGCTACCCTTACCCCCTGGAGCCCCGATGTCTCACACGCCGACCGCGCCCCCTTCGCCCGCCGCCCGATCCACCCTCGGGGCCCTGCTCCCCGCCGCGATCGCAGGCGCGACGCTCATCACCGCGCTCGCGATGCCCGGCTGCGATGTCCTCAGCAAGGGCCTCGGCTCGGTGAAGGCCCCCGGCGTGGGCCTGAACCGCGTCGATCTCGTCGATGCCCCCACCTCGCGACAGGCCATCGCTTGGTCCTGCTACGAGTGGCTGAGCTCGACCGCCTGCCAGGTGGCCGGCTTCGACGACAAGCCCACGCAGTCGCAGATGCACTTCGCCTTCGACCTCGTCTTTGACCTGACGAACGAGAACACCGATCTGCCCATCCCGCTGATCGAGTTCCTGCTCGGCCTGACCGTCATCGAGACCGAGAACCTCGGCGCCGTCTGCGTCAGCTTCTGCGACCCCGAGGAGGAGGACTGCGAGCCCACCCGCAACGCCGAGGGGGCCTGCGTGGTGGACGAGGAGACCACCGACGTCAATTCCGCCGATGACCTCGTGCCCTCTGTGGATGACCTCGTCGATCTCGCCGACGCCGTCCTCGACGGCGACGTCGACAATGGCTCCTTCCGCGTCATCCCGGCGGGCGAGACCATCGAGAGCCACATCCAGTTCGACCTCCAGCCCGACACGGTCTACAATCTCGGCCGCACCCTGCTCGAACAGGCCGTCCAGGACTACATCGGCGGCGACAACGTGTCGGTAGACATCCCCTACACCGTGGAGGGCACCGCCTTCTTCGACGTGCCGGAGATGGGGCGCTACGCGGCGGGCTTCGGGCCCTTCGAGGACACCTTCCCGCTCGAGTAGGATCGGAGAGTGGGCGAAGAGGGGGGTGAAACTGCGGTACGCTGTCCGCCCCACCTGGAGGTCCCTTTGTCGCTCTCCCTCTCTGCCCTGCTGATGTTCGGGGCGCTCGCGCACGCCGCACCGGTGGTCTCTACCACCTCCACCACCTCCACCACGTCGGCGGTCGGCACGCTCGTCAAGCCCAAGGCCGAGCTCTGCCCGAAGGAGTGTGTGGAGGACCCCAACCAGTCCGCCTGCAAGGCCTATCTGGCGGTGTGCAGCTTCACGGTCACGGGGACCCAGGGCACCACGCTCGACAAGCTGATCGACCCAGGTGGCTCCTGCGGGAATTGCGAGCCGCCGCCGTACCTGCGCGAGCTGCTCGGCCTGACCGGGGCGAGCGGCGACTACTTCACGGTCAACACGGTGGCCCGCGTGGGCAAGCTGCAGACCGAGGTGTCCTTGGTGGTGGCCCGGAAAGGCACGCGCGCCGCCGCCAGCGGGACCGGCACCCTGTGGCTCGCTTACAGCGGGGATCTCGATCGGGACGGGGATGTCGACACCTTCGCGGGGCCGGTGACCGCCGTGTCCGGCGTGGGGATCTCCGCGCCCCTCGTCAAGCTGGTCCCCCCTGCGGCGAGCTCACGAGCCGAAACGACAGGTCGGGCCGGCGGCCGGTAGCCTCCCAGCTCCAGCGGGCGTCGAGGCTGCAGCGACTCGCGTGAAACACCCAGGTCCCGCCACGGAAATTCAGGCGGGCCCCGGGTGGCGCGGACACGAGCAGCCCGCTCCGATCGAGCCGGCCATCGGGGGTGATCGCGGGGCCCTCGCTGTTGAAGCGGTCCCCGCACCAGTCCGCCACGTTGCCGACGAGGCCCCGGATCCCGTAAGGACTCTCGTCCTCGGGCACGGCGGAGACGGGTACGGGGCCTCGTCGATCGGCCTCGCTCTCCCGCACCCGGCACCAGGTGGGGTCCATGTAGTCGCCCCAGGGGTAGAGGCGCCCGTCGGCCCCGCGGCCCGCCTTCTCTCGCTCCACCTCATGCGGCAGGCGGTACGGCAGGCCCGTCTTCGCCGCTCGCCACCGGGCGTAGGCCGCGGCGTCCCCCCAGGTGACCATCAGGACCGGCCAGTCGGGCTCCCAGAGCGTGCCCTCGGGGTCGGGGATGGGCTCGAAGCCGCCGTCGGCGCGCCGACCGTAGACGAGGGTGTTCGCCCCGCCCGCCTCGAAGACCCCGCGCGGGACGTGGCTCTGGGCCTCTTCCTCGCGGCCCTGGTGGACCAGATCATCGAGGAAGGCGATGTAGTCGCGGTTGGTGACGGGGTGACGGTCGACCCACAGGTCATCCACCCACACCCGCGAGGGCGGGACGTGGTTCTCGAGGCGGGCGCCACGCCGACCGATGGCGGTCCAGCCGGCGGGGACGAAGCAGGCGCCGGGGAGCACATCGGCGAGGAGAGGCTGGTGGACCGGCCGCGGGGCAACCGCCCCCGGGGGGCGGCCGTGCCAGTGCTCGAGCCGGCCGAGCGAGAAGGGGTAGCGGACCGGGTGATGTCCCGGGGCCTCGATGCAGGCGAGCCAGCTCCCGATGGGGAGCGGGAGCTCGTGGACCGGGCCCGGCGGCAGCTCCCGATCGAGCTGAGGCACGAGGCGGCGATCGACCTCGACGAAACGGTACAGGCGGACCGTGGCCCCTTCGCGCTCCGGCACGAGGGTGAGGGCCCCCTCACCGCGGAGGTAGGCGGCCTGCGGGCTCCGGGTCGCCCCGCCGCGCACATGCTCCATCAGCAGGGCGAGGCTCTCCGTGGCGGCGGCGCGATCTCCCACCGCCTCCGCCTGCTCGTGCGCGCGTCGGTAGTGGAGGGCGAGGCGGGCGTGGGCCTCGGGGAGGTCGGGATCCTCATTGAGGGCGCCTCGGAGGCGCTGCATCCGCTGCACCCGCGCGAGCGCGGCCTCGCGGTCGAGCGCCTCGGCCTCGGCTTCGAGCGCCCAGCCCGCCTTCTTCAGGGCGACAGGCGCCGAGGGGAGCAGCGGGCGCAGGAGCGCGTCGGCGCGGCGCCGGGCCTCCGACGCGCCGGCGGCGAGCCGATGGACCTCGGCCTCGAGCTGATCGGCCTCCAAGACCAGGCGGACCGCGCGCTCCTGTCGATCGACGCCGTCGAGCCAGTCGCGCAGCGCCTGGGCGATCTCTCCGGCATGATCGGGCCGCAGCCGGGGGTCTACCTGGAGGGCCCGGCTGCAGAGGAGGGAGAGGCCGGGATCGACGGTGTCCGGCAGGGGATCCAAGCGCCCGAGCGCCACCCTCCGCACCACCTCCGCCGAGGAGCCAGCCACCACGGGCGGCCGCCCCACGAGCATCTCGTAGAGCAGGACGCCGAGCGCCCAACAGTCACTCGCAGGAGAGACGAGCTCACTCCGGCCGCTCGCCTGCTCGGGGGACATGTAGGCCGGGGTGCCCGCGATCGAGCCGAAGCGTGTCTGACCCGCGGGGAACTCGGAGCGGGCGGTCTCGATGTCGGCGGCCGGCGTGAGCTTGACGAGCCCCCAGTCGAGCACCAGGACCTCGCCGAAGGGCCCGATCATCACGTTCTGGGGCTTCAAGTCGCGATGGACCACCCCGCGGGAGTGGGCGTAGGCCACCGTCTCGGCGACCCGATAGAGCAGCTCGATCTTGCGGCGGAGGGGCTGGTCTTCGTGGAGGACCTCGGCGAGGGTCTGACCCACCACCTCGCGCATCGTGAAGTAGGGCCGCCCGTCTTCGAGCTGACCGACCTCGTGGACCGGGACGATGCCCGGGTGGGCGAGCTGCGCGGTGGCCTCGGCCTCCTCGATGAAGCGCGCCAGCGCGACCGGATCCTGCCGCGCGCGATCGACGAGGACCTTCATCGCCAGCGTGCGGCGCAGGGACGGGTCCCACACCCGCCAGACCTCGCCCATCCCCCCGCGGCCGAGCAGCCCGAGGCGCGTGAACCGGGCGCCGTCCGGACGGACGGGGGCCTCGGGGGTCACCGGAGCGTCGGAGGGCCGCCAGGTCGCCGGTTCTTCGCCCTGAACGGTGCCCACGAGGAGCTGCTCGGTCGGCGGTGGGGTCGAGTTCGGTGACGACATGGAGGGCGCTCCCCCTCCATCCTATCGCCCCCCGCCCGTCGACAGCGAGAAGGGGAGGTAGAGACCCGACACGCTCACCGAGTCGGCGAATCGCCAGCTCCGAGCGCGCCGAAGCACGCAGGCCTCGAGCTCGGCGTCGCCGACGCTGTCATCGTCGAGGCGGGCCGAGGTGACACGGCCGTCCACGACGTCGAGCCCCAGCGCGATCCGCCCTTCGAGGGTGGGGCTGCGGGTCAGCGCCGAGTCGTAGCAGGACTTGACCTGCCGGCTGTACTGGCCGAGCGCGGCGCGGATCGCCGCCGACTCGCTGTCCCCCGCCCCCTCCACCGGTCCGGCCTGGGCCTGCGCGCGCGGGGCGGAGACGGCCACCTCGCGGGTCTCGGCCTCACCCACCCTGGCCGCGCCGAGGCCATTGAGCAGGACACCGCGGGGGTCGTCGCCAGGGCGCCCGTCGCGGTAGGCCGGCGTGGCCGAGGCGACGTCTTGGTGACCCACCTCACTGAGCTCATCCTGGAGGCGCAGCAGCGCACCGTCGTCCTCGGCGAAGATGTCCAGGCCAGCGTCTCCACGACCCTCACCGCGGGTGGCGAGCAGCACATCGAGCAGGACCGAGCGCGGAGCCTCCACAGGCGCCGCCGAGACCTCTGTCGGCCGCCCGACCCTCACCACCGGCGAGGCCGCCGGCCGCGGCGGCGCCACAGCCTCGGTGACCGGCACCGGCTCCTCTCGCTGAATGGAGAAGTACATCTCGGGAGACATCAGCGAGAGGATCTTGGCCTCGGTCTCCTCCCGCGGAGGCTCGGGGACCACCGTACGGAGCACGGCGAAGGCGAAGAGCGCCCCCAGCCCCATCATCGCGGTCTGGATACCGAAGAAGAGGCGATCCTCTCCATCGACGAGATGCGGACGAAAGTCATAAAGATTCAGGAAGGTGCTCGTCACGGAGACACACGACGCCCCCGGCGCAGGCAGCGCGGCGGATTCCACGTACGCGCACACTCCGGGTCGAGGGCGCAGCTTCCAAGGGCGTATCGGCACAGACACAGCCGTGTGGAGCCGGTTCCCACACCCCGGCAAATTCCAAGCGCGCCCCTCCGCGCCCCCCCGCGGGAGCCCCCGACCGCGGGAATGGCTCCCCCTCGGGCCCTTGGCGGGCATCCCACCGTGTCGATACGCGATCCCGAAACCGTAAACGGGTGTCAGACCACAGAGGATCCGATAGCAAGATCGGCGCTCGCGGACGCCGACTGTGTGCACCGCTACGTCTGCTACGAGTCTTGCTCCGGCGGCTTGGACGAAGACCTCGACGGCCTCGTCGACTGCGCCGACGCCGAGTGCTGGGACAGCTTGCCGTGCCTCCAGGAGAGGGGCATCCGCGCCCAGGCCCAGGGCGGCCGGGTCGTCGCGAGCAGAGCGGCCGTCACGACCCTGTCGTCCAGCCAAACGCGGGCCGCCGCCGAGGGCACCGCGACCGCGGTGTGGGGGACGGTCCGCTACCTCACCGAGCCCGCCACCCCATGGACCAGCACCTCGATGATCGAGAGCTGCACCTGGACGGTCGACACCGCCCAGTTCAGCGCCTCCGAGCACGGGAGCCCCTTCTGGATGCGCGGGGGCGCCGCGACCGTGACCCGCACGGGCTTCGCCGTGAGCGCCGGCTGCCCGATCAGCGGCTCCGAGTTCCTCCCGAGCCACCTCGTGCTCAGCGGGGGAGACATCACCACCGCCGAGAACTGGGCGACCCACGATGGACAGACCGGCTACAACCCCGGGATCCCCTGGTACGCGGGCGTGGCGACCCGCTCCACGGCCACCCGGGTCTTCACCCTCCGCAGCTCCAGCTACCCGGAGATCCACGAGGACACCTCGGTCGAGCTGGAGCTGTCCGCTCAGGCGAGGTCCCCGTCGGGGAGCTGTGCACCGGCGGCCACCTCGCGGTGCGGACCTCCTTCAACGGCTGGTCCTACTACAGCCCGGTCGTGTCCAACGACCTCACCCGCTTCGACGGAACCAGCATCTCCGGCACGGTCGAGGTGCTGCCGGTCGGGGCGACGAGCTCTTGGGGCACCCCCGGGACCACCTGCGCTTGGACGGTCGCCTCCGTCGTGGGCTCGGCCCGCTGGGTGTCTTCCCAGACCGGCTTCCCTCGATACGGCGTGCCCTACCGGGACTCGGGCTGGGTGAACCCCACGGTCACCCGCGGTCCTGCTCGGCTGTACCGTCGAAGACGCCGGCCCGAGCCTGCTCCACATCACCCTCGACACCACCCGGGCCGATCACCTCTCCCCTTACGGCTACGCCCAGGCCGAGACGCCCGCCTACGACGCCCTGGCGCGCGACTGTGTCGTCTTCGAGCGGGCGACCTCCACCTGCCCGATCAGCTCGACTGGAGCGACCAGCGCCCCGCCCAGGTGGTGGTCACCGACGCCATCGACAGCCCGGCTGGGCCCCCGGCAGCCGCTCCGACGCGCTCGTGAGCCACATCGACCTCGTGCGCTGCGCGGTGGACACGGGAGACACCCCCCGGGCCCGCGAGCTCGCTGACCGCTACCTCGCCGTCTACCCCGACCACGTCCACATCGCCTTCGCTCGCGTTGAGCTCCTCCTCGCCGAGGGCGATGTGCGGGGTGGGCTCGAGCAGCAGATCGGCGGGCCGCTGGTCTTGCTCCCTCCTGGATCTTCGGAGGATCGAACGCACCCATGAGCCTGGGTCGATGGGGGGCTATGGACAGGTCAAGTGTTATCCATAGACTTCTCCTCAACCTGTGGAGAGGCCCGCGGGGTCGGCGCAGGAGCCGTCCTCGTTGGGGTCCACGACTACGGCACCCCTGCGGGAGCGCTCAGTAGCCGGAGTAGCCGACGTAGACGGCGCCCTCGTCGCCAAAGTTGTCCTCACCGGGGTCGCCCATGAGCAGGTCGGCCCGGCCGTCCCCGTCGATGTCACCCAGGCCCACCGCGCCGCCGGCGGCGTCGCCCGGGCTGCCGAGGAAGGTGGCGTCGGCGTCGGCGAGGGCCTTGCTGCCGCTGCGCCCGCTGATCACGAGCCAGGCGGCGCCCGCCTCCGCCCCGCCGCCGGAGTCTCCCGGCCCGCCGATGAGGAGGTCGTCCCGGCCGTCTCCATCGACGTCCCCGGCGGCCGAGAGGGCCGTCCCGGCGTTGCCGAAGACCGTGGTGCCCGTGTAGTTGACGTAGGCGGTGCTCGCGAGGGCCTGCCCGCCGGACGAGAGGTCGACCCCGGAGACCACGTGCACGCGGCCGGCCTGGGTCACCTGCGTGGGCGCGCCCACGACGAGGTCGGGGACACCGTCGCCGTCGAGGTCACCGGTGGTCAGGGTCGAGCCAGCGCGATCGTTGCTCGCCGCGCCCGTGAGCGTGCCCGAGGCCCGGGCGACGAGGGTGCCGCTGGTGGGGCTGCTCGTCCCGCCGATGCGGTAGACCGCCCCGGTGTTGGTGTTGACCCCGGGCGCCCCGATGAAGAGGTCACCTCGGCCGTCGCCGTCGGAGTCGGCGCCCACGATGGCCGAGCCGGCGAGATCGGCGCCCGCGCCCGTCCAGGTGGCTGCGGCGAGGTCGACGTCGAAGGAGCCGGCGCCGCCGAGGTCATCGCCGAGGAAGAGGTAGACCGCCCCCGCCGACTCCGAAGCGCCCGTCGCGGCCACCGCCAGCTCATCGACACCATCCCCGTCGAGGTCGGGGATCGCGGCCACCGTCGCGCCGAAGAGGCCGCCCGCCTCTCCGCCCGCGAGCACACGGCCGGCGTCTCCCACGTCCCGCTCACCGGAGAGCAGGAGCTCGTTCGCCAGGAAGATCCAAACCTTCCCGACAGCGTCCGCGCCCACCAAGGCCGACTCCCCGCCGATCGCGAGCTCGGGGGCCCCGTCACCGTTGAGGTCGCCCAGAAAGGCGAGCGGCCCCAGGGGCCCGGTGGTGGCCTCCGACAGCAGCCGGAGATCGGCCGAGCCCGTCGTGGTCGGCCCCACCGACAGGGTGGAGCCCAGGAGCCCCCAGACCATGCCGTCCCCGGCCGCAGACAGGCCGTCGTCGAGGGGCTGCGTGAACACGAGGTCGGCCATCCCGTCCTCGTCGAGGTCGCCGACGGCGAGGCTGCCGCCCACCATCCCGCCGAGCTCGCCGCCCTGCACGAAGCCGCCGCTGTAGTCCTCCTCGATGCCGAAGCGGTCGCCCACCCCGTCGCAGTTCGTGTCGTGGCCGTCGATCTGCTCGCGGGCGCCGGGGGCGGCCTCGGCGTCCTCGTCGTCACAGTCGTCGCCGGTGTAGAGGGCGGAGGCGTAACCATCGCCGTCCTGGTCGTAGTCGTCGTCGCCCCCGCAGTCCGTGTCCTGCCCGTCGTACCAGACGTCGAGCGCGCCCGGGTGGACGTCCTCGTCGAGGTCATCACAGTCGAGGCCGGTGGCGAGCTCGGCGGCGGCGTCGTACCCATCGCCGTCCTGGTCGTAGTCGCTGTGCCCGTCGCAGTCCTGGTCGGTGCCGTCGTACCAGTCGTCGGGCGCGCCCGGCCAGACGTCGGGGTCGGTGTCGTCGCAGTCGTTGCCGCCGGAGACGCTGGCCTGGAAGCCGTCCTGGTCCTGGTCGTCGTCGTCGTCGCCGCGGCAGTCCTGATCGACCCCGTCGTACCAGACCTCCACCGCCGCAGGGTTCACGGCGGAGTTGGTGTCGTCGCAATCGGCGCCGCCGGCGGCGTTGCCCTCGAAGCCGTCCTGATCCTGGTCGTTGTCGTTCTCGCCGCCGCAGTCCTGGTCGACCCCGTCGTACCAGACCTCGGTGGCGCCGGGGTAGACGGCGGCGTCGGCGTCATTACAGTCGGTGGTCTGATCGAAGCCGTCGCCGTCGAGGTCGGCCACGCCGCCGCCGCCCTCATCACCGCCCTCACCTTTGTCACCGCACGCGGCGCCGAGCAGGAGGAGCGTCAGGACGGGCATCAAACGACGCGGGGTCAAGGGCAACATCGGCTCCCTCCGGGGAGCGCCACCTTAGACCGGATGGAGCAGCCCGATCAAGGTGCGGAGGCGGCCGCGCCGCGCAAGCGGAGGCTGTTGAGCACCACGCTCAGGCTGGAGAGGGCCATCGCCGCCCCGGCCATCATCGGGGTCAGCCGGAGGCCGAAGTGGGGGTAGAGCGCGCCCGCCGCGACGGGGATCGCGAGCAGGTTGTAGCCGAAGGCCCAGCCCAGGTTCTCGCGGATGGTGCGGAGGGTGGCGGTGGAGATGTCGATGGCGTCGAGCACGAGGCGGAGGTCGGGGCGCACGAGCGTGACCGGCGCCGCCTCGATGGCCACCGCGGTCGCGCCGCCCATCGCGAAGCCGACGTCGGCGGCGGCGAGGGCGGGGGCGTCGTTCACGCCGTCCCCCACCATCGCCACGCCCCCCTCGCGGCTCAGCTCCTGCACCCGGCGGGCCTTGTCGGCGGGCAGCACCTCGGCCTCGAAGTCGGCGATGCCGAGCGCGCGGGCCACAGCCGCTCCCACCCGCTGACTGTCCCCCGTGAGCAGCACCGGCCGGATCCCGCGCGCCTTCAAGGCCGCTACCACCCCGTGGGCCTCGGCGCGGAGGGGGTCGCGCAGCGCGAGCAGGCCCGCATACTCGCCGTCACAGGTAGCGAAGATGACGGTGGCGCCGGCGTCCTCGTGGTCCCGCCCGAGCTCGTCGGGGATCTGGACCGGCGCGAGGTGGCGGCGGCTGCCGATCTGCCAGCGCGCGCCCTCCACCTGACCCTCGATGCCGTGGCCCGGCCGCGACTCCACCGCGCTCGCCGAGGGGAGGGTGAGCCCCGCCGCGGCGCGCACGACGGCCTGTCCGAGCGGGTGCTCGCTCCGAGCCTCGATGGCGGCGAGGGCGGCGAGGAAGCTCTGCTCGTCACGCTTCGTGTCGTCGCGCTTCGCAGGCTCCACCGCCACCACCTGGAGTCGGCCCTCCGACAGGGTGCCCGTCTTGTCGAAGACGACCGTGCGCGTGTCCCGGACGCGCTCCAAGGCCGCGCTGTCTCGGAACAGGATGCCCCGCTGGGCCGCCGCCCCCGTGCCCACGAGGATCGCGGTGGGCGTGGCGAGGCCGAGGGCGCAGGGGCAGGCGATGACGAGCACGGTCACCGCGGCGAGGGCGGCGTCGGCGAAGCCCGGCCCGAAGGCCATCCAGAGGCCGAAGGTGACCAGGGAGAGGACCATCACGACCGGCGTGAAGACGGCGGAGATGCGGTCGACCAGCCGCTGGACCGGGGGTTTGACCGCCTGCGCCTCCTCGACCGTGCGCAGGATGTGGTGCAGCGCGGTGTCGGCGCCCACGGCGGTCAGGCGCACCTGGAGCGAGCCCTGGCCGTTGACCGTGCCGGCGAAGACGCTGTCACCGGGCCCCTTCTCGACCGGCACCGACTCCCCGGTGAGCATGGCCTCATCGAGCGCGCCCCGCCCCTCCTCCACCCGGCCGTCCGCCGCCACCTTGTCGCCGGGGCGGAGGATGAGCAGGTCACCGGGGAGGAGGCTCCGGGCCGGCACCTCCACCACCGCGCCCCCGCGCCGCACATGGGCGGTGGGCGGGGCCAGGGCGAGCAGGGCCTGGATCGCCTCGCCGGCCTTCCCCTTGGCGCCGGCCTCGAGGGCGCGGCCGAGCAGCACGAGGGTGACCACCGAGGCCGCCGACTCGAAGTAGAGCGCGTGGGTAGGCGACAAGCTCGGCCAGACCAGCGCCGCCGCGCTCAGCAGCCAGGCGGCCCCGGCGCCGAGCGAGACGAGCGTGTTCATGTTGGCGCTGCCCTGCCCCACCGCCTTCCAGCCGTCGAGGAAGAAGCGGCGACCGGGCCAGACGAGCACGACCAGAGACAGCAGGGCCGAGGCCCAGGCCCCCGGCACCCAATGCATGAAGGCCATCCCGAAGATCACCACCGGGACGGTGAGGACGCCGGCGAGGAGCAGATCGCGGAGGAGGGACCGCCGCTCGGCGCGGTCGAGATCGGCGCGGGCCCGGGCGCGGTCGGCGGGCTCTTCGGTGTCGGCGAGCGCGGCAGGCACGCTGAAGCCGGCCCGCTCGACGGCGGCGACGAGCGCGTCGCGGCCCACGCTGCCGGGCCGGAGGTCGAGGGCGGCCCGCCCGGTGGCGTAGTTGACCGAGGCCTGCTCGACCCCGTCTACCTTCCCGAGCACCTTCTCGAGGCGCACCGCGCAGGACCCGCAGGTCATGCCGTGGATGGGGAGCTCGACACGCGCGGGGTGGGACATCTGGACCTCGGCGGCCAATCTGCACACCAAGGCCGCCCTCGGGTAGCGAGGCCGCCGAAGCGACGATCGGCGCCGGCCGGCGAGGTAGACTGTCCGCCCGGCCGCCCGCCGACCCCTCCCCCTCCTCTCCGGACGGAGCGCCGTGCAACCCCGTCGACCACGCTCCTCCGGCCCTGCGATCTGCCGCAGCGCGCTCCTCGCCGGCCTGCTCGCGGGGGGCGGGGCCGCGGCCGCACCCGCCCCCCGCGGCGCGGAGCCGGGCGACACGCTCGACCCCCAGGACGAGCGGGGCCGCGCCCTCCTCGCGACCGTCCGCCCGAAGAGGCTCGCCAGCACCGCGGTGCTCGTCCACGAAGATGGCGATCAGCTCTACATCGTAGACGACACCAACACCCTGTGGACGGGGATGGCGGGTGACATGGAGCGCCGCTTCACCCTCCCCGAGCGCCCCACCGGCCTCCGCCTCGGGGCGCACCTCCTCGCCTGGAGCGTGCAGCAGCGCGGCCTCGTCGCCGAGACCCGCGTGTACAGCCTCGACCTCGGCAAGGGCACCACCCTGGGCCATCACGAGGAGGCGGCGCTCCTGCTCGACAGCGTCAGCGTCCCCGGCCTCGACGCCCTCTTGTTCCCGGGCGCCCTCATCCCCCTCGACAGCCGCGCCCCCCTGCCCCTGCCGCCGGCCTCCACGGGCCGCCTCCGGGCCGATGCGGGCCGCCTGGTCGTGACCCTCGACGGCCGCGACCTCCCCCTCGATCTGGCCACCCTCCGACCCCTGGAGGCGCTGCCGGCCCCTCGGGACGGCGTCGAAGCGCTGATCGACCTCGAGCGCCAGGTCGCCCGCGCGGCCGCCGCCCTCCAGGGGGACGCGGTCCGCCTCCAGAGCCTCGGCGTCCGCGGCGAGGCGGCGGTGGAGGCCCTCCGCCCCCGCGAGGCCGAGAAGGTGCGCCCCTTCCGCACCCGCGACGAGTCCAAGGTCAGCGTGCCGCCCGCGCTCCTCGGCCCCGGCGTCACTGTCGTCCTCCACGCGCCCTCCCCCGCGCTCGACCTCGGCCCCTGGATGGTCGAGGCCGAGGCGCCGGCCTGCCATGCCCGCCTCGTCCTCGCCCCCACCGACGTCGTGGAGGCGGCGTGGTGGTCGGCGGAGGTCGACCGCCTGCTCGCGCTGCACCCCGGCGGCTGCGGCCTCGACACCCTCGTCGCCGCCCCCGGTGACATCGGCGCCCACGGCGCAGATGGGCCGCCGAGCGGGCTCTGGTTCGTCGATGCCCAGGGCCGCCTTCTGGGCAGCCACGAGGGCACGGTCACCGCGCCGATGGCCCGCTTCGACCTCGCCCGCGCCCGCCCCGACCGCGACCCCCTCCGCACCCTCGCCGAGCTGCCCGAGCTGCGGCCGGAGTGGGTCGCCGGCCCGGGCGCGGCCGAGCAGATCGCCCTCGACGTCGATGGCACCTGGGTGGCCGGCGTCGGCTGGGACCTCCTCCGCGGCACGCCCGACAAGCTGCGGCTCGACCGCGTCCCCCTCTCGGGCCCCGTGCGGGGGGTCGCCGTGCTGCCGGACGGCCGCTTCCGCGCCGAGAGCGCCGGTCAGCCGGTGATCGTCGACGTCGAGCGGCGACGCCAGGCCTGGGGCCAGGGCGGCGATGTGGCCACCCGCCGCGCCGCGGACGGCGCCCTCGATCCGCGACCGTGGACGGTGGAGGGCGGGGTCGCCAGCCGACCGCACCCCACGAAGAAGGGGCAGCGGGTCAAGGTCACCCTCCCCGTGCCCATCACCCGCGGGCAGGCCCGCGGCGACGGCCTCATCTGCGAGACCCGCCTCGGCCTCATCGGCCTCAACGGGGAGGGAGTGGCCACCTGGCGCGTCACAGAGCTCTCCGACTGGGTCCTGACGGGCGGCTTCCTCCTCGCCGCCACCCCCACGGGCCTGCGCGCGTACCTCCTGCCCGGCTGAGGCACCGGCCAACGGGCGGACGGCAACCCGGGGGGAGGGCGTGGAAGGGAGCCGCGTCTCGACACGGCGGTGATGTAAGCGCGTTGACAGTCCCCACCGCCATCGGAAGCGGTTAGCATAGGGGAGATGAGCAAGTCAAAGGCAGAGTTCACCAGAGGCAGAGTTCACCAGAGGCAGAGCGGCCTCCACCGGCCGGCCGGCGCGCTCGCGCGCAGACGGTGGGTTCGAAGACAATCCAGACACTGTCCAGACGGCTCGGGCCCCCCGGTAGGGGCAGCCGCAAAGGGTCCGCTCGGCTCGGCGGGGGAGAAGAACGCGGCGACCCCCCAGCCGAGCGACCCCCAGCCTGGGATGGAGACAGGCGACCCTGCCTGCGCCCCGCCGCCCGATCGGCGGGGCGCAGCAGCCGCGCCCCCAGCCGCTCAGTCTCCGCAGACGTGCTCGGTGACCTGCAGGGCGTCGATGAGGTGGCTGTTGGTGAGCCCCCCCGTGCCCGCGGTGAAGCCCACGTGGGCGGGGAAGGAGAAGGCCCCGCCGAGGTCCTGGTCGAGGTAGGCCACCTCGTCGATGCGGACGGTCACGCGCGGCGCGGCCACGACCACCGACATCGTGTGCCAGCCGGTGTCCTCGAGCTCAGGGAGCGCGGCCCAGGCGGCGGGGTCATCGACGTCACCGTCAAAGGTGAACATGACGTGATCCTCGGCGGTGGGGTCCTGACCCTCGTTGTAGTAGGTGTCGACCTCGATCGACCAGCCGGGCAGCGCAGGGCCGGCGGTGCAGGAGGCGTCCCCGCCGTAGCCGATGCCGCAGCCGGTGCCGCCGAGGTAGGTCGTCATCCGGTCTGTGTCGATGGCGGTGAGCGAGAGCCCGTCGGCACCCGTCCCGCCGCCGATGTAGAAGAGAAACTCGATGGTGACGTTGTCCCCGCTGACGGTGTCGGCGGTCTCGAAGGCGGTCCCCACCACGTTCTCCGCAGGGCTCGTGAGCTCGAGCCAGTCCTGGGTGGCGTCCCAGGTCGCCACGCCCTCGAAGTGCCAGGCGGAGAGGTCAAAGCTGTCGACCTCGTAGCCCTCGTCCTGACAGACGGTGGCGCTGGCGCTCGCGACCCCGCCGCAGGAGTCGGTCACGGTCGCGGTGACGACGTGGCCGCCCACGCTCCGGCCGGCGGGCCAGAGGGCGGTGGCCACCCCGGCGCTGTCCGGGCTGGAGGTGGTGATGAGCCCGTCCACGTCCGAGCTCCAGGAGAGCGAGAGGCTGGTGGGGGCGTCCTCGGCGTCAGAGACGGTGGCGCGGAGCTCGAGGTCTCCCGGCGCGAGGATGGAGCCGTCGAGCGGGGCCTCGAGGGTGAGGGTGGGCGGCGTATCCGCGGTGGCGGACAGCGGCACAGAGAGGATGGCGCTGTCCGGGTCGTCACTCTCGACGTTCACCCGCCCCTCGCCGGCGCCCGTGACGGGGAAGGCGGCGGCGGCCCCGGGAGAGAGGGTGAAGGGGGTGGCGGGGGCCTCGGCGGCCCAGGCGCCCTCCACCGTGACGCCCGTGACGGTGAGGTCAGCCTCCCCGTCATTGCGGATCTGCACCTCGGCGGTGGTCTCCCCGCAGGCGCCGATCACCTCGACCTGATCGGGGCTGACGACGATGTCGGGGACACCCGGCTCGGCCGCGGGGCCGGGCTCGTCCTTGCCCGCGAGGTTGTAGTCGGAGCACCCCACGAAGGCCCCGGCGAACACGAACAGGCGACACAGTCGGGGCGGGATCATCGGCGACCTCCTCGCCCCCCAGCCTACCACCTCCGATCACCGCCCTCGCCTAGCCCCGTCGCAGCCGCCAGACGCCGACCAGCGCCTCCCAGGCGATGTTGAGGCTCATCTTCGACTCGCCGCGCTCCCGATCCGGGAAGACGATCGGCACCTCGCCGATGCGAAAGCCCCGCTGCCAGGCCCGCCAGGTGAGCTCGATCTGGAAGCCGTAGCCCTGGCTGCGCACGGCCTCGAGGTCGATGGCCTCGAGCACCTCCCGACGGAAACACTTGAAGCCGCCGGTGAGGTCGCGGTAGGGCAGGCCGAGCACCCCTCGGGCGTAGAGGTTGCCGCCGCGGGAGAGGGCGAGCCGATGCGGCCCCCAGCCCTCGATGCCGCCGCCCGGCATGTAGCGGCAGCCGAGCACGAGGTCGTGCTCCCGCGCGGCGGCCAGCATCGCCGGGAGGTAGCGGGGCGGGTGGCTGCCGTCGGCGTCCATCTCGAAGATGTGCGCGTAGGGCCGCTCGAGGGCCCAGCGGAAGCCCGCGAGGTAGGCCGGGCCGAGGCCGCGGGGCCCGGCCCGGTGCAGGACGTGGACCCGAGGGTCCGCCAGCGCGAGGGCGTCCGCCAGCGCGCCGGTGCCGTCCGGACTGAGGTCGTCGACCACCAGGACGTGGGCGGCCGGCAGCACGGCCAGCACCGCCGGCACGATGAGGGGGAGGTTGAGCGCCTCGTTGTAGGTGGGGAGCACCACGAGGGCCCCGGCCCCCGCGCCCTCCCCGGCCAGGCCGATCACCACGGGATCACCATGTGAGCTCCAAGAGCCGCTGCTTGACCTCGGCGGCCC
Organism: Myxococcota bacterium; assembly: GCA_044344255.1. Lineage (GTDB taxonomy): Bacteria > Myxococcota_A > UBA796 > UBA796 > UBA2385 > JBIJDH01. The sequence goes on from JBIJDH010000010.1 coordinate 49,900, forward strand.
GCTCGAAGGCGGGAGCCAGCGTCAGCACCGCCTCATAGTGGAGCTGGGCCCGCTTGCTGTCCCGCCGCGGCCCGGCGTAGATGTTGCCGAGCATGTAGTGGGCCGCCGCGCTCTCGGGGCAGTAGGCGAGCGAGCTCTGGAGCTCGCCGATCGCCAGCTCCCAGCGCTGCTGCCGATAGGCGAGGCTGCCGAGGTTGTTGTGGGCCTTACAGTAGGACGGCTTCCGCGCGAGGGCGCCGCGCCAGGCGGCCTCGGCGCCGGCGGCGTCACCGAGCTCCGCCTTGGCGATGCCCAGGTTGTTCCAAGCGTCGAGGTGGTCGCGGTCAAGGGCGATCGCTGCCTCGTAGGCGGTCATCCCCTCGCTGAAGCGCCCGGCGAAGCGGAGGGCGTCCCCGAGGCCGTACCAGGCGTCCGCCGCGCCCGGGGATCGCTCCGTGGCCTCGGTCCACAGCCTGACCTCGTCGGCCCAGATGCGGTTCCGCTGCACCGTCAGCGCGAGCAGCACCGCCGCCAAGGCCGGCAAAGCCCGGGCGAGGGGCCGGTGGGCGGCGGCGGGCAGGGCCCAGCCGAGGGCGAGGAAGAGGTAGAGCCCCGTCTGAAAGGCACGGTGCTCCGCCATGTTCTCTTTGAGTCGCACCACCGAGCTGGAGGGCAGCAGGAAGAGGGCCAGGCAGAGCAGGGCCCAGGCGGTGGCCGGCCGGCGACGCCCCAATCCCACCCCGAGCCCGACGACGCCGAGCCAGCCCGCGATGCCGAGCAGGCCCAGGACCGAGCGAGGCGAGAGCTCCTGCTGGTGGTGGAAGAGGGTCTGGCCGACGGGGAGCAGCCAGAGCTGGAGGTACCGGAGCCACACGAAGGCGGCGGTGGTGAGCTGCTCGCCCAGGCTGCGCTCGGACTCCCGGGGCAGGAGCACGCCCGCCTGTTGCAGGCGCAGGGCGACCGCGAGGCCGATCAGCAGGACCACCGGGAGGTACCAGCGATAACGGGGCCGACGGAGCACCGGCCCCGGGGGCCCGAGCAGGAGCTCCATCCCGAGGGCCGCCGCCGGCACCATCGCCCCCACCTCCTTCGAGGTCACCGCGCCGAAGAAGGCGAGCAGGCTGAGCGCGCGCCAACCTGCGCCGCCCTCCTCTGCCCGCTCGGCGGAGAGGGCCGCCGCGGTGGCGCCGAGCGAGGCGAAGCAGAAGAGCGCGCAGAGCGACTCGGAGCGGCCGGTGGTGTAGGTCACGGCCTCGGTAGCCATGGGGTGGAGCGCCCAGAGCAACGTCGCGAAGAAGGCCACCCCCGCCGGCGCCGGGCTCCCCGCGAGGCGGCCGACGCCGCGGCCCATCCAGAGCGCCGCGCCGACGCCGAGCACGGCGATCACGAGGTTGGTGACGTGGTACTCGAAGGGATCGAGGCCGGCGCCGTGGAAGTTCCAGGCGTAGCTCCAGATGAGCAGCGGCCGCGACACGTTGTAGCTCGCGATCGCCCGCCACTCCTCGATCATGCGGATCGTGAGGTTGCCGATCACCTCGATCTTGTCGTCGTAGACGAAGGGCGCGTTCACCGCGGGCAGGCCGCCCAGCACGAGCAGGAGCCCGATGAGCAGCCAGGCGAGGCGGTGCCGAAGGGTGTCTGGGTCGAGGATGTCTCGGTTCATCGCGCTCCGCCTCCTTCCCCGTCGGTCTCCGCCCCTATCCCCGGTCGCCCACCGCGCGCCGCTCGGCCACCACCTCGGCGTACAGCGCGGCGTGACGAGCGGCGATGGGCCCGAAGCCCAGGCGCTCGTGGATGAAGGCCCGCCCGCGCCGGACCATCGCGCCTGCGGCCTCCCGGTCGCGCAGCAGGGCGGAGATCCGCGCCCGCAGCCCGGGGACGTCGCCGTGCCGAACGAGCAAGCCGGCGCCCGCCTCGCGGATGAGCTCGCCGCAGCCGCAGTCGTCGGCCACCACCACCGGCGTCCCGCAGAGCAGCCCCTCGAAGGGCACGAGGCCGAAGACCTCGGCCGCAGAGGCGTAGACGAGGACGTCGGTGTCGGCGAGGAGCTCGATGCGGGCGCGGCCCTCGAGGAGGCCGACGAAGCGGACCTCGGCCCCGCGCGCCGCCTCCTTCGCCTCCTCCATCCCGCCCATGTCGTTGCCGGCGATCACGAGCGCCGCCCCCTCCGGCCCGCCCCCGGCGAAGGCGCGGATGAGGTGGGCAACCCCCTTTCGCGGCGAGACCTGGCCGAGGTAAGCGACGACGGGCCGATCTCCGAGGCCATGCTGCGCTCGGAAGCGCCCGCGGGGCGGCAGGGGCTCGAACTCGGCGAGGTCGAGGCCGTTCGGGATGCGCACCACCCGCTCGGCGGGGATGCCGGCCTGCTGGTGCCGCGACTGGTCATGGGCGCTCACGGCGACGCAGCGCGCGGCCTCGAGGGGGATCGATCCGGAGAAGAGGAGGTCCCACAGGAGCTTCGCGCCGACCTTTCGCTCGTGCCGATGGAGGGTGCCGTTCGCCGTGAAGACGTAGGGCAGGCCCCGCGGCCGCGCCCAGCGGAGCGCGAGGTTGTTGAGCAGGTGGCGGTGCCCGTGGAGGTGCAGGAGCTCGACGGGCGCCTCCCCGTCGAGGCCGGCCCCCTCGAGCAGCGCCCCGACCCCGCGCGGGGAGAAGAGCTGGTGGCGGTAGGCGCCGCGGTTCGAGAGGTTCGGCGCCGTGAGCACGCGCACGCCGCCGTGATCTCGGTCGGCGGGCACCCCGGAGCGCCGCTCCCCGTCGAAGGCGTCGGTGGTGAGCACGGTGACCCGGTGCCCCTGCTCGACGAGCGCGCGGGACAGCCCGTCGACGATGCGCGGGATCCCCCCGTAGGCCCAGGTCGGCGGGAAGTAGGGGGTGACCTGGAGCACGTGCACGGCGACCTTCACCCGCGGAGGGGGCTCCCGCGCGCCGCGGCGGGCGCCCGTGCCGGAGCGCCGCGGACCCGGCGGAAGATACCAGAGCCTTCGCGCCTGCGGCGGCTTCGAAGCCCGCCCCCGAACTCGGACCCGTTAGTGTCTGCTTGACACTAAGATGGGGACCGTTAGGGGAGCGTGACCGAAGGAGACATCGATGAACGCGCTCATCCTGATCGACATCCAGAACGACTTCATGCCGGGCGGCCCCCTCGGCGTCCCGGGGGGAGATCAGGTCACCCCCATCGCCAACCGCCTGATGCCTCGATTTGACCGGGTCGTCGCCACCCAGGACTGGCACCCGGCCGATCACGGCAGCTTCGCCGCCCAGCACCCCGGCCGCAGCCCCGGTGAGCTCATCGTGCTCCACGGGCTCCCCCAGGTGCTCTGGCCCACCCACTGTGTCGCGGGCACCCCCGGGGCGGAATTCGTCTCCGGCCTCGACCAGGGCTCGATCCACAAGGTCTTCCGCAAGGGGACTGACCCTGCGGTGGACAGCTACAGCGGCTTCTTTGACAATGGCCACCGCAAGGCCACCGGCCTCGGGGATTGGCTGCGCGCCGAGGGTGTCACGGCCGTCACCCTCGTCGGCGTGGCGACCGACTACTGCGTCCGCTACACCGCCGAAGACGCTGTGCGGATGGGCCTCCACACCACCCTCCTCCTCGCCGGCTGCCGGGGCGTCGAGCTCAAGGCGGGGGACGTCGCCGCGGCCCTCGCCGCGCTCCGCGAGATCGGGGTGCACATCGAGGCCGGCGAGGCTCCGAGTGAGCCTCCAGGCGAGCGCCGTTAGGGCTATCTTTCCCGCTCGCTCCTCCCACCGCCGTGCCGCTTTGCCCTCCCCCCGCGCCCTGGGCCCCTCGTCGCCGTGGTCGTCTCCATGCCGGTAGACGAGCGGCCCGGCCCTCGCCCGGAGCCAGAGACCGATGAGGAGCCCACAGACTTCTACCGGATGACCGAGGAGCTCCGCGGCACCCTCGGCCTCGACGGCGACGGGGGCGCCACCGAGGAGGTCCCCCACCCCGCTCGGCCGGCCGCGCTCCCTTCGGGCGGGGTGAGGGGCCTCGCCCGCGGCCGGGAGCTCGGTCGCGGCGCGGAGGCCATGCGCCCGGCCGCGTCGAGCTCGAGCTCCTTCCTCGAGCGTCAGCGGGCCCTGCTGCGCGCCGAGGAGGCGCAGGCCCCGCCGCCGCAGGTCGAGCGGCTGAGCCTCCCCGCCGAGGCGCGGCGCCTGGCCTCCCTCGCCTGGCCGATGGTGCTGGGGCAGCTCGGCTTCACGGCGATGGGCGTCGAAGACACCGTCATGGTCGGTCACTTCGGCCCGACTGACCTCGCCGGGGTCGCGCTCGGACACATGTGGTCGTACAGCATCCTCGTGGTCGGCGTGGGCGCGCTGCACGGGCTCGACCCCGTCTTCGCGCAGGCCCACGGCGCCGGAGACCGCGCCCGCTCCGTCGAGACCCTCGGCCGCGCCGCGGTGCTCTCGCTGCTGATGAGCGTGCCGATCATCATCCTCCACTTCGCCGCCGGCCCCGCCCTCCGCTTGATGAGCCAGCCAGACTCCATCGTCCCGATGGCCGCCGGCTACGCGCAGGCGATCGCCTGGGGCGCGCCGCCGATGCTGCTGTTCATGGCGCTCACGAACTTCCTCCAAGCCATCGGCCAGGGGCAGCTCCCGCTCTGGACCGTGGTGTTCGGCAACGTCGCCAACGTCGTCCTCAACGCGATCTTCATCTACGATCTGGCCGGCAACAACCTGAACGGCGCCGTGGGCTGCGGCGCCGCGACCGTCTTCGCGCGCTGGGCGATGGTGGCCGCCCTCTTCCTCCAGGCGCGGCCGATCATCGAGAACTACCTCGCCGAGCTGCCCGGCCCGCCCTCCGCGGTGCGGGACATGCCGCGGATGCTCACCGTGGGCATGCCGGTGGGCTTCCAGTACGGCCTCGAGATGTGGGCCTTCAGCGCCGCCGGCATGATGATGGGCCAGATCGGCGCCGCCGCGGTGGCCGCCCACTCCATCACCGTCAACATGACGTCGGTGCTCTACATGATCCCCGCAGGCATCGCCTCGGCAGCGGCGGTGCGGATCGGGAACCTGATCGGGGCCCGCGCGGGCTGGAAGCGCTCGGCCTGGGTGGCGATCGGGCTCGGGGCGGCGAGCACGGGCGTGCTCTCGATCGGCCTCTGGCTCGGCGGAGACCTCGTCGGCCGCGCCTACACCAACGACGCCGGCGTGCTCGACGTCATCCTCATCATCCTCCCCCTCGCCGCCGCCTTCCAGCTCTTTGACGCCACCCAGTGTGTGACGATCGGCGTGCTACGCGGGGCCGGCGACACCCGCTTCCCGGCCCTCGTCAACCTCGTCGGCTACTGGTTCGTCGGCCTGCCCATGGGCGCCTACCTGGGCCTCGGGGAGCGCTTCCACCTCGGCGCCGCCGGCATCTGGGCGGGGCTGCTCATCGCGCTGGGCACGGTGGCCGTCGCCGTCGTGCTGCGCCTGCTCTGGATCATGCGCCGCGGCGTCACCCTGGTCGAGCCCTGAGCGGGTCGAGCGGCGGGCGCGTGAGCTGGCTGCTCCCCGTCCGCGACGGGGGGGCCTGGGTCGGGGCCGCGGCCCGCTCGGCCCTCGACCTCTGCGAGGAGGCCGATGAGCTCCTCGTCATCGACGACGGCAGCGCGGAGGACCCCGGCCCGCTCCTCCCGGCCGACCGCCGGCTGCGCCTCCTCCGCCAGCCCCCGGAGGGCCTCGTCGCCGCCCTCGAGCGGGGTCGCGCCCTCGCCCGCCACCCCTTCCTCGCCCGCCTCGACGCCGACGACCTCGCCCTGCCCGGCCGCATCGCCGCCCAGCTCCCCCGATTGCAGGCCGACCCGCGCCTCGCCGTGGTGGGCGGCCAGGCCCTGCTGCGCCAGCGGGTGGAGGGGCTCGACGCGGAGATGTTCGAGGTGGCAGCCCCGGCGGGCATGCAGGCCTACGTCGACTGGGTCAACGGCCTCGAGGACCTGCACGCCGCCTTGCTCATCGAGAGCCCGCTCTTCCACCCGGCCGTGCTCATGCGGGCCGAGGCGGTGGCGGCGGTCGGGGGCTACCGGGCGGGCGACCTCCCCGAAGACTACGACCTCTGGCTCCGCCTCCGCGCCGCCGGCTGGGGCCTCGCCGCCGTGAAGCAGCCCGTGGTGCGCATCCTCGACCACCCGGCCCGCCTGACCCGCGCCGATCCCCGCTACCGCACCGCCGCCTTCCGCGCCCTCAAGATGGCCTGGCTCCTGGACAACGTGCTCCACCCTGGGATGCGGGTCGCGGTGTGGGGGGCCGGCAAGACGGGGCGGCCCTGGATCCGCTGGCTCGTGGAGGGCGGCTTCACCGTGCCCGCCGTGATCGACCCCCACGCCGGCGAGCGCCGCCAGGGGCGACCGGTGCTGCCCCCGGCCGCCCTCCCCAGCCTCGCGGTCGACCGGCTGCTCGTCGCCGTCGGGGCCCGGGGCGCCCGCGACCTCATCCGCGCCGAGCTCGGTCGCCTCCGGCCGGCCTGGGTCGAGGGCCGCGACTGGTGGGCCGTCGCCTGACCCGCTGGAGGAGCACAGCGACGAGCCCGAGCGCCGCCGCGCCCCCCGCCGGCCGCGCCCCCGCGCCGCTCGCGCAGCCGCAGCCACCGGCCTCCGGCTCGCTCGCGGCCTCCGATTCGCCCGTGGGGAGCAGCACCTCAGGGCCGCTGTCCGCGAGGCGCCAGCGCTGCCCCCCGTCGAGGCGCACCGTGCCCGCGCGCACGCGCAGCCGCAGCCGGTGCATGCCCGGCTCCATCCGCGCCGCCCACACCGGGACGGGCGCGGCCCCATCGACCTTGACCTCGACCGCTGGCCCATCATCGAGGGAGACCGCGAGGCGGCCCTCCCCGGCGGCGTAGATGGAGAGCCCGCTGGCGGCGAGGCTCCACTCGGCGGCGGCGCCCTCCTCCCCCTCCATCGCCGCCTCGGCCTTGGCGCCCTCATCGGAGACCGCGCGCCAGCCGGCCTCGTAGCGCCAGGTCTGGTCGAGGTCGTCGTAACGGTCGAGGTCGGTGGCGAGGGCCCAGGTGGCGCCCTCGTCCTCCGACGTCCAGGCCCCGCTGAAGGTGCCAGCGGCGAGGCGCCCCGCTGGTGAGAGGGCGAGGCTGCTCACGAGGTCATCGACCGGCCAGCCGAGGCGCAGGTCCGTGGGCGCGCCGCCGCCCGGGGCCGCCTCGAGGCGGGTGAGCCCGTGGTCGGTGGCGACGAGGAGGCTGTCCCCATCGGCGATCAAGGCCCCGGTGGGCTCGTCGAGCAGCACGACCCAGGCCCCGCCCTCGAGCGACCAGAGCCCGCCCTCGCCGGACACGAGCAGGCGGTCGCCCCCGGCCAGCGCCGCGCTCCCGAGCAGGTGGTCGGCGACGACGCCGTCGGGGAGGGCCAGCGCGACGCTCCGGCCCCCCTCCACCCGGTAGAGCGCGCCCGAGCAGGCCACCCACACCGCCTCGTCGAGCGGCACGACCGCCGAGGGCTTCTCCCGACAGCCGCCGAGTGAGGTCCGCGCCCAGGTATCCCCACCGTCACCGGAGGCCGCCAGCGCCGCGAGGCCCGCCTCGTCCAGTCCCGTAGACCACAGCCGCGCGTCTGCGGGCCAGCCCGGGTGGATGAAGAGGGCGTCGCCGTCGAGGGAGAGGCCGGTGTCGACCACGTCCCAGGCGAGCCCCTCGTCGGTCGAGCGGTAGAGCCGCTTGCCGCCCACCGCCCACCAAGGGCCGCCGCCCTCGGTCACCGCCACCCGCCGCAGCCAGGGCCAGCGCAGCGACTGGGAGACGTCGTGCCAGTCGCCGGTCCCGGGCGCACCTTGGCGCGGGCTGCCGCGGGCGACCCCGGCCCCATAGGGCGCGATGAGGAGGCCGCCGTCGTCGAGCCACTGCAACGAGCGCACGAAGGGGCTGGTGCGCAGCTCGAGCTGCCACCAAGCCGCGTCGCCGAGCTCGCGCAGGTAGAGCCCCTCGAAGGTGGCGGCGATGAGCCGCTCCCCATCGACGATCAGGGTGGCCTCGTGCACGCCGTCGGCCGGGCCGCCGCTGCCGGTGGCGAGGGCCTCCATCCCCTCATCGGCGAGGGTCCAGGTCTCGCCCGCGTCCTCGCTCAACCAGGGCCCGGCGGCCTCCCCGGCGGCCAGCCAGGCGGCCTCCCCCGCCGCGAGCACGTGCACGCCGATTGGGCCCGCGCCGGTGGGCGTCGCGACGGCGCCGTCCCAGGTGGCGACCCGCCCCTCCGCCCCGAGCAAGACCACGCCCCCGCCCGCGGCGAGGGCCGTCCAAGGCCCCGGGTGCGCCGTCTCGAGCGCCCCGCCCTCGAGTCGCAGCAGGTGACCCGCCTCATCGAGCGCGAGCGGCACGCCGTCCGCCCCCTCCGCCACCGAGGACAGCGGCGTGTCGGGCGCGGGGGCCAGGGGCTCGGCCTCGGCGCCGGGGGAGGCGGGCACCCACCAGAGGCCGTCCTCGCCGGCCACGAGCGCCCCCCCGGCCGCGGCGGCGCAAGCGAGCGCGCCCAGGGGCGCGAGGGCGGTGAAGCTCCGCGCGTCGTCATCGGAGCGCCAGGCCCCGCCCTCATCGGTGACAAGCAGCCAGGCGCCCTCGCCGAGGGCCGTGACACAGCGGGGCGTGTCGCCGGGCGAGGGCAGGTGGCCCGCCGGCACGCCCAGGGGGTCGAAGCGCGCGAGCTCGCCCGTCTCGCCGGCGAGCAGCCCGCCCGCAGGGTCCACCCCGACCGCGTTGCAGACGTCATGCGGCGAGTGGGCCCGCGCCACGCCACCCCCGAGCCCGAGGCCGACGAGAGACAGGCCGAGCGCGGGCAGACCGAAGGAGCGACCCTCGAGGGGCGAGCGGCGGAGCCTGGCCATGCCCCTCCGGTAACCGGAGGCGGCGACGCGGGGGCTGTCCACCCCCGCCGCGGGCTATCCTCGGTCCACGCCATTGGAGCCTCACATGAGCAGCCAGCCCCCCGAGCCCGCCCGGAACAGCTACCTCGAAGAGGTGCTCCAACAGCAGGAGGTCGTGGCGCGGGAGCTCCGCAAGTCCCCTCGCCAGGAGATGTCGAGCAACATGGCCCCGGCGCCGATGGCCACCCGCGGGCGGATGGTGATGGGCGGTGGGGGCCCCGGGGCGAACCCGAGCTCGGGCGGGGGCGACGTCCGCGTCGTCGGCTGGTGGCGCTTCAAGACGGTGATCGTGCCGCCCAACGTCTACGCGGTGCACACCCGCAAGGGCCACGCGGAGCCGCTGCACATCGGCCTCGGCCAGAGCTTCTCCTACGATCCCTCCCGCGACGCCTTCCTCACCATGCCCGCGGCGATGCAGACGATCGCGATCAACGCCCGCTGCATCTGCAAGGAGCGACAAGGGATCCTGGTGCAGGCCTATGTGCAGTGGATCATCGCCGACATCCAGACCGCCTACCGGCGCCTCGACTTCTCCGACACCGAAGATCCGATGAAGATCGTCAACGTCCAGCTCCGGGAGCAGGCGGAGGCGGCGATCAAGGACAAGGTGAGCACGATGGGCATCGACGAGGTGCTCGCCGACAAGCAGCCCATCATCGAGGACCTCATCCTGCGCCTCCGCAGCGTGGCCGAAGGAAAGGAGGGCGAGGGCCTCGGCCTCAAGATCGTCACCGTCCAGATCAAGGAGGCGGTGGTGAGCTCCACCCGCCTCTGGCAGAACCTCCAGACCCCCTTCCGCGCCGAGCAGGCCCGCATCGCCGACCTCGCGCAGATCGACAACGAGCGCGTCGTCACCGCGATGCGCCTCACCCAGCGCCGCGAGGCCGAGCTCGCCGAGCTCGCCGCCCGCCGCACCCTCGAGGAGACCCGCGCCCGCGAGGAGGCCGTGATCGAGAGCACGCAGGCCGCCGTCGCCCTCGAGGTGGCCCTGGCCAAGGCCCGCCACGCCGTGGCCCTCGCCGAGGCCCGCACCGCCGAGCTCGCCGCCCAGGTGCAGGTCGACGCCGCCGAGGCCGAGCGGGCGCGCACCCAGCAGGCGGCCCGCCTCACCCGCGAGCTCGACGCCGCCAAGGCCGAGGTCGAACGCGCCGAGGGCTCGCTCAGCATCGACGAGAAGCGCCGCGCCATCGAGGCGAACGTCAGCGAGGGCATGCTCCAGCGTGAGCTCATCCAGGCCCTCCCGAAGCTCGCCGCCCACCTCCCGCGCCCCGACAAGAGCGAGCAGATCATCCTCCACGGGGGCGCCGAGGCCCCCGCCCTGGGCGCGCTCGTGGCCTTCGTGAAGGTGGTCCAGGAGCTGTTCCCGAAGGCGAAGCGGGAGGCTTGAGGCGGTCAGGAGGCAGAAGAGGCGCCCCGAATCCGCTACCATCCCCCCATGCGCCGCCTCACCCCGCTCCGAGCCGCCCTCGCCCTCTCGCTCCTCTCCACCGGGTCGGGCGCGGGCTGCTCCGGCGAGGGCCCCGCGGCCAAGGACGCCGCCCCCATCGACTGGTGCGAGGGGTCGGTCCCCTACCGTTACGCGCCCGACGAAGCGCTCAGCACCTTCCCCGACGACCACTGGACCGTGGCGGACCCCAGCACCGCCACCGGCCTGCGCGTCCGCTTCGACGCGGCCGACCCTGCCCTCGCCGTGCTCCAGACCGAGTACGGCGGCCTGCTCGATCAGGCCAACACCCTCGACGGCTTCGGCCTCAGCCCTGACCTCATCCTCCGCTTCGACGCCCCCCTCCCGGCCCTGGACGCGCTCGACGTGCGGCTCCTGGCGATGGAGGAGGGCGCCTGGGTGGCGCAGGCGTTCGGCCTCTCTACCCTCGACCAGGGCGAGACCCTCGTCGTCCGCCCCTGGAGGCCGCTGCCGCCCGGCGCCCGGGTGGTGCTCGCCGTGACGACCGACGCCGCCGATCCGGGCTGCCTCTCCCCTTCGGCTGACCTCCGCGCCCTCCTCACCCCGGGGAGCGAGGCCCCCCTCGCCGAGCGCTACGCCGAGGGCCTCGCCGCCCTTGACCTCGGCCCTGCGCAGGTGGGGGCGATGACCGTCTTCACCACCCAGTCTGCGCTCGACGTGGACAGAGCCGTGCTCGCCGACGTCTCGACGCGGGCCTACCCCTACGCCCCGCTCGGCGCCTGCACGACCGAGGACACCGTCCGCCGCTGCGACGGCGAGGTCGAGGTGATGGACTACCGCGCGAGCGACGGCATCGTGCCCGACGGCCCCGTCGACGCCCAGGGGAGCTACCGCCTGCCCGTGGCGATCTGGTTGCCGCCGGCCGAGGTGCCCGGGCCCTATCCGGTGGTGATGTGCGGGCACGGCCTCGGCGGCTCGAAGGGCCAGTGTGACTCCATCGCCCGCCTGAGCGCCGCCCAGGGCATCGCCACGGTCGGCGTCGACGCCCAGCAGCACGGCGATCACCCGCTCCGCGCCGAGGGCGACGGGCCGCTCGACCAGATCATGGCCCTCTTCGGCTTCACGCTCAGCCCCCCCTCCCTCGACACCTTCGTGTGGAGGGACAACTTCCGGGCCTCGGCCTGGGACAAGCTCCAGATCATCGCCGCCATCCGCCAGGGCCTCGACGCCGACGGAGACGGCCAGGCAGACCTCGACGGTGAACACATCCAATACGCCGGCGCCAGCCTCGGCGGCATCATGGGGCCCGAGCTGATGGCCTGGGGGGCCACCGAGAGCGGCGTCCTCGCCGTGCCCGGCGGCGGCATGCTGCGGCTCGTGCTCGACTCCGACTCCTTCGGCATCATCGGCTTCGCCATGACGCCGGAGGGCTGGACCGAGGACGACCTCCAGCGCACCCTGCCCATCGTCCAGATGCTGATCGACCCCGGTGACCCCCTCGTCCACGCCGCCGAGCTCTCGCGCAGAAGGGCCCAAGGGCCCGAGCAGGACGTGCTGATGCTGATGGCCCTCGACGACGCCATCGTCCCCAACTCTTCCACCCAGGTGCTCGCGCAGGCCTTCGAGGTGGAGGGCGTGGGCCGCGCGTTGCTGCCGATCGACGGGGTCACCTTCACGGCCGGCCCGCTCAGCGCCAACCTCGAAGACGGAGCCACCGGCGCCATCGTGGAGTTCGACCTCACCCAGCCCGAGGAGGGCGCCGAGTGGGAGGCGGCCGACCACTCCACCCTCCACGAGAGCGTGCAGGGCGAGCAGATGATGTCCGACTTCCTCCTCGACGTGCTGGCAGGGCAGACGCCGGTGGTGGTGGACCCCTACGCCGAGTGAGGGGGCGGGGCGGGGCAGGGAGGGGCGCGGAGGGGCGGGAGGCGCCCGGCCCGGATCCGATGATAAGCCCCGCGCGGCCAGCCTCCCAAGGCTCCGGAGGGATCCCGTGCACCTGAAGTCCATCCACGTGGCGCATATCAAGAGCCTCCACGAGGTCGGCCTCACCTTCGGCGACGCCGACCTCCCGGGCTGGCACGTCATCCTCGGCGACAACAGCTCGGGGAAGACCACCCTCATCCGAGCCATCGCCCTCGCGTTGGTGGGCCCCCAAGAGGCCATGGCCCTCCGGGAGGACTGGACGCGGTGGGTGGAGATTGGTGAGGTGCTCGGCACGGTCAGCCTGGATCTCACCTACGACACCGAATGGGACACCGCGACCGGCACTGGGCGAGCCTACAAGCATCGCTCCTTCGAGGTCGCCCTGAGCGTGTCCAAGGTGACCCGGACCGGGAACGGCAAGGGGACCCTCCCAGCTCAGGCGCAGCTCGAGGGAAACACCCCGCCGCGGCGTTACGTCTGGGGCTCGAACCGTGGTTGGTTCTCGGCCTCTTTCGGTCCGTCTCGGCGCTTCACTGGCGGGAACGGCGACTACCAGCGGGTCTTCTTCTCCAACCCGCGGGTCGCACGCCACCTCTCGGCGTTCAGCGAGCAGGTGGCCCTCTCGGAGGCGCTCATGTGGCTCGTCGAGCGGCAGCGGACCGGCAATGGAGCGCTGGTGGAGCGCGTCCGGGCCTTCCTCAACGGCTCGCACCTCCTCCCGCACGAGGTGAGGCTCGAAGCCGTCACCGACCAGAGTCTCCAATTCATCGACGGCAACGGCGTCACCGTCGACGTGACCGAGCTCTCGGACGGCTACCGCTCCATCCTCAGCCTCGCGCTGGAGCTGCTCCGCCAGATGGAGGCCTGCTACGGCCTGCAGGGGCTCTTCGACCCCGAGGGCGGCCATGTCCTCGCCCCTGGCGTCGTGCTGATCGACGAGATCGACGCCCACCTCCACCCCTCCTGGCAAACGACCGTGGGGGACTGGTTCACGTCCCGCTTCCCGAACGTTCAATTCATCGTGGCCACCCACAGCGCCCTGGTTTGCCGCTCCATCGGCGCCACGGGCCGCGTCTTTCGCCTCCGGGCTCCCGGGATGGAGGGAGGTCAGGTGACGGAGATCACCGGCGAAGATCGGGACAAGCTCTGGTACGGGAGCCTCGGCACGGCCCTCGAGTCAGCCGCCTTCGGCCTCGACGTCGGGCGCTCGGCCTACGGCTGGGAGCGGGTTGAGGAGCTGCGCGCGCTGACCTCGGCGTCCCGGTCCCGTGATCTCGCTCCCTCCGAGCGCGAACGGCTCCAGCACCTCCGGTCGGTGCTCACGGACGCCAGGGAGAACGGGTGATGCTGCGCTTCCAGCCAGCACCGCTCACCGCCAGCGAACTGACCACGCTCAGCAACCTCACCCAAGCCGCCATCGTTGGACGCTACGCGGACCAGGTCGAGCGGGTGAACACAGCAGGCTTCTGGTCTGCCCCCAAGCTGGGCACGGCGAGAGCGAAGATCGAGGCCGCGCGCCCCCGCCAGGACCGGTGTGTGTACTGTGAAGACTCGGTCGGCAGCGAGATCGACCACCTCCAGCCGAAGACGCTGCACCCCTGGCTGACCTTCTGCTGGGAGAACCTGATCCCAGCCTGCTCGGTCTGCGGGAACGCAAGCCACAAGGGGGCCAAAGACGCGATCTGCGACCCCGCTCACCCAGGCCAGTGGGTCGAGATCAGCAGAACACGCAGGGAGAGAAGCGACCGCAGCCCCACAAGCCAACCGAGGGACGGCCGAACCGCATGGTTGAACCCTCGCCTCTGCGATCCGCTCTCCCTCCTCCGCTTGGACATCCGCGACGGGACCTTTCGGTTCGACATCATCGCCAGCGCGGGGACTGAAGCCTACGCGCGCGCCAGATGGACGGTGGACACCCTCAAGCTGAACACACGCGCCAACCTCGTGTCCCAGCGCCGGGTCGCCTACGACGACCACCTCCGCTGGCTGGGAGACGTGGTGGCGGCCCACACGAGCGGAGATCACGCGACGGTCACAAGGCTGAAGGCCGGCTTAACCGACCGCAACCACCCGACCGTCTGGGCCGAGATGAAGCGCCAGCGACAGGACCTGCCGGAGGTGCGCAAGTTGATCGCCGCCGCCCCGGAGGTCCTGTCCTGGTGAGGCGCGGCCCCCGCCTCCGCTCCCCCCGCCAAATCACGCCCCGCTGACCTGCGCCGGCTGGTGGGCGGGCCGACTTCCGGGTAACGGGGACGCCCTCCCGGGCATCCGTCGCCCGGGCTCGCCTCAGGAGGCACCATGATCGTCGGTGTGATCGGCTCTGGCTCCATCGGTCCTGACCTCGCGTACGGCTTCGTGTCCGCCGTCGCCGGCAAGGGCGGCAAGGTCTTCTTGAACGACATCCGCCAGGACGCGCTCGACGCCGGCATGGCGCGCATCCGCGGCTACGTGAGCAAGGCGGTCGCCCGGGGCAAGCTCTCCGAGAAGGCGGGCAAGCGCGTGCTCGAGGCCCTCGTCCCCACCCTCGACCTCGCCGACCTCGCGAGCTGCGAGTACGTGCTCGAGGCCGCCACCGAGGCCCTGCCGCTCAAGCGGCGCATCCTCGCCAGCGTCGAGGCCGTGGTGCGGCCGGACTGCCTCATCGGCTTCGCCACCTCGGGCATCCCCCGGGCGGAGATCGCGAGCGAGGCCGTCCACCCGGAGCGCTGCTTCGTCAACCACCCCTTCTACCCGGCCTGGCGGAGCCCCCCGATCGAGGTGGTGCTCTCCGGCGATGAGGCCCTCGGCGCGCGGATGATCGCCACCCTCGAGGCGCTCGGCAAGGTGCCCATCGTCACCGCCGACGCCCCCTGCTTCGCCGCCGACGACATCTTCTGCAACTACGTGAGCGAGGCCGCCCGCCTCGTCGAGGAGGGCGTCGCCACCGCCGCCCAGGTCGACGCCATCGTGCACGGGGCCATCGCCGGCGGCGGTCCGCTCAACGTGATGGACCTCACCCGCGGAAACCTCCTCACGGTGCACTGCCAGGAGCTGATGCGCGACGCCGCCACCGGCAGCCCCTGGTTCCAGGCCCCCGCCATCCTCACCGACGTGGGCAATGGCGCCTGGCACGACCCCAAGGCCCCCGGTGACAAGCGCTTCACCGCCTCCCAGCAGAAGGAGGTGCTCGACCGTGTCCTCGCCGTGCTCTTTGCCCGCACGCTCTTCGTGTGGGAGCAGGGCATCTGCGAGGCCACCGACCTCGACTGGCTCTCCAAGATGTCGCTCGGCTTCCGCGAGGGGCTGCTCACCCTCGCCCACGAGTACGGCGCCGAGACCATCCGCGCCCTCTGCCTCTCGATGGAGGCGCGCTTCCCGGGCTTTCATGTCCCCGACTGCGTGCGCGCCGGCGAGCTCCCCCGCTTCCGCCGCGCGGTGAAGGTGGAGGACGCGGGCGACGGCGTCTCGATCGTGCGCCTCTTCCGCCCCGAGGTGAAGAACGCGCTCAACAAGCGCACCCTCGAGGAGCTCGACGACGCCATGAGCGCCCTCGGCCACGACCCCGCCGTGCGCGGCGTCATCGTGACCAGCACCGGCGGCGGCCTCGCGGGCGCCGACATCCTCGAGCTCGCGGCCCTGCCGAGCCCCGAGGCCTGCGAGGGCATCTGTCACTTCGGTCACGGCATCCTCCGCCGCATCGCCAACCTCGGCAAGCCCGTCGTCGCCGCGGTAGACGGCCCCGTCCTCGGCGGAGGCGCCGAGCTCAGCATGGCCTGCCACGCCCGCGTGGTCGGCCCCGGCTTGAGCTTCGGGCAGCCCGAGGTCAACCTCGGCATCATCCCGGGCTACGGCGGCACCCAGCGCCTGCCGCGCCTCGTCGGGCTGAAGCTCGCCAACGAGCTGCTCCGCACCGCCCGCAGCCTCAACGCCGCCGAGGCCAAGGCCGCCGGCTGGGCCGACGAGGTGGCCGCCGAGCCCGTCGTCGCCGCCAAGGCGCTGATCCTTCGCCACCTCGCCGGCGAGGTGGTGCTCCGGCCGGTCGATCCGGCCCCCCTCGCCGACGTGCAGCTCCCCGCCGTCTCCCTCGGGCACCGCTCGCTGGCCATCGACACCATCCTGGTCGATGTGCTGCGCCGCGGGCTCGGCCTCAGCCTCGACGACGGGCTCCGCGTCGAGGCCCAGGGCTTCGGTCGCTGCAAGCGCACCGTCGACCTCGACATCGGCATGAAGAACTTCACGCAGAACGGCCCTCGCGTCCCGGCCGCCTTCTTGCACGAGTAGGCTCTACCGACTTCCCTTCTTCGCCTCCTCCCTCCTGAACTCTCTCCTGAACGAGCAGTCCATGAGCACCGACATCGTGATCCTCGAGGGCGGCAAGCGCACGCCCCGGGCCGACATCCTCATCGACAACAAGGTCCCCGGCCTCTTCTCCCGCTACTCGACCACCCAGCTCGGCGGCTTCTCGATCGCCGGCACCCTCGCCGCCACCCGGGTCGACCGCGGCCTCATCGGCCACGTCGTGATGGGCATGGCCCAGCACAGCCACCGGGACTCGATCTACGGCGCCCAGGGCATGCGCTGGCGCGGCGGCCTCGGCGTGGACGTGCCGGCCCTCACCGTCGCCCGCATCTGCGGCAGCGGCGCCGAGGCCCTCGCGGTCGCCGCCGAGATCATCACCGCTGGCCTCCGCCACGACGAAGACCGCCCCTTCATCGTGGCCGGCGGCGCCGAGTCGATGCAGTACCCCTTCTCGCTCTACAACATGCGCGGGCAGAAGGTGGGCGCGGCCACCCAGAAGTACGGCCCCATCGAGGCGAGCCAGCTCGCCCCGGGGACGCACCTCCAGGACATGCTGCTGATGAGCCTCTACGACCCCTCCGCCAAGATGGCGATGGCTAACACCGCCGAAGAGCTCGGCCGCCGCTACAAGATCACCCGTGAGGAGGCTGACGCCCTCGCGCTGCGCAGCCACCAGCGGGCCAAGGCCTACCGCGACGCCGGCGGCTTTGACGGCGACATCATCCCCGTCCCCGTCCCGAGCGCGAGCGGCGGCGACACCGAGCTCCGCCACGACACCCACATCATCGAGCAGCCGAGCCTCGAGAAGATGGCCCGCCTGCCGGCCGCCTTCGAGGGCGGCGGCATCATCACCGCCGGCAACGCCAGCGCCGTGGTCGACGGCGCCGCCTCGATGGTGCTCGGCCGCCTCCAGGACGCAGAGCGGCACGGCTGCACGCCCCTCGCCCGCATCGCCGGCATCGGCGTCGCCGCCTGCGACCCGCAGATCATGGGCTGGGGCCCCGTCCCCGCCGTGCAGCGGGCGCTCAAGAAGGCCGGCATCCGCGGCGAAGACGTCGACACCGTCGAGCTCAACGAGGCCTTCGCCCCCCAGGCCCTGGCCTGCATGCGCGACTTCGAGGGCATGGGCATCGACCCCGAGAAGGTCAACCCGGTCGGCAACGCCATCGCCCTCGGCCACCCGCTGGGGGCGACGGGCGCCATCCTCACGCTCACGGCCGCCAACTGGCTCAAGCGCGAGGGGAAGCGCTACGGCGTGGTCACGATGTGCATCGGCGGCGGCCAGGGCATCGCGCTCGTGCTCGAGAGCCTCGCCTGAGGGCGACGCTCAGTAGCGGTAGGTCTGGACCTCGATGAACCAGGGCGGGCCCCCGCCCTGGGCTGGGGCGTGCTGCGCGTCGAGCCAGGCCTGCATCGAGGAGGGCGGCGGGCTCACGATGAAGCGCAGCTCCAGCCGATCGCCGCCGCCGCCCAGGTAGACGAAGTTCGACCACAGGACCCACCACTCGTGGGCCTGTCGGCCGCCCGGGCCCACCTCGTGCTGGCGGCGGAGCTCCCCCACCGGGGCGACGAGTCCGGCGATGCGCGCGTAGACCTCGAAGTGGCCGACCGGCGCCCCGCCGAGCGGCAGGCGCTCGGGCGCCGCGAGCGGCACCGCCCCGTACACGAGCTCCAGCGTCGAGACCGCCTGATAGGGCGTGCCGGGGCGCGGGTCTTGCCGGGGGGCCGATCCCGCCGCCTCCCGCCAGGTGGTGATGAAGGGCGGGTGGGCGCCGGGCGCGAGGGTGTGGGCGAGGTCGTAGTGGTGCCACTGCTCTCGCCAGACCACGGGACCGGCGACGGGGCTGTGGCCCGGCGCGGCGAGCCCGGCGGCGCCGACCGGCGGCGCCCGGGTGACCCAGGCCGCGATGTCCCCGGCCGCCCCGGCGCGGACGAAGGCGTCCTGTGAGGCGTCGTGGGGCACGCGAAGCCCCGGGAAGACCGGCCGCGACGGGACCCAGTGGATGGGGTGGGCGTGCAGGGTCACCGGCGGGAGGTTCGGCAGCGGGTGCTTGCGGGGGATGCCCGCGCCGAGCCGCACCTCAGCGAGGTCAGGGGCGTGACCCACCGTGGCCCGCGGCGCCCCCGGCAGGCGGTGGGCGATGCGGCTCACGAAGCGGGTGAGCAGGTGCCCAGGCGTGGTCGGGCCGGCGCGCAGCCACTCCCGGAGGTCAGCGGGGGAGAGGTCGGGCCGGTGGGCGGCGTGCTCGTGGCCGAGCAGGGCGAGCGCCACCCCCGCGATGATCGCGGCGGCGGCGCTGGTCCCGCCGAAGTCGTCCCGACGCTCAGCGTCGAGGTGGGCCGGGCTCGGCGCGAACACACCGAAGGCGGCGCCAGGGGCCGAGACCTGGGCCCCATGCGCGAAGACATCGACCCTGTCGCCGTAGTTCGAGGTCGAGAGCACGGAGTACGGCGGTCGCGGGCCGGTGGCGCCCACGAGCACCGCGCCCGAGTCGCCCTTCCAGGCGGGGTGGCCGAGCGGGAGGCCGAGCTCGGCGGGGTGGTCGAGGTCGACCCGGCCGTTGCCGGCCGCCTCGATCACGGTGTAGCCGAGGCTCACGGCGAGGCGAATGGCGTGGAGGTCGGGCGGCTCGACCTCGGTGGGGAGGCCCGGCCCGCGCTGCACCTCGAGCAAGATCACGGCGCGGCGCTCACCGGGGTGGAGGAGCGCGCAGAGGGCGTCGGAGACGTGCTCGGCGGAGCCCGTCGCGTGGTGGTAGCACGAGGCGAGGCGGAGGGCGGCCTTCGGGGCGAGGCCGATGAAGCCGGCGTGGTCGTCGGCCGCGCCGATGATCCCGAGCACGGCGGTGCCGTGGTTGGCGGCCTCGAGCTCCTCGTGGCGGGGCGAGTGGACCTCCCCGGCGTCGTCGCCCACGAGGGCCGCGGGGATGGCGCGGCCGACGAGGTCCCGGTGCCCGCGGCGCCAGCCCAGCTCGACGTCGTAGAGGGTGGCGCCGAGCCCGTCCATGCCAGGGAGGGCCGCGACCGCGCGCGCCCCCACCCCCAGCGGGGCAGCCTCCAGGTAGACCTGCTCGTTGGCGTGCGGATCATCACCGGGGGTGGTGGTCGGCGCGGAGACGGCCAGCTCCTGCCAGACCCGGCTGACCCCGGGCGCCGCCCGCAGCGCCGCCAGCAGCTCGAGCGCGAGGTGGGGGACGTGGCGGATCCACACACGGTAGTAGGCGTTCAAGCTTCTCAGCGGCGGGAAGGGGCCGCTCGCGGCCGCCTGCTCCAGGGCGGCGACGTCGGCGAAGCTCCGGTGGCGGATCAGCCGCTCGACGAGGGGGGCCGGCGGGGCGGCGGCGGGGCTCCCGGAGCGGGCGTGAATGAGGTCGTAGCGCACGTCCACCGCGGCCTGGAGGCCCGCCCCGGCGTGGGGATCGGGGTGCGTCACCTCGACGATGAGGTCTCCGCTGAAGAGGGGCGGCGCGAGCGGTCGGCGAATCACAGGCATACTAGCTCCACTGATTGGAGAGTCGCCCGGTTCGGCGGCCCCTCACACCCGCGGGAGGATACACCGACTGGGGCGCCTCGCGAGCCGCGCCGCGAAGGCCGACCGACGGCGCCCGCAGGAGCCGCCTGAGATGCCGCAGTTCGTCGAGCCGACGCTCCAGGCCCTGCTGCCCCTCTCCCCGGCCGCCCTCGCGCGGCGCATGGCCGAGGGCCACCGCCTGCCGGCTGACCAGCTCCCCCTGGGCTGGTACCGCGGCACCAGCCTCGGCCTGTGGGCCTGGGTCGAGCGCCTCACCTGGAAGACCTTCGCCAAGACCGTCGTGCGCGACCCCGAGGGGCTCCGCGGCTTCAACGTGCGCCTCGAGCAAGACGGCCTCGGCGCGCCGCCCCGCCCGCGCGGGCCGCGCCCCGTCGTCTTCGGCCACTACGGTGTCGTCGACGCCCCGGACGGCCTGCTCATCGACTACGGGCTCGGCGGAGGTCCGCGGCTCGACCCCGGGCGCCTCGTGCGCGACCCCCTCGTCGCCCTCCGCCCGGGAGACCCGACGCTCCTGCTCGGGCGCTCGCTCCTCGACCTCGGCCTCGGGTGGGCCCCCACGCCGAGCTTCTTCCTGCTCGAGTACGTGGGGCCCCTGCCCGAGGCGGTGGAGGCGGCCGGTCGACGGCCCGCCCTCGCGCTCAGCTCCCGTACTTGACCGAGCAGCCGTAGGCCTTGGTGCTGGGCTTGGCGACCGCGCGGCCGGCGGCGATGTCGGCGAGGGCCGCGGTGACGTGGTTCGTGACCGCGCCCTCGCTCTTGCCGAGCGGGGCGTCGTCGAGGGCGCCGGCGTAGGCGAGGTTGCCCTTGGGATCGACCACGAAGAGGTTCGGCGTGGTGGTGGCCCCGTAGAGGCGGCCCACCTGGCCGGCCTCGTCCTGGAGCACGGGGTAGCCGATCCCCCAGTCCTGGACCGCCTTCTTGTTGGCCTCGACGCCGTGGCCCTGCTTGCCCGGGGCGCCGGAGTTGACCGCCAGCCACACCACGCCGTCGGCCAACGCCTTGGCGGGCTGGGCCTTCAAGGGGCCCTCGCCGTGCGCATAGACGACGAAGGGGCAGCCCGGGTTGAACCACTCGAGCACCACGGTCTTGCCCTTGTAGGCCGACAGGCGCACCTCCTTGCCGTCGAGGTCCTTCAAGGCGAAGTCGGGAGCCGGCGCGCCGACCGTGGCGACCGGGGTCGCGGCGGCGGCGGGCGCGCCCGCGGCGGCGGTGGGCCCGAGGGTGGAGAGGGCGAGGAGGGCGGAGAGGAGGAGGTGCGTCATCGCGAGGGCTCCGGGGGAGAGGGAGGGTCGAGGTCGAGGGTGAAGGCGGCGGCTGAAGGCCCGGTGCCGCGGCGGAGCAGGAGGCGGGCGCCGGGCGGCAGGGGCCCGGAGAGGGTGGCGTCGAGCCAGAGCTCACCGCCCTCCTCGCGGAGCGAGGGCCGCCAAGCGGCCTCGAGCGGCTCCGTCGGGAAGACCGCGAAGGGGCCAGGGCCCGGGAGGCGGACGTGGAGGCCGCCATCCCTCTGAACAGCGCCACCGCTCTCCGCGAAGGGCCGCGGCAGGCGCGCGCGGTAGGGCCCGAGCGTGTCGGTCCCCGCCGGGGCGCCCGCGGCGACGGTGACGAGGCCAGACACCCGCCCCTCCCCGCGCACGCAGCGCTCGCGGCAGAGCAGCCAGCTCGCCTCGGCCTCGAGGGTCAGCGGCCCGGCGGGGGCGGCGCTGACCGTGAAGAGGAAGCCGGCCGAACCCTCGTAGACATAGCTCAGCAGCCCCTCGGCCTCGTGCCGCTCCGGGGCCGGCCAGCGGGGGCCGGCCGCAGGCGCGCCGCCCGCGCGCAGGGCCACCTCAGTGGAGAGGCCGCTCTGGCCGGGGTTCTCCCAGTAGATGTGCCAGCCCGCGGGGACGTCGAGCAGGACCGCAACCTCGAAGGGGGCGCCCGCCGCGACGACCGGGGCCTCGGGCAGGAGCCGCAGGCCGACGGGCGGGGCCTCCTCGACCGGCCCCGCGGCGACCGCCGGGGCCATCCCCCCGATCAGCGCGGCGCCTGCGAGGGCGAAGGGGAGCCAGGCGGTGGACCACGACAGCATGACGCTCCGGCTAGCGCGATCGCGCCCCCGCGCAAGGAGGGGCGCGGCGCCGCGCGCGCCTCCGCGGCGTCCTGTCCACCACGGCGATGTCGACGTCGTCGATCGGGTCGAATATCTTTGGCCGATGAAGCAGAACGGCCCACCGAGACAGATCGACCGCCGGGGACAGCTCGGGGTGCTGCTCAGCGGTGCCGCGGCGCTCTTCGTGGCTTGCGCCGATCCCCCCTGCGCCAAGGGCGAGGCCGGCTGCGAGGCCCCCGCCGGCTCGGGCGACACAGACAGCGGCGGGGCGCCGGGTGAGGGCGACAGCCTGCCCTTCACCGTCGAGACCTTCGCCTGCACGGCCCCCACCACCCTCGGCTGGAGCCTCCGCTCCACCCCCACCGCCGTCGAGCCGCCCCGAGAAGACGAGGTCTTCACCCAGGGGGCCGGCGGCGTGGCCCTGCTCGACAACGGGGCCGGCGCCCTCCTGTTCTGGGCAGACCTCCGCTACGAGGCGCACGCGCTCACCCTCGGCGAGGCCCTCACCGACGCAGCCGCCCTGCCCACCCTGGTCGGGGTGCGCTCGATGTCCATCGCCGACCTCGAGGGCGACGGCGAAGACGAGCTGCTCGCCTACTTCGGCGGATCGGTCCAGGTCGTGACCGACACCTCCGGCGCCGCGCCGCAGAGCCGCTCGGCCATCCCGCTCCGCCCCGGACCCCACGATCTCAGCCCCGGCTACCTCGACGACGACGACACCATCGACCTCTTCGCCACCTACTCCCTGCCCGACGAGGAGCCGGCCGCCCAGATCTGGCTCGCCCCCGGCCTCGATCTCACCGGCGAGAAGACCGAGGTGGCCGACGACGCCGGCGGCTGGGGCAAGACCTTCGACACCACCGTCCTCGACCTCGACGAAGACGCCCAGCCCGACGCCTACATCTGCAACGACAAGGGCCACGAGGTCGCGCCGAACGCGCTCTACCACAACACCGGCGGTGACTTCGTCGAGGGCACCCACCCCGCCGGCCTCGACCTCATCACCCACTGCATGGGCTCCGACTGGGGAGACCTCGACGGAGACGGCCGCCTCGACCTCGTGATCGGCGACGTCGACCGAATCTGGCTCCTCCAGAACGACGCCGAGATCGGCATGATCGACGTGACCCACAGCCGCTGGTCGGGCACGGTGGCCGCCGACCAGATGTACTGGGGGATGAGCGTCAGCGACCTCGACAACGACGGCCGGACCGACCTCCTGATGCCGACCTCCTGGTTCCTCGACGGCACTGAGCAGCCCTGGCCCGTCCGGCTGGCGATGCAGCAGGCCGACGGCCACTTCGAGGAGCAGGGCGCCGCCTTCGGCCTGCCCGAAGAGACCGACGCGCGCACCGTCATCGCCTACGACTGGAACGCAGACGGCGTGCTCGACCTCGTGTTCGGCGACGGGCAGCGCAGCCCCTGGATCTACGAGTCGAACGGCTGCACCGACCAGCGCTGGCTGACGCTGCGCGGCCCCGAGGGCACGCGGGTCGAGGTGGAGGCGGGGGGTCGCCGCTTCGTCGCCCTCATCACCTCCGAGTCGAGCTTCGCCTCCGCGCGGCCGCGCAGCGCCCACATCGGCCTCGGCGAGCTCGACACCATCGACCGTGTCACCTGGCACCTGCCCTGGGCCGCGCCCGTCACGGTCGAGGGGCCCTTCCCCACGCGCTCCGTGCTCCGCTGGACCGGCCTCTAAGCCTGCGCTTAAGTCAGCGCTGCCAGGGCATCCGCGCGGGCTCGGGGAAGCCGGCGCCGTGGCGGTCGAGGAAGTGGAAGGTGTCCTCCCAACAGCGCCGGGCGCCCTCTCGAAAGGCGAAGGCGTGGAAGGCGTGGAATTCTCCCGGGTAATAGACCGCCTCCGCCGGGGCCCCGAGCGCGGAGAGGGCCAGCGCCATTCGCCGGGTGTCGGGGAGGAGCGGGTCTGCCGTGCCGACCGGCAGAAAGCAGGGTGGCAGCGGCCGATCGGGAGCCGGGGCCCGCTCCAGGAAGACGAGGGGATCGGCGAGATCCAGGGAGGGGTGGCCGACCTCCGAGCCCATGCCCAGATAGGCCTCCTCCACCTCTTCGAGGCGGTCGGCGAGGAAGCGGGAAAGCCTCGGCTTCCGCCGCAGGAACCGCTCCTGATCGCTCACCTGGAAGACCCCGCAGGCCGGGACCACCGCGCGGGGCGCGGCCCCCGCGGCGAAGGCGGCGGCGGCGTAAGGCTCGGGGCGCTGCCAGCAGAGCGCCACCATGAGCGCGGCGACGAGGTTCGCGCCGGCCGACTCTCCGGCGAGCACGATCCGATCCGGGTCTCCGCCGTAGGTCGCGGCGTGCTCCCTCACCCAGGCATAGGCCGCGCAGACGTCCTCGATCGCCGCCGGGTAGCGCGCCTCGGAGGCCAGTCGGTAATTGACCGTGAACACGACATAGCCGCGACGCGCGAAGGCGAGCGCCATCAACCAGTGGGTGTCCTTCGACATGAACCGAAAGCCGCCACCGTGCACATAAAACACCACCGGCAGCGGCGACCCACGCTCTCCCACTCCCACTCGGCGATAGACGTCGAGCCGGTGGGCCTCGGCGCCGCCCGATCGATAGGCGATGTCGTGCAGCCGCTCGAGGCCGTGGCGGCTCGGCCGCGCGTCGGGGTGAAAGGTGCCGAGCCAGGCGCTGGTTCGGAAGGCGTTGTCTACGATCGTTGCGCCGAGCTGGCGGCGGGCGGCGTTCCACATGGCCCGGAGGCTACGACCTCCCGTCCCCGGCCGCAAGCCGGCGCACGCCCGTGATCCAGACTCCGTGATCCTGACTCCGTGATCAAGACTCCAAGCTCTGCTGGAGCTTCTCGGGATCTCCCTGCAGATCGAAGAGCTTGCCGCAGCGTAAGCAGACCGTGCACCGCACGAGCCCGCCCACGTTGAAGACCTTCTTGAGCGTGGGGCTGCGGTCGAGGCGGACCGCCATCCCCTCGAGCTGGGCGGGCTCGAGGCGCTCGGAGCCGCAGGCGGGGCAGACGGGGACGGGGCTGGACATGGGGGCTCCGGGTTATCGGCTCGCCTATCCCGGAGCCCACCGACACACCGTGGACCGGGAACAGACCCCGATCAGCGGCGCCGCGAGCCGCCGGAGCGGGATGACGACCGGGCGGCCTCCGGGGCCTTCTTCGGCGGGGTCGCGCCGTCATCGGGGGGCGGCGCGTCGTCGCCGTGGTCGCAGTGTTCGTGGTGCCCCTTGTCTTCGTGCTTGTCCTCGTGCTTGTCCTCGTGCTTGTCCTCGTGCTTGTCCTTGTGGTGCCCCTTGCCCTGTCCACGGTGCTGGCCGTGGTCGCGGTGGTCATTCCCGCCGCCCTTGTGCTTGCCCTCGTGCTCTTGTCCGTGAGACTCGGGGGGCCGGGCGAAAGCAGCGGCGGGCGCAAAGGAGAGGGCACAACAGAGGGAAAAGACCAGCGAACGAGCGGTCATCAGAGCTCCAGGTTGAGGGACCCGCCGTGGGTCGCTCAGTGGCCTGACGAGGCCGGCGGCGACTTCATGCGAAGGGCATCGAAGATAAATCCGAGCCCCCCGCGCGGCGCGCCTCAGACCGCGAGATCGAGGCGCTGCAAGGCGCCAGAACGCCCATCTTCTCCCACCCAGACACCGGTGTCGCGGACCGCGCCCAGCGCCTCCCGATCGGCCCCGAGGAGGGTGAAGGGGGTGGACGCCCGGCCGAGGTAGAGGGCGCCGACCCCCTTGCTGGCGAGGCCGACGAGGCGGCGCTGCCCCTCGGGCCCCGGCTCCCAGATGCGCAGGCGGTTCCAGATCGGGTCCGCCTCGTCGATCCAGCCATTGTGATCGGCGTCCGCGCGGGCGAGCTCAGCGAAGCCGTCCCCCGTGGAGGGGCCGAGGAGCTCTCCGCCGTCATCGGCCTCGCCGTTGCCGTTTCGATCATCGACGAGGAAGCCCGCGCCCGCCGCCAGGGTGGGCACGGCCTCGGGCGCGCCGTCCATGTCGAGGTCAAAAGCGAAGCGGGCCCCCTCGAGGTGGGCGCCCCTGCCGGAGAGGTCGATCACGAGCGGGTCCTTGAGGGCGGCCCCGGCACGGACATCGACGCGGTGGACCTCGGTGAAGCTGCGGCTGAGGCGGAGGTCGACCGAGATCTCGAACTGCCGCTGGTCAGCGGTGCGGATCACCCCCCGGGCCACGAAGACCGTCGACTCCGAGACGGTGTGCCGATCTTCGCGGCTGTAGTGCATGCCCCAGGCGCCCGCACCCCGCCCCGAGGTGGCGGACGCGGTCGCGGCGATCAGGCGGTCGAGCCCGCGCTGGGTGTCGGGGTCCACCTGGAGGTCCCGCGGGTCAAAGAGGTTGATCTCCTCGCCCGTGAGCTCCTCGATCAGCATCTTGAGGATCAGCGTCTTGAGGTCATGGACCTCGTCCTCCTCCTCGGGCTCGTTCACCCGGTGGGTCTGGGCGACCGGGCTCAGCGAGACCTTGTCGGCCTTGGGGAGGTTCGGGCGCCAGACCTGGAGGTGCTCTTCCCGGCTCCAGGAGTCTTGAGCGGAGTGGGCCGAACCGAGAGAGACAGCGGAGGCGGTGATGCGCATGGGGACCTCATCGGTTGTATCGGCTGCCCGCTGGCTGCGACTAAGGTGGCAGGCCCAGGGTAGAGTTCACCCATGCCGCCCGCCCCGCCCGGTCACCGACGATCTCTGCTCCACCGCCCCGCCCTCGAGCTCGTCGCGGGCACCGCCCTCGACGAGGCCACCCTGCGCGAGATGTGGACCCTCCGCTCCCTGATGATGGACCTCAAGCCCCACATCAGCCCCGAGGTGGACTACGCGAAGTACAAAGCGCGGGTTCAGATCTCGGACTCGGTCTGGCTGCAGCGCGACGCGCGGGGAAACGTCACGGGGACCTTCTGCCTCAACGTCGATGAACGCGAGCAGGACGGTGTCCCCTACCTCTACCTCGACACAGAGTACGGCTTCGTACACCCGGACGCGCGGAAGAGCGCCGGCATCCCCCGGTCCGCGCTGCTCTGCACCCTGGAGAGCCTCCTCCGGAAGCGGGTGGGGCGGATCTACCTCGGTGGGGCCTGCTACCCCGCCACCTTCATGCTGGCGGCCAACGCCACTCCTCGCGTACGCCACCGCTTCGTGCCGATGGACCCCTGGGAGGAGGCCGCGTTCGTCTCGGCCGGTCGAGACTGGTACGATATGGACCCTGCCACCGGCCTCGTCTCCATGCGAACCTTGCCCCGCGCCCCCCGCCGAACACCCCCCTCCAATTTGGCCCTCCACGGCCTCTTCGACGACTACCAGCGCGTTAACCCCGACTGGCACCAGGGTGTCGGCCTCTTCACCTGGATCCCGATGGACGCCGGGACCCTCCGTACGGTGTTCGACATGCTCTGGACCCGATGGCGGCGAGGTCGACGATGACAATGCAAGGGATCCTCCGCTCCGCCGTCGATGGGCGCATCGGCTACGCCTCCATCAACGCCTACGGCTGCCACGATCGGCCGGTCGAGCACATCGCTCCCCTCGGCTCCTGCACGGCCTCCACCCCGACGCTTCAAGGCTGGGAGGCCGCAGAGAAGCTCTGGGAGTCGCTGCGCGAGACCAGCCCCTGGGCCGCCGCCCAAGGGCTGCGAGACCGCCTCGCCACGACCTGGCGCCTCCCCGCGCAGTCGAGCGTGGTGCTCATGCCCTCAGGCACCGACACCGCCCTCCTCGCCCTGGCCCTCGCCCAAGACGCGCTCGGCCGGCCCGTCACCAGCCTGATGACCTGCGGAGGCGAGGTCGGGAGCGGCACAGCGCTCGCCGCCTCCGGTCGACACTTCTCTCGCTGGCCCCCCCTCGGCCCCAGCCTCCCCGCCGGGAGCCCGATCAACGGCCTCCTCCCGGCCGAGGTCCAGGTCGTGCCGGCCCGCGACGCCACCGGGGAGCCCCTGTCCGACGCGGCCTTCCACGAGGCCGTCGATCACCACCGGGCGGTCGCACGACAGAAGGGCCACGCGCTGCTCCTCCACCACGTCCCCTGCTCGAAGACAGGCCTCGCGGCGCCCGAGCCGGCGCGCTGGCCGGCCAGCGATGGCCTGGTGCTCGTAGACGCCGCCCAGGGCCGCTGCTCCCCGGCCCAGCTCGGGGAGTGGCTGCGCCGCGGCTGGATGGTGTCCCTCACGGGATCGAAGTTCTTCGAGGCGCCGCCCTTCTGCGGGGCGCTGATCCTGCCCCTCGGGCTCACCGCCACCCGCCCCCTCCCGCCCGGCCTCAACGCCTACCTCACCGGAGCCGACCTCCCTCGCCGCTGGCCCACCCTGCCCGGCGAGGCCGCCAACCCCGGCCTGCTCCTCCGCTGGGCCGCCGGGCTCCAAGGTATGGAGGCCTTCCACGCCGAGCCCGAAGAGGGCATCTCCGCCGCCCTGCTCGCCGTGAATCGCCTGGTCGAGCAGGTCTTCACCGGCTCGATCGCGCACCTCCTGCCCACCCCGCACCGCGCCGGGCCGGCGCCCATCGATCGGCTGCCCTCCTTCTTCAACATCGAGCTGCCCGAGCTCCACGGCGAAGCGGGCGAGGCCCGCGCGCTGTGGCGCGTCCTCCGCGAGCGCCGCCCCGGCTGGCACATCGGTCAGCCCGTCTCCCTCGGCCACTCGGGGCGGATCGTCCTCCGTGTCGCGCCGGGGGCCTCCACCTACCGCACCATCTCGAACGAGCTCCGGCAGAGCAGCACGAGCCCGGCCCTCGACCGCCTCGAGGCGCAGCTCCTGGGCCTCCACGCGACCTTGGAGTCCCTGTGCAAAGCCGACCGCCCCCGGAGCGCCTGAGCCCGGCCGCGCTCTCCGCGCTCTCCCGCAGGGTGATCGCCGCCGGCGGCCTGCCCGAGGGCGCGGTGATGGTGCACGATCTCGACTTTCTGCAGGCGCGCCTCGCCCGCCTCCAGGGGCTGCTCCCGAGCGCCCTCCACGCCGTGGCCGTGAAGGCCAACCCCGTCGTCGCCCTGCTCGAGGGCCTCGTGGCGGCCGGCGCCGGCCTCGAGACCGCCTCGACCGGGGAGCTTGCGGTGGCGGCGGCGGCGGGCTGCCCGCCGGAGCGCGTGGTCTTTGACTCGCCCGCCAAGACCCCGCGCGACCTCCGCGCCGCCATCGACGCCGGCCTCCGCCTCAACGCCGACAACCTCGAGGAGGTCACGCGCCTCGCCGCGCTGTCACCCTCGGGCCGCGTCGGCCTCCGCGTGAACCCCGAGGTGGGCGCCGGGAGCATCGCCGCCACCAGCGTCGCCGGGCCGCGGGCGCGCTTCGGCGTGCCCCTGTCCGCCGAGGGCGCCATCACCGAGGCCTTCCGACAGCACCCCTTCCTCGACGGCCTCCACGTCCACACCGGCTCCCAGGGGATGCCGCTGGACCTGGTGCTCGAGGGGGTGAAGCGGGTCCTCGCCCTCCGCCAGCGCCTCGAGGCCGCGCTCGGCCGCGCCATCCCCACGGTCGACGTGGGCGGCGGCGTGCCCGTCGCCTACACCGGGGACCACCCCGCCTGGTCCGTCGAGGAATGGGCCGATGGCCTCCGCAGCGCCGGCGCCACCGCCGTCCCCGAGCTCATCACCGAGCTCGGCCGCTGGGTGCAGGCGCCCGCCGGCTTCGCCCTCAGTCGGGTCGAGTACCTCCGCAGCGTGAACGGGCGCACCATCGCGACGCTGCACGTCGGCGCCGACCTCCTGCTGCGCCGCGCCTACGTGCCCGCGCAGTGGCCGGTCGAGGTGGTGGCCCTCGACGAGGCGGGGGGGCTGCTCGAGGGGGAGCTTGAGCCCGTCGACCTCGTCGGCCCGCTCTGCTTCGCCGGCGACGTGATCGGCGAGGCGGTGACGCTCCCCCGCCTCCGCCCGGGCTGCGTCGTCGCCCTCCGTGAGGTCGGGGCCTACACCCTCTCGATGTGGTCGCGCCACTGCAGCCGGCCGATGCCGGGAGTGGTCGGGGTGCGGGGCGAAGAGGTGCTCACCCTGCTCGCCGCCGAGTCGCCCGCCGATGTGGCAGCGCTCTGGTCTCGGCGCTGAGGCGACCGCGAGGGCGTTAGAGCCGCACCTCGCCCGCCCGCCTCCCGCGGGCCCAGCCGGAGCCTGCCGTGAGCACGATGGACTACGAGAAGCTCGGTGTCTTCTACCTCGGACGCCCGGTTGACCCTGTCACCGGCGCCGTGCGGCCCGAGCCCCTGCTGCTCGCCTCGCGGGACCTCTGCACCCACGCGGTCTGCGTGGGGATGACGGGCAGCGGCAAGACCGGGCTCTCGGTGGCCCTGCTCGAAGAGGCAGCGATCGACGGCATCCCCGCCATCGTCATCGACCCCAAGGGAGACCTCGGCAACCTCGCGCTCACCTTCCCCGCCCTCGACGCCGCCTCCTTCGGCCCCTGGGTCGACCCCGACGAGGCGGCGCGGCAGGGACTCGAGCCCGAGGCCTGGGCGGCGAAGGTGGCGGCGAGCTGGAGGGCCGGCCTCGCCGAGAGCGACCAGACCGCGGCCCGCGTGCAGCGCCTGCGCGAGGCCTGTGAGGTGTCGATCTACACCCCCGGCAGCCGCGTGGGCCGGCCGCTGGCGATGCTGCGCTCGCTCGTCGCCCCGCCTCCTGGTCTGGACGAGGAGGTGCTCCAGGAGCGTGTCCTCACCGCGGTCTCCGGCCTGCTCGGCCTGCTCGGCAGTGAGGCCGATCCCTTGACCAGCCGCGAGCACATCCTGCTCTCCCGCCTCGTCCACGCCGCCTGGGCCGAGGGCCAGGACCTCGACCTCGCCGCGCTGATCGGCGGCATCCAGAAGCCCCCCTTCAGCCGCCTCGGCGTCCTGGAGCTCGAGTCCTTCTACCCCGCGAAGGAGCGCTTCACCCTCGCGATGTCGCTCAACAACCTCCTCGCCTCCCCCGGCGCCGCCGCTTGGACCGAGGGAGAGCCCCTCGACGTCGCGCGGCTGCTGCACAGCCCCGCCGGCAAGCCGCGCATCTCGATCCTCTCGATCAGCCACCTCTCCGACGCCCAGCGCATGTTCGTCGTCTCGACGCTGCTCGGCGAGCTCGTGGCCTGGATGCGGCAGCAGCGCGGCACCAGCAGCCTCCGCGCCCTGCTCTTCATGGACGAGATCCAGGGCTACTTCCCGCCCACCGCCAACCCGCCCAGCAAGCCGCCGATGCTCACCCTGCTCAAGCAGGCGCGCGCCTTCGGCCTCGGCGTGGTGCTGGCCACGCAGAACCCGGTCGATCTCGACTACAAGGGGCTGTCGAACTGCGGGATCTGGCTCATCGGCCGCCTCCAGACCGAGCGCGACCGCGCCCGCCTCACCGACGGCCTCTCCGCGGCGGGGGGCCCAGACAAGGCCACCCTGGACCGCCTGCTCTCCGCCACCGGCAAGCAGGTCTTCCTGCTCCACGACGTGCACCGCGCCGGGCCCGAGCTCTTCCGCACCCGCTGGACCCTCTCCTACCTGCGCGGCCCCCTCGGCCGCGAGCAGGTGCGGGCCCTCACCGCCGCAGAGGGCGCGCCCTCGACCGGCGGCCTCGCCAAGGCCCGCGCCGCGGCCCCCTCGACCCGCGAGCGGGGAGGGGCGACCGGCGCCCGGCCCGTGCTGCCCCCCGGGCTCGAGGAGCGCTTCCTCCAGGGAGACACGGAGGGCGGGGCCTACCACCCCGCGGTCTTCGCCTCCGTGAAGGTGCACTACGCCTCGGCGAAGGCCGG
The DNA here is from genome assembly GCA_044344255.1 of Myxococcota bacterium. Lineage (GTDB taxonomy): Bacteria > Myxococcota_A > UBA796 > UBA796 > UBA2385 > JBIJDH01. Next base: position 81,640 of record JBIJDH010000010.1, read on the forward strand.
GGTGGACCACTGGGAGGCGCTCTCCCTCGCCGCCCCCTTCACAGACGACGGCGCCGCCCCCGACTGGGCCGCCGCCGAGGCCCTCTCCGCCGAGCGCCTGCTCCCCGCGCCCGAGGGCACGCTCCCCTTCGGTGAGCTGCCCCCCGCCGCCACCCAGAAGACGGCCGGCGCCGCCTGGAGCAAGTCGCTCGCGGCCCACCTCTACCAAGAGCGGCCGCTCTGCCTCTATCAGTCGGTCGAACCTCGGCTCCTGTCCCGCCCAGGCGAGACCGCCGGAGACTTTCAGGCCCGCCTCTCCCTCGTGACCCGCGAGGCCCGCGACGCGCTGGCCGACCGCCTCCGCGACAAGGCCACGACGAAGCTCTCAGCGCTCGACGCCCGCCGCGCCCGCGCCGAGGCCAAGGTGGCGAAGGAGGAGTCCCAGGCCGACGCCGCCGTGCTCCACACCGCCGTGAGCTTCGGCTCCACGCTGCTCGGCGCCCTCTTCGGCCGAAAGACCTTCTCGAGCGGCAACCTCTCCAAGGCCGCCTCCACGGTGAAGTCCGCCGGCCGGGCCAATGAGCAGCGCTCCGACGTCGAGCGCGCCCGGGCCGAGCTCCTGGAGGTCGAGCAGGAGCGGGCGGCCCTCGAGGCCGAGCTCGAGGCCGAGATCGCCGCCCTCCCGAGCGCGCCGCCGGTGGTCACCGAGCTCAAGGTGGCCCCGAAGAAGGCCGACACGACGGTGGAGCGCGTCTACCTGCTCTGGCGGCCCGCCTAGGCCGACGGGCGCTCGCTCAGCCGTGCCCCGCCCCCTCCTGTCGCGCCCCGACGAGGGGGGCGAGGGCGCAGACCCCGGCGGCGAGCAGATAGCCGAGGGCCAGCCTGGGCGCGGCGCCGAGCCCGATGTCGAGCGCCGTGTCGATCGGCGCGCCGTCGGGCGACCAGCGCCAGCCGTGCATCACGCCGAGGTAGGACAGCCCCGCCGCCACCAGGAACCACACGGCCGCCCGCCGAAATTGCCCCTCGATGATCGAGACGGTCGCCCCGGCGAGCAGCATGGCGGTGAAGATGAAGCCCTGCTCGAGGCTGAAGAGGCCGTCGGGCGGGAGGTCGGCCAGCGCGAGCTTCTCCCCCCAGGCCGGCCCGCTCGTCACCCCGGCGGCGCGGCCGGCGCTCTTCACGAGCAAGGCGCCCCAGGCGGCCACCCCCGGCAGGAGGCCGATGACCACGGCGGGGGCGTGCCGGTGCGGGGTGGCCTGAAAGGCCTGGGCGGTGATGACGATGCCGATCCAGATCACGATCGCCATGCCCGCCTCGATCGGCACCGCCCAGGAGATCCAGCCGAGCGTGCCCGTGAGGCAGACCACCGTGACGAAGAGCCCGTTCAACCAGGAGTAGCCCACCCGAGCGCCGAGGGCCTTCCACCCGGGGTGGCCGATGTAGATCGTGGTCGGGAAGCAGGAGCCGAAGAGGGCGGCCGCGAAGCCGCCGAGGCCGTTGGCCGCCAGCGAGGGCATCGTGGCGAAGCGGTCGCCGGCCGCCTCGGCGCTCTCGAGGTTCTGGAGCGAGCCCACCACGTTGAAGAGGCCCATCGGCACGATGACGGCGAGGTACTGGAGCAGGAAGCCGCTCTGGAGGCCGGCGAGCAGGTCGCCCACCACGGGCACCGGGAGGTGCAGGGCCGCGGCGGCGGGCGGCGTGGCCCCGGGAGAGAGGCCCGTGGCCCAGCTGATCGCGGTGCCGAGCGCGATGGCGACGAGGCCGCCCGGCACCCCGCCCTTGAAGCGGAAGTTGCCGAAGTAGACGAGGGAGACCACGGCGAAGGAGGCGAGCCCCACGGCCGGGTGGGCGAAGGTACGAAAGAAGAAGCCGAGCGAGATGAAGCTGAGCGCGATGCCGGCGAGCGTGCTGAGCAGGGCCGCGCGGGGCACGAGCCGCCGCAGCCGCTCGGCCACGAAGGCCCCGCCGAGCTCGATGAGGGCGCTCCCGAGGCAGGCCACGAGCCCCGCCTGCCAGGCGGCCTCGGCGCTCCCCGTCTGCAGCTTCACCGGCAGCATCACGAGGAAGACATACGCGAAGACGCTCGGCGTGTTGATGCCGTAGGGCAGCGCGCAGACGTCGTCGCGGCCGGTCTCTCGGGCGAGCTTCATCGCCTGCCAGGAGTAGAAGAGGTTGCCGGCGAGGATGCTCACCGCCGCGCCCGGCAGCACCCGCCCATAGAGCAGCTCGTCCGGAAACCCGAGGACGTAGCGACACAGCGCGTCGATCACCAGGAGCTGGACAAGGTTGTCGAGGGCGAGGCCGAAGAAGCCGTCGAGATCACCACGCACGAACCATCGGGCTTGCATCGACGCGCTCCCCCCAAGAGACCGAGAGGGCCGACTCTACCCGAGCCGCGGAGGCGGTTGGAACCATCTGATCGCCCTTCGGGGCCATCGTTTCGCCCTTCGGGGCCATCGCATCGCCCTTCGGGGCCATCGCATCGCCCTTCGGGGCCATCCCACCGCCCTTCGGGGCCATCGCACTGCCCTTCGGGGCCATCGCACTGCCCTTCGGGGCCATCCCACCGCCCTTTGGGGCCATCGTTTCGCCCTTCGGGGCCATCTCCCTCCTGGGGATTGCCCGGCGGCCTCCGCCATGCGAGACCGGAGCATGACCACCCACATCGCCCTCCTCCGCGCCGTCAACGTCGGGGGGACCGGCAAGCTGCCGATGGCCGCGCTCCGGGAGGCCTGCACCGAGGCGGGCCTCGCGCGGGTCAGCACCTACATCGCGAGCGGCAACCTCCTCTTCGAGAGCCCGCTCTCGGCCCAGGCCGCCGCCGCCCTCGTGACGGGCATCCTCCGCGAGCGCTTCGGCCTCCTGAAGAACGAGGTGATCCTCCGCTCCCTGGCCGAGCTCGAGGCCGTGGTGGCCAACAACCCCCTGCCCGAGGTGGCCCTGGCGCGGCCCAAGCTCTATTACGCGAGCTTCCTCCTCGGTCCGCCCCGCCCCGACGCCGCGAGCTTGCTCGCCGCCTGGCCCGGCCCCGAGCGCATCCTGCTCGGAGACGGCTGCGCCTACATCGACTACCCCGAGGGGGCCGGCACCTCGAAGCTCACGCCCAGCGCCCTCGAGCGCATGCTGGGCACGCCCTCCACGGCGCGCAACTGGAACACCGTCACGACGCTGCTCCGCCTCGGACGGGAGGTCCAACCCTGAAGGACAGGGCGCGGCGAGGCCGGCGGCGGTCCGGGTGAAGCGCGGCTCCAGGCGCCGATCGCCCTCAGCAGCCGATGACCTGAACCACCCTCCCCTCCACCTCGACCTTCCGCTGGAAGATGCGCTCGGACCAGGGAGCGGTGCTGCGGAGGTCGAAGAGGATGAGCCAGCCTTCGTCGAGGCCCGACGTGTCGAGGTAACCAGCCAGTTGGAGGAGCCCCTCCTCCTCCGTCTCCGTGTCCCGGCGGAGCTTGAGCTCGATCGCGTGCCGCTCCCCCTTCCAGGTGACGAGGAGGTCGAGGGCGCCGCGGCCGAGGCCATATTCGCGGTCGATACGACCGCCCCCGTTCACCAGGCGCTGGAGGAAGGCCATCATCAAGAGGTGGGGGCCGGACTCCCGGTAGTGAAAGCCCTCGGCGGCGAGGTGGCCGTCCTTTCGCCAGAACTGCTGGAAGGCCGTCATCAGCACGCCCATGTCCAGGCTGCCGTCGGGGCGGATGTAGCGGGCGGTGGTGGGCGGCAGCGTCACCTGGATGGCCCAGTTGAGCACCCGCGGGATCACCTCCCGGTAGATGGGGTTCGCGATCTCCACGCCGCTCCCTCGGCGCACGAGGAGGCCGAGGCCGAGGAGGTACTGGAGATCGTCATCGAGGAGGTCTGTGTTGGGTCGCTCGCCCGCGATCATGGGGTCGAGCACGCGGCGGACGCGGTCTTCATGCAGGCGGGCGACGAGGGAGTCGATGTGGGAGCGCCGCTCCTGGATAAGGGTCTCCCTCGCGGCCTCTACATGTTCCACGGTGACGGGGAGACCGCGGTCGCGGAGGTCCGAGCCGACGATCTGGTCGGCGAGGGCGTTGGTGAGCCAGGGGTGGCCACAGCCGAGGGCGTAGATGCGGGCCACGGCATCGGGTTCGAAGGGCTGACCGGTGGCCGTTGTGTGCTGGGCGAGCAGCTCGGCCACCTCGGCCTCGGTGAAGGGGACGAGGGTGGTGGCCTCGGCGGTGATGTTGAAGGGGGAGGCGGTGCCGAGCCAGGAGAGGGTCCGGCGGTCCTCCTGGCGGAGGGTGTAGTCCCGAACCTGCCGCTGACCGATCAGGACGATGCTCGCGGGAAACGGGCTCTCGGCGCGACCGATGTAGCCCTCCCGGAGCTGCGTCAGGAAGGAGACCATCGCCGTCCCGACCAGCCCGTCGGCCTCGTCGAGGAAGAGGAGCAGCGGTGGCCCTGGCGTCTCGGCGAGCCGCCGAAGGTAGCCGTGAATCGCCCGTGACGGATCGTCGAGCAGCTCCTCCACCTCCATCTTGGAGGGGAGGGTGAGCGCGGGAAGGTAGATGGTGAGCGCGTGCTGGAAGGCCCCGAGCACCGTGCGGAAGGCGGGGGCCGGATCGGGCTGCTCTCGGGCAGACTGCAGGTCGACCCACACCGCCCGGAAGCGCCCGCTCGCGTTGTAGTGGCGCATCATCCACCGCGCCGAGGTGGTCTTGCCCACCTGCCGCCCGGCGTGGAGCGTGAAGTAGCGGTGGTCCTCCACGAGCTCCATGACGCGGCCGAGCCGGCGCTCGGGGGGGAGCATGTAGTGCTCCCCGGGGATGCAGGGGCCGGCGATGTTGAAGCCTGGGCGCATGGGATCCTCTCGCCCTGGCCCTAACGACACGATGGCCTGGGTGCTCCAACCCCGAGCCTCTCCCCCCGAAGGCCGCTGCCCCACGCCCTTGACTCAGGCGACCCTTCGCCGCCGGAGTAGGAGGAGCGGCAGGGCCAGCAGCCCGGCGGTTGGTCCGAAGCCGGAGGAGGCGCAGCCACCGCAGGCGGCGCCGCCCGAGCCCGACTTTGGCGGCGCGGCGTTGGAGCCGGTGTCGCCGGTGGGATCGGCGTCGGCGTCTCCGTCCGCATCCCCGTCGGCGTCGGCATCTCCATCGGCGTCCGCGTCGGCATCCCCATCCGCGTCGGTGTCGCTGTCCGCGTCGGCGTCTGTGTCCGCGTCCGCCTCGCCGGTGTCCGGATCCCCGGTGTCGCCGGGGATGGTGGGCTCGGCCATCTCGTAGGCGCCAAGGTCTGCGATGGCGATTCCGTCCCCGTCTCCGTCGAGGGGGCGAGCCGTGCCCTCGTGGTCGATGAGGACGGCGGTGCCCACGGCGGCGTCGATGGCCGGGGAGCCGGGGAGGAGCTGGAGGTCGTCGTTGGTCCAGTCGCCGTCGTCGGACCAGTCGACGAAGAGGGGGTCGGCCTCGATGTAGTCGGTGCCCCAGTCGACGCAGTCACTGCTGACACAGGCCCCGTTGTCCCAAAACAGGTTGTTCGACAGGTGCCAATCGGCGGCGTCGTAGGGAGGGTAGGTGCCCAAGGAGTAGCCGGTCGCGCCGACGAAGATATTGTCGGTGAAGGAGACGTCGTTCATATTCGGGCTGCCGATGAAGTGCCCACCGTTGCCCACGAAGGTGTTGTTCTGGACATCCAGGCTGGAGCCGCCCTCGTCGTACTCGAACGATTCGATCCCGGAGTTGTTGCCCAGGAAGAGGTTGTTCTGAATGGTGCCAGTGACGGACGCGAACTGAATGCCCCGGTCGCAATCCTCGAAGGTGGAGGAATCCACCTCGAAGAGACTCATGTATTCCGTGAAGATGCACACGTTGGTGCCACTACCATGGAATCCAACATGCTCGACCGTCACCTGGGGAGTGGCGCCACCGAATGTGGTAAGGGAGAGCGTGCCATCCCCGACGACTGGATCGGCCTCAAAGGTGATGCCAGAGACCAGCGCGCTGCCCTTGAAGTACAGCCCGAGGGTGGCATAGGCACCGCTGAAGGTCACTACCACCTGCTCTTCCCCATCGCCGACCAGCTCGATAGTCTGACCAGCCCAGGAGTCCTCTTCGATGATGTATGCGCCCGATCGCACCTCGATTCGGACCTCGTCCGGCGCGTCCGCCAGAGCATCGGCCAGCTCGGTGTAGTCACCACCGCCTGCGGGATCGACGACGAGCGTGGGAACAGCGGCGAAGAGCGAAGAGCTGATGAGGAGGTAGAACATCAGTTGATCAACTCTGCGAAGTAGACGGCCGGGGTGTTGACGCCGTTGATGCAGGTCATGGCGGCCCCATCGTAGTTGGCAGCCGAGCCTGCGTCGAAGAACATTCCCTCCCGAGGCGTGCTACCGTCGAGATAGGTGAAGACGTCTACGTTGGCCATGCAGTCGGTGTCGAGCGGCGTGTCATAGATGTCGTCGAACTTGAAGGTGGGATTGGGCTGGCAGTCGAGGCAGTCTTCGACTGTTGGCGATGAGGACAGGTCGGTGACATAAAAGGTGGTCAGCGTGCCGGCATTCCAGGCCTTCGCATAGACCTTGAAGTCGTCCGTGGCCCCGTCGGGGAGGGGGACCACACCCGGGTCGTGGTAGTCGGCGATGAGGGCCTCGGGGCAGCCTGAGCCGTCCAGGCTCACCACCCACTCCTGTCCTGAGGCATCCCAGGTGGCCAGCAGGATGTCATTTTTGTTGTCGTTGTCGGGCAGCGTGGCTTGGCAGGTACCGTCCTCCTCGTCGTCCCCTTCGCCGGAGAAGAGCACCATCGGCTCATCCACGCTGAGGTCGGGGGGGCCCAGCACCATGTACTCCCAGGCCCACCGGCCGTGCAGGGCGTTGTCCACCTCGGAGCAGCCTGCGGTGCCGTCGGCGCAGATGGCCACCTCGCCGACCCCCGACCAGTCGCAGACCCCGGGATTCCCGGAGTTGCAGGTGAGGTCGTAGAGCCCGAAGTCGTCGCCGATGTCGTCCACCGAATCCACGGAGACCACGTGATTGTCGGGAAACCAGGATCCTGAGCCGGGGTGGTTCTGCGCGAGCAGGCGCACGACGTCATCCACGCCATCGTTCACGGGCAAAGCATAGGGATGACCAATGTACTTGAAGTCGTCCACGGCGGTCTCACTCTGGGCCACCGGCACAGGCGGGGCGAGCCAGGTGGCGTTGTTGAAGTCCTGCCAACCCGATGTCGTCGCGTACTTGTACTTGATCGTGTGATTGCTGGAGTCCTCCCAGTACATGGCCAGGTGATCGTCCCGCGTCCACCCGCTCGGGTAGAAGAAGACCGAGGCCGCCCCGGGCCCCTGCTGGGCGTAGTCCGTGGTGGAGGCTGCGGTGACGCCTGTCACCAGCCAGACCTCGGGTTCGGTGGAGAGGATGTAGGTGTCGTTGGTTGGGCTGTCCTCGGCGTCACCCAGCAGGTCCGTACAGCCGGAGTCATCGCAGGCGTAGATCTTGAAGTAATACTCCCTGTCCGCCCGGTAGACGAAGGTGTTTCGGCTGGTGTTCACCGCGGGGGCGTCGAACTGGATCCCGTCGGTGGGGGAGGTGGGCGTCCCGGCATCGTTCAGCACGATCCGGTACTTCTGGAGAGAGAAGCTACCGCAACTGGAGGCCGCCGCGGCCCAGGACACCGTGAAGGCCGCCGAAGAGCGGGGGTCGTGGGTGACCGCGGCGAGCTCCGCGTCCCAGCCACAAGCCGCGTGGGCGGAGCGCGGCACGACCAGCGTCAGGAGGCTACCGGCGACAACGACGAGGCAGCGAGGCAGCGAGGCAGCGAGGCAGCGAGGCAGCGAGGCAGCGAGGCAGCATACGACGACTCCGAGAGGGCTACGTGCAATATCGAAGACTCACGCCCCAATCCTATATGACCGCGTAGTCCCCGTCTCACCCGAAACCGTCCCGCACACCTTCTTGACAATAACTGACAGTCGCTTACGGCAGAACCTGCCGGCCAACCCGCTTCCCAAGCGTTGAGGACGCGAGAGCCCGCCCAGCGCCTCGCCGACAGACACCGGACCCGGTCCGCCGAGGCCTATGGCCCCTCGCTCACGCTCTACAAGATGGCCACGGTCAGCGCCGAAGAGGACGGCGCGCTCCGACCCCGCGCCTCCGCGCATCGGGGCAACGTACCGCCGCTCAATCCAGCAGCTCCACGTCCACCGAGCCTTCCACCTCGTCCGGCCTCTGGCAGCAGCCGCTCGTCGCGCCGTCGACGCCCGCGCGCACGGCCCACTCGACGGTGACGGGGGCGTCGCCGATCGCCTGGAGTTGGTACTCTACGACCGCCTCGCAGGAGGAAGCGCCGTCGGCGCAGGTGAGCTCGAGGTCACAGAAGATCCACTCCGGGGCGCCGGTGTCCGAGTCCTCCCTCTCGATCTCGATCTCGCAGGTGCGGGTTGTGTCGCCCACCACCTGACCGTTCACGCGCACCCCAAGCCCCCCGCCAACGGTTGAGCCGCCTCCCGCCCCGGAGAGACCGTTGACCCGCAGGCCCACCCACCAGTAGGACACGCCCAGCTCATTCTCCATGGCCGTACGGAAGCGCAGCGAGGCCGGCTCATCCGGACTGAGCACGATCGTCCCGTCCAGGTCTTGTACCAAGCCCCAATAGGGCAGCTTGAAGGCCATCCCCACCGCTGCGGCGAACACCAGCGCCCACGCTCTGCGCCGACTGTCACCGGCCCCCCGTCGCGCCTCCACGCGCGGAGCGGAGCGGTTCGGGTCTCTACGGCTCAAGGGCTCACCTCTGCATCTGTGGCGTCGGAGCTCAGCTCTCCCCCACCGTCTATCTGGGGCTCAGCCCAATCGCCGCTCCCAGGCCCGCAACAGCGGCTCGAGGTGCCCGCGCAGGGCCTCCTTTACGGAGGGGACCACGGCGTCGGTGCGCGGGTCGCGGACGGTGCCGCCGACGATGCCATAGGTGCGCGCCAGCTCGAGCTCGGCGGGCTCGGCGAGGCCGGCCTGGAGGTCTGCGCCCAGGCGGGAGAGGGTGGGGCGGTCGGCGCCGTGGAGGACGTGGCTGAGACCACGAGCCGGGAGGTCGATCCTCAGCCGACAGCGGCGCTGGGCGAGGAGCCGGCCCCGGACATGCCGGGCGTCCTCCACCTCGGCCCGGTGGGCGCCGGCCCCGCCGCGGGCGGGGAAGACCTCCACCCGCGCCCGCTCGACCTCCCCGTCGTTCACCCGGCGGCGGTGGAGCCCCCGCTCCATCTCGAGGATGCGCAGCACGCCGGGCCCCTCGACCTCGAGCACCGCCGAGAGGAGCTGGCCGTTCTGCTCCTCCTCGGCGGCGACCGAGACGCGGAGGCCCTGGCGCGGCAGCCAGGCGGCGTACAGCCCGACGAGCTCGGTCAGCCAGTCGCTGGCCGGGCTGAGCGGGTCGCCCGAGCTCAAGTACAGCCAGGCCGCGGGGATCGAGAGCCCATCGCCCACCTCGGCGGCGCGGCGGCCGGCGGCGGCGGACTCCTCGATGAGCCGGGCGAGCTCCTCCAACGGAGGCCAGGCGCCGCGATCGACGAGCGCACCGAGGCGGAGCGCGGGCTCGGCGAGGCGGGCGTCGGTCTGGATGCGGGCGTCGAGCGAGGCGTACCGCTGGAGCAGGGCCTGGGCGGCCTCGGCGTCATCCCAGAAGGTGGGGGCGTGGCTCTGCTCGATGAGCGCCGCCGCCTGGCTGACCCGCGCCGCCGCCGCCTCGTGAAGCGGCTCCCAGCGCTGCGCCTGCTCGCGGGCGGCCGCCTGCAGCTCCTCTTGGTCGAGGTGGCGCGGCCGCTCGCCCACCCGGAGCGTGGCCTTGGGCTCGGCCTGGGGCAGCACCCGCACCTGCACGCGGTCGGCCCGGATGGTGACCTGCAGCCGCGCGCCCGAGCTGCGCTGAGAGCGCACGATGGCCTCGGCGACGGCGCCCGCGACGTCGCGCTCGATGACCCGCCGGAGGAAGCGGGCCCCGTAGAGGGGGTGGTAGCCGTGGGCCGCCAGCCACTCGACCACCTCGGGCTCGAATTCCACCTTGTGACCGCGGTGTCGGATGCCCTCTCGTTGCAGCAGGCCCGCGAGCTCCCGCTGGGCGATGGCCCGGATGTGGGCGCGGTCGAGCGGGTGGAAGTGGACGATGCGGTCGAAGCGGTTGAGCAGCTCGAAGGCGAAGCTCCGGTGGAGGCGCCGGTCGAGCTCGGCGTCGAGGGCGGCGAGGTCGGGCACGCCCTGAAAGCCGATGCCCTTCTCTCGAAAGACCTCGGCGCCGGTGTTCGAGGTGGCGATGATGATGAGGCTGCGGGCCGAGATGGTGTCGCCGGCCCCGTTCGTAAACTGCCCCTCATCGAAGAGCTGCATCAGGGCGTTGTGGACCTTGCTCGTCGCCTTCTCGAACTCGTCGAGCAGCAGCACGCCGAAGGGGTGGCCGCGCAGCCGCTTGGCCAGGGCGCCCACCTTGTTGTCGGGCGGGTAGCCGTTCGGGTCCCCCATCAGGTTGTTGAGCCCGTTGTCGTCGGCGAAGTCGGTGAGGTTCACCCGCACCATGCGCTGGCGGTCGCCGAAGAGGTACTCGGCGAGGAGCTGGGCGGTGTGCGTCTTGCCGACGCCGGTGGGGCCCACGAAGAGGAAGACGCCGAAGGGCCGGTTGCTGTCGGTGAGGCCGGCCTTGATGATGGCCACCATGCGCATCACCGCCTCGACCGACTCGGCCTGCCCGAGCAGGCGCTCCTCGAGGAAGCGGCCCATGGCGGCGAGATCAAGCGGCTCTTCGGGATCGACCAGCCGCGAGGGCACCCGGGTGGAGGCGCTGAAGCGGGCCACCACGTCCTTCGGCGTGACCACGAGGGGGGCGGCGTTGGGGGAGGGGTCATCGCGGGCGGGGAGGAGGTCGCGGGTCTGGCTCAGGAGCTCGAGCACCTTCCGCGGGTAGGGCTTGTCGCCGAGGAAGCGCCCGGTGAGCTCGATGGCGATGTGCTGGGCCTCGGCGTTGACCGCGCGGTGGCTGCGGCCGGCCTGCGTCTCGCTCCAGCGGGCGACGATGCGCTGCAGCTCGGTGCCCTTGGGCTCGGTGACCGGGATGAGCAGCAGGGTCTCGGCCAGATCGCTCGAGAAGTCGAGCATCTGCTCGAGGTCTTGCAGCGCCCCCTCGCCGAGGAGGGGGAGGCCCGACTGGACGAGGAAGCGGTAAAGGATGGCCTCCCAGTCCATCCGATAGGCGATGTGGACGTCGCGGATGTAGACGATGACGCCAGCGGCGGCGAGGGCGTCGAAGAGTCGGTGGGCGAACTCGCCGGCCTGCTCGCGGTCCTTGAACTGGGTGGAGATGTTGCGGAGGCTGAGCTGCACCACCCGGCGGTCGCGCAGCACCGCCGCACCCTGCCCGGCGAGGGCCCGCCGCACGACCTCGTGGATGATCACCGTCTTGCCGATGCCCGCCTTGCCGACGAGCACGGGCGAGCGGGCCGGCGTGATCGAGAGCATCTCCTCGACCTGCCGCACGGTGTCGTCGACCTCGAAGGCCGGGCTCAGCCGCCCCTCGCGGAGGGCGGCGCTCAGGTCTTGATCGATCCACCGCTCGATGTCGACCGGCTTGTCGTCTCGCGCCCCGCCCGCCCCGCCCGCCTCGCCCGCTTCGTACTCTTGGAGGTCCTCCTCCTCTTCCCGCCGCTTGCCCATTCGGCCTCCGATCCGAGAGGGTAACCAGCGCGGGGAGCGGGGGTCGGCCGGGGCCCCCGCGGGAGGCTCAGGGGAGCTCGACCACGAGGCGGGCGCGGACGGGGAGGTCGTGGAGCTCGACCGCGGGGCTCCCGGGGAGCTCCACGCGCAGGAGGTCGATCTGCGCTGCGTCTCCGAGGCCGAAGTGGGCCTCGACGGGGAGGCTGGTCTCGAGGCTGGTGCCCCCGGCGAGGAGCCAGCGGGTCTGCACGCGGCCCCCCGCCTCCACCTGAACCCGGGCGCCGGCGCCGGTCGAGTTGCCCGGCGGCCCCTCGACCGAGACGGTGATCCAGGCGCGATCGTCGCAGGCGCCGTGCCACACCCGGGCCGGCGCGCCGCGGGGGGAGGTGACGAGGTCGAGGGCGCCGTCGCCGTCGAGGTCGAGCACGCCGAGGGCCCGCCCCTCGGAGGGGTCATCGAGGCCGAGCGCGACCCCCGCCGCCTCAAAACGATCGCCGCGGTCGAGCCAGACGGCGTCGGGCTGGCCGGCGGGGTTCGAGGCCGCCGCTGCCTCCTCCTCCGAGCCTTGCCCGAAGACCATCATGGCGTCGACGTCGCCGTCATTGTCGAGGTCTTCGAGGGCGTTGCCCCAGCCGGCGACCTGCGCGTCCTCGGGGCTGCGATCGAGCGCCATCGCCCGCCCGGCCTCATACCAGCTCCCGTCTCCGGCGCTCTCGAAGAGGCGGGGATCGCCCCAGTCGGAGATCAAGGCGTCGGGGAGGCCGTCGTCGTTGAGGTCGGCCCAGGAGACCCCCATGCCGGACATCACCACGTCGAGGCCCGCGAGCGGGGCGGCGGTGAAGCGCCCGCCCCCGTCGTTCAGGTAGAGCGTGTTCCCGCCGTGAACGGGCGCGATGTGGTTGACGATGTAGAGGTCAGGGTCCTGATCGTGGTCGACGTCGATGAAGCTCGCCACCTTGGTGTACGCGAGGAGGGCGGCCTCGGGGAGGCGTTCCGAGGCGTCCTCGAAGGAGAAGGCGCCGGTGCGGAGGAGCAGCAGGTCGCGCGGATCGTGGCCGTCTGTCCCGTCGTTGGCCTGGTAGGCGTCGAGGTCACCGTCTCCGTCCACGTCCACCCAGGCGACCGAGCGGGCCTTGGTGGCGAGGCTCGGCCAGCCGACGAGGGCGCCGAGGCTGAAGTAGCCCACGCCATCGTTTACGAAGAGGGAGGGCGCGCCCTCCTGATCGAGGGCGAGGATGTCGACGTCACCGTCTTCGTCGAGGTCGAGCAGCGAGGCGATGCGCGGGGCCACCGGCGGGGCGCCGAGCCGGGCCGCGGTCTCCTCGCGGAAGGCCAGCGCGCCGGGGCTGCCCATGAGCAACATCGGGCCGTCACCATGCAGGAGCAGCAGGTCGCGGGCCCCGTCACCGTCGAGGTCGGCCACCGAGAGGGACTGCCCCGCGTAGACGAGCGTGTCCTGGGCCCGCAGGCCGGCGTCGTCGTCGAGCGGGGTGAAGGCGGGGTCGCCCCCTGTTCGCGGGGCGTCACAGGGGGCGCTGGGCAGCAGGTGGTAGCCACCTCCGCTCCCGCTCCCGCTCCCGCTGTCGGCGCCCTCGCTGCCCGCCGCCGGCAGCGCGCACTTCGGGCCGGCCTCGCCCTGGCAGGCGATCGCGGCGACACCGAGCAGGCCCCAGAGCCCGAGGCGGCCAGAGATGCCGACACGGGGTCCAATCGATCGCGAATGGGGGAGAATCAGCAAGCTTGACTCGCCTTGACCTAGACAAGGAATGTTGATTGTCAGGTTGTCCAGGACGTCCAGAGAGGCGCCGCGGTCGATGGTATCGCATGGCGTCGCCGCTGGGGTCCCATGCTTCGTCATCTCACCGCCCTCTGTGTCTCGCTCACCCTTGTGGGCTGCACAGACTCCGCCAGCCCGGGTCACGCCGCTTGGGAGACGGGCGAGGTGGTGGGCTCGCTCGTGGTGTCGGCCGACGAGACGGCCCTCTATGCCCCCCTCACCGACGACGGGGCCGTGGTCCGCTACGAGATCGCGTCCAGCGCCGTGGGGCGGCTCGAGCTGCCCGGCGCGCCGACCCGCCTCGCCCGCCACGACGGCCGGCTGCTCGTGAGCCTGAGGGCCGATCGCTCCATCGCCGCCCTCGAAGAGGTCGACGGCGCCCTGATCGTGGTCGAGCACACCGAGGTCGGGGCCGAGCCGGTGGGCATCGCGGTGCGGGGCGACGGAGAGCGGGTCTATGTGGCCCTCTCCACCGAGCAGGCGGTGGTGGAGCTCGATCACGAGCTGCGACCCCTCCGGCGCTTCGCGGTCTCGGGCAACCCCGAGTGGGTCACCCTGCACCCGAGCGGCGAGCGGCTCTACGTCGGCACCGTCACCTCGGGCGCCTCCTCCATTGACCTCGCCCAGGACGAGCCCCTGGCGGAGCCCATCGTATTGCCCGAGGTCATGGGCATGGTGAAGCGGGTCACCGGCGACATGGCGGTCAGCCCCGACGGCCGTCGCCTCGCCGTCCCCGCGATCTGGCAGGACGTGATGCGGCCCTCCAACCACACCGATGAGGAGGCGGCGCTGATCGACCCCGCGGTCAAGTACGAGGAGATCGGCCTCGGCCTCACCGCCAACAACCCCGCCGTGGTCCTCTACGACCTCGACGCGCACGGCCTCCCCGCGGAGGAGGGCGTGGCTTTGTATGCGGTCGGCGAGGCCATCACCACAGCCGGCGAGGCGCCGCGGCCGGTCCGCAGCATCCTCACCAACGTCACCTGGGCCCCCGACGGGGAGACCGTGCTGGCCGCGATGGAGGGCTCCCGGGTGGCGGCGGCCCTCGACGTCGATCCCGCCCACTTCGCCCCCTTCCTGAGCGGCCTGCTCACCGCCCCGCTCACCTTCATCGGCACCGGGCAGCAGGGCGTCTCCGGCATCGCCTTCCTGGGGGGACAGCGGGCCTTCGCGCTGCACTGGCTCGACCGCTCCCTCTCCGAGCTCGACTACCCGAGCGCCCGCGCCGAGCTCGACCTCCAGCGCGAGGGCGCCGAGCCCATGCCCCTCTTCGTCGACGCCGCGGTCTCGCTCGGCGCCTCCACCCTCGACCCCGTCGTCGAGGAGGGCCGCCTCCTCTTCCACGCGGCGGTCAACCCCGTGATGTCGACCTCGCTGTCGGGCGTGTCCTGCTCCACCTGCCACGCGGGCGGGCGCACGAGCGGCATCAACACGATGGAGCGGGACCTCATCCCCCGGCAGGTGCCCTCCTTCGCCGGCCCCGTCTCCGGCACCGCACCCTTCACCTGGAACAACGACATCGCCTCGATCTCCGACGAGATCATGATCACGAGCCAGATCCGGCTCGGCGGCCGCGGCATCACCGAGGCGCAGCTCGCGGCCCTCGAGGCCTACATCGACTTCATCCCCGACGCCGACACGCCGGAGAAGGGCTCGCGCTCCCCCGCGGCGCTGCGCGGCGAGGCGCTCTTCAACCGCCAGGACGTCGGCTGCGCCGGCTGCCACAGCGGCCCCCGCTTCACCGACAACCAGAGCTACGACCTCTACCAGCTCGACGGCGTCAACACGCCCACCCTGGTCGGCCTCGTGGCCACCGCGCCCTACCTGCACGACGGCCGCGCCCTCACGCTGCGCGCCGTGCTCGAGACCACCCGCGGGGCGCAGATGGGCGACACCTCGATGCTCTCAACGGACGAGCTCGACGACCTCGAGGCCTATCTGCGCTCGCTCTGAAGCAGACGGGAGCCTGACGGTGGAAGTCCGCGAAAGTGTCGGTCGGGACGGGCACCGATAGGAGAGCTCCGTCTGGAGCCCCGATGTCCCTCCCGCCGCTCACCGCCCCCCTGCGCACCATCACGCTCGTGCTCACGCTGCTCGGCGCGGGGCTCTTCGCCGCCGGCTGGGGCGGCCCCGCCTCGGCCCAGGCCACGGCCGCGACCACGCCTACGGTCACGGCCACGACCACGGTCGAAGCCACCGCCCAGGCCAGCGCCGCGCCCGAGGACGCGGTCCTGCGGCAGGCCGCGCTGTGGAAGATCGCGCTCGGTGCGGGTGGCTTCCTCCTGGTGAGCGCCTCGCTCGGCCGGCTGCTCCAGCTCGGCGGCCTCCGGCAGCGGCTGCTCTCCCGCGCGGCCGAGTGGGAGGAGCGCCTCGCCGACCTCGAGGCGCCCCTCGACCGCCTCGGCCTCGACCGGGACAGCCTCCGCGCGCAGCTCGGGGCACCCCGCCAAACCGGCGCCCTGGCCGCCGAGGTCGCGGCCGACCTCGATCGGATCGTGGGCGAGCTCGCCGCCATGCGCACCCACATCGCCCGCTGCCGCGCGCCGGCGCTCGGGGGCTTCGCCCTACGCGCAGGGCCGCTCCAGGGCGCCCTCCTCGCGCTCGAGAGCCCCTTCGAGTTCGACACGGGCACTCTCCCCGCGGCGCTGCGCCTGCGGTCGAAGGGCGAGGTGCTCCGCCTCGCGGGCGCCACGCGGGTGGACTCGCTGCCCGGCGCCGTGGTCGAGCTCTCCCTCAAGATCAACCGCCTGCGGCTGGCCGCCGCGGCGTCCCACCGGAGGACCCGCGCCGAGCTCCCCTTCGACCGACTCCAGCGCTGGACCGAGCGCCTCGCCGCCCTCGGCCTCGCCCCCGCCTGGCTCCAGCACCACCCCCTCTGCGAGGCTGAGGCGATCGAGGCGGAGCTGGAGGCCGTCCGGCGGACCGATCCTGCGCGATGGATCGACGAGCTCCCCCGCACCCAGCACGCGGTCCGGGCCGCCGAAGAGCGGCTCCACGCCCTGACGGACAGCCTCGACGCGATCGCGGTCGTCCGCTTCACCCTGCCGGAGCTGCCCGACTGCGGGATCTCCCCCGAAGATGACCCTGCGCGCACGCTCGGCGACGCCGCCCGGGGCGAGGCACACCTCCGCCGCTCCCTCGAGGCGATCGAGCTCGAGCCGAGCATCCAGGGAGCGATGGCGCTCCTCAACCTCTACCGCCGCGCGCAAGCGCAGGTGCAGGCCATCGACGCGGCGGTCGCGCCCGCGCCTCCTCGAGAGGGCGGCGGTCTCTCGAACGTGCGCCGCTCAGTAGTGGGGCGGCGGCTCGTGGCCGGGGACACCCTCGGTGAGGCCGCCGGACTGCCCGTCCTGGCGGAGACCCTCCACCTCGCGGCGGAGCCGGAGCACCTCGTCGTAGAGCTCGCGCACCACGCCGTCTAGCTCGGAGAGCTGGCGCTCCGTCCAGGCGAGGCGGGCTTCGAGGTCGGTGGTGCGGTCGTCGGGGGTAGGGTCGTTCATCGGGGAGGGCTATCCCCGGGGTCGACCGGTCGGCCACGCCGGGCGACCGCCGAACCGCCTGGGCGCGGGCCGGTGGGGACGAAGCGGAAGCCGAGGCGGAGCTCGAGGCCGTGGTCGTCGAGCACGTCCACGCCGCGCCCATCGCTGTGGCCGAGCCCCCCGTAGAGCTGCGCCGTCCAGCCGCTGTCGCTCAAGAGCTCGAGGCCGAGCTCGGCCTGTCGGGTGTAGGCCCAGGGCCGCGCGAGGTCGGGCCGGGCGCCGAAGTCTTCAGGGTGCAGGTCCTGGGCCACCGCCTCGACGAAGCCGGCGAGGTAGGGGGCCGCCACCCGCCCGACCGGCGCCCGCAGACCGACGTCGAGGGAGGCCCCCCACGTCTGGCCGCGCAGGCCGTGGGCGACCGAGGGGGTAAAGAACCGCACCGCCGGCACGAGCTGGAGGTCGAGGTGGTCGCCCGCGAGGGCGCGGCGGTGGCCGAGGCGGGCCCGCAGGTACTCGTAGGAGCTGAAGGTCTCGTTCACGAAGTACCGGCTCGTGACCGCCTCGCCGCCGTAGGCCCAGATCCAGGCGTCCCAGTCGGCGACGTGGTCGCTCTCGTGGACGTAGCCGAGCTCGGCCCAGCTCCGGTCGCGGCCGGGGGTGCGGGCGTCGAGGCCGTCGAGGCCGGCGAGCAGCCGCCAGCCGAAGCTCGCGCGGAAGCTCTGCCAGGGCACGGGCATGCTGTCATCGAAGTTGATGAGCTCGACGAAGCCGTCGAAGCTCAGGCCGAGGCGGACGCGGGGGCCCACCCGGCCCACGAGCAGGTTCGAGGTGCCCCCCATCGCCTCCCAGCGACCGCCGCTCACCGTGTAGCGGAGCTCGGGGTCGTCGGGGTCGAGGAGGGGCGCTGCGTCGAGCCAGTCGACCACCGGGTCGAGGGCGTCCCAGTCCCCCGCGTGGTCGAGGTCCATCCCGGATTAGCGCAGCCCGTCGATGATGGTGTTGAGCGTGGGGCTCGGGCGCATCGCCGCGGCGACCTTGGCGGGATCGGGCTGGTAGTAGCCGCCGAGATCGACCGGGCGGCCCTGGGCGCCGATGAGCTCGGCGTTGATCTGGGCCTCGTTGTCGACGAGGGCGCGCGCGACCCCGGCGAAGCGGGCGGCGAGCTCGGTGTCGCTCGTCTGGGCGGCCAGGGCCTCGGCCCAGTAGGTCGCGAGGTAGAAGTGGCTGCCGCGGTTGTCGATCTGGCCCACCCGCCGCGCCGGCGACTTGTTGTTGTCGAGGAACTTGCCGATGGCGACGTCGAGGGCCTCGCCGATGAGCTTGGCGCGCGTGTTGCCGAGCGTGCTGCCGAGGTGGTCGAGCGAGGCGGCCAGGGCCGAGAACTCGCCGAGCGAGTCCCAGCGGAGGTAACCCTCGGCCACGAACTGCTGGACGTGCTTGGGCGCCGAGCCGCCGGCCCCGGTCTCGAAGAGCCCGCCGCCCGCCAGCAGGGGCACCACCGAGAGCATCTTCGCCGACGTGCCGATCTCGAGGATGGGGAAGAGGTCAGTGAGGTAGTCGCGGAGCACGTTCCCGGTGACAGAGATGGTGTCCTCGCCGCGGCGGATGCGCGCGAGGGTGGTGGCCATCGCCTCGACGGGCGAGAGGATGGGGAGCTCGAGGCCGGCGGTGTCGTGCTCCAGGAGGTAGCGCTCCACCTTGTTGATGACCTCGCGGTCATGGGCGCGGGCGCGGTCGAGCCAGAAGACGGCCGGCGAGCCCGTGGCGCGGGCGCGGCGCACGGCCAGCTTCACCCAGTCCCGGATGGCGACGTCGCGGGTCTGGCAGGCGCGGTAGATGTCGCCGGCATCGACGTCCTGGGAGAGGAGGACCTCGCCCGTCTCTTCGACCACCACCCGGATGACGCCGGGGGCGGCGGCGATGAAGGTCTTGTCGTGGGAGCCGTACTCCTCGGCCTTCTGGGCCATCAGGCCGACGTTCGGCACGCTGCCCATGGTGGCGGGGTTGAGCGCGCCGTTCTTGCGGCAGTCGTCGATGATCACCTGGTAGATCCCCGCGTAGTTGCGGTCGGGGATCAGGGCCTTGGTGTCGTGCAGCTTGCCGTCGGGGCCCCACATGCCGCCGGAGTCACGCACCACCACCGGCATCGAGGCGTCGACGATGACGTCGTTCGGCACGTGCAGGTTGGTGATGCCCTTATCGGAGTCGACCATCGCGAGGGCGGGGCGGCGGGCGTAGGTGGCCTGGATGTCGGCCTCGATCTTCGCCTTCTCCTCCGCGGGCAGGGCCTGGATCTTGGCGTAGACATCGCCCAGGCCGTTCGCCGGGTTCACGCCCAAGCGGGCGAAGGTCTCGGCGTGGTCGGCGAAGACCTCCTTGAAGAAGACGGTGACGGCGTGGCCGAAGATGACGGGGTCCGAGACCTTCATCATCGTCGCCTTGAGGTGGAGCGAGAGGAGCACGCCCTGGGCCTGGGCGTCCTCGATCTGAGCGGCGAAGAAGGCGCGCAGCGGCCCGACGTGCATCACGGAGCTGTCGAGGATCTCGGCGGCCTGGAGCTTGAGGCCCTTCTTCAGCACGGTGACCGCGCCGGCCGCGGCGACATGCTCGATGCGCACGACGGTGGCGGCCGGCAGCGTGACCGAATTCTCGCTGCCGTAGAAGTCACCGCTGTCCATGTGCGAGACATGGGACTTCGAGGCTGGCGACCAGGCGCCGAGCTTGTGCGGGTGCTTCCGCGAGAAGGCCTTGACCGCGGGGGGCGAGCGGCGGTCGGAGTTGCCCTCGCGCAGCACGGGGTTGACGGCGCTGCCGAGCACCTTGGCGAAGCGCGCCTGCAGGGCCTTCTCGGCCTCGTCCTTCGGGCTCTCGGGGTAGCTCGGCACGGCGCAGCCATGGGCCTGGAGCTCGGCGATCGCCTCCTTGAGCTGCGGGATCGAGGCCGAGATGTTCGGCAGCTTGATGATGTTGGCCTCGGGCAGGAGCGTGAGCGCCCCGAGCTCGGCGAGGTAGTCGGGCACCTTCTGGGCCTCGGTCAGCGCCTCGGGGAAGGTCGTGAGGATGCGGCCGGCGAGCGAGATGTCGCGCGTCTCGACCGAGACGCCGGAGCCGGCGGTGAAGGCCTGCACGATCGGCAGGAGCGAGTAGGTGGCGAGCGCGGGGGCCTCGTCGATCTGGGTCCAGATGATGGTCGAGGTGGGGGTGCTCATGCGGGGTCTCCAGCTCCGAGATTCGTGGGGCGCGGCCCGGTCAGCCGGGCGGGGCCGCCCCTTAACATGGGAGGCCGCCGGTCAGGCTATCTTGAGGCCCCCTCACCCCCGACGAAGGTCCCATGGCTGATCCCCACCGACCCGCACCCGACCTCGAGGCCCGCAGGCGGGCCCTGCGCGCCGATCTCAGCGATATGTTCATCGTGCCGCGCCGGATCGGCCTCGTCGGCTGTGCGCTGTCGGCCGTGGGCCTCATCACCTCGGGCGCGCAGCTCGGCCCTCAGGTGGTCGGCTCCTGGCTGCTCCTGCTCGCGAGCTGGACCCTGCTCGGCTGGGTGATCTACCACCGCAGCCGATACGCGAAGCAGGTCATGGCGACCTGGCCACCCGAACAAGAGAGCTGAGCGCCGCGGCCCCCGCGCCGCGGCCCATCGCGACCCGGCTCAGGGCGCGTCCGCGGGGCAGAGGGAGGCCACGTCGAGGTGGGTCTCCGAGCCCCACCCGGCCTCCACGGTGTCGGCCACGAGGGCGCCAGAGAAGGCGCCGAGCAGCCGCACCTGCCCGTCCGGCGCGTAGACGAGGGCGTTGATGAGCGAGCCGTCGTTGAGGCTGACCGTGCCGCCGCCGATCAGGTAGACGCGGAGCTGCTCGGGCGCGCCGCCGGGGTTCATCGAGGCGCCCCAGCTCAGCGTGAGGTCACCGGTGACATAGAGCTCGAGCGAGAGGCCGCTCGGGATCTCGAGGGCGCCGCCCTCGTTGGCGAAGTCGGTCACGAGCAGGCGGCTGTCGGCGGTGAGCGCGGCGGTGGAGCCGTAGCCGATACGCAGGCTGTCGAATTGGGCGTCCCCATCGAAGTCGTGGTGCTCCTCCCAGCCGAGGTAGAGGTCACCCGAGGAGGCGGGGAGGTCGGTGGGCGCGGCCACGGTCGGGAGGGTGGCGGGGGCCGGGAGCTGCACCACCCCGCCGCTGACCGATACCCCCCAGACCTCACAGTAGGCGGTGGCAGGGTCCAGGCCGACATAGACGGTGCCGCTCACCGTCGCCCCGTTGCTGAGCGCGCACTCCCCGGACCCGTTCACGGCGAGGGTGGCGTCGCTGCCGATGTTGCCGCCGCCGTAGTCCCCGATCGCGGCGTCGTAGCTGTCGAAGGCGGCCCCGTACGCGAGGGTGGCCGAGCTGCCCGCGATGAGGCCGTATTCGAAACAAAAGGCGGGGTCGTCGGGGGGATCCCCCCCGGTGTCGCCGGTGTCGGCGCCGCCGTCCGCCCCGTCCGCCCCGTCTGTGCCGTCGGTCCCGTCTGCGCCGTCGGCCCCATCGGTCCCGTCGGTCCCGTCGGTCCCGTCGGTCCCGTCGGTCCCGTCGGTGTCGATACCGCCGTCGCCTCCCCCTGCGATGTCCTCCCCGGCGCTACCCTCGATCGACGCCTTGGAGGCCCCGCAGGCGGAGAGGCCGAGCAGGAGGGGGAGGAGACAGGAGAGGTGCGGGGCTCTCATGAGGGCCAGTGTACACCCGCGCGAGCGCCCCTCGGCCCCAGGGCGCCCCTCAGGCCCAGGCCACGAGCAAGAAGGTGGCGGCGGCCCCGAAGGCCAGCGCCGGCACCGCCCCGCAGAGGAACCAGTAGAGCTGCTCCTGGACGTACTTCCCGAACCAGCGCTCCACCAGCTTGTACTGGAACATCCCGATGTTGATGACCATCGCGATCGCCAGCGCCGCGTAGTTGAGCGCGAAGAGGCGGGTGACCGTGTTGTCACCCGAGGCCAGCGAGGAGTACTCGGAGTTCACCGTGAAGTTGAGGGCGATGACCGCGAAGAGCCCGCCGATGACGATGTTGGCGAGCTCGAAGGCGTCCACCTCGAAGTCTCCCTCGTCGCTCACCTTTTGGAGCCAGATGGCGATCATCGGGATGAGGAGCGACGAGAAGAGCGGGATGAACAGCGTGGGGACCACGCTCATCCACAGCCGCTGGGCGTTCAGGCTGGCGATCACGCGGGCGTGCTCGCGCTCGTGCCACCCGAGGAGGGGGGCCGCGCTCAGATCGACGGTGCCGACGCTCCAGCCCCCGAGGGAGACGCCCTCCTGGGCGTGGCTGAAGGCGACGTCTTCTCCATGAAACTCGAGGCCGACCTCCTCGGTGGAGGCCTCGCGGACCACGACGGCCACCTCGAGGGCCTGCCGGTCGAAGGGGAAGCTCTGCTCGTCCAGCGTGGTCGCGAAGGTGCCGCGGGTGCGCTCGAGGAGCTCGATCTGGCCACCCTTGGTGACGAAGAGGCCCCGCTCTCGAAAGGCGGGATCGCCGACGAGGTTGTCGATCTCGACCCGCGGCGCGCCGAGCTCGGCGAGGGCCGCCTCTACCGCTTCGCCGTGGCGCTCCATCGGGGGCGCGCCGCGCCGCGTCCAGACGAGGCGGGTGTCAACCGTGGCGTCGAAGGTCTGCTCATTCTCGTCGATCCCGTCGAGCGCCACAAACTGAACACCGACTCGAACCGGCAAGGCCTGCCCGTTCGCGCCGAGGGCGCCCGCAGGGGGCGGCGCCACCCGCGCGGCGACCGGGGCGACCGGGGCGACCTCCGGAGGCGCCGCCTCCGCCTCGACCAGCGGGGCCGCGATCTGGGCCGCCTTCGCTCCCTTCGCGGCCTTCGCCCCCTTCGCCCCCTTGGCGGCGTCCGCCCCCGGGCCGAGGGCGAAGAGGCAGACGAGGCCGATCGGGACCAGGGCGGCGAGGCGCCAGGCCCGCCTCACTTCTCACCGCCCGGCTCGCGGAGCGCCTCATACGCGCGGCCCATCTGCTGGAGCTCCTCGGGGAGTCCGGCGCTGTCGAAGGGCTGGCTGCGGTCGCCGCCGGCCAGGGCCTCGAGCCGCCGGGCGAGGAGCTCGGCCGGGCGGGTGAGCAGCCCCCGCACGCTGACGAGGATGACGCCCGCGCAGAGCACGGAGCCCACGAGCACCATGAAGCCCTGCCAGACCACCATCCGGGAGGCGGTGGCCCGCGAGCTCGTGAAGTCACCCGAGACGGCGAACATGCCGATGGTGGTGCCCGCGTGGTCCTTCACGGGGAGGAGCACCACGCCGTAGGGCACGCCGAAGGCCTCGCGGACATAGTCCTGGCTCGCCGTGCTCGCGAGGTCGCGGTCGCTCACCAGGGCGGCCATCCGCTCGCGGTGGGTGGTGTAGAAGCGCACGTAGGGGCCCACCCGGTTGGCCTCGGTGAGCACGTCGCCGGCGAGGTGGGTCGAGATCTCGCGCAGCAGCGCCTCGTTGAAGAAGATGGCCGCGTCGAGGCCATAGGCCGACTTGATGCCGTCGATGATCGGGCCGTAGTCGAGGCCGAACTCGATGGTGCCGAGGTGGGCGCCCTCGCTGTCGGTGATCGGGGCCACACCCACGATCGAGGCGCCGGAGCGGGAGATCGAGACGCCCTTGATCGGCTGGCGTCGCTCGTTGGCCTCGACGATCATCGGCCGGTAGGCGCTGAGGTCCTCGCCGATGCCGTCCTTCGGAGAGTGGAGGCGCAAGAACATGGTGGCGGGGGGCACGGCGATGGCGGCCTGGCGCACGCCGAAGCGCTCTTTCTGCACGCGGAAGGAGTCGCCCACGTCGGCGTAGAGCGCCTCGCGGTCGCCGCTCTTCATGGCCCGCCGCACGCCCTCGAGGCGGGCGTAGATCTCCGCGTCGGCCAGCGCCTTGTCCTCGGCGTCGGCGAGGGTCTTGGTGGCGACGGAGCGCATGAGGCCGAGGCGGTCGGCCTCGGTCTGGGCGATGAGGCCCGAGAAGAGGCGCTGCGTGGCCACCGCCGTCAGCACGAGGACGAGGACCACCGCCGCGATCGACACGGTCGGTGCGCTCTTCTTGAAGGTCATCCCACTCCCGAGGGCCGCGCGTGATCCGGGGCACCGCGGCAGCTATCCAACCCGGCCGGGGCGGGCCTCTCAGACCAGGACATGACTCAAGGCAGGCCTTGGGCCCTCGACAGCGGGCCGACCGCGCGTTTGGGGTCGAGATCGCCCTGCCCGCACCGCCGGGCTCGGTTAGCCGCCGACCCCATGGACGTTGACGCCTTCTCGAATGAGCTCCAGGCCCTCGGCGCGGCCCTGCGCAAGCAGAGCCCGGAGCGCGACGTGGCCCACCTTCGGCGGGTCTCCGCCGTCGGTCGGCTGTTCACCCTGATCGGCTGGGCCACGGCCTGGATCGCGCCCAACCCGGTGTCGATGCTCGGGCTGTCGCTCGGCCGCTTCGCGCGCTGGGTGATGATCGCCCACCACGTCGCCCACCGCGGCTACGACCGGGTGGGCGGGCCGCTGGGCAAGCCCTTCGGGGAGGGCTGGCGGCGCTACATCGACTGGTTCGACTGGATCTACCCCGCGGCCTGGAAGCACGAGCACAACACGCTCCACCACTACCGCTTGAACGAGGCGCGCGACCCCGACCTCGTCGAAGAGAACCTCCAGTGGCTCCGCGACAGCAGCGCCCCGCGCTTCGTGAAGTACATCGTCACCGTCGTGGCCGCGCTGACCTGGAAGTGGGTCTACTACGCCCCCAACACCCTCGGTGAGCTGCACCGCATCGACGACAATCGCGAGGGGCTCGACCGCAACGTCCGCACCTGGAATCCCCTCAAGCCGGCCGGGCGAGACCTCTACTTGAAGAGCCTCTTCCCGTACCTCCTGCTCAATTTCGTGGTCCCCACGGCGCTCGGCTACCTCATCTCCCCCTGGGCGGCCCTCTCGGTGCTGATCAACAGCGTCGTCGGCGAGCTCCTCACGAGCGTGCACACCTTCGCGGTGATCGTGCCCAACCACGCCGGTCGCGACCTCTATCGGTTCACCGATCCCCCCCAGGGCAAGGCGGACTTCTTCCTCCGCCAGGTGCTGGGCTCGGTGAACTTCCGCACCGGCGGGCAGGTCAACGACTTCCTGCACGGCTACTTGAACTACCAGATCGAGCACCACCTCTGGCCCGATATGCCGATGATGGCCTACGCCCGCGCCGCGCCGCAGGTCAAGGCGCTCTGCCAACGGTACGGTGTCCCCTATGTCCAAGAGTCTGTCTTCGCTCGGATCTGGAAGACCGTCCGGATCTACTCGGGTGAAGACTCGATGAAGGTGGCGAGCAGCGGCCTCTCCTGGGCGCAGGCCGACACGACCCCTCAGCGGGCGTAGGGCTCGACCACGCAGCGAAAGCCGATGGTGCCGTCGAAGTCGGGCAGATGCACGAGGGAGCCCTCGTCGAGCCCGCAGCCGCCGCCGGTGCCCGTGTACCAGGCACAGCCCCGCTTGTCCGGGACAGTGGAGCCGTCGTACTCCCGGGCGAGGGCCACCCTCCAGAGCGTGTCCGGATCGGCGAGGTCGACCGGGAGGAGCGCGACCGGGATGAGCGTGTCGGTGCTGTGGTCTCGCTCGAGGTAACCGCGCGCGAAGAAGCTCTCGTGCGAGGGCTCGACCTGCGCCGAGGTGACGTAGAGGGTCCCGTCGGCCTCCGCGTAGACCGTGGAGGGGTGGAGCCCGGCGGCCTCGATTGACAGCGTCGAGAGCGACTCGAGCGCTTCGAGGCGGAGGAGCTCGTCGGTCGCGCCGGAGGGCACGATCTCGAGCGTCACCCCCTCCGCGGCCAAGGCGGCGAGGGCACCGTCGATGTCGAGGCGCTGCCCGGAGTCTGTCCACTCCCAGGCGTTGCCGATCTGATCGTAGACCCCGCCCTCTGTCCGGCACTCGGGCATCGAGCCGGTGGGCTGGAGCCCGTCGA
Source organism: Myxococcota bacterium (assembly GCA_044344255.1). GTDB lineage: Bacteria > Myxococcota_A > UBA796 > UBA796 > UBA2385 > JBIJDH01. The sequence continues at coordinate 107,473 of JBIJDH010000010.1, forward strand.
ACTGGAGCTCCCCCTCGTCGCTGAGCGTGACGCAGAGCGACTCATCGAAGGTCTCCCCCCACGGGAAGGCCGCGCCGCCGGCGCCGAGGACGCCGTCGCCAGCGTCCTCCCACTCGCTCGCCGTGGCGAGGTGCGGCGTGGCGTAGGCCCCCCCAGCGTCGTCGAGCACCACCCGCGCCTCACAGGCGGCCACCGCGTCGTCGTAGGTGATGCCTGTGATGGGCAGGGCCCCCGCCACCGAGGCGACGCTGGCGCCGGCCTCCGAGAGCTCGTAGGCGTCGATGCAGTAGGAGGGGCTGTCGCTGGGCACCGGCGCCATCCCGACGGGGCAGCCGTACTCAGCCGGAGGCTCGCCGCTGTCCCCCGGCGCCCCCGTGTCACCCCGGCCAGTGTCGCCACGACCGGTGTCACCCCTGCCCGAGTCGGCGTGGGCGGAGCCCTCCGCGTCGCTGGGCTTCGCCTGCATGGCCGGGCGCGCGCAGCCGAGGGGCAGCAGGACGAGGGGCCAGAGTCGGAGGGTGAGCACGGCCCATCCTACACCCCGGCACGGCCGCCGCGGGCGCACCCCGACGCGCGGGCTACTTTCCCTTGAACTCGATGAAGACCGCGTACCCGTCGATGCTCCCGAGGGTGCGCGCGTCGAACTCGAAGCCCCCACCCTCGCAGGTGTAGGTGGAGATCGAGGCCTTGGGGACGAAGAAGAAGCCGTCGGCCGCCGCCGACGTCGAGGCGTTGGCCGTGCCGCCGGTGGCGAACATGCCGTCGGCGCTGTCGGCGTCGGAGTAGTGAACCGGGTACTCGCAGGCCGGACAGGTGACCATGCCGCCGTCCATCGGCAGACCGCCGTCGTCCAGCACGCGGCCGGCCATGAAGCGGAAGGTCTCGTCGGTGGGGCCGTCGTAGCCGACGAGGTCTGCGATGTAAGCGGCGCGCAGCTCTTGAGAGACGACCCGCGCGGAGACGTCGGTGAGGGCGTCACCCGCGCCGAGGCCGGAGAGCATCTCGGCGCTGATGCCGGTGGCGGAGGTCATCAGGAGGTCTTCACCGCTGTCGGGGCAGTCATCGACCACGATGAAGGCGCCGATCGAGGGGACCTCCTGGATGCCCGCCACCACGAAGACGCCGTCTGCGCAGAGCTTGGAGGAGGCGAGGATGGTGGGCTCTTGCCCGGCGAGGGCCGGGGAAGGGTCAATCGCCGTGACGCAGGCGCCCTCTGGGACGGGGGTGCCGGAGTCCTGGTAGAAGGCCACGCCCTCGATCCGCACGCCGGAGGCGTACAGGCTCTCGTCGCCACAGGCCTGCACGATCTCGGGGCCGGTGTCCTCGGGGATGAAGTCCCAGACATAGGCGATGTCTCGACCCCAACAACCGCTGAGCAGCGCGAGCGCGAGGCCGAGGCTGGACAGGCGGCGGGAAGGGCGGCTGGGCAGGCTGGGGTCGGATGTGGTCACGTTAGCTCCCCTCGAACCGGCCCCCTATTCCAGGATTCGGTCCCCCGCGAGTGACGCTCGGGTGAATCGTCACACTTTCCGCGCCCCTCCTGCCTGCGGGGCGCACCGCGGGTTAACGGGCGCGCTCCGGAACGGGGGATCTCATGACTTCGCAGCACACGCTTCCGCACGCACACGAGGGCGGCCAGCGCGCCCAGCAGGCCTCATCCGCAGAGGCCCGAGGCGCTCGGATCCTGCGCTCCACCACCCTGCTGGTGCCCCTCTTCGCGGCGGCGGGCCTCGCCCACGCCGGCTCGATCTCCGCCCCGGGCACGCTCGCCGGCCCCGACTCCGGCGCCGCCACCCCCGATCCCGCGGCCGCCTACTTCAACCCTGCGGCCCTCGGCGGCACGGAGGGCGTGAAGCTGATGATGGACACCCAGGTGGCCTTCATCCGCGTCGACGTCACCTCCACCCGCTACTCCCCCATCGGCGAGGCCGCCTGCGGGGACAGCTACGAGGCCGGCATCGACCCCAACACCTGCGCCCCCTACAAGGGCTCGAAGGCGCGGGTCCAGGTGCCGGTGGCCATGCTCGGCGTGAGCTGGAAGGTCATCCCCGACCGCCTCGCCCTCGGCCTCGCCATCTCCGACGCCTTCGTGGGCGGCGGCGACTACCGCGCCGGAGAGCCCGACAACGAGGCCCCCTTCGAGGGCTCCCAGCGCTACGCCGGCGTCATGACCAAGATCATCACGCTCCACGCCAACCCGGCCGTGGCCGTCACCATCGTCGATGGTGTGCACGTCGGCGGCGGCGGCAAGATCATCTACGACAGCATCGAGGCCATCCAGGCGGCTGACCTCACGGGCACCGAAGGTTGGGACCCCGACCACCCCGAGGAGCCCTACTCCCGCGACTCCTACCTCGAGGGCAAGGCCTCCGGCCTCCACTTCGGCTGGGAGGCCGGCGTCTTCGTCAACCGCTGGAAGTACGCCCAGGTGGGCCTCTCCTACCACCACAACGGCGCCTTCTCCGCCGAGGGCGACGGCTCGCTCAACCTGCCGGACTCCATCGGCGCCGATCAGGACGCCAACGTCTCCTTCGACCTGCCTTTGCCCGACGTCATGATGTTCTGGGCCAACTCCCAGGTCACCGACAAGCTCATGGTGGGGGCCGGCGCCGACTGGCAGCTCTGGAACAACTGCTGCGGCGGCGAGGACGGTGACATCATCATCGGCCTCACCAGCACCGACGACGGCGACGCCATCGGCACCGACGAGGCCGACGGGCTCGGCGGCATCGTGGTCGACGACAAGCAGTATTCCCCTCGCCGCCTCTGGAACTCGGTCAACTACGGGGCCAACGCCGGCTGGCAGGTGACCGACCCCGTCTGGATCGGCGGCCGCGTCGGCTACAACCAGAACGCGGTGCCCGACTACGCCGTCTCCGCGACCAACCTCGACTTCCAGTCGATCGGCGTCCAGGCCGCCGGCCGCTACAAGATCGGCAAGAAGCTCACCCTGGGCCTGTCCTACTCGAAGTTCTTCACCTTCGAGCGGACCATCACCGACTCCGCCTGGAACGATCAGCAGGGAGACCGCGCAGGCTGGGACCCCCGCTTCACCCCCCAGGTGCCCTACAAGGCCGGCACCAACGGCACCTACAAGAGCAAGGTCGATGTGGTCGGCCTGCGGGTCGGCGCCGACTTCTGAGGCCCCATGCGCGCCGTCCTCCTGCTCTGGCTCCCCCTCTTCGGCTGCGGCTCGGACGTCTTCGTCACCGAGAAGGGCCGCTGTGACGGCCAGCTCCAGGAGACCGAGGGCGGGGTTGACGAGCCCTTCGACTCCGACGGCGACGGCTTCTTCGACGGGGCCAACCCCGACTGCGGAGAGACCTACCCCGCCGACCGCCTCGACTGTGACGACGGCGACCCCGCCATCCACCCCGGCGCCGCCGAGCTCGGGTGTAACGGCATCGACGACGACTGCGACGAGGCCACCGAGGACGACGCGGACGGCGACGGCGACGGCGTGGGGGTCTGCGCCGACTGCGCCGACGGCGACCCCACCCGCCGGCCCGGCGCCGCTGAGCTCGGCTGCAACGGCATCGACGACGACTGCGACGAGGCCACGCCAGACGAGGATGACGCCGATGGGGACGGCGCGAGCTCCTGCGAGGACTGCGACGACGGGGACAGCAACCGCGCGCCGGGGCGCGTCGAGATCCTGTGCAACGACATCGACGACGACTGCGACGCGGCCACGGTCGACGCCCTCGACGCCGACCTCGACGGGGCCAGCTCCTGTGAGGACTGCGACGATGACGCCCCGGACGTGCACCCGGGCGCCCTCGAGGTCCCCTGCACCGGCATCGACGAGGACTGCGAGGCCGCCACACCCGACGCGCCCGACCTCGACGCCGACGGCTGGAGCGCCTGTGAGGACTGCGACGAGGGGGACACCGCCGTCTCCCCCGGCGCCGAAGAGCTCTGCGACAACGGCATAGACGACGACTGCGACGACGAGATCGACGAGCTCTGCGACGTCTCCTACTCAGACTCCTGGACCCTCGACGACACGATCCAGTATTCTTGCGTCTGGGGCCTCGTGTCGGTCAACTTCTCGAAGCTCAACATCCTCGACGCCCGCCCCGACATCACGGTGGCGCCGCCTTCGGGCTCGCAGCCCGGTACGATGAGCGGCAGCTTCACCGGCACCACGACGTTTACGGCCGAGAACATCCTCACCGGGAGCTGCGACGAGATCTATACGATCGAGGGCGAGTTCCCGACGGCCACCACGCTGAGCGGCACCCTCTCGATCAGCTTCGTGGGCACCTGCTTCGACTGCACCGCCCAGTCTTTCCCCTTCACGGGCAGCCGCTGAGCTCGGCCGTGGGGGCCCTCACCGGGGTCGTCGCGGGGGCCCTCACAGGTCGTCGCGGGTGATCTCCTCGTCGCCGCTGCCCACGCTCTCCGGCAGGCCGCTGCGCTCGACCACCGTGTCGAAGCGGTCCCCTGTCCACGCCTCGAGCTCCACGAGGGCGCCCTCCTCGATCGTGAAGCGGAGCAGGCTGCGGGCGGAGGTGGGGCTGGTGCCGATGAGCTGGCGCGCCCCGTCGCCGAGGCAGGCGGTGGCGACGAGGCGGAGGTCCCCGCGGCGGCCGGGGTAGTAGGCGTGGTGGTGGCCGGCGATGAAGGCGGTGACCGCGTGGGCGTTCAGGAGGTCCTCGAGGTCGGTGTCGAAGAGGGCCTCGCTCTCTCTCCCGATCGCCACCGGATAGAGCGGAACGTGGCCATAGACCACGCGCGCGCTGGCGGGGGTGGAGAGCATCCGATCGAGCCAGCTCAATTGTTCGCTTTCGAGCGGGCCGACGAGGGTGTCGTCGAGGGAGACGAAGAGCACGTCGCCCTGGAGGAAGGCGTAGCGGAATGGAAAATCAGCGCTGTCGACAAAATCGACCGCCGGCAGACGGTCGGCCCAGGCGAGGGCGAAGGCATCGCGCTCCTCTGAGTAGCCGGAGTAGCCGCTGGCGTCGTGGTTGCCAGGGGTGACGGCGAAGGGGAGCCCGGCGAGCGCGAGGGGGTCAGAGACCGTCTCGTGGAAGGACGCCCACATCGCCGCGTAGTCGAGGCCGCTCTTCTGTCCGGCCACCATGTCGCCGGTGGTGAGCACGAGGTCGGGGGGATCGGCGATCAGGGCCTCCACCGCCCCGCTCACCTCGGCCCGATAGGCCGTGGAGCCATAGCTGCCGTTGAGGTCGGAGAGGACCGCCACCCGCAGCGGCGCGGGCGGCGGGGGAGGCTCCGCGGTGTCGTCGGGGCCGCCCGAGTCGGGCCGCGGGCTCGTGTCGCCGCCACCGTCCCCGGCGCCGCCGTCCTCCCCGGCGCCGCCGTCGCCCTCGCCTCCCCCTCCCTCACCTCCCCCGCTGGAGCCGCCCGGCAGGGCCCCCACGGGCTCGGGATCGGCGGTGCGCAGCTCGGCCACCCGCTCGGAGCAGGCGAGGAGGAGGGGCAGGCAGAGGCGGGCGGCGCGCATCGTCCGAGTGTAGCCGAAGGTCGCCCCGCGGTGTCGCCCGGTGGGGGCACCGTTCAGGCGACGTGGGCGAGGTCGCGCTCCAGGGCCACCCGCACCGCGCCGATGCCATAGCCGCGGCACACCACGAACCGCACGGACTCGGCGGTCGCTCGGCAGCGGTCGAAGACGTCGTGGCCCGCGAAGCGCTTGAGGAAGAGCACGAGGTCGAAGCGTCCGCTCTTGATCTGCGCGACGGCCGAGGTGACCGCACGAGGCGCCTTGTCGGGGATCGCTGGCCAGGCCACGGAGGCGAAGCCGAAGGCCGCCTGCAAGGCGTCGCGGGCGTAAGGGCGGGGGTCTCCGCCGACAAGGATGACCCGCATGCCCTGGGTCTGTCCTCGCAGCGGCCAGTCGGCGGGGAGGGGCTGCTCATCGTCGGCCTCCGCGGGCGCCTCCCGGTCCCGCGCCGCCTCCGCCTGCTCCCGGTGCAGGGCCTTCCGCAGCGCCTTCCAAGGGCCCTCACCCGCCTGCCCATCGAGCAGGTCGGCGTGGCCGCGCAGCGCGCCGAGCAGGCGGGGCTCCTTGGCGGAGACGCCTCGCTCGACCAGGACCCTCAGGCAAGCCAGCGCCTCGGCGCGGCGGCCCTGGGCGAGGTGCTCGCGGAGGCAGCGGAGGAGGTCGTCGACGCTCCGCGGGGCCGGGGTCTTGACGGGCGCATCGCCGAGGAGGGCGTCCAGCGCGGCCTCGGCGGCGAGGGCGTCCTCGGCCCAGCCACCGCGACGGGGCCGGTGGTCCTTGGCGAGCCCATGGGCGGGCTGGGGCATGGCGCCCTTGGCCAGGGGGCGGAGCGCGCGCATCGTTCGGTCGGCGACCGCCCGATCGGCGACCGAGAGGGCAGGGAGATCGAGGACCACCCGGACGCGCGCGGAGAGCCACTCGAGCAGGGCGTGGCGGAGGTCGGGAGAGACCTGCGGGTCCGCCCACTCCGAGGCGTCCACCGCCGCCCGAAGCGCCGTCACCTCGAGGTGCAGCGCGCCCCCGTCGGCGGTCTGTGCGCAGAGCGGACCGACCTTTCGGCGGATGGCGCTGGCCGAGCGCGGGCCGGTGGGGACCATGGTGACGAAGTCTTCGCGCCGCGAGCCGTTCAGGCTCGCCGCCAACGCCGCACAGAGAGAGGCCCCGACCGGCACGACCGCGGCGGCCGACGGGGGCTCCACGAGCCGCTCGGCCGCGGGGACCGGCGCCACGACCGGCTCCGCGACCGGAGCCATGACCGGAGCCATGACTGGCTCAACAACGAGCGCCACGATGGGCGCAACGACCGCCCCGACGTCTGCCTCGACGACTGCCCCGACGACTGCCTCGACGACTGCCTCGACGACCGGCTCCGGCTGAGCGGCGCGGAGGAGGGCGCCGAGGTGGGCGGCGCCGAGGGCCCGCAGGGCGTGGTCGAGCGCGTCCTGCTCTGCGGCGATGGCCCCACGGAGCCGGAGCGAGGCCTCCGGGTCCAGGGCAGCGGCCCGAAGCGAGGTCGAGAGACGCGACCAGGCCTGTCTGGCCCGCGCCTCCGGAGTGGCCTCGTTCGTGGAGAGAGGGGATGGAGCATCACTCTGAAGAGGTTCGAGACACATTGCGACACACATGGAGCCTCCGGGCTGTCCCGGTAGAGACACCTCCGCCCGGCCCCTCCGGACAGGCACTCTGCTGTTTTGTCGGCCGCTCCCCCCGACGCCGCTCAGCCCCGACGCGCCGCCTCCTCTGTGCGCAGCCGCTCCAGCCCTGCGAGGAGGAGCTCGAGGCCGAATTCGAGCGCGTGGAGGCCGTCGTGCTCCCCCGCCGCCACGAGCGCGGTGAGACGACGCAGCCCCGGGTGCTCGGCCTCTCGCAGTGTGGGCAGATAGGCCGCGGCCATCGCCTGGTACTCACCCGCCTGGAAGGGGAAGTTCAGCCGCTGCAACGTGAAGCCGTAGAGGTGGCTGTCGAGGGCGTTCCAGGCATGATCGGCGAGGGCAGGTGAAAATCCAGCCTCGAACAGGCAGCGGAGGGTCGCGTCGACGTAACGGAGCATCGCCGGGCCGACGTTGACCCTGGACATCAAGAGGCCGCAGGCCCAGGGGTGCCGTAGCAGGACCGCGTGCGCAGAGTGAGCGCGGCGACGCATGGCCTCGGCCCAGGGCAAGGCCACGCTCGGGACCTCGATCTCGGCCACGACGAGGTCGACGATGCCATCGAGCAGGTCGTCCTTGTGGGCGACGTGGTTGTAGAGCGACATCGCCTGGACGCCGAGCGCGGCGGCCAGGGCCCGCATGCTCAGCGCGGCGAGGCCCTGCTCGTCGGCCATCTGCACCGCCGCGCGCAGCACCCGCTCGCGGCTCAGCGGCGCGCGGGCGGCTCGGTCGATCGTCTCCATCGGCGCTGCTCCTCGTGTCCCCGCCTTCATCAGAGGAGGACGACGCTCTTCCCGCGGCTGTGGCCCTGACCGAGGGCGCGCATCGCCTCGGGGAGCTCGTCGAGCCGGTAACGTCGCTCGATGACCGGGCGCACGCTCCCTGCGCAGCAGAGCTCGGCCACCGCGAGGAGATCGGCCGGGTTGGGCTTGGCGATCAGCGGGACGAAGCGCTCCTTGTTCCAAATGTTGCTGAGCAGGCCGCCGATCGTGTCGAACATCGGCCCGACCCAGGTGTGCTCGGCCCCGCCCGCGCCGGCGACGAGGCGGCCCCCCGGGCGCAAAACCCCGCGCAAGGCGGCGTGGCGGTGGTTGCCGACGAGGTCGAGGATGAGGTCATAGCGGGGGCCGCCGCCAGTAAAGTCCTCCCGACCGTAGTCGATGACGTGGTGGGCCCCGAGCGAGCGCACGAGCTCGACGTTACGCCCACTGCAGACCCCAGTGACCTCAGCGCCGAGCTGCGCCGCGAGCTGCACCGCGAAGGTGCCCACCCCGCCCGCCGCCCCGTTGATCAGCACGGACTGCCCGGCCTGGAGGCCGCCCGCGTCGCGCAGGCCCTGAAGGGCGGTGGTGGCCGAGACCGGCAGGCAGGCCGCGTCTTCGAGGCTGAGCCCCGCGGGGACCCGCGCGAGCTCGGCCTCGGTGGCCACGACGACCTCGGCGAAGCCGCCGCCCGAGAGCTCGCCCATCACCGCGTCACCGGGGCGGAGCGAGGCCACCGCGGGCCCGACGGCGATCACCCGGCCGGCGACCGCCATCCCCGGGATGGGCCGCTTGGGGCGCATGAGGCCGAAGCCCGCGAGCCGCAAAAGGTACGGCGTGCCGGTGAGCAGGTGCCAGTCGCCCTTGTGCAAGGAGACCGCCACCACCTGCACGGCCACGCCGGCCGCACCGAGGGCCGGCCGCTCCACCATTTGGAGCCGTAGCCCCTCCGGCGGCCCATACGCGGACTGGACCATCGCGCGCATGGGAGCTGGCACCAAGGGGAAAGAAGACTCGGGGAGGGAGGGCAAGGGAGCCTGCATGGTCACTCTCGAACGAAGGGGGCGAGGAGGCGGACCCGAGGGTCGGCGGGCCGGAGAGCACACTTACAGCGTACACCTACGTTGTATACTTACAACGTATACCCGTCAAGGCCCCGGAGGCGACCCGCCTGCGGACCCGCTCGATCGCCCGCCGCGCCGGCCGCGTTAGCCCCGCCCCTCGGAGCTCCCATGCGCGTCGTTTCCCTCACCTGCTCCAACACCGAGATCGTCTGCGCGCTCGGCTGCGCCCACCTCCTCGTCGGCGTGGACGAGCACTCCGACTTCCCGGCGGACGTGGTGGCGGCCCTCCCCCGCGTCGGCAAGGACCTCTCGGTAGACCCCGAGAAGGTCGCCGCGCTGCGCCCTGACCTCGTGCTCGCCTCGCTGACGGTCCCCGGCCACGAGCGGGTGGTGGCCGCCCTCCAGGCCCGTGGCCTCCCCCTGCTCACCCTCGCGCCCCGGTCGGTCGCCGACACCGCCGAGGACATCCTCACGATCGGCGCCGCCCTGGGCGTGCCCGAGCGGGCCCGCGCGCTCGCCCAGGCGCTGCTCGCGGCCATCGGCCCCATCCCCAGCGCCGCCGCCCCCGGGGCCCCGCGCATCCTCGTCGAGTGGTGGCCGAAGCCGGTCATCGCCGCCGGGCGCCGAAGCTGGGTGAATGACCTCCTGCTCGCCGCTGGCGCCGAGAACGCGCTCGGCGACCGCGACGTCGAGAGCGCGCCGCTGCACGACGAAGACGTGGTGGCCCTCGCCCCAGACGCCGTGGTCATCGCCTGGTGCGGCGTGCCCCTGTCCCACTACCGGCCGGAGGTGGTGCTCCGGCGGCCGAGCTGGCAGGGCCTGCGGCTCGTCCGAGAGGGGCGGGTGGTGCCCATCTCGGAGGCGCTCCTCGGCCGGCCGGGGCCGCGGCTCATCGAGGGGCTCGCCGCGCTGCGCAGCCTCACCGCGGAATTACGCGGCCGAGCCCCCGCCGTCTGCAGAGCCTGAGCAAGGCCAACAACGAGCTGGAGGCGACGGTCATTTATCTCATCGACGGGGCCTCGCTTCTCGAGGGGGCGGCCCTCGTCGCCACCGGCCGGGCGAGGGCAGCCGAGCACCCTCGCGCCGTCGCTCACCGCGCCACGTACTCCACCCCTTCGAAGGTCAGGGTGCAGCGCTCCGGCGCCCACTGGAGGTCCAGGACGGCGCCGCCCGCGGTCACGACGAGGCCGTCCTCCCCGCAGCTCCAGTCGCCGGACCGGCCGTAGTCGCTGCCGCTCCAATGCCAGGTGCCGTCGGCCTCGAAGCCCAGCACCCAGGTGCAGAGGACGACGCCGTCGGGCCCGAGGCCGCACTCGCCCTCCTCGACGGAGTCGAAGGTGGCGCCGCCCTCCGCGGGGCAGGTCGAATCGGCGACGCCGGGGCAGGTGCCGTCGCCGCCCGGGCAGGTGGTGTCGCCCTCGGGGCAGGTCGTGTCGCCGCCGCCAGGGTGGGCGGCGGGGTCGTCACAGGCGGTGAGCACCAGCAGGAGGGGGAGGAACATCGGACACCTCTGCCGAGGACATAGACACCGGCAGAGGGTGCACCAAACGGGGTAGGCGCCTCACCCTGTCGTGGATGGGCGGCATCCCGTGTCGGGCACTGCTCGCCTATCGCCAGAGGCTGAACCAGCGCCGCGTCCAGCCGGACAGGGCGGGGGTCAATCGGCCCCGGCTCCAGGCCGAGGCCAGCTTGAAGACGAGCTCGGAGCGGGTCGGGTAGGCGTGCACGGTGCGCGCCAGCTCGGCGAGGCCGAGGCCCTGGGTCATCGCGAAGGTGAGCGGGGCCAGGAGCTCGCCGGCCTGCTCGGAGACGATGAGGGCCCCGCGCAGGCGGCCCCGCCGGTCGACCACCACCCGGCCAAAGCCCTCCGCCTCCCCGTCCGTGCGGCCCCGGTCGGTCTCACCCACGGTCACGGTAAAGACCTGGAGCCGGGGATCGCGGGCGGCCTCGGCGGCGGAGAGGCCGACGGCGGCGACCTCGGGCTGTGTGTAGGTGACACGCGGCAGCACGAGGCGGCTCCGGCGGGCCCGCCCGAAGGGGAAGAGGGCGTTGCGGAGCACGAGGCGCGCCTGGTGATCGGCGGCGTGGGTGGTGGAGCCCGGGCCGAGCACGTCGCCGGCGCCGTAGACGCGGCGGTTGGTGGTGCGGAGGTGGTCGTCGACCCGGAGCCCCGCCGGCCCCGCCTCCACCCCAGCCCGCGCGAGGTCGAGGTCGAGGTTGGGGGCGCGGCCGACCGCGACCAGCAGGGCGTCCCCGGCGAGGATCCGCCCGCCCGCGAGGTGGAGGTGGCGCTCCTCGCCCCGCCGCTCGACCCGAGTGACGGTGGCGCCGAGGCAGAGCTCTACGCCGTCCTCGGTGAGGCGCGCGGCGAGCAGGGCGCTGGCGTCGGGGTCCTCGCGGGAGAGCACCCGATCCTGCGCCTCGATGAGGCTCACCCGGCTCCCGAGCCGCGCGAAGGCCTGGGCCATCTCACAGCCGATGACCCCGCCGCCCAGCACCAGCAGGCGGGCCGGCCGCTCCCGGAGGGTGAAGAGGGCCTCGTGGCCGAGCGCGCCGGCCTCCGCGAGGCCGGGGATCGGCGGCAGCACCGACCGGGCCCCGGTGGCGATGAGGCAGCGGTGGAAGCGGAGCGCCTGCCCCTCGACGGAGACCCGGTCGGGGCCGACGAAGCGCGCGGCGCCGAAGAAGACGTCGACGCCGGCCCTCCGGAGGCGCTCGGCCGAGTCATGCGGGGCGAGCTCCGCCCGCACCCTTCGCAGCCGCTCCATCACCGCCGGGAAGTCGACCTCGACCGCCGCCGACAGGCCGAGCGGGCCCGCCCGCCGCGCCGCCTCCGCCGCGTGGGCCGAGCGCAGCAGGGCCTTGCTCGGGACGCAGCCGGTCACGAGGCAGTCGCCGCCCAGCAGGTCGCGCTCGACCAGGGCCACCTTCGCCCCGAGCGCCGCCGCGCCGAAGGCCGCCACGAGGCCGGCCGGGCCCCCGCCCAGCACGACGAGGGTATACCGGCCGGCCGGCGACAGGCGGGGCCAGCCCGGGGGGCGGCAGTGGGCGAGGAGGGCCTGGTCGTGCGGATCGTCGGCGAGGATCAAGGGGGAGCCGCGGTCAGAGGGTCACCACACTGTGCAGGTCACCACTTTCGGTGTTTCCAGCAATCGACATGAAAGCGGGTGCCCCCATAGAGGCCGAGGCCGAGCTTCAAGGCCGGCCCCTCGAGGGTCCACAGCCGCAGCAGGGCCTCGTGCAGGCGGGCCCGGCTCCAGAGGCGCTTCGGCACCACATCGACGGCGTCGAAGTTCTTGTGACGGCTGCCGGGCGCGCCGCCCGCCCGCTCATTGAAGCGCGGAGTGCGAAAGGCGCTCACCACCACCACCGGCCCCACCTCGGGCACCACCCTCTCCCGAAGCAGGCGCAGCGTGGGCGTGATGGCCGGCCAGTCCCCGCGGGGCGGCGCCGCCCAGGCCGGCTCGCCGACCTCCCGCCAGTCTGTCCCCTGCCGCCAGAGGTGCCAGGGCGGCACCACATCCGCGAGGCCCTGCTCCCCCAGGAAGGCCACGAAGTCTGCATAGTCGCGCTCGGCCCCCGCCTCGTGGGCCCAGGCCTCGAAGGCCGCCTCGGGCGGCAGGTCGAGCTCGGAGACGCGGGTGCGGTGCAGGCAGCCCGCGAGCAGGACCGAGAGCAGGACCGAGAGCGGGGGCCGCCCATGACCGAGGGTCGAGCGGGGAGCAGGGAATGGAGCAGCGCCCATCGATGGTATCGTCCCGGTCGCCCAAGGGAGGCCACGCCCATCTCCTGTACCACCCTGTACCTCTGGCGCCGAGCGCAGGGCGACTGGAGGGTCAGCGTCGAGCGGTACGGAGGGCTGCCCACCGCCTCCCCCGAGGCGGCGCGCGACCACCTGCTGCACCCCGCGCGGCGCTGGATCGCCGACGGTGAGGCGGTCGAGGCGGTCGGCCCCCACCACTGTCGGGGCCTGCTGCTCGATGAGCCAGCGCGGCGCTTCCGGGTCTATCGCTGTCCCGGCGACACGCTCGTGCACCTGCGGGCGGAGGCCCTGCGGCGGCAGCTCTCGACAGCGGCAGCCTGGGCGGGCTGGGACGCCGACCACGACCGCGGCGGACACGCCTCGCTCGCGGCCCTCGCAGGGCTCTCCCGCTCGCCACCGCCGCCGCTCCGGGCCCTCGAGGCCGCGGCCCTCGACGCGCTCCGACTGCGGCCCGTCCACGGCCCCGGGGCCCTCGACCGCGCGGCCTGGCGCCTCCAGTACCCCGACGCCGAGCGGTGGGAGGGCGGCGGGTGGCAGGCGAGCGCGGCCTTGAGCCTCGTCCACCCCGACGGGCGCTCCGAGACGCACGCGCTCTCCGCGGACGCGCCCTGGGCCTGCCTCCTCGCCGGTCCGTCCCTGCTCTCCGCCCTCGACCCTCGCGAGGCCTGCGACCCTCCCTTCGAGCACGCCCTCCACTGGGGGGCCCTCTTCGACCTGCAGGCGCGCGCCCTCCGCTGGTGGAGCGCCGACCCCACGCCAATAGGTTGGGCCGCCGCGATGGCGGAGGCCTGGCCCGGCTGGGCGATCTCCCCCGAGGCCGACCTCTATCCGGGGCAGCTCGCCGCCGCGGGCGTCGATCCTGGCCCCCTCCGCATTGACCGAGCGCCCGCCGGTGACGCGCTCCGCGCCTGCCTCAGCCCGGAGGAGTGGGCCCTCCTCGACCGCGACCGCCTCTGTCCGGCCCCGGGTCGGCGCGCCCTGTCCGTCCACTTCGCCTGAGGGCCACCCCGGCCGGCGCCGGCGACCGGGTTAGTCCGCGCCCCCTCCACCGCGGGAGCGCCGATGGCCGAGCCCTGGGAAGCGACCTTCACCCTCGACCTCGCCGAGCTCGGCCGCCTCATCGCGGCCGACCGCCCGGGCATGGGCCCCGGCCTGCGTGTCGTCGGCGAGGGCTTCGACAACCTCGCGGTCCTCGATGAAGGCGGCCTCCTCTGGCGTATCCCCCGCCGCGAGCCAGCCGTGCCGCTCCTCGAGGACGAGCTCCGCTGGGCCCCCGCCTTCACCGCACCCCTCCCCGTCGCGACGAGCGCGCCGCTGCGGGTGATCCGCCTGCCCGGACCGCCCCACCTCCTGGTCGCGTGCCGCTTCTTCGACGGTCTGTCGGCCGACACGCTCGTCCTGTCCGCGAGCGCCGGCGACCCCGCCGCCGAGGCTACGCTCGCGGGGCTCGCCCCCGCCCTCGGCCGGGCCCTCGGCCGCCTCCACGCCGCCCCCGCCCCCGAGGGCTGCCCCCTCGACCGCTTCCGCCGCTCCGACCTCCCCTATCGCCGCGATTTGCTGACCCTGGCCATCCGCGAGCTCGACCGAGCCGGGGGCCTCCCACAGGCCGACGCCCTCTGCGCGTGCCTCTCCACCCTCGCCGAGGCGTCCCCCTGGGCAGACGGCCCGCGCACCGTGCACGGTGACCTCCACCCCCGCCACGTCCTCCTCGACCGCGCGGGCCAGCTCCAGGCCCTCATCGACTGGGGAGACCTCCACGGCGGCGACCCCGCGCAGGACCTCTCTCTCCTCTGGACGATGCTCCCCCCGAGCGCGCGAGGCCCCCTCCTCGCGGCCTACGCCACCGTCCGGGGCGCGCCAATCGTCCTCGAACCGCTCCTCGACCGAGCCCGCTTCCGGGCGCTCCTCTACGGCGTGCTGCTGGAGCGCTTCGCCAGGGCCACCGGCGACCGCGCGATGGGGGCGGTGGCCGCGCGGACCCGCCGGGCGGTGCTGAGTGACGCGGGCTGAGCGGGCGACGGTCCCCGCTGGGCCCCGCCCCGCCTCCGGCTCCCCGCCTTTGACTCCCCGCCGCTCTCCCACCATCTGGTAGGCTGCTCAAAGCCAACTCCAACCCCACTCGCTCCCCTTCATCCCGCAGAGCTCCCGGAATGAACTCGCGCCGACCTGCCCGACTCTCGTCGATCCTCCTCTCGCTGGTCATGGGCACCTGCGGCGGCTGCAAGGGGGACGAAGGGCCAGACTGCGTCGTCCATGTGAGCGGCTACGTGGTCGATAACGGCCTGCTCCAACCCGAGGCCACCGTGACGGCCGTGGACGCCGACGGCGAGGAGCAGGTCGCGATCGCCGACGACTGGGGAGAGTACGCCCTGGAGCTCCCCTACGGCGACTACACGCTCAAGGCGAGCGCGTCCTGCCGCGACGGCGAGGTTGATCTCGAGCTCGACGACTGCGACGACCGGGTGCAGGATATTCCTGTCCGTTCAAACTGCAATTGACACCCGCCCAAGCGGCTGACCCACTCCGACCGGGAGGATAGAGCCCACCTCCCGAGTGAGACGCGGCGCGCGCACCGCGCGAGGCGACCGGTGATACGCTCCCCCCATGACCCCGCTCTTCCAAAAGCTCAACCTGAAACAACAGTCCGCGGTCGTCGTGCTGGGCGCGCCGGCGGCCTTCGAGGCGGCCCTGACCGAGCTCGCGGCCGCAGCGCCGGTGGTGATCCACCGCGCGCCCGTGGCCGGCACGGACTTCGCCCTCGGCTTCGCCGTGACGCAGGCGCAGCTCGACAACCTGTCGGCGCAGCTCGTGTCGACAGACGCGCCCGACCCGGTCCTGTGGGTGGCCTACCCCAAGGGCTCGTCGAAGGCCTACCGCTGCGAATTCAACCGCGACACGGGCTGGCAGGCGCTGGGCGCGGCGGGCTTTGAGCCCGTCCGCCAGGTCTCCATCGACGCCGACTGGTCGGCCCTGCGCTTCCGACGTGTCGCCCGCATCGCATCGCTCACCCGACGCCCGGCGATGACGCTCTCCGAGGAGGGCAAGCGCCGCACGGGCGGCTGAGCGGGCGGGCGCGAGGATATGACGACAGGATGCCTCGTCGGATCCTCACCACGCTCCTCGTCGCCTACGCGCTCGCGGCCGGCGCCGCGGGGTGGGCCTCGGGGAGCATCCTGTGGGGCCTCGTGCTCGTCCCCCTCGCGATGGCGGTCGGCCCTGCGATGGGGCTCACCTTCCCGTTCCCGCTCGGGACGAAGCTCGCGTACCTGGGCGGGCTCCTGCTCGTCGTCGTGGTCGGCCTCGTCGGGCTGCGCTGGCGCGCACGCCCGGTGGGGGGAGCGGCCATCGTCACCGCCGTCGTCCTATGGGCGGTCTTGGGCCTCTTCGGCCTCGGGACAGGGACCTAAGCGCACCGCCGATCGCCATCCGCCGAGGGAGCGCGGGTGCGCATGGGCGCTCCGCCGGTGAGGTGACCGTTCCGCGCCAGGGCACTCGGGTGAACGCCGGGGCACTCCCGAGGAGACTTGTCGTCGTACGCAGGGTTCACCGCGCGGCGGGCCTTGAGCCCCTCCGCCAGGCCTGCATCGCCGCCGATGGGTCCGCACCGCCGCGGCCGTGCGCACGCCTCTGTTTAAAACTGTTCCTCCGCCTGTGTGCCGGCGTCGACGACTCGCCAGGGAGACGGGGCCGCTGGACCTCCGTCCGCGGGCCCTCGCCGGGCGCCCGCGCGAATCGCATAGCTTCTCCCTATGCAATGTCACACCCTGTCGAGGAAGGGGGGCTCGGCACGAGCCTTGCAGAGGTGGGCGACGCGTCGCGAGCCCCGCTCGGCGGCGCGCCCCCTCCCACCCTGGATATCTCATCATGCGCACGTCGATGCTCACCGTCCTCGTCCTCCTGTCCGCCGCCTGCACGCCCACGAAGGGAAGCGAGGGCGTTGAAGACACGGGCGCACCTTTGGACCCCGCAGACACTGGGGCGGCCGAAGAGGGAGGCGCCGAGTGGACCGTGACCGAGCAGGGCAACAGCATCGCCGATGTCCTCGGGGAGGAGCTCCGGAGCGACCACGACATCCGCCTCCGAGACGTCCAGCTCGACTGCACAGACGACGTTTGGAGCTTCGCGATTGACACCAACGGCAGCAACGAGGAGAAGCCGGCCGATGGGGTGATCGTGTTTGCGTGGGACCTCGCGACGAATGACTTCAGCGGCGGCTGGTACGGCGAAGAGGTCGGGCAGGACCTCTGGTCGGCTCAGGTGGCAGGGGTCACCGATTGTGATGACCCTGGGTCTGTCAGCTTTATCGTTGTGCCCACCTACCTCGGCGCGATCGGCTCGCCAGAGGGCGTCGGTGCCCTTGGGCGAGTGAGCGGGTACTCCCTCTCCTCCACCGGGAGCCTCCCCGACGAGGTCATGTACCAGGTGGAGGTCCAAACCTCCGCCACCGCGGCTTCGTCGGGCACCTGGCTCCAGAGCCCCATTCTCGGCGCCGACAGCGCGAAGACCGCATTTCTCACGCCCGCCTGGGGATCGGGCAGCGTGGACACGGTATGGTCGGCGGAGGTCCCCTACGAGGGATACGCCAACGACGCGGACCTGAATCCTGTCCTGGGCGTCCTGCTGCTCAAGGACGGCAGGGCGGTCGGCACCGTCACGTTCTGACCGGCCGCCGAGCTCGCCCCCTCCGAACCGTGGCCCGAGACCAGACCCTGCGGCTCCTCGACGGCAGGCGATGCCGCGCCACAGCCTATCCGCCAGGGCTTCCTCCCGGCCGAGGCGGGGAAGGGCTGACGGGGCGGAAGACCGGCCTGCGCGCCCCTCCCGATGTCACCGGGGACGTCTGGCTCCCTCGGCGGCCGACCCCAGGGCGCCTGACCCCTCGGCGGGCTCATGCGGCTCCACCCAGCCGGCGAAGGTCGCCACGAGGACCCCCGCTACCTTGGTGGTGAAGCCAAGGTCAAGGGTGTCGAGGCGATCGGTGCTCTGGTGGTAATGCGCCAGCTCCTCGTCGCTCGTGCTGATGTTGTGGGCCTCCACACAGTCCATCGGGGCCAGAGAGGGCATCCCCGCCTCCTGGTAATTCGAGTGGTCGTCGCCGTAACAGTGTCGGTGATTGACCCAGTCCTTGTGGCTCACGCCGAGGGTATCCGCCACGCCGGCCATCTCCTCCACGAGGTGCTCGCTGTCTTCATCGCCGAGGATGTCGAAGGCGTCAGCCTCTCCGAGGGGCCAGTAGCCGATCATGTCGGGCGCGATGACCGCCTCGGCCACCAGCCCCTCATCGGCCATCTGCTCGACCAGCACGGCCGAGCCCAGGCTCCCCTGCTCCTCGGCCCCCGTAAAGACGATCCACCAGCTCGAGGCCGTGGGCAGCGGGCCCAGCAGGCGCCCGATCTCCAGGCCCACCGCGACGGCGCTCGCGTTGTCATCGGCCCCGGGTGCCAAAGTCTCGGCCTGCTCCGAGGTGGAGTCGTAGTGGGCCGAGTAGAGGAAGAGCTCATCGGGCCGCTCCAACCCCGCCCTGCGGGCGATGATGTTGATCGCGGCGCCTCCCCCCGCGCCCATGAACGGCGCCTCCTCCACCTCGAAGCCGAGCGCGCGGAGCCGGTCGGCGAGGAAGACGGCGGCCTCGGCGTTGCCGGGGGTGCCGGTGTACCGCGTGCCGAAGCCCTCGAGCGTCTCGATGTCGGCGCGGAGGGCCTCCTCAGAGACCATGGGCGCGAGGGAGAGCGGGTCGACCGCGAGGCCGAGCCCGCCCACCTCCTCTCCGCCTGCGCCGGAGTCCGCCGCTCCCTCCCCCCCGGTCTCCGAGAGGCCAGACGGGCTGGACGCCTTGGAGGGGGCGCCTCCACACGCGACGAGGTGGGACAGGAGGAGGGAGGCGAGGAGGGGGCGGCGGCTCATAAGAGGAGCTTAGCAGGAAGGGTGCGCGGCGGTGGCGGACCGTGCCTCTATACGCCCAAGAGCGATATTCCGAGCATATTCTTCCCCCCGCGGGACGGTGGGAGGGAGGGAGACACCGCGTCACACCAACCCGTCCAGGTCGATGTACCGCTCCGCCACCTCCGCGAGCGCCGCGAACGTAGCGGCCTCGGTCGCCTCGACGGGAACCCCTTCGTCGAGCCCCCGACGCGCGCGCAGCACCCCGACGAGGGCCGCGCGGACCTCCGCGCCGTCGAGCGCCCCGTGAACGTAAGTGCCGGCGACC
Source organism: Myxococcota bacterium (assembly GCA_044344255.1). Classification (GTDB taxonomy): domain Bacteria; phylum Myxococcota_A; class UBA796; order UBA796; family UBA2385; genus JBIJDH01. The sequence continues at coordinate 126,382 of JBIJDH010000010.1, forward strand.
AGGCCCACGATCGCGCCCTCCGGATCGTCCAACGCCAGGAATGGCGCCCCGCCCTCCACTCGCGTGCGCCCCTCGTGGATCTCGTAGCCCTCCACCGGCAGCCCCGCCGGGAGCAGCCAGCCGCCCGTCGTGACGCCGCGCACCGGCCGCACCCGCTTCTCCGAGGCGTACACCGTCGTGACCGGCAGCAACGAGAGCCCCGCCTCCGCGCCAAGGTGCGCGCCGAGCATCTGGTAGCCGCCGCAGAGCCCGAGCACGGGGATACCACGAGCGGCCGCGGCCACCACCACGCGGTCGAGCCCGCGGGCGCGCATCCACCGGAGATCGGCCACCGTGTCGCGACTGCCCGGGAGCACGAGGAGGTCGGGGTTGCCCACCGCACCTGCGTCCTGGACGTACCGCACCCCCACCCCTGCCGTGCGCGCCAGCGCGTCGAGGTCGGTCGTGTTGGCGACGGTGGGGAGTCGAAGCACACACACGTCGAGCGTCCCCACGTGGGAGCGTAGGGTGGCGGCGTCTTCTTCTTCGACGAGGAGGTCTCCCCGGTGGGGCACGACGCCGCGGACGCGCACCCCGGCGAGGGCCTCGAAGGGCGCGAGGCCGGGCCGCAGGGAGTCGGGATCTCCACGGAAGCGGTTCACGACGAGCCCGGCGACCCGCGCGCGGTCCTCCGGCGCCAGGAGCATCAGCGTGCCATAGAGGCTGGCGAAGACCCCGCCGAGGTCGATGTCACCCACCAGCAACACGGAGGCGTCCGCGTGGCGCGCCATCTCCATGTTGGCCATGTCGCCGCGCAGGTTGATCTCTGCGGGTGACCCCGCTCCCTCGATCACCACGATGTCCGCGGTGTGCGCGAGGCGCGCGTAGGCGGCGGTGACCTCCCCCCAGAGCTCGGCGCGGGCGGCCTGATAGGCGTCCGCGCGCATGGGGCCGCGCGAGCGCCCACACACCACCACGTCGGCGCCGGAGAGCCCCATCGGCTTGAGCAGGAGCGGGTTCATGTCGACCGTCGGCGCCCGGCCGGCCGCCCGGGCCTGCACCGCCTGCGCGCGCCCGATCTCGCCCCAGCCGTGCGGCCCCAGCGCGGGCGCCGCGTTGTTGCTCATGTTCCACGCCTTGAACGGCGCGACGGCCATGCCCCGACGCGCGAGCGCGGCGCAGAGGGCGGTCGCGACCCAGGACTTGCCGACGCCGCTGGCGGTGCCTTGGATCATGATCGCGGGGGGCAGGTGCATGGCGGCGGTCAGGTAGGCCGGCTCCGATGAGACGGCAAACGCGCGCAGGCCCCCACAAACGCGTCCGCCATCCCCCCGTTCGACCCGAAGTGCGCGTGTACGTACGTCCCGAGCACCCGCCCCTTCGCCCAGCCCTCCACCCCGGCGCCGCCCCACCCCCTGGTCTCGAACACGGGCGCGAGCGCGGTCGCTGCGAGCTCGGAGTGGTGAAATTCGTGCCCCTTCCAGCGAGTCCCCACCGGCCCGAAGAGGGTCTCCGCCGTCGTGACCACCTCGCGGTAGCCAAATGAGCGGAGCGCCGAAGTCATTCGCGTCGTGAGCGGCAGGACGCCGCACATGGGGTGCAGGCCGGCGGCGTCCTCGAGGGAGTCACCCAGGTACATCAGACCCCCGCACTCGGCGTAGATCGCGCCGCCCGACGCCGCGAACGCCCGGATGGCCGCCCGCATCGACACGTTCGCCGTCAGCGCCGCCGCGTGCTCCTCCGGGTACCCGCCGCCGAGGTAGAGGCCGTCCACGGGCGGGGGCCGCGCGTCCGTCACCGGCGAGAAGGAGACCAGCTCGGCGCCGGCCTCCTCCAAAAGGTCGAGGTTGTCCGCGTAGTAAAAATGGAAGGCGGCGTCCTGTGCGACGCCGATCCGGACCCGCCGGCCGGCAGACACAACCGCCACGGCCGGGGTGGGCGCCGGGGTGCCGCTCGGGTACGGCGAGGTCGGGCCGGGCGGGCAGGCCACCGAGCACCAGGACCCCTGGCAACGCCGCCGCCATCGCCTCGCGCAAGATGCGCGTGTGCCCTTCGCCGCCCACGCGGTTGAAGATCACCCCGGTCACCCGCACCCTCGGGTCGAAGGTCGCGAGCCCGTGTACGACCGCCGCCGCCGTCCGCGCCATCCCTCCGGCGTCCACCACGAGCAACACCGGCGCGTCCAGCAGCACCGCGAGCTCGGCGCCCGAGCCGGTCAGCTCCGTCGGCGACCACCCGTCGAACAGCCCCATCACGCCCTCCACCAGCGCGAGGTCACCCCCCGACGATCCGCGCCGGAACGAGGCGATCACGCCCTCGGGGCTCGTCATCCACGCATCGAGGTTGCGCGACGGGTGGCCGCTCACCTTGGTGTGCCAGGTGGGGTCGAGGTAGTCGGGGCCGGCCTTGAACAAGCGCACCTCGCGGCCGGAGGCGCCCGGCGGGCGGGCGCGCAGCGCGGCGGTGAGGCCGCAGACCACGGTGGTCTTTCCGGAGCCGGTTGCGGGGGCGGCGACGATGAGGGCGGGCGTGCGGGGCATCCGCCCTGGTACCCTGTCGGCCCGCCCTCGTGGAGACGCCGTCGCCCCTCCGCGACGGCAAGCGCTTCGTCTGGACGCCGACCTTCCGCGAGGTCTCCCGCTTGATGAGGTGGAGGGCGATGTGCCGAATGGTGGCGAAATTCTCGGCGGAGTGACCGAGGCGGGGCCCGGGCGTCGTCTTCGTGAACGGCGACGTCGAAGACCCAGCGCATCTGGTCTTCGATGCCCCAATGGCTTCGGACGATGTGAGCGGCCTGTCGCGCCGGAGGACTCGACAAGCTGCTGATGGTGTATCGCCGGTCGACCGACTCTTGCTTGTCGAGCACCTCTCTTGTCCCCTCCAGATATGAATGCCCTGGGAAATGAGGAGCGGGACGAACGGTGGGTCTTCGCGCCGATCCATGTGTTAGTTGGAGAGGCCTGACCTCTCGGCTGACCCGCCGGCCTCGCACCGACAGCGCGCGATCGTAAGATCTCGCGGACTTCCCCGGTGGAACATGTCGATCTTCGCGCTGCTCCTCTCCGTCGCCGCCGCGGGTGAACCAGCCCCGGCCGCCCCTTACACGCTCTCGAACACCACGCCGTGGGGCGTGCTCACGATCGGCATCGCCGCCGAGGGCGCGCTCACGAACCCGGCGGTCGCCGCTGGCGTCCAGGGGGTCGACGACGCCCTCGCCGCCTGCTTCCCCGACGCGACGACCGTTCCCCCCATGAGCGTGCGCTATGGGGTGAACGCCGGCGGCCGGCCGGGCGCGATCGACGCCACCCCCACCCCGGCGGCGCCGGCGGTGGAGGTCTGCGTAGAGCGGGCGCTCGGCGCGGTGGGCTACGCTGGCGCAGCGGCCGAGACCCGCGTGGCGCTGACCCTCAAGGCGGGCGAGAAGCTCGAGCTCCGCGGCCTCATCGGCATGAAGGGTACCCAGCTCGGGTCGGTGGTCGTGAAGAGCACGACGGTCGGTGACGCCACCTTGGACGCGTGCGTGGTCCGCGCAGCGGAGGGGTGGACCTTCCCCGTGGTGCCCGGCGGCGGCATCGTGATCGCGACCTACCCTTTCCGCTTCGGGCCGCCCTCGTCCACCGTCACTCCGCCGGCGCCCGCCCCACCTTCACCGTGACCGACAAGAGCGTACTGGCCCAGCGTGAATCGGCCTCTCGGATGGGTGGCGTAGCGAACTCACGGGGTCAGTCGAGGGGGGCGGGTGACGAAGGAAGGAACGGGGCGGCCCCCCGAGCCGCCTCGCGCCACTGGGCGCGCCGCTCGGAGTTGTAGGGGTGGAGGAAGGCGTTGACGGCGTGTCTGGTCTCGTCGGCGGCGACGGGGCTGGAGTCCTCCGGCCGACATCTTAGCGCCGCAAACCCAAAGCCCATCGCCACCGCGGCCTGCTGCATTCCCACATCGTGGGTGGCGATGTCCACCAAAAACCTCTGGACCGGAGCCAGTCGGCTGTGGCCAGGTGAAGGGCGTCGAGGGTGCGCACCGGCACCGGAAAGGGCGCGGGTCCGCGCACAGACGTCCTCGTCGAGGGCGACCAGATCGAGGCGGCTGAGGAGCGCGGCCAGGGTACCTCCGTGGGTAACAGCGCGTTCGTATACATGAAGGCGCACTTGCTGTTGCCGGAGTCGTGGGCCAGGACCGGCGTGGTGAACGGGTCCCATCGGGCGATGCGGGTCTTGGCGGAGACGCGCTCCCCGTCCTTGACCTGCAGGTCAGCGCCGTAGGCGGTCAACCCGGTCCCGAAGGGGTGGCCGCGCCCTGGGACGGCGGGGAGCCTGGGGGCCCGGCTGGGCGGCCCGGCCGGGGAGGGCCCGCGGAGGCTTGGGAGGGCCGCCGGGGGCCTTCTGAAGGCGATGGCTGTCTACCGGTGGAGGCCCTTCGGGCTCCATCTGGTTGAAGCGCAGCGGATCGGTCTCGATCACCTCGATGGCGACTTCACGGGCGGAGAGGGCCCCGTCGCCATCCTTGTCGGCGCTCTGGAATCGGGGTTCTCCCTGCCACACCCGGCTGTACTCCGACTCGACCACCCGCCCGTCCCGGTCGAGGTCGAGGGGGACGAGCACGGAGACAAAGGGCTCTGCCTCGGCCTCGGTGACCTGCGGCCCCGTCGAAGCGCAGCCCAGGAGCAGGATGGGCGACCAGCGGGCTACACGGTTTCTCATCATGGCGCCCAATACCCCTGCTTTCGCATCTCTTCGACGAGGCGGGGATCGGCCTTCTTCCCGCCCTGCACCTTCGACAGGCTGGCCGACCACTTGACCAGGGCCCCTCGAAGCGCCTCCTGCTCCTCCGCGGCGGCGGTGCTGTAGAGGCGGAAGGCGGGCCCCCCGAGCTCTGTGCTGGCCAGCAGCTCGGGCAGAATGATCGAGCCAGCGCGGATGCCCGTGAAGCTGAGCCGACCAGTGGGGCTGCGCACCGAGACGCCGCGGTCATTGCTCTCGGAGAAGACGAGGCGGCCCATCACCAGCCTCTCTCCGCGAAGGGCGGGGACCAGCGAGCGCCCGCCGGCCTCTGCGAGGGGAGCGGCGCCGGCCAGCTCCAACAGGGTGGGCAGGACATCGAGGAGGGCGACCGGCTCGGCCACAGAATGGGGGGCCACTCCCGGCGCCTTCACAATCAGGGGAACATGGAGTTCGCTGTCCCACAGGGAATCCCCGTGACCAAAACGGCCATCCTCTCCCAGCGCCTCGCCGTGGTCTCCCAGCACCACGATGACGGTGGAGTCGAGGAGGTGGCGCTCCTCGAGCTGGAGCATCAGTCGGCCGAACCACGCATCGGCATAGGCGACCCCGCCGTCATAGACCGCCGCGACCGCCGCGAGATCGGTCGCCGAAAAGGGAACCGCCTGAGTCTCTGGGCTGTGGGCCAACGATCCGACCCGGGTCCGGCCTGCAGCATCCCAGCTTCGGGGTCGTTCCTTGTCGAGCAGCTCCACCATCACCGCCTCATCCTTGAATTGGTAACCGTCGAGGATGAGCTCGGCGCCGATGGGCAGCATCATCGCTTTTTGCCAGGGCCCCTCTGTCTCAGGCTCAGTCCAGGCGAGGCCATAGGGTGGGGGGGCGAGATAGGGAGCATGCACATCATAACTGTGCAGAAAGACGAAGAAGGGCCGACTCTCGGTGTCTCGGATCTCGGTGCGAGCCGCCAGCCAATGGAGGGCTTCGGGGACGGTGTGAAAGAAGGAGCCCATGGGCGGGGAGGACCACCAGGAATCAAATCCCCGGTCGAAGCCCCAGCCCGCCTGAAGGTGCCCGCCTGCCGTGAAGGCAGCGGTCTGGTAGCGATAGACCTGGAGGACCTCGGCGAGGGTGCGGCTGTGGTCGTCCATCCGAAACGTGGGTCCGACCTCACCGAGCTCAGAGGGGTAACGGCTCGTGAACAGGCTCCCGTGGGACATCGAGGTCAGGTTCGCCTGAGCCCAGGCCTGCTCGAAGACCACGGCCCCGGCGGCAAACCGATCGAGGTTGGGCGTGAGGCCCCGCTTGCTCCCGAGGCAGCCGAGGCGGTCGGCCCGGAGGGTGTCGATGGAGATGAGCAGGATGTTCGGGGGAGCCCCCACGGGGCTCGCGGCCGGTCCGGCGACGGCCTTGTCCACCGCCAGGTCGACGAACAGGAGGGCGGCCAGCGAGAGGACCAAAGGATGGACCCGCGATGCGCGCAGGCGCGGCCCGCGGTCCGCCTGATGTGCGGGGCCCGTTGAGCGGCAAAAGACGGGTCAGAGCTGCCCCAGGCCGGTCTTCGGGGCTTTCGGTCTCTCCACGGTCATCGGGCATTCCCACGGGCTCGTCGTCAAGCCCACCTATACCATGGTCGCCTGTCGTCGAGAGCGTGGCCCCTCGGGCCGGGCCTCTCTGTTCGGCTCAGGGGATGAGCCTGCTCCTGCTGCTCTGCGGGCGGATAGTAGAGATGAACGCTCTCGGACGGCCCCCGAGCACGGGCTCCGGGGCGGCGCCCCTCGAAGATCGCGTCGTCGCCGCCCTCACCACCCGCCCCATGACCCGCACCGCCCTCCAAGAGCACCTCGGCGTCCGCAACAAGACGCTCCGGACCGCCATCGATCGGCTCCTCTCCGCCGGTCGGCTCGTCCGTGCCCAGAATGGGCTCGCCGTACACACTCCCGCACCCGTTCCCGTCTCCCTCCTCCCGGAGGTCGAGGCCGACCGAGCTCCATTCAGGCGGAGCTCAGGGTGAGGCGTTCCGGCTCGGGATGGGGGAGGGGAGCTGACGGTCCAGCAGCTCGGCGAGGAGGGCCGCTCCCTGCGCGTTCGGATGAACCACATCGAGGAAGAGGTCTTCCCCGCGGTGCATCAGCCGGAACCACTCCGCGGCGTCAATGAGGCGGAGGCTCTCGGTAGCGGCGAGCTCCCGCAGGGTGTCTTTGTACGCGAGCAGGTTGCTGCCCGATGACCTCGGTTGGTCGCTCACATCGGCCAGGTCGGGGAGCACCAGCAGCACAGGGATGGCGCCGCTCTCTCGGATGAGGGTGATCATCTCCATCAGGTTCTGTCGGTATTCGTCCAGAGGGACCCGGACGATGGTGCCCGTGGGCCCACCCACCTGTGCGATCTGGGTACCCCCCTCCGGACCCGCATCGGTGTTGGACTTCAGAGGCGCATCGTCTTTAGCCCGCACCAATATCGTCCCCAGCGCTCGATAAAGGTAGGAGCGGTCCAGCAGATCGTAGAGGCCCGGGTAACGGTTGGGGGGGAAGCGGTCGCGGTCGGCCGCCACATCGAAGGCGGAGTCACTGTTCTGATTCCCGATGACCACCAGATCAGGCTCGAAGGCGAGGCAGTGTCTTTTCAGCTTGATCTTCGACTGCCAGGTGGAGTGCCCAGGGGCCGCACAGTTACCAACCTGTATTTTTTCCTCCGTCTTCCCCTGGGCCCGGAGCTCAACAAACTGGGCGGAGAAGGTCTCCTCCCATTGGAGCTTGGCGCCGAAAATCGAAGAATCGCCCACCATGAGCACCCTCGACACATCCGAGGGATGGACCGCTTCGTAATCGGGGCCGCGCATCCGCCAACGGTTGGTCGTATAGGCGATGTGGGCGACCTCTCCTCCGTCTGGCCGCAGGTCCCATCCAGGGACATCGTTGTTTGCGATGAGGTTGTCGTTCATCGTCTGGGCGCGGATTCGTAGGGATCGGGTGTCCAGGCGCTCCTTGGGGAGGAATGAGCAGCCGAGCTCCGCGATCCCCACTGCTCCCAGGAGCACGAGCGCCGAAAAGAGGAGACGACGACTGAGCGACAGCCGAGGGGCAACACGAGGAGGAAGCGGCGGCGGCGCCGGGATACTCGAGGGGGTCGGGGAGGGCGGAGGGGCCATGGCGCCTACTATCCCGGGAGCGTCGGGGAGGGCCACTGTTCTGCAGCAGCCGGATCTTGACTCTCCCTACAGCCGCGTAAAGAGCGGCAACCAGGAGAGCCCTTGCCCGTGTCCCGCAAGCCCCGTCGCAACTTCACGATCGACCAGAAGGGCGCCATCCTCCGCCGTCACTTCGTCGATAGGGTCGCAATTTTGCAATCTTAGCACCGAGTACGAGCAGCAGCCAGGCGTCTTCTACTACTGGCAGAAGCAGGCCTTCGAGAACCTCGCCGGCGCCTTCCAGCCGGCCGTCACCACCAGCTCGCGGGAGAAGGACCTGGAGCGCGAGGTGGAAGCGCTCAAGGCGCGGGTCGCCAAGAAGGATGCCGTCATCGCCTCCATCAGCGAGGAGTACGTCACCTTTAAAATAGGCGCGTGGGGAGCCTTGAACGAGCGTTGGGTTCCCCCCGACACGCGTGACTCCGTCATCGACTTCGTGCGCCTTGGTCCGAGCGGACCGAGATCGCCGCCGCCCGCTTCATCACCTGGATCGGCGTCCAGCGCGGGAAATTCTACGACTGGCAGAGGCGGTACGGCAAGGCCAACGAGCACAACGCGCTCGTCCAGCGTGACCAATCGCTGGAGCCCTGGGAGTGCGAGGCGATTCTCGCTTTCCACGCGAAGAACCCGCTGGAGGGCTACCGCCGGCTCACGTTCATGATGCTCGATGCCAACGTTGTCGCCGCGTCGCCCACGACGGTGTGGAGGGTGTTGAGCCAGGCCGGCGTCCTGGACCGGTGGAACAAGCGGCCCTCGAAGAAGGGCACCGGCTTCGTCCAGCCCCTTAAGCCGCACGAGCACTGGCATACGACCCGGTCTGGAGGACATCTCGTACATCAGCATCTCCGGCACGTTCTACCGCCTCATCACCGTCCTCGACGGGTGCAGCCGCGCGGTGATCCACTGGGACCTCCGCGAGTCCATGACAGAGCAGCAGGTCGAGTGCATCCTGCAGCGCACCCGCGAACTCTACCCGGCAGCCTCCCCACGCATCATCAGCGACAACGGGGCCGCAGTTCATCGCCCACGACTTCAAGGAATTCATCAAGGTCACCGGGGTGAGCCACGTACGGACCTCGCCCTACTACCCACAGTCCAACTCCTCCAGAGCGGCGGAAGATCGAGCGCTACCACAAGACGATCAAGGGCGACGTAATCCGCGTGTCCCCGCCCGCCACCCTGGAGGAGGCCCGACGCCTCGTCACCCGCTTCATCGAGCACTACAACACCCGTCGCCTCCACAGCGCCATCGGCTACGTCACTCCCCACGACCACCCGGAAGGCTGTCAGAAGGCAATCCACGATGCGCGCGACCACAAGCTCGAGGGCCGCGCGCGAGACCCGCGCCGAGCGCCGGCAAGCCGCCCCACGGCCCGGGCCGGCGCTGCCACCTTGCTCGCTCACCCCTCGCCAGCCGATACCCGATTCGTTACACCCCAGACCCGGGAGTCCTGATCAGGCTGGGCCAGTACACCCCGAGCTGAGGAGGCGACGAAGACCTTCCTCAAACAGGGCCGTCTTCGGCGTTCCCGGCGGAAACATCGCCTGTACTCGCGCCAAGAGGGAATCTTCGATGTCGAGCGTGGTTCGCTTACAAGTATGAACACCTGCCATCACTATATGCGTCAACTATGTCTGAGAAACAAAGAAGCCCCGCTCTCTCGAGCGGGGCCCCTCTCCTCAGCCGCGAGGACTACTTCGCGGAGAGGTAGGCCAGGTCGGGATCGACCGCCTCGCCGGCCATCGACTCGTCGTCCACCACCATCCCGAGCTTCTGATAGGCGGCAAAGCCGGTACCAGCGGGGATGAGGCGGCCCATGAGGATGTTCTCCTTCAGGCCGCGGAGGTGGTCCACCTTGCCGTTGATCGCGGCCTCGGTGAGCACCCGGGTGGTCTCCTGGAAGGAGGCCGCCGAGAGGAAGGAGTCGGTCGAGAGGCTCGCCTTCGTGATGCCGAGCAGGAGGGGCTCAGCGGTAGCCGAGCGACCGTTCTGCGAAGCAACCCGACGGTTCTCCTCATCGTAGCGCCACTTCTCCACGTGTTCGTCGGTGAGGAACTCGGTGTCGCCGACGTCCTTCACCTTCACGCGCCGCAGCATCTGCCGGCAGATGACCTCGATATGCTTGTCGTTGATCTTCACGCCCTGAAGGCGGTAGACCTCCTGGATCTCATCGAGCAGGTAGGTCGCGAGCTCGTGCTCACCCTTGATCTTCAGGATGTCGTGAGGATTGACCGCACCGTCCATCAGCGAGTCGCCGGCGCGGACGTAGTCGCCCTCGTTCACGACGATGTTCTTGCCCTTGGGGATGAGGTACTCGTGCGGCTCGGTGCCCTCGGGGGTGACGATGATCCGTCGCTTGCCCTTGGTGTCCTTGCCGAAGGAGACGACGCCGTCCACCTCGGTGATGATCGCCACCTCTTTCGGCTTCCGGGCCTCGAAGAGCTCGGCCACGCGGGGCAGACCGCCCGTGATGTCCTTGGTCTTCGTGGACTCGCGCGGGATCTTGGCCAGCACGTCGCCGGCCAGGAGCTCCTCGCCTTCCGCCATCAGGATGTTGGCGCTCACCGGGAGGAAGTACCGGGCCTTCATCTTCGCCGCGGTGCTGCCGCCCTGCTCCTTCGCCCGAATGACCAGGCGGGGGCGCAGATCGGTGTCCTTGTAGTCGATGACCACCATGCGCATACGGCCGGTGAGCTCATCGGTCTGCTGGGCGATGGACCGGTTCTCCTCGAGATCCTCGTACTTGAGGATGCCGGAGTCGTGGGCCAGGATCGGCGTGGTGAACGGGTCCCACTGCGCGATGCGGGTCTTGGCGGGGACTCGCTCCCCGTTCTTGACCTGCACGTTGGCGCCGTAGGGGATGCCGTAACGCTCGCGCTCGCGGCCCTTCTCGTCCACCACGAAGATCTCGCCGTTGCGCGACATCGCGATGGAGCGCCCGTCGCGGTCAGCGACCGTGACGAGGTGCTCGGAGTACTTGATCGTGCCGCTGTTCTTGAGCTCGAGCGAGCTCTCGGTCGCCTTAGCGGAGGCCGCACCACCGATGTGGAAGGTGCGCATCGTGAGCTGGGTCCCCGGCTCGCCAATGGACTGCGCCGCGATGACACCGACCGCTTCACCGACGTTGACGAGCTTGCCGCGGGCGAGGTCGCGCCCGTAGCACATGGCGCAGACGCCCCAGCGCATCTCACAGGTGAGGACCGAGCGGATGCGGACCGTCTCCACGCCGGCCTGGACCACCCGGGCCACGGCCGCTTCATCGAGCATGCCGTTGCGGGGGAGGAGGACCTCGTCGGAGTAGGGGTCGAGGATGTCCTCGGCCGCGACGCGCCCGAGGACGCGCTCGCCCATGTGCTCGATGATCTCACCGCCCTCGATGAGGCTCGCGATGCCGAGGCCGTCGAGGGTGCCGCAGTCGCCAGCGGTGATGATGAAGTCCTGCACCACGTCCACGAGGCGGCGGGTGAGGTAGCCGGAGTTGGCGGTCTTGAGCGCCGTGTCCGCGAGACCCTTACGCGCGCCGTGGGTCGAGATGAAGTACTGGAGGACGGTGAGCCCCTCCCGGAAGTTCGCCGTGATCGGCGTCTCGATGATCTCGCCCGAGGGCTTCGCCATGAGACCGCGCATGCCGGCGAGCTGACGGATCTGGGTGGTCGAACCGCGGGCGCCGGAGTCCACCATCATGAAGATGGAGTTGAAGGAGTCCTGCTTCCGCTTCTCGCCCGTCTTCGGGTTCGTGATCTCGTCCTTGCTGATCTCGCGGACCAGCTCCTTCGAGACCTCGTCCGTCGCCTTGCTCCAGACGTCCACGACCTTGTTGTACTTCTCACCGAGCGTGATGAGACCGTCATTGTACTGGAGCTCAGTCTCCTTCACCTCGGCGTAGGCGCCATCGAGGATCTCGCCCTTGCGGCTCGGGATGTGCATGTTGTCGATGCAGATCGAGATGCCGGCCTTGGTCGCCATGCTGAAGCCGAGCTGCAGCAGGGAGTCGGCGAAGAGAACCGAGTTCTTGGCGCCGCAGTCGCGGTAGGCGCGGTCGATGAGCTCGCCCAGGGCCTTCTTGTTGAGCGGCTTGTTGCACAACGAGAAGGGGACGCCGCGGGGCACGATCTCGTAGAAGAGCACGCGGCCGACAGTGGTGTCGATCTGGGCGCCGTCCATATCGGACGGGAGGCGACCCTCGAAGCCGAAGAGGCCGGCAGGCGCCACGACGAGGACGAGGTCCTCACCGAACTTGTCGCGGAGGGCCTTGATGGCCCGCTTCAAGAGCTCGATGCGCACGTTCGGGTTGAAGCGCGCGTCGATCAGGTACTCGCCCGAAGGGAGCGTGCTCACGCCGACGTTGACGCTCGCCGCGACGCGGGAGGCGCCGCGGAGGGTCGGGAGGCGGTAGGCCGCGGCGGTGAAGCCGTCGCCCGTGATCACCGTGACCTTGTCGCCGCTGAGGGGCTCGCCCTTCTCGTCGAAGGCCGTCGGCACGGGGACCGCACCAGCGAAGTGAGAGGCGCCGAAGCTCCAACGGCCGGGGGTGGGCGTGGCGTTGCCCTCCCGGTGGAAGAGCTGAAGGCGCGCCTGGCCCTCGTTCGGCCCGGCCTTGCCATCGATCTCGACGATGACATCGCCGCCCATGATGGGCACCTCGCCGAGCCGGCCGTCGTCGCCCACCAGCACGGCGTTGCCGCGGTAGGCGTGTACGACCTGATACTCGCCGCGGCCCTCGTCGATGCCAACCACGAGGTGGGTGTCGCCGAGGTCCGTGAGGTCGTCGATGAGGCGCTGCTGGCTGAGCGGCGTGGGGAGGCGGACCTTCACGCCGGCGTGCAGCGAGACCTCTCCGGCGTCATAGGCGGCCACCACTTCGGCAGGGGACGAGAAGACATGGCCTTCCCCGCGAGCAAAGGCCCGCTCCCGCGTCATGTAGTAGGTGCCGAGCACGATGTCCTGCGAGGGCTGGATGATCGGGCGTCCGGACGCGGGGCTCAGGATGTTGTTGGTCGACATCATGAGCACGCGGGCCTCGATCTGCGCCTCGATCGAGAGCGGCAGATGCACGGCCATCTGGTCACCGTCGAAGTCTGCGTTGAACGCAGTACAGACGAGCGGGTGAAGCTGGATGGCCTTGCCCTCGGTGAGCAGCGGCTCGAAGGCCTGCATGCCGAGGCGGTGCAGCGTCGGGGCGCGGTTGAGCATGACGGGGTGCTCTTTGATCACCTCGTCGAGAATGTCCCAGACCTCCTCCTTCTCCTGCTCCACCATCTTCTTGGCGGCCTTGATCGTATTGACGAAGCCGCGCTCTTCGAGCTTGTTGTAGATGAAGGGCTTGAAGAGCTCAAGCGCCATCTTCTTCGGCAGGCCGCACTGGTGCAGGCGCAGCTCGGGGCCGACCACGATCACCGAGCGACCGGAGTAGTCCACGCGCTTACCGAGCAGGTTCTGACGGAAGCGACCGTTCTTGCCCTTCAGCATGTCGCTGAGCGAGCGCAGCGGGCGCTTGTTCGGACCGGTAAAGGTCTTGCCGCGGCGGCCGTTGTCGAAGAGCGCGTCCACCGCCTCCTGCATCATCCGCTTCTCGTTGCGGATGATGATCTCGGGGGCGTTGAGGTCCTGGAGCCGCCGGAGGCGGTTGTTCCGGTTGATGACCCGGCGGTAGAGGTCGTTCAGGTCGGAGGTCGCGAAGCGTCCACCGTCGAGGGGGACGAGGGGGCGCAGATCCGGCGGGATGACCGGAATGACCTCCATCATCATCCACTCGGGGCGATTGCCGGAGTCGCGGAAGGCCTCGACGATCTTGAGGCGCTTGGCGATCTTGCGGCGCTGGGCCTCCGAGGCGATGTCGCGCATCTGCTTGCGCTGCTCATCGGCCATCTGGGCCACGTCGATGCGGGCCAGCATGTCGCGGATGACCTCGCCGCCCATGCCGACGTCGAAGGAGCCGTAGCCGAAGGTCTCGACGGCCTCGCGGTAGTCCTCCTCCGAGAGGATCTCTCCCTCCTTCAGGGTGGACTCGCCGGGCGAGGTCACCATGTAGGCCTCGCAGTAGAGGACCTTCTCGAGGTCCTTCAGCGAGATGTCGAGCAGGTTGCCGATGCGGGAGGGCAGGCTCTTGAGGAACCAGATGTGGGCGACGGGGGTGGCGAGGTCGATGTGACCGAGCCGCTCACGGCGCACCTTGGACTGGATGACCTCGACGCCGCACTTCTCGCAGGTGATCCCGCGGTGCTTCATGCGCTTGTACTTGCCGCAGAGGCACTCGTAATCCTTGACGGGTCCGAAGATCTTCGCGCAGAACAGGCCATCCCGCTCCGGCTTGAAGGTCCGGTAGTTGATCGTCTCCGGCTTCTTGACCTCTCCGTGCGACCAGCTCCGGATCTTGTCCGGGGAGGCGAGGCCGATGCGAACCGCGATGTAGTTGAGCGGGTTCTTCGGCTTTTCGAAGAGATTGTAGATGTCCTTCATCGGGGACTCCTTCAATCCGTAGGATTCATTCGAGGAGGATCGAGCGCGCGAGTGCGCTCAAACACGAAGAGGCGGCGAGCCCGAGAGGGCCCGCCGCCGCGAAGGGATCACTGACGAAGCGCTTCTTTGTCTTCGACGAGCTCGACGTCCAGCGCGAGAGCCTGAAGCTCCTTCACCAGCACGTTGAAGCTCTCGGGCAGACCGGCTTCGAGGACGTTCTCGCCCTTGACGATCGACTCGTACATCCGGGTACGCCCCGCCACGTCGTCGGACTTGACGGTGAGGAACTCCTGGAGCGTGTACGCCGCGCCGTAGGCCTCGAGCGCCCAGACTTCCATTTCGCCCAGTCGCTGACCGCCGAACTGCGCCTTACCACCCAGCGGCTGCTGCGTGACGAGGCTGTAGGGGCCGATGCTTCGAGCGTGGATCTTCTCGTCGACCAAGTGGTGGAGCTTGAGCATGTACATCACGCCCACCGTCACCTGGTTCTCGAAGGGGTCCCCCGTGCGCCCGTCGTAGAGCGTGGACTGACCGTCGGCGTCGAGGCCGGCGATGCCGAGGCTGCGCTTGATCTCGCCCTCGCTGGCCCCCGCGAAGACCGGCGTGGCCGTGGTGAGGCCATCCTTGTACTTCTTCGCGAAGACGACCAGCTGATCGTAGGTAGCCGTCGCCAGGAAGTCGGTGACCTCCGGGAGCCCGCGGTAGGCTTCCGTGAAGGTGGTCCGCATGTCCTCGGTGATGGTGCTCTGCGCCTCTTCGATCATGCGCCCGACCATCTTGCCGATGCCGCGCGCGGCCCAGCCGAGGTGGGTCTCCAGGATCTGACCGACGTTCATTCGAGAGGGCACGCCGAGGGGGTTCAGGACGAGGTCCACGGTAGTCCCATCCTCGAGGTACGGCATGTCCTCGACAGGCAACACCTTGGAGACGACACCCTTGTTCCCGTGCCGACCGGCCATCTTGTCGCCGACCTGCAGCTTGCGCTTGATCGCGACGTACACCTTGACCAGCTTGATCACGCCCGGGGAGAGCTCATCGCCCTTCTTGTGGCGCTCGATCTTAGCGGCGAAGCGCTCCTTGATCTGGTCTTCCTTCTCGCGGACGCGGTCCACGAGGTTCCAGACCTTCTCTTCGACCTGCTCACCATTCTCGACCGTGATCTTCTCGTACTGCTCGAAGGGCAGCCGCCGCAGGTTCTCGGCCGTGAAGGCCTCGCTGCGGGCGATGAGCTCCTCGCCGCTCTCGTCGTCGAGGATGCGGGCGCCCGAGACCTGCCCGTCGAGCAGCCGGAAGAGCTGCCGGAAGGCGGAGTCGCGGACCGTTCGCACCTTCTCGTCGCGGTCGCGGTTGATGCGAGAGACGGCCTGAGCCTCGATCTCGAGGGCGCGAGCGTCCTTCTCCACACCTTCGCGGGAGAAGACCTGGGCGCCCATGACCACGCCTTCCACGCCCGGAGGGACGCGGAGCGAGGTGTCCTTGACGTCACCGGCCTTCTCACCGAAGATCGCCCGCAGGAGCTTCTCTTCGGGGGAGAGCTGGGTCTCTCCCTTCGGCGTGATCTTCCCGACGAGGATGTCGCCGGACTTCACATAGGCGCCGATGCGCACGATGCCCGAGTCATCGAGGTTCTTGAGGGCCTCCTCGCCGACATTCGGGATGTCGCGGGTGATCTCCTCCTTGCCGAGCTTGGTGTCGCGGGCCGCGATCTCGAACTCTTCGATGTGGATGGACGTGAAGAAGTCGTCCATCACCACGCGCTCAGAGACGAGGATCGAGTCTTCGAAGTTGTACCCCTGCCAGGGCATGAACGCGACGACCACGTTCTGACCCAGGGCCAGCTCACCCATCTCTGTGGCGGGACCGTCGGCGATGATGTCGCCTGCGTTCACGCGGTCCCCGGGGCGCACGACCGGCTTCTGGTTCATGCAGGTGTTCTGGTTGGAACGCATGAACTTGGTGAGGTTGTAGATATCGACGTCTCCGCCGATCTCATCGTCCCCCGCCACTTCATCCGTCTTCAGCACGATCCGGGTGCCATCCACGCTCTCCACCACGCCGCCGCGGCGGGCGATGGAGGTCACACCGGAGTCCCGGGCCACCACGAACTCCATGCCGGTGCCGACGAGCGGCGCCTGGGTTCGGATCAGCGGAACGGCCTGACGCTGCATGTTGGCGCCCATCAGCGCGCGGTTTGCGTCGTCGTTCTCGAGGAAGGGCACGAGCGAGGCCGCCACGGAGACGAGCTGGTTCGGGCTCACGTCCATGAGCGTGATCTCTTCACGGGTGACGAGCGCGAACTCGCCCTGTCGGCGCGCGGTCATCGTATCTTCGACGAGACGATTCCCCTCACCGAGCTCTGCGTTTGCCTGCGCGATGACATGCACCTCTTCCTCAAGGGCGGTGAAGTACCGCACCTCTTTGGTGACGATGCCGTCCTTCACGATCCGGTACGGAGCTTCAATGAAGCCGTACTCGTTCACGCGGGCGTAGGTGGACAGAGAGGCAATAAGACCGATGTTCGGGCCTTCCGGCGTCTCGATCGGGCAGATTCGGCCATAGTGCGTGGGGTGCACGTCGCGGACATCGAAGCCGGCGCGCTCGCGGGTGAGACCACCAGGACCGAGCGCGGAGAGGCGCCGCTTGTGGGTGACCTCGGAGAGGGGGTTCGTCTGGTCCATGAACTGGCTGAGCTGGCTGGACCCGAAGAACTCCTTGATGACCGCGCTCACCGGCTTCGCGTTGATCAGATCGTGCGGCATGAGAGCCTCGATCTCGGAGAGGCTCATGCGCTCCTTGATCGCCTTCTCCATGCGAACCAAGCCGATGCGGTACTGGTTCTCGAGCAGCTCGCCCACCGCGCGGACGCGACGGTTGCCGAGGTGATCGATGTCGTCGACCTGACCCTTGTTGTTCTTCAGATCGATCAGGTACTGGACGACGCGGAGGATATCCTCGCGGGTCAGCGTGGTCTGCTCGAGCGGCAGATCCAGGCCCAGCTTGTGGTTGATCTTGAGGCGGCCGACCTTGGAGAGGTCGTAACGCTCGGCGTTGAAGAACAGGTTCTCGAAGTGGTTCAACGCCGCGTCGTAGGTCGGCGGCTCGCCCGGCCGCAGCCGTCGGTAGATCTCGATCACCGCCTCTTCGGTCGAGTTGATCTTGTCCACGAGGAGCGTGTCGCGGAGGAAGGAGCCGACGATGACGTTGTCGATGTACAGCGTCTCGACGTCATTGATGCCCTTGTCGAGCAACAGCTCGAGGTTCTCCTTGGTGAGCTCCTCGTTGCACTCGACCAGGATCTCTCCGGTCTCCATGTCGACCACGTCGTAGGCGCTGACGCGGCGGAGGACGGCGTCGGGCGCGACGGGGATGATTCCGACCAGCACCTCGATCTCGCGCCCCTCGACCTCTCGGGTCTGCGGCGTGAGCATGCCGACCTTCTGCATCTTCTTGATGGCCGGCTTCAGGAACTTGCGCCCGGCCTTACAGATGATGTCGCCCTTGGGGTCCACCACGTCCACAGACGCCTGCTGGATCTTGAGGAGATCCTCGGTGGTCTCCTTGGACCAGCCGTTGCCCCCCCAGATGAAGCGCTCACGCTGGTAGAAGTAGTTGAGCAGCTCTTCCGAGGAGTATCCCAAAGCCCGCAAGAGGACGGTGGCCGGCAGCTTCCGGCGACGGTCGATGCGGACGTAGAGGATGTCCTTCGTGTCGAACTCGAAGTCGATCCAAGAGCCGCGATTCGGGATGATGCGGGCCGAGAAGATCGTCTTGCCGGAGCCGCCGGTCTTGCTCTTACCGGCATCGAAGAAGATGCCCGGCGAGCGATGCAGCTGGCTCACGACGACACGTTCGGTGCCGTTTACAATGAAGGTCCCGTGCTCGGTCATGAGCGGGATCTCACCGAAGTAGACCTCCTGCTCCTTGATGTTCGACACGGTCCGCGTGTCCGTCTCGGTGTCGATGTCCCACACGACGAGGCGGACCGTCACCTTGAGCGGCGCGGAGAAGGTCATGCCGCGCTCGCGGCACTCATCCACGTCGTACTTCGGCACCTCGAGGTCGTAGCAGACGAACTGCAACGAGGCCCGATGGCTGAAGTCCTGGATGGGGAAGACGCTCTTGAACACGCCCTGTAGGCCCGTGTTGTCGCGCTCCATCCTCGGGACCTTCATCTGCAGGAACTTTTCGTAGCTCTCCCGCTGAATCTGGATGAGGTTGTCCACGCTCACGGCAGGGAGCGTCTTCGCGAAGGAGCGCCGGTAGCGGAAATTGTTCGCCAGCAGGTCGGACATCACGAGCTCCTGGAGCTGCAGACCCGGTCATGGACCGGGAAGAGGTGTGCAGCGTTCGACAAGGCCGAGGAAAAACGCTGTTCGGAGCACTCGGTAAACGGGCGGCGCGACAAGGGCACCGACACATCTCCCCAAAACGTGCGACCAACCATCGGGCACGTCCGCAGGGATGTTTCCGTAACGAGGTCCGTCATGTAGATCGAGTCACTCCTGGCGCAGCTCAAGCAGAGTCCTACACCATGCCGGCTGAGCCGGAGAGGCGAAGACGGGCCCCATCTGAGGGCTGCGACATCCGCCGCAGCACCCCAGGGAGCCCGCCCGCTGAAGGGCCAAGGGCGCGGGCCGGGGGCCCGCATCCCATCACTTGATCTCGACGGTCGCCCCGACATCGGTGAGCGACTTCTTGATGGTCTCGGCGTCGGCCTTGGGCACCGCCGTCTTGACTTCCTTGGGCGCGCCCTCGACGAGGTCCTTGGCTTCCTTGAGGCCGAGACCGGTGATCTGACGGACGACCTTGATGACGTCAATCTTCTTGGCGCCGGCCTCCTTCAGGATCACGTCGAACTCGGTCTTCTCTTCGACCGGCTCGGCAGCGGCGGCGGGAGCGGCGGCGCCGCCGCCCATCATCACGGGAGCGGCGGCGGAGACGCCGAGCTCCTTCTCAAGGGTCTCGATGAGGCCCTTGACGTCGGCGAGGCGAAGGTTCTTGATGTACTCGACGACTTCATTCTGGGTGATCGACATGAAAGTCTTCCTCCGATAGGGAATTCTGATGTTCGGGAATGGGAGCACCCGGTAGGACGACCCGGGGCCTGGGGAGGTGGCCTAGGCGGCCCCGGACTCGGTGGGTTCGCTCTCGGCGAGCTTCGTCTCGAGGTTCTTGAGCAGATACAGGAGGTCGCGTGCCGGACCCTGGATGACGCCCAGGACCTGACGGGGTCCCTCCTGGATGGCGCGGAGCAGCATGGTCTGCAGCTCAGCCTTGCCCGGGAGGTCAGCGACCTTCTGAATGGCTTCGGCGTTGTAGGCCTCACCATCGAAGAAGCCGCCCTTGACGACGAACCGGTTCTTATTCTTGATGCCCTTAACGATCTCCCGGATCGCCTTCGCGCTCTCGATGGGATCGGGGCCGGAGATGATCCAGCCGGTCATCCCGGTGAGGTAGGGCTCGAGCTTCGCCTTCGAAGTCCCAGACACCGCCCGCAGCGCGAGGGTGTTCTTCAGGACCTGGTAGGTGATGCCCTTTTCGCCAAGCGCACGCCGAAGCGCGGTGATCTCGGCGACCGTGATGCCACGGTAATCCGCCACCACGACAAACGGCGCATTCTCAAGGCGACCGGAGAGGGAGTCGATGAACTCCGCCTTCTGGGTACGATTCATCGGGACCTCCTACTGCTGCTCTTCCGCCACGCGCTGCGCCTCGACGGTGTCGATACGCACCCCGGGGCCCATGGTGGAGGAGATGGCGATGCTCTTGAAGTAGGTGCCCTTGGCCGTGCTGGGCTTCAGCCGGACGAGGGTGCCGATCAAGGCGTTGAAGTTATCGGAGAGCTGAGCGGCCTCCATAGAGGCCCTCCCGATGGAGACGTGCACGATGCCCGCCTTTTCCACGCGGAAGTCAACCTTTCCACCCTTGAGCTCGCGCACCGTGGTGGCGACCTCTTCCGGGCCCACCACCGTCCCGATCTTCGGGTTCGGCATGAGTCCGCGGGGGCCGAGGACTCGACCGAGGCGGCCGACCTTGCCCATCATGTCGCGGGTGGCGACGGCCTTGTCAAAGTCAGTCCAGTTCTCGGTGAGGATCTTCTGGACGAGCTCGTCGCCGCCCACGAAGTCCGCGCCCGCATCCTGAGCCTGCCGGGCGGCTTCACCGACGGCGAAGACCAGGACCCGAACCTTCTTCCCGGTGCCGTGCGGCAGCGAGCAAGCGCCACGGACCATCTGGTCTGCGTGCTTGGGGTTTACGCCCAGCTTGACGGCCACGTCGACGCTCTCGTCGAACTTGGTCGTGGCGAGTGACTTTACGAGGTTCACTCCCGCCAGCGGTGGGTACTTCTGCGCGGGGTCGACTTGCGCCCGCGCGGCGGCGTACCGCCTTCCCTGATTGGCCATGTGTTGACTGCTCCTCGAAGACCAGAGGGGGTCTTCTGCCTGACGGGGTCCGCGAGAGTGTTCTCTCCCCCGACCAGACGATGAGGGTGAATGGGGCCCGCACGGAGACCAGGGGTCTCCGACGGGCGTGGGGGACTCAGACGATGACGATGCCCATCGAGTGGGCGGTTCCGGAGATGGACCGGATCGCCGCGTCGATGTTCTGGGTGTTCAGGTCGGGCAACTTCTGGGCCGCGATCTCGGCGATCTGGGCCTTCGTCACAGTGCCGACCTTGACCTTGTTGGGCGTTCCGGAGCCCTTCTCCGCCTTGGCGGCCTTCTTGATCAAGATCGCCGCGGGCGGGGTCTTGATCTCGAAGCTGAAGGTCTTGTCGGAGTAGACCGTGATGACCGTAGGGAAGATCAGGCCTTCACCGGCTTGCGCCATGGTGCGGGCGTTGAACTCCTTGCAGAACATCGGGATGTTCACACCGGCGCCGCCGAGGGCGGGGCCGATCGGGGGCGACGGATTCGCCTTTCCCGCCGTGATCTGCAGCTTGATCTGATTGATGATCTTCTTTGCCATCGATGGCTCCCGCCGCCTTCCGCGGCCGAATCAGGTCTACCCGGGTCGTTCGACCTGGGTGAAGTCGAGCTCGACAGAGGTGGGGCGTCCGAAGATGGTCACCATCACGCGCAGCTTGGCACGCGGCTGATTAACCTCCTCCACCTTGCCGGTCATGCTGGAGAAGGGCCCGTCGATGATACGGATCTCCTCTCCACGTTCAAAGTGCATCACAGGCTTCGGCTGGTTCTGCTCTTCCGTCATCTGGTGGGTGATGCGCTTGACTTCATCCTCCGGCACCGGAGGAGGATTGCGGCTGCCACCGATGAAGCCCGTCACCTTCGGCGTGCTCTTCACCAGATGCCAGGTCTCATTGTCGACCTCCATCTGCACGAACATGTAGCCAGGAAAGACCTTCCGAGTGGTGGTCTTCTTCTGGCCGTCCTTGACTTCAACCACCTTCTCGGTGGGGACAAGGACCTCGCCGAAGCGCTGTGCGAACCCGGAGCGCCGAATCCCGTCTTCGAGCGCGGCCTTAGCCTTGTTCTCGAAGCCCGCGTAGGTGTGAACCACGTACCAATGCTTAACCATGGAAGAAGAACCTCTGCGGTGTTGCCCTACGAGGAGACCCGCTGGAGGCAGCTCTAGCTGCCCGTCGCGAGGAGGACCCGGGTGAGCCGCAGCCAGATGAAGTCGTAGCTGGCCAGCGACACCGCCAGCGCAATCGAGAACCCGATGACCACCGCGGTGGAACGGAGGGTCTCCTCCTTGTCGGGCCAGGAGACCTTTCGCAGCTCACTGATCACCTCGTCCGTGAAGTTGACCGCCACCAGGTGGCGGTTCAGCACGACAAAGGCGATCGTGGCAGCCAGAAGTCCAACCAGAGAGGTGGTGTCGATCACCCCGGCGATCTGCGGATCACCGACATCCAATCGAGCCAGCAGGGGAACCGCCAGCCCGCGAAGCGCGATCCCAAGAGCCGCAGAGGCCCCCAGAAACGACATCACGATGTACTTGCGGTTGTCCATCGTCTCTCCGCGGCAGGGGGCGAGCGCCCCTCTTCAGGTCATGCCTGCCGAGACAGGGGGACCCACACTCAATCATGCTGGCCGTGCCGGCTAGCATGTCTCAGTATCTCGTGCAAGCTCAGTGTCTCGTGCAAGGACTCGTTGGAGCCATCGCGCGGACCCCTTCGTGAACACGCCTTCCGAGGACCGGAAGGCGTGCACGGCGGACCGCGATGTAGCTCAGGCGATGATCTGAGACACCACCCCGGCGCCGACGGTCCGTCCGCCTTCGCGGATGGCGAAGCGGAGCTGGTTCTCGATGGCGATGGGGGTGATGAGCGTGATCTCGATCTGGAGGTTGTCGCCCGGCATCACCATCTCGGTACCGGCGGGGAGCTTGATGGAGCCCGTCACGTCGGTGGTCCGGAAGTAGAACTGGGGGCGGTACCCGTCGAAGAAGGGCTTGTGACGGCCGCCTTCTTCCTTCTTGAGGATGTAGACCTCACCCATGAACTGGGTGTGCGCCTTGATCGACTTGGGCTTGGCGAGCACCTGGCCGCGCTCGACGTCCTCACGCTTGAGGCCGCGGAGCAGGATGCCGGCGTTGTCGCCCGCCTCACCCTGGTCGAGGAGCTTCTTGAACATCTCGACGCCGGTGACCGTAGTGGTGCTGGTGTCGTGGATGCCGACAAGCTCAACCGACTCACCGACCTTGACGATGCCGCGCTCAATACGGCCGGTGGCGACGGTGCCGCGGCCGGTGATCGTGAACACGTCTTCGACGGGCATCAGGAAGGGCAGCGTGGTGGCGCGAACGGGGGTGGGGATGCTCTCATCCACCGCCGCCATCAGCTTCATGATCGCCTGCTCACCGAGCTCACCCACGTCACCCTGGCTGGCCTTGAGGGCGCTGCCGCGGATGATGGGGATGTCGTCGCCGGGGAAGTTGTAGAGGTTCAGCAGCTCGCGAACCTCCATCTCGACGAGCTCGAGGAGCTCGGGGTCGTCGAGCATGTCCACCTTGTTGAGGAAGACCACGATGGCCGGCACGTTGACCTGGCGGGCCAAGAGCACATGCTCGCGGGTCTGCGGCATCGGGCCGTCGGCAGCGCTGACCACCAGGATCGCGCCGTCCATCTGGGCGGCGCCGGTGATCATGTTCTTGATGTAGTCTGCGTGTCCCGGGCAGTCCACGTGGGCGTAGTGACGGTTGGCCGTCTCGTACTCGACGTGCGCGGTGTTGATCGTGATGCCGCGGGCCTTCTCTTCGGGGGCCTTGTCGATGTCGGCGTACTTCATCTCCTTGGCGCCGCCGCGCTTGGCGAGCGTCATGGTGATGGCGGCCGTCAAGGTGGTCTTGCCGTGATCGACGTGACCGATGGTGCCGATGTTGACGTGCGGCTTCGAGCGCTCGAACTTTTCCTTGGCCATGTGCGCCACCTTGTTGCGGAGATCCCGCTTCAGGTTGTTGCGGGATTCCCCGCTTCAGTGTTCAACGGCGAAGAGCGAGGGCTCCCGCCTGGAAGCTGATGAGGCAGATGCCTCGCAGAAAAGTGGAGCCCATGACCGGATTTGAACCGGTGACCTCCTCCTTACCAAGGAGGTGCTCTGCCAACTGAGCTACATGGGCTGAATGGAGCGGGAAACGGGGTTCGAACCCGCGACCCTCAGCTTGGAAGGCTGATGCTCTACCAACTGAGCTATTCCCGCATCAGGAATCAACAAGTATAAGTTGGGAAGTGGTGGATTTGAACCACCGTAGGCTTGCGCCGGCAGGTTTACAGCCTGCTCCCTTTGGCCACTCGGGCAACTTCCCGGGATTACTCCTACGACGCTTGGCGCTTCGTGAGGGAGTGTTGGTCTGCTGAGATACCAGAGAACGCTCGGGAGGAGCTGGCGGTGGGACTTGAACCCGCAACCTGCGGTTTACAAAACCGCTGCTCTGCCAGTTGAGCTACGCCAGCCCGCGAAGGGAGCGGAGTACCGCAGCGCTCGTTGCTGAGCGCCACCCGAAGTGATGGCGCGCTTATTGGAGGCCGAGCGGCCTGTCAAGGCGCCCCCGAGGTCCGCGGAGGGGAGTCATCGACGATCACCTGATCGCCGATCCTCAGCCGGACGATCCGACGGTCCTCCAGGAGGGCTCCACCGCGCTCCACCCGCTGGTGCAGCGGCACCAATCCTTGCCCTGCCACGTCTCGGTAGTCGTCGAACTTCCAAGTAGTAACACCCGTATCATCCAACCAGGAGAGGCTGGAGAGGAGGGGGACGACCTTGGAGAAGGCGACCTCCACGAGGCCACCCACGGGGTCGGGACCGGCACACAGGCTTCGCTTTCCGGCCTCGGGCTGGGTGGCGCAGGGGCGGAGCCGGGACCAGTCGGCCCCGTGATCCACCGCCACTCCCAGCGTGAGGATCGGCCCGAAGATCACTTCGGGCTCCATGCTCTCGAAGAGGTCCCCTCCCCAATCCGCGGACTCTCCCGAGGCCAACTGTACGGGGCCGCCCAGCCGACGGAGAGCGATGGGGCCCCCAGCGCCGGACACCTCAAGGAGGGTCTCGGGGCCAGAACGCAGAAGGCACCAGCGGCTGAGCTCCTCCCTCGCCCCGCGCTGCACTCGGCGATCCACGCAGAGCTCCAACTGCTTCGCCGCTGCAGTCACCCTCTCCCAACCCTCGGCGTCGAGCTGCCGTTCGACCGCAGCGCGCATCATGCGCCAGGCCTCTGCCTTACCGGCACGGCGCTGCCGCCGACTCAGTCCATCCCCGACCTTCGCGGGGGCGGTCGCCGGCAGGGAGTGGGGGCTCCGGACCCACCCTCGCTGGTCGGCGAAGAGGGTCGCCGTTCTCACACCGACGGAGAGGCGTCGGGCCATGGCCTGGGCCTCGCCCTCCGTTCCGAGCCCCTCGACGCGCACCACCCACCGCCAGCCGACGCCAGGCCGCAGGTGGCGAACCACGAAGACCCTGGTTCCAGGGGCACCGAGGCCCGTGGCCATGGTCTCCGCTTCCGCCCGGGTCGCGAAGGTGGGTGACTCTACGAGGAAGTCGGCCCGCGCGACGGACAACCAGAGCAGCAGCAGCACGATCACGGCGTCGCCTCCGGGGTCTCTTCGCCGCGGAGCCAGCGCTGGTACGCGAGCGGGTCGATCACCACGCCGGCCTCGGTCCGAACATCAATCTCGGAGAAGGTCAGGGTGTCGATCACGATCGGTCGCACCATGAACGAGAGCGCGAAGGCGACCACACAGACGGCGAAGGACAGGCGGGCCCTCGAGCTCACAGCGCCCCCCTCCGTCATCGGTATGCCTCGAGTCGCCCCGAATTGCCAAAGAAGAAAGCCCCACACCGCCCATCCCGTCCACAGCACCCCTCCCGCGATCACCACCACCGTCCCGATCTTCGAGACTGTGGGCGCGATGCGGGGCCAGAGGGCGTTGAGGATGTGGCCCCCGTCAAGCTGCCCGATGGGGATGAGGTTCATTCCCGTGAGGAAGCAGCCGGCCCACCCCGCCATCGCCAGCGGGCTCAGCTGGGCGTATCGACCGGGGGCGTGGCCGAGCATGAGCTCGCCGATGAGGTCCATCAGCAGAGGGTTCGCGAGGATGGTGAGCTGAATGGACTCGGTGGGATCGGACGCCCCGAGCAGGCGGAGCAAAGGATCCCACAGCGAGGGCTCCGCCGCAGCCATCGGCGGGAGGGCCGGGAGAGGCCAGGCCTCCAGCACCAGCTCTGGCCGGGCGTGCTCCACCGTACCGCTGAGGCCGAGGGCCATCACCGCGATCGCCACCACGAAGCCGGCGATCGGGCCCGCGGCGCCCATCTCCAAGAGGCCGTTCCGATCGCGGGGCAGCGACCGCAGCCGGATCACCGCGCCCAGCGTACCGAGCGCCATGGGGAATGGGATGAAGTACGGGAGGGAGCGCTCAATCTGGTGTCGGCGCGCCACGACGTAATGACCCATCTCGTGGGCGAGCAGGATCGACATCAAGCCCGCCGCGTAGAGGGCGCAATCTCGCGCCGCAGCGGCGTCCGACCAGGGCATCCGGCCGAGCCACTGCCAGCCGTAGGACAGGAACACCGTCCCCGCGGTCGCCAGGAACAGGCCCAAGGCGATGCCCCGCTCTCGCCACGTGGTGCCCTCTTGGGGCGCGGTCTCCTGCACCTTCTCGTCTCCCGCTCCGCCCGTACACCCGTCCTGCACCTTCGCCCGGACCCCCGAGGGCACCGGGCTTCAACCCGCCGCGGCTCAGTTTCGAATCTTCGCCGTGAGCTCGTAGGTGCCGAGGTCTTCTCCGCCGCCCACGATCAGCAGGTAACGCTGGCCGCCCTGCAGGTTCTTGTCGATGTAGGCCTCTTCGCCTGAAGCGGAGGTGCGTCCACCGAGGTTGTGCGCCCGGTCGTAGTAGGACTCCTCGTCGTCATCGCGCTCGTCGTTGTCAAAGACGTTCGAGCCCGCCAACACGAAGGCGCTCAAGTCGCCGCCGGCCAAGGTGCACTGCTCCACCTGCACCTGCTGAAGGAAGGTGCCGGGTTGAGGCTCGTCTTCATCGAGGACACCATCGCTGTCCCAGTCGGTGGAGCAGTCGGTGGGCTCATCGGAGGCGATGCCACAGGGGTCGAAGCTGGCGGTCGGGTCGGCGCCGGTGTCTGCCTCGGCTTCCGTGGTGGCGCTGTCGAGAGGCGTGGGCGAGAGGAACACCTGATAGTAGAGATGTTCGAGGATCGACGAAGGATAAGCGAAGTCATCCCCCCCGCCGCTGCAGGTCGCCCTACGCGTGTCGGAGACGGTCGGCGTGGGGACCCAGGCCTCCGGCACCAGCGCGAGCCAGGGGTCTTCCAGGCCGACCTCGCCGTCCAGGCCGTCGTAGTGGCGATCGAGGTGGACCGAGACCCGCACCGAGTCCGAGAGGGAGTAGGCGCTGAGGTCGATCAGCCAGCGGTCGGTGTCGTAGACCTTGCCCACGGTGTCGTCCACATCCTCACCCGCGGTGACGATCGTGGTGCTCGCCGGGGACTTGATCTCTCCGATGCCAAAGACGGCGGAGCCGTCAGCCGGCAGCTCGGGCAGGGCCGTGGACTCCGCGGCCGCCGAGGAGAAGCTGGCCTCCTTCACCCAGTCGACCGTCGTCGGGTCACTCCACCGAACCACGGCGACCTTGTAGCCGAAGTTCGAGGCCTGCACCTCGAGGGCGCCCACGTCGTAGGGGATGCCCGTCAGCCGCACCACCTGTGCCCCGTAGCCGCCAGCGACCGCCCCGAAGAAGGGGAAGCCCGCGACCATGGTGAGGGGATCGGTGTGCTGCAAGAGGACGCGGTTCGCCTCGAGCTCGGAGGGCTCGCTGGTGGTGCCGCCCTGCATGTAGTAGTTGTAGCCACCCACATCGACGCCGGTCTGGTACCCATTGGCGCCGTAGAGGTCTCCGGGGCTCGGCGCGCTCGTGGGCGCGGTGATGAAGGTGGAGTCCCCGTAAGGGGGGTAGAGGTCGGTGGCGACGAGGGGGTCCCCATCGGTGTTGGTGATCCCCGTGGTCAGCAGCGCGATCTGCCAGTTCAGGACCGCGGAGTCGAAGTCCATGTCGGGGTTGAAGGCCTTGAGGCCGGCCGCGACGTTGTCCTTGCCCGTGTTCCCCGAGGGCGCGAGGTAGCTCTGCACGATCTCGAGGCCGTAGACGTCGGCAAGGTAGCGGACGAAGAGGTACTGGGCGCCCCAGGACTTGGTGTTGATGTCGTCCACCTCCTCCTCGTCGACGAGGGTGACGAGGTGGGAGGCGTCCATGTAGTCCCAGACGTCGTCGTAGTAGGCGGCGCCGAAGCCGCAGAGGTCAGCGGCGAGCGCGCCGAGGCCCTCGCGGAGCCACACCGACTCGTCCTCCTCACCCTCCCAATACAGCACGTGGATGTTGTAGGAGATCAAGCGCTGGAAGGAGCGGGCGATCTGCGCCGAGAGCTCCATGCTGGCGTACTCATCGACCGTGGCGGTGCCGAGGCCGTTGTAGAAGCCGTAGGGATCGGGCGCGAAGACGTAGATGACCTCTTGCTCGTCGCTGCCGGGGTTCTCCTCGGCGTCGTACTCGGTGAGGTCCACTGCAGGCTCGACGTAGGACTTCACGATCAGACCGCGGTCGTCTTCATCTTCGGCGGAGAGCGCCATCGCGTTCAGCACGGGGGTGATGACCACGCTCACCCGCCCGTCGGCGTTGATGTCAGACTCGTAGACCGGATCCTCGGAGTCCTGGATGCCGAAGTAGGTGCGCACGTTGGGGACGATGTTGGTGTCGACCACCTCGGCGACGGTAGCCAGGTCACAGTTGTCAAAGCCGTAGGCATCCTGGACAGCCGGCACGTCGATGATGCCGTCGCACTCGTAGTCCCAGTCGATCGGCACATCCACGTCCACCCAGATCGCCACGGAGTCGCCGAGCCCCCAGAGCTGCGCGAAGACGCGGTCGTACTGGGAGTCGTCGGTGAGCGAGTTGCGGACGCGGAACTCCGTGCGGGCCGAGCCGATGTCACTCTCGGAGAGCGTGGGCGGCGGCGGCGGCCCAGCAGGGCGGGCGAGCTCGTGGCTCCGGACCCGATCTTCGAGCATCAGCCGCGACTCGCTCCGCTCTCCCTTCGGCTTGGAGACCGCGGGGCGCGGCCGCCCGGCGGCGAAGGGGGGCGCGGCGCCCGTGTCCTCCGGGAGAGAGGAGCCTCGATAGTAGAGCTCGTACCCGAGGGACTCCTCCCCCGTGTTCACCATGATGTAGTAGAACTCCTGGCCTTGGTTGGAGTCGCCGCTGGAGTCGCCGAGCTCGACGGTGACGAGGCCCTCTTCGTCGGCGGTGGTGGCGATATCACCCGGCTCATCGAAGTAGCCGACCGCCCCGCCGCCGGTGTCGCCGGGGGCGACGCCGGTGTCATCGGTGGGATCGGAGGTGTCGTCGCCGCTGCCGTCTCCGCCGCCGCCGCCCCCGTTCCCGATGCCGAACTTCGGATCGCCCTCGCCGTTCCCGCAGCCCGCGGCGAGCGTGAGGAGCACCAACTGGAGCGCCAGATGCGGGTTCAGCAGCGGTCGGGTCATGATCTCTCCTGGCACGGGCGCGTCTCGAGCCCCACCAAGCGACCCGCCTCGCGGTCGATCGGATCAGGGCAGAGCACAGGTATACCAACGCAGCGTACACCATCGCGGAGACCGTCGCCCGGCGGGTGGGCACCCTCCACCCGGCGAAAGGAGGCTGGCCGATCCCTCTCCGTGGCGCGTCCCCGCCCAGGGCTCGGCGCGTTCCCCGATCGGAAGCTGCCGATCACCGCGCCGGCACCCAAGTGTTCGACGTGGAACATCCTCCTCGGGCGGACCCGATCAGGGGGTGGCGCAGGCGGCGGCGCAGTCCACCGCCAGGCCCTGTGCGGCCTGAAGCTCGCAAGCCTCACAGGCCGATCCTTCGGGACCGCCGGGATCGAGGGCGGAGCGGGAGCGCTGGAGCTCGAGGCGCAGCAGGCCGGAGAGCTCGGCCTGCTCTTCGCTCTTCCGACCGGTGAGGTCGCGACGCTCGAGGGGATCGAGACTGCGGTCGTAGAGCTCCACGGCGCGCAGCCCCCGGGGGTTAGCCTCGCCGGCTTGGATGTAGGTCCAGCCGAGGCGCCGGATGGAGGCCAGGGCCTGCCCCTCGGCGCCCTGCTCGGCCACCGCGGTGCGGGAGAGGAGGTCGAGATCGAGGGTCGTGGAGAGCTCTCCACGTGAGGCCGCGTTCCAGGCCTCGATCGCCTGGAGCTGCTCCTCGCTCAAGAGTGACTCTCCCTGCCAGGAGGGGGGCGCGGGCGCACCGGCGACGCCCACGAGGGTGGGGGCGAGGTCGATCAAGCGCACCGACCAGGGGACGCCGACGCCGCCAAAGCGCTGGCCGGGCAGCTTCAAGAGCAGGGGGACGTGGACCTGCTCGTCGTAGAGCGTGTCTCCGTGCCCCCAGCCGCCGTGATCGCCGAGCTCTTCGCCGTGATCGGCGGTGAGGACGAGCAGCGTGTCTTCATAGGCGCCCTCCGCCTGGAGCCATCCGACGAAGGCGCCGACCTCGCGATCCACGACGCGGACCTCGGCGGCGTAACGGGCGCGCCCCGCCGCCGCGGCGTCGGAGTCTGGGAGCGGCGCCCAGGCCGGCGGCGCCGACGGCCCGGCCCCCTCGGCCCCCTCAGCCCCCAGGTTGGGCGCGTGGGGCTCCATCAGGTGGACCACCAGCAGGTAGCGGTTCCCCGCCGCGCGGTTCGCGCTCACATAGCCCCGGGCCCGTTCGAGCACGACGTCAGCCGGCTGATAGTGCTCGTTCACCCGACCTTCATCGTCTCCGATCCACCGTCGGAACGGGCCTGACCAGCGGGCGTAGAGGCTGAGCTGCGCCGCGCTCTCGGTGGCCCAGAGCGGGTAATCCGGGTTCTGAAAAGAGAAGTAGTCGAAGCCCTGCTGGAGGTTGAAGGCGCGCGTGAGATCGGCGTGGTTGGGCAGACCCCCGGTGGCGTAGCCGGCCTCCCGGAGGACCTCCGCCAGGGTGTCGACGCTGTCGGGGAGCCCCGCCTCGGTGGACATGCAGCCGTGCCCCGAGGGCAGGAGGCTCGTGAACAGCGAGGCGAAGGCAGCGCGGGTCGAGGTCGCCGGGCTGTACGCGGCCTCGAAGCGCAGCGCGTCCTGGGCGAGGCGGTCGATGTTCGGGCTCAGGCTGCCGTCGGGCCCACCCTGCCCCACATGATCGGCCCGCAGCGAGTCGACCACGATGAGCACCACGTCGGGGCCCTGAAGCTCTGCACGCGGCCGGTCGGGAACCATCACCCCGTCCCCCGGGCCCTCCTTGGGCGCGAAGGAGAAGAGCGCGGCGAGCCCCACCATGGAGGCCCAGGCCGCGGCGGTGCCCTTTGGCCGCAGCATCACCTTGAGCGGCGTCCGGGTGAGGAAGATCGGACCGAGCCAGAGCCCGAGGAGGGAGAGGGCGGCGAAGACCCCAATCATCACGAGGTGACCGCCGAGCGGTACACCGCCGCCGAGGTAGACGAGGCGGTCGGCCACCCGGTCGGTCACCCAGAGGCCCAGCATCAGGGCCACCCCGAGGGCGCTGAGGGTCCACGCGAGGGCGTCGGGGAGGGTTCGCCAGACGAGGCCGATCAGCGCGAGGCCGAAGCCCAAGCAGGCGCCGAGCGCGGCCCCGAACCCGCCGTAGAGCACAGCCCCATAGAGGAGAGCTTGGTACTCGCCGGTGTTGGCGGCGGTGAGCACGAAGAGCGCCTCACCGAGCCCCACGAAGGAGCCCGCGATCAGGCCCCCGGCGAGGCCGAACCAGGGCCGCGTCAACGTGCGCCGTAGACGAGCTGATCGAACATCGCCAACGACTCACCACCCGTGAAGTCGATGACCGCCCCATTGAACCAGCGGCCGTGCGGGCCCGCCAGGAAGCCCACGAGCTCGGCCACCTCCTCGATGGTGCAGAGGCGGCGGGCCGGCGTCATCGACCGCACCACCGCATCGAGGCGGTCGACCGCCTCGCCCGGGAAGGTGCGACGAACCGCCTCGGTGACGACCAGCCCGAACTTGACGAGGTTGACTCGATGCCCGAGGGGTCCGAGCTCGACGGCGAGGTGCCGGACGTAACACTCGAGGGCGGCCTTGCTGGCCGAGACGAGCGCGGCGTTGCGCACCACCGCCTCGGTCATCGGGTTGGTGAGGCCGATCAGGCGTGCACCGGGGGCGAGGAGGTCGAGCCGCACGAGCTCCGCCGCCCAGTAGACGAAGGAGTGCGCCATCCGGTCGAAGGTCTTCTCGAACTGTCGCGGGTGCAGGGGCGCCGCGCCGACCGCGAGGGGGCCCACCGCCGCGCTCGCGATGGAGTGCACGAAGAGGCCGACCGACCGCGGGCCAGCGAGCTCGAGGAGGCGCTGGGCCCCGAGCGCCGCGGCCTCCGCGCTGCCGGCGTCGGCCTCCCACAGGGCGACCTCACGTCCGCCGCCGCGAAGGTCCGCCACCAGGCCCGCGGCGAGCTCGGGCCAGGAGCCCCGATGGACGCCAAAGACGTTGAAGCCATGACGCAAGGCCACGACGCGGGCGATCCCCGCGCCCGTCCCCGAAGACGCGCCGAGGATGACCGCCCAGGGCGCGCCCACTGCAGGCGCCTCGGCCGCCGCTGCAGGCGCCTCGGCCGAAGGGGTCGAGGGGGTCGAGGGGGTCGAGGGGGTGAGAGTCATGGATTCGGGCGCGCTTATCTGCCCCTTCGCAGAGAGTCCAGCAGCGACTGTACCCGCCCGACGACGAGGGCGTGGGCCCTCTGGAGGCCCTCTCGATCGGCGGGATCCGAGACCGGCAGGTCGGCGAGGCGGATCGGCGCGCCGATGCGACAGCGCACCCGCACCGGGAGGGGCAGCGCCAGCGGCCAGAGCCCGGTGAGCCCGAGGCCGAACCACACCGGGACACCCTCCTTCACGCCGAGGCGCTTCCCGAGCCTGTATCCGTCATTGAGGCCGATGAAGGCGTCGTCGGCGCCGTCGGAGGCGACCGGGAAGATGTCCAGGCCGTAGCGGAGCGCGAGGCGAATATATCCGGTTCTACGCCCCCAGTTCACCTCGTAGCGGTGCCGGTGGCTGCGACAGCCCTCCGCCGTTCCGCCCGGTGTCACGATCACATGCTCCCTCCGCGCCAGGAGCGCCGCCAGCGCAGGGCCATCCCCCGAGACAAAGCCGAGGTCGCTCATGACCCGCCGGCTGCGCGCGTCGCCCTCGAAGGCCGCGTGAACGATGGGGTGCGGCAGATAGCCGAGCCGCTCCGCCAGCACGTTCTGCATCATGCAGAGGTCGTGGGCGATGGGGCGGCCATGGTAGCCGACCAGCAGCACCGCCCGATCCCGAGGCAGCGCTTCGTCCCCCTCGAGGGTGAAGCGGTGCCAGCGCCGCATGAGCTCCCACCAGCCGAGCCAGGCCCGCGCCTCTGGGCAGACGCCCTCGGGGATCTTCACGGGGAGCCCTCCCCCGCTGCGCCAGGCGCGGTCCGGTAGAGGACCGCCCCCCGCGAGGTGCCCGCTCCGACGGCGACGAAGAGCAGCCGCGCACCCGGCCCGACCGCGCCGCTGCGCCAGAGCTGATCGAGGGCGAGGGGCACGCTGGCCGCGCCCGTGCTGCCGACCCCATCCACCACCGCCGTGGCCCGCTCGGGCGAGAGCCCCACCGCCTCGCAGAAGGCCAGCAGCAGGGGCCCGTTCGGCTGATGCGGGAGGAAGAAGTCCACGTCGGAGGCCGTGAAGCCGGAGGCGCCAAACACCGCGGCCACCGAGCGCTGGACGTCTCCGATCGCGTACTCGGCGATGGTGCCCGCGGGCACGCCGAACTCGAGCAGCTCGCGCGCACCGCTGATGCCCTGCTGGCCGAGCGTGGCCGCGGCGTAGCGGCCGCCGTCGTTCCCGAAGTCCACCGCCAGCACCCCTTCCCCAGGGCGCCCCTCGCCGAGGATCACGGCGGCCGCTGCGTCTCCCATCACGAGGTAGGAGCGCGGCGAGGCCGGGCCGATGTGGCGGGAGAAGACCTCGGAGACCACGATCGCCACCGGCCCCTCCCCGGTGGCCACGAGGCGGGCGGCGAGGTCAAAGGCCGTGAGGAAGCCCGTGCAGGCGTTGTTGAGGTCAAAGGCGCCGACGGTGGGCGGGAGGCCGAGCCGTGCGGCGACGGCGTTGGCGGTCGCGGGGATCAGGCTGTCCCCGCCGGTCGAGGACACGAAGATCAGGCGCCGCAGCCCCGCCCCCTCGAGGCCGGCGGCGGCGAGGGCCCGCTCGAGGGCCTCCGCGCCGAGGGCGGCGGCAGCGTCGGGCGCGGGGGCGGCGCGGCGGCGCGAAGTGATGCCGATCCGCGCCAGCATCACCGCGGGATCGCGCCCTGGGGCGGCCTCGGCCAGGAGGACGGCCGTCTCCACCGCCTCATCGGGGAGGGCGGCGCCCGTGCCCAGGATTCGACAGCCGATCATCAGAGGCGGGTCGCCAGCTCGACATAGACACGGCCCAGGGCCTGGCGCGCCGCGAGCGCGGCGGCGTCCCCCCGGTCCGAGAGCGGAGCCACGGGGGCCCGGGCGACCGAGAGGACCTCCCCCGAGCCCATGCGGATGACCCGCAGCTCGAGCTCGGGGAGCGGGTCAGACTGCACAGCGCGCAGCTCGAAGACCAGCTCGGCGGGGACGGTGCTCGGATCGGCCTTCCATTGAGCGACCGGCAGATCGATCACGCGCAGGCCGGCGGCGAGCAGGCTCTCCTGCAGCGCGTGGGAGGGCTCCTCCTTCCAGCCGGCGCCGGTGAGGCCCGGGAGCGGCGAGGCGCTCGTGACCGTGGTGGAGGCCACCTGTCCGGAGGCGAGGTTCACCGCCGTGATCGCCGTGCTCGACGACTGAAATGGCTGCTCGTCGGCGTTGAGCACGAGGATCGCGACCCGGGGCGCCGCCCGCTCTCCGAGCCGCTGCCGTAGCGCCGCCTGGCCGACCTCGAGGGCCTGGTCGACCGGCTTGCGGAGGACGTGCGGATCTCGCTCGACCCGCGCCGCGCCCTTCGCGGCCGACGCGGCCGGCGCCGGGGGGACGACCATCGGCCCCGCCCCTGCGGTCCAGGGGGCCGCGCAGCCGAGGAGCAGGGGGAGCAGCAGCGCGCTCCAGGGGGCTCGAGGCGCGGGGGCTCGGCGCGGGGGGGCTGCGCTCATGGTGTGTTCCCTCACGGGGTCTTGATCTCGATGAAGAAGCTGGCGGCGTCGGCCTTCAGGCTCTCCACCGCGTAGGCCACGGTGCCATTGCCGGTGACGGTCTTCATCTCAAAGGGCGTCTCGTCGCCGCTCAGCCCGCCGTCGGCGCCACGGAAGCGGGTCCGCACCTGGAAGGCGAAGGGCTTCGCCGACAAGGAGGCGAGCTCGAGCTCCACCCGCAGCCGCCCGTCGGCGGTCCGAGAGACCGTCTGGCGCTGAACGCCCACGAGCTTCCAGGCGGCCTGATCGAGGGCGACGATGTTGCTGGTGGGCTCGATGCCGGGCCAGGTCTGGACCGGGACGGGCTCCCGGTAGGGGCAGCCCGCGAGCAGCAGGCCGAGGGCCACCCATCGGAGGGGGTTTGACCCGATTATGCGTGCTTGACTCACTGGTACATGACGCCCCATGAACCCTCCTTTTTCATCTGGAAGGAGCTCGACCAGCCCACGATGCCCGTCTCGGCGTCGGTGAGCTGGAAGCGGATGACGACGTAGTCGCTCTGGGCCTCCGAGGTGGAGGCCGACAGAGACTGGATCTCGCCTTCGAGGAAATAGTCAGCCCCGGCCATGGCCTTCATCCCGGCGCTGTCGACCTGCCCCGCGCGCTTCATCTCGCGCTCCTTCATGATCTGATCGACGATGTCCCGGTTGAGGATCGCGAGCTTGCCGGCGGAGTTCTGGATGAGGATGTCGGTGATGAGCGTGGTGAAGATGTTCTGGTCGATGAGGAAGCGCGACCGGTTCTTCACCGGGATCACCGCGATGCGCGGCGCGCCCTGGAAGGCCTGGATGATCGGGCTCGCCAGGAGGTCGCGGGCCATCTGGGAGGCCACCGCCCGCACGTCCCGGGCCTCGATGCCCGTGCCCTCGACCGCGCCGTAAGCGTCGGGGTCCACGTAGGTGGTCTTCTTCGTCTTGACGCAGCCGGCGCCCAGCACAAGGGCGAGGAGCGGCAGGAGGAAGGCAGCAGGGGGGGATCGCATTCGGAGTGCTCCAGGGTGGGGCATCAGGGGCCCTCGGCGCCGAGGGTGACGGCGCCGCCGGGTTGGAGGGTCGGGACGAGCCGGACGAGCTGGCCCGCCGCCGGGACGTTGACGTGGTAGCTGCGCTCTCCGAGGCTGAGCTCGTGGGCGCCCGGGCTCCACCGCCCGGCGACGAGGTACCAGGCCTCCGGATCGAAGCTCCAGGCGCGGATGTCGGCGGCGGGGTTCGTGACCGCGGCGCCGATCATCAGCCCGAGGCCGACGAGGCCCGCGACCGCGGCGACGGAGTCGTTGGGGTTGTTGTGCGCGAGGGTGTCGGCGATGCTCGCCAGCATGTAGCCGGTGATCAGCGCGGTGTCCTTGAAGACGGCCTTGCCCTTGAGGAAGCGGTCCACCGCGCGGCCGCCGCGGGTGGTGGCCTGGAAGCTCAGGCTGTCGAGGTAGAGCGGGCGCAGCGGGGCGCCGTCGAGGCGCACCTGGAGCGGCCCGCCGGGCTCGCCGCCGGGCTCGATCACCAACACCTCGCCATAATCGCCGGTGCGCCGCTTGGCCGGGCCGTAGCCCCGCTCGACGAGGATCACGACGTTGGGCTCATCCTGGAGGAGGGCCTCCGCCTCGGCGGCGAAGGCGGCGCAGGTGGGGTCGGCCCCCGCGGGGAGCTCCGCCACCCTCTTCATCCAGGCCTCAGCGACCGCAGGCAGGGCCTCGCCGGCCGCCTCGAAGTCCCGCGCCCGGAAGGCCTGGAGGCCGGGGAGCCGCTCGTCCTTGTCCACCGTGGGCTGGTCGAGCAGCAGGGTGCTCGCGATGGAGAGGGTGGCCTTGGCGGCCTGGGCCGGATCACGCGCCGCGGCGGAGACGCCGGCCGGGAGCGCGCTGTAGAGGAGGACCCGCGCCTGATCGGCCCCCTCGGCGGCGCCGCCCCGGCCCTCGAGGCGCTCGGAGAGCGCGCGGAGGGTGCTGCGGCCGCAGACCGCATCGACGCCGCGCCCCAGGGCCTGAGCGGCGTTGTCGCGCTCCCGCTCGGCCTGGTAGGCGAGGGCCTGGAGGAGCCAGGCCGGCACGAAGTCCGAGCGGTATCGCTCCTCTCGCGTGCCCGTGTCGGCGAGGATGGCCGACTTGTACATGGCGAGGGCGTTGCCCCGGTCGCCCTCGGCGTGGAGCAGCAGGCCGAGGGTGAGGTAGGCGGCCATCTTCTCGTAGGGCTCGCCCTTCCAGTCCTTCCGCTGCTCGGCGCCCAGGGTGGCGGCGAACTCGCCGTCGGCCTGGAAGTCGGTCATGATCGAGACCGCCACCCGGAGGGCGGCCTCGGCGGCGGCGGCGTCGCCCTGGGCGAAGGACATGCTGGCGAGGTCGAGGTTGTCGAGGGCGCGGCGGCTCCCCGGCAGGGCGGCCTTCTCGCGCTGTTCTCGCAGCACCAGGGCGGGGTCCCCCGCCCGATACCGCTCGTCGGCCGGGAGCTGCTTGGGCGCGCAGGCGACGGAGCAGAGCCCCAGCGCGGCGAGCAGGCTGAGCCGGAGGGGCGCCGGGCGCGCGCGGGCAACAAATGAGTGCATGGGCCTTCCCGGCGAGGGGCGCCGTCCTTACCGTGTTGAAACCATCCGGCAAGGCACATGTTCCACTCGCTCCTGTCTCCCAAGCGTGTATTTCGGGGCCTCCTCTTCGGGCTGCTGCTCGGGCTCGGCCTCCATCAGGCCCCGGCCCTCGCCGGCCCAACGAGCTTCGCCCGGCCCACCGAGGCGGTGGACGCCGAGGGGGCCCTCTCGCCGCTCCCAGAGCCGCCGGCCGGCTGGAAGAGCCAGCGCGGGGTCTACGCCCAGGTGCACACCGATCCCGCCGACGTCGCGCAGGGCCGCCGCCTGCTCCAGCACGCCGAGGCCGCCGTGCCCCGCCTCGCCGCGGCCCTCGGCCTCGCGCCCGGGCGCACCATCGAGATCTACCTGAGCCCCGACCAGAAGACCTTCGACACCATGCAGCCCGGCGAGCCCCCCGGCTGGGCGGACGGTACCGCCTGGCCGAGCCGCGGCCTCATCTACCTCCGCTCGCCCCGCGTCCGCCCCGGCGACGCCGCCCCGCTCGAGCAGGTCCTCGATCACGAGCTGGTGCACATCATCCTCGGCCGGGCCTTCCTGCCGCGGGCCGTGCCGCGCTGGCTGCAAGAGGGGGCCGCCCAGCTCTTCGCCGGCGAGATCAAGCCCGAGATGACCGAGCGCATCGGCCTCGGCATGCTCACGGGGGGCCTCATCCCCTTGGAGGACCTCACCCGCGGCTTCCCCGATGACCCCCTCCGCGCCCAGCTCGCGTACGCAGAGTCCGCCGACTTCGTCGCCTGGCTCAAGAGCACCTACGGTGAGGAGGCCCTTCACACCGTCATCCTCGGCCTCTCCCAGGGCCGGCCCCCCGCCGCGACCCTCCGTGAGGCCACCGGCAAGAGCCTCCAGGAGCTCAACGACGAGTGGCGCGACCGGCTGTCGGCCTCCGGCCTCTGGCTGCGCCCCCTCGTCAGCGACTCGGCGCTGTTCGGCGTCGGCGCGGTGCTGATGGTGCTCGGCTACCTCCGCAAGCGGAAGAAGAGCCAGGACCGCATGGAGCGCTGGACCCGCGAGGACGCGCTGCAGGACAAGCTCGAGCGCGACCTCTCCCAGCCCTGGACGATGGGCCCGCCCCCGCGCGCCCTCCTCCCGACTGTGCTCCCAAACGGGATGCCCACCCACCCGCTCATCCACTGATCGGCGCCCCCGAGCTCATCCACTGAAGGGGGCGCCGGGCTCAGCCGCCGCGGGTGAAGGTGCGGGTGTAGTCGAGGTTGCCGTCCTGGTCGTAGAACTCGCCGACGAACACGTCGCCTTCGATCTGCACCCACAGGAAGCCTGGCTCGCTCGCGTCCTCGTAGAAGGTGGGGGCGTCGCGGCCGACGAGCTCGGTGGTCTTGGCGGCGGCGCCGGAGACGATGAGCTCCATGCCGCAAGAGGGCTCGAGCCACTGCCGGTTGTGGTCGTGACCGGCGAAGTAGAGGTCCATCTTGCCGCAGAGGTGGTCGTCGACGAAGTCTTTCACCGTCTCGCCGTTGGCGATCGGCAGCCAGTCGTAGCCTTCGTACTCCCCGGCGTTCCCGTGCTGGCCGTTGGAGAGGTAGGGGTGGTGGCCGAGGGCGATGTGCCAGGTCTCGGTGGCGGCCGACCGCGCGCCGTCGACAAAGTCACCCTGACCGGAGTCTCCCCAGATCGACTCGAGCATGATCGAGTTCGTGTCCAGGGCGTAGAAGCGCACGTGCTCGGCGGCCCAGGTGTACTGCTTGTCGGGCATGGTCCACTTCGAGGCGCCGGTGCTGCCGTAGGCGACCTCGTAGTCGGCCTTGTACTCGAGCAGCGAGAGCGAGCCATAGTCGTGGTTGCCGAGCACCACGTAGAAGAGGAAGCCGAGGTCAGCGTAGGGGAGCTCGAACTTGGTCTGGAACTGCTCGTCGTCCTCGCTGTTGACGCCGTCATCGTAGAAGTTGTCGCCGAGGTAGAGCGCAAAGTCGCAGCCGGCGCGGTCGTCGGTCTTGGCGGTGCAGACCGCGAGCATCGCGTCGGCCACCTTGTACTGGGCGTCGTTACCCTCGCCGCCGTCTCCGAGCGCCACGAAGCGGACCATCGGGGCCGGGGGTTCGGCGTCGGTGTCGGCGTCCGAGTCGGCGTCGGTGTCGGCGTCGGTGTCGGCATCGGCGTCTGAGTCGGTGTCGGCGTCGGTGTCCCCGTCGGCGTCCCCGTCACCGTCGGCGTCCGAGTCGGCGTCTGCCTCTTCTCCCAGGCTCCCCTCCCCCTTCGCGTCCGTCGTCGTCGCGCAGCCCGAAGCCAGGAGCAGGACCGAGAGGGCGGCGGCACGGGGGCCCGGTGAGCACAGCGACGGGAGCAGGCGAACCGACATGGAGACCTCGAAGGGGGCCGACAGCGCCCCGTCGGACGGTAGCGCCGTCGAGGGCGTCTGACCAGCGACGACCGCCGAAAAGGGCGCCGGTCCGTCGAGGGGCGGGGCTGGTGGAGCCCCCTCGCCTCGACTACCCTCCTCGGTATGGCCCCCTGGCGCTCCCGCACCGCCCCCCTGCTGCTCGTTTCGGCCCTCGGCGCCGCGCTCGTCGGAGCCGCCCGCGCCGGCGGGAGGCCCGTCGCGATCGTGATCCCCGTCGAGGAGGCCGTCTCCGGGCCGCCGAGCCAGACCTGCGAGGCGGCGCTGGCCCTGGCCGCCGAGGACAAGGAAACCCGCCCGCCCGTGGAGCTGCGAGACACCACCGCGCCCACACCCGCGACCGCCCTCGGCCCCCGCACCCGCGCCGAGAACCCGCCCATGGCGCGGATCCCCATCGGCTCGAGCCCCGCCGCCCGCGCGCAGCTCCCCGGGGCCCAGCCCGAGCTCTTGCCGCTGCAGCCCCTCGAGGGCCGCCCCGACGCGCTCCTCCGGGTGGGCGAGGTGCTGCGCCGGGCCTCCGCCGGGCAGCCCGTGCGCATCAGCGTCTTCGGCGCCTCCCACACCGCAGGGGACTACTGGACCGGCGAGCTGCGGCGCCTGCTCCAGGCTCGTCACGGGGACCGCGGGCACGGCTTCATCTGGCCCGCCGCCGTCTTCACTGGCAGCCGCGCCCAGGACGTCAACCTCTGCCGCAGCCCCGGCTGGCGCCCGGACTACGTCGGTCGGACGGGCGGCCGCGACGACGGCCTCTACGGCCTCGGCGCCTCGGTGAGCAGCGCCGACCCCGCCGACTTCGGCTGGATCGAGACCACCTCGAAGAACCCCCAGGGGCGGCAGGTCTCCCGCTACGAGCTCTTGACGCTCGGCCAGCCGGCGGGCGGCACCCTGCTCGTCACCATCGACGAGACCGCCCCGCGCGCCATCTCCACCCGCGCCAGCGCCCCCACCTTGCTCTGGCATCAGCTCCCGGTGCCCGACGGCCCCCACCGCCTCACGGTGCAGCCGCTCGGCGACGGCGAGGTCCGCGTGCTCGGCCTCTCCGCCGAGCGGGACGGCCCGGGCGTGATCGTAGACGCCATCGGCGTCAACGGCCGCGAGGCCCGCACCTGGCTCCAGTGGGACCCCGCCCTCACCTTCCCCGCCCTGCAGGTCCTCTCCCCCGACCTCGTCATCCTCGCTTACGGGGTCAACGAGGCCAATGACACGACCTACACGATGGAGGACTATCGGAGCGACCTCTCCGAGAGCCTCCGCCGGATGCGCCGCGCCTTGCCCGACGCCGCCTGCATCCTCGCCGGCCCCACCGATCGCGGCCGAGAGCTCGGGCGGGCGGTGTACGGGGTTTGGCCGCGCACCCAGCCCATCGCCCAGGTGCAGCGGGAGGTGGCCCCCGTCTTCGGCTGCGCCTTCTGGGACTGGCAAGAGGCCATGGGCGGCCCGGGCAGCGCGCTCGGCCTCCGTTTCCGCGAGCCCGCCTTCATGAGCGCAGACCTCATCCACCTCTCGGCCAAGGGCTACGCCTGGTCCGCCCAGCAGCTCCTCCTCGCGATGGAGGACGCGGCGGGGCCCGCGCGGCGCCCGTGAGCCACCTCGGCGCCGCCGCCCGGTGTAAGCTCTCCCCGTGCTCGCCCTCCTGCTGCTGCCCCTCGCCTGCCTCACCGCGCCCTCGGTCGAACCCGATCAGGCGGGGCCCTTCCACGAGGGCGATCCGCTCATCTCCGGCCTGCACGTCACGTGTGACCCCGAGGCCGGCCGGTGGGACCTCCGCCTCCGCACCGTCGGCTGGACCGGCGGGGCCCGCCTCTACATCGCGAGCGGCCCCGCGCAGATCGAGCAGCACAACGTCTCCTCGGACAAGGCCGATCGCGACGGCGCTTGGGACTGCCTGGACCTCAGCCTCGCCGTCTCCCCCGACTGGCAGGAGGCCAGCTCGGGCGCCTCCACCCGCTGGCGCTGCGACGACGCCCCCGGCCTGAGCTTCGCCCTCGTCGCCTACGATCCCCATGGCGACCACGTGAGCGACTGCCGGATCTGGGGGGCCGATCCCACCCTCTGGGCCTCGGTGGAGGGCGGCCCCGCCTGCGACATCGTCCTCGACACCGACACGGGGGCCGACACCGGGGCCGACACCGACACCGAGGGAGAGTGGCCCGGAGACGTCGATGCCTGCGGGGGTTGACACACACGCCGGGACGGGCTCAGCGGCGGGGGGCCGAGATCCTCGCCTGGCGGGGCAGGCCGCCACCCTCGCCGCCCGCGCCCACCTCGCGCTGACCGGGAGCCGCGAGCCCATCGACCTCGCCCTCGTCTTCGCCTCCGGGCGCAGCGCCCAGGACGCCGCCCCCATCCTCGAGGCTGTCGCCGAGCTCAGCGAGGCGCAGCAGATCGTCGGCTGCAGCGCCTCCGCCGTCTCCACCGAGGCCGGCACCCTCGAGGACGGGGTCGCGGTGATGCTCCTCCAGGGCTCCTTCGCAGTCGTGGCGAGCACAGGGGCGCTCGAGCGCGATCCCGCCGGCGCCGCGCGATCCCTCGCTCGAAAGCTCCACCGGCGCGGCGAAGGGCCAGGGGCCGTGCTGCTCCTGCTCGACCCCCGCAGCCTCCGCGGGCCCGCCTTCCTCGACGCCCTCCGCGATGCGCTGCCACCCGGCACCCCCATCTTCGGCGGCGCGGCCGGCCTCACCGCAGGGCGGTGCTGGGTGGCCGGTGGCCCCACGCGCCCCCGCCCGCCGGTGGCCCAAGCCGACGCCGTCGTCGCCATCGGGCTCCCCGAGATGCCGCTGCGCTTCTGCCTCGCGCCCGTCTACCCGCCGGACCCCCAGGACTCCCAAGACTCCCAGGACCCTCAGGCCTCCCCCCGGACCGCCGCCTTCGACGACCGTCAGCTCCGCCTCGAAGATCCGGCGGCCCCCGGCCGGCTCCGCGACGCCCGCTTCGCGCTCCTGATCGACGGTCCCCACGGGGTCGGCCCCGGGCCCGTGGCGACGGCGCTGCCGGGCCTGCCCCTCATCGGCTGGCGCGGCCCCCGCCTCATCGCCCCGATTGAGGCCCGCCCCGCCGAGCTGATTGGCGGGAGCGCGCTGATCGTCGCCTCCGATCCCTGAGCGATCGCCCGCGATCGCTGGGCGACCGCAGCGCGACCGCCCAGCGACCCAACGGGGGCCTACTCTCGGTAGCCGATGGGCAGGTTCTTGATCAGGCTGACCGCGCCCACGTCGAGGCGACCGTTGACGTCCGAGCCCGACAGGGCGACCGGCTCGGTCTCCTCGTTGACGACGCCGTCGCCATCGACGTCGGCGTAGGCCCAGAGGTAGAGGATCGTGTTGGCGGGCACCGCGAAGCTGTAGGCCTTGCTGGCCTGACCGGTGAGGTCGGCCCAGGCGAACTCCGCCATGTCGTAGGAGCCCGTCTCGAGGGAGGAGACCGCCAGATCGTTGTTGGGGGCGTACTTGAGGGCCACCACGTAGATCGAGGTCCCGGCCGGCAGGCTGTCGAAGGTGCCGCCGTCCTCCATGCTCACATCACCGGAGATGGTGATGAAGGGCACAATGGAGAGGCCGTCCTCGGCGCCGGCGAGCGGGATCTGGACCTCGTAGTTGTTGAGGTCGGTCGTGCCGATGGTGACCGGATTGCCGCTCGTGTCGGGCGCGGTGACGTAGGAGCCCCA
Source organism: Myxococcota bacterium (assembly GCA_044344255.1). Taxonomy (GTDB): domain Bacteria; phylum Myxococcota_A; class UBA796; order UBA796; family UBA2385; genus JBIJDH01. Next base: position 169,995 of record JBIJDH010000010.1, read on the forward strand.
GGTGTCCGAGGGGTCGATCAGGCCGTTGCCGTTCGAGTCGACCGCGCCGAGCAGGTTCGACTCCCCGGCGCTCTCACAGGTCAGCAGCTCATAGGCGCTGGCGAGCGAGCCGTCGGGGGTGAACCAGGCCCAGTCGTAGGGCCCAGAGCCGTCCGTGCTGAACAACATGACCGCGCCGGCCGCCGTCGAAGCGGCCCCGGCGTCCAGGGTCACCGGCCCGTTCACGGACACCTCGGTGCAGGTCTCGCCGCCGCCGCCGTCTCCGCCCCCGCCGCCGCCGCCGTCTTCCCAGGGGGCGAGGATGGTGATGTCGACGTCATCGGCCTCCGAGCCGTCGGTGATCGTGATCTCGTCGGGGTAAGCGCCGATCGGATCGTAGCTGTGCACGATCCCGTCGTGGGCATAGTCGAGGGAGGCGTAGACGTTGACCAGCCCCGAGCCGTCCGCGGGCATCGACACCGTCATCTCGTAGGTGTCACCGATGACGGTGGGGGTGATGATGGCGGTGTCTCCGCGGTAGATCTCCGAGCCGCCGTTGTCTTCGTAGCCGGCGACGAAGATGGAGCCGAAGGGGAAGATCCCGCCCGTGGCGTCGGCGAAGCTCACGTTCTCTCGCGCGCCGGCCTCGTTCGTCCGGTAAAGCTCGACGTAGACATGCCCGCGCAGGGTGGCGCTGATCATCGGCACCTCCCCTCCGTCGGTGCCGTCCGTACCGTCGGTGCCGTCCGTGCCGTCCGTGCCGTCGGTGCCGTCGGTGCCGTCGGTGCCGTCGGTGCCGTCCGTACCGTCGGTGCCGTCGGTGCCGTCCGCCCCGTCGGCGCCATCGGTGCCGTCTTCGGTCCCGTCTTCACCGCCGGTGTCCCCGAGCTTGTCGCCCGTGCAGGCCGCCGAGAGGGCGAGGAGCAGGCTGAGCCCACATAGATGGAGACCATGAAGAGGCGCGCGCATCTGCGACATCGTAGACCCCGAAGGAGAGGGAGGCAGGCCGGAGGGCCGGCGCGCCCCCGAGGGGCCCGCCGCGCGTTGCAGGTCAGTGACGCTCGGCGAGGAGCAGATCGTTGGAGACGCTCTCGGTGGTGATCACGAGGCGCCCGTTCGCGTCGAGGCCGCCCAGCGCCACCGCCTCACCGTCCTCGTTGAGGACGCCGTCGAGATCCGCGTCGACGTAGGCCCAGAGGTAGACGAGGGTGTTGGAGGGCACGGCGAACTGGTAGGGCAGCGAGGAGTGGCCGGTGAGGTCAGCCCACTCGTACTTCTGGAAGCCGTACGAGGCGCCCTCGATCTCCGAGACCGAGAGATCGGTGTTCGGGGCGTACTTGAGCGCCACCACGTAGACCGCGGCGCCGGTGGGCAGGCTGTCGAAGGCGCTGCCGTCGTCCATGCGGACATCGCCGCCCACGGTGACGAAGGGCACCACGTTGATGCCGGCGTACTCCCCGAGGGGGATCTGCACGTCGTAGCCAGCGAGGTCGTTGGTCGCGACGTTGACGGGGTTGCCGTCGGTGTCGGGGGCGGAGATGAAGGCGCCCCAGTGGTCGGCCGGGGAGTACATCGTGTCGCCGTCGGAGTCCCAGGCGCCGATGAGGTTCATGTCGCCGTAGCTCGAGCAGGACTCGAAGCTGTAGGGGCCGCTGGCGCCGTCGCCGTTGGCGACGGGGGTGAGGGCGCCCACGTGGTAGGGGCCGTTGCCGCCGGTGTCGGCGAGCATCACGGCGACGTCGCCGCCGGCGTAGTGCACGGTGACGAGGGCCTCTCCCGACATCGTGACCGTGTCGGTGCAGCCGCCGCCGCCGCCCGGGAGGGGCGCGAGGATGGTGATGTCGATGCCGGTGATGGAGTCGCCGTCGGCGAGGGGGATCTCGACCGGCCAGACACCGCGGGGCTCGGTGGAGCCGACCACGTTGTCGGCGTAATAGTCGAGCGAGGCGTAGACGAAGACGCTGGTGGGCTCGTCGGCCTTGAACTCGATTGAGTAGGGGTTGGCCCCCGTGGTGGCGCCGTCGATGACGGAGGTGCCGACGTAGTGCTCGGCCCCGGACTCGCCCTGCGTGTACGCGCCGACGAAGATCTTGTCCCAGGGGAAGGCGCCGCCCGTGGACTCCTCGTAGCTGGTGTAGATGCGCTCGCCGGCCTCATCGAGGGTGTAGAGCTCGACCGTCACAGTGCCGCCGATGGTGCCTGCGATCTCCTCCTCACCGGGCTCCGTGCCGTCGGTGCCGCCGCCGTCAGCGCCACCGTCGGCGCCGTCTCCGCCGCCCGCGCCCGTGTCGCCGGAGCTGCTGCCCTTGTCCGTCCCGCACATCGGGGCCATGAGGGTAGGGACGACCGCGAGCACCATCAACAGGGGGAAGGCGCGGTTGAGGGGTGACAGCTTCATGGCGTGCTCCGGGGAGACTTTCGAAGGACCGATGACAAGGCAGGGGACGAACGGGCCGACGGACCCACCTCTGCCGTGTAGATGCACAACAACTTTAACACATCGTGACAATTCCACCCGATCCGAGGGCGCAAGCAGGTAATGGAATTGTCATGAAATTGTCAGCGCGAAATCGGTCCGCGCGAGGCCGATCTTCAGCCCCGATCGCGCCGGCTCGCCGCTACTCGTCGCGATCGACGATCACGAACTCGACCCGCCGGTTCTGGGAGCGCCCCTCCTCGCTCGTGTTCGGGGCGAGCGGGTACATCTCACCGAAGCCGCGGGCGTCGAGCCGACTGGCCTCCACCCCCCGCGACACGAGGGCGCTCATCACCGAGCGGGCCCGCTTGTCGGACAGCTTGAGGTTGAGCGCGTCATTGCCGACGTCGTCGGTGTGGCCCTCGATCCGGAGCTTCTTCAGCTCGGGGTGGGCCACGATGACCGCGGCGAGCTCGCTCAAGAGGTCGTCGCTCCGGGCCTGGATGCTGTCCTTGCCGGTGTCGAAGTAGATCACGTCGTTGATCTTGATCTTGTCCTTGCCCACCACGACGCGCCCTTCGTCGGGGCAGCCGTCCTCGTCCTTGTCGCCGTCATAGTCCTCGGCGTCGTAGGGGCAGCGGTCGATGGAGTCGGCGTACCGGTCGCCGTCGGAGTCCTTATCGACATCGTCGGGGCAGCCGTCCTCGTCCATGTAGGCGTTCTGGGTCTCGGGGTCGTTCATGCAGCGATCATCGGGATCCTTGACGCCGTCCTTGTCGTTGTCCTCCTCCGGGCAGCCGTCGTTGTCCATGAACTGGTCATCGTCTTCCGGGTTCATCGGGCACTCGTCCTGCGCGTCGGCGATGCCGTCCTGATCGTTGTCGAGCTCGGCGCAGCCGTCCTTGTCTTGGAAGCCGTCGAGGTCTTCGGGCTCGGCCTTGCAGCGGTCGACCCCATCGGCGACGCCGTCCTTGTCGGTGTCGCGGGAGGCGGGATCGAAATTCGGGGCGACGGTGACGCCGAACACGGCCCGCCAGTCGGGCGCGCCGACGCCGGGGAGCAAGCCGGTGCCGCCCCCGGCCTGCACCGTCACGAGCTCGCCCGCCCGCAGCCTCGAGCCGATCAACAGCTCTGCCGGGCTCTGGGTGAGCGCGGCGCCCTGACTCCGCCCGCGCGCCTCCACCAGGACCTCGACCGCTGCGTGGGGCCGATAGCCGAAGCCGGCCCCCCACAGCGGGCCCGATCCGAGGCGCAGATCGCGCAGCCGGGCCGCCGGCTGGGCCTGGTAGCCGAGCTCGACGGCGCTCCGGAGCCGGGACAGGCCGCCCGCGTCGGGCGCGGTGGAGAGCTCGAGGACGCCGCTGGGGGCGACGCTGAAGCCCGGACCGCCGATGAAGGCGCCGTCCTTGCCCGTGGGGAGGCCGACCGGCGCCAGGAAGGCGAGGCCGACCGGGTGCTCGCGCCGATCGAGCGCCACAAGCTTGGGGGTCACCCGGATGTCGCCGAGCCCCGCCTCGAGGGGGGCGGCGGCGCTGCCCCCGATCGCCGAGAGCTGGGTGCCGTCTTGAAAGAGCACCACCGGCAGCCCCACCACGAGGGAGGCCGCGCCGAAGAGCCCGAAGCCGACGACGAGCTCGCCGGTGAGCCGATCGTCGACCACGCCGTCGCCGTCGTTACCCTTCGTGGAGGGGTCGAGGTGCACCCGCTCCCCGCCCACCTCGAGCACGACCGGATCGGTCTCGTAGTTGAGGTGGAGGCCCGCGGCCCCCTGCAGGTGGCCGAGCGTCCCGGCGCCCGGCAGGCCGAGGTAGCCGGCGCCGTCCCCCTCGGGGTGGAAGAGCTCGACGTCGACGTCGCCGGTCGAGCCAGAGTCGGCGGCCCACGCGCCGGTGGAGGTCGCGGGGAGAAGGAGAGAGATCTGCAAGACGAGGCCGATCATTCCCGGGCCCCCCCGCGGAGGCTGGAGGCGTTCGGCCGGGCGCGCCGGGCGAGCGGAGCCAGGAGGGCGAGGGCGAGGAGGGCGAGGCGGCCGGGCGCGCTGCCCAAGGGGCCCACCCCACAGAGGGCGCCGCCACCGCGGACCGTCGCATAGAGCAAGGGATCTTCGCAGCCGTCGTCGAGGAAGCCGTCGCAGTCGTTGTCGAGGCCGTCCCCGCACAGCTCGGGGGCGCCGGGGTTGATGGTGACCGCCCCCTCCCCTTCGTCGGCGCAGTCGCCGTCGCTGGCGGTAAAGCCGTCGCCGTCGAGGTCTTGGTAGGGATCGTCGACCACGCCGTCACAGTCGTTGTCCACGCCGTCTGGCAGGCCGCCGTTCGCCGGGTCACCCTCGTCGCCGGTGGGCGTGGCCTCCCGGCTCTGATCGTCGCAGTCCGCGCCCGGCGCGCCGGTGACGGGGTTCAGGCAGCAGTCCGCCCCGTCGACGCAGTGGGTGGGGTCGGCGTCAAAGCCATCGCCGTCGACGTCGCAGTAGTCGAGCCCGTCGCAGCTCTGATCGACCCCGTCGTAGGAGGGGTCGACGGCACAAGGGAAGATGTCATTGTCCCCCTCGACACAGTCGAAGGCGTAGGCGCAGAGGCCCTGCACGTAGTCGGCCCGGCCGAGCGCGCCGGCGCTGCAGGAGAAGGTGTCGTCGGGGTCACAGTCGATGAGCCGACCGGTGTCGCAGGTGGTGTAGCCGTCGAGGTCGTCGTCGGTGTCATCCACGCAGCCGTTGCAGTCGTTGTCGATGGAGTCGACCACCTCCTGCTCGTCGGGGTTGACGCGGATGTCGGTGTCGTCGCAGTCGCCGTCGGTCTCGGCGAAGCCGTCGCCGTCGTCGTCGAAGGCGCCGTCGTCGCGGACGCCGTCACAGTCCGCGTCGTCGTTGGCGTCGCCGTAGGGGGTGGTGTCGCCGTCGACGGCGTCGGGGTTGACGTAGGGGTCTTCGTCATTACAGTCGCCGTTGGCCTCGGTGACGCCGTCCCCATCGACGTCGCGGTTGGAGTCGTCACACATCGGGTTCTCCGTCCCGGGCGTGCCGTACCAGCCGAAGTCGGTGTCGATGGTCTCATTCGGGGCCTGGCACCAGTTCTGGGGCAGGTCGTTGGCCCACTCGAGGCCGAGCGCGTTGACGTTGACCTGGTAGGCGCGCTGGAGCACCACGTCCCACTCCGAGCTGTCCCAGGTGACGGTGTCGAGGATGAGGCCGTCCATGACGAGCTGGAGCGTGTCTCCGGTGTGCTCCAGGGGCGAGAGCGAGCGGTCGTAGACGTAGTCGACCCCCACGCCCCCGTTCTCGGTGAGATCACCGTCGACGCCGAGCACGAGGGAGTCACCGGCCGCCAGCACCAGGGCCTCGTCGATGGTGAAGCCCTCGTCGGTGGCGGAGTCTCCCTCGACGCGCAGCCCGAAGAGCTCGAGGGCGTGGTCGGTGTTGTTCCGGATCTCGAACCACTCCCCATAGTAGTTGGGGATCACCAGCGGCTCGGCCATGAACTCGGTGATGGTGAGCTCGCCGGGGGCCGCAGGCGGGGCCGCGCGGACGGCGGCGGGGCAGAGCAGCCCGCCCACCATCAGCGCGAGGCCGAGCGCCGGGGTCACGGCCGACGACGCGAAGAAACGGGACATCGAGACTCCATGGGCCGCTCAGCCGCGGCCGATCTGATCGAGCATCGGGAAGCCGAGCCAGAGCCCATCATAGGCCTTCTTCGCCCACAGCGCGCTCATGATGCAAGCAACGATCACGCCGAGGCCGAGCGAGGGCAGCCCGAGCACCCAGACGAGCAGGAGCTGGAGCAGGAAGGCCTGAACCGTGTGGAAGCGGATGAAGGCCGAGCTCGGGCCCTTCCAGTACCAGAGGGCGGCGGGGCCGAGGGCCGGGAGCACGAAGGCGCAGAGGTGCGCCAGGGTGGCGAAGATGCGGTCGTCGTCGGTGGCCTCGGCGCCCCAGCCGCGGTCCATCAGCGGATGGCCTCACCGTGGAAGGTCCAGCGGCCGCTCGGGAAGCGCCCCCGGTTCTCCCGCCACCACTGGGCCCAGCCGAGCTGGTGGGCCCGCTGCACGCGCCAGGGGCCCTCGGCGTCAAAGGGCAGACGGGCGCCGGTGCTGATGACCAGCTCATCGTAGGTGAGGCGGCGCACCATGGGGTCGTCGTGGCCGAGCCGATCGACGAGGGTGCCGGGGTCCATCAGGCGGCCGTGGCGGTACCGCTGGCCCTCCTGGAAGCGGCCGCCCATGCGCTCCCACCACTCCACCCAGCGGTTGCGGAGCAGGCTCTCCTCGGGGTCCTCCGGGTGGCCGGAGAGCACCTCGAGGGCGGCGTTGGCGACGCGGGCCCGCTTGTTGTCGCGGCTGCCGAGGGCGTCGATGAGGCGGGGCACGGCGCGGGGGTCACCGAGGTAGCCGAGGCCCTGGAGGGCGCCGAAGCCTGCGGGCCCCTCCTGCTCGGCGGTCCGGTAGAGCAGCAGCAGGTAGGAGGGGCCACCGTAGCGCCCCACGATCTCGCCGAGGGAGCGGCCGGCCGTGGGCCGCCGGGTGGCGAGGGCCTGGGCCTGCATGTCCACGCCCTTCCACTCGCCCAAGAGCAGGAGCGAGGTGCTGGCGTCTTCGCTCAGCTCGGGCTCGTCGAGGACCTCGATGAGATCGTCGATGGCCGCGTGATCGCCGACCCGGCCGAGGGCGATGATCGCCGCCCGGCGCATCCGAGAGGGGTACTCCGACCGGCAGAGGCGGCGAAGCGTGGGCACAGCGGCGAGCTCGCGGCGCCAGCCGAGCACCTCGGCGGCGGCGGACATCCCGGTGGGGTCGAAGCCGCCCTCGAGGGCGTCGAGCAGGCCGCTCACGAGCGCGGCGTTGCTGCTGCGGGCCATCGCGCCCACGAGGGCACGCCCCGCCGCGCCGCCCGGGCGGACCTCGAGCAGGTGGCGGAGCAGGACCTCGGCGGCCTCGTAGCTGCGGTGCGCGGACAGGAGGTCGGCGGCGGCGACGTAGCGGGCGAGGTTGGGGTCGGTGACCCGCGGGGTGGCGAGGTCGAGCGAGCGGGCGGCAGAGTCGAGGTGCCCACCGAGGATCTGCACCACGCGCACGTCGCAGGCGGCGACGGCCATGCGGTGGGCCCCGATGCGGCGCTCGGGGCGCTCGGCGTCGGCGCGAGAGAGCGGCGGGCGAGCCCGCTGGGCGTTGCCGCGGTCGCGGGCGTGCTCGGCCGAGCGCTCGAGGTGCCAGTCGACGCTGCGCGCGGGGTCGCCCATGCTGGCGTCGGCGGCGGCGACCCCGGCGGCGAGGTCAGCGGCCTTGAAGAGGGAGCGGGCGGTCTCGGCGGCGGCGGGGAAGCCGAGGCGGGCGAGGCGGAGGCGGGCCCAGGCCTCCCGGAGCGGCAGGCCGAGGCCCCCGAAGCCGTCGGCGGCGCGCGCGTAGTCGGCGGCGGCGCGGTCGGCGTCCCCCGTGAGGGCGTAGAGGTCGCCGCGGCGCACGAGCACCCGCTGGAGGAGCTCGGAGTCGCCCTGCACCTTCTCCTGCGCGCCGCGGTACGCGGCCTCGGCCTGGGCGTGCTCTCCGCGCTGGGAGTGAGTGTCACCGAGGCCGAGCAGGACGAGGCCGGCGAGGCGCGCGTTGCGGCTGCGATCCGCCAGCACCCGCGCCATCTCGAGGCAATCGGCGGCGCGGTCGAGGCGGTCGTAGAGGCGGTGCCGCTCGGAGAGGAGGAGCAGGGCCTCGCAGCGGTCCTTGATCCAGGGGTCACCGGCCTCGCGGTGGCTGCGCGGGTCGAGGGCCTCGATGGCCTCGGCGAGGATCTCCTCGGCCCAGGGCTCCTGGCGGAGGGTGGCGAGGCGGCCGAGCTCGACCAGCCCGCGGGCGTGCAGGGCCGGCGGGGCGTCCCGGAGGAGGCGGAGGTGGCGCTCGGCCTCGTCGTGGAGACCGAGGTCGACCTCGACGCGGACCAGCAGCAGCACCACCTCACCGGCGAGGCGGCGGTGGTGGAAGCCGCGGGCGCGCTCGAGCCAGTTGACCAGCTTCTCGGCCGCGCCGCGCCGATCACCGCGGGCGAGGAAGACCCGCCCGAGCTCCACCGCGGCGGCCTCGGAGAGCGCGGCCTCCTCCTCGTTGTGGACGTCGTGGACCGACTCCTCGTGGAAGTGCTCGAGCTCCCGCTCCCAGGCGGCGTCGCCCGGGGGGAAGAGGCGCCCGAGGTCGCGCAGCAGGGAGGGCTCGACCGGGTTGAGCACGGGGAAACGAGCCGGCAGGCGGATCGCGCGCAGGGCGCGGAGGAAGGCGAAGCGCGCAGCGGCGTCATCCTCCCCCACGAGGGTCTCGCCGAGGCGCACCCAGGCGCCCACGAGGCCGGGATCGGCCGCGGTGGCCTTCTTCAAGAGGGCGCGGGCGCGGTCAGGGTCTCCGCTCGTGAGGCAGCGCTCGGCGTCGCGGAGGAGGAGGTAGCCGCAGTCGGGATCGACGTCGATGCGGGCCTGGATCCGGGCGTCCTCGTCGCGGAGGTTCTCATCGAGGACGCGCAGCGTGGCGAAGAGCCAGCGGTCAAAGCGCTCGTGCAGGGGCTCGAAGGCGCCGTGGGCCGCGCCAGGCCGCGCCGGGTGCCAGCGCCCGAAGGCCGAGCCGCCCTGCTCATCGGCGACGAAGGCCCAGCGGTCGGCCTCGGTGGGACCGTCGGCGAAGAGGATCACCTCGGGGGCCTCGGTGGCCGCAGGGGCGAGCTCGCGCGCGGTGCGCACCCGGAGGGCGCCGCGGAAGAGGTTGGCCCCGTTCCAGCGCTCGAGGAAGGACAGCAGCGTGACCGGGACCGGCACGCCGAGGGCCGCTGTCGCGCCGCGCAGGGCCTCCACCGTGCTCGCCCCTTCGAGCACGTGGACGTCGTGGCGGTACCGATCGAGCAGCCGCAGCAGGGGCTGGTAGGGGTCAATGGCCGACTCCCGACGGGGGTCAGCGGGGTTCCGAGCGGCTTCCATGGCGACGGCCTCGATCCGAGCCCCCACGGGTGACCGGGGCCGGGAGCCCGAATGTAGCAGCCTTGACGTGCCAAGGGAAGGGTGAGAAAGCACTGCAGCGATCTCGCCATCTGGCAGCTTGCGATCGGGATCTCCGCGAGATCAGGCCCGCCGGACCTCGAGCGTCGCCACCCCAATCCGCACGGAGCGGGCGCGGGTGCGGGTCTCGACGATGCGGGCCGCGTCGCCGATCCCCGCCATGTCGAAGTGCTTCCGGGCGTGGAAGGTCCAGAGGTGGACCGCGTTCTTGTTGCCCTTCTGCCCGCAGGCCTTGGCGAGGTCTTCGAGGTGGATCCAGCCCACCTCGGACTCGGGCAGCGTCTGGTCGGCGCTGTCCACGAGGCGCCGCTCGGCCAGCATCAGCAGCATCTCATTGAAGGTCCGGTGGTACCGATCGATCTGCCCCGCCGGGCTGTCGATGCAGACCTCGATGTGCTCTTGATCTCGGCTCACCTCGAAGCGGAGCGAGATGTTGTCGATGGTGGGGGTCTCATCCACCTGGGCCATCGTCTGGGGGATCTGCTCGAGCAAGGAGACCGTCCAGCGCTCCCCGGCCACCGTCACCGCCTCGCCGTCTTCGACCGGCTCCACGGTGTCCAGCGTGTAGTCCGCCTTCACCCAGTCTCCACGCCCGTCTTTGTAGATGTGCAGCACCTCGGACTGATCGTCGGGCAAGGCGAGCAGGTGATCGCGGGCGACCGCCACCCGGCCGTCCTCCGCCACGGCGAAGAGGCGCGGCGGGCTCGCATCCTCGATGATGTAGGTGTGATCCCGATCGCCGAAGGAGACTACGCTCCCTTCACGGAGCGGGGCCTGCAGGCTCTTCCCGAGGGGCTCTCGGTTGACGACCGTGCCGTTCTTCGAGCCGAGGTCTCGCACGACCCAGTGATCACCCACCCAGTCGATGGATGCGTGATCTCGAGAGACCACGCCGTCATCCTTCGGGAAGCGGAGGTCGCTCGCCGGCATGCGCCCGACCCGGAAGTGCGGGCGGAGCACGAAGCGCTCCCCCCCCCGCTCGGCGCGGAGCATCGGGAGGCGGATGAGGGGGGATAGGGAAGGGATGGGCGGATCCTGGGACACGGCGGCTCCGAATGGGCGGCTTTTAACACACTGCACCGCCGAGAGGCCGCGCGACCGACTGAGTCGGCGCGAACAGGCCGGGCGGCCGGGCACGTCCCTCCGTCAAAAGGTCGCGATTGTCCCGGGAATGTCGAGATCCAGGCCGAGCAACATCCCCGATTCACCGAGGCCGGGGAGGTCGATCAACCGCAGACCCACCCCACCGAGCCCCACTCGCCCATAGACTCCCGGCTCGACCGCGCTGGCGGTGGGCCAGAGGTCCCACGTGCCGCGATCGGGATCGTAGCTGCCCGCCACCCCGCCGAGGAGCCAAGCCCCGCCGCCCACCTCGAGGGAGGTGGCCCAGACGCCGCGCCCAAAGTGCTGATGCAGGCCGAGCGTGCCCTCGGCCTGCGGGTACCAGGCGAAGCCGCGCTCCATCGCCACGCCCCGCGCGTCGGCGGGGAGGCCGGCCGCGACGCTGAAGCGCAGTCGATCCCGGACCAGGGCCCCCCCCCGCAGCATCCCTGTCGGGACGCTATACAGATCGAGACCGCTCACCATTGACAGTCCACCAAACCACTCTCCGCCGAAGAGCGGCCGCTTGGGATCGGCGATCATCGCCGAGAGCCACGAGGTGGGCACCAGGAAGGAGATGTTGTCTCCCTGGAGCTTCCGCGAGGTGATCCCGATGAGCCGCCCCTGCGCGTCGAGCACCGGCCCCCCCGAGTTGCCGGGGTTGAGGGCGGCGTCGGTCTGGATGAGGCCGGCCCCGACCGCGCTCACGATGCCCTCGGACACGCTCCAGAGCAGCACGCCGGTCATGGCCTCGTTGCGGTCGGCGGCGGGGGCGAAGGGGTGCCCCATGCCATAGACCCGCTCCCCCTGGAGCGCTGGCTCCGTTCGGATCGGGCGCGGCTGAACCTTCCCGGTGAGCTCGGGGGCGGTGACCAGCGCGAGATCGTGCTCGGCGTCGAGGGCGAGGATGCGCCCAACCGTCTCTTCTCCCGAGCGCGTGCGCACAAGGGGGCGGAGGCCGCTGGCGACACAGTGGTAGGCGGTGGCCACCGTGCCCCGATCGTCGATGATCACGCCGCTGCACCAGGCCGGCCCCGCTTGGAGCAGGACCACGCTCTCCAGCCAGCGCTGGATGCTCTCGGGGGCGGCGTCCTCGGCTCGGGCCGCGGCGGGGAGCGCGACGGACAGCCCGAGGCCGAGGATCAGGCGGAGGGACCGTGACCAGCGGGCGGGGAGGTCGGCGAGCGGAGTCGAGCGCATCCGGGCGGATAACCCGCGACCGCTCCCCGATCCGTGGTTAACCTCGACCCCGCTATGCTCACCCTCCCGCTCCTGATCGCCCTCGCCAGCGCCGCGGACCCTGCGCCGACCGCCACCCCTCCCGCCGAGCGAACCGCAGAGCGCGCAGGCGCCGGAGCGATGAACGCCGAACGGATCTCCGTGCGACACATCCTCGTCGCCTACGAGGGCGCCGAGCGGGCCGATCCCAAGCTCCACCGAAGCCGGGAGGAGGCCCAGCGCCGCGCGGCTACGCTGCTCTCCCGGCTCCAGGCCGGCGAAGACTTCGCTCGTGTCGCTCGGGAGGCCTCCGACGACCCCGCCTCTTCCGCTGCAGGCGGGCAGCTCGACACCTTCGGCCGCGGACGGATGCAGGCCGCCTTTGAGACCGCCGCCTTCGCCCTCGCGGTCGGAGCCCGGAGCGGCGTCGTGGAGAGCCCCTTCGGCTTCCACATCCTCGAGCGACTACCCCTCGTCGAGGTCCATGTCGCGCAGATCCTCGTGCAGTGGCAGGGCCTCCCCGGCGCCACCGTCACCCGCGACCGCGAGGCCGCGCGAGCCCGCGCCGAAGAGGCCCTGGCGGCCTTGAGGGCCGGTCGACCGGTCGCCGAGGTGGCCCGCACCTGGTCCGACGGCCCCGCCGGCCCGAGGGGCGGAGACCTCGGCTGGTTCGAAAAGGGTAAGTTAAACTCTACCTTCGACCCTATCGTCTTCCAGCTCCCCCCCGGCGGCGACAGCGGGATCGTGGAGACCACCCTCGGCCTCCACATCCTCGTCCGCCTGGACGGGGTCTGATCGGTGCGCCCCCCCGTGCTCCCGAGGCCTGACACGATGCCCCTGGCCCCGCCCGCACCCCCTCCCGCGCACCCTCCCGCGGCCCCGGCCGTCGGCAAGCCCGTCGGCGAGCCCACCGAGGAGTCTCCGATCCTGGAGATGGGCGGGATCACGCTGGCACCCGGCGACCGCATCGGCCCCTACGTCTACGTCCGCCCCCTCGGCTCGGGCGGCATGGCCTACGTCCTCGTCGCCCGCGACCCCGGCGGCCAGCTCATCGCCCTCAAGGTGCTCAAGGCCCACCGCCTCGGCAGCGGGCTCGGCCGCTTCCGGCGCGAGTTCCGCGCGCTGTCTCGGATCGACCACGAGAACGTGATCCACGTCGAGGCCTACGGCGACATCCACGGTCACCCCTACATCGCGATGGAGCTCGTCCTCGGCACCGACCTCCACATGGAGATCCGCGACCTGCGGGCGCTGCCGCCCCTCGAGCGCTGGGCCCGCGTGGAGCAGGTCCTCATCGACCTCTCCCGCGCCCTGGCCCACATCCACGCCCGCGGCCTCGTGCACCGCGACCTCAAGCCGAGCAACATCCTCATCGACAAAGAGGGCCGCTGCAAGCTCTCCGACTTCGGCATCGTCAAGGATCTGGACCCCGGCAGTGACCCCTTCGTCTCCACCACCCTGGTGGGCACCTGGGCCTACGCCTCCCCCGAGCAGATCACCGGCGCCAGCATCGATCACCGCTCCGATCTGTACAGCCTCGGCGTGATCCTCTACGCCATGCTCACCGGGCGGCGGCCCTTCAACGCCAAGGACATGGCCGGCTACCTCGCGATGCACCGCGACCAGCCCCCGCGATCTCCCCGCGAATTTGACCCCGACTGCCCGCCCCACCTCGAGGAGATCTGCCTCCGCCTGCTGGCCAAGGCCCCACGCGATCGACTCCAGTCGGCGGGCGAGATCGTCACCCGCCTCACCAGAGCCTTGAGCCCCGAGGAGCCGACCCCCGAGGGTCAGTGGAGCCCCCCCTTCACCGGGCGACGGGCCGAGCTCGACCGCCTCTACGACGCCGTCAGCGCCCTCACCGCCGGCCAGGGCGGCGCCTTCTTCATCGAGGGGGCGGAGGGCACCGGCCGCAGCCGCCTGCTCGCCCTCGGCGTCGCTCGGGCCCGCCTCATCGGCATCGGCGTCCATCAGGCCCGCATCGGGGCGAACGAGGGCGGCTTCGAGGCGCTGATGCGCATCGCCAGCGCCATCGGCCGCGAGCTCGGAACGCGGGTGCCGGCCGACCTCAACGCGGCCCTCCTCCGCTTCGCCCGCGGTCGGGGCAAGGTGGGCGGCGACCTGCGCTACCAGCTCTACGACGGGCTCCGCGAGGCCCTGACCGACCTCGTCGCCGAGGGCCCGCTGGTCATCGCCCTCGACGACCTTCACCACGCCCCGGCGCCGATGGCGGCCCTCATCGGCTACCTCGTGCGCACCCTCGTCGCCCGCGACCACCTGCCCTTGCTCGTGCTGGCCACCGCCCGCACCGACACCCCCTCCCCGGCCCTCGCTGGGCTGCGAGAGGGCAGTGAGCTCGGCCTCCTCCCCGGCCGGGTCCACCTCGGCAACTTCGACCTCCCCACCACCCGCGAGCTCGCGCTGGCGGTGCTCGGCCCCGAGGCCGACTCCACCGCCATCTTCGAAGAGACCGGCGGCAACCCCTACTTCGTGGCGGAGGTGCTGGCGGCCCTCCGGGAGGGGGGCGGCACAACCGCCGATCTGTCGGCGGGGGGCGAGCTCGACCCTCGGATGCCCCCGCGGGTGCGGAGCGCCGTCGCCGCTCGGATCTCCGAGCTCCGGCCGGCCGAGGCCGCCCTCGTGCACGGCCTCGCCGTCATCGGTCGAGAGGTCGATGTAGACGTGCTGCTCGACATCGTCGATGAGTCCGAGGAGCTCGCCCTCGATCGTATTGACGGCCTCGTCAGCAAGGGCCTGCTCACCAGCCGCACCGTCGGCCTGCAGACCCTGGTCGACTTCAGTCAGGCCCGCCTCGCCGAGCTCGTCTACCGCGACCTGCCGCCCCCCGTCCGCAGCGGCCTGCACCGCCGGGTCGCCGACACCCTCGGGCGACACGCCCGCGGAAACTCGACCGTGGCCGAGGCCATCGGCGAGCACTACCGGATGGGTGGCGACCTGGCCCGCGCCTGGCGCTTCCTCGCCGAGGCCGCCATCGGGATGGCTGATCGGGCGGCCCTCGCCGAGGCCTGGCGCCTCGCCGAGCGGGCCGCGCCGCTGACCTCCGCCGGGCAGGCAGGCCTAGACGTCGCCACCTTCTCCCGCTGCCACCGGGGCCTGCTTCGCCTCCGCGCCGACGCCCTCTACAACCGCGGCGCCTGGGCCGAGGCCGAGGTGGCGCACCGTCAGCTCGAGGTGGCCGCCCGTGCGGTCCAGGACCACCGCACCGCCGCCCACGCCGGCCTCGACCGCGGCGGTGCCCTCCGCCGCTTGGGCCAGCACGCCGCCGCCGCCGCGCTCGTCCACCGGGTGCTGGAAGAGGCCCGCGATCGGCACGACCGGGCGACGATCATCGACAGCCTGCACCGGCTCGCCATCTTCGCCTGGGAGGACGGCGACCTCGACCTCACCGAGCGGCTCGCCGGCGAGGGCCTCGTGCTGGCCACCGGCCCCGACCTCGTCGCCAGCCGGGCCGAGATCCTGCTCGCCCTCACCGCCGTGCAGGCGAGCCGCGGCCAGCTCGCCGTCGCCACCGCCGGACTCACCGAGGCCGAGAGCCTGCTCCGCCCGCTCCGGAACAAGCGCTCCAGCGCCGTCGTGCTCGGCAACCTCGCCGAGCTGCTCGTCTGGCAGGGTCGCCTCGGCGAGGCCATCCGCCAGGCCACCGCCGGCCTCTCCTCAGCGGGGGAGGCGCTCTTCCGCGAAGGGGAGGCCTTCATCCTCCGCGTGCGCGGTCAAGCGCGGCTCGAGGCCGGTGACCTCGACGGGGCGGATCAAGACCTCGGTCGCAGCCTGCTCCTCTGCGAAGAGCTCGGCGTGGCCAGCGAGACCGTGGCCACCCGCTTCATGCTCGCCCGGCTCTGCCAGCGCCGCGAGCAGGTGGACGCCAGCCTCGTCCACATCGAGGCCGGCCTCGACCGCGCGCAGGCCGAGGACCCCGAACGATACGAGCCGGCCCTCCGCGCCCTCGCCGCGCGGGCCCGGCGCCAGCGCGGCGACCGCCCGGGGGCCGAGCAGGAGGCGCGCCTCGCCGCAGACAGCCTCGCCGGCCTCCCCCTCCCGCGCCGCACCCAGGTCGAGCTCCTGCTCGCCCAGGCCTGGACCACCATCGGAGACCTCGACAAGGCCCGCCAATATGGGCGCAGCGCCGCCCGAACCGCCGGCTCTCGGGGCTTTCGGCCCTGGGCGATCGAGGCCCGCCTCCTCCTGATGTACGTCACCGGCCCCGAAGAGGCCGAGCGCTGCCGCCTCGAGGCCACCGAGCTCGCGCAGCAGGTGGGCGCCAGCCTCGGCGAGGAGGGCCTCTCGGCCTATCGGCACCAACCCGGCTACTCTGCCCTCTGGTCGCTCTAACCGCGGCTTCCGTGCGCCCCCGCGGTCAGTACGGCGCGACGAGCTCCATGTCGATCCCGCTGTTGGCGCGAATGGAGATCAGCCCTACCTCGGCCGCGAAGGCGAACACCGCCGGGAGCCCGCTGTTCGACCGTGAACAGTCAAAGACGACGGTGTCGGAGAAGGTGCCGTAGAAGGTCTCGACGCTGGCGTCGAGGTCGGCGGTGCAGCTCCAGCCCGCGGCGGTGGCGAGGTCGCCGTCGGCCACCTGAGCGTCCGAGAAGGGGAGCTCCGCCTCACCGGCGTCGGGCCCGTACTCCCAGGAGACGAGCGAGAGGCCGCCCTCCTCGGAGAAGGCGAGGGCCGCTACCGGGGAGGCGTCAGCCCACCGCGCGCCACGGCGGAGCTCGATCAGCCCCTCCCCGAGGTGGTGGGCGCGGATCAGGCGCTCGTCGTCGACCTCCTCGGTCGAGAGGTCATCCCGGTAAGTCCAGGAGGCCCCCTCCGAGAGGGCGGCGTACTCCGCGATCGAGACCTCCCCCTCCCCGGCGCCGCCGTCGCCATTACAGGCGGCGAGCGAGAGCGCACAGAGAGAGAGAAGGGCGGGGGCCCGAGCGTCGGGCGGGCGTGGCAGACCGGCGGCCATCAGCGCTTCCACCAGAAGGGGAGGTGATTGTCCGAGCCGGTGTCCTGGCCGGGCAGCCAGAAGGGGGCGCTCGAGGGGTCCGCGCCGGCCTCGGCCTTCGAGGGATCGATGGCGCTCACCCAGATCTGCGGCTGACCCAGGCCATCGATGGGGTAGCTGCGCTTGGAGGAGAAGGCGAGCCAGAGCACCTCGTCGTCGGGGAGGGGGCCCCAGCGCGGGTAGCTGTTCTGGTTGTTGTCTTCCCCATTGGCGGTGTCGAGGCGCACCACCCTGAGGCCGTCGCGGCTCGCCAGCATCAGCTCGGCCGTCGGGCTCGCGTAACCAGAGCCGATCGTCCGATTGTAGGCCAGCCACTCCCCGTCCGGCGACCAGGCTGGATAATAATAGGTGTATCCATCCTCACTCGAGATGAGGACGCGCTCGTTCGACAGGGCGGCGCCGTCCCAGTCGAAGACCACGAGGTCGCTCAGCTCGAAGTCGAACTCACTCCTAAAATTACCCAAGATCTTGACAAAGACGACCTGCTCTCCGTCGGGGGACCAGTCGGGCTGCGTATATCGCCCGACGAGGCCAAGGTCTTTGACCGGGAGGCCGGTGGCGAGGTCATAGAGCACGACCGAGGTGTCGGAGGTGCCGATCATGTACTGACCATCCGGCGAGATGGTCTTGAAGGTGACCCGTTGCTCGCCGTTCGGGGGGACGACCTGCACAGGCGCCAGCGGATCGGAGACGTCGACCACCGAGAAGGTGCCGTTGATGCCGTTGTGGGTCATCACCATGCGATCGGTGGGGTTGTTGACCGTGTGGCAGCCGATACACTCGCCGCCCACGTCGTCGCGGGTCCAGAAGGGGTCCGCCTGGGTGGTGCCGAAGGGGATGCGCATCACGCCGGCCACCGAAGCGGCCCAATAGAGCACGCTGCCGCGCGCGTCGAGGCGATTGACGGACAGGGTGATCGCAGGCCCCACCCGTACGTCGGTGAGGGCGCCGCCGCTGTAGGTCCCCGACTCCACCGAGACGCTCACCTCGCCGCCGCGGTTGGAGGCCGCGATCTGCGCCCAGAGGTCGCTCGAGGCGTACCAGGTGTCGAGGGCGCTGTAGACCGAGACCTCGGTGATGTCGCTGCGCAGCCGCAGCCGGAAGACGTTGTGGCTCTCCGGCGGCGCCCAGAGGAAGCCGAGGCCCTCGAGGTTCCGCGGCACGCGCACCTGATCGGCCGGATAGAGCAGGGCCGGGAGGTCACCCGCGGTCGGGGTGGCGGCCTCGAAGGCGGCCACCACCGCGGTGTCTACGCCCTCCTCGAGGAGGTCTTCCCGATAGGTCACCCGCAGCGTGGCGCGCCCCTCGATGCCGCGGTGGGTGGCGACGACGTCGGTGATGCCCCCGTTTCGGTCAGCCGCCGTGAACAGACCCTCCTCGTCGATCGTGCCGACGGAGAGGTTGGACAGCGACCAGCTCACGAGGTCGATCGGCGCGACCGTGCCGTCCTCGAAGGTCGCGGTGGCGGTGAGCCGGGTGGTGGCCGGCTCGCCCTGCCGCGTCGAGAGCTCCGTCTCCTCGGCGGTGACCACGAGGGAGACGACGTCGCCGTAGGCGGACTCCGAGGGGGCGACCGCGCCCTTACAAGCGGGAAGCAGCGCCGGAGCGCAGAGCGCGCCGAGGAGGAGGGGCAGGCCGAGGCGCGAGGGGCGCAGGCCGAGCGAGGTGGCGGTTCGCAGCATGGGCGCAGGCTACCACGAGGGGCGTGGTCGGACGCCCGGCCGCGGGCGCGCTATGCTCGACCCCGAGGTGCCGGATGGAGCTGAAGGGCGCGATCGCCGTGGTGACCGGGGCCTCGAGCGGCATCGGCGCCGCCACCGCCGCGGCCCTCCGCGCGCAGGGGTCCACCGTGATTGGGGTCGACCTGCGCCCGAGCGAGGGCGTGCGCGCCGTCGACGTCACCGATGGCCCCGCCCTCACCCGCCTCGCCGCCGAGCTCGAGGCCACGCACGGGCGGGTCGACCTCCTCGTCAACAACGCCGGGGTCACGGTGGTGGGCCGCTTCGAGGACCACACCGAGGCCGACTGGGCCCGCGTGATGGGGGTGAACTTCTCCGGGGTGCTCTACGGCTGCCGGGCCTTCCTCCCCGGGATGCAGGCCCGAAGGCGCGGCTGGGTCGTCAACCTCTCGAGCCTCTTCGGCCTGATGGGCGTGCCCGGCCAGACGGCCTACTGCGCCTCGAAGTACGCGGTGCGCGGCCTGAGCGAGGCCCTCCACGCCGAGCTCCGCGGCAGCGGGGTGGGGATCACGGTGGTCCACCCCGGCGGGGTGCGCACCCGAATCCTCGAAGACGCCGACCTGCGGGTCGATGCCGGCCTCGTCGCCCCCGCCCGCGACTTCTTCGCCCGGCGTACGCTCCGACCCGAACGGGTCGCCGAGGCCATCGTCGGCGCCGTCCGGCGCGAGCAGCACCGCCTGCTCGTCTGTCCGGAGACCACCCTCATCGACGGTCTCCGCCGCCTGAGCCCCAACCTCGGCAATCAGCTCGGCGTGTGGGCCCTCGAGCGGGCGATGAAGCTCAAGGTGCCCGGCCGCGCCTGACCGGCGCGGAGCCTGTCGAGCGGGGCTCGCTCAGCGGCCCTCCTGCATGCCGTAGGTGGAGAGCGTCCGCCGGCAGGCCTCGTAGCTCGTGCCGACGGGGAACTGCTCACAGGGGCCCGCCTCCTCCGGCGGGAAGCCGAGCTGAGCGCCCACGGCGCCCACGGCCATGCCGAAGTGCTCCATCTCGCCCACCCCGTCCACGTTCCCGACGATGTAGCGGAGCTCGGTGAGGAAGGGGGTCGGCCCCGTCACCCGCCAGCGCTCGGCGGAGCGGGTGGTGAAGTGGACGAGGCAGTGCTGAAGGAGCTCACCGGTCTCGGCGCAGACCGCGAGGACCTCGCCCAGGTCACCGGCCTGGGCGGCGACGAAGTCGCTGGCGTCAAGCCAGCAGGAGCTCCGCAGCCGCGTGTCTTCGATGCGGTCGCAGGTCTCCGCCGGCGGGATCGGCGCGATGCGCATCACATGGGCGATGCACTGGTCGCGGGGCGCCTCCGTCGAGATGTTCAAGCAGATGGGCACCATGTCCTGCCCGCTGTTCGTCCGCGGATCGAGGGAGGACACGATGGAGTAGGCGCACCAGCCGCGGCGCGGGGTGATCAGCGCCTCACACCGCTCCACCAGGCCGATCAGCCGGCGGTCACTCAGGCCGCGCTTCAGCGGGTGTCGCCCGCAGCCGGGCAACAAGAACAAGGGAAGCAACAGCCAGACAGCCGCTCCGCCCCTCCGATCGCTCGACTCACGACGGTGACTCCTCACGTTCATCACACATCTCCGGTCAGAGTCTCCCGCCTGAGATCAGCGCCTGATGTGACTTCAAGCGCCGCCCAGAAATACGATCATGCAACAAACATTGCCGAGATGTGTGTCAAGTCACCTAAAGTCAGGTCAATACAGCTCGTTCCCCACTTCGAATTGGGCAATCGTCGGAGCGTCGAATTCCACGACGAACACGACAGCACCTATACCGACGCGGCTCGACCCTCCAAGCCGATCCGCTCCGGAATTAGTCAAATTCTACACAGAATCCTGCGCCGGGACAGCTCCCGCCGGTCTGCACGGCCGCCACGGGGCCGTCCGGCGAGGCCCGGGGCTCAGGCCCCGCCGCCGTACTCTTCGTCGTAGTCGGCCCGCGCCGCCTCGATCACCGCCTGCGCCGCGGCCGAGCCCGCCATGGTGGCGATGGTGACCTGGTTCTCCACGCCCGGCACGAGCTTGTAGGTGAGGAAGTAGTGGCGGAGCCGCTCGACGAGCAGCTCGGGGAGGTCTTCGAGCTCGTTGACGCCGGACCAGTAGGGGTCGTTGTGCAGCACGGCCACGATCTTGTCGTCGGCCTCGCCCTTGTCGACCATCCGCAGCACGCCCACCACGCGGGCGGTGAGGATCACCTCCGAGCGGTTGATCGGGCGCTCGCTGAAGACGCAGATGTCGAGCGGGTCCTTGTCGCCGAAGCTCGCGCCGGGGGCGAGGGCGCCCACGCGGGGGCCGCACCAGGTGCGCGGGATGAAGCCGTAGAGGGCGGGGGGCAGGGCGTTGGTGCGCTGCGGGCGGTCTACCCGCAGGTAGCCCGTCTCCTTGTCGACCTCGTACTTCACAGGGTCAGACGGGGTGATCTCGATGTAGGCGTCCACCACGCGCGGCGCGTCTGGGCCGGCGGAGAGCCCGTGCCAGGGGTGCGGGCGCCAACGGTAGAAGGGCTTGGGGAAGGACAGGGGACACCTCCGGGGCCGCCCGCTAACCCGCCCGCTCGGCGAGGGGCGCCTGCGCCACGTCGGTCCCGGTGGGGTATCTGGGACCACCGGAGCCCCGCATGGCCAACCTCGGCTACCTCCAGCTCACCCGAAATTGTTACCAGCGGTGCCGCTTCTGCTCGAACCCGCCCACGGGGGTGGACTTGAGCGAGGAGGAGATGCGCGCCCTCATCGATGATCTCGTGGTCATGGGCTACGACGGCGTGATCCTCACCGGCGGCGAGCCCACGCTCTCCCCCCTGCTCTTCCCGGCCCTGCGCTACGCCGCCGAGCGCGGCCTCTACAGCCGGATGATCACCAACGGCCAGCTCCTCGCCGACAAGGCCTTCTTCCGCCGCTGCGTCGAGGCCGGCCTCACCCACATCCACGCCAGCCTGCACAGCTACCGGCCCGAGGTGCACGACTTCATCACGAAGTACCCCGACGCCTGGCGCACGTTGACCACGGCCCTCGGCCACGTGCCCGAGCTCGGCATCACGAGCGACATCAACACGGTCATCAACGTCTACAACGCCGACCACCTCCACGAGACCGTGATGTGGATCTGCGACCGCTTCCCCTTCATCCGGCACTTCGTCTGGAACAACATGGACCCGGACGGCAACCGCGCCGAAGAGAACCCGGACTGCATCCCCCGCCACGACGAGTTCATGGTCAGCCTCGAGCTGGCGATGGAGTACCTCCACCAGACCGGCCGCAGCTTCCGCGCCGAGCGGGTGCCCCTCTGCTACATGCGGCGCTTCGCCTGGGCCTCCACCGAGACGCGAAAGATCGTCAAGGAGGAGGAGCGCTGCATCCGCTTCCTCGACCAGAAGGGCTTCGTCCACCAGACCGAGTTCCTGCACGGCAAGGGCGCGGCCTGCGACGTCTGCCGCTGGGACCCCATCTGCGCCGGCATGTACTCGATGGCCAAGACCTACGACGAGCGGGAGCTCTCCCCCCTCTTCGAAGACCCGCTGCCCGTCATCACCGCCGTCCTCGGCCACGCCCCCGAGCCCGCGCTCGTCGAGCGCATCCTCCAGCGCCGCGGGCGCCGCTCCCCCACCGAGCAGCCGAGCCTGGAGCAGCGCGCCGCCCGGCGGGAGGTCCCGCTCTGAGCGGGCGCTCAGCGCGCGACCTCCTCGTCCTTGGCCTCCACCACCTCCGCCTTGGAGCGCCCGTTGTTCTGGAAGAGCGGCTCGAGCTCCCGCAGGATCACCGCGTACCGCTGGTTGCGGCGGCCCGTCGTCTGCGCGCCCGCGTAGAGGTCCAGGCAGCTCTGCCACAGCGCCGAGGTGGCCTCGAGGTTCACGTCCTCCACGCGGCGGAGCAGCACCGTGAGCGCCATGACCAGCGGCCGGGCCGCCTCCATGCGGGCGCGGTTCTCGATGAGGGAGGCGGTGTCCACGCCGACGAAAGCGACGAGCTCGGGCTGACGCTCCGCCTCGCTCAGGATGCTGGCGGAGCGGTCAAAGAAGCCGCCGCGGGCCTTCGCGAGGCCGCGCCGTTCGGCCTCGGTCAGGCCGGGGTGGACCGTGACCAGGAGGTCGTTGAGGGCCTGTACCTGAACGAGGGACTCGGTGAGCAGGGTGGTGATGTCGGACATGGTGCGGTCTCCATCGCGCGCTCGGCCGAAGAGTCGGCCACCGGCGCGCCTGACCCTTCAGCAAGGCCCGTGCCCACGGAAATCCGGGTACTTACGAGGCGGTGACCGACCAAGTCTTGGACAACACCCGTCAGCGACTACTCGCCCTCTCGCAGCAAAGGCTTATCCGAGGCCGCGTCTCGCGAGATTGGCAGGGGTGACCAACGGGTGCCGGACTTCCGTCACCTTCGGCACCCCCCTTCGAGGCCGGGCGACCGCAGGGAGCGGCCGATCGGCTCCGAGGGCAAAGACCGGCTCGACGGACCAACCCGGTCGCTCCAACGCGGAGGCGGGCGGCTCGATCGAGGGGGTGAATTGCTCCCCCGAGCAGCACGGTCGCTCGATCGAGAGGGCGAATTGCTCGGTCGAGCCGCACGGTCGCTCGATCGAGAGGGTGAATTGCTCCGTCGGGCGGTGGGGGGCGGCGCGCTGGGGAGAGAAGGCGCGAGGGCGACGTCAACACCTTGTGTCGGGTCGGCTGTGCGTGCGTGGAGGCGTTCGACCGCCGACGCCCTCCGAAGGCGGAGCTTCGCCTGGCCCAAGCCCCTCGACCAACACCGCCTCTTACCTCCCGGAAGGGCCCCTACCCTTCATCACCGCCGCGTCCAGCCATGCCGCCACTCCCGCGCCCGTCAGGTGTGGCTCCGGCTCCAACGGCGCCGCTCCACGACGAGCAGCCGCACCCGCAACGAGCGCTCCGCCCACCAGCAACTCGACCCTCGGCCAGCAGCGTACTGAACGTACCCGCCCAATCAAAACAAATACAACAAAAACTTACTGTTATCCAATGCAGATCAAATCAACAATACAACTTCCACGAATCTCTTTCGTCGACCGCATGGTCCAACGAAGCTGGTCGTGTGTGCGCAACTAACCGCAACGTACCCCACCGCCGACTCTCCGTCCTCCGGACTCTTGATATCTGAGTCCAGGTGAATCCAACTCCACCGACCTGCAAGTGGAACCACAGGGGCGCCCCAGGGTTGGGTCGATGCGGGTCGGAGCGGTGCTCACGCGCAAAGAAGCTGGGGGCGGAAAGGCGCCGCGGCCTACCCCGCCCCTTCCGGTGTGCTTCGTACACCACCTGGGGCAGGCGTGCACTTTGTCGGTGGCCCGTTACCTGTCGGCCGGGTAACCGCCAGTCTCGCCCCTGGGAGTCTGACCTGCCAACCCCTGCCTCAACTCACGACGGGACCGCCGCAATACATGCTCGTCCCGAACGCAGGGGCCCCCCGCAGGCGAAGTACGCCGCGACCCTTGGCTTCTCGGTTCGTCACATTTCGACGTGGGTATGCGGAGAGAACAAGCTTTCTGCTCCGCACCCGCGCGCATTGAAGCACATGGGCAACGAGATCGGGTGTTTGGTCTCTGAAAGTGCGGCGGCCGCCGTTAGGGGGAGGTCGTGATGCCGGAGGTGCGGCGGAGCACCAACCCCGGGTGCGCGGATTGTGGCGTCAGCAACAGTCCGATGTCCGGAAGTGAAAACGAAGCCGAGTTGATTCTCAGGAAGCTGGCCCGGCTGCGCTCAGGTGCTCCTCCTCGGTACATGGACCTCTTCTCGGGTTGCGGGGGCATCTCACTCGGCTTCCTGACAGCGGGGTTCGCGCCCGTCGCCTCCGTGGAGGTGGACGGGTGGGCAGCGTTGTCGCACGGGGCGAACTTCGGAGCCCGCTGCGAAGGTGGAGACCATCCAGGCCACCATGTCGCCCGGGACGCCGTGAATGAGGACCCCGAGTCCATGTTCGCCGAACTGGGTCTCGCCGGCCCAGTGGACCAGCAGGTCGACGTGCTGGTCGGCGGACCACCGTGTCAGGCCTTTGCCCGGGTCGGGCGAGCCAAGCTGCGGGAGCAGGCCCATCGCCGCGAAGAGGTGACCGCCGATCAGGCGTTCCCCTTCCCGAGGCTGCCGGACGACTATGTACCGCCGCGGGGCGTCACAGCGATTCGTTACGCTGTTGACGTGTCAGCTCTCCCGACGCTGTCCACCGACAAGGTCACCAGCCTCGTCTGCGGGCATTGAATTTTCCATCGTCCCAGGTCCCAGGTCCCAGGTGCCAAGTGCCAGGTACCGGAGTTGAATCGCGCCGGCCGGGCCATGAACCCTGAAAGGCGGGCCCCGCCCCCCCCCCGCTCAGGCGGGGCCGCCACGCTGCCAGACCGGCACGTCGGCGGGGCGGCCGGCCTCCGCCTGCTCGGCCGCGCTGTAGGGGCAGTGCCGGCAGCCGGCCCCACAGCAGTAGCCGCGCGCCTTCAGGTAGTGAGCGGTGAGGACGAGCAGGCCGGTGGAGGGGTCGACGTAGCCGGTCTGGCCGCGGGCGCTGGCGGAGTCGTGGACGCGGAGGACCCGATCGAGGAGCGCAGGGTCAGGCAAGGGCTTCGGCGGCTTCATCCGCTCCGGCTAACCCCGACCGAGGCGACAGCCTCCCCCGAGACGACCGCGGGCGCTTCCGGGGTCGGCAACACCCCGCGGTAGATCTGGTCCACCTCGATCTCCACGCCCAAGTGCGGCAGGCGGACCATCATCCCGGGCCCGTAGCTGTTGTAGAGCCAGCCCTCTCCGGAGCGAGTGAAGACCTCGACACAGGCCAGTCGCAGAGAGACCAGCACGTAGGTGTGGAGGGACACGATCTGCTGGTAGATCCTGAACTTCTCGCCGCGATCGAAGAGCTCCGTCGAGGGGGAGAGCACCTCGACGATCAGGCTCGGGTTGAGGATGCCCCGCTCATCCCCCTCGGTGTACTCCGGCGCCCCGCAGATCACGCTGGCGTCGGGGTGGAGGCCGCGGCGCGTGGCCAGGACGGCGACGAGGAGGCTGGAATCGTAGACCTCGCAGGGTCTCCCCTCGAGGGCGACGGACAGTCGGGTGACCCACCGCCCCGCCAACAGCGCGTGGGCGGGCGTGGCCCCCGCCATCGCCATGAGCTCGCCGTCATGGAACTCATAGCGCCCCTCGCTCCCGCCATCTGGATCGTGATCGAGGTCGAGGAACTCATCCCAGGTGACGGGCTTCTGCGGACGGGGACCCATGATCACCCCAACCCCCAAGATCACATCGGTCCAAGAGCTACGCCCACCCGCGTCGCCCGGCAAGCGCCGTCACCGTCGGGGCGGGCCGCTCGCCGGGCGACCATCGGCGCCCGGAGGCTTAGTCCGGGTCGCAGACGCCGTCGCAGGGCATGGTGATGAAGCCGTCCGGCTGCAGGAAGTCGGCGGTCATCTGGATCGCGGCGGCGTTGCTGATGATGTTGCCGTGCCCGCCGTCGTCGGTCTCGGGCGGCTCGTTGCCCTCGGGCACGGCGCGGTCGCCGAGGTCCATGAAGACGAGGCCGCTGCCGTCGTAGGGCGCCGTGACGGTGTCGAAGCCCCAGGGGCTGCGGGCGGTGCCCTCGATGAGCGGCACCCCCATCGACCGCATGGCCAGATCGGTCGAGAGGTTCGGCACCTGGGCGTCGTTGACCACCGAGATGCTGAGGATCTTCTTCGGACCGATGTCATCGAAGCCCTCGGTCGTGTACGACATGTAGCCGACCGGGTCGGTCGACTCCCAGAGGTGCTTGGCCATGCTGAGCAGCAGGATCTGGTCGAGGCGGCGCGGGATCGCCGACTCGAAGATGGGGAGGAAGGGCACGTACTGCGTGCTCCGCTCCATCATGAAGGGGAAGTCGGCGCCGTTGACGAGCACCACCCCGCGCTCCATGTCGGGGGAGAGGGTGAGCAGGGTGGTGCCGTAGATCCCCCCCTCCGAGCCGCCCACGTAGGTGAGGTTGGTGGGATCGACCACCGAGACACTGTCTACGGTCACCTCGGGGATGTTGGCGCAGACCCCCGCGAGGGTGCGGGTCATCGCGATGTTGTTGATCATCCCCTGCTGGAGTCGCTCGGTGATGGTGGGGAAGTCCGAGGGGTTGAGCAGGGCGGCGGCCACGAAGGGCACGTCCTCGGCGGTCATCCCGGCCCAGTTCGTGGTGATCCAGTTCGCGGGGTGGGCCTCGATGTGAGCGCGCAGCACCTCGCTCGACACATAGTCGCGACCAGTGCCGAAGAGCCCGTGCCCGAAGGTGATGAGCCCGCCGGCCTTCGGCCCACCCTCGGCGAGGGCGAGCGAGCGGGGGATCACCATCGTGAAGTCGACCTCGACGTCCTCCTTGTAGAGGGGCTCGCCGTCGGCGTCGCGGTGCATGCGGGTGGGCGGGGTCGGGCTCTCCATGTAGGAGGGCACCGTGACCGTGCCGATGATGCGCCGGTAGCTGGTGACGCTCGTGCCCTCGCCGTAGTTGTCCTCTACGGAGGTGACCGTGCAGCCGATGCCGCTCGGGCCGAGGCGGGCGAGGGCGTCTGCTCGCATGGCGAGGATGTCGTGGTGGATCGTCTCCTCGGAGGCGGTGTGGAACCACCAGGCGAGGGTGAGGCCGGCCCGCTCGACGCCTGCGGCCTCGAGGGCCTCGAACATGTCCTCGTAGCTGGGGCGCCGGCCCTCGAGCTCATCGGAGTCGGTGAGCTGGCCGTCGCGCAGGGCGGCGAAGGCCGGGGAGGCCTCGATCGCGGCGCCGTCGAGGTCAGTCAGGCCGCGGAAGGCCACGGCGTAGCGGTGGTTCGGCTCGAGGCGCCGCACGATGCGGAGGTAGACCATGGTCTCGTCCTCCGACGCCGCGTCGACGTCGAGCTCGAGCCAGTGCGGCAGGCGCTCCCCGGTGGTGAGGTCGAGCAGCACCACCGCGGCGTCGTCTTCGAGGGAGCGCTCGATCGTGGCGTGGCCTGCGATCCCCGAGAGGTCGGGCGGGCGGCTGAATGCGGTGAGGATCTGGGAGGCCGGGCTGAAGCCGTCGAGGCGCGCGTACGGCTCGAGGTCAAAGGGGGCCGAGCCCTCGGGGGAGGGCACGGTGTCGGCGTCGTACGCGAGGCGCCAGCCTGTCTCGGTGGTGGCGTCGGCCTGGAGCTGGCGGTCCGACGGCCAGGGCAGGAGGCAGTGGACCGGCGCCAGGGCGTCACAGCCGGGGGCGCTGTCGATGTGCAGCCGCTCGACGCCGGTGTCGCCGCCGTCGGCCCCGTCTGCGCCGTCGCCGCCGTCTGCGCCCTCGGCCCCGACCGCCGTGGACTGCGGGTTCGAGGGCGCCTCGCCGCCGCCGCAGCCGCCGAGGGCCAGCGGGAGGAGCAGCACGAGGGCGGGAGCGAGGGCGCGGCCCGGAGCGGAGCCAGGGCCGGCGAGGGACGGGCGGAGGGTGGTGCGCATGCCGCCCCCTATTCGACTCCCGCGATCTCCGTGAAGGCCCGGCCCGTGATCGCGGCCTCCTCTCCTCTCGCGCCCACGACCGTGCCATGCACGTCGCAGGAGCCCTCCCACCAGACGGGGAAGCTCTGAACGAGGGCGTCGGTGTCCTTCCGTTGGTCGAGCACGAGCGGCTCCACGCGCAGATCGAGCCCCCAGTCGGGGATCCGGACCCGCGAGCGTGGGTGATAGACGAGGCCCGGGCCGGCGACCCACGGCGGATCCACGTCGATGATGTGGACCTCGGCGGCGTCGTCGCGGTGTCGGCCGTCCGCGAAGACCCGCGCCGCGTACTGCTGAAGGGGGCGCCCGGCGTCGTCGCTGAAGCGGTAACAGAGGAGGTCGGTGCCGTCGGAGAGCCACATCGGCAGCACCTTCCAGCGGTACCGCTCGAGGCGCGGGGCCCCCCACTGGTGGTCGAGCCAGCCGCGGCCGCGCACCCGCCGGGGCACACCGTCTACCTGAACAGTCCCCTCGGTGTCGAGGCGGGTCCAGGAGTACCAGGCCATCTCTTCGCGGTGGGCGTAGTCCATTACGCCGTCCTGGCCGAATTTTACGGCGGGGCGGGTGGCCTGGAGGTCGAGGTCGATGCCGCGCCCCTCCGCCGCCGCCCGCACCTGAAAGGCGCCGCCCGCCCCGCGCAGCAGCCAGTCGCCGCCGCCCCCGAGCCCGGGGCGCACGCGAAAAGAGAAGCCGCCGCTCGAGGCCACCACCGGGCTCGCCGGCGGGAAGACCTTCCGCTCCACCGCCGTGTATCGCTCGGTTCCCCCGTCGAGGAGGGCGAAGACGCTCGACCAGCCGGCCGAGCCGCCGGTCAGCGGGTTGCCGAGGCGGGCCACCGTGAGCTCGAAGCCGAAGCGCACCGGCGGCCCGGCGTCCACCGTGTCGACCTGGCCGATCAGGTACCACCACTCGAGCGGGAAGGCGTGCACGCCCTCATCGGCGGGGAGGCGCACCGGACGCAGGGGCTGGTGGGCCGGGCTCCGCTCCCAGAGCGCGTGCTGGGCGTCATAGAAGAGGCGGCGGCGGGCGCGGTTCATGAGGGCCCCGTAGAGCCCTCAGGGCATACCCCTGGTCGAGGCCCGGTGCCACGTGGCCCCTCTCGGCGGGACGCCGGCTCCCAGGGCCCTGCGCGAGATCAGGTGGAAGCGCGGCGCCCGAGGGACTACCCTCTGCCGATGAGCACCACCGTCCCCGTCCCGCCCCTCGGCACGCGCTTCCAGCTCGGGCCGGAGATCACCCCCGAGCAGCGCGCCTTCTTTGACCAGCACGGCTACCTGCACTTCTCCGGCGTGGCCTCCCGCGCCGAGCTCGACGCCCTCATCGGCGAGCTCGACCGCATCGAGGCCGAGTGGACCCAGGCCGGGCGCCGCTGGGTGAACGGGATCCCGCTCTTCATCGGGCGGATCGCCGGCCGGCCCTTCATCCACCGCTTCACCTTCACGAGCATGTTCTCCGACATCTTCAAGCGCTTCGTGCTCGACCCCCGCTTCGAGCCCATCCGCCGCATGGTGGGCGAGCAGGCGCGGGTGGGGCACGACGAGAAGGACGGCGTCGTGGTCAATCGGTACGTTCACGCGCCGGGCAGCGTCTATCACAAGCTCGGCTGGCACACCGACGGCCTGCGGGACCTCTTCTACGGCCGCATGCCGCAGCAGATGTTCAACGTCGGCCTGCACTTTGACCGTGTGTCCGCGGCCGACGGCGGTCTGCGCCTCATCCCCGGCACCCACCGCCAGGGCTTCTGGGCGATGGCCCTGTCCAAGCCCTATTTCTTCTATCATCGGGCAGACCCCGCCGAGATCACCGTCGAGACAGAGCCCGGTGACCTCACCGTCCACGACGGCCGCCTCTGGCACCGGGTCGGCCTGTCCAACAAGACAGGGATGGCCAGCCTCCGCCGCTCCATGTACGTGCCCTATCAGACGGGCCCCCACGAGCCCAAGCACGAGGGCAGCCCCACGCCCTTCTATCACCACATCGGCCGGCTCTCGCGCTGGCTGCGCAGCCGCCTCGGCTGAGCCGCGTGGTAGGCTCACCGCCCATGCACCGCCCCACCCTCGCCTCCGCCCCGCGCCCCGCCTCCCGCCGCCCCCGCGGCCTGCTGTGCGCCCTCGGCGGCCTTACTCTGGTGGGCTGCATCGACTACGACGTCGACCGCCGGAAGACAAGCGACACCTGGCCCCAGCCCTCCCAGGAAGGCGGCGTGGACGTGCTCTGGGTGGTGGACGACTCCCAGTCGATGTTCGAAGAGCAGGCCCAGCTCGCCCTCCACGCCGCCGCCTTCACGAGCTTCCTCTCCAACGTGGCGGTCGACTTCCAGCTTGGGGTCACCACCACCAACACGAGCGAGGGGGCCGGCGCGCTGATGGGCCCCCTGCTCAGCCAGGAGACCGCCGGCCTCACCCAGGCCTTCGCCGAGGCGGTCGAGAACGAGGCCGAGGGCGACCGCGAGGAGCAGGGCTTCACCGCCGCGCTCGCCGCCCTGGACAGCGGCGAGTTCGGCCGCCCCGAGGCTGACCTCGAGGTGGTCTTCTTCAGCGACGAGGACGACCAGTCTGGCATGAGCCCCGAGGACTTCGTCGCCGCCCTCCACGACCGCCGCCCGAGCGCCAGCATCGTGGTCAACGCGATCGTGGGCGACCTGCCCGAGGGCTGCGCCTCCTACTCCGCCGCGGCAGACCCTGGCGCCGCCTACGTCGAGGCCCAGCTCGCCACCGACGGACTGCGCGACTCCATCTGCGCGGCTGACTACGACGCCATGCTCGAGCGCCTCGCCACGCAGGTGCTGGGTCTCCAGACCACCTTCGCCCTCACCGCCGTGCCCGACGTGGACTCCATGGAGGTCTACGCCGACACCGCCCTCATCCACCCGCGGGCCCGCCACGGCTGGCGGTACGATCCGGGCTTGAACGCGGTGATCTTTGACGGGTACGCCGTCCCTCCCCCGGGGGCCCGCGTCGAGGCGCGCTACTACGAGTGGCAGGGCAACGAGCCCCCCGACGCAGAGGCGGCCACGGAGTAGCCGGGGCAGGCGGTTGGCCGCCTCGGCGGCCGGCGGCGTTCAGTGCGCCTCCTCGACGCTCGGGCACTCGGAGTTGGGGCCGCTCTTCGAGCCCACGTTCGGCTCGTCCACGATCGCGACCGCGCGGCCCTCGTACCAGGCGAGGACAGCTTGTTGGAAGGTCCACGCGGTGCCGGACGCATCTCGGACGCTGCCGACGGCCCACCAGCTCGTCGACTCGAGCGCCACGTGTTGGGCGCAGTTGGGCCCGTACGCCCCCGGCACAACCACGATGTCCCCGCCTTCGACGGCCGTGGTACGGAGGGTCGCGAGCGAGTCGAGCAGGCCCATCGTCGCCTCCTCGAAGTCGTCCTCGGGGAGGCCGATCGTCTCCGCCGCGCCCCCGACGTCCCGAAGGTCCTGGCGCACGAAGAACGGCGTCGTGATGTGGTTCATCATGACGTAGTCGGAGTCGTAGCAGCGCTCCTCGTCCGCCGTCCCGCCGAGGTGGTCCCAGCACGTCTTGTCCATGAACGGCCGGGTGTCGTCCGTCTGCTGGGACTGGTCCCAGCCCGCGGCCTTGTAGGCGTCGAGCGCCGAGGCGTACGGCTCCGGCAAGCGCTCCGACAGGGGGATGTGCGCGGCGTCGAAGATGGCCACCACCTCCGTGCCCGTCGTTGCGAGCCTGTCCCGCACGTAGTCGGCGTTCGCCCTGGCGCCAGCGGAGCCGCCGGACGTGCCGTTGAACACCACCAGGCCGGCTTTGTCGAGCGCGGGCAGCACCTCGCCGTCGTCCGCGACCAGCCCGTCAGCGAGCTCGTCGAGCCCGGACGCGAGGATGGTGTGGCCCCGCCGGAAGAGGGTGTAGTCGGGGAGCTCGACGGGGAGCTCCACCGGCAGCTCGGCGGGGATCTCGAGTCCGTCCGGATCGTACGCCGCGCTGCCCTCGCCACGCCACGCATCGGACGAGCAGTAGTAGAAGAACACCTGGTTGGCGCCGCCGAGGAGGTTGCGCGGGTCCTCGTCGTAGATCCCGAAGCCCGCGATGTTCAGCGGGAGGTTCTGCGCCGACATCTTCGAGGAGTCGTAGTAGTCCAACCCGCACCAGCGGATGGCACAGGAGGCGTAGCTGCCACAGCCCCCGCCCCCCTGGAGGTGGATCGACCAGGTGTCCGCCAACGCCGGGTCGGTGAAGCCGCGGACGTACATCACGGCGCGCGTGCCGTCGTTGCACACCGCCTCGGGGTCGCGCAGGGTGTACCGCTGGAGCTCGTCGCCGCTCCCAAGCTGGTTCGGGTACTCCTCCGGGGCGCGGTAGTGGCCCAGGCAATCCGAGAGGGCGTTGGCCACGTTGTCCTCGGGGACGTCGATCGGCGTTGCGTCCGCGACGGTGTCGGTGTCGGCGACGGTGTCCGCGACGGGGCGCTCCGCCCCGCAACCCAGGAAGAGGAGGGAGGAGAGCAGGGCGCCGGTCATGCGCGAGCCTGTGGGAGGAGGTCCTCGAGCGCGGTGGCGGCCGCCGGTGCCCCGCCGGACGCGGCGAACGCCCTCGCCACCCGCTCCGCGCCCGGGCGCATCGACCGCGTGCGCCGCACGGCCGCGCGCAGCGCCTCGACCCCGAGCCGGCCCCGCGGCACCGCGACGCCCGCTCCGGCCAGCTCGACGTGTCTCCCTACGTCCAGCTGATCGCGCCCCCAGGGCACCACACACACCGGCACGCCAGCCGCCAGCGCCTTCTGGGTGATCCCCATCCCCCCGTGACAGATGACCGCCGAGGCGCGACGCAGGAGCGGGCCGTGCGGCATGTACCGGAGCACCGTCGCGTTGGCGGGCGCGCGGAAGGAGGCGGGGTCGAGCGCCGCCGTCGTCGCGACGACGTCCACGTCCTCGCCTTCGAGCGCGGCGAGCGCCGCCTCGATCAGCGCGCCGTCGTCCTGGAACTCGGTCGAGCAGGTGACGAGCACCAGGGGGCGGGGGTGCGCGGCGGGCTCCGCGGCGGCCCCCCCCTCGCCCACGGCGGCGCCGGGCGGCTCCCAGATGCCCGGCCCGACGAGCCGCACGTTCTCCGGCCACCCGCCGTGTGCGTACTCGAAGGGCTCCGCGGTGTAGGCGATCACCCGGTTCGCCCGAGAGGTGAGGCGGTCGAGGCTCGCCAGCGCCGGGAGCCCGAGGCCAGCCCGCAGGGTGTTGAGCCGATCCAGGTACCGCCGCGTCGCCCAAGCACCCGCCGCCCGCACGAGGGCGTCCCGGACGCGGCCGAAGAACCCCCGCGCGGGCGCCAATCCCAGCCCGAACGGAGGCCGGCCCTCAGCCCGAACGTTCAGGAAATAGGGGGAGAACACCGCGAACGGCAGCCCGGAGGCCTCGGCGGCGGCCAAGGCTCCCCAGGCGTTGACGTCCACATACAGGACGTCGGGCTGGACCGCTTGGATCGCCGCCCGCAGGTCGGGGACCTCGTGCGCCGCGCGCGCCAGCCACGCGGTGAAGGCCAGGCCCACCGCCTGGAGCGGGGTCCTCGCCTTCCAGTCGTCCAGCGCGACACCCTCGACGGCCGGCGCCATCGGCGACGCCCCCAGCCCCATGCGCTCCAGCTCGGCGACCTCCCCGGCGAGGGTGCGCACGTGCACGCGGTGACCGCGCGCCGCCAGCTCGAGCAGCGTGGGCACCAGGGGGTAGAGGTGGCCGCGGGCGGGGGACGTGTAGACGAGGACGGTGGACATCGTGTGCTCCGGTCGGCGAGAGGGGTAGGGACGGGCTTCGCGGGGCCTAGGGAGAGACCAGGAGTCGCCGGAGCATGTCGGCGATCGTGGCCTCGGCGTCTGCGCGAGGGAGGCCGAGGTCGCGGTGGAGGAGCTTCCAGACGTACACGTCGGTGACGACGACGGCCTGCACGATGCGCCGCTCCCGCTCGGGCGGGTCCAGCGTCTCCAGGAACGGGGCGAACACGCGCTCCACCCACGCCCGGTGGACGGCGCGCCCCTCGTGCGCCGCCGCGGCCCCCGCGGCGCTCGTCCCCTCGATCGCGAGCAGGCGCAGGGCGACGTCGGCCGCCTCGGCGTAATGTTCGCCGAGATTGGCCACCGCAGCGACGATGTCGCCGACCGGGGCGTGCGCCCGCTGGTCCACGATGCGCTTCCGGTAGTCGTCGAAGGCGGCCGACAGCAACCCCTCCTTCGATCCGAAGCGGCGCAAGACCGTCTGTACGGCGACCTCGGCCCGCTGGGCGACAGCCTCGAGGGTCGGAGCGTCCCCGTTCTCCAGGAACAAGTAGGCTGTCGCCTCGATGATCCGAGCGGCCGTGTTGGCGGCCGCCACGGCGCGGCGGTTCTGGACGTAGGGGCGCGTTTTCATGTTTATTATAGTTACACGAAATGATGTTCGCGTCAACGGCGTTCACACGAAAATCCGCGCCCCCGGGCTGGACGACGTGCCGCTCACCGGCGAGGCCCGCGGCGAGCACGGCGGGATCGGGCGGCAGAGGGTGGGGATGGGGGAGGGACCGAGCGCGTCATCCCGCCCTCAAACTTCGGGCACGCTCCGGCCTGCGCCGAGGCGGCCGAGGCGTACCGCTCAGCCCGACGGCGCCCGCCCGGGAGGCGCGTGCTCGCCGCCCGGCTCCATCGACGCGTAGATCCCGCGCTGCGCCGCCCTGCCGGTCCGGGCCAACCAGGCCTCCCCGCCGGGGACGTGGCGTGCCACCTGGTGGGTGATGTGACGCGGCGGCGCCGTCACGATCGGGTACCAGGGAAGCACGCCGCCGGGGAGCCCGAGCTCCCGCATGCCCTCTGCCCCCACGAACAGCCGGACCACGCTCAGATGGAGCTGGTGGTTCCACCGCCGTCGCAGCCCCGGGAGGGAAGCGTAGCGCCGCTGCAGGGGCTCGGTGGACAGCGCGCGGCCAAGCTGCTGGGAGCTCGGATCGGCCAGCGGCTGGCTCAGCAGGTTGTGGTACAGCGCCACGCGCCCGTCCCGCTCACTGTCGACGAGCAGGGCCTCATCGACGCCCATCAGCCAGCCGATGGTGCGCCAGAGCGCCATGACGTCGGCGGCCTCGGCGGCGCCCACCGGCACGCCGAGCCAGCGCTGCCCCATCAAGAAGAGCACGGAAAAGGCGAGGTAGGTGGCCTGCATGTCGAGCTGGTTGACCGGTGTGCCGAGGTAGGCCGCGTCCCAGTCCGGGTCACTCCCCACCTGGCGCCGCACGAGGGCGTGGATGAGCCGCACCCGCAGGGTCGCGACGTAGCCGGGGGACCCGCGCTCGAGGCCGCCCGGCTCAGTGCAGGCCAGCCACCAAGCGGTCGTGCGGCTCAGGCGTCGCGCCGCCGAGCCCTCGAGCGCGCCGGTGCGGATCAAGGTCTGGTTGATCGCGCTCGCCCGGTAGCCGGCCATCAGCCCGAGGTCACGCAGGGCATAGCTGCCGGCCGCGCCCGCGCGCGCGGTGACCTGAGCGGCGCGGGCCATCGCGGCGCGATCGACCCAGGGCGGCGGCCGCTCGGCCACGGCCAACAGTCGCCGAAGCGGCGAGTCGGCGCCCAGGCTGGCGCTGCCGGCCCGGACGCCCTGCTCGAACATCCCCCAGGCCCGCGGCGCCCCGACCGCCTCCATCCAGCTCACCGCCGCGTCGGCGAGGGGGTCGCCGTGGAGGAGGGTCTGGCCGAGGCGAGCCCAGGCCTCCTCGGACGGGGCCGCCTCCGCAGGGCTGCAGACGCCCCAGAGCAGCGGGGCGGCCCGGGCCCGGGCCCGGGCGAGATGGACACCATGGCGGCCCGGGGCGGCGCGGCCCTGCACCGCCTCCGCGCCGGGGACAAAAGGTTGGGGGGGCATAGGCGGTCTCCCGATGCTCCCACCCCGCCTAACCAGCGGCGCCGCATGAGCAGGCACCGCGCGGCCCAGCGGCCACCCGGACCTCGACAGGGCCCCGGGACCCGCTAAGCGGCGCCCATGAACGGACTCCTGCTCGTCAACCTCGGCACCCCTGACGGCCCCGACACCGCCAGCGTGCGCCGATACCTCGCCGAGTTCCTGGCAGACGGCCGGGTGCTCGACATCCCCGCCATCCCCCGGTACCTCCTGCTCTACGGCGCCATCCTGCCCTTTCGGCCGGCCCGGAGCGCGCGGGCCTACCAGAAGGTGTGGGACCCTGTGCGCGGCTCGCCCCTGCTGCGCCACAGCGAAGATCTGCGGGACGCGGTCTCGGCCGAGCTCGGCCAGGGCTGGCGGGTCGCCCTCGGGATGCGCTACGGCCGCCCGCCCCTCGAGGCGGCGATGCGGAGCCTCGAAGAGCAAGGCTGCACCCGCATCATCGTGATGCCACTCTACCCGCAGTATGCGAGCAGCAGCACGGGCTCCACCCTCGAGCACCTCTTCCAGGCCGCCGCCGCCCGCCCGGCGGTGCCGAACCTCTCCGTGGTGCCCGAGTTCTACGACCACCCGGGCTTCATCGGCGCCGTGGCCGAGATCGCCCGCCCCGAGCTCGCCGCCTTCCAGCCCGACCATGTGCTGATGAGCTACCACGGCCTCCCCGAGCGTCAGGTGCAGGCCACCCAGGTGGGCGGCGGGGGCCACTGCCTCGTGAAGGACGACTGCTGCGCGCAGATCGGCCCCATCAACAGCCGTTGTTACAAGGCGCAGGCCACCGCCACCACCCGGGCCCTGACGGCGGCCCTCGGCCTCCGCCCCGAGCAGGTCTCGATGAGCTTCCAGTCGCGGCTCGGGCGCATCCCCTGGATCCGCCCCTACACCGACGAGCGGCTGCCCGAGCTCTACGCGGCCGGCCACAAGCGGCTCGCCGTGCTCTGCCCGAGCTTCGTCGCCGACTGCCTGGAGACCCTCGAAGAGATCGGGATGGCGGCGCGGGATCAGTACGCGGCCTTGGGCGGCGAGCTCCGCCTCATCCCCTGCGTGAACAGCCACCCGACTTGGGTCCGCGCCGTCGCCGAACGGGCCCGGGCGGTGGCCGATCCTTGACAAGCGCGTCCTGACGAGGCATATGGCCGCGCTTGTCCGGCCCAGGTGGCGGACGACGGGCGCGAAGGATGGCCATCCGCAGCGCCAGGGTGAAGGTCACCCCCGTCGTCTGGCTGCGGGTGCCGGCGTACTGGAGCAGACCATGGCCACGACCCCCGAGCGGAAGACCGAGATCGTCGAGACCTTCCGCAAGCACGACGACGACACCGGCTCTCCCGAGGTCCAGATCGCCCTCGTCACCGAGCGCATCACCTACCTCACCGACCACTTCAAGAAGCACCCGAAGGACCACGCCTCCCGGCGCGGCCTCCTCCAGCTCGTCGGCCAGCGCCGCCGGATGCTCAAGTACCTGAAGAATTCGTCCACGGAGCGCTACCAGGCGATCCTCGCGGCCCTGAAGCTGCGTCACTGACGAAAACGAGGGCGGTGGGGAGACTCACCGCCCTTCGGCGTTCTGGTCGCCAGCGTTCTTTCCAGCACCGTTGAACTACTCGCGCAGGCCGAGCCCTCTCCCAGGGTGTCGTGGTCTTCCGCAGGTCTTTGTCGCCGGACCCCGCCGTGGGGTCCGTCGTCCCAGGTCTTCGGGAACACCGGGGCATCCCGTCCGTGGGCGCGCGTCCATGCCTGCGCTCCCCCTGCGACCCTCATCAGCTGATGACGAGGGGCCGCGACGTGTCCCCTGCGGGCGCCCCCGAGCCATGGACGGACGGGAGAGCGGCCCGCTCCAAATTGGAGTGTATATGCCCATTCATACCGTTTCCGTCGAGATCGGCGGTCGTCCGCTCACCATCGAGACGGGCAAGCTCGCCAAGCAGGCCGGCGGCTCCGTCGTCGTGCGCCAGAACGACAGCGCCGTGCTCGTCACCGTCGTCGGTGACAACAAAGAGCAGCCCTTCGACTTCCTCCCGCTCACCGTCGAGTACATGGACCGCACGGGCGCTTACGGGCGCATCCCCGGCGGCTTCCTCAAGCGCGAGGGCCGCGGCAACGAGCGCGAGACCCTGATCAGCCGCCTGATCGACCGGCCCATCCGGCCCCAGTTCCCCAAGCACTACCGCTGCGAGACCCAGATCATCGCCACGGTGCTCTCCTTCGACCCCGCCTCCGACACCGACGTGCTCGCGATGGTCGGCGCCTCCGCGGCCGCCTACCTCTCCGACGTGCCGATGGTGCGCCCGATCGCCGGCGTCCGCATCGTGCGCGTCGATGGGCAGCTCCTCCTCAACCCCAGCCGGGCCCAGATGGACCAGGCCGACCTCACCCTCGTCATCGGCGGCACCGCCGACGCGGTGTGCATGGTCGAGGGCGGGGCCAAGGAGGTCGATGAGACCACCACCATCGACGCGATGGACATGGCGCACGCCGCCGTGAAGAAGATCATCGCCGCGATCGAGGAGCTGCACGGCAAGGCCGGCCAGCCCAAGCGCGCCATCGCCCCGGCCCCCTCGATCGACCCCGCCGTGGTCGAGAAGGTCGCCGCGGTCGGCAAGGCTGACCTCGTCGCCGCCATGGCCGTCCCCGGCAAGCACGAGCGCCGCGACGCCATCCGCGCCGCCCGCCAGGCCACCATCGCCGCCGTCTCCGCCGGCGTCGAGGACGCCGCTGAGGCCGCCCGCCTCAAGGGTGAGGCCACCAACGCCTGGGACAAGCTCGTCGGCAAGACGATGCGCGCCCAGGTCGTCGCCGAGGGCCGCCGCATCGACGGCCGCGCCACCGACGAGATCCGCGCCATCCTGAGCGAGGTGGGCGTCGCCCCCCGCGCCCACGGCTCGGCCCTCTTCACCCGCGGCGAGACCCAGGCCTTCGTCACCGCCACCCTCGGCATCGAAGACGACGCCCAGCGCATCGACTTCTGCGGCTCCACCGAGCCCATCCGCCGCTGGATGTTGCAGTACAACTTCCCCCCCTTCTCCACCGGCGAGGCCAAGCGCCTCGGCGGCCCGAAGCGGCGGGAGGTGGGCCACGGCGCCCTCGCCCACCGCGCCCTCGAGGCGGTGCTCCCCAACCACAAGGAGTTCCCCTACGTCCTCCGCTGTGTGTCGGACGTGCTCGAGTCGAACGGCTCCTCCTCGATGGCCTCCGTCTGCGGCAGCACCCTCGCCCTCATGGACGCTGGCGTGCCGCTCAAGAAGCCCGTGGCCGGCATCGCCATGGGCCTCATCAAGGACGGCAGCACCTACGTGGTCCTCTCCGACATCCTCGGCGACGAAGACCACCTCGGTGACATGGACTTCAAGGTGACCGGCACGAAGGACGGCATCACCGCCTTCCAGATGGACACCAAGATCGACAGCGTCCCCCGCGAGGTGATGCTGCGCGCGATGATGCAGGCC
Organism: Myxococcota bacterium; assembly: GCA_044344255.1. GTDB lineage: Bacteria > Myxococcota_A > UBA796 > UBA796 > UBA2385 > JBIJDH01. Next base: position 209,223 of record JBIJDH010000010.1, read on the forward strand.
AAGGAAGGCCGGCTCTACATCCTCGACGAGATGGCCACCGCGATCTCTGCGCCCCGCAAGGAGCTCAGCGCCTTCGCGCCCCGGATCACCACGATCCACATCTCGACCGAGAAGATCCGCGACATCATCGGCCCGGGAGGCAAGACCATCCGCTCCATCCAGGAGCGGACCGGCACCCGCCTCACGGTCGACGACAGCGGCGCCGTGCAGATCGCCAGCACCGATCAAGAGGCGGCCGCCCGCGCCATCGGCCTCATCCGCGAGCTCACCCAGGAGGCCGAGATCGGCAAGCTGTACCTGGGCGTGGTCAAGCGGACCGTGGACTTCGGCGCCTTCGTCGAGATCTTCCCCGGCACCGAGGGCCTCGTCCACATCAGCCACCTCTCCCACGAGCGCGTGAGCAAGACCACCGACGTCATCCGCGAGGGCGACGAGGTGCTGGTGCGCGTGATCGACATCGACAAGGCCGGCAAGATCCGCCTCTCCCGCAAGGAGGCCATCGCCGCCTCCTCGGGCGAAGAAGTCTGAGCCTGCGCCAACACCGATGACCCGGGCCCCCCTCCGTGTGCAGCTCTCGCGGCTGCCCCACGGAGGGGGTCTCTCCGTTCCGGCCTACGCCACCGCCGGATCCGCCGGCCTCGACCTCTGCGCCGCCGTCGATGCGCCGCTGAGGCTGCTCCCCGGCGCCCGGGCCCTCGTGCCGACCGGCTTCGCCCTCGCCATCCCCGAGGGCCACGAGGGGCAGGTGCGCCCCCGCTCGGGCCTCGCGCTCAAGCACGGGGTGACGGTGCTCAACGCGCCGGGCACCCTCGACGCCGACTACCGCGGGGAGCTCCAGGTGCTGCTCGTGAACCTCGGCGCCGAGCCCTACACCGTCGAGCGGGGGGCCCGCATCGCCCAGCTCGTCGTGGCGCCGGTGTCGCGGGCGGAGGTGGTCGAGGTCACCGCCCTGGATGAGACCGTCCGCGGCGCGGGCGGCTTCGGCTCCACCGGCGGGGCCTGATCTCTCGCCGTCGAGAGGTGTAGGATGAACGACCATCCTCACCGATCACCGCTGGAGCCCCGATGTCACCGTTGAGCGCCCTCCCCGCCTTTCAGCCGCTCTGCCTCTTCTCCGTGCTGCTGGTCCTGTTCATGTTCCTCCTCGGAGGACTGACGGCCAACTACCGGCGGCTGGCCAAGGTGGTGGTCAACCCGGAGGACGTGGGCGTCAACCCCGGCTCCCACGTCGAGGTCGCCGAAGCGCCGAGCACGCTGCGCTGCAAGCGCGCCCACCTCAACGCCATCGAGAACATCCCGGGCTTCCTCGCGCTGGCGACGATCTTCACCCTCGCCGGGGGCTCGACCACCGCGGGCTGGGCCTACTTCGGGCTCTACTTCGCCTCCCGCGTCGCCCACGCCATCTGCTACCTGAACGAGCTCCAGCCCTTCCGCACGATCAGCTTCTTCATCGGCCAGCTCTGCTTGATCGGCATGTCTGTGCAGATCCTGATGGCGGCCTTCGGCCGCTGATCGGAGGCCGCTGCGCGGTCCCCGTGGTGCCCCTCAGCGGCCACCGCAGCGGCCCTCTCAGGGGGCCGCCGGGCTCCTGGCGACCAGCGCGTTGATCGTGCCCTTCTCGCCCTCGATGCTCCAGCGCCGCGCGCTCGTGACCACCATCATCTGCGAAGAGACGGCGCCGTCGAGGTTGAGGGCCGTATCGGCGGCGGTCGTGCTCACGAGGAGGGTCCCGAGCTCGTGCAGCGTGAGGCCCCGGCCGGCGCTGTGCTCGAGCGCCACGCCGTCGGGCGTCTCCCGGACGCTGCTCGACGCGGCGGCGACCACGAGCCAGACATACTTCTCGGAGAGCGCGACCGCCGATCGGGCGTCGCGGTGGGCCCCGGGCGCGGGGCTGACGAGGTTCTTCCGACCGTCCACGATGCGGTCGACCGACTGGAGGGCCTCGACCGGCCCCTCTGTCCAGGCGTCCCGGTGGATGATCGAGGCGGGGCCGGGCTGGGCGATCAAGATCCCCGAGCCGCCGCGGGGGTCGGCCGGGTGGTTGACCTTACCTTCGCTCACCACGAGGCCCATCGGACCCTGCTCGTAGAAGCCCCCGTTGATCGCCGCCCAGGGCGCGGGGAGGGCGGCGGTGCTGGCCGAGACCAGGGCCCCCAAGGGCTGCACAGCGTCGGAGGGCACCACGTAGAGCACCGCCCCCCGAGGGAGTCGCACGCGCCAGACGAGGCCGCTGCTCGTGTCGGCGCTCCAGGTGAACCGATCGAGGCGGAGCCCGCCCTCCTCCAAGAGCACCTCGGCCTTGCCGAGCGTCAGCGCCGCCGGCGCCTGGACCTCCGCGGGGGTCGCCTTTGTGGAGGTGGGGGCGGTCTTTGGCGCTCCCCACGAGCAGGCCGAGAGCGCGGCCACGAGGCAGGGCCCCGCCGCGCGGGACCACCACCGAAGGGAGGGGGAGGGTCTGTTCACGTCGCCACCGTGGGTTGCCAGGGTGAGGCCCCGCGTTCGCGGAGGAGGGCGAGGACGCCGTCCACCTGCTCGTGGACGAAGAGGAGGACCAGGTCACCCGGGCGGGCGAGGTCGAGCAGGCGCGCCGCGGCCTCCCGCTCATCGGGCACGTCGAGGAGCTCGCTCGAGGGGAAGCCGCGGGCCTCGAAGGCCGCCCGTAAGAGCGCCGGCATCTCGCCCGGCGCCCGCCCGCGCCAGTGCTCCGGGAGCTCCTTCAAGGCGATGAGGTCAGGGGGGATGGCCACGACCTCGTCCACGAAGGCCTCGCGGATGCCCTCGCTGCGGTCGCCGGCGAGGCCCACGAGCACGAGCCGACGCCCTGGGGCGACCGTAGCCACGAGCCCGCGGGAGAGCTCGCCGATCCGCCGCACCCCGTCCGGGTTGTGAGCGAAGTCGAGGAGGATTTGCACCCCGCCCAGCGTGAAGAGGTTGGTGCGGCCGAGGCTGTCTTCGGGGCTCGGGCGGAAGCCCCGCAGGGCGGCCACGATGGCGGCGTCCGGCAGCCCCAGCTCCGCCGCGCAGAGGGCGGCGGCGAGCGCGTTCTGGACGTTGTAGACGGCCGCGCCGCCGAGCGTGATCGGGATCTCCCGCACCGGCAGCAGCGGCCGCCCCTGCACCACCAGCCAGCCCTCCGACACCGTCGCGTCGGCCGGGCCCGTGGCGCTGAAGCGGCGGACCTTCAGATCGGGGCGATCGGCCTGCAGGCGCGCCACCGCCGCCACGAGGGGCCCCGCCTCGGCGCCGACGATCAGGCGACCGCCGGTCGTGACGGCCCGGGCCACCACGAGCTTGGCCTCGGCCATGCCTGCGAGGTCGTCGATGCCCCACTCGCCCAGGTGATCATCGGAGATGTTGGTGACGATGGCCGCCGCAGCCCCGTCGAGCACGAGCCCCCGCCGGAGGAGCCCACCGCGGGCCGTCTCCAGGACCGCCAGCTCCACCTCGGGGCGCCGGAACAGCATCCGCGCCGCGCCGGGGCCGGTCCAGTCGCCCTTCTCGACCCACTCCCCCTGCACCACCACGCCGTCCGAGGAGGTGTGGCCGCTCACGAGCCCCGCCTCCCGGCCGATGCGGGCGAGCAGCCGCGTCGTGGTGGTCTTTCCGTTCGTCCCCGTGACATAGACAAAGGGGATCCCGCCGTGGGTGGAGGGATCCACGGCAGAGGGCAAGGCGCTCACCGGCCAGGTCTCGGCGTGGCGGCCGAGGCCGGCGGTGAAGCCGTCATCGTCGTAGAAGGCGGGCACCCCGCGGGCGAGGGTGCGGCCGAGGAGGAGGCGCAGCGCCGGCAGGGCCTTCCGGTCGGCCTCGGCCACGACGGCCTCCTCGCTGGGCTCCCCGGTGGCCGCCCACTCCAGCAGCGAGGCGGCGGGCTCCATCTGGTCGATGGGGGCGGGGAGCGCGATCGAGGCCCCGCCGGGCCAGCGGCGCACCACCAGCCAGGCGTCCTCCCAGCCGAGGCGCTCGGCGAGGCGCTCGGCCCGCCCGCGGATGCCCGAGAGCAGGGCCTCCTCATCGTCTCCAGGGGCGAAGAAGAGCTCCGCGGCGGCGCCCGTCCCGGGCAGCAGGAGGTGCCGACCGGTGATCCGCCGGGGCTCTTCGATGCGCATCAATCCGCCTCTTCGACCTTGCTGGAGACGAGCACCACGCCGCGCTGGTCGCGGACGACCTGCCCGACGAGGCTGGAGAGGTCGATGGGCTGAGGGTCCTCCGCCACCACGGGGACCGCGCGCGCCGCGTCGGAGGGCGCCGCCTCCGGGCCGCCCGTACGCCCGCCGAAGTAGATGATCTGCTTCCAGGTGCGGCTGATCTTGTCGCCGAACACGAGCAGCAGGTCTCCGGCGCGGCAGAGCTTGAGCGCGTGGTCGACCGCGGTCTGCTCATCGGGGATGAGCGTGATGCGGTCGTCGCTCACGCCGAGGGCGCGCAGCTCGCGGGCCATCAGCTCGGGGAGCTCCCCCTCCCTCCGGCCGCGGCGGTCGTCGTCCTGACGGAGGATGAAGTGGTCGAAGGAGCGCGCGGCGCGGCTCACGACGGCGACGGCGTCCTCATCGCGGCGGTCGCCGGGCACCGCGAGCACGACCACCCGCTTGCCGCGCAGGGCCGACTGCCCCCCGCCCTCACAGAGGTTGTCGACCAGCTTGCACATCGCCTCGAGCGCGTGGGGGTTGTGCCCATAGTCGAGGATGACCTTGAAGCCGAGCTGATCGTAGATGTTCATCCGGCCAGGGGCCTGGAAGTACGTGGTGTCGAAGGTGCGGAGCCCCTGGCGGATGTCGTCGAGCTTGACGTTCATCGCGAAGGCCATGCCGGCGGCGAACATCGCGTTCTGGACGTTGTGCGCCGCCTTCCCCTCTACGGTCGCCGGGATGAGGTGTGTCCAGAGCAGGGGGACGTGGGCCCCCTTGTCGAAGACAGAGATCATCTGACCGTTCACGCCGTTCTCGAGGGCCACCGCCATGCCCCCGGCGCGGATGTGCTCGCGCACGAGCACGTTGGAAGGGTTCATCGTCACGTAGCAGATGCGCTTCGCCGTGGCGTGGGAGGCCATTCGGACACAGAGGTCGTCGTCGGCGTTGAGCACCACACAGTCGCTCGCCACCTCGATCGGGATGCGCTTGACGTCGGCGAGCTGCTCCAAGGTGTCGATGCCGCCGAGGCCCAGGTGGTCACCGGCCACGTTGAGGCAGCAGGCCACGTTCGGCCGCTTGTAGCCCATGCCCGAGCGGAGGAGGCCGCCGCGGGCCGTCTCGAGGACGGCGACGGAGACGGTGGGGTCGCGCAGCACCATCCGCGCGGCGACGGGGCCGGTCATGTCGCCCTCGACCGTCCGCCGACCGTCCACGTAGACCCCGTCGGTCGTGCACATGCCCACCATGGCGCCAGCCATCTTGTGGATGTGCGCGAGCATGCGCGTGGTGGTGGTCTTCCCGTTGGTGCCCGTGATCGCCGCGATGGGGATGCGGGCCGGCGTCCCGGGCGGGAAGAGCATGTCGACCACGGCGGCGGCGACGTCGCGGGGGGTGCCCTCGCTCGGCGAGACGTGCATCCGGAAGCCCGGCGCAGCGTTGACCTCGCAGATCCCGCCGCCGATGTCCTTGTAGGACTTGCCGATGTCCTCGGTGAGGAAGTCGACGCCGCAGACGTCGAGGCCGATGGCCGCGGTGGCACGAACGGCCATCTCGCGGTTGTCCGGGTGGCAGACGTCGGTGACGTCGATCGCCGTCCCGCCGGTCGACAGGTTGCCGGTCGAGCGCAGGTAGAAGACCTGCCCAGCGGAAAGCACGGAGGCCTCGGTGAGGCCGCCCTCCTCGAGCAGGCGCCGGGCCTGATGGTCAAGCTCGAGGCGGGTGAGGATCTTCTCGTGGCCGATGCCGCGGCGGGGGTCGGCGTTGACGAGCTCGACGAGCTCGGCCACGGTGCGGCTGCCGTCGCCCACCACATGGCCGGGCACCCGCTTGGCCACCGCCACGAGCTCACCGTTCACGACGAGCATGCGGTGGTCGAAGCCCTTGATGAAGGTCTCGACGAGCACGTAGCGGCTGTGCTCCCGGGCCACCTTGAAGGCCGTGCGCACCTGGGCCTCGTCCTCCATCCCGATGCTCACGCCGCGGCCATGGTTGGCGTCGAGCGGCTTCAAGACGACGGGGTAGCCGAGGCGCCGGGCCGAGCGCACCGCCTCGTCTTCGCTGGTCACCTGCACCTGGCGGGGCACCGGCAGGCCGACCTCGCCGAGGATCTTGTTGGTGAGGTCCTTGTCGCTGGCGATCTCGACGGCGATGTGCCGGGTCTCGCTCGTCACCGTCGCCTGGATGCGCTTCTGGTAACGACCGTGTCCGAACTGGACGAGGCTGTAGTTGTTGAGCCGAATCCAGGGGATGTCCTTCGCCTCGGCGGCGCGGACGAGGGAGCCCGTGCTCGGCCCGAAGGCGCGCTTCTGGGCGTCGCGGATGAGCCGCTCCATCTCGACCTTGAAGTCGAAATTGGGCTCCCGCTCGTCCTCCTTCAGGAGCTCATCGGGGACGAGGGAGTGCAAGAGCCGGAGCGCCAGCAGGCCGGCGTCCATGCCCACCCGCTCCTCCTCGTACTCGTAGACCACGTGGTACTGCCCGAAGACCCCGGTGCCGCGCGTCTTGCCGAAGGTGACCTTGCAGCCGGCGAGGTTCTGGAGCTCGATGGCGACGTGCTCGAGCACGTGGCCGAGCCAGGTGCCGCGGTCTTCGCGCAAGCGGCGCACGAAGCCGCCGGGCTCGCCGAAGGAGCAGCCGTGCTCGTCGAGCGAGGGGACGGCGGCGAGCAGCCGGTCCACGAAGCCGGGGAGCTCGGCGGAGGGGGCCTCTTCGAGGGCCCCGAGGGCCACCGTGAAGCGGATGACCCGGAAGGTCGCGTAGAGGTTCGGGCCCTGGTAGGTGCGGCGGTCGAGGATCTGCATCGCGCTCTCGGGAGATCGGGAGCCCGCGGCTTACCATGCGCGGGCCGTGCGGCACAACCGCACGCGCGAGGGGCGCCCCGAGGCACCTTAGGGATGGGGCCGGGCCGGCGGGAAGAGGGAGGCCTGCCGCATCGGCGCCGGTCGAAGGAGGAGGCCGCCAACCGCCGCCTCCAGCCCCTCGATGAGGGCCGGCAAGTCGCGGTTGTCGGGCTGGTGGACGAAGATGTGCGCCTCACGGAGGCCCTGGGCCTCGGCCGCCCGGAGCGCCTCCCCCCAGGCGGCGAAGCGCGCGGGGGTGGAGGGGTGATGGAGCTCGACCAGGAGCCGCAGGATGAGGCGGTCGGTGGGCAGCGTGCCGTGCACGACGTCGCGGCGGGCGGGGGTGTCGGTGACGACCGCCGACAGGCCGAGGTCGGCCATCCAGGCCGCGGCGGCCGACTGGAGGCGCCCGCCCGTGAAGAAGTCGGGGTGTCGGAGCTCGAGCGCGCCGGGCGGTCCGCCCCCGGCGACGAGGGCCCCGAGGCGGCGTCGGAGCTCGGCCTGGTCGAGGGGGCCGGCCTCGGGCGGGGCCTGGAAGAACCAAGGGCCGGCGCGGTCGCCGAGCGCCTCGACCACCGCGCGGAAGCCCGCCACCTCGGCCGCCCAGTCGGCCCCGCCGTGCGAGACGGAGCGCGGCACCTTCGCGCAGAAGCGGAAGGCCGGCGGGGTGTCCCCGGCCCAGCGGCGCGCGAGCGGCAGCGCCGGCAGGGCGTGAAAGGTCGAGTTGAGCTCGATGGCGCCGTAACGCTCGGACCAGGCGGCGAGGCGGCGCGGGCCGGAGGGGTAGGCGTCGAAGCCCTGGGTCCAGGTCGAAGCGCCGACGCGCACCCGGAGCGGGCCGGGCGGCCCGGGCCGCAGCGGCTCCCATGGGGGCAGGCGCGGGTCGAAGGCGACGTCGCCGCGGCCGAATTGCACCGTCAGCCCCTGGCGCCGAGCGGTTCACGGGGCGCGAGGCGCCTGCCGAAGCTCGCCCGGGAGGGCGGCCAGGGGACGGGGTCGGGGGACGGCGGGGAGAGGTCCATCGGGCCTCCGGCGACCGTGGTGAGTCCACGGGGCCCTCGGGGTATCGCGTCGCGCAGACGCAGGCGCGCCCGACAGGATCTGCATCGCGCTCTCCGGGGATCGCGAGCCCGCGGCGTAAGATGCGCGGGCCGTGCGGCACAACCGCCCGCGCCCCCCGTCCTCCCTCCCCAGAGCTCGCCCCCCCGATGGACCCCGCGCAGGCCGCGCCCGCCCGCACCCCAGCCCCAGCCCCAGCCCCTTCCCCGGCGGCCAGCCCTGGCGCCTCGCTGGGCGGGCGCTTCCTCCTGCTGTCTCCCCTCGGCAGCGGGGGGCAAGGCGCTGTCTTTCGTGCCTTCGACCAGGACACGGGCGAGCTCCTCGCCCTCAAGGTCCTGCACACCGGCGGCGCAGAGGCCCACCCGGCGCTCAAGCGGGAGTTCCGCGCGCTCGAGGGCATCCGCCACCCCGGCCTCGTGCGCCTCTACGAGCTCTTCATCGACGGAGAGGCCGCCTGGTACACGATGGAGCTGCTCGAGGGCGAGCCCCTCATCGAGCACCTCGACAGCCCCGACCGCGCCCGTCGCCTGGGCGGCGTGCTCCAGCAGCTCTGCGGGGCGCTCCAAGCCCTCCACGCCGCCGGGCGGGTCCACCGCGACGTGAAGCCGGCGAACATTCGCCTCACGGAGGACCGGCGGGCCGTGCTCATCGATCCCGGCCTCGTGGTGGGCTTCGTCGACCGGAGCGGGGTCGATCCACGCGCCCTCTCCCCCGCCGCCGGCACGCCCCGCTGGCAGGCCCCGGAGCAGGCGGCAGGCGGCGCGCTCTCCCCCGCCGTGGACGTCTACGCCCTCGGCCAGCTCTGGCAGGCCCTCGGCGAGCCCGAGGCGGCCGACCTCCCCGCCCGCCTGTCCGACTGCCTCCGACGCGCTCGGGCGTTCGAGGCGCGGGACCGCTGCAGCCTCGCCGAGCTGAGCCTGGCGCTCGACGCCTGGCTCGGGGCGCCGCCCACCGGCGAGGTGGCCCACCCAATCGAGCTCCTCGGCGCCGAGCCCCTCCTCTCCGCCCTCGACGGGGCCCTCGCGGCCTGGTCGGCGCAGGAGCCGGCCCTCCTCGGCCTCGTGGGGGCCCCGGGCTCCGGCAAGACCGGCCTGCTCAGCGCCTGGGCGCGGACGGCGCACCGAGCGGATCGCCTCTGCCTCGTCATCCCCTGCGACCCCACCGAGTCGATCCCCTTCCAGGCCCTCGACCGCCTCATCGACCGCCTCGCTGGCGCCCTCCGCGCCGGCGACCTCCACTCCGAAGCCCTGCACCCCGAAGCCCTCGCTCCCGACGACGCCCGCGCCCTCACGCAGCTCTTCCCGGTCCTCCAAGGCGCCCTCGGCGATGAGCCGCGCCCCAGCCGCGCTCTCGACCCTGCGCGCGCCCGGGGGCGGGCGGTCACCGCGCTCCGCGGCCTCCTCCACGGCTACCTCTCCTCGCGGCGGGTGGTCCTCATCCTCGACGACGCCCAATGGCTGGACGCCGACAGCCACAGCCTGCTCACCGAGCTCACGCGGCCCCCCTCCGCGCTGCCGCTCCTCCTGGTGCTCGGCGTCCCCTCCGAGGGCATCGCAGGGGAGCTCTTCCCGGCCCTCCGCCCGACCCTGCTCCACCTCCACCCCCTCAGCCCGGAGGCCTCGCTCCTCCTGCTCCGCCAGCGCGGGGTGGGGGAGGACCTCATCCCCGGCGTCCTCTCGGCCGCGGCGGGCAACCCGCACCTGCTGTCCACCCTCGCCTCGCTCGGGGTGGGCGGCCTCGCCGGCTGGATCGCGGCGGCCGAGGCGCGCCACGGCACCCTGGCGCTGGATCTCCTCCGCACCTTCGCCCTCGCCGGCGCCCCCCTCGATCCCGCCGGGCTGCTCGACGTCCTCCCCACCGCGGGGCCGACGCTGCGGGCGCTCCGCAGCCAAGGCCTGCTCCGCGAGAGCCCCCTGCCGACAGCCCGCGGCGCGCGCACCATCGGCCTCACCCTCGGCCACGAGGCGCTGGCCGCCGTCCTCCTCTCCGAGCTGACCGCCGTGGAGCGCCTCGCCCTCCACGCGCGCATCGCCCACGGGCTCGTGCGCACCGAAGACGCCCGCATCGACCTCCTCGTGCACCACACCGACGCCGCCGGAGACCGGGAGCGGGCCCTCCAGTTGGCAGAGGCGGCCGCCGCCCAGGCCTGGCAGGCGCAAGAGGCCAGACAGGCCTATCGGCTCTATCGGCTCGTCGAGTCACTTGATCCTGCCTGGCGCGCCGCGGCGATCCAGCGCCGGATCGCCGAGGTGGCGGCCAGCCTGGGCCAGGCCGAGGCCGCCGCCGCCGCCTGGGACCGTGTCCTCGCCGCCCTCCCCCTCGACCCTGACCACCAAGAGCTCCGCGTCCTCGCCCGAACGGGCCGGGTGGAGCAGCTCTTCCGCTGGGGAGACGCCGCGGCCGGCCGACAGGCGCTCGAGGGCCTGCTCCAAGAGCTCGGCCACCGCCTCCCTCGGGGCCGCCTCTCCCTGGCCCTCCACACCGCCTGGGGGAGGCTCCGGCGCCTCTGGTCCGGCATGCGCTGGCGGGCCGACGAGCGGAGCGCCCCCGCCTCCGCGCTCCGAGCCCTCTGGGTGGCGACGCTCTCTCGCTCCTTCCGCGACCTCTTGGAGGAGGAGTACATCGGCCTGCTCTACGTCGACGAGGCCCTGCGCGGGGCCCCCCCCTGGGCCCTCGCCCGCGCCCTCGCCTGGGAGGCGGGCGCCCGAGAGCGAAACCCGCTCGCCCGCCTCACCGGCGCCCCCGACCGCCTCCTCGACACCGCCCGTCGCATGGGAGACGAGGCCCTCGGCCCCTATGAGCGCGGCGTGATCGAGAACTACGAGGTGGTGCTCCAGTTCTCGCGCGGGAACCAGGAGGCCTGTCGGCGGGCCGGCGAGCGGGCCCTGTCCGCCTATCGGGAGGCCGTCGAGTCCACCTACTGGGGGGAGTTCAACGTCGCCGTGATGGCGAACGGCGCCCTCTGGTACGCGGGCCACATCCGCGCGCTCCGGGCCTTCACCCACGAGCACCGGATCATCGAGCGGGCCCACGACCTCGCCGGCCTCTGGGACGACGGCCACTGGTGGACCGCCCTGCGCATGGCCCTCCTCGAGGGGGAGCTCAGCGCCGCCCAGACCCTGCTCGACGCCTGTGAGGCGCGCTGGGCCCGCCTCGGCCCCTCCCTCGGGGCCTGGTCCCGCGGGCTGGCGCGCGCCGAGCTCGCGGTGGCGCGGGGGGACCTCGAGGGGGCGGCGGCCTGTCTCCCCGAGGCCAATCGGGTGGTCCGACAGAGCGGCGCCTGGCTCATCCATTGGGCGGCCGGCACCTGGCGCTTCCAACGCGCGGGGATCCTGCTCGCCGCTGCCCACCACCGGGGCGAGCGGCAGGCCCCCGCCGCGGTCCTGTCCGATGCCCGCTGGCTCGACCGCTGCCGCTGGACCCCCGGCCCGGCCACCGCCGCCCTCCTCCGCGCCGCCGCCGCCGCGCTCGAGGGGCGCCCCGCCGAGGCCGACGGCGCGCTCACCCTCGCCCGACGAGAGGCCGAGCGACACGGCGCCGGCCTCCTCACCTGGTGGATCGACTGGGCCCGGGCGCCGGTCGAGGCGCCGATCTCGAGCCTCGACCCCGAGATCGATCCGGCGCGGCTCGCCGCCAACATCTTGCCGCTCCCCGCCTCCCTCTTCACCCGGGCCCGCTGATGCTCCTCCTGCTCGCCCTCGCCCTCGGCCGGCCTGTCGGCGCCACAACGCCGACCTCACCCGCGCGGACTGACCTGGCCTGTCCAATCCCCGTCACCGGCTTCAACAGCCTCAACGCCTTCTGCGAAGGGCGCGGGATGGTGGCCGGCGTGGGGAACCCGCCCATCCTGTCGCTGATCCTGCGGCCGGTCGAGTGGACATCGCTGCCCACTGACCCCCGGGCGCAGCGGCTCCAGCGGGCGGCCGGCGCCGGCGAGAGCGACCCGGAGGCGGACAACGGCAGGTCCACGCCGCTGGAGCGCGCCCAGAGCGGATACCTCATCCTGTGGGGAGACGAAGCCCGCCTATCCCCGCTCCCCGCCCCCGCTCGGGACAACCCACGCCTCGCTCGCCTGCGGGCGCTCATCGAGGACCGATACGGCCTGCTATTCGAAGAGGGCGGCCCGGCGACCAATCAGGTGATCGGGAGCCTCCGCACGAAGGTGAAGGACCCTTCGCGCCCGGGCCCCGGGGTGGACGTCGCCGTCGCCGGCTGCGCCCTCTGCCACACGGGGAAGGTCTTTGGGGAGGTGGTCCCCGGGCTTGGCAACAAGCGGATCGACGTCGAGACCATCAACAACCTCTTCCACCACATCAACAAGACCCACACGCCGCGTCGTGAGCTCCGCGCCCGACCCGAACCGTTCGCGGTCGAGCCCAGCGCCTCCCTCACGGCCACTCCCGCCGATCTCCGGCGTCGCGCCCTGCAGGTGAACGGACGGATGCGCGACAAGGACTGGTCCAACCGCGCCAGGGGCCCCCTCTCGGACGCCTACGTGATGTGGTGGGTGCGGGGACACGCCGCCCAGCTCATCGAGGGCGCCGATCCCAAGGCCGCCCGGCTCCTCCGAATGGATGACGACAGCGTCCTCGGGCGCGGAGAGGTCAAGATCCCCTCCCTCTGGTATTTCAGCGCCCGCCGAGGGCCGTCCTGTACAACGCCGCTGCAGGCCGGCGGCCCCGTCACCGAGTGCGAGGTCGGGCTCTTCGTAGACGGCGTCGCCGCCTCCCGCGACCTCCTCGCCGGGGCTCAGCTCGGGGGAGACCCCTCGATCACCACCTGGCGGTCTCCGGCCTTCCTGCAGCGGGTGGCCGACATGGAGGCGATCCTACTGAGCCCGGAGAAGTCGCTCCGCGCGCCCGCCTATCCCTGCCGGTCCGACATTAACGCCGAGCTCTACACCGCGGGCCACCGGCTCTATCGAATGGGCCGGACGACCGCCCCCGTGACCGCCGCGCTCAAGGCCGCTGAGGAGGCCGCCCAGGCGCTACAGCCCGCGGGCGCCCCGCCCCGAGACCGGGGAGAGCTCGGGAGCTGCCAGTATTGCCACGGGGACCCCGGCGACCCCCTGGGATGGGCGACCGGGACGATCAGCGGCCCCGCCTGGGCGGCGCCCGAGATGATCCCCATCGAGCTCGTCCGAACGGACCGCGAGCGGCTGCGGATGGTCGCGGACTGCCGAGACCCGCTCGGGACAAAGGCCGGCCGCACAGAGCGCGCCGAGTGCCTGCAGAACCGGCAGGCCTTCGACATCATCTCCGCCGAGGCCTCGAAGGGGCTGAACCGGACCCTCCTCGGCCGCGCCACCTGGGCCGACGAAGACCCTCTCCACGGCGTCCCGATCGGCTACTTCGCGCCCCGCCTCGAGGGCATCTGGGCGCGCTTTCCCTACCTCCACAACGGCAGCGTCCCCACCCTCGACGACCTCCTCGGTGACCCCTCCCAGCGGCCCCGCGACTTCAGCCTGTCCGACGCCGCGGAGGTCAAGGGTTACGATCGGCGCCGCGCAGGGCTGCGCGTCTATGTCGAAGACGACGCGCGCAAGCTGCGCCAGCTGGGGCTCACCCCCGAGACCTCCCGCCGCATGCCCGGCTACGACAGCCCCGGCGGGGTCTGGTCCGACCGCGGCGATCGGGACAACTACGCCGTGGCCTGGTGGCCGGTGGGCGAGATGGGCTGCACCCCGGAGGAGGCCGATCCCGAGACCGGGGGCTGCTGGGCGAACCGCGGCCACGCCTACTGGGGGTCGACCGGCCTCCCGCCTGGGGAGCGCGCGGCGCTGATCACCTACCTCCGCACCGTGGGGGAGGGCGTGGCCGAGGCCGACCAGCCCGGCTGCGCGGCGCGCTGAGGCCGGCGGCGAGGAGATCCGGCTTTTTCCTGCATCCCCCGTTCGGGGGATGCCACGGACAGGGCCACCGGCCTACCCATAAGGACCTCGGCCTCCTCGGCTCCCTCCCCGCGACGTCCCGTCGCATCGGCGAGGGGCCGGGCCCGCGGATTGGAGTGGATTTACTTGAGACCCTCGCCACCCCTGCGTCCCCGCCTCGGAGACACCCGCCCAGCGCTCCCGTGGGTCCTGGCCCTCTCCTCGCTCCTCGCAGGCTGCTACTCGACACGGAGGCAGCACGTCATCGGCGACTATGAGCTCCCGCCTCTCGAAGAGGGCGATGCGCTGCGCGTGCAGGTGTCGACAGGCAGCGCGAGCGAGTACCAAGGTCGCATCCCGGTCTGGTACCTCCAAGAAGCGGGGATCGCACCCTCGACCCTTCACGAAGCGCCCCTCTCGAAAGAGGTGCGGCGCAACAGAGAGCGTCGTGCCACAGCGATGGTCGGCCCCGGTGAAGTGCTCGCGGACGAGGCACCGCCGGGGTGGCAATTCGAGCCGGCGATCCCGGGTGCGAACCGCGCGGACGTCACCTGCGACTACCGCCTGGAGCTGACCAACACGGGGATGAAGGCGGCGCCCGGCATGGCGCTCCTCTGGGTCTCCATCCCGATCAGCGTCTTTACCTTTACGCTCCTCCCGGCACCAATCACCTTCCGCAGTCCCCCAAAGGACCCGCCATCGATAGAGGTCCGACGTTGCGCAGACGAGGCGGTGGTCTTCAAGGGCGAGTATTCTATCCAACAGCTTGCGACGCTTTGGGCGTACGGAACCCACTACACCGACTGGATCATCCTCGATGAAGATCCGTTTGAGGCCATTCTGGAGGACCACGCGGCCATCCTGGAGGACCAGCGGAGCAGCCCCCCCCCCTCCGCCCCGACGAGCCTCAGCAAGCCAGCGGGGCCCAGCAAGCGAGCGGGGGGGAAAAAGCCTGCGGAGGCCAGCAAGACAGCGGAGGCCAGCAAGCCAGCGGAGGCCAGCAAACCAGCGGGGCCTCCCGTTCGAGACCGCCAGAAGGAGGTCGTCGAGCTCGCCCTCGCCTGGGCCTGGAACGAGGACCGTCTCCTCAACGAGCTCAAGCAATCCCAGGACGTCCAGGCCTTTGTCGAAAGCCGGAATGAGCTGAGCTCGATGACCGCCCCCACAGACCAGGCCTTCGCCGCGGTTCGCGCCGGTTGGCTACCCGGGATGTCCACCGAGGCGCCTCCGTCGGGGAGCGGGGCGGCGGGGGCGGCCAACGGCACCTATGCCAGTCCATACCTGGCCGACGGCTCCCTCTCGGACTGGGCGAGGCGCCTCGCCGCCGGAGAGGCCGTCTCCCAGCTCGCGGGGCAGCTCTCCGGGATGGCCACCTCCAAGGCCATCGACCAGGCCGCCTCTCACATCCCCTATGTTGGCGGCCTCGTGGCATCGGCCGCCAAACAAAAGGTGAAGACACAGACCGAACAATCGGTGATGGAAGCATTCAAGCTGACCGTGCCCGCCGACACTCGCTATCCCACAGGCTGCGCGCTCATCAGTGACCTGGAGCGCCTCCACAGCAAGCGCGCAGACTACCCCGCCGCGAAGGCGGCGGTCCTCACCCTCTATCCCGAGGTCGCCCCCCAGTGGTCGATGTGCGCGAAGGCAGCCCCCTCGGCGACCGCCGCTCCAGCCGCGGCGCCCAACCTCAGCGCAGAGCTACAGCTGCTCACGACGCTCCATGCCTCCGGGGCGCTGACCGACGCCGAGTTCGAGGCCGCGAAGAAGCGGGTCTTGTCCCAGTAGGCGCGCGCTCGCTCGCCCACGGAGGGCCGACGGCCGGGGCGAATCAAACCGCGGCGAGCGCCCCCGTCACCCGAATTCGCAGACAAAGCCATCCGTGACCCACACCTGGTCGCAGAGGTAGTCATTCCAGCCCGAGGATGCGCCGTCGTCGAAGGCCTCGCCGCAGCGCTCCCCGCCGCCCGAAGGCTCGCGCGGGGCCCATTGGGTGTAGGACCAGGCCTGTCCGCCCACCCAGCCCCACCCCTCGTCGTCAAGGCAGGCCCCGATCCAGGGCCGACTGACGAGAGACCGCGCGAGGTCATGCTCCGCCGCGCTGTCCACGGTGATGAGGTAGCCCCCCGCCGCCCGACAGGTGGCGCGGGCGTCGGTCCAGGCGACCTCGGCGTGGACCGGGAAGTAGCAGCTCCCGCCCGAGGACTGGAAGCCGAGGGTGGAGTCGCAGGAGCCCGCCCAGGTGGGTACGCCGCTCACGGCGGCCCCGGCCGCGTAGTCGGCGCACTGGGTGCCTCCATCGTAGACGACGGGCGGCTCCTCCGCGGTGTCCCCGCCGGCGCTGCCGGAGTCCGTCGGGACGGTCCCGTCGCCGCCGTCCCCTGAGCCCTCCGTCCCGCCGCCGTCGGTCCCGCCGGCGTCCGTCCCGCCGCCGTCCGTCGCAGCACCATCGTCCCCCCCGCCTCCCTCGTCACCGCCCGATCCGGAGGCGGCTCCGGAGCCCGTGTCGTCGTCACCGGATGGAGCGCGCCCCTCCTCTCCCTTGACCCCGTATACCAGGGTGCAGCCGACGAGCGGGAAGAGGAGGGAAACAAGAGAGAGTGTGCTCTTTGGTGTCATCTCCCTCCAGTAGCACGGCCCGCGATCGGGCGTGCTCACCCGTTCGGGTGATGCCTCGGCGGGCGCCCGCCCCCTATGAGGGAGGAGCGCGCGGCGGCGCGCGATCGTTGATCACGGGGGCCCCGCGTGGAGCCCGACCCGGAGCTCCCTTGCGCCGAAGACCACATCCGTTGAGGGGCTCCGAGACCGTCCCATCACGCTCGCCGCCGTCTGCCACGCCTTCACCCCTGAGGGCCTCTCCCCTCCCGGGGGGAGAATCCGGTGTCCGGATCGCGCTCCTTTGGCTCCTCGCCCTCCTCTCGCTCTCGAACGGGGCCCTGGCCGCCGACACGCCCACCCCGACACCCGCCGGCTCTGCGCCGCCGGCTCCGGCGGTCGAGGCAAGAGGCGCCGCCTACATCGCCTTGGAGGACAAGCTCATCGAGGCCCTGCTCCGCCCGGGCGATCAGGCTCAGGCCGGGCGGCTCACGGACTACGCCGCGGTCGAGCGCTTCGGCCGGAAGAGCTACCTGATCGGCCTCGGCGCGTCGGTGGGCGCCGTCTCGCTCGGAGTCGGCGCGATACGGGTGGCCGAGGACTCAGGCGGGCGCTGCGAGGCGGGCTGCATCCTCTTGGCGACCGGCGCCGCGGCAGGCCTCGGCGTGGCGACGGTGGAGTCCTATCGGACCCACTGGGCCCTCCACGAGGGCTGGGAGCGTGCGGGCGGGCGGACGGCCGCGAACCCCGTCCTCGGGCGGACCGCGCTCCGCCTGTCGCTCGCCGCCATTCCCGTGAGCGTCATCGGATACACCACCGGCTATGGCGACCTCGTCGCCGACGGGCTTCACCTCGGCGCGACCGCGCTCAAGTGGACCACCGCCGTCAAGGTCCACCAGGCGGCGGTGAAGCAAGGGCTGTGGGCGCCGACGTCGAAGGCCAAGCGCGTCACGGCCACCCCGACCTTCCGGGTCGCCCGAGCCGACAACGGAGATCGTCAGCCCATCCTCGGGCTGGCCGGCACCTTCTGAGTGATCTGTACAGATCCGCCCTGCTGAGATCGAACGAGGTCAATCCATGCGCACACCCTTCCTGCCCCTCGCCCTCACCCTCACCCTCGCCTGCGGAGGGAAAGCAGCGTCCACCCCCGAAGACCGCCTCAACGCCTGGCTCCGGTCGCAATACCCCGAGGGTCACGACTCGACCGCCTCCAACAGCGAGCTCGGCGTCACCGGAGATGAGGAGATGATGGGGCGGATGGCCACCCCGGTCTTCCCGAGCGGCTTCGTCAGCCCGAGCGTGTCTGTCCCTTCGAGCACGCCGGTCGCCTCCTTCTGCATCGGCTTCGGAGACCCTGCGGCCGCCTGGTGCATCCCCGCCGATCACGCCGACGTGCGCCTCGCTGGCGTGTCGTCCCGCGTGAGCGCGGCCGCTCACGCACCCGCGCCCTCCCTGGGCGGTGACCCTGTGGGATGGCTGTCCCAGCGCCTCCGCCGGTCCAGCCGTCCCTCTCCGGACACGGCGAGCGGCGGCGATTCGGGGAGCAGTGACACGGGGAGCGGCGACACCGGGGGGGGCTCGGGCGGAGACGGCACCGTCGGCCTCGCGCTCACGCTCCCGGCCGACCTCTGTGACGATCTCGGCGAGCTCTGTCACCAGATCAAGTGTTACGAATTCGCCGAGACGAGCGCAGGGACCTTCACCGCCGCAAATATTGAGTATCTTGCCGCCGCCTGCGGAAATTGCGACGAGCCGAGCTGCCAGGAGCTCATCCATGAGTGCTCGGTGGACGGGTTTTGCATCACAGACGCCGACTGCCCCGAGGACGACGAGATCTGCTCGAGCGGCACCTGCGTGCGAGAGGGCGCCTTACGCTTCACGGCCTCCTGGTCGGCCCTCTCCGACGTCGACCTCCACGTCCTCACCCCGGGCGGCACAGAGCTCTACTACGCGAATCCCACCGGAGACGGCGGCGTGCAGGACGTCGACAACACGTGGGGCGGCACCAACGCGATCGAGAACATCTACTTTGACGCCCCGGCCGCAGGCACCTACACCTACTGGGTGGTGCTCTACTCGGGCGACCCCGCCGCCTGGTCGCTCGCCGTCCACGAGGGAGCCACCTCCAGCGCGACCCAGTCGGGCAGCCTCTCCGCGGTCGGGGACGAGTCGGACCACTTCAGCTTCGACTTCTCGGGCGCCCCCTGACTCGGGCCACGCGACGGGCGGCGTTCCACTCCTTCGGCCAGACTCAACCTCGGAGCTCCAACATGACCTCGCCAACCTCCCGCTCCACGACTCTCTCCCGCAGCGCGCTCCTGCTGACCCTCATCGCACCCGCCACCGCGTGGGCGGGCGACGCGACGGAGCCCCCCGAACTGCAAGAGGAAGAGACCGGAGACGGCGACGGAGAGTCCAGCCATCGGGAGTCCACCACCATCGGTCGGAGTGGCCTCCGTCACGAAGAAGAGGACGCCCAGGCGGTCCACGAGCCCGTCGACAAGACCACCGTACAGACCTGGGGCCTAAGCTGGGTCGGAGCATTCAACGACTATGCCGACGCTCAGCTCTTCGGGGTGACATCCACCATCCGCAGAATCAACCCGAAGGGTGACTTCCCCGGACCGGAGGGGGGCACGGTGAACGCGCTCGACCTGCGCTTCGGGGTCGGGGCTCAGTTCGGCAAGGTCGACGTGACCATCCCCGACCCCTACGGCGGCGCCAGCACCACCAGCACCTCGATCATGACGATGTTCCAGGGGTGGGGAGGAATCGGACTGGCTCGGCTTCGATACGGAGAGCTGGACACGGAGACGAAAAAGCAGAACGGACGGGGCTTCGATCTCGGCCTCAATCTGGGGGCGCAGTCCTTCAGGATCGACGGGACCTCGACACCGTCGCCCCTCATCGCCCCGAACATCGGCTTCGAGAGCTTGAAGTACAACGCCGGTACTGCGAAGTTCGTCAACCAGACCTTCAATTTCATGGTGATCCCGATCGGCGGGCTGACCGTCTCCGCCGCCTTCTCGCGCAGCTTCGGGTGATCGCAGCGCGGGCGCTCCGCGGTCCGGCCGGATCCGCCTCCGGGGAGCGCCGAGGCCTCCCCCGTTCGGGGGATGTCGCGCGGGTCAGCGGCCCCGTAGGAGGGGAGACGCGCGGAGCGGCCCGCGCAGCCCACGCACCACACCTGGACTTCGAGCGTAGCCCAGCTGGGAGTCCTGCATGCGCTCATCCCCCACCACCGCCCTCGTCCTCCTCCTCTCCTCCTCCTCGTGACCACCACGCTGGCAACCGCGGGCTGCCTTGACTTGGGGCAGAGCGACTCGGAGTCGAAAGACAGCGGCGTCGCCGCTCGCCGGGCCCCGGGTTAAGCCCGCCCTCCCTTCGGAGAGACCATGCTGTTGAGCCTCCTGCTCTGGGTGACCGCCAGCCCCACAGCCGCGGCCGCATCCCCGGCCTGCGTGCAGGCCTGCCAGGACGCGCACGCTTATTGCGCCCAGACCTACGCCGCAGGCTGTGACGCGATGGGCAACCTCGCCGGGCAGGCGGCTGACAAGGCCCTGCAGAACGTGCCGGGGGGCGCTCTGTTCTCGGGGCTGTTGTCCCAGTCCACCCAGACGGCCTGCGAGCAGAAGCTGGCCCCCTGCAACACGACGCGGATCTCCTGCCTCCAGGCCTGCGAGCAGACCGGCGCCGCCCAACCCACCGCACAGGCCCAGGCCGCCGCCGCGGGCCCGACCCCTGTGCTCATCTACGCCGACACACCGGGCGCGCAGGTCTTCATTGACGGGAAGCGCGCGGGCAGCATCCCCCAGGAGGAGGGGGAGCCCTATACGAGCCCCCCGCTGACGGTGGGCGCCCACAGGGTGCGCGTGGCCACCCGCGACGGGCGCCGCTACTGGGAGGGCGAGGCCGCGCTCGTCTCGGGGCAGATCAACAGCGTGGAGGCCCAGCTCCTCGCCGAGGACGAGTGGACGCTCGCCGGGCTGCTCGCGGTAGAGCCAGGGGTCGGGATGGAGGAGATTGTCCCGCGCTACGAGCAGCTCGCCGCGGCGGCCACGACGCCAGAGGTCCGCCGCAGCGCGGGCGCCAAGGCCAAAGACCTCCGCGCTCGAATCGCCGAGGCGAAGGCGGAGGCGGCTCGCCAGCGAACCCAGAGCGCGGGAGAGCTCTACTCCATCATCCAATCCTCGGGGGTCAACCTCTCCCAAAAGGAGGAGCGCTGCGAGGCCTACCTCCGCGCCTACGAGGGCGAGGCGGACACCGAGGCGGTCCGAAAGGTGCTCGCCGAGCTCACCGCCCTGAAGGGTGAGGCCCTCAAGGGCCTCGAGAAGCGCACCCAGGCCTTCTCCAAGCTCGACAAGGACAGCCTCACCTGGAGGGCCAAACGGGAGGAGATCGCCATCTACGGCGCCGAGGTCTACTCCGACGTCGAAGACAAGGGGCTCTCCCCCTACGCAGACCAGCTCCTCACGGGCTCGGGCGCCTGGGTCCCGCCCGCCTCCCGCGACACCGTCGAGAAGCTCTGGAGCTCGGAGGGCGAACGCGCCGAGAAGCGGCGCAACCGCCTCTTCGCCGTGTCCCTCATCACCACGCTGGTCCAGCCGATCGCCGTCCTCGCGGACGGGGACCCGAGCGTCAACACCGCGATCTCCGTCCTCAACGTCGGCGCGGGGGGCGGGATGGTGATCGGCACGATGGCCAAGCGGAGTGACCTGCGCGGGCGGTACGGCGACGCCTATCCGAGCGAGGGCCGGGTCCCCCACGCCGGCGGGCCGCTCTACCTCGCCGCCGGCCTCCAGCTCGGGACCTCGGTGGTCTTGAACGGGATCCTCGACCAGCAGGCCGATGACCCCTACGGATCCGACGACTGGGTCGATGAGCAACGGAGCCAGGTCCAGACGATCCAGCTGAGCGGCTTCGCCAACCTCGGCTTGGGCGTCGCCGCCAGCCTCCTCCGCCGCACCGACGCGGCCGAGGGCGCCCAGATCTCCGCCAACAGCGTGATGTGGAGGTTTTGATGACCGCGTCCTCGCCAATGCCTCACCGGGCGACCGCTCGGGCCAACCGCCGCCCCCGCCTCACCGTCGGGTTCGCGCTCCTCGGGCTCCTCCTCGGCGCGGAGGCCGCCGCCGCGGAGGCTCCGTTCGCCGCTGCGGCGCCCGAGCTCGTCCCCCACCTCTCTCGCGGCGCCTGGGCCGCACCCGCTCCCCTCCGCTCGACCTTGCTCCCCCAAGGACTCCCGAGGGCCCGGTCACTCGCCCCGGGCAATTCGGGTCCAGGGATGGTTCTCACCACGATCGGGGGCGTCGCCGTGGTGATGGGCGGAATATACTTCCTCGTTGGGGGGGCCGCGGAGCTGGACGGGATGTCTGAATACGGAGGGCTGGCCTTCAAAGGCGGTCTCCCGATGCTCGCGATCGGCATCCCGCTCCTCAAGTGGGAAGACTCACTCCGGAGCCGCTGACCGCCTCATGGAGCGCTCAGCAGGTCCCCGGGGGAGCCCCTGGACGCCGCCCCGGCTCGCCCACCTCCACGCGGAGGGCCTCGGCCAGCTCAACCCGGCTCGCCACCTGGAGGCGGGCGTAGATGGCGCGGAGGTGGGTGCGCACGGTCTCGCTGGACAGTCCGGTCGCGCTCGCGATCTGCGGCACCGTCGCCCCGGCGGCGGCGAAGTCGCCCACCTCGCGCTGGCGGGGGGTGAGCTGGGCGCCGATCCGCAGCCGCAGCGGCTCCACGGGGCAGAGCCGCACGTGGACCCGCGCGTCGCCCTCTCCCTCGAGCCGGGTGAGCTCCACCGCGGCCCCTTCGATCTGCTCGCGCAGGGCCGAGGCCGGCCAGCCTCGCTCGGCGCGCGACCGTAGCAGGGTCGAGAGGCCCCGCGCGACGTCGGGCGCCGCCAGCCAGGCCCGGCCGACGGGCGAGGCGTGGGAGACGACCCCGTCCCCGCGGAGCAGCACGTCTCCCTCCGCGACGGGCAGCAGGACCCGCGCGCGGCGGTCGGCCTGGGTGAGCCCCCGGGCGAGCTCGGCGCGGTGGGCGTTGCAGCGGCAGAGCGCCTCTTCGCGGAGCGCCTCTCCGGGGAGGCAGAGGCCAACCCAGGCCACGAGCCGCTCGCCGTCGAAGATCAAGCGCCGAGCCACCGAGCCGGGGGCCACCGCGGCGTCGCCGAAGACCGCTCGCTCGAGGGCGTCGACGCCGCGGACGAGCTGATCCCGACCGCGCGGCGCGGAGGCGTGGACGGCCTCCCTGCAGGCCTGAACCACCCGGTCAGGGTCCAAGGCCGCGACCCCGCTCGCTGGGGGGCCGGCGGAGGCCGACCAGCAGAGGACCGCCCTGCCCTTCACGAGGCCGACCTGGAGGCCCACCGCCGAGGCTCCCGGGGCGCGGTCCGCGAGCTGCTGGAGCGCCGCGTGGCGCAACGAGAGAGGAGAAAGAGGGATTGTCGCTGGGTGGACCATGCCGAGAGGCTATGGGCCTCCCCGCACAGGAGGGTCGGAGGTCGATCAGAGATCGGCGCCCACCCCCACACGGAGGACACTGGATGGCGTGGACCGTGACGCTCCGCCTCGAAGATGGGAGCCCGAGGACGCTCGGGGAGGGATCCCTGATCGGCCGCGCCCGCGCCGCCGAGCTCCGCGTGGACGACCCCGGCGTCTCGGAGGCCCACGCCTTCCTCACCGCCCGCGGCGGTCAGCTCCGCATCCAGGCCCTGCGCGGGGCCGTGCGCGTCAACGGCGTGCCCGTGCGAGAGTGCGCCCTCCACCGGGGCCAGCGGGTGGAGCTCGGCCCGAGCTTCGCCTTCACGGTCGAGTCCGTCGAGGGCCCCGAGGACCCCAAGCTCGCCCAGGACAGCACCCAGGGTGACCCCGACCGGCCGCTGCACCTCTGCCTCTCCGCCGAGGGGGTGCGTGTAGACGAGGGCGGGCCCCCGCTCCTGCTGAGCGGCAACACCGCCGACCTCCTCCGCCTCCTCGTCGACGCGGCCGAGCCCGTCCACTGGAGCGAGGTCGCCCGTTGGTTCTGGCCCGAGCGCGACCGACCCCAGTGGCGGGCCCGCTTCGACGCCACCGTGAAGGAGCTCCGCGCCAAGCTGCGCGAGCGCCACATCCGGGTCGACCTGCTCGCCTCCTCCGAGGGCCTCTACCGGCTCAACCTCGGCCCGAAGGACACCGTCACCCGCGCGGCCCCTGGAGAAGAACTCCGCTGAGGGCCCTCAGCTCCGACCGCCGCGGGCCGCGAGGGCCTCGCCGCCGTTCTCGATGACGTCGCGGGCGGCGCGCAGGATGGCGCCGTAGCCGGTGCAGCGACAGATGTTCGAAGACAGCGCCTCCTCGAGGCGCCGGTCGCTGGGCTCGGGGTCTTCGTCGAGGAGGGCGGCGAGGCAGAGGGCGACGCCCGGGGTGCAGTAGCCGCACTGGGCGCCGATGTGGCGGTGCAGGGCCTCCTGGATCGGGTGGAGGACGCCGTCCTGGGCGAGGCCCTCGATGGTGCGGACGCTCGCCCCCTCCACCTCGACCGCCAGCGTGATGCAGGACAGGCGGGGCGCTCCGCCGACGAGCACCGTGCAGGCCCCGCAGTCGCCCACGTCACAGCCGTGCTTCGTGCCAGTGAGGTGAAGATCCTCGCGCAGAAAGTCGAGCAAGCTGCGGTTCGCCGGCACGAGGCAGCGGCGGGGCTCGTCGTTGACGACGAGGGACAGGATGAGCTCGGGCGAAGAGAGGTCGGTCGGAGGGGACTTCATGCCGCCCCGTTAACGCGGTCCCGGCGGGGCCTCGCCCTCGCACCCCCGGCCTTGCACAGGGACGCGGGGCCCCGGTTAGCGGGCGCCGATGTCCGCCAACACCCGCACGGTCACCCCCACCTACTGGACCCAAGACGGCGAGGCCGCCAAGGACGACGTCGACAATCGGCATCGTCGCGCGGTGATCTTCGGCGCCATCCCCGGCGAGGCGGCTCGGGTGGAGATCGATCACTCCGGCGAGCTCGAGCACCACGCCCGCTTCATGTCGGCCCACGAGCCGCACCCCCGGCGGCGGCCGGCCCCCTGCCCGCGCTTCCGAACCTGCGGCGGCTGCTCGCTCATGCACCTCGACGCCGTCGGCCAGCACGACGCCCGGCGCGCGATCCTCGCCGAGGCCCTCCGCAACGAGAACCTGAGCGCCGTCCTCCCCGAGCACGTCGACGCCGAGGCCGAGGGCGCCCTCGACTACCGCCACTCGGTCAAGCTCGTGCCCGGGCGCTCCGATCACGGCCACCTCCGCGTCGGCGTGTACGCCCGCGGCACCCGCCACGTCGTGCCGATCCCCGAGTGTGTCGTGGTGACGCCCATCCTCCGCGAGGTGATGAAGGCGGTGGCCTTCCAGGTCATCAGCCTCGAGGTCTTCCCCTGGGAGCCCGAGCTCGGCCGCGGCACGCTGCGCCACGTGCTGCTCCGCCAGAGCCGCTCCACCGGGCAGGTGCTGGTCACCCTCATCACCGCCCGCAACATGCCCCTGGTGACGCAGCTCGCCGAGGGCATCGCGGCGGCCAACGGCGCCGTCGCCGGTGTCTGCCTCCAAGTGACCGACCACCCCGGTGAGGGCCTGTTCGCGCCGCCCCCGGGCGAGGACGAGGACGCCGTCCCGATGTTCCGCCTCCGCGGCCGCGACACCATCGAGGAGGACATCGGCGGCGTGCGGATCTCCATCGGCCCGGCTGACCCCTTCTCCCAGAACCCCGCCGTCGCCGACCGCCTCGCCCACGACCTCATCGCCGCCCTGTCCGGGGACCGCCAGCGGCCGGTGGTGGGCCTCCACAGCGGCGTCGGCGCCCTGATCCTGCCGCTGGCCAAGGCCCACGGCTGGGCCCTCGGCCTCGATCCCTCCCCCGGCGCGGTCGCCCGGGCCCAGGAGAACGCGCGAGGCCAGCACGTCCCGGCTGACTTCCTCGTGGGCGAGCTCACCGACCAGCTCCCCGAGGTCAAGCGGCGGGTGGGCAACCGCTCGCCCGTCATCGTGGTCGATCCGCCCCGCGGCCCGCTCTCGCCGGAGCTGCTGCAGGGCATCCTCGACCTCGACCCTGCGCGGGTCGTCTACCTCTCCTCCGATCCCCGCGCCCTCGCCCGCGATCTCGCCGCCCTCCGCTCCCGCGGCTGGTCGATCGACGCGGTGAAGGCCTACGACATGAACCCGCAGACCGCGCAGATGCAGATGGTGGCGATGCTCTCGCCCGCCGTCGCCCCGCCGCTCGGCAGCCGCTCGCCGCAGCGCCGCATCATCCGCGGCTGAATCTTCCACGGCGGGGGGTGATATCCTCCGCCGCATGCTGACCCCCGCGCTCCTCCTCGGTCTCGCCTCCGGCCTCTTCTCCGCCCCCGCGGAGGCGCGAGAAGGCGCCGCCTACGTCTTCATCTCGCCCTTTGAGGCCAAGGGGAAGGACGCCGCCACCGCCGCCGCCACCCTGCCCGGCTACCTCGCGACCGAGCTGCAGGCGCACCCGGAGGTCCGCGTCATCCCGATCGAGAAGGTGAGCGACGTCCACGACGTGAGCGCCGCCGCCTACGCCGCCTCCTGCCCCCCCGGGCAGTTCGTGGGCTGCGCCTTCGTGCTCGGCGACACCGCCAGCGCAGACTTCGTCGTCACCGGCCTCGTCGAGCACATCGAGAGCGGCACCCGGGCCGAGGTCCACATCATCTCGGTGGCCGACTCCGAGGACGTGCTCTCCTTCCAGGTCGATGTGAGCGGCGGCGACGACAAGATCTTCGCCGAGGGTGTCGCCCGCGTGCTCCTCGCCGTGATTGAGGGCAAGGCCGGCGCCAAGGGCGACATCCGGGCCAGCGGGGCCGGCGCCGAGGGCGAGGAGGGCGACGAAGAGGAGGGCGAGACGGTCGACAAGGGCGTCGCCGCCAAGCAGCTCAACCAGCTCGAGCAGGAGATCGGCGGCGTCAAGCAGCTCCCCCGCCGCGAGGGCGAGCGCATCGAGCGGCCCAAGCTCACCGAGGAGGAGCTGCTCCAGGACATGAACAAGGAGGGGGCCAAGCCCTGGGAGCGCCTCAACATGAGCCCCGGGGCCTACCTCCGCTACCGGAACTCCGGCTTGAAGCTCCCCGAGTGGCGCAAGCGCGCCCAGGGCCGCAAGGGGCAGGTGCTGGTCCGCGGCGAGGTGGGCTTCCTCCGCGCGCCGCTCAACCAGGACTACTACGGCCGCATCGGCCGCTCCGAGGTCGATCTCTCGGTGGTCGAGTCCTACGCCTACCAGTCGAGCGCCACCGGCAGCGGCTTCACGGGCGGCTTCAGCGCCGGCTACGGGCTGCTCCCCTCCCTCGAGGTGGGCCTCGTCGCAGGCTTTGCGACGGGCAAGTACGTCGTCAACATCCAGGCGATCACTGAGGGCCAGGAGACGGCCGCCCCCCCGGACGAAGAGTTCGGCAATTCGAACCTCTACTTCGGGCCCCAGGTCCTCGCCGGCCTCTTCCCGGTCTCCTCGGTGCGCCCGGTGGTGGGCGGGCAGTTCACGATGAACCTCGGCTCGACCATCGACCAGCACGTGAGCATCCCCGCCGACCTCCCCACCTTTGACCGCAGCACCTACCTCGGCGTCGCCGGCATCCTCGGCGTCGAGGCCCGCCTCGGCGGCACGGTCGACGCCTTCATCCACGTACCGGTGGGCGTGGTCGTCGGCGGCCGGACGAGCGAGGAGGCCCACGAGGGCAGCGCCGTGCTCACCAACCTCGAGGAGCCAGGAGAGCCCGGCGCCATCACCACGAGCGTGCTCGCCGGCGTGCAGGTGCGCCTGGGCGGGGTCCGGGCCAAGGGCTCGAAGATGGACCGCTTCGAGGACGAATTCTAGGGCCGAAGCTTGGAGGGCGAAGGCCCACGCGCCCGCTCAGATCCGCGTGCGCCGCCGCTTCCAGGCGCGCCGGAGCTCATGGCTGGCGCCGACGAGACAGAGGGTGTGGTGCACGCCCAGCCAGGCCCAGCCGCGCAGGCCGAGGCGCGGCGCGAGGATCACGGTCAAGCCGACCGCGATGAAGATCCAGGTGAGGGCGACCACGAAGCCGAGGTCAAAGCGACGGCGAGCCATGCGCCGAGCATGACACGGCGCGCCCCTCCCCGATAGACCGCCCGGATGCCGCCCCGCCCCGCCCCCAGCGCTGACCCTGACGCCGACCGCGACCCGGACAGCGACCCCGACGAAGACACCACCCTCGAAGAGGGGCCCGTCGCCGCCGAGGCCAGCCTCGCCGGGGCGCCCGGCCTGCCCTGGGCCCGCTACATCTGGTGCCACGCCGTCGCCAGCGGCCGGCGCGCCGACGTCTACCTCTCCGAGCACTTCCCCCGCTGGTCGCGCACGAAGGCGGCCCGCTACATCGAGGAGGGCCTCGTGCGGAGCGAGACCCGCCCGAGCCTCAAGCCCTCCACCCTCCTCCGCGAGGGTGAGCGCCTGCGCCTGCTGGTGCCGGGGATGATCCCCACCGGCGCCCCGCCGCCGCTGCCGCCCATCGTCTACGAGGACGACCGGCTGCTGGTCTTCAACAAGCCGGCCGGGATGCTCGTGCACCCGGCGGGCGAGCGCTTCGCCTACGCGCTCATCGGCCTCGTCAAGGCGGCCCGCCCCGGCGACCGGATGGACCTCGTGCACCGCCTCGACCGCGACACGAGCGGCGTCCTCGTGCTCACCAAGGACCGCGAGGCCAACGCCGCGCTCAAGCACGTGCTCAAGCACCAGCACCACCGCATCGACAAGCAGTACCTCGCCATCTCCCGCGGCGTCATCCCCTGGGAGGAGGAGGACTGCCACCTGCCGGTGGGCGTCGCCACAGGCAGCCTCGTGCGCCTCCGCCGCGGCGTGATCCCCGACGGCGACGCCTCCCGCACCACCTTCCGGGTGGTGCAACGCCTCGAAGGCCACACCCTCGTCGCCTGTCGGCTGCACACGGGGCGCACCCACCAGATCCGGGTGCACCTCGAGGCCCTCGGCTACCCCCTGCTCGGCGACAAGCTCTATGGGCAGCCCGACGAGGTCTTCATGCACTACCTCGACCACGGCGACGACGCGCGCGTGCGGGCGGCGGTGCCCTTCCCGCGGCAGGCCCTCCACGCCTGGCGCATCACGCTCCCGCACCCCGACGGCCACGAGGCCACCTTCGAGGCCCCCCTCACCCCCGAGCTCCAGGCCGTGGTCGACGGGGCGCCCCCCGGCTGGCCCGAGGCGCCCGCGGCGGGCGAGGCTCCGCCGCCGCTCGGTGGTTAGATCCCCCTGAGGAGGCTCCATGGCCCCGCGCGCTGCCCTTCCCCTGCTCTGCTCCGTGTTCCTCCTCACCTCCGTCGCCCAGGCCGCGGGGGAGCCGGTCGCCGCCCCAGCGCCGCCGGCCCCGCCCGTCGCCGCGCCGGTCGCCGCGCCGCCTCCGCCGCCCGCGCCGCCGCCGGTCGCCGGGCCGCCCACGCTCACGCTCAGCCCCGAGAAGCTGCGCGCCCTGCGCGAATACCGGGAGCGGAGCCTCTCCGTCCAGGGCGAGACCGAGCTCTCCGGCGGCGGCTACCACGCGGTCGGAATGGGCTCCCCGCTCGGCCGCGGCATGTGGATGGACAGCTGGATCGTGGCCGACCCCATCGTCGCCACCCGCGGCTGGGGCGTCTACCAGGGCCCGCAGCGGCTCAACGTGCCCACCTTCCTCGGCGCCGCCGGGCAGCCGGAGCGCAAGGCGAAGCTCGAGGCCGACATCTCGAAGCGCCGCCGGAACGGACACATCTGGATGGGGGTCGCCGGCTTGGGCGGCGCGGCCATCGTCACGGGCGTCGTGGGCATGGGCCAGAGCGAGACCCTCAACGGCCTCAAGACCTGGAACAACGTGACCTTCGCCGGCACGGGCCTCACCATCACGGGCCTCATCGGCGGCTCCGTCCCCACCGCCAAGGCCAGCCGCCTCCAGCGCTCCCCCGAGGCCTCGATGAGCGTCGCCGAGGCCCACAAGCTGGTCGACCACCACAACGAGACCCTCCGCACCGAGCTCCAGCTCAGCCCGGAGGAGGTCTGGCTGGTGGAGGGCGGCGGGGCCCCGATGGCGCCGCGCTGGCCCTGACGCAGCGCCACCCGCCCAGGGATCCAGCGGGGTGAGCTGGCGGCGGCCCCTCAGCCCCCCTGCTCCACGCCGTCGATCCACACCCGCTCCGGATCGGCGAGGCCCCGCGGCCAGGTGAGCGGGTCCTGGCGGAGCAGCAGGAAGCTCGCGCGCTGGCCCACCGCGAGGCCGCCGAGCTCGGGGAGGCCCCAGTAGGCGGCGGGGGCCGAGGTGCCCATCGTGAGGATCTCGGCGGCCGTGAAGCCGGCGTCCTCCAGCGCCCCGATCTCGGACTCGTAGATGCCGGGCGTGCGGATGTTGCCGAAGTCGGTGCCGTAGAGCACGGTGGCGCCGGCGTCGCGGAGGTGGCGGAGGTTCTCCGCGGCCTCGGCGCTCCCCCCGAAGGCGGCCAGGGTGCCCACCACCGCGCGCCCCGCGTAGGCGGCCACGGTGGGCTCGGAGAGGGCCTCGACGGGGGTGTGCGCGAGGAGATCGACCCCCGCGCGGGCGGCCAGGGCGGCCGAGGCCTCGCCCATCGCGTGGCTCGCCACCTTGAGGCCGTGCGTGTGCGCGCGGGCGACGGCCGCGGTGATGGCCCTCTCGTCGAGGGCGGGGCTCCCGTTGATCGGGAGCTTGATCACGCCGGCGCCGGACGCGAAGAGGTGGTCTACCGCCGCCACCGCCTCGGCCTCACCCGCGCACTCGAGGCCGTAGCCGTCCCGACCCCAGGACTCCGTCGGGTAGCCGCCCTCGGCCGTCACCATCGGGCCAGCGGCGATGATCTGCATGGGCGCGTGGTCCAGGGCGAGGAAGGCCTCCGGCGCCGCGAGGTCGACCGCCGCCGCCACCCCGCCCGCCGCCATCTCGGCCACCGCCGGCAGGTAGGCGAGGTGCACGTGGCTGTCGATGAAGGCGGGCACGAGCCAGCGCCCGCTCCCCTCGATGATGGTGGCCCCCGCCTCGTCCACGCCCCCGGCGCCCGCGGGCCCGACCGCCGTGATGCGCCCCCCGCCGAAGCGCAGCGAGACCGGCGTGTCGCTGCCCGCGAGCAGGACCCCGCGGAGCACGAGGTCAGCCGTCTGCGGGGCGGGCGCCGCGCCGGTCTCCCCCTCATCCGTCCCCCCCTCGTCTGCGCCTCCTGCGGGGGCCTCGGCCTTCGAGGGGGCCGGCCTGCGGGCGCAGGCGGCGGTGGAGAGGGCCAGGAGCAGCAGCGACCAGGAGCGGGGCATCGACACCTCCCTCCGCCTACGCCGCGGCGGCCCCGGCAGATCAGCCAACCCTGCACGCTCACCTCGCCCGGGCCGACCGGATAGGGCCGCGCCGGGAGGCACCATGGCCCTGGTCGTGCACTACGAGAGTGACTTCGTCGAGCTCACCGACTTCGAGATCCACGCCCCAACGGTCCGGCTCTTGCCGCGGGCCTGGTGCCGGCGCCTCGGGTTGGTCGTGCTCAACCGCGTCGAGGCCGCCGACCGCGCGCCCGCCGTCGTGGCGATGGTCGCCCCCGAAGACCAGACCACCGCAGAGGAGGTGGCCCGCCTGCTCGGCCGCCCCATCCATGTCCGCCGCCTCACCCGCTACGAGGTCGACCACGCCCTCAACCTCGGCTGGGACGGCCCCGAGTCGCTCGGCAACGAGGGCAACGGGCGGGTGCTGCGCGCCCCCGGGCCGCTCCTCCGCCCCGAGAGCAGCGCCGTCGACCTCGTGGACCGCCTGCTCATCGACGCCATCCACTCTAGCGCCTCCGACATCCACCTCGAGACCTACGCCCACGACGTCGACCTGCGGCTGCGCATCGACGGCCGTATGGAGCAGGTCTTCACCCACATCACCCCCGACAACGTCGCGGAGGTGGTGGCCCGCCTCAAGGTGCTCGCCAACCTCGACATCGCCGAGCGCTGGAAGGCACAGGACGGACGCTTCCGCGTGACGCTGGTGCAGGGCGCCGAGACGCGGGTGGTGGACCTCCGCATCAACACCGCCCCCTCTCCCGCCGGCCAGGACGTGGTCCTCCGCATCCTCGACGCCACCCGCGGCCTCCTGCCGCTCCAGGCCCTCGGCCTCACGCCGGCCCTGCTCAAAGAGTGGCGGAAGCTCATCCACAACCCCGAGGGGATGCTGCTCGTCACCGGCCCCACCGGCAGCGGCAAGACCACCACCCTCTACGCCTCCCTGGCCGAGCTGGTGGCCGAGGGGCGCAAGATCGTGACCGCCGAGGACCCCATCGAGTACGTGGTCGACCACGTCAACCAGAAGCAGGTCAGCCCGCAGATGGGCTGGGCCGAGCTCCTCCGCGCCGCCCTCCGCCAGAACCCCGACGTCCTCTTCTTCGGCGAGCTGCGCGACAAGGACTCCGCCGCCAACGCCACCTCCGCCGCCGCCACCGGCCACCTCGTGCTCTCCACCCTGCACACGAGCGACACCGTGGGCGTGATCCCCCGCCTCCGCGGCATCGGCCTGGAGGACATGGACATCGCCGAGGCCCTGCTCGGGGTCCTGGCCCAGCGCCTCTTCCGGCGGGTCTGCGCCGCCTGCGCCGAGCCTCGCCCGCCCACCGCGACCCAGGTGGCCCTCTTCGGCCCGCTGCTCGAGGGCGGCGCCTTCCGGCAGGGCCGCGGCTGCGCCGCATGTAAGGGCACCGGTTACCGCGGCCGCGTGGGCGTCTACGAGCTGCTCGTCTGCGACGTGGGCTTCGGCGACCTCATCACCGAGGGGGCGAGCACGAACACGCTCCGCGCCCACGCCCGCAAGCAGGGCCAGCGGCTGCTCGCCGAGGAGGCCCTCGACCGGGCCCGCGACGGCGTCACCAGCCTCGAGGAGATCGAGCGCAACATCCCCTACCGGCAGATCCTCGCCGCCCGCGCGCCCCGCTGAGGCGCCGGCGGGTCGGTTAAGGTCTGGGCATGTCTGCCGCGACGAAGCTCCCAGATGGCGCTCCTCCGAAGAGCCGGCCTCCGCCCGTCGGGCCCTCGGTCGAGGCCTGGCGGGCCCTGTCGCCGCACGCGCGCGAGCGCTTCTTGGACAGGGTCGCCGCCGCGCTGACAGAGGAGGCGCTGCGGTCTCCCGAGGCGCGTCCCCACCGGTCCAGCCGAGATCGCGCCCACGACGCCCTCTCGCGCTGGTTCACCCAATCCGGCCGCCCGGTTTACCTCTGCGTCAATGAGATCGTTCAATACCCGGGCTCCCGAGGCTGCTGTCCCGACCTCTTCGCCGTGGTGGGGGTCCCCGACCCCGGGCCCGAGGCAGACCGCCGCGCCTGGGTGGTGGCCGACGAGGGCCGGGGCATCGACCTCGTGTTGGAGGTGCTCTACAGCGGCGACCGAGACAAGGCAGCGCGCCCTCGAAGAGGCCCGCCGCGCAGAAGACGAGGCCCGCCGCGCAGACGAGGCCACCCGCCTCGCGGCAGAGGCGAACCGGCGCGCCGACGAAGAAGCGACCGCTCGAAGGGTCGCGGAGGCCCGCGTGGCGGAGCTGCTCGCCCGCCTCGGCGAGTCCTAAGCCCCCATCCGGGGCCATCGTTCCGCCCTTCGGGGCCATCGCATCGCCCTTCGGGGCCATCGCATCGCCCTTCGGGGCCATCGCACTGCCCTTCGGGGCCATCGCACTGCCCTTCGGGGCCATCGCACTGCCCTTCGGGGCCATCGCACTGCCCTTCGGGGCCATCGCATCGCCCTTCGGGGCCATGCCACTGCCCTTCGGGGCCATGCCACTGCCCTTCGGGGCCATCGCGCGGCCGGTCACCGCCCCGTGTGAATCGCCCCCCACCCCAGCCCTCCCCCACGAGAGGAGAGGAAGCATGCCGTCCGACTCCGCCGGGAGCGGGGAGGCCGTTGCCGCAGATGTCCGGGGCGCCCGGATAGACCGCGGCGCGGCTGTCGTCGCAGTCCTCTCCCGTGGGGAGATAGCCCGCGGGGCTGTCGCAGCGCGCCTCGGGGGCCGACGCATCACCCAGCCGTCTCCGTCCACGTCTGGATCGAGGGTGGTCGTCGGGAGGCCGTCGCCCTTGGGGCTGCAGGCCCCGAGAAAGGCGAGGAGCAGGGAGAGTAAAGAGGAGAGGATCAAGGGATTTCCGTCGTTGCGCTCCCCGAAGATGAACGTGTCTTCAATATTGACCTAACCCGACCCGTTGGACGCGCCTCCGTCCGGGAGGTAAGGGCGCGCCCTCGGAGGAAGGATGAACCAGCGACGGACGACTCGGGTGGTGGCAGGGGTGTGGGCGCTCGCGGCTGTGGCGGGCCTCGCGGCCGGCTGCGACGACGAGCTCTTCGGCAGCAAGGAGTCGGGCGGGACGGTCACGGGCGAGGGCTGCGGCGCGGTGGCCGAGGTCATCTCCTCGAACTGCCTCGGCTGCCACTCGGCGGGCGGGCAGGCCGGCGGGCTCGACCTCGAGACCGACTGGTACAACACCGTCATCGACCGCGGCATCGTCGTCGCCGGTGACGCGGCGGGCAGCCTGCTCTACCAGCGCATCACCAGCGCCTCGAGCTCCATGCCGCCGACGGGCCTGATGCCCGAGGCGAACCAGGCCATCGTGGGCGACTGGATCGACGCCGGGGCGGCCTGTGAGCCCGACTCCGGCGGCAGCGACGGCGGCGGCATCGACCCCGACGCCACCGGCGAGGAGCTGTTCGCGGCCTGCGCCGGCTGTCACGGCGCCGACGGGGTGAGCGGCTCGGCCCCCGACCTCCCCGACGAGGTCCCCGGCGAGAGCGTGGCCGACATCAAGGAGGTCGTGATGGAGGGCAAGGACTCGATGCCTTCGATCTACACCGACGAGGCCGCCGCCACGAAGGTCTCCCAGTACGTCGTCGACACCTTCGGAAACTGAGCAGGAGCGCCCATGATCAGCCTCGCCTTCATCACGCTCCTCGCCGGCGGCGTCGCCCGCGCCTCGGTAGACCCCGCCTGCGCCGACGTCGCCGCCGCGGGCACCCCCTCGGGCTACTCCGAGCAAGGTCAGCAGGACTACCTGCTCAACTTCTTCAGCCTCGCCACCACGCTGTCGCCCCTCCACGGCCCCGTGCCGAATGAGCCCGGCCACGGCTCGGTGGGCCTCGAGCTGGCCGTCATCCCGCCCCTGTCCTGTGAGCACCGCCTCGTGCTTAATTACACAAAGACAGAGGACACGAACAAGGCGCCGGTGATGCCGCGCTTCCGCGTACAGTTCACCTTCCCGCCCCTCGGCAAGATGGTGCCCTACGGCGGCCTCGCCTATGTGCCGCCGGTCACCGTCTTCGGCACCCGCAACGTCATCGTGTCCGGCGAGACGGGCATCTCCCGCCCCTTCGGCGAGGGCTGGGCCATCGGCGGGCGCGGGCACGCCACCCTGATGAAGTCTGTCGCCGAGATCGCCACCCCCTTCGACGAGGGTGACACCGCCTACAACGACTTCTACGTGGGCTCCACCTTCGGCCTCGACCTGCTCGCCGGCAAGGAGATCAAGGGCTTCACGCCCTACGTCGCGCTCGGCTACACCGACGTCTCGACCTTCTTCTACATCGGTGACGACGGCGTGGTCACCAACAACGGCACGCCCTACGCCGGGCTCACCCACAGCCTCGGCCTCTCCGTGAAGAAGATCAAGCACGTCGATCTCGCCGCCGAATACTACGGCGCGCCCTACAACTTCAACAAGGAGAACGCCGTCACCGGCGGAGAGACCTCGCCGGGCGCGCACCTCCACACCGGGAGGGCCCGGATCGCCTATCGCTGGTGACCGCCCTCAGGGCGCCGCGAACACCGCGTCGAGCTCCGCCGGGGGTCGCTCCATGAGCCGGCGGGACTCTTCGAGGAGCTCGGCCAAGGGCACCACCACGGGGGGGCCCGCGTCGGGGCCCAGCGGCAGTCGCTGCCGGTAGATGCGCGTGCCCAGCGGGTAGTGGCGCTCGAAGTCGGGGAGCCGCGCCGCGGCGTCGGGCCAGAGGGCCTGGAGCTCGGGGTCGAGCTTCACGCCGCGCATGCCGCTCGCGTAGGCGGGCTGGAGGCGGACGTGGCTGAGCTCGACCACGAGGGCGACCGCGCCGTCGGGCCGCGCGAGCTCGGGGCGCCAGGCGCGGGTCTCGCCGGGGCCGAGGCGCTCGTCCTTCACGCGGCGCGGCGCTCGGCCGGCGGCCTCGTCACCCCAGTCCCAGCGCTGGCCCACGCGCAGCAGCGCGCGCCCGAGGGAGGCGCCGCCCGCGTCCTCGTAGCGGGCCTCCACGCGGAGGTAGCGCTCGGGGTCGGCCGTGGGCAGCGCGTGGCCGGCCGTGTTCTCGAGGGTGACGACGAGCGGATCGAGCGAGACCGAGACCTCGACCCCCGGCGTATAGCCGCGGGCGAGCAGGCTCTCGTACCCCTCGGGTGACTTCGGCACCCCGCCCCCCGCCCAGCCGTGGACGCGCGTGGCCCGCACCGGCGACCCCGCCGCCACCGGCCGCTCCGCCGCGGGCATGTGGCAGCTCGTGCAGGTGCTGCCGGCCGCCGGCCCCGCCGCGAGCTCGTCGGCGGTCTCGAACCAGCAGAAGAGCGAGGGGCTGATGACCGCCGGGCCCGGGCTGTGGCAGCGCACGCAGATGTTCGTCAGGGCCGCGGGATCGACCCGCGTGCGGTGCGGTGCCACCACCCCCTCGTGGGGGACGATCACGGTGCCCTGCCCGTCGGCGTCGCGGCGCACGTGGCAGGTGGCGCAGGTGATGGCCTCGGCCACCCGGGCGGGCTCGTGGGCGGGGTTCGGCGGGGCGTCGATCTGCCGGATGTCGCCCGCCGAGACGAGGCGGGTAGAGGGCGTGATCAGCCGGTCGCGCTGGACGGCCGTGGGGATGTGGCAGTTGAGGCAGAGCCAACGGGGGCTCGTGGACTTCTGCAGCTCGGCCATGAGCTGGAGGTCGTGCATCGCGCTCGCGTGCGTGCTCGTCGACCACTCGGCGAAGAAGGCCGTGTGGCAGCCCCCGCAGGTGGCCGCGTCGCTCGGCAGCGCCCCTCCGTTCAGGAGGGCGACCGTGGCGGGCGCGTCGATGGGGGTGAGGAAGGGCCAGTCGCCGAAGCGCTCGACGAGGGTGGGCCCATGCGCGCGCTGACAGGCGACGAGGCCCACCAGCAGGCCAAGCGAGACGCGGAGACCGAGGGCGCGGGGCCGGGCGGGGGGCTCCACCTCAGCGCATCCGCTCGAGGCGGTGGAAGTGGGCCAGCAGGCCAGCGAAGGGGTCCTCCTCGGTGCCGATGGCGGTCGCCCAGGCCCCGCTCTTGCGGAGGCGGGCGAGGCGGCCCTGCAGGGCCTCGCGGGCGAAGAGGGCGCCTGCGTCGATGAGCTTGCGGCGGCCGGACTCGGCGTCCTCCACCTCGATGAGCCCGAGGGCGGGGAGCCGCGCCTCCTGCGGATCGTGGATGAGGAAGGCGTTGACGTGGTGGCGACGGGCGAGCACGGCGAGGGGACGCTCGAAGGAGGAGGGGGCCAGGAAGTCAGAGAGCAGGCAGATCACGCTGCGGCGCCGCAAGGAGCGGGCGAGGCGCTCGAGGGCGAGGCCGAGATCGGTGCCGCGCCGGGCCGGCGGCGGGGCGAAGGCGGCCTGGAGCACGGCCCAGGCGTGGCCGCGGCTCTTGCGGGGCGGCAGGAATTCTTCGACCTGCTCGGTGAAGGTGAGCATCCCCACCCGATCGCCGTTCCGCACCGCCGCCCAAGCCAGGGCGCCGGCGAGGCGGGCCTGCTGGAGCCGCTTGTCGGTCTTGCCGTCCTTGCCGCCCGAGCCCACCCGCAGCGAGCCCGAGACGTCGAGCACGAGCACGAGGGTGAGCTCACGCTCCTCGCGGAACTGCTTGATGAAGGGCTCGCCCGCCCGCGCCGTGACGTTCCAGTCGATGTGGCGGACGTCGTCGCCGGGGACGTAGGGCCGCACCTCCTCGAACTCCATGCCCCGGCCACGGAAGGCGCTGCGGTACTGCCCCGCGAAGGGGGAGTCGACCCTCCGGTTGAGCTGGAGGTGCAGGCGCTTGATCTGGCGGAGCTCTTCGGTGGTCAGCATGCGCGGTCCCGGGCGGCCCGCTCTAACCCCGCGGCGCTCGCTGGGCGTCCTGCGGCGGGCCACCCCCCAAACGGGGCCCCCCATCCACCTGGGCCTCGGGTGGACCGGGGTTAGGGGGCGGCGTGGCCCTCGACCGAAACATCCTCGCCCAGATCCAGCAGCGCCTCCAGTCCGAGCGCGGCGACACCTTCCGCCAGGGCGGGCCGCCCGTCGTGCTGCTCTACCCGAGCCCCTACCGGGCGGGGATGAGCTCGCTCGGCTTCCAGTGGGTGCTCACGCTGCTGCGCGAGGCGGGGATGTCGGCGGAGCGGGCCTTCCTGCCCGACGACACGGCCGCCTGGAAGAAGAGCCGCCACCCGCTCGTGAGCTACGAGACGCTCTCGCCGGTCGGCCACTTCCCGGTCATCGGGGTGAGCCTCGCTTACGAGCTCGAGCTGGCCGGCCTCGTCGAGGCGCTGGACCTCGCCGGCGTGCCCGTTCTGCGCCGAGACCGCGGCCCCGAGCACCCCCGCATCGTGCTGGGCGGGCCGCTCACCTTCTCGAACCCGCTGCCCGCCGCCCCCTTCGTCGACGCGATGCTGCTCGGCGAGGTGGAGGACACCGTGGTGGCCGCCTTCGAGGCCGCGCTCGAGCTCGACCGAGAGGCCTTCCTCGACGCTGTGGAGCGCCTGCCCGGCGGCTACGTCCCCGAGCGGCACGGGAGCCGCCTGCCCGCCGTGGCCAAGGCGAGCGACGCCACCCTCCCCGCCCGCGGCGCCATCCTCGCCCCCGAGGCCGAGCTGCGCGACATGTTCCTCATCGAGGGCGAGCGCGGCTGTCACCGCCAGTGCACCTTCTGCGTGATGCGCCGCAGCACGAACGGCGGCATGCGCCTCGTCACGCCGGACTCCATCCTCTCCTACGTGCCCGAGGGGGCGAAGCGGGTGGGCCTCGTCGGCGCCGCGATCTCGGACCACCCCGAGCTCGTCGGCCTGCTCCAGCGCCTCATCGACAGCGGCCGCGAGGTGGGCGTGAGCTCGCTCCGGGCCGACCGCGTGGCGCTCAAGCCCGACATCGCCCGCCTGCTGCGCGAAGGCGGCTACCAGACCCTCACCGTCGCCAGCGACGCCGCCAGCCAGCGGCTCCGGCGCACCCTCGCCAAGGGCACCACCGAGCAGCACCTGCTCACGGTGGCGGAGCGGGCGCGGGAGCACCGCTACAAGCTCGTCAAGGTCTACATGATGGTGGGCGTGCCCGACGAGACCGACGCCGACATCGACGAGCTCATCCGCTTCACCCGCGAGATGGCGGCGATCCACCCCACCGCCCTCGGCATCGCCCCCTTCGTGCCGAAGCGGAACACCCCCCTCGACACCGCGGACTTCGCGGGCGTCAAGGTCGTCGAAGACCGGCTCTCCCGGCTCACCGCCGGCCTGAAGGGCAAGGCCGAGATCCGCCCCACCTCGCCGAAGTGGGCCTGGGTGGAGGCCCGCCTCGCCCAGGGGGGCCCCGAGGCCGGGCTGGTCGCGCTGCAGGCGGCGCGGGCGGGCGGGAGCTTCTCGAGCTGGAAGCGCGCCTTCGCCGAGCTCGACCCCGCGACCGACGCCCCCTGGCGGGCCGCCTCCTGAGCCGCCGGCCGACCCGTCACCGCGCGACCCGTCACCGTACGAGGCGGGGTGGCAGGTCGGAGAGGGTGGGGGCGCCGATGAGGGCCATGGCCTCGTCGAGCTCGGCGCGCAGGAGGCCGAGGATCCGCGCGGCCCCCGCCTCGCCGCCGAGGGCGAGCCCGTGGAGCACCGGCCGGCCGACGAGCACCGCCTGGGCGCCGAGGGCCAGGGCCTTCACCACGTCGGTGCCCCGCCGCACCCCGCCGTCGAGCAGCAGCGGCACGCGCCCCGCCACGGCCTCGGCGATGGCCGGCAGGGCGTCGATCGTGGCGGGGCTGTGGTCGAGCTGCCGCCCGCCGTGGTTCGAGACGATGAGGCCGTCCACGCCCGCCTCCACGGCGAGCCGGGCGTCGTCGTCGCGCAGCACCCCCTTCACGATCACGGGGAGGCGCGTGATCCCGCGCAGCCAGGCGATGTCATCCCAGGAGAGGGAGGGGTCGAGCAGGCGGTAGACATAGGCCGCGAGGCCCGAGCCGCCCGCCTCGGGGGGGAGCTCGCCGTGGCCCGCGCCGACGAGGTTCTCGGCCCGCAGCCCCGGCGGGAGGTGGAAGCCGCTGCGCTGGTCGGCCTCGCGGGCGCCGAGCACGGGGGCGTCGACGGTGACCACGAGGGCCCGACAGCCCGCCGCCTCCGCCCGCTCCACGAGGCCGCGGGTGGCGCCCCGATCGCGGTACACGTAGAGCTGGAACCAGACCGGGCCCGTCGCCGCCGCCACCACCGCCTCGACCGGCGTGGTGGCCAGGGTGGAGAGCACGTAGACAGAGCCCGCCGCTCCGGCCGCCCGCACCGCCGCCAGCTCCCCCTCTGGGTGGGCGAGGCGCTGGAAGGCCATCGGGGCCACGAGCACCGGCCAGGGCAGGCGCTCGCCGAGCAGCGTCACCCCCATGTCTCGCCGAGAGACATCGACCAGCACGCGCGGATAGAGGCGGAGCCGGTCAAAGGCGCGCCGGTTCTCGGCGAGCGTGTGTTGATCTCGGGCCCCGCTCGCGAAGTAGCCCCAGGTGGCCGACGGGAGCCGCAGGGCCGCGAGGCGCTCGGCCTCCCCCGCCGAGAGGAAGCGGAGGTCGGCCCCGGAGGGCTCGACCAGCAGGGCATCAGCGACGAGGTGGGACATCGGCGGGGCTCCGCGGGCGGGGGGCGCCCCTGGCGTGGGCAGACGGATGCGGACATTATCGGACCGAGGGGGTCCTTGTCAGCGGACCGACACCGATGACTCATGCCAATCGTCGGGATAAGAGCGCTCTCCCGCCCGTGAGGTCTCCGTTGAGCTCGACCCGTCGCTCCTCCGCCGCTCGCAGCCGCCGCCGCCGCTCTCGGGGGTCGCGCTCCCCGGAGCCCCGGGCCACCGTTCAGCCCCGCCCCGCCGCTGGGCCGCCGGCCGCGCCCGGCGCCGCGCGGACGGCCTTTGACGCCGCCACCACCGCGGCCGCCTTCGCGGGGGCCCGCGTCAAGGACCTCCGCCACCAGGAGCTCCGCCCCGGCGGCCGCGCCAGCGTCACCCTCTTCGAGGCCGCCGAAGACGACACCCGCGCCCACCCCCGCTTCCGGGTCAGCGTGCCGCCGGCCGTCGATCCCGCGCCCCCCACCTTCTCCTTCGGAGCGGTCACGGTGGCGGACGCCGCGGCCTTCTCCGCCTGGCTCGACGCCGCCCTCATCGAGGCCGCGCCGCGCTTTACCCACGAGGCCCCTGCGGGCGCCGAGAGCCCCCGCCACGCCGCGCTGTCGGTCAGCGCCCAGCGAAAAGAAACCTTCTTCCTCGCCGCGCGGGCGGTGATCGAGCGCCTACCCCCGGCGGAGCGCCTGGCCGCCCTCCGCGCTCTCCGCCGCGCCGAAGACGCCACCTACGCCGGTGACCTGCGCTTTGATGACGTCGACACCGGCACCTACCACAGCTTCCAGCACGACGCGCCCTTTGTGCACTACCTCGAGCGCCTGCTCGCCTCGCTGCCCGAAGAGGAGAGCCCCGCCTGGGGCCTGATCGACGCCAACCAGCAGCAGTCGGTGCGCCGCCAGCGGGAGCAGGCCCAGAACCACCTCGACCACCTGATGCGCCACAAGTACGCCGCCGAGGGCATCACTGAGACGGACATCGAGCGCACCCTCGGGGGCTTCCTCATCGACCGCGAGACACGCCGCATCGTCTCCGAGACGGCAGACAGCCAGAGCGGCCTCGTGCCCCGCTACGAGCGCCTTCGGGTCGATCCGCGCGCCGATCACCCGCTCGCTGGCCAGGCCGTCTACCGCAGCGGCGATCGCCTCCACACGGACGGTGATCACGCCGTGGTCAAGGTCGCCCCGGAGCTCGTGCGCGCCACCCCGGTCGAGGCCGAGCGCCTCTCCTTCCGCCGCGCCCCCGGCGACCCCCACCTCCGCCCCGACGTGCGCTTCGACTGGAACGGCGACGGCTACGTGCAGCCCGAGCCCATCGGCTGGGTCGGCTGGGCCGGGCACTGCGACATCAAGGCGATCATGGAGTCGACCGGCATCACCCTCTCCAACGACCCCTCCGTCACCGAGCACCGCACCGACACCGGCCTCACCACCGTCTATGATCGAGACCTGCTCACCGAGATGGTGGCGAGCGCCTTCGAGCTCGGCTCTGTCTACGATCGGGCCGACGGCAGCGGCACCGTCGTCCGCGGCATCCACCGCTTCGGCGGGGCCCGCAACGACAGCCACCCCGATCGCCTGCAGTTCCAGGGCACCGGGGGCACCGGCCGGAGCTTCCGCTGGCCGCTCGGCGGGCGCCAGGAGGCCTTCCGTGTCGTCCGCCTCCGCGCCGACGGCCAAGACCTCGATCTGAACACCGTCTTCTACCGCAACATCGCAGACCCTCACCACACCGACTTCGCGCCGAACCCGCGGTACCAGAAGACGATCGAGGGCGACTACAGCCTCCTCGACGTCGCCGGCACCCTGATCGAGGCCGACATCCTCGAGGACAGCTTCGACTCCACGAGCGGCTATCCCCGCACCGAGGAGCGGCGGATCTCCTTCGACCTCGGCCCGAACCCCTCCGAGGCGCGCTATCACCTCGGCACCGCCCTCAAGGACGCCGCCGCCCGCGAGGTCTACTCGGTCACCCTCGACCGCGCGAAGTCCGAGATCGAGGCGCAGGTCCTCCGCTATGAGCGCGGCGCCGAGGGCTGGGCCCCGCGCGCGATCACCGAACAGACGGTGCGCATCCCCCTGCAGCGCCCGCTGACGGTCACCCTCAGCCGCGAGATGAAGCGCGACGACCCTGCGCTCTTCCAGGAGATCCTGGCCCTCCCACTCCGGAAGGCCGAGAACATCTGCGTCGACACCGACATGAAGGCCGAGGTCTGGAACGGCGTGGTCACGCGCCTCCACGCCGCTCGCGTCCAAGAAGACCCCTCGCGCGGCGTCGAGCGCTGGCGCCTGCACGTGACCGCCCGCTTCGGCGAGGCCACCCTCGAGTACCTGCTGCGGCGCGGCCCCGACGGCGAGCCCGTCGGCTGGGCGGTCGCCCAAAGCGAGGATGGGTGGGGGCGGGCGCCCGACTTCTTCTGGCAGGACCTCCCGGACGTGGGCAGCAAGGCCTTCGAGGACGGGGAGTGGGTGATCAACAGCACGATGCTCGAGCGGGGCATCGTCGCGCGGCGGGTGGTCCCCTTCGCGCAGGGCGGCGTCTATGTCGAAGATGATCACATCAAGAACCTCTTCGAGCTCATCTGGTGCGGCCTCGCGGGGCGCGCCTGGACCGTGGTGCACCAGAACAAACGTTACGCCTTCGCCGACGAGGCCGCCTGGGGCGCAGCCGTCGCCGAGCTCACCCGGCTCCGCGAGGCCGCCCTGGCCGAGCTCCCAGCGTAAGGGCGGTCTCCCGCCGCGCGATCTCCTGGCAGCCGCGCTCCCCCACGCGATGCGAATCGGCGCTCCAGCGTGACCCGCAGGTGTTAAGATCCGGCTGTCGGAGTCCGTTAGGACCCCATCCGTCGCTCACCCGAAGCCCCCCTCCGGGTGAGCTCAACTCCCCTCCCTCCCATTCATTCTTGTGGTCCGAGGCCTGAAGATGTACGAATATCCCCCATCTTCTCCCTCCATTGGCTCGGTCAAGGGCGCCACCGGCCGTTCGGCGCCCTACATCCCGAGCCCCTTGCCCGAGGCCACGAGCGGGTCGCCCAACCCGGCCTCGCCTGCCCTCACCCAACAGGCGGTCAAGCCCACCGCTGCCGTCCGCGGTGACGTCGTGGTCGAGCTCTCGCCGGCCGCCAAGGGCCTCCTCGTCCAGCGGGCCGGCCGCGCCGCCGATCGCGCCGAGCAGGCTCGCCTCAACGCCTCGGTCCAGAAGGCGGACAAGGAGCCCGAGGAGCAGAAGCCGGTGATCTCGGTGCCCGAGGCCAACGCCCTCGGCCTCTCGCGCGACGAGGTCGCCGAGGTGATGCGCTTGCGCAGCCTTGACTCCTCCGTGCGCACCGAAGAGTTCGGCCACGTCGCCGCCGCCGCCGGCTACGCCAACTCGCCGCTCTTCACCTTCGAGATGGGCCCCGACGGGCGCCGCTACGTGGTCAACGGCTCGGTCCCCTTTGACACCAGCCCCGCCGACAGCCCCGAGGCGACGATCGCCAAGGCCCAGCAGATCCGCAACGCCTCCGCCGGCGGCGCCGAGCGCACCCCCGCCGAGCGTCAGGCCGCCGCCGCCGCCACCCGGATGGAGCTCTTCGCCCGTCAGGAGCTCGCGATCCGGCAGATCGAGGCCGCCCGCAGCGAGGCCACCACCGGGCAGACCCCGGTAGAGCTCTCCC
The DNA here is from genome assembly GCA_044344255.1 of Myxococcota bacterium. GTDB lineage: Bacteria > Myxococcota_A > UBA796 > UBA796 > UBA2385 > JBIJDH01. The sequence continues at coordinate 253,167 of JBIJDH010000010.1, forward strand.
TCCCCGTCGTCAAGCTGACCGAGGTCGCCGAGGTCAAGCTCATCGACCCCGCCCTCGAGTCCGAGGCCCGCGCCGCCCTCCAGGCCGAGCAAGCCGCCCGCGCCGAGGTCGCCAAGGTCGCCCTGCCCGGCATCCCGCACATCTCCCTGCCGGGCTTCAGCTCCACCCCCGCCGCTGAGGAGGAGGAGGGCCTCACCGAGGCCGCCGGACGCAGCTCGGGCGCCTACGCCTCCACCGCCGACTCCACCGTCACCGAGCTCAGCGGCAGCCTCAGCGTGGCCTGAGGCCTACCGGAGCTCGCCTCCACGGGGTGCCTCGCCCTGGCTACGTCGATGACGACGGGCTAATGGGCCGACGGGCTCCCATAGCTCAGGTGGATAGAGCAACGGCCTTCTAAGCCGTGGGTCGGAGGTTCGAGTCCTCCTGGGGGCGCCACCTTCTTGGCGGCTCGGTGGAGCGGCCGCTCCCTGGACGGGAGGGACCGGAGCGGGCGCGGCGTGAGCGCGATGATGGGTGGGTTCGTGCCCGCGTCGTGGGCAGGCTCTTCGACGGGTTCGAACCCAACCGCTTCCGTCGTTTCGACGACGTGCTGCAGCTCCGCGTCCCCACCCCCGAGCTGATCCACCCGCGCCACGCGCTACCTGCTTGCCCGCTCTCGGGCCGGGCAATATCCGAGATGCCATGACAACCCGCGACCAGTGGCGAAAGCTCTTCCGGGCCTATGACCCTTGGGAACCCGCGCGGGACCCGCGCATTCGCCAGCCGCGGCCTCACTCCCCCGTGCCGGAGCTGAACGACTGGCTCGGCGGCTTCGACCTCTGCCACGCCCTCCTGATCGGCGCACCGGGCACCGGCAAGACGACCGAGCTCTACGCCCTGATGGCCGCCCAGGCACCTTTACGCCGTGTGGTCTACCTCGACGTGCAGGCCAACCTCGCCGAGCGCGGGGGCGACCCTTCGGCCCTCGACCGCCTCGAGCCCTGGGAGCTGCTGGTGGTACTTGGTCTCGCGCTGGTGGAGTCCAGCCGGCAGCTCGGATTCCGTCTCGGACCAGAGGTCGCGCGCTTCGATACAGCGGCGCGGGCTCTGCTGCCCGAGGTTGCGGCCGGGGGCTTCAGCGCCTCTT
>JBIJDH010000060.1:0-7783 GCA_044344255.1 Myxococcota bacterium
CCCTCGGCCTCCGATCCGCCGATGAGGCCGACGTGGACGCCACCCTCCGCCTCCTGCTCGACCGCTGGCCACGGGTCGCCTGCGGGGAGCTCGCCGCGCGCCTCATGGTGGGCGTGGCGCTCTGGGCGCTGGTCGCCCCCGTCCTCGAGGCCCGCGACCCCAGCGTCTCGCCGCTCTGCGCGTGGGTGACCGGCGCCTCGGGCCTCGGCAAGAGCACCGCCGCCGCCACCGTCCAGTGCCTCTTCGGCGACTTCGCCGAGCGCGGGCGGCTCGTCTCCTTCGGCTCCACGCCCTACTCCATCGAGGACGGCGCCCACGACTTCCGCGGCGCGCTCATGGTCCTCGACGACGCCAAGGAGTCCACCATCGGCCCCGGGCAGCGGGCCACGCTCCTCGGCGTGCTCCAGCGCCTGCACGACCGAACCGCCCGGGCCCGCCTCCGCTCCGATGGCGCCCAGCAGCCGGCCCGCGGCAGCCGCACCACCGTCCTCGTGAACGGTGAGGATGTGCTCTTCCAGGAGTCCTCGGTGCGGGCGCGGTACTTCGCCATCCCGGCCGCCGAGGCCCGCGAGCAGAACGACGCGGCCCTCCAGGTCCACACCGAGCTCCGACGCGGCGCCCCGGGTGTCACCGCCGCCCTCGTCCGGCTGCTCCTCGCCCAGCCGGCCTGGTTCGACCGGGTCCTGCGGGGCTACAAAGAGGAACGGGCCCGCCTCGACGGGCTCCTGCCGCGCGGCGACAACCGGCCGCGGGTGTCCGCCTCCGCCGCCGCGATCCTCACGGGATGGCGGCTGCTCGTCGGGGTCGCCCAGGCCCGGGGGCTCCTCTCTCCCGACGGCGCGCGCGAGCAGGTGGAGCCGGTCCGGGTCGGGCTCACGGCCCTGGCCTGCGAGCAGGTCGTGCGCACCGCGACGCTCACCCCGGCGGAGCGCTTCCTGGCCGACGTCCGCCAGCTCCTCGCCGCCGACCTCATCAGCATCGACGGCCTCTCCGCCTCCTCCACGCGGGGGGTCCGAATGGGCTTCACCGGCGCGGGCTGGATCGGTGTCTTCCCCGAGCTCGCCGTCGCCCGCTGCAACGAGGTGCTCCACCGCGATACGGACAGACTCCCGAGCGCCGAGAGCGTGGGGGCCAGCCTCGTCGCCATCGGCGCCATCGTCACCCAGGGCAAAGACCGCGTCGCCGGGCGTAAGGGCGACCCCGCGACCAAACGAAAGGCATCTGTCTGGCTCATCCACCCGGACCGACTCGTCGAGGAGAACGACCATGAGGACCTGTGAGACCTGCGGCAAGAACATTGACCACAAGCGGGCCGACGCGAAGTTCTGCGACAGCACCTGTCGATCTCGCCAGCACGCGGAGGCGCACTCCGCCCCCGCTCGGGCTCTGTCACCCGGTGTGGACAGCGCAGATCCGCGGGAAGCAACCCTCGCCGAGGCCACGGTGGGCCTCACCCGGGCCGAGGTGGCCGCGATGATCGAAGCCGCGCTTCAGCCCATTCGCGCCGAGATCCGACGGGTGGACCAGACCAGCGCGGGCACCCACGTGACCGACAGGCTGCACGCCCGCCTGGAGACCCTCGAGGAGCGGCTCTTCGGCCCACGGGAGGAGGGCTCGTCGATGCCGGGCGACCACCCGCCGTTCGAAGGTTCGGCGACGCTGACGTATCGCATCTCTGTCTTGGAGGACGCGGTGGAGCGACATCGCCAAGGGTTCGGCGGTGAGCTCCGGGGGCTCCGCGGAGAGCTGCGGGCCGTCGGCCACCACCTCACCACCTTGATGAGCGTCCTCTTCGAGCTCGTGTTGGAGAAGCTCGGCGTGGACCTTCAACCGACGTTCGCGGAGAGGCTTCGCACGAAGAAGTGAGGAGGTAAACCTCGGCCGTCCCGCTCACGCTCCGCTTTGAACGGGGCGATTCGCTAAGGTCCGGCTGCGGGACCTTTGGCGGGGCACGGCCATCACCAGCGGGCGAGGCCCCCGGAGCCCGGGAGCCGAAGTCGTGGAGGAGGCCCGTGCCGCCCCCCGAGTGGGCCTTCGCGGGTCAATCGGCCTCCGGGCGTTCCGGCATGGGGAAGGTCTCGGACGAGCTGCGTCTCCCCATCCGCCACACCGACGGGCTGCTTGAGCCCCTGCAGCGCATACTCCACCTCCTCCCAGTTCTCTCCGCCGCACGGCAGCAGACCGATGGCGGACTCATCCTTTGGATGTCGGAGCGGCTTGTCAGACCCTCTCGGCATGCCAGCGCCTTGGGGCGTCGTCCGCCGGACGGCCGAGCGACACGTCGTTCTGCCCCCAGGGGAATCGCGCAACACGCTGTTGCACAATCTCCCGCTCCGGCCAGGCCTCAGCGAAGGTCCGCATGGTCTGGAGGTTTCTCGGAAGCAGGCCTCGCACGCTGGGGAAGGCGCGAACCAGGTCGGCGGAGCGGCGGTGGACCCGCTTGATGCCCCAGCCCCCGGCCTTTCCGCCGTCCGGAGCGCCATGAGCGCCCGCTCCTGCGTCGCCACCCTGCAACGCGCCTCCGCCACCTTGCGAAAGGCGGAGGCGGCCACGCCCGGCGCGATCGGTCTCTTGGTCGTCCCCTACGCCGGGCCGACGGCGAGAGGTTGGCTGCGAGTGCAGGGGCTGTGCTGGATGGACCTCTCGGGGAACGCCGACATCCGCACTCCGGGTCTCCGGATCCTCATCGAAGGTAAGGAGAACCTCTACGCGACCCCGGGGCGCCCCTCGACGGTGTTCTCCCCCAAGGCGGCGCGCATCAGCCGAGCGATGCTGAACGAGGTCGACCGCTGGTGGAGCCAGGTCGAGCTCGTCGCCCACACCGCGTTGAGCGCGGGCTTCGTGAGCAAGGTGGTGGGCCGGATGGTGGCCGATGAGATCCTGCACCGCCGCGAAGGCGATGGATGGGTGCGCCCCCGGGCCCCCTCCCTCCTCCTCGACGCCTGGGCGCAGCAGTACCGCTTCGCCGACCACACCGTTGACCGCTACCACCTCGCCGCGCGCTCCGGCCCCGCGGCCCTCCGCACCCTGGCCGACGGACTGACCCGCGCCGGGACAGACTGGGCCGCCACCGGTCTATCGGCCGCCTGGGCGCTCACGGGACAGGCCGATTTTCGTCTCAGCTCTATCTACACCCGCCGCCCGCTCGCGGATCCCGAATCGCTCGGGCTCCGAAAGGTAGAGCGTGGCGAGAATGTGTGGGTCATCCAACCCCGAGACGAGGGTGTCTTCGACGGCGTGCGCGCCGTGAACGACGTCCCCTGTGTGAGCCCGGTGCGGGTCTACCTCGACCTCACCGCCCACCCCGAACGCAGCCAGGAGGCCGCCGCCCACCTGCGCGCGAACCTCCTCCAATGGAGGCAGGAGTGACCGAAAAACCAACCACCGCGGCGGGCTATCCGCCCGAGATGGCACAGGAAGCCCGGTCCTCTCACCTCGTGCCCGCCCGCTCCAGGACCGGCCACAGCCACTCGCGGAGCCCCACGACCACGTCAGCGAGCGAGCGCGCCTCGTCACCCCCGGCCTTTCGCAGAAAGGCACTCCACTGCACCTGCTTCAAGGTGTCCTCGGCTCGGTCACGACAGGCTCTCCAGATAGGGGCGAATCACCGTCTGCACTCGGTAAGCCAGCGCCGCCTCCCACAGCGGCTCGCGCCCCGCCCGGTTTCGAGCCAGGTAGGCACGGAGCGCGGCGATGGCCACCTCCAGGCCGACCCGCGAGCGGTACTTGAAGCAGTCTACGACCGTGCGCGCGGGATCGGTGACCGCCACGTCCATGCCCTCGACATGGTGGCGGGTGACACCTCCAGACAGGAAGCGAGGCGCCGTCCAGGTCACCTCCAGCCGAGGAGCGTCGAGCTTTGGTAGCTGGCTCCCCCGGCGAACGGCGATCCAGACCGCGTGGGGCAGCTCATCGGTGAGCTCGTGGAAGGCCAGCGCGGAGAGGAGGTTGACGACGGAGCCCGGGACGCGCGCCGCCACCTCCACCAGGGTGTGATGAGTCGTAATCTCAGCCTCGGGGCTCATGTAAAGGCCGCGACCCGCCTGGACCAGCGCACCCTGATCGACCAGCCGGCGCAGCACCGTCCGGGAGGCGCCAAGGGGAACCAGGTCTCTCGCGCGGATCACCCCCTTCGATCGGGCGAGGGCGAGGACCTGCTCGGGCTGGGTGAGGTGCATGATACGAAAGCTCGTTCTTGAAGGCAATGTGACGAGGAATAGTATCACATCGGGATGCGCCTGGCCTCTTCGCCCGCCCTCGGGCTCGGCAGGGACTCCTCCTGGGTGTTCGGGCGGGCCACCAGAACGACGCCATCGGGTCAGCCCTCGTCCTCATCGGCGCCGTCAAGGAGCCTGAACCGCTCCGCCAGCATGACCTCCACCTCCCGCACCCGCTCGACGACGGCCTCCACCTCGACGAGCCGCTCCTCGTACAGATCGAACCGCTCTCCCACACCCGTGAGCCCGGCGACGGCCGACCGCAGCGCCCCGAGCTCCCGCTCCTGCGCCGCAAGGGCCGAGAGCGCCCGCGCGAGCTGCGCCTCCAGGGTCGCGAGTCGATCCGGCCCGCCCGCTGCACCTTGCCCATGGGGGACCGGGGCTCCCCGTCCCTCCTCGCCAGACCCAGCCGGCGGTCGCCGCATCAGGACGCTCCCGAACAGCCCACCCCCATCGCGGTGCACCCTCACGCGCAGCCCGCGCGCGGACGTGGCGACCTTCGCCCCGAGGCGCCCGACGAGGTTGGAGGCAGCGGTCGCGCCCGACCAGGGGCACCGGCCGACCTGCACCTCGCGCCGGTCCCGCCCCACGACGGCGACCGCGACGTAGGCCTCGGGTTCACGCCCGAGGTCACGCTCGGCCCGCTCCAGCAAGGAATGGAGGGCCTCCATGTTGACCCACCCCTCTCCTACGATAGACGTGCTTGGAGAAGTAGAATGCCGAGGCTCGATCGACGAGACGGGTCCACGGTTCACGCCGTTCACGCGATTCGGCGGAGCATCATCTCTCCTCCGAGGAGCCCCCATCGCGGCCGTCATGCGACACCACCGCTGGTCGCGCCGTCTCTCCCATCAGGGGCATCCTCATCCGGGGCGTGAACCGCGCGAACCACCGGGCCGAGGACCTGGGTGACGTAGGCCCGGCTCACCCCGAGGTGGCGGGCGAGGTCGGCACGGGAGCGGATGACGACCCCGTCGATCAGGGTCATCCACTCCGTCCGACGGGCCTCTTTCGGGGCGGGCTTGGCGGGGGGAGGCGTTGGAGTTCTCGCCTTCTTCCTTTCCTTCTTTACACTAGAAGGAGAGAAGAGGCCGTCTACACCGAGCCAGAAGACTGGCCGATCCTTCCTCCCGACTGTGCGCCGTGAGTCTCGGATGGGGAGCCACTTAAACCCTCGCGGTCCCCCGCGAGGGTTTTTGTTTTACAGGGCCATGGCCCCGCCGAGAGCGCCGTCCAGCGGCTCTCTTTGGCCCTCGCCCCTCGGTCTGGGTCTGCCACGGCAGACCGCGCTCTGGGGGCCGAAGGGCGCAGTTCGGGGCGGTCTGGGGTCTGGCCGGGGCAGACCCGAAGTCTGGGTTGTCAACCGGGTTTACAGGTTGCCGATCTGGCCTCCCCAGCGCTTAACAGCGGAAAGAGCAGGTCGCGGGCCGGGTGCCGGAGAGGCCGGTTCGCTTTCGCCGAGCGCGGGGGCCCTGGGAGGGGTGGTTTGTGGCGCGCGCGGATTGGTCGGTCCGCTGACTGTGCGAACCCCGGAGAAGTCACCTGACAGCATTCCCAAGCTATCCGGCGGTGAATCCGTGAACCGGAGCTGCGCAGGTCGGCGACGCGGGGAGGGGGAAGGGTGACACACTGCTTAACTGCGGCACCGGAACGTCGTAACCATCGACGTTCTCATCTCATGGAGGTGCTGGGTTGGGCGACCTTCTCCAACTACAGTGCCAACCGCAACCGACCCTGGATGAGAACGGGAGGGCTCATCACGGCCGCCGGACGGCCTACGGTATCGCCGCCCACCATTGAGGTATCGGAGCGGCCGAAGTAGGCTCCCAGATGGTGACAACCACGATGCACGCCAAGATGCTGCCGATCTTCCTCGGGCTGAGTGTTTGTGGGGGAGCCGTGGCCTGGGCACGCGATCGAAAGAGCGATGCCGAGGAGGCGGCAAAGGCGGCGGCAACGCGCGGCCCGGTGGCGAGCGCCTCAGAGATCCCGGCCCTCGCATCTCTGCTGGCCAAGGCTGGCTGGACGCCCACTCCGGAGCTGTCGGGGGTGTTCAAGGCGGGCAGCATCTTCGAGGTCTCGGGTGCGAGCCACAACCTCCTCTCTTCGAGCTGCTTCAGCACCGTCCCCGAAGAGAGCACCTACACCGCGGCGGAGCTCGTCACCTCCCTGCAGGCGGGCGTGTCGGTGGGTGGCCCGCTGGCAGGCGGCGGCGCCTACGCCGGCATCGTGAAAAAGGTGAAATTCGGGACACCCACCCAGGTCTCGATCCCGGGCTTGGATCTGGAACTGTCGAAATCCTGTGAGGAGAAGCTCCGGAAGCTCCCAATGGGGCGCATATCGAGCGCCTATGTTGTGCGGGAGGTGCTGAAGGCGGAGATCTCGGAGCAGACCTGCGGGAAGGTGGACGCCCGCGGCAACTTCGTGGGGCTGGGCTCCGCGGAGGCGGAGTACGCGGCGGCCTGCGCGCAGGCCTCTCTGGAGCCGGTGGCGGTGGGCTACCGAACCGTCCCCCTCGCAGAGCTGCTGCACCTCAACATCGCGGAGAGCGGGCCGGTGCAGCGCGGCGGGGCCTCGGGGGGGAGCAGCGTCACCGGCGGCGGCTTCGACACCAGTGGGACCCTGGCTCGGATCCAGGCGGCGAAGGACGAGGAGGTCCGCATGAACGCGGAATTGGACGCCTGCCTCGACAAAGAGGAGCGGAAGCTGTTGTCACAGGCAAACGCGGACGCCTCCGGCCTCGCCCCGCTCTTGAAGGAGACGAGCGCGAAGGCAAAGGAGCTGGGCGGCCCGCAGGTGAAGCGGTACATCAACCTCTACGGGTCAGCCGAGGTGAAGTGTACGAACGACCTCGATGAGCGTCGGCGGTCGGTGAGCGTCTCTGCCCTCGACGGCATGCGGGCCTGGCTGGAAGCGCCGGCGAGCGGGGGCGCGGTGGCCGGCGGGACTTGGACGGGCCCGAGTGGCTACACGATGATGGCCGTGCCGGCGGGCACCTACGAGGTGGGCTGCACGGCGAGCCAGTCGGGCTGCGAGGCGGACGAGAAGCCGGCCCACTCGGTGAAGTTCAACCGGGGCACGCTCATGGGCAAGACGGAGGTGACCCAGGGGCTCTACCAGAGCGTGATGGGGAGCACCCCCTGGACCGGGAACATGTTCTACAGCGGGAAGGAGCAAGGGGCCTGCAATGGCGGCGGGGTGGGCTCAACCCTCCCGGCGCACTGCGTATCGTGGGTAGATGCAGCGAGGTTCGCGAACGCGCTCTCGAAGAAGGACGGCCTCGAAGCCTGCTACACGATCTCGGGGGAGAACGTGAGCTGGCCGCGCGGCCCGAGCTGCAAAGGCTACCGTCTGCCCACCGAGGCGGAGTGGGAGGTGGCGGCCCGGGGAGGGAGAGACACGACCTACGCAGGGGGCAGCGAGCTGGCTGCAGTGGGCTGGACCGGCGAGAACAGCAACAGCAGCACACACCCGGTCGGGCAGAAGGCAGCCAACGGCTACGGCCTCTACGACATGACGGGCAACGTGTGGGAGTGGACCTGGGACTGGTACGGCGCCTACAGCAG
>JBIJDH010000049.1:0-24673 GCA_044344255.1 Myxococcota bacterium
GACAACCGCCCAGCCAGATCCTTGAGGCGGATGTTCTCGGCGCGCAGGGCGGCAAGCTCCTCCTCGTGGGCCATGGAGCCACGCTCGACGAGCAGGTCCCTGACACGCGCCCGGAGCTTCTCCACCTCTGCCACGCGGGCGTCCAGGTCGATGCCCCCCGCCTCCTCCACAGCCCGCGCCAGCCGGTCTCGCTCCAGGGCCAGCTCCAGGTTCCGCCTGCGCGACTCATCCAGCATCAAGCGAGCCTCGTCTCGCTCTTCGGCGAGTCGAGCGGCGGTCGCAGCGCCCACCCGAGCCTCGGCCTGCGCCAGGGCGGCCCGCCGCAGCGCGAGGTCGTGCTCTTCGGTGTCGAGGTACTCTTCGCGGTGTTCGGCGAGGGCCTCTCGGTGGGTAACTTCGCGGAGGTTTCGCTGGATCTCCGCCTCGCGGCGCTCCACGTCCGCGACGGTGGTATCGACGTCGCGCTCGCGCTCGCTCACCGCGTCCTCCCGATTCTTTGCGGTCCCGATCCGCGCCGCTGCCTCAGCCTGCGCCTGGTCGACGATCCGCGCTGCTTCGGCGCCCGCGGCGTTGCGGGCCTGCTCGGTCTCCACGCGAATGCGCTCCTCCGCTCGTCGCTCGGCGACGAGCCGCGCCGCCTCAGCGTCGGCCTTTTCCTTCTCCGCCGCCGCGCGGGTGTTCGCCGCCGCCTTGCGCGCGGCCTCGAGGAGGACCGCCGCCTCGGCGCGCGACCCTTCGAGCGCCTCCCCGGCCTTCTTGGCGGCCTCTTCCCGCGCCTTGCGCGCATCGGCCCGAGCCTCGGTTCGGATCCGTTCGGCTTCGGCCTGCGCCTCGACCGGCGCTCCGCCCGCCACCCGCGCGGCCTCGTTCTTCGCGGCCGCCAAGACGAGACCGGCCTCCTTGCGGGCCTCGGTGAGGGCGGACGCGGCTTCCTTGTGGGCCGAACCCAACAGAGCGTCCGCCTCCGTCCGGAGGCGCACAGCCTCTGCGTTCGCGGAACGGAGCGCCTCCTCGGCCTTCTTGCGGCCAGCCGCCGCGTAGTCGTCCGCTGCGTTGCGGATCGTGGTCGCCACTTCGTCGGCCTCGCCTCGGAGCAGTGCCAGCTCATCCTCCACCGTATGCCAGCGCTGTGCACACTTGGCCGCGACGAAGCCCTCAGCTTCCGTCACCAGGCGTTCACGCTCGGCCTCGAAGTGCTTCTGGGACTGTGTAGCGCGTTCGCACTCAGCGATGGCCTTCAGTCGCTCTTCGTCAGCCTGCGCCTTCTGCCGCCCGAGGTCGTCTTTCTGAGCCTTGTAGGCGTTCGCCTTTGGCTGAAGGTCGGCGACCTGCACCTCCAATTCGGCGACTCGCCGGCGGAGCGCGTCGGCGTCGACCGGGGCCCCGGGCGCGGACGAAGGCAAGATAGAGGATAGCGTGGTCTTTTTCGACATCAGTGGCTCAAGCGGGGGAAGAGGGCGTCGAGGACGGCGGCGGCGGCGGCGGTCACGCTCTCGACCGCGCGGCGTAGGGTGTCGTCATGGGCAGTGTTGAGGTGGGCGCCCATCGTGTTCCGGTGCTCGAACATCACGCACAGGTGACGCCAGAAGCCGGGCTGCGCGGACAGGAGGGTTGACACACGCAGACATCCCGGCGGGACCGCTGCAGCGACGAGCGGCGCCGCCAGCAGCGCCGCGCCGTGAAGGTCGCGCTTCCACCCGCGCCACCTCGGCTCCCAGGTCTGCCCGTTCTTCGTGGCAAGACGAAAGAGCGACCCCGGCAGACCGCGCGCTGCGGACTCGGGGATCTCGAAGCCAACGCCGTCATGATCCGGCGGCGCCAGGCCACGTGTGCGCTCCGCGAGGTGCTTCGCTGCGTGCTCGGGGTCCGCGGGTAGGCTCCGACAAAACTCTGCCAGCCAGGTCGCGTCGGGTGCCCAGTCGCGGGGCAGGAGGTCGAACAGGATGGCCTCTGCGACGATGCCATACTGATGGATGACCTTGCCGGGGCGCTCGCGACCGTTCTCCGCCCGCATCTGGCGAATGACGGCGTCTTCCAACTCCCGTCGGACCACCGGTGGTAGCGCCCTGCTCCGCAGGTCTGCGAGGAGCCGCTCACGGGCAGCTTGGACGGCCTCGTCCCTCTCCTCCTCGACTTCCAGGAGGAAGCGCTCGTCCGCCTCACGGCGCAGCTCACGGAGCGCGGCGTCCAGCGCCGGGAGGCTGGCGCGCGCCCGCTCCAACCGATGGACGTAGCGGGCACCGTCTTCCAACCGGCCGAAAGGGCAGCCTGCGCGAAACTCCGGGCCGCCTTGTCCCCGGTCGAACCAGACGTCCACCGCGAGGGAATCCCAGATGCCTTCACCGACGATCTCGAAATCCGCCTCGGCCGACTTGCGGCGCTCGGCGTCCGCCATCGTGACCACCTCGTCGTCGTTCTCGTCGCCCCATACGACCCCACCGCGGTCGAGCCGCATCGCGAGTTTGAGCGCGTCGGCCAGCCGCATCCGCCAGCCGAGGTCAGGCTTTCCGCCCCTGGTGTCGACCCTCACCTCGACCTCCCCGCTGCGCGGTGCGGTACGTCGGAGGTCACCCTCGGCGAGGAAGGGGAGGGCCGCGCCGGAGAGGTCGTCCCGCAGGATCCAACCGATCCGCTGTTCGTCCACTTCGACGTTGGCGCGCCGGCGCTCGCCGACCTCGGTGATGCGCCCCTCGGCGTCGAGAGAGCCATCCCCGAGCAGCGTGTCGCGGATGGCGCGAACGAGCTCCGGGTCGACGTCGACCATCTCCGCGATCCGCTCGGGATCGTGCTGACCAAGTCGAGCGAGGTCGAGAATCAGACGTGCGAAGGGGTCTGGGCGACGTGCAGTGGCCAGATGCAGGCGAGCACGGAAGACCGTCACCGGCCATTGGAGAGTGCGGGAGCAGAGGGCCCCTTGGGGCGCACGGACACGCCTACACAGAATCATGGCAGCCCTCCGCGCTCACACGCTCCCAGAGCTTGTTCAAGGCATCGACCTGCCGGACGGTCCCGACATGACCGAAGGCCACCAGCAGGCGCCGGGCTCTGCTCATCGCCACGTTCAATCGGTTCGGCATCGCTAGGAATCCGACCTCGCCGCGCGCCCGTACACAGGAGAGGAACACGGCGTCGAACTCGCGCCCCTGGAACGCGTCCACCGTGCCGATGCTGACCCGCGCCGGCCACCCCCTCTCCTCACCGAGCTGGCGGAGGAGTCCGACTTGCTGGGCATAGAAGGAGATCACCCCCACGGTCCAGTCGGCGCCGCCGAGGCTGTCGAGCAGGGCGTCCACGCGATCCGCGAGCTTCTCCGCCTCCGGACGACGATGGTAGCGCCCCGTCTCCGCTGCACCCCCCACGTGGACGAAGGCCAGCGGCTTGCCGTCAAAGAGCCCCGTATTGTTGGCGAGTGCCTCGGCATCCGTCTCTGACTTGAGGGTGCCACCGTAGAAGGTGTCGCTGATCAGCCGGCCGATCACAGGGTGCATCCGGAACTGGTCGTTCAGCCGTTGCACGCGGGTGATTCCCCCCGGAGGACAAGTAGCGTACAGGTCCCAGAGGCGCGAGAAGAGGCTCTGGCGCAGGACCGCCGACGCGTCCATCGCCCGACCCCCGTGGACCGCGGCTTCCAGGCGCGGCTCGAGCATGTGGGGTAGCTGCTCCTGGTCGCCAACGAGGATGATCCGGCGGCCGATCGCAAGCGCCACGAGCATGTCGAGCGGATTGGCGCGAGCGGCCTCGTCCACAATCACCGTGTCGAACTGGTCGTGCAATTCGCGCATGTCTCGTCCGACGGCCTGGGAGACCGTCGAGCCGACCGCGTTGGCGTACCTCGCGAGCACCTCGGGGACGACGGTCGGGTCGTCGACCAGCCGCTGCTCGAAGCGCCTCAGCGCGTCGGCGAGACCTGGCCCGGTGCGCGCTGCCTCCCCGTCCGCCCAGGCGAGGATCTCATTGAGCACTGTATCAATCTCCGCGGGGACTTGGTCAGGCGGGTGGGGCGGGGCCGGTGCGAAAAGGATGGCGAGTGCGTCGAGCGTGACACCGAGCTCGGCGAGGAAACCTGGGGGAGCCGGGGTGAAGTCCGGGAGATGTTCGGCGCGCTCCACGATCGAGAACGTCTCCGCCGTCGGCCACCGACCGACCGCCTGGAGGGCATCCTGGTTCTGGCGGAGCACGCGACCGAGCTTCCGCGCCCGCCCGGATCCGCCGTCTCTCCAGGCCAGCTCTCCGGTCAGTTGCTGGGCGAGGATGCTCGCGAGCCGCTGGCGGGTGGTCTCGTCCAGCGCGGCCGCTGGCTTCGCCTCGAGCGCCTTCTCGCCGGCGTCGAGCCGACGGAGCAGGTCGGCCGGGGACGCCGCGCCGAGCATCGAGCGAAGCTCGCGAAGCAGCGCCTGGGCTCCAGGACGCCCGCCGGGCCGGCGCCGCCAGGCTCTGGCGAGACGCCAAAGCTCCTCGGCGCGCGCCGTAGCCGGCGTGGCATCGGGGAGGCCGTCGAGTGCACGACGAGCGGCGGCAAGGCGATCCTCGATCCACGCCTGCACCGGACGCAGTCCCTCGGAAGGGTCCTCGCCCCGTGCGCCGCCGATTCGAATCGCCGGCACCCCGCCGGTCTCGACGCCGTCCAGCACGCGCAGGACCGCCTGGTGCTGGTAGGCGGTGAGCAGCACCGGCGAACGCTTCTCTTCATGAAGGCGCTGGGTGACTACGCGAATCACCGTGGTCTTTCCCGTTCCAGGCGGCCCCTGGATCAGGGCGATGTCCGGAGTGTTCAACGCGATGTTGACGGCGGCGCGCTGCGCGATTGTGAGCTCGCGCCCGCCGAGCGACCGAATGGTCACCCCGGTGAGGGTTCGCAGGTCCGCGCCGACGCGTGCGGTCCGCCCGCGCCCGTCGAGCACCTGGCGGAGGTCCGGCATCTGCGTCGTACCCTCCTGCATCCGCTCCAGGGCCGCACTGCGACGTTGGAGCCGGCGGGTATCGCCAGCGGTGGCCAGCATCAGCACGCCCTCCGCCGGCACGCCATCCAGGCTGTCGGCCTCGCAGGTGATTCGGTCCAGGCTCACCGCCAGCCGCTGGCCGACTGCGATCTCCCGACCGTCCGCTGAGAGCACCGCCACATCGAAGTGCTGTTCCTCTTCGAACCAGCCCTCTCCAGGGGCGGATGGGAGGTGGAAGATCACCCTACGGGCATTGTCGGTGAGATCGAAGGACCGGTAAGGAACCCGGCCGAGGCGGCGCGCGAGGTCGGCGAGCACCTCCTGCTCGGCCCGCTGGTACTCCTTCCACACCCCGAACCAGGACGATCCTTCCTTCGCCGCGTTCTCAACCTCTGCGAGCGTGGTGGTGGAGACCAGGTCCTTCGCGGGCACGAGCTCGACTGTCGCGCGCAGGATCAGGGCCTGGGCCCGCGCCGCCCCGCGCTTGCGCAGACGAGTAACGACGTGCCGACCATTCTTCAGCTCGACGGCGAGCGACATCCGCCGCCCGACCAGCTCGAAGGGCTCAGCCGAGAGCGGCCGATCCGGGGTCCGTCCCCCGGTCCAAGCGAAGTAGCGCCCGTTGAGTTGGAACTCCTCCTCCAGCCATTCGGTAAGACGACCACGCTTGCGAACGGGGAGGGACTCCTCGACCTCCGGGGGCAGCGCCAGGTGAAGGGTGTCGCCGACCGTGATCTCCCCGGCGAAGCGCTTACCAATCAGGATTGTCATGCCGCGCTCAGCTTCTTCGGCCACGACCAGCTTGGCGGGAGCGTCGAGCAGCTCGCGCAGCTCCGGCGCGCCCGAGACGACGGAAGCCGGGTAGTGGCCGCGCTCCGTCTCAATGGAGACGCCGCCGCCGTCGGCGGAGAGGAAGCACGGCCCGGCGACGTGCGCGTTCGGGTCGGCGCGGCGCACCCGTACCTGGAGCTCACGGCCGTGGGGCAGATCGTCCCACTTCATTTGGCCCCCACGTTCTTCACGGTGACGCGCACCGCCCGTTTCCCGACCTGGAATGTGTCGCCGGTCGAGAGCCGCGCTCGAGCGCCAGGCGCCAACCGCTCCACCCCGCCCTTGCGGACGACCTCGAACGGTTCGGAGGCCTGGTTCTCCAGGGTCAGCCCGTCCTTTTCCGTCGAGACCATCGCGAGGGGCGTGTCACCGACCGCGGACTGCCGGAACAAGAGCTGTCGAGGGTAAAGCCGTCGCTCGCGCTCCACCACGACCGGTCGCAACCCATCCGGGTGCGCACAATACAGCACGGCTGGGGCCGGGAGAGGCACGCGACACCACGGGCACGGCTTGTCTGAGAGCCAGCTCGTGTTCCCGCATGCCGAGCATTCGACCACGGCATCCACCGCCCGGCCGAGCACGTCGCCCCACACTCCCTCGGTGGGTCGGGAAGTGCGCTCGTGGAGGCCCCGCCCAAAGGCGCGGGCGAACGTGTCGCGCATCCCCTTTGAGAGCACGAGCTCACGCGGGAGTCCTGTGGCCGAACGGTTCGACGGATCGCCGCTGTCGATCCACGGCAAGGCCCGCTCGCGGATGGCCGAGGCCCGCGCTTCGGCCGCCTCAACGGGCGGGAGCGGCATTCCTGTGTCCCGGAGTCCGCGCAGGGCAGCTTCCTCACCATCCGGTCCGCCGGCGCGGATGGCGTCGCCGAGCAGCGGGTGGGTCAGGACCAGGAGGTGGTAGAGCAGGACCGCCAGGGAGTGCGCATCCGTCTCGCGATCCGGCCGGTGCGTGCCCGCCAGCACCTCGGGTGCGATGAACCACGGCGTACCTTCTACGGTCGGCGCGCCATCTCCGAAAGTGAGGTTGTCGCAGTCGATGAGGCGAACCGCGGGCGGCCCCTTCGTCGAGGCGAACACATTGTCGAAGGAGAGGTCGCAGTACGCGAGTCCCTTCAAGTGAAGGTCACGGAAGGCCTCACAGAGCGCCAGTCCGAGGAGCAGGCGTCGGCGGAGGCCGCCCGTCTCGGCATACCAGGTCCGGATCGGGGTCCCTGCCGGGATGTTTGCCAGTTTCGTGAAGCTCTCGGCGTCGACCACGCGATCCATGACGTGCCCCGTCCACGGGACGCGGAGCACACGTCGAGGGAGGATGAGCGCGGCTGTGGCCTGGAGCTGTCGGAGACGCTCCAGACGGGCTCGAGTGCGCTCCGCCTTCGCGGCGTCGAGGCCAAGGTAGACCTTGGCGCACTTCGGGCCCGAACCGTCAGCGCGCAGGCTGAACACAGCGCCCTGGCCGCCTCGGCCGATCTGCTCGTCGATGAAGTAGGTGGTGCCGTCAGTGGAGACCAGGCGCTCACCACGACCGGGCACGGCGTCGAGGAGAAGCGGGCGACTCATGGCGACCTCGGAGTGAGCAGTGCGACGGAGCGGTCATCGACCGCCCCGATGGTGGGCCAGGCGGTGAGCCAGGAGCGGAGCCGGCGACGGAGCGCGGCGCTCCCTTCGGTGCCGATCGCCATCAGGGCGCAAACCAGCTCGGCTTCGCACCCGGGGACGAGATCGTCGGAGACGCCGTCGGTGGCGAGGAAGACGGCCCGCACGTCGGAACGGCTCCAGGCCCGACATCGGACTGCCGCGCAGGGGAGGGCGTCGGTCTGGTTCGCCCACTCGCCGCGGTCGCTTGGGAGGGCGTGCCACCCGTCCGCGAGCAGCACGCCCGCCAGGCCGTCCCCGGCCTGACCGACGTAGATGTGCAGGTCAGTCGCTACGGCGAACAGACAGGTGGTGGCAACCTCCCGGTTGGCGTGGGTGACCTCGCGGAATCGGCGGCCGAGCAGCTCCCCGAGCGCCCTGGGAGTCACCCCGCCGCGGGCGGCATCCCGGACCTCGCCGAGGATAAGGGCAACGGCCGTGTGGCTCCCGAGGGAGCCGAGGCGCGCCGAGCCGACCCCGTCGGCCACGGCGATTGTGTCACCTTCCGGGGAGGTGTCCGCGCAGTCGTCGCTGGTCCGGTCCGGCCTGCCTGGCACGCTAACCGCCACAGCGAGCATCAATAAACCAGGTCGTCCGCGTCAAAGCCGCCGACGGGCGGCAGATTGGCCGCGTCCGGGTCACGGCTCTTCGTGCGGATCTGTATCGAGAAGGTAACCCACCGGAAGAAGTCGCGGATCTTTGCTGTCTCCTGAGCCCGGAACACGGGTACTTCGGGGTTGGCAATGAAGCGCTTGAGCATCTCAACGTCGGCGTCATCGCCGATCGCGAGCGCGAGACGCGCCGCGCGCTTGCCTCGCTCGGAGGCGAGCAGCGCTCGGATGGCGCTGTCCGCGGCGTCGGTCGGCTGGCCGTCGCTCACGAGCACAAGCGTCGGGGTGTAGGCGCGACTGGGGATCCGCTCCCGGTCCTCGATGAGCTTCCGCGCTGCCTCGATGGCGGCGCCCATGGCGGTATTGCCGCCTGCGACATGCTCTTTCAAGACGAGGTCCTTGGCAGGCACCGGGGGTGCCACCTCCACCGTCGAGTTGAATACCACCATCCCGACGTGGATCTCCCCCTGCGGCGTTGCGGAGCCTCCCAAGTCCTGCGCCATCTCTTTGAGCGCAGCGTTCAGGGCGGCGATCTTCACGCCCTCCATGCTGCCGCTCGTGTCGAGCAGAAGGATGACCGGAAGGGGACGTGCGGCGGCGACGACGAAGGAGTCGAGGTCCATGATTCTCCTGGGGTTCGAGTCGATGACGCACGGCGCGCGAGGTTCCGGACAGCACGAATGCAGAGAACGCCGCCACAGCCGGCCGACGGCCACGAGCCGGAGGTTTCAGCCTGAAATTGACCCCATCGTTCCTTAATGGCTCACCGGCAAGTCGGCACGCGCCTCTACCGCCTGGCTCCCAATTGCTGGTCGGTTCAGCCCGCAGACCCACACAGACTCGGGCGGGATCCCGCTGGAACGAAACGCCTCGACGCGCCACACATCGTGCGGACCGCTGGAGTCGTCGTTCATGTTGGTGGAAAGCAGACTCTCAGTGATTGGCGTTCCCAATTACCGGGCACAAGCCAGCTTGGCGAGCCCCATCGTGACCGCCGCCCGGCTCACCCCCTCCCGCCGGGCGAGGTCTGCCCGCGAGGCCACTTCGCCGGACTCCAGCATCCGATGCCAGCGCACCCACCGCTCGGGGCCGGTCTCCGCCTTGGGCTCTGGGGGCGTCCGGTCCCCTTCCTCTTCCGGCTCACCGCGCTCCCGCGGGTAGCGAGTCCGGCCCGTCCAGATTCCCCCTGCCGACAAGCCTGGGGAGCCATACTTGATGGGCGTCGCTCTTCTCGTTGAGAGCGACGCCCTTCTTGTTTGCGGCGTCGATAGATTCCGCAAGTACATCGAAGGGTTTCTTCCAGTTGACCTTGATGCGGTCGCCATGGAATTCCGAGTTCAAGCAGAGGAATTCCAGCAGGCGTCGCTTTTCCGGGGCTTCTTGGGATTGGAATAGTTCAAGCGCCATTCCCGCGAGTTCAAGCAAGGCGATGCCCTCTTCGGTGTAGGAGCGGTCGGCCCCCTCGTGGCGGGCCAGCTCGGCGCGGACGTGGGCCATCTCCTCCCGCCAGGTGTTGGAGCGCTCCTCGTAACGCTCCACCGACAGACGCCCGTCGAGCCGGTCGTCGTAGGCGGTGTCGAGCTTGCGCTGGAGGCCGGCGTACTGCTTCTGGAGGCGGTCGACCGCGGCCTTGTGGTGGCGCTGCTCGTCCTCGTGGGAGGAGCGGAGGGCGGTCTTGAGCCAGTCGAGCACGTCGCCGTCGAGGTGCAGGCGGCGGAGCTGGTCCGCGAACATGGCCCCCAGCACCTCCTCGCGGACAAATTTGGGCTTTCGGTCGGCGCGCTGACAGGCGTTGCAGTGGTAGTAGATGTACCTCTGCTTCTGGATCTCCCCGACGAGCAGACGCTTGTCTCCCAGCTCGGCGCAGACGCCGCAGGTGACGATGCCGTTGAAGGCGAAGTGGTGCTTCTGCACCGCTGGGTGGGTGGTCCCACGGCCCGTCATGATGTCTTGCACTCGCTCCCACAGCTCAGGGCTCACAATGGCCGGGTGCGAGCCCTGGTGCCAGACCCCCTGCCAGAAATACTCGCCCTTGTAGAGCGGGTTCTTCAGCATGAGGTGGATGGTGGCGATCTGGAGGCGGTTGCCCTTCTTCGTGAGCACCCCGTCGCCGAGCGCCGCCTTCTCCAGCTCCTTCAGGGTGAAGTGGCCCGTGGCGTAGCGCTCGAAGAGGCGGCGGGCGACGTCGGCCCGCTCGGGGTCGAGGGCGATGATGCGCTTGCCGTCGGGGCGCGAGACGTTGAGGTAGCCGAAGGGCGCCGGGCCCGGCCAGATGCCCTGCTCCGCCTTCTCCAGCATCCCCTTCTTGACCTCCTCGGAGAGGTTGTCGATGTAGTTCTTCGCCATCAGCACCTTGATGCCGTGGATGAACTTCTCGTGGGAGCGCGAGCTCTCGGAGAGGACGATGTTCTCCTTGACGAGGTGGATCTCGAGGTCCATCCCGTCGAGCTCGACCCAATCCTTGAGGTTGCGGTAGAGACGGTCCGTCTTCTCGACGAGGATGACCTTGCAGGTCGAGTGACGGCGGAGCCAGGTGAGCATCTTGCCGAAGCTGGTGCGCCCCGCCTTCTTCGCCGTCTCCACGTCGGTGAACTCCTCCAGGATCTTGAAGCCCGCGGACTCGGCGTAGCTCCGCAGCACCTTCTGCTGGGCCGGGATGCTGAAGCCCTCCTTCTCTTGGTCCTTCGAGGAGACACGGGCGTACAGGACCGCCGGCACCAGCGGCTTCGGGGGCGGCACCAAGGCCGGCCGAGGGGACGCGCGGGCGGGAGCGACGGGCGAAGAGGGCTTCAGCGCAGCGGAAGATCGGGACATCGGCGGGCTCCTTGAATCAAATATTAGCCTCTTTCAAGTTGACATAATATTCGAGGCTACGCAAGCACGTCGGACATGTTTTGACCGACCCCCGTCTCACCCCTTGCACCTGAACGCGCGTACAGGGTATTTCGGGACCGTTGGAAGGGCGAACGTGATGCTCCTCGCAAGATCGATCTCGGACGGCGGCCGAGCGGCCAGCCTCTTTCCCTCTCACGGCCTCCGCCAGCTCGTCCTCCGGCACCGCGACGCCTGCGCCCGCCAGGGCCTGGACGCCCGGGTGCTCGACGAGGCGCGCGATGAGCAGGTGCTCGCCTGGCTCCGCGCGGCCGGTCGCCTGCTCCCTCCCGGCCTCGCCACCGATCTCGAGCGCATCGACGAGCTGACCGACGAGGCCGGTGGGGCCCTGCTCCTCGACGTCGGCGCGGACGTCGGCGTCGATCTCCGGCAGCTCGGCCGCGACCCCGTCACCGTCGCCGTCGCCGCCTTCCTCGACCACCCTGCCCTCTTCGAGCGGGCGCACGGGCGGCGCACGGCCGAGTCGCTCCGCGGCGCCTCCGAGTTCGCCGGCCGCGCCAGCGCCGCGCCGCGGGCCTTCCACCTCGACGCCCTCCGCAGCCTCGAGGCCCACCTCGGCGCCCAGTTCGACCGCAGGGGCCGCAGCCCGCACTGCCGCATCGGCTGCGGTCGCGACGGCGCCCGCTGGGTCTTCTCCGTGGCCCACGGCGCGCTCATCCGCTGCGACGAGGCCCTCGAGGACGCTCTCCTCCCCGACGGCTTCCTCGGCGCGCCGACCTACCTCGCCGAGCGTCCCATCCAGTACCGGCCTCAGCGCCGGGACGTCGTCGTCTACGACGCGCACGACGGCACCCTCCGCGTCCAGGCCGCCGACGCCCCCACCCTACACGCCTACCGCCGCGGCTTCGGCGAGCTGCTCCACGGGGACGCCGACTGGTTCGGCGAGGGGCCGGTGGTGAGCCTGGAGCCCCTCGTCGAGCGCGGCCCCGCCATCGAGGCGCCGACGCCCGGGCTGCGGGAGGTCCGCCTCGTGGGGCTGCTGGTCCCGCTACCGCGTGGGCCGCGTGGGCACCATCGCCCTCGACTCCGACGAGCTCTGGCCCTTCCTCGCGGAGCGCCTGGGAGGGCTCGCCGATGGCGAGCTCCTCGAGGCCACCTTTCGGGTGAGCCGAGCCGGGGCGGCCCGTTCGGCCCTGGCCCGCGTGCGCGTCCCGAACCGCGTCGAGTACGGCCGGGTCGAGGAGGAGGCCCTCCGCCCCTGGCTGGAGGCGCGGGGCCTCCTGGCCCGTTCAACCGCCCGGGGCGCGCGATGAAGCCCTTCTGGTCGCTCTTGGCCAAGCACTGGCCCCTCTCCATGCCCCGCACCCACCTGGAGGCCCTCATCGGCCTCGACCGTGTCGCCGGTCTCGTCGCGGCGGGGCTGCTGGAGGGGCTCGCGCTCCAAGACGGGGAGACGGTCCCTTGCCACTGCTGCGGGGGCTCCGCCCGCCTGGTGGACGAGGGAGAGGAGATGGTGGCCGCCTGCACGGGCACCTTCGCCTGCCCGGTCGAGCACCTGGGCCCCTCCCCCGAGCGCCTGCGCGTGGAGCCCATCGCCTTCGCGCGGACCGTCCAACGGGCGCTCTCCCTGGATGGACAGCCCGGCGAACCCGCCCCCATCGTCCCGCTCGGACGGCGAGCCCTCGGCGACCAGACGGTGGCCTTCGACCTCGTGGGCCGACCGGGTCGGATCGGTCTGGTCGACGCCCTCTACCGCCTCGCCCGCGGGGGGCCCTCGCTGCGCGTCCTGCTTGTACCCGACGGTCACCGCCTCTCCGCCGACATGCCCTCCGAGCTCGGCGGTGTGGACCTGCTCTGGGTGGGCCTCGACGAGCTGCTCATCGTCGAGGGCGGCGTGCGGGCTGACCTCCGCGCCCTCACCCGGCGCCGGACCTTCCCGGGCTTCGCCGTCCCAGCCCTTCGGTCGGAACCGGTCGTCGAGCCGGCCCCGGCATCGAAGGCCGAGGCGCCGTTCCACCTCACGCCCAAGGCGGAGCGGCTACTCCGAGCGCTGTCGGAGCGCCCCGGCGTGCTGATCTCCAAGATCGACCTTCGCGCGGCGGTGTGGCCCGAGGACCACACGCGGACCGGCCAGCTCCCCCGAAGCGCCAACCCGGACCTCTATGACACCCGGTTGAGACAGCTCGTGGCCGAGCTCCGCGGTGCCCTCGGAGAGGCCGCCATCGAGGCCAGGCGGGGAGACGAGCGGGTCGGGGGCTATCGCCTCACTCCGTCGCGGTAGCAGACGCAGTCGAGGTCTCGGGGGGGTTGGCCCCAAGGTTCGGCCTCCCCCACGGCAGACGCACGGCGGTCGCGGGACGGGCGTGCGGTCGCGCACGCCACCGGCACCCCCCGGGGCGGTCTCGATCATCCGATCGGAGCCCGCCGGGAGTCCCGGCGCGCCGACCATGGGCGGGTTCGGGCGGTCGGCGAAGGCCGACCTAACAATAAGATCACAATCGGAAACGCAAATAGCGCTCTTGAAATCTAATCAAGCATCGACAGCGCTTGCTGAACGGCGGTTCATTCTCGCTCCGAATCCCCGCGGGGCCAAAATGAACGCACATTCAACGAACGGAACGTCTCGGGGCGGCGGCCTATCGGAGGGGGGTCAGCCACCGAGACCCACCGATGCCCGCCCCCACCGTCCCCGCTGTCCCCCTGGAGCTCGCCGAGAGCGCGCGGAGCCACTTCCAGCGCCGCTACGCCGAGCCCTTGAGCTCCGATGACGGCTTGGAGATCGCCACCAACGTCCTCGGGGCCTTCGGGATCCTGCGGGAGTGGCGAGACCGGCGGGCCGCCGAGGGCCCGGCGCTGACGCCCACCCCGCCGCGCCTCGCGCCGAAGCGCGCGCGGTCCGTCCGCCCCAGCACCCGCCCGGAGTAGTCCATGTGCCTCCTTTTCGAAGCCGACTTTGACGGTCACCCCATCCACGTCCTCCACCTCCGCGGCCGCGTGGCCTTCCTGGCCCTCGAGCTCGGGGCCGCCGCCGGCTACGAGGAGGCCGGGCAGCGCTTCGTCGACCAGATCGTGCGAGAGTGGGCCGCCTCCCTCGATGAGGACGACGACGTCGCCCAGCTCACCGGCAAGGAGCTGGAGGCCCTCCGGCGCGAGCTCCCCGCGCTCCCGCCCACGCCGAGCGTCCTCGTGCTCTTCCTGACGGGCGCGGTGACCAGCCTCTTGCGCTCCCGCGCGCGGTTCGCGGGGGGGCTCGTGCGCTTCCTCCACGATGAGGTCCTCTCGCGCGGGCTCACGATCCGCCCGGCCGGCGGGCCCACCGACGATGGGCGCGGCGGCGCGGCCCCTGCGGCGCTCCCCCGTCCCCCCTTCACCCTCCACGTCGCGGCGATGGGCCGCGAATCGATCCCGGGGACCCCGATGGAGGAGGCCCCGATCGGCGAGGCCCCGACGACGGCGCTCCCCCTCGCGGCCGAGCTCGACCGCGCCCGGCGCCAGGTGCGCCGCCTGCGCGCGCTGCTGGGCGAGGTCTATGGGCTGGTCAGCGGCGTCGACGCCCTCGAGCGCCTCGCGGTGGACCTCCGCGGCGAGGGCCTCATCAACGATGCGCAGTGGGCCGCCCTGCGGGTGGAGGCCGCCGAGGAGCGCCTGGGCCGACGGCTCCGCGCCCCGCTGCCGACCTTCGGCTCGGTCGAGGCCGCCCCGCTCGCCGCGGCCTGATCGCCGAGCCCCGCCGACTCCCCGCTCCACCCGCCCCCTCCCGCGGAGGTGCCGCATGCGCGCCACCTGGGTCCAGCTCTCCAAGCTGGCCATCCCCCACGTCGCCCACCGCCACGGAGGCGACGGCCCCGGCGCGGTGCGCCTGCTGCCCCTCCCCAAGGCGCTGCCCCCGCACCGGGTCGCGGACTCCGACGAGGGCCTGCCCACCGTCACCTTCGCCGTCTACGGGGAGGGCCAGCGCCGCGGCCTCGAGGGGCTCCTGCAGGTCACGGCCCTCGTCTTCGAGCACGTCGGGCTCTCCGGCGACGCGGCGACGGCGGTCCTCCACCGCCTGCACGCGCTCCGCTTCGCCCACCTCGCCTTCCGCTCCGCCCCCTGGGGCGACGACGGAGAAGACGAGGCTTCCTTCTGCGTGGTCGTCCCCCTGAGCCGCCCCCTCAGCCCCGAGGAGCACGGCGCCGCCTGGCAGGCGCTCCACGGCGACCTCGGCGGACTCGCCCGGCCGGGCGGAGCGGTCGCGGGTCGAGCCTGGACGGTGCCTTGGTGTCCGCGCTCCCCCGTCGTTCCGGTCGCCTACGCGCTGCGCGACGGCTTCGTCGCGGACCCGGGCTCCCTCCTCGCGCCGCGGACCTTCGCCGACGAGCCGATGTCGCCGCCGTCCGAGCGCCGACCAGCGCCCAAGCGCCCGCGCAGCCGCGCGCCGCGGGCGCAGCCGACACCGCGAGGGCCGCGATGAGGGGCCCCTTCATCCGCGTCCACGCCCATCCCCTCCCCTTCGTCACCTGGGCCGATGAGACCGACCGGCGAGGGGTCGCCTGCGTCGCGCCCCTGCCCACCGCGCTCCCCGTCCACGCGCCGCGCCCGACGAAGCTCGGCAGCCCAGCAGTCTCCTTCATCACGAGGAGGCCGGGGGCGCGTCGCGGCAAAGCCGGCGTGACCGGCGTCACCGCCCTCGCCCTCGACTTCGACCACGTCTCGACCCGGGTCGCGCGGGCCGTCGCGGTGGCGCTGCGCGAGCGCGGGCTCGCCCACGTCCTCTACAGCTCCTTCAGCCACCGGGAGCGCGGCCCCGAGGACAACTGCTTCCGCGTGGTGGTGCCCCTCGTCGAGCTCCTCCTCCCCGGCGACCAGCCCGCCGCCTGGGCCGCCCTCCACCACGAGCTCGGCGGCCACGCCGACCTCCGCGCCCGCGACCTCGCCCGCATCTGGTTCCTGCCCTCCTGCCCCGATGAACGCCGCGCGTTGGCGGTCTACCAGGCCCGGGACGGCCACCTGCTCGACGGGCAGGCCCTCCTCGCGGCCCACCCCGACCTCGGTGACCTCCGCCCCGAGCTCCGCCCACGGCGGCCCCTCGCCCCCGTCTCCCTCCCCGCCGACCGCGCCCTCCAGGTCGCCCGCCACCGGCTCAACCACGAGGTGGAGGCCCGGGAGCGGGTGGCCGCCTTCCTCAACGCACGCTGCCTGGGCAACCGCGCGACGGGGGTCCGCTGCCCGGCTTGCGGTCGCCCCTCCGTCTGGTTCTGGCTCGACCCCACCCGCCGCCACACCGCGAGCTGCAACCACCGGAAGAGCTGCGGCTGGTGGGGCTTCCTCGACGCTCTGGTCGAGCAGGCGGGGGACGCTCATGGCTGAGGCCCGCGACACCGTCCTGGCCCTCGCCGGTGTGGAGGCGATGGAGGGCGACCCTGGCGTCCTCGAACAGCTCGAGATGGACCGGGGGCGGCCCTCAGCCACCCTGGGCAACCTCGTGACCATCCTCCGCGACGACCCGCGCTTCGCCGGGCGCCTCGCCTTCGACGAATTCCGCCTCCACCTCACCCTGGACGGGCAGCGGGTCACCGACACCGATGAGACCGCCCTCAACGTGGAGATCGGCGCCTGCTACGGCCTCCGGGTGGGCTCGGCGCTGGTGGGCGAGGCCATGCGCCACGTCGGTCGGGACAACCCCAAGCACCCGGTTCGGGACTACCTCCAGGGGCTCACCTGGGACAAGACCCCGCGGATCAGGACCTGGCTGCGAGAACACCTCGGCGCCCCGGACAGCCTCTTCGTCCAGCACGCGGGCGCCTGCTTCCTCATCGGGGCCGTGGCGCGGGTGATGCAGCCCGGCTGCAAGCTCGACACCATGCTCGTCCTCCACGGGCCGCAGGGCATCGGCAAGAGCCAGGCCCTCGCCGCGCTCGCCGGCCGTGGATGGTTCTCCGACTCCCCCATCGACTTTGGCACCAAGGACGCCTACCAGGTCTTGCCCGGCGTCTGGCTCTACGAGGTCGCCGAGCTCGACAGCCTGCGGCGGACCGAGGCGAGCGCCATCAAGGCCTTCCTCTCGGCCCCCGTGGACCACTACCGCCCCGCCTACGGCCGGAACGTCATCGACCAGCCGCGCCAGTCGGTGTTCGTGGGCACGACCAACGAGCCTGAGTTTTTAAGAGACCAGACCGGGAGCCGGCGGTTCTGGCCCGTCCCCATCCGCTTCGCCGATCTGGATGGACTCGCCGCAGCGCGGGACCAGCTCTGGGCCGAGGCGCTGCACGCGTACAAAGCCGGGGCCGCTTGGTGGTTCGACGGGGACATCGAGCAAGACCGCGTCGCCGCCTCCGACCGCTTCCGTGAGGTCGACGCCTGGGAGGACCCCGTCGCCTCCTGGGCCGACGAGCGCACCGCCCCCTTCTCGGTGGCCGACGTGCTCACGGGCGTGCTGGGCAAGCCCCTGTCGCAGCAGGACCGACGGGATAGCATGCGTGTGGCGGGGATCCTCGCCCGCCTTGGCTTCGAGAAGCGTAGAGTGCGGGCTCCGGGATGCCGCTCGACCCTCTGGTGGCGGCGGTTGCCCGGCGAAGAGGAGGAGGAGGGATGAGGGGCGAACCGCTGGCCATACCTGGCCATACCTGGCCACACCTCGGTGCTGAAGGTATGGCCACCGGAAAGACCGATCGGAACTGCATTTCCAGCCCTGGCCATACCTGGCCATACCTCATCGCAATTAGAGGATATACACCCCAATACCTCCAATTGGGAGTAGGTATGGCCAGGTATGGCCACCTCCAAAGGGCAGCCCGAACCAACCGATTCCTGGCCATACCCCTGCCATGAAGGTACGGCCAGGTATGGCCAAGGTGTGGCCAGCGGGGACTCTCTTCCATTCCCAGCGGCGCCCCGGACTGGCAGCTTCGGTTGAGTCGAGCCCCCGGCCGGAGTAGGCTCCAGACTCGGCGAGGTCGACGATGCGCGAAACGATGAAGCTGGTTTTCCTGGGCCTATGCGTGTGCGCGGGAGCAGCATCCTGGGCGCGCGGTCGGAAGGACGAGGCGGAGGATGCGGCGCGTGCAGCGACCGACCGTGGCCCCGCGGCGAGCGCCTCGGAGATCCCCGCCCTGGCGAACCTGTTGGCGAAGGCCGGCTGGACGCCCACGCCGGAGCTGTCCGGGGTGTTCAAGGCAGGGAGCATCTTCGAGACGACGGCGATCGGGCACCGCCCCCTGGCAGACAACTGCATCGCTGCGGTCCCTCGTGAGAGCACCTACACTGCGGCCGAGATCGTTTCGTCGCTACAGGCGGGCGTGTCGGTGGGCGGGCCGTTGGCGAGCGGGGGCGCCTACGCAGGCATCGTAAAGAAGGTGAAGTTCGGCACGCCCACCCAGGTCTCGATTCCGGGGATGGATCTCGAGCTTTCGAAGTCCTGCGAGGAGAAGCTGAAGAAGCTGCCGATGAGCCGCATCCAGTCCTCCTACGTGGTTCAAGAGGTGCTGAAGGCGGAGATCTCAGAGCAGACCTGCGGGAAAGTAGACGCCCGCGGCAGCTTCGTGGGGCTGGGCTCCGCGGAGGCGGAGTACGCGGCGGCCTGCGCGCAGTCCTCTCTGGAGCCGGTGGCGGTGGGGTACCGGACGGTCCCCCTGGCGGAGCTGCTCCACCTGAACATCGCGGAGAGCGGGCCGGTGAAGAGCGCCGGCGCCTCCGGGGGGAGCAGCGTGTCGGGCGGAGGCTTCGACGCCAGCGGGACGCTCGCGCAGATCCAAGCGGCGAAAGACCTCGAGCTTCGCATGAACGGCGAGATGGACGCCTGCCTCGACACGGAGGAGCGAAAGCTGGTCGCTCAGGCGAGCGTGGACGCCTCCGGCCTCGCCCCCCTCTTGAAGGAGACGAGCGCGACGGCGAAGGAGCTGGGGGGACCGCAGGTGAAGCGATACATCGACCTCTACGGGTCGGCCGAGGTGAAGTGTACGAACGACCTCGGTGAACGTCGGCGCTCGGTGAGCGTATCGGCGCTGGACGGGATGCGGGCCTGGCTGGCGGCCCCGGCGAGCGGAGGGGCGGTGGCCGGCGGGACTTGGACGGGCCCGAGCGGCTACACGATGATGGCGGTACCCGCGGGGACCTACGAGGTGGGCTGCACTGTGAGCCAGACGCGCTGCGACGCGGACGAGAAACCGGCGCACATGGTGAAGCTCAGCCGAGGCACCCTGATTGGCAAGACGGAGGTGACGCAGGAGCTTTGGCAGAGCGTGATGGGTAGCAACCCGTCGATGTTCACATCCTGCGGCCCAACCTGCCCAGTGGAGCGGGTGAGCTGGGTAGACGCCGTTAAATTCGCGAACGCGTTGTCGAAGCGGGACGGTCTCGAGTCCTGCTACACGATCAGCGAGCCCAGCGGAACGAACTTCCGGACTGGCGAGCCAAACAGGTATGTTCATGAGGACAACGTGAGCTGGCCACAGAGCCTGAACTGCACGGGCTACCGCCTGCCAACGGAAGCAGAGTGGGAGGTGGCGGCGCGGGGCGGTCGAGACACCCCCTACGCCGGCGGAAGCGAGCTGGGTGCACTGGCCTGGACCAGCGAGAACAGCAAAAGCAGCACGCACCCGGTGGGGCTGAAGGTGGCCAATGGCTTCGGCCTCCACGACATGACCGGGAACGTGTGGGAGTGGACATGGGACGGATATAGCGTCTACAGCATCGGCACCCAGGTAGACCCGCAGGGCGCCAGCGGTTCCGAGCGGGTCCAACGCGGCGGCAGTTGGCGCTATTCAGCCTCCGGCGCTTGGGTCGCCGGCCGTACCACAGCCGTCCCGGTCTGGCGCGGCGACCTCGGCGTTCGGCTCGCCAGGACGATTCCTTGATCCCCTGATCCTTCGGCCCGCATCTCAACCGAGCCACGGGAGGCAGGCATGGGCATGGGCATCGCCGCTGAGGCAGCCTCCGGCGCACCGCCGGGGCCGGACGCAGGCGGTAGCCAGGCGGCCGGACGCGGCGGGGAGCAGGGGGCGGGATGTAGCCACCGCCGAGGACGCACCACCCGCCAAGCGAGCAGCGCGGACAACCTCCGACGCCGGCCTTCGATTCCCTCCTGGGCGCCTCAGCAACGAGGTCGACGTGTGCCGCCTGGAGGCCTCCGAGCCCTTCCGCGAGGTGGACGCCTGGGAGGAGCCCATCCGCCTCTGGACCGCCCGCCAGACCGGGCCCTTCACCGTCGCCGATGTCCTGCACGCGGCGCTGGGGAAGGATACGGCCTACCAGGAGCGCAAGGACACCATGCGCGTCGCCTCCATCCACGCCCACCTGGGCTACGAGAAGCGGCGGGTCCGGCACGGGGAGGCCCGCGCCATGCACTGGAGTCGGCCCGACGCCGCGTCCACCTGAGCGGCCACACCTCGGCCACACCTCGGCCACACCTGGGGGTCAGCGAGAACATGCACCCGCTCGGCGTTGTCCACACCGGCCACACCGGCCACACCTGTTTCCCCAACATTCTCCCGCGCTCCCGCCCCCCCCGGGTAAATGTCTGAGAATTAGGTATGGCCGGTGTGGCCACCCAGGGGAAGTAAACTCCGAGGCCGACTATTCGTGACCACACCTCGGGGGGGAGGTGTGGCCACGGTATGGCCCGGCGTGGCCAGACCCCGTCCGCACAACGCCCTCCGGGGGCTCAGGTTCCTCCGGTTGAGTCGAGCCCCCCACCGGAGTAGGCTCCCGGCTTGTTGAGGTCGACGATGCGCGGAACGATGAAGCTGGCTTTCCTGGGCGTATGCGTGTGCGCGGGAGCCGCATCCTGGGCCCGCGGCCGAAGAGACGAGGCCGTGGACGCCGCGCGGGCCGCGACCGACCGTGGACCGGCGGCGAGCGCGTCTGAGATCCCCGCGCCGGCGAACCTGTTGGCGAAGGCCGGCTGGACGCCCACGCCGGAGCTCTCCGGTGTGTTCGAGGCGGGTAGAATCTTCGAGTACACCAGCCTCGCCTTCACCGCCCGGCACAAGGCCATCAACGTTCCCACCTCCATGGACGCGGTGGGCGACGGCTACGACAATGCCATTGCAGAGAGCTTCTTCACGACCCTCGAGTGCGAACTCCTGGACTTTGTAGGCACGTTCAGCACCCACAACGACGCCCGCGAGCAGGTCTTCTCCTTCCCGGAGGGCTTCTACAACAACCACCGCCTCCACAGTCGGCTCGGGAAGCGGTCACCCGCCGAGTTTGAGCGGAACGCGGAACGGTTCACGACCCATGCACAACTTCCATAGCTTCATCCATATTGTGTTAGTCTCCCCCATGGCCCCCCCCTCGGCCCACACCTCCTCGGTGAGGCCTTCAGATGCGGGATTGACGGCGACGCGATGAGTATATGTCTGTCAATTCGGGGCAAGCTCGTTCCATCCGTCCTATTCACTTTCCGGATTCCACAATACTATCAGCGCCCATGCCTCCCACTATCGTAGAACGCCTTCGCATCTTGGAATCCGACGCTCGCCGCTTCGGATACTCCGATCAGGCCGATCGCCTCGCGCAGCGTGTCCGGGACGCCGCCGAACCGCTTCTCGTCATGGTCGTCGGCGAGGGAAACGTCGGAAAGTCGACCTTGGTGAACGCGCTTGTGGGGAAGGCCGTCGCGCCCGTGAGTCGCCTCCCGAAAACCTGGAAGGTGGACCTCTTCCAGACAGGAAGGCCTCCGCGGGCGGAGCTTCACTGGCGTAGCCGACCGGATCGGCCCGATCCGATGTCAATCGAGCGCGCGCGCGAGGTGGCGGACGCGGAAGAAGCCCGCCTGAATTCGGTTGGCTCGAGCCGCTCCGATCTCTATCAGGTGCGTTGGATTGTGGACGCCCCCTGGCCTTCGACGGGCGTGGCGCTCGTGGACACCCCGGGCATCGCGCAGCTCCGCGCCGACGTGTCCGTCCGCGCGACAAAGCTGCACGGGGCCGAGGGCTTCGAGGTGCAGGCAGAGGACCCGTTTCTATTCTGGTACACCCGCGCAGACAGCGTACTCTGGTGCGTCAACGCAACCAAGCTCGCCGACGAGGACGCCCGTGCCGCACTGGAGGCGACCGCACACCTGCGGCGGCGCATCCTGGGCGTGGTGACGCGCATGGACCTCGTCCCGCGAGAACGGTGGCCCGAGATCCTCGTGGAAGCGAACCGCCAGTTCGGACAGTGGATCCCAGATTTTGTCCCCGTGAGCGCTGCGGGGCGGGACTCGGCAGCGACCGCCGACACAATACCGGCGCTCCGCGCGCGGCTGGAGGCGGAGGTCACCGGCGCCGCCGCGAAGCTGAAGGAAAGTGCGAACAAGGGGTTCTACGAGCGTGAGCGCGCCGCCTTCCTCACGGCGACCCGCGCGGTTGCCGAAGCGTGGCGGGCGAACGATGAGGGCCTGACCAGTGCCAACGCAGGCATCGCCGCCGCGGGGCTTGCGGCGGAGCAGGTAGTCGAGGCTGCGTTGTGCATCTCGTTCTGCGAGGCGCGGAAGGCGGCGATTGGGCGACTGCAGGCGCTCTGGGCGCAGAGCGGCGCGGATCCCGCGAGATTTGGGGACCTAGTGAGCGCGCAGGCGATCGACGAGGCAGCCCTCGGGAGCGCTGTTCAGGCACAACTTGCGGCTGCGGCGGCCTCGCTTGAGCAGGGGATCCGCCGGAATCTCCACGACCTGTCGTGGCGCGCGGTGCGCGTGGGAACGAGCGGAACAGAGGTGGCCGCGCGGCCGGCACAGGTGAGCTGGGTGCAGATCTCACGTGCGCAGGTACAAGGCAAGGTGAAGGTGGACATCCGTGGAAATGAGGCCGATGGGCTTGCCGTTGGTGTCGGCGGCGCCGCCGCGCTCGTCGGCATGGCAGTCCTCGGGCCGATCGGAATCGCAGCGGGGGTCATCGGGTGGTTCGCGCGCGACCACTTCCAGGAGGGGGAGGCGAAGGCGAAAGGCGCAATCGAGGATCACCTGCACAGAGCCGAGATCGGCGTCCGGAACGCGGCGAAGTCGCAACTCACGCGGGCAGTGAGGGAGGCACAGGCCGCTATCGCAAGCTCCTTTGAGCGCTGGCACGGTGGGCCCGCCACCGCACTGCTCGGCGTGCTCCAGAAGGTGGACGCCGCTTGGGAGCGGCAGGAGGTCGATGATGGCCTGGACCTCCGCCCCGTCTCGCACTGGGCGGATGGCATCGGGCTCAGCGGGCTGGGCAGCGCGTGGCACGTGGTCCAGCACCTCAAGCAGCACCCTCGGGACACACCGGCGCTGGTGAGTGAGGTTGAGGCGCGCTGGCGCGAGGCATTCGACCGCGCGTTCGTCGCGAGTGTGCAGAGGACCCTCCCACCCGTGGCGCGTGCGGATCTTCGCGCGCAGTTGACGCATCGGCTCTTCGGCGCCATCCTCAGAGAGGCCAGCGAGCCAGCTACCCCTGTCTTCGCCCGCGCGCGAATGGAAGGGCTGATCGGACTCCCCGGCCCACTCCGATCACGCCTCCCCAAGGCCGCGGTTCTGTTGGAGGAGGTCCCCGACTCCGTCCGGCTCCCGCTCGAGCGGCTCGCCGGCCTCGCCGGCCACCGGAGAGCGAGCGTGGCGACCGAGTTCGACGGCCGCGTCAAAGACTGGAAGCCGGCTGCGTCCGCGTTGCCCGTCCCGGCACTCGATCTGGCGGCGGGCTCCCCCCTGGCGTTTGGATTGGGGATGCTGCTCGCGGCGTTCTCGGGGGCTATCGCCACGGTCGCATGGGGGACAGTCTACGCGTGGACTGCGGTCGCGCCTGTGGCCCTCGGAGGGCTGCTCGTGTGGGCGACGGGTGCCGACGTGCTTCGGATGGCCCTTCGACTGCGTCACCCCCTTGCCTGGCAGGCCGCAGACTCGACGGTCGAGGGCTGGCTCCGAGTCGCATTCGCCGATCCTGTGCTCCGAAAGGGGCCATTCGGCACCGCGGAGCCCGCCGTTCTCGACCTCTCTCCGCTCGACGAGCCGCTCCCGCTTCCACCCCACGCGGTCCCCGCGAACGCCGCCCGTCGCTTGCTCTTACCGGGTGCGCTGGCCCTCATTACCGCTCTACTGGCGCTGGGCGCGGCGAAAGCGGGCGTCGGCTTCCGTCCGGAGTTCCTGGGACATCTCTGCGACAGTGGTGACGCCAAGGCATGCGTCGCCGTGTGTCAGGTCGGGTCCGATGCGGCGGTGTGTGCGGACGCCGCGACCTCGCTCGCCCGCTACTCCGGCATGGAAGACACTGTCCTGTCACTACTGGACACGGCCTGTAATCGCGGGGACGCTGCAGTTTGCTTGCACCTCGCCTGGGCACGCCGCCCGGGTGGCGCGTCGATTCCTGCTGCCGATCAATTGCCTTGGCTGGCGACCACCTCCTTCTCCCCGGACGCCAATGCCTCTGCGGCGGCCGCGAAGGCAGCATGCTCGCTCGGGGAACGCCGCGCTTGTGTGCTGGGGCTCGAGGATCTCGACATAGCGACCTGGCCGGAACTCACAGAGGAGCAGCGGGCATTTGTCGCCGCCGAGTGCGCCGCCGGCGTCGTCGCCGCTTGCGCGATCCAGGCCCTTGCGTCGATGGCCGGCCATCTTGATTTCCGAGGGACTGAAGTGCGGTCGCGCCTGCAAACCGCCTGCTTGGGCGATGCGAAGAATCCGGCGATACCGCGGTTCTGCCGCGACGCAGCCCTTGCGCACCTTGACCGAGACCTCGGACGCATCGACGCACTCGCGGCGCTCACACTGTTCGATGCCGCGTATCCACGCGGTCATCGCATCTCCCGCCGCGGCCGTCACCGGGTGACGGAGCGTTTACCCGGGGAGAGCCCCTTCTCGGGCGAGGCGCCAGCCGAGCGGGGTGAGGAGATGGAGGCGGTTGACGGG
>JBIJDH010000061.1:0-7507 GCA_044344255.1 Myxococcota bacterium
TTCGATGCCCGGGGCGACGACCTGCCGCGGATCATCCGCAACCTCCACCAGGTCCAGCGTGACGAGCTCGGCGTAGAGGAGTCGGAGATCGAGCTGCCCGCCTGGCTGAGCCCCGACTGACCCCGGCCCGACGGACCGCGCGAAGCGGGCCACTTCGGTGCCAACCGCTCCCCATCGGTTCCAGCTCCCGGGCCATGCCGCCCGTGCGTCCGGTCATCCACCCCTCCGGGGCGCCGTTGGGTTCGAGGTCGGCGCTGATTCGCCCCAGGGCGGGCATCCCGTCTCCTGACTTCCGGACATAGTGAAGGAGAAAGGCAGCGTATCGCGGCTGGCATCGCCCGTGCTTCTTCCAGGGATGCGCCCCGAGCTGGGGCACCTGGAGCCCGACGTGAAGTACGACAAGCACAGGCCGGTTGAGATGCAGGTGCGCCTGACCAACGTGCCCGCCGCGGACGCGATCCGAAGCTGGTGCTCCGCCCTGGACATCCTCGCCGTTGGCATCGCCACGGACATCCTGGAGCGCGCGCGGGCCGAGGCAGCCGAGGAGCTGGGCCTCTCCCCCGCCGAGGTGGCGGCGGAGCCCTGCGGTGTCGCCGAGCTGGCGCGCAGCCACGGCCAGGGCCTCGTCGGGGGTGCCCGGTGAGGCTGGCGTTGGAGCTGCGCCCCAGCCTGGAGATGGGCAGCCTCCGCGCCGCGGCGTCGGTGCGGGACCCGGACGTGCGCGTCGAGGGGGAGCCCGATCAGGAGGCCGTCCTCCGCATCGTGGAGGGGGCGGTGGATGTCTCGCTCGCCTTCCCCGACACCCCCGCCCTCCAACGCTTCCAGCGCCGCGTGGCCCGCCTTCGGATGCCGGGCCCCCGCTGACCCTCCCCAGCCGACCGGCTGGCGGTCGGCGGCCGTGGCGCCCGGCTCGTGTGGCGTCTGTTCTGTTCAGGAGGCTCCCATGGAGCGCATCGTTCGGGCGATCCACCGATTCGAGGAACGCCGTGTCACCACCCTCACCTACAAGGGGCGCCCGGCCTGGGTGGCCCGGGAGGTCGGCAGCGCCCTTGGCTACGCCAATGGCGGCAAACGCTTCACCAGCAGCATCACCGGCGAGTGGGGTAAGGAATTCGTCGATGGGAAGGACTTCGCGGTCCTCCTCGGGAGCGAGGCCGCGCTGCTCCAGCAGGCCATGGGCGCCGAAGGTCCCGATCCGGGACCTTTGCGGAGCAACCGCGGGATCGTCATCCTCTTCGAGTCGGGGCTGTACCTCGCGCTGGCGAGGACTGAGAAGGAGGCGGGGATCCGCTTCCGTCGTTTCCTCGCCGACGAGGTGATGCCGCAGCTCGCGCGGACCGGTCGTTACGCTCCGAAGTCCGAGGCCCCGCCGGAGCCGCGCCCCGAGCCGACGTCGACTCCCACCCCGCGGGCGCAGGGGCAGGTGGCGCTTCCCTTCGCCCTGGTCGTTGCCGTCCCCGTGCGCGCTGCCAACCGCCCCTTCGTGGACGCCGACCGCGAGCGGCGCCTCGCCGCCCAGCACGGACTCCGCCTTCGGAAGTTCGAGTCGGCGTCGCTCCGGGAGACAGTGAGGGTGCTGCACGACCTCGAGCAGATTGACCAGACCACGCGCGTCGCCTACGAGGTCGCCGCGACCGAGATCGCGCTCGGCCGGGAGCTCCCCGAGCTTCGCCCCGTGGTCCCCGAGCGCTGGTACAGCCCGACCCAGATCGCGGCGAGGGTGGGGGCCACGCCCCATGCCGTGGGCCTCGCCCTCACGCGGCTCGGGCTGCGCGGCGCCGCGGGCCTCTCCCGCCAGGTCATGACCAAGGCCCGCGGCCACGACAAGACCGTGTTCGCCTGGGTCTACAACGATGAGGCCCTCTCCCGGATCCTGGCCTTCTTCGAGGACGACGAGCATCCGAAGGGGGCCGCGTGACACCCCCGACGCCGGCCACGCGGACCTTCACCCTCACGCTCTTGGACCCTCCCGCCGTGCGGGCGGGGGGCTCTCCGGAGGCCGCCGACGGTGTCCTTTGGCCGACGGTGGGCCGACGGTGGACCGGCGACCTCGCGGCCCTGGAGCGACTCCTCACGCGCCCCCAGCCGGGGGAGGGGAAGTTCGCCTGCCCCTTCTTCCTCATCGGCGCCTTCACGCGGAACGAGCGGCGTAACACTGCCTTTGAGTGGGCCTCGGTGGTGGCGCTCGACGTGGAGGGCGGCCCCACCACCCAGGCGGCCCATCAGCGCTTCCTCGATGTCCACCACGTCCTCTACACGACCTGGCGGCATCGACCGGAGGCCCACCGCTTCCGCCTCGTCTTCCCGCTCGCTCGGGACGTGAACGCGGTTGAGTTCAGGCTCCTGTGGACACTCCTGGCGAAGCGCCTCGGCGCCGGGGTGGATGCGCTCACCAAGGACCTCGCCCGCGCGCTCTTCCTGCCGGCGCTCCGGCCGGATGGGGGCCGGGCGGCGGCGAAGGCGTGGGAGGCGCCCCTCCTCGACCCCGACCGGCTGCTCAAAGAGGCGCTCGCGCTGGTGCCGCCGGTCCCGCGGCTGGCTGCGCGTCCTGGCCGATCCCCAGGCGCCATCCGTCTCCCCTGGGACGAGGCCGCCCGCCTCGCGCGGCACCGGCTCAACACCGACCCGGGCGCCCGCCTCCGCGCCGCCGAGCACCTGCAGGCGGTCCTCCGTGGGGGCCGGGCAACCGGAGCCCGCTGCCCCGGCTGTGGGCGACCCTCGGTCTGGTTCTGGTTGGAGCCCGACCGAATGAAGGGGGCGCGCTGCAACCATCGCAACTCCTGTGGGTGGTGGGGGCCCCTCGACCGCCTGCTGGACGCCGCGGGCGAGGGTCCGGCCCGTGGCTGACTGGATGCCGAAGGTCTGCGGGATCACGCCCCTGCCGCCGTCCGACGCGACCCCGGGCCTGGAGCGGCTGGGCGAGCTCGTCGGGGCGGTGGAGGGCGCCGCGGGCATCGAGGCGGCCACCGTCTTGCTCGCGGCCCTGCTTGAGGATGCCGCGACGATGGAGGCCCTCGGTGCTGCCTGGCGCGTCGCCCCCGACCGGATGGCGGCCCTCCTCCTGCGGCTCGGCGCTCGAAAGGGCTTCCGCCAACGGGCGGCCCGCCTGGAGCGATCCATCCGAGAGGCGGCGGCCCGTCAGCTTCGCGCGGAGCAGGGTGGGCGGCGCCAGGCGGCGGTGGAGCGCGGCACCGCCCCGCCTCTCGCCGAGGCCCTCGCGACGGTGCTGGGCGACCACCTGCTGCCGCCCGGCCTGCGCTGCCCACCCGGCTGGGACCTCGGCCCCACCGGCATCGCCCGCCTCCGAATGGACGACGAGAGCGGCGACATCAACGCCATCGACGTGGCCCACCGGCCCGTCGTTATCGAGGGCCGTTACCGCGACATCCACGACAACAGTGTGACCTGGGCGATGGCCTGGACCGGCGCCTGTGGCGGCTGGCACCTCCACTCCGTGCCCCGCGGCAAGGCAGCCGATGCGCGCGGCCTCGTGGCCTTCGCCGCCCACGATGCGCCGGTCACCTCGAACACCGCCGCGGAGCTGGTCGCCTTCCTCGCCGATTTCGAGGCCGTGAACGCCGAGGTGCTACCCGAGGCCCGGGTGACCGGTCAGATGGGCTGGTATGGGAGCGGCGATGACCGCTGCTTCCTCTGGGGCCGCGCGGTGGTGCGAGCGGGCGGCATCCTCGCCACCGGCTCGGTCGAGGACCTCCCTCCCGCGCGCTGGATCCCCGGCCAGCTCCACCTCCTGGTCTCCGAGCCCGGCGTGCGCGCCCTCGCCGATGGCTTCCGGGCCTCGGGCACCTGGGAGGGCTGGCTGGAGGCGGTGAAGGCGGCGCTGCCGTACCCGGCGGCCATGCTCGCCCTCTACGCCGCGCTGGTGCCGCCCTTGATGGCCCTGCTGCCCACACTCGCGAACTTCATCGTGGACTTCTGCGGGGAGACCAGCCGCGGCAAGACCACCACCCTGCGCCTCGCCGCCTCGGTCTGGGGGAACCCCGACGAGCGTAGTGGGGGCATCGTCGTCTCCTGGGACCACACCCGCGTCTACGTCGAGCGCGCCGCCGCCCTCACCGACTACCTCCCCACCTTCCTCGACGACACCAAGCGGGCCCGCCGCCCCGAGGACGTGGGCCGCACCCTCTACGACTTCGCCTCCGGCGTCGGCCGTGGGCGCGGCTCGCTACAGGGCATCCAGCGGACTTCGCGGGCCCACGGCGTGCTGCTCTCCACCGGGGAGGCCCCGGCCACGAGCTTCACCAACGACGGCGGCACCCGGGCCCGGACCCTCTGCATCTGGGGCTCGCCCTTCGGCGCGTGTAACGCGGATACTCTCGTCGCCGTCCAGCGCATCACCGAGGGGGTGCTCGCCCACCACGGGCACGCCGGGCCGCGACTGCTCCAGTGGCTGCTCTCGACCCCCGATGCCACCGAGGGCCTGCGCCGGATGTACGCCTGGCGGGTCGGGGAGTGGACGCGGCAGTGTAATGGGAACCCCGTCGCCGGGCGGGCTGCCCAGTACGTCGCCGCCCTCGACGTGGCGAAGTGGCTGCTCCACGAGGCCCTCGGCGTGCCGGCGCCAACCACGGACCCGGTGCTGGTGGCCTGGGAGGCCGTGCTGAAGTCCTCGGCCGAGGCCGACCGGGCCGCCGATGCGCTCCGAGACGTGCTCTCGTGGGCGACCTCGCAGCAGCACCGCTTCTACGGGCGGCTCGAAGGGGAGCAGGGGAGCGATGAGGCCCCCGCCGGCGGGTGGCTCGGGGCCTGGGCGAACCGGCAGGAGTGGCGGACCCTGGCTGTACTCCCCACGGAGCTGCGTGGGTTCCTGGAGAAGCAGAAGCACGACGCTGAGGCGGTACTCCGCACCTGGGACCAGCGGGGCTGGCTGCTCCACGACGAGGGGCACCTCACGAAGAAGGTGACCGTCGGGGCGAGGAAGGAGCGCTGCGTGGTGATCGCGCGGGCCGCGACCGATGCCGTGAGCGGGGAGTCGGGCGACCCGAGCTGAGGCCGACCGGCCGGGATGCGAGGCGTAGCGGTGGAGCGGGGCGACGGCGGTCCCCGCTTTGGGGCCGTCGATCCCCGCCCGGTCCCCGGGGGAGTGGGTCCCGGGGTGTCGGCGTTATCCGCCGCGGATCACCGCCGGTCCCCGCGGTCCCCGCCGGTCCGGACCCCTGTGCGCCTATTGGGAGCGGGAGCGCGCGTTCGCATCGGCGGCAGATGATGATTCGCGGCGCTCCCATCCTGGGGGACCCCCTTCAGGAAGCGGGGACATCGGGGACCGAGGTTGAGAAGCGGCGTACAAGGCAAGGAGCCAGGGACCCGGTGGGGCGGGGACCGACCGGGGACGGCGGGGACCGGGCGATGGCGTCAACGAGGATCGAGTCCGGTGAGCCCGAGGACCATGCCTGACGAGACCGTGGGCTACGTCCTCCGGGGTGGCGGTGTCCGGTTTGGCGGTAAGCTCCGGCTGAACCCCAGCAGCCGGCGGTCAGGGGACAGGTGAAGGGACGGCATGAGCCCCACCCCTCCATCGTCACCCCACGACTGCGGAACCCTGCTCCGCCTTTTTGTTGTTCGCGGCCATCCAGGCATCGGGGAGGAGCCCGGCGGCCGCCACGACGGACCACTCTCGCCGGGCGAGCTCCTGGAGCAGCCAGCGCAGGTACTCGAGCTCATTGGCGCCGTGAAGGCGGGCGGTGGCGAGGAGGCTGGCGAGGCGAGCGGCGCGCTCGACGGTGACATCGCCGCGGAAGAAGAGCCACAGCTTCCTGCCGATGGTGATGCGGCGCAGGGCGCGCTCGGCGGCGTTGTTGTCGATGCTCACTCGGCCGTCGGAGAGGTAGGTCTGGAGGTAGTCCCACTGGTTGTTTAGGTAGGTCCATGCCTCCCCCATGGGGCTACCGGTCTCGATCGTGGGAGCGCCGGTGCGGGCCCATCTCTCCAGCGCGGCCATGAGGGGTACGGCCCTCGCGCGTCGCAGCGCCAGGATGTCCTGTTCATCAAGATCTTGAAGGCGGGCGAGCTTCTCGATGCGGTAGAGTCCCTGGGCGAGGTCCTCGGTCGCGCGGTCGCGCGGTCGCGCGGTCGCGCGGTCGCGCGGTCGCGCGGGGGTCGCGGGCCAGCATCGCGCGGCGCAGCTTGCGCCGGAGGTGGGCCATACAGCCGGCGAGCTTGACGCCGAGGCACTTGGCCATGCGCTTGAAGGCGGGGTAGCCGTCGCCCTGCAAGGTGCCGACCAGCTTGCCCAGGCGGTTCTCCGCCTCGTTCGCCGGATCGTTTGTGTGTCATTGTCCCGCAGTATTTAACATACTGAGTAACAGCGTACGAAATTTGCCGACGCGAGCATTGCGATCTTCGATCCGGCGCATTAACGTAGTGTTGAAGAGGAGCAAGCTCGACGATGCTTGGAAACCGCAGCTCGCCGACCTTGGTCCCCATCCGGGTGTCGCTCGGCAACCTCCTGCTGGACCCGCGGAACTATCGAATCGCCATAGACTTGCCCGGCGGGGACGTGGATGAGTCGAGATACGTCGTTCTTCAGCCTGCAATTCTGAAGGTTTTGCTTGAGAAGCACAAGGTCTACGAGTTGAAGGCCTCGATCATGGACCACTCGTGGCTTCCGGTGGACCAGATCGTGGTCAGGCGCCTGCGTGTCGCGGACGGGGCGGACAGCCTGTACGTCGTCGTGGAGGGCAATCGGCGCGTGGCGGCCCTGCGAGACCTACTCTACGATTACACCGAGCGCGGTAAGCAGGCGCCGGTCGACCTCGTTCGCGCCTCGGAAGCGCTTGACGTTCTCCTCATCGACGGAGGAACACGCGAGGCGCAGGAAGACCTTGCGAACCGAATCATGGGGATGCGCCACGTCACCGGTGGTGTGAAGGCCTGGGGTGGCGCTGAAGCGGCGATGATTATTGTTGATCTCGTTGATCGCAAGCACCTGAGCATGGCGGACGCTGCGGAGTCCCTGGTCGGCGTTAGCACAATCGAGGCGCGGAGGCGTTATCGCGCGTATAAGGCCTACAAGGAGGCCGTTCATGACGGGTTTGGCGAAGCTCGCATGTTCACCTTACTGGGTGAGGCCATCCGCACGAAGACCTTGCGAGAGTGGCTTGCTTGGAGTGACTCGGCCAACCGGTTCGAGAACCGAGAGGCGCTTAACCTCGTTTACTACCTCATCACGAAGAACGCCGAGGGCGAGGAGGACGAGGACGCGATCTCGAACGTTCAGGCCATGCGCAATCTGCGATTCGTAGTTGACGACGCAGGAGCACTCGCATGTCTAATACGCACGCGCTCACTGGCTGCGGCCCAAGCCGTACTACGCGGCCGGGTATCTGACCAGAGCGCGTCGTCCACGTCGCTGGCCTCTCTCGCCAGGGCAATCGCATCTTGACGGGGCAAGAGGTTAGCATGTGTTGATCTCTTACCGCCGGGCATCTGCCGCGGCCTCGGAGGTCGCCATGGCGACGCTGCTGGAGCACTTCGACAACCTGCCAGACCC
>JBIJDH010000062.1:0-7272 GCA_044344255.1 Myxococcota bacterium
CCAAGCCTCGATGAGGCGGCGGCGTTCGAGCAGTGGGGTGTGTCGGGTGCCCATCGGCAGATCCTCCAGCGGGGAAGATCACCCGGGGGAGACCGCGATGACAGTGGCGGCAGCCTGGACGGTTACGGTGCGGGTGCTCCAGGACCCCCGCAGCGCGGAGGCCGGCCGCCGGGGGCTCGCCCTGCTCACGACGCTCTTCGGGCCGGGGGGCCTGGGAGCCGAGATGGCTGCGAGGGCTGTCGCCGGGTTGATGGACCTCGCCGAGGTGCGCCTCTCCTGCGCCTTGCTCGCGGAGGACCTCGCGGTCGCGCTGAAGCAGAGTTGAGTGTCCGCCGCCGCCCTTGAACGGGGGGCGGACCGATGGAGCGGCTGGATGGGTAGGCGGCGCTGCGCGGCGCGTCTTTGCCGCCGAGCCCCGTCGAAGGGGAGCTACCGCGCGCGCAGGGCCTTGATCCTTGTCTCCAAGTCCTTCAGCTCCTTGCGTGCGCTCGTCGTCCCCCGCGTTCGGAGCGACTCGGCGGCGCGGGTATACAGCGCGATGGCGAGCGCCGGTTGTGTCTCTTCGGCGTTGGCTGCGACATCCAGGGCCGCCTGCTTCCAGGCCCCTTCAGGGAGGCGCGCCAGCACGGCCTCGGCTTCAGCGAAGAGACCCGCGGCGCCGAGGACCCGCGCGCGTGAGGCCTGAAAGGAGCTCCTCTCGGTCGCGACCGCAGCGAGTGCGTGGGGTATCACTTGCGGCAGGCGGCCCATCGCCTCGGCCCGCGTGCGGACCTTCTTCCAGTCGCCGACGTTTCCGGAGTGGACGAACCGGCGGAGCGTCCACACGAGCTCCTCGAGGGTGCGCTCATCCAACCGACCGCGCGCCGCGAGCCAAGCGCGGAGCGGGTGGGCGTCGACTTCTAGCAGTTCGCGGTGGTGATTTACCGCCTCCTCGGCCTCCGCGCCGAGCCCGACATTCGCGAGGCGCAGGGCGAGTTCGTGCAGCGCGCCGCTCGCCGAGCTGCGCACCAGGTCCACGGCCTCGCGCTTCCGACCCTGTTCGAGGAGCAGCCCGAGACGCTCCTGCTCCATCGTGGCCTGGGCATAGAGCGCCTCACGGGCGACGTCGTCGAGCCGCTCACCGATGAGCCGCAGGATGGCCTCGCCCCCACGGCGACGGCCCCAGGTGGAGCCCGGCGGCAGGGCCTCTCGAATCCACTCCGCGATCCGAATCCGCTCGGCCGCCGTAGAGCGGGTGAGGAGGACCGCCTCGGCTGGCTCGCCCATCCCGTAGCTCCCATGGTCCATGGAGTCCCAGCGGAAGACGTCGAAGGCGTCGCGGAGGAGGCGCTCGCGGACCCCATCGTCTGCGGTGGCGGCGATGCACTCGCCGATGCCCGTGAGGCAGTCGCCGACGATGTGCGCGATCTCACTCTCCTCGTCTCGGATCTGCTCGTACTGCGGGAGGATGGCGTCGATCACCGCCCGATAGACGGTACGCGCGTCGTCGAGCTGGCCCTGGCGGCGGTAGCCGTCCCCGAGGTCTACGATCGGATCGAGCTCGCGCTGGGCGCGAAAAGAGGCCCGCCAGTCGTCACCCATGGTCTGGAGGATGTACGCCACTTGCCGGCGTACCCCGGCCCCGTCTGCGCGCTGCGGCTCGCCGGGGAGCGGGAGGTCGACCAGATCCTCCAAGTCGGGGTGCCGCGCCACCAGGCGGCCGACGAGGGCGATGAGCTGGTCGCGGCTGAGGGCGTTGAGGCGGGAGGGGAGGGACATCGGCCTTCGAGGTAGCTCGGTGTTCTGGGATGCGCTTCGCCGTCTCGTTGCGCGCCGGGTGAGATCGGTCCATCGCTGGACAATGGATGCGGGCCCGGAGGGCCTTGTAGACCCGTCTTGCGCTCCCTCAAGGGAGAGCGGGCCACTCCCCCACCACCGCGCAGGCGCCTTCTTCCAGCGTGAACGCCACGAGATTCCCCGCACGCCCGACCGCGTTGAGCCCGATGCAGCGCACACCCGACACCAGGATGTCTACCCGCTGATGGTGGTGGCCGAAGAAGCATGCCTTCGGCTGGGCACGCGCGACGGCGTCTCCCAGGCCGGCGGCCTGGCTCGTGTACGGCTGGAGGGCGCCGCTCGGGAGGCGCTTCGCGAGCCGCGTGCCGGACGGTGCGTCGTGAAGCAGCAGCACGTCGATGGGGTCGTGCCCGCCGATGCGCTCGACCTGCTCGCGGGTGTAGTGGCGCCGGGCGCCGCCTTGGAGCTTCTTCGTCGGGAGCTCATAGTCAGATGGACCGTAGCACCCGCCGATCCCAGCGACGCGGAGGCCGCCGGCGAGCAGGGTGGCTTCACCGCTCCGGAGGTAGCGAAGGCCGGGGAGGACCAGGTCGCCCCCGAGCGACCCCAGGAAGTCGAAGTCCTCGTGGTTCCCGGCGATGAAGAGGGTCGGACGGGGCGCAGCGGCCCGCTGGGCGAACCAGCGCGGGAAGTCGCCGGGGCCGTCGTGGGCACGGGTGGCGCGGTCCACGCGCTCGGGGTCCGGCCAGATCCCGAAGTCGCCGACGTGCAGGATGTGGTCGAAGGTCTCCCCCAGCGCTCCCTCGAAGGCGAGGACGTCCGCATAGAAGCGGTCGAGGGCGCCGTGGATGTCGCCCGCGGCGCAGTAGAGGGGGCGGCGGTTCATCCGGGTCCTCGGGCCGCGGAAGGCGGCGACCGAGCTGATCTATCACCGGCCTGCGAAGGGAGCCGACCCTGGATCGGAGGGAGTGTGCTTGAACTCGGGAGAAGGTCCGTTGTCCGACCGTTCTCACGCGATTGCAGCGCTTCGCATCATGCGGGGGTTGGGATCTGCTGATTTGAACTTAGATGGTACAAGGCTGATATTTGCTCGATGAGGGAAATGGCTCCCCAGGCTTGTCGGCAGGGGGAATCTGGAAGGGCCGGACCCGCTACCCGCGGGAGCGCGGTGAGCCGGAAGGCGAAGGGGAAAGGACGCCCCCAGAGCCCAAGGCGGAGACCGGCCCCGAGCGGTGGGCGCGTTGGCATCGGATGCTCGAGTCGGGTGAGGTAGGCTCGCGTGCGGACCTCGCTCGACGGGAGGGGGTGAGCCGGGCGGCGGTCACGATGGGCCTTGGGAAGGTGGAGAGCCGAGTTGAGGGGTCGCCGTGAGGTCACCGGGTTGGTGCCACCCATGCAGCGACTCCAGGTTTGTCTGCTACATCGTACATCCTCGCCCTGGATTGCCCGTCCTCATCAGAGTCTCCCCTCCGAGAGATCAGAGTGAGACTGGCAGTGCGGGGCACCCTGCCTGTTACCGCGCGGTAACAGCCCGGACGAGACGAATCCAAAGCGCGGCACCGGCGCAGGTGTCAAATCTCCATCGCTGGCACCCGAAACGGACGCGAGACTGGACGGGTGCTTCAGTCGCGGGGCTCGGTCGGGGGTGGGCGTTTCGGGTCCATCAG
Organism: Myxococcota bacterium; assembly: GCA_044344255.1. GTDB lineage: Bacteria > Myxococcota_A > UBA796 > UBA796 > UBA2385 > JBIJDH01. The sequence continues at coordinate 3,444 of JBIJDH010000062.1, forward strand.
TTCGGTAACATCTCCAACTTCATAGTAGCGATGTCGAAGAACCCATTGGACGTTCGTGACACCCGCAAAGGTGCAAGCAGTCCATCACTGACGCTGCCTACTGACCGCGAGAGTGTCAACCCTCCATGCCTGGCACCGACTGAAGAACCCCGCCCCGACTCGGGGGAGGGCGAGGGCGACGGCGAAGCCCGGCCATGCCGGTGACCGGATTCGCCTGGAACTTCTCGCCGATGCCCCGGATGCCGCCGCCGCCCTTCGGGGCCTCGATCGTCGGGGCGGCGACGAGGAGGTCCTTCGTTTTGGTGGCTGGATTGATGGGGGCCGGCGCCGCTGACGGACGCGAGACTGGACGGGTGCTTCGGTCGCGGGGCTCGGCCGGGGGGTGGGCGATTCGGGTCCATCGGGTCAGTAGTATCTCCAGCTCATAGTAATGATATCGGGGAAGCCCCTGGCCTCTTGTAGGGCCATGAAGGTGCAAACAGTCGTCTACTGATGCTGACCAGATATTAACCGCGTACCCTGCCTCCGCAACCGGGGCATCCCTCGCCGGTATTCTTCTAGAAGCGGGGTCGTACTGGTAGACCTTGCCGCTGCTCCGAACCCGGGTGGTCTTGAGATACATGGACGATATGCCTCGACAATTTCTATAACAAGAAGCTTTAATATCGTCGAATTAAAAGTCGCTTACCTCTGCATCACCGCCAACCTCAAGGACAGATACTGTCCCCGTCGACCTTCTCGATGAGTCTTTGACAGGTCAATGATCAACTCGGGCCCGAGAAATCTATTTAAGGTCATCACAGAATAGGCCGACTCTATTGTCCAACGCCGGATCCGCACATTCCAGAAACCTTAGTTGGCGACTTCGGACGCAAACCATGTTGCCGGTAGAAAAAATACCAATTTGCCAATCTGTCGCTCCACCAAATTGACCGTCATGCTGTTCGACCACTTCGCCGACTCCGCGCCACCCCATCCAGCTTCGATTGTGTGCGTCCGCAATAATCGCTATGTCGATCGACTTTCTTAACAATAGCTTGGCTGTCTCGCAAGAATAGCCCTCCACAGTGGACGTGGGAGTAACGCATGCCATCGGCATCGCGAAGAGTAGTATCGCAATCATTGTCTCGACCTCCCGACTTCGGCGGCGATGTCGAAATCTAACTGACTTATTGCAGATTGTACTTCTGGTAATTCGTTCCAGGAGTTGAAGTACACTCCCCCAAGATACCGGTCAGCCGCGAACTGCTTCGTTTCGCCTGACAGCTCTATACTTGATGTACCAATCCCCTTGAGATATCCTCGATCGTGAAGATAACCGTCCACGGCGATCGACACATGCTCAAAACCACTAACCAACTCCTCCTTAGTTTTCTTACCGCTCAAGTATTCGTCAACCAATACCTGGGGCTCAAGCTGCCGGACGAATTCCATAGCTTCCACTTGTCCGCTAACGAAGGAAGCTAGCGACTCGCTTACGAGCCGCGGTGCGCTAGACCGCGACATTTCCCCACCTTCATCCAACTTTTCACCGATAAATCTCTTTGTCTCCTTCTTGAAGGCAGACTTCACAGGTTCTTCATGAAAATTTCGAAACAGATCGTCATGAACCGACTCGTGGATGAATCCCGCCGCTGCACGGCTGAGTCCAATATATGGACGGTCGTGCCAGTCCTGAAGGGGAGCTGGCTTGTTTGAAAAAAATGTTGTCCCACTGTAATGTGTAGTCGATGATTCGCTTATGTCGGTCTTGAAGTATATATAGTTCTTATTCCAGGTCTCTTCCAAATAGAAGGTGGGAAGACTTAGTTGCTTCAGCTTTGCTATTTCATCTAGATAAATCGATTTCGTACTACTACGATCCTTTGTTTCGCCGTTGGCATCCTGCGGAGCCTGCCCGCGAATATCATAGAGCCGCACCGGTGACGAATGACAGTAAGCAAACCGATTCACCCCGTCTCCAAGTCCAATCGGGTCCGCACTCGTCCACCTCCCCAGCCATGTCGCGTAGTAGCGCGCCGAGTGGTAGCTGAGTCCGGTCTCCTCATCCTTCTCCTTGCCGGTGTAGCGGTACCGCTTGAGGCTCACTTCCCCGGTGTCGCCCGCCCACCAAGCGGTGGTGCCATAGGGGTGGTACTCCTCGTAGCTGATAATCTCCGCGTTCTCGTTCAGCTCCAGGAGCGAGGTACCGAGATGGTTGTCGAGCTGGTAGCGGATGACGGGGACAAGAGGACTCACCTCGGTACCGCTCTCCCAGGTCTTTCTCTCCACCATGGCGATGCGACGCTCACCGTCCATTACATGCTCGGTGGTGCGCTCCTCCCAGAGGCCCTCGGCGATGGTGGTTTGCCGCCACACCTCGTAGCCCGCGACGTATCGGCGGTCTGAAACGTCTCCCCCCGTCTTCACCACCTTGCGGGCTCGCTCCCCGGTATAGTCGTAGAAGTAGAGGGCGTAGTCGCCGGCGTTGAGCTGGGCTCGGCGCATCTGGTCGCGGAAGTCGGGGGTGATGTTCGGCGAGGGGCTCGGGGTGGCTCCGTCGTTGTAGAGGTGCGGAAGGAAGACGATGTTGCCGCGGGCGTCGTGCTGGTAGGTGTAGGTGCCGACAGACTCGGTCGTCGTGAGCAGGCGGTTACTCCCGGTGTCGATGCCGTAGGTGCGGGTCCAGTCCCCCGAGGACGAGGCGTTGTGCTCCATCACGAGAATGTTGCCCACGTCGTCGTAGGTGTAGAGCTGCTCGTAGGTCTGGAGCATGTCGGTGGTCGGCACGGGGCCGAAGGAGGGCTCTGCCCAGTCGGCCTGGCCGCGGGCCAACTTCTCGCGGCCGGCGGCCTGGATGAGGCGGTAGAGCGCGTCGTAGCCGAAGGTCTGGCTCGGCTCGACCGCGGTGTTGTCGTAGAAGAAGGTGTCCTCGGCCTCGTTTACGATGGAGACGATGTTGCCGACGGGGTCGTAGGTATAGATGAGCGCCTGAAGCTGCTCGCCGGGATCGTCGCTCTCGCGAAGGGTGGTGAGCGTAGACAACCGGAAGGTGTCGGCCTCGTAGGTATAGGTGGTGGAGACGCCATTCCCATAGACGATGCCCGTGCGCTGACCGCGGGCGTTGTATTGGATGTCCTCGACATAGGTGTTGGCGTCTACCGCGACGATGATGAGCCGACCGCCGTCGTCGTAGCTGTTTGTGATCTCCGCCCCGTTCGGCGCCGTGCGGGTGACCAGACGGTTCATCGCGTCCCAGGTTTGGGCCACGGTGAAGGGGTCGGGCTCCAGCTCCGCCTCGGCGGCGGTGTGAAGGGTGGCCGGATCCTCGTCGTCATGCGGCGTCCAGTCGATGTCGGCTTCGTCGTCCTCAAAGAAGCGGCGGCTGGTGGAGAGGGGGTTGCCCTTCCAGTCATAGGATAGCTCGATAAATCCCGCCGTGTCATAGACCCGATAGAGCCGGCCGCGGAGGTTGTCGTCGGCGGGCTCGTAGGAGAGCTCGTCGTAGAGCGCCTCGCCATAGACGAAGCGTTCCCTCAGCACCCGGGTCTCCGCGTCCGTATTCCACTCCCAGGTCCGGACCTTGCGGCGCAGCGCGTCGAGCTCGACCTCAATGGCCAGATCTCCCGAGCGCCAGAGCAGCAGCGGCTGGCCGGTGGCATCGAGGAGCGCGGTGGCGTCGCCCCCGTCGGGCGAGCTCGTGGTGATGGGCCGGCCGAGGATGTCGAAGTCCTGGCTCTGGATGATGTTGGCCCGGGCATCGAGCACGGTGAGGGGATTGCCCACCACGTCGAGGCCGAGCGTGGTCTCGATGGGCGTGCCCTCGGCTTCGAGGAGCTCCTCGGTGCGG
>JBIJDH010000063.1:0-7222 GCA_044344255.1 Myxococcota bacterium
CTTCGGGCCGGATCGCGCACCGCCGGACCAAACCCGTCCTGGCGTAGCCAGAACGCGAACGCCCACCTGCGTCTCAAATTCCGTGTTGATGGCCATTCTTGCTATTCGACCTATGCCAACTTCAGTTGAAGTAGAGCCCGCCGAGATCGAACACCATGAACCGCATGCTCCTGCCGGCAGACTGCCCGTAGGCAAACGCAGTGGCGGTGGACTCATTTATCAATTTGAGCACGCGCAAACCGGCCAGCTCTCCAGCCCGCATGGTGGCCCGCCGGTGCTTATCGGCAAAATAGGCTGGAATGGTGATGACCGCATCTTCAATCTTCTCACCCAGCCGGAGTTCGGCGTCGTGCTTCAGTTTTGCCAGTATGTAGCTCGATAATTGTTCCGGGCTGTAATCCTGGCCCCGGTAACGGAAGACGTAATCGTCGTCGCCCATATGACGCTTGACGAATTCAACCACCTGATGAGGAAAGGCGACCGCAGCCTGCTTGGCATAGTTGCCAACGATGATCTCGTCCCCGTCGAACAAGACCACTGAGGGAGTAATACGATCCCCTTCGGCATTGTGAAGGATCTCCGGCACGCCCCATTTGTTCACATAGGCGATCGCCGAGAATGCACCTCCCAGATCAATTCCAACCGCCGTGGTGCCGCCACCGCCTCCGACCGAACGCTCGGACCGAGGAGCTGAAATCGGCTTGGGGGTGGCCAGCGGACTGGGCGCCGTCACCGGACTGGGCGCGGGGGCCGGACTGGGCACAGTCACTGGACTGAGCGAAGGCGGCGGGCTGGGCGAAGGCGGCGGGCTCAGCACAGGCAGTGGATCGACGACCGGCGGTAGAGCGGTAGGCTCAAGCATCGCCTCCCGCGGGGCTGCAGGCTCCACGATAGGCTCTTCATCCCCTCGCTCCGCCTCCCGCGGCGGCAGGACACAGGGATCGTCATTGGTGTCCTCCTTCCACTCAGCCAGCACTGCGAGCGAGACTTGGGCTGGAGCTGCGTGCGGGGGCAGGAAGGTGGGGTCGTCGCCCGTGTCCTCTTCAACCTCCGTCTCTACGGCGAGCGGAGGCTCGACCACCGCCTCCTCCATGACCAGTCCGAGCTCAACGAGCTGGAGGCCAAGGTCTCCTTCCTCGATGCGAGGATCCACGAGGGACACGATTCGCGACTCCAACCCCCGCCCGAGGCGGGGGTCAGCCCGGTGGCGCTCCAGAAGATCGATTGTTTCCGCGAGCTCATGCGACCAGGGAGCCGGCTCCCGGCCGGACCGTCCGAGCAGCAGCGGAAGCCGAATCACCGCGGCCATTTGATCGCGCAGGTGGGCTGCTCGACTGCCCGGGCGAGCTCGGAGCCTGTTGAGCCGGTCGAGATGCCAGGCCATCACGGATTGGCGAAGATCGGGACCAAGTCGCTCCGCCAGCTGTGCTTGAAGGCTCAACGGGCACGACCAGCCGGAGGGGTCGGCAACCACGCCGCGCAGCGCCATGATCCGCTGGATACGAAGGAAGGGCAGCCACGGAAGCCAGGTGCGGCGTAAGGCATCAATGGCGCCGAGGTCACTCGGAATGGGAAAGGCGAAGGCGCAGGCCGCCAGGGGCAGGGCCTCGCCGAGCAGCTCCTCCTCACGGCCTCGGGCTGGGGGTGGCGCTTGATGCGCGGGGGTGGCGCCGACCTCGATGGCCACCAGCGCGGCGCTGAGCCCTGGGGCGTCCGCCGCAAAACACCCCCGGGGCAGTCGCCCGACAGCCGCGCACCAGAGGGCGGGGTCGCGCACCTCCACTAGGGCAGTCCGCCCGAGCCCAAGCCACGCCTGCAACCAGGCTGTATCGTAGCGGCTGGCGTCGATAAACACCAGGGCCCGCCAGCCCTCCTGAACACCAGATGGACGACCGGTCTCCACCCGCACCGAGACATCCCGCGCCAGCAGACCCTCGGCCAGGGCCCGAACGATGGCCTCGGTCACCGGGTGAAGGGTGCGCGGGCGGGCGAGGAAGAGGCAGGGATCAGCAACATCCCTGCGCCAGACCTGCGAGAGGAGACCACCCTGGCGGCTGGTCGCATCGACCGTCGCGCGGAGGTCGAGCCCTGGGAGACGGGCCGGCACCGCGAGTCGTGCGTGTCGGGCGAGCCGGTCCAGCTCTGCCTCGCTGAAAGGGCGCGGCGGCTCCGGGTAGCGGTAGTCGACGAGGACCTCATCGTCGGTGTACTCAAGCCCCTGGGGGGCGCCGAAACCCACCGTGATCCGTTTCGCCACCCGACGGAAGAAGGTGGGGCGGACAATCGAAGGCTCGGGCTCGGGCAGCAGCGGCGGGGGCTCCAGCACATCTGCGGCAGGAGGTGGGGGATCCGGTGGAGCGGCGGGCGGCGTTACTGTCCGGCGTTGGGGAGGGTGTATGGGCTGAGCCGGCGGCGGAGGGAGGCGCTCGAATGGCGTCGGCTCTGGCAACACGATTGGCGCAGCTCGCGCTATCTCAACGACAGATGGCTCCCCTTCCTCCTCCTCGATGGGTGGCTCTTCTATTCCGGCATCGCTGCGGCCCACCCGGAGCGCCTCATCGACGCTCCAGCGCTCCAAGCCCTCCCAGAAGGCCGGCCCCATCTCCTCCGCCCAGGGCTCCAGGAGCTCGTCCAGGATCTGCTCGAGCTCCCGAACCTCCTCCGGATGCAGGGCCAGCAACATCCGAAGGGTGGCCCTCATGCGCCAGTTGCTCCATTGCCCTCCCGCCCCCAGCGCCCGATAGACCCGCAGCCGAAGGTCGATTCCATCCCGACCAATATGGCTCGCCCATCGGTTGATCAGCCGATCGATAGGGTGGACAGCGGCCACTCAGCTCTCCCGCCGGAGTTGCTCCAAGTCCGTGGAGTCTTTCACTAGCAGGCCGAGGTGCGGCAATTGCGCCTCTGTGGTGGCATCTCGAAGCTGTCTCAAGGAGTCATTCGCTCGCCAAGAGAGGACCTCAACCCATAAGAGACCCTCCGCGGCGCTCGGCCGATGATTTTGCCCGGGACGCCGTCGGATCGCGGCGAAACGCTCCAAGGCCAGGGCGACCAGCTCATCGGAGATATTGAGCTGTCCCTCCCGGCGCCGGTGTTTGATGATTCGTTCGAGGTGTTTGTCATCATACCGGAGGTGGTGATGCACACAGCGCCGCAGGAAGGCGTCGGGGAGCCGACGCTCGCCGTTCGAGGTGAAGACCACCAACCAAAGCCCTCGTCCGTCCGTCTCCTCATGCGCTTCCGGCGCACGAATGAGGCGATCTGTATGGGCTGGCGGGAGGTCGTCGACCTCGAATCGGCGCTCGTCGAGCTCGTGTAAGAGGTCGTTGGGAACATCGCGTGGCGCCTTGTCAATTTCGTCGAGGAGCAGCACCACCGGCCTCTCCCAGGCCCCCTTGAAGGCCCTCCACAGCGGGCCCGGCTGAATGAAGTCGCGCCGGTCGGGCGCTGTGGTTTTGGTCTTGCGGGCAGGGGCCAGCGCTTCTCTTAGGTAACGCACCGCATCGAGCTCCCATCGTAGACGGGCCGCTGTGGCGTCAGAGCGGATGGTGTCGTGGACCACGCTCTCCAAGCCGAGCCCGAGGTGCCAGGCCGCCCACCAGGCGGCGCTGGTCTTGCCACAGCCTGGCTCTCCGGTGAGCAGCAGGGGCTGCCGCACGTCGATGGCGAGGTCCATCGCCAGCGCGAGATCGGGATCGGGCACGTAGAGCGGCGCCTCCCGCCATTTGGGGGGCCCCTTCTGCGGGCGCAGGTTCGGTGGGGTCGCGTCGGCGAGGCGACGCATGGGACGACTGGACACGAGCTCTCCTCGGGAATCAAGGCTTTTTTATACTATAGCGGTGGTACAACCAGTCGACAAGAACGTCATAGGATTGCTCGCTGGCCCCGACTGCCTCCGCCAGATCTTCTTTCGTGTACGCGATCTTATGGTTTTTCAGCCACTTCTTCAGCTCATCCTCCGGCACCCGGCCGAGCTCAGGTAAGAGGTCAATGCAGATTTCGCGACTGTTCTCCTCTATCTCGGCTTTGCTCAGCAATGAATGGGCGTCGCCAATAAAGGAGCAGTGGACGAGCAGGCGGACGGTCTTTCCCTTCAAGTCGCGGGCGAGCTCGCGAAGGGCTTTGAGATAGGCTGAAAGAGCATCCAAGGAGACGATGTTGAAGTCCGGATGTGCGACGAGGGAGGCAACACCGTGATCGATGCAGACCAGCGTGGGCTGTTCTGGGGAGCTACCCAGTCCACCGAGCGCCTGGACGAAGGAGCGCCGGCTGCGAGCTTCGAGGGTGCGCCAGAGCTGCTGTTCCTCGAAAGCGGGAAACTCTACCCACCGAACGGGTAACACCACAGCCCGCCGATAATTTTCCGATGAGCTGACCACTTCTTGAGCAACATCCCCCACCCGATCCCGAAAGAGGTCGAGGCCGCTGTGGTCTGGCCCCGTTGTCAGCACGACGTGAATCGGAGGCCCACCATCAGCCAACAATGAGCGGAGGCTGCCTTTCAACTGCTCCTCCTGCTCGCTGCGGTCCAGGCGACGCAACCACTCCGGCGGGATGGGGATCTCCTGCGCGCAGCTCCATCCCCCATCTCGGAATCCTCCTCGCATCCAGACCGCTGACTGCGCATCTCGCAGCGCAAAGACGGCGGAGGCCCGCGATCGTGCCCGCTCAGGCAACAGCCCTGTGAGAAGGTGCCTCAAGAACCGAGTCAGCCACTCCACGGAGAGCGGCTGCCCAGGCTCCATACTGAACAGCTCGGCGAGGGGCTCCTCCGGCAGCGGCGGACGGCCCTCCGCCCAGATCACGATCGGGCAGCGATGGCGATGCGCCGCAGCCTGCCAGCGTCGGGCGTCCGCATCTCGGCTCCGATCTCCCACCACGAGCAGGTCGTGATCACGAAGCTCCTCGGGCCCGATGACGGGTCGGACGGCGCGGCCCAGCCGGTAGCGCAGATCCCGGGAGAGCTCATCGCTGCCCGAGACCGCGATCTGCCCGCTGGCCTGCCCCTCGCCCAATTTCCAGGGGAGCTCGCTCACGGTCCAGCCCTGGTCGATCAACAAGGCCGCACTGTCCATGATCCGCGTCCACAGCGCGGGCGGGATGAGGCAGTGGTCGCGGGCCTGTCGCTCCGGCCGAAGCCGAAGCCGGTGCTCCCCTCGAGGTGCCTCCCCACCAAAGAGCCAGCGGCAGAGGGCCACCCCTTCCTCCTCGCCCGTCAAGCGATCGAGGGAGCGCCACTCCCCGGGCCGAGGCCCATCGATCCGAACCGACCAGCCCGGGTCAGTGTAGCGGAACCAGGCGTCAAGGGTGGGGAGGTCGTCCATGGCGCCCCAAACCTACCTCGGCGCCTTTACGAGTGCATCCAAATGCCCCCGACTTTGCGGAGAATTGGGGGTGTCCTCACCACACCAAGCACTACGCCGCGTGCAGCAGTGGCGAGGGGCCACCAACGCGAGTATGAGCCCGTCACGAGTGACGTTCCACTCCACGCGGATAGGAAAGATCAACGCTCTCGGTCGGCCCCCGAGCACGGGCTCCGGGGACGGCTCCGGGGCTCCGGACCGCGGGAGGGGGCCCGATGGGGCACCGTTTTATCGGCTTTTTCGTCGAGTTCTGCCCACCGAGTAAAGCTCCGCCCGCCGGCCCCGTGCGCTCCCCGCACCCCCCGGTCGTCGAGCCTTCCACCGCCGCTACGGCGGCGCCGCCCCTTTCGCGAGGCTCCGTCGGAACTTCGTCGTCGCGGGCGGTACCGAACCCGGCCTGGAGGACGAGGCAGCGGAGGACCATCGGGCCCCCGCAGCGCGGGCAACGGAAACCCCCCTCTCCAAACACCCGCGCGAGGAGCTCGGCCCACCCGGCTTTCGCGGTCCCGGGCTGGAGGACCCGGGGCTGGAGGACCCGGGCGTAGACGGCGCGCTCTTCCGGAGCTTCTTGGCGCTTCGGGCAAGAGCGGCCTCGGGGGATTCGGGCCGGGGCGATGGGACGACCTCGGGCCGCCACGCGGCGTGGGCGGCGAGCACACCCCGAAAAATAGTCAGATTCACCCACGGCGGCGGCACAGCAGCAGCAGCAGCAGGAGTTCGTTTCACCAGTGAAACGAGCCCACTACTCCTTCGGCCCGAAGCCCGGCACCTTTCGCTCGAGCTCCTTTTGAAGCGCCTCACACTGGAGCTTCATGCCCGTGACCGTCTGGTAGAGCCTCGCTGCCTCGTCCTCGTCGATCTCGTCGATCTTATCCAACCCGCCGAAGGCGATGCTGTCGCCCTCCAACAGCTTGCTGAGCTTGTGGATGGCCTTCACAAAGGCCGGCAGCGGCGGTCTCCCCGCGGCGCTCTTCTCCTTCTCTCGTAGCTTCGTCACGGCCACCTGAAGGCGGTCCTTGGACCACTCCCCGGCGACCGCCTGCCGCGCAAGGTCCTGCTTCTTCTTGGTGTCCTTCACCCCGAGGAGGAGCGTGTGGTGGGTCGGCGGCAGGGCGCTGGCCACCTCCTCCGGGAGGAGGCGCAGCTGGTCGACCACGCTCACAGCGCGCCAGATGAAGGCGTAGGACACCCGCAGGTCGTCACGCTCCCCCAACTGGCGAAAGGTGATGTGGCCGTTGCCGCGGTCTCGAAAGTTCTCCGGCTCTCCATCAAAGAAGACGGCCAGCACGTACTCACCAATCTCCCGGATGGTCTCCAGGCCTTTGACCGCGTATCTGCGGTTGAGCTCCGCCACAGCCTGGTCCAGCAGGGTCGAGTCGACCGCGCCCTCGCCGGGAAGGGGCGCCGCAACGGCGGCGGATGAGGTCCTGCCGGCCTCGCCGCCATCATCAGGCTTGGCGGCCCGGCTCGAGGGCTTCTTGGGCTTCTTGGGCTTCTTGGGCTTTTGTGATTGCATGGCGGTCTTGAAGGTCCTCTGCGGGGAGTGGGGAGTCTACTCCATCCGCGATGTACAATTCCAGGCCCATTGTGCTTCGCTCCTCGGCGGCCGCCGATTGGTTGCTCCAGGGGGCCCACGGTCACAGACCGGCCTCCGTGATCGCCCCCGGGGCGGCCAACGTGACCGCTGGTGGGGCGGCCTCGCCGTTCCCCTCCCCGTTCCGCCACGCGCAGATGTCACAGACCGGCCTATGTGACCGCGGTCGGGGCGGCCAAACTGATCGCTCCGGGGGCGGCCAAAGTGACCACGGTCGGGGCGGCCAAACTGATCGCTCCGGGGGCGGCCAAAGTGACCGCGGTCG
>JBIJDH010000050.1:0-23015 GCA_044344255.1 Myxococcota bacterium
GCCCGCGGGACGCTCGACCGCACCGTGATCCTGCTCGTGGCGGACCACGGGGAGTCCCTCTACGACCACGAAGAGCTCCTCCACGGCGACGCCTATTGGGACTCCGTGATCAACGTGCCCCTGCTGATGCGGGTGCCCGGCCTCCCCGGTGACCCCGACGGCATCGGCTCGCTCGTCTCTCACACCGACGTGCTCCCCACCCTGCTCGAGCTCGTGGGCGCCCTGCCGCCCGCGGGCATCGACGGCGCCTCGATGCTCCCCCTCCTGCGCGGACAGGTCGACCGCATCCGCGACATCGCCCTGTCGGAGGGCGGCGTGGCGCGCGACTGGGGCGGCGGGCCCAAGGGGGCGGTCATCGCGCTGCCCTGGACCCTGCTCCGCCAGCAGCGCGGCTGCGGGGCGGGCCAGGACGGGCCGCGCCAGGCGGGGGGGCCCGCCACCTGCCTCTACGACCTCCGCCAGGACCCGCTGCAGGAGCACAACGTCGCACGGGAGCACCCCACGGTGGTGACCGACCTCCTCGGCCGCTGGGAGGCCTTCCGGGCCGCCCGGGGCACGGAGGGCCGCTCGCTCGCGCTCGACCCCGCCTTCATCGAGGAGCTGCACAAGAACGGCTACAACTTCGAGGCCTCCCCGCGATGAGGCGGGGCCGCCCAGACGCCCGCAAGGCGCTGCTCGACGGGCTCTTCGCCAGCCTGCTGGGGCTCGCCCTCGGCATCATGGGCGGGACGCTGCTCGCCGAGCGCCGAGGTGGCGCCTTCGCCACCCCCGAGGGCCTCGACCGCTCCACGTGGAACATCGTCTCTCCGGGCCTCGACCAGAAGGTCGCCGACCCCGAGGTCGGCCGTGGAACACATGTGATCGGGGGGGCCCTGGTCATCCGCGAGCACGCCTTCTTCCGCGCCGACGTGCTCGTCCCGGCCGATCCCCGGGCGGTCGGGCGGCTGGTGATCGCGCTCGCGCCGGGGAGCGGCGACGTGCGCGTCGTGCTCCGCGGCTCTGGCGCCGAGCGCCCCACCTTTGTGCGCATCTGCGACGGCGGCTGGTCGATGGGGCCGACGGGACAGGCCTGCACCCCGAGCGGCGCCGGCCCGATCGAGCTCCAGATCGGCGAGGGTCGCGGCCTGCTGGTCTCCGAGGCGGGGAGCACGCCGATCGGCATGATCACGCCCGGCCCCGTGGAGCTCACCACGGAGGGCGGCGAGGCCCGAATCACGCGCCTCGCCCTCTACGACACCGCCGGCGAGCCCATCACCGAGCAGGACTTCGCTGCGGCGGGGCCCGGGCGCGGCGTGCTCTGGGCCGGGGCCACGCTCGGCGGCCTGCTCGGCGCGGCCCTCGGCTGGGCCCTCTCCCGCGCCCGCGGCGCAGCGGACGCCCTCGCGGTGCTGTCCTGGCTGGCGCCGCCGCTGCTCGTCATCGCCCCCGACGGGGCGGACTGGCTGCAGCTCACCGAGCGCCTCTACTTCGTCGAGGTAGCGGCCTGGACGCTCGCCCGCGGCGCGCTCGCCCTCTCCCTGCTGCCGCTCCTATCGATGATCTTGCTGCGCTCGGGGCTGCTGCGCCCGCGGGCCGGGGGCGGCGTCGGGCGGGTGGAGCTCGCGGGGTGGCTCGCCCTCTCGGCGGCGACGACGGCGCTCGGCCTGCGCGGGCTTGAGGCGCCCCACGTGTGGATGGGCATCTTCGGCCTCGTCTTCCTGCTGAGCCCCCTCCGCCTGCTCCGCTCTGCCGGCGCCGACGCCCGGCTCGCCCTCCTCCAGGATCTGCCCGCTCACGGGCTGATCGTCGGGCTGGGCTGGGGCCTCGGGCTCCTGCCGGCGGCCCTGTACCGCGGCCTGTGCCTCCTGGCCGGAGCCCGCAGCTTCGCCGAGCGCGGGGCCGGGCCGGCCACCGATCAGCTCGCCCTGATGGGCCTGCTCAGCATCATCGGCCTCGAGGTGGGGGCCCGGTCCACCTTCCTCGACCGCGCCTGGGACAGCGCACGCCTCTCGGGCGACCTCGCCCCCACCGTCGCCTGGCGCGACCCCGAGCCCTTCTGGCGCGACGCCTGTGGGGTCACCGAAGGGGCGGACGGCGTGATCTACGTGGGCGGCTCCTCAACCGGCGGGGCGTATCAGTTCGTCGGAGAGCCAGACGCCTTCTTCCCGGCGCTGGTCCATCGCCAGCTCTGCGGCGCGCTCCCCGCGGGGATGGGCCTGCGGAGCACCAACTTCGGTGACGGCGGGCGGGACAGCTTCACCATCCGCCGCTCGCTCGACAAGCTGCTCGACCGGGCCCCGGCTCGGCTCATCGTCGCCTACATCGGCGTCAACGACCTGCTCGGCAGCAACAACACCCGCACCCGCAAGGAGCGCGAGGCCGACCTCGACCGTCGCAGCGAGGCGGCGAGCCACCTCGCCGGCTGGGGAGCCCGCTCGCGGATCATCACCGGCGTGGGGCTGCTGCTGCACCCCCCTCAAGACCTCGACCGCCCGCCGGTGGCCGACGTCCCCTTGCCGGACGCCGAGGAGAACCTCCGCCTCATCGCCGCCGAGGCCGCGCGCCGGGGGGCGCGGCTGCTGCTGCTCACCGAGCTCGTCTCCGGGGAGCTCACGAGCCAGCTCGCGCCCTACGCCGCCCTCGAGGCCCGCATCGCCGCCGAGCTCGACGGGGTCGAGTACTTCGATCTCCTCGGCGCCATCGGGGATGTGCCGGACAGCGAGCTGCTGGTCGACCGCAACCACCTGAGCCGAGCCGGCTCCGCCCGCGTGGCGGCGGCCCTCGCCCCCGTCGTCGTCGCCGAGCTCTCGCGGCCGGTCGTGGGGGCGCCCTGAGACCCCGCCGACCGCTCCCTGCCTCGCCGGCCGGCCGTGGCGGCCCCGCTCGACGGCGCCCCTGGCTCGGCCTCGGCTTCGGGCTCCTGCTCGTACTGGGCATGGAGGGGGCCGCGCGGCTCGCCGGCTTCGACGTGGCCTATCAGCCCGACCTCCTCGGCGGCTGGCACATGCTCCCCAAGGCCGACAAGCAGCTCGTGGAGGGCAGCCGCGAGCCGCACCGCTTCGTGATGAGCACGAACGAGGACGGCCTCCGCACCACCCTCACCCGCTCCCGCAGCTCCGGGAAGCGGCGGGTGGCCGTGCTCGGCGACTCCACCACCTTCGGCTGGGGGGTCAACGACGACGAGACGGTGGCCGAGGGCCTCGCCCAGGGCCTCGCCGCCGCCGGACAGGCCGACGTCGAGGTGCTCAACGCCGGGCAACCCGGCTACACCACCACCCAGATCGCCCGCTTCTACGAGCAGGTGGTCTCGGCCTACAAGCCCGACCTCACCGTGGTCTTCCTCCCGATGCACGACCACAACCTCGTGCTCGTCTCCGATCGGGAGCACCTCTCGGGCGCCGCTGGGCCCCTCGCCCAGGCCCGCGTCACGCTCGCCACACGCTCTTCCCTCTACGAGGTGCTGCGGCGCGGCCTCTTCGCGATGTCGGACAAGGCCTTCCTCGTGCCCGGCAGAGAGTCCACGCTGGAGCCGCGGGTGCCGCGGGTCTCCGATCGGGAGCGAGCGGAGAACCTCGAGGGCATGCGCGCCCAGATGGGCGCCTGGGGCGGGAGGCTCGCCATCGGCCACCTGCCCTTCATCTCCGACCTCTCGGCCGACCACCCCGAAGACCGCCCCGGCCTCGCCTGGGCCACCGCCTGGGCCGCCGAGACCGGGACGCCCGTGCTCGACACCCGCGCCTGCTGCCCCGGCGCCGGGGACACGCTCGTCTTCTCCTTCGATCCTGGGCACCTCAACGCCGAGGGAAACCTCCGGGCCGGCCGCTACGGCGCCAAGGCGCTGGCGGAGCTGCTCCCGCCCTCCCCCGCCAGCGGCAGCCGATAGACCCGCAGCTCGGCGTCGTCGTAGACCGCGGTGGCGGTGCGATCGAGGAACATCGACACCTTCACCCGCTGGGTCGCCGGATATTCGGCCTTGTGGACCACGATCCAGCGCAGCCCGGCGTCGACGAGCGCCCGGCGACCGAGCTCGAGGTCGAGCGCCGGATACCGCGCGGGCAGGATGGACACGGTGCTCCGTTCGAGCTCGAGCAGGTAGTGGCTGTATCGATTCCGATAGAGCAGCGGCGGAGTGGG
This sequence comes from Myxococcota bacterium, assembly GCA_044344255.1. Lineage (GTDB taxonomy): Bacteria > Myxococcota_A > UBA796 > UBA796 > UBA2385 > JBIJDH01. Next base: position 4,114 of record JBIJDH010000050.1, read on the forward strand.
ATCGTTCAGGCCATAGGGGATGGGCTGCTGGTGCACCATCTGGTAGATCCCCACCTTCGAACGGGCGAGGACGGGGATCCCCACCGGCAGGTCGAGGACCGCGCCCCCATCGAGCTGCTGATAGACCGGCGGCACCTCCACCGAGACGACGGGCAGCGGGAAGACCGCGGGCGAGCCATAGAGCGCCTCGAGCACCCGCGCGAGGCCGAGGCCGAGGGCCAGCCTGCCCGACGGCCAGCCGCGGTGGCGGGCCGCCTTGATGAAGAGCGCGAGCATCACGCAGAGGGCGAGCGTGACCGGCACCACCGCACGGTAGGGGTGCGAGAGGCGGGTGAAGACCGGCACCCACTCGAAGAGCGCCAGGAACGGAAGCGGGACCCAGCCGCCGAGCACGGTGACATAGTCCCCACCGACATAGAGATAGGGGCCGAGCATCAGCACGGTGAAGGCCGCGGCCATCAAGCCCCAGCTCCGCGCCGCCCCACGATTGGACAGGGCCAGGGCGGCGAGGGCCGGCCAGAGCAGGGCGTGCCCGAGATAGACCACGACGATGAGGTGCTCGCCGAAGACCTCGAGCAGATCGGGCGAGTAGTGGCGCCCCGGCCGGAGGAGCGAGACCACGTCGGTCATGTTGTGGAGCACGAGCGTGGTCCAGACAAAGGCGGGGTCCCGGCTGACGAGGGCATCGGAGGCCGACATCGAGCGGCTGAACAAGAGGAGGGGACCGCCCACGACGAGCGCCAGCCCGACCGCGCTCGCCACGAGGGTGCCGGAGAGGCGCCCCCAGGGGACCGGCTCCGACACCACCGCGAACCCGAGGCGCCCGCGCAGGCGGAGCAGCTGGCGGGTGAGCAGCCCGACCCCGCACAGCGCGCCGAAGAGGCCGTAGTACCAGTTGGCGACGAAGCAGAGCCCGAGCACCAGGCCGGCGAGGCCGCCGCGGAGGGCGCTCGGCCGGTGGTCGGCCTCGCGGAGGGCGAGGAGGGCCAGCGGCAGCCACCCGGCGGCGAGGGTCTCGGAGATGCCGTTGTAGGCCTGCCCGAGCAGGTGCGGCGTGGTGAGGAAGGCCACGCCGGCCAGCAGGGCCCCCGTGCGCAGCCCGGAGACCCGATAGGCGAGGGCATAGGCCCCGAGGCCGGCCAGGGAGAGGTTGCCGAGGGTGGCGACGTTGTACGCGGCGACCGGGCCATAGAGCCACTGGACCGGCAAGGTGAGGACCGCCCCCAGCGCGTCGATGAACCAGAGGCTCCCCCCGGTGGGCCAGGAGAGGAGGCCCGTATGAACGGGGAGCTCCCCCAGGGACAGGCAGCGCGCGACCCACCAGTAGCCCCAGACGTGGTTCCAGACGTCGTTCTCGCCGTGTCCGATCGCGAGGCGGGTGGGGTCGGAGAGGACCGGCGCCCCGATCCAGAGGGTGAGCCCGAAGAGGACCAGCGCCGCGCCGGCGTGCTGCAGCCCGGGCCATCGCCCGGCGAGGGCCGGAGGTGCGGGGGGCCCCGAGGCCGTGGGGGCGATGGGGGCGGAGGGGGCGGTGCGGGAGGCGGGAGGCGAGGACAGGGAGGGGCTCCAGGGTCGCGGGCCATGGTACCGTACGGCGGTGGCAGGGCCGAGGGTCCCGCCGTCGGTGACGCCCTGCTCCGCGCTTCTTCCGCCACCCCGCCTCCGCGCTGGGCCCTCCCCGTGCCGCTCGCCCTGTGCCTGCTCGCCCTGTGCCTGCTCGGCGCCGCTTGTGAGGTGCACCCAGACGACATCGCCAAGCCGAACGTGGTGCCGCAGACCACGCTCGAGGCCCCGCCGCCGCCGCCGGTCGAGGGGGTGGGCGGCGAGCGCCTCTTCCAGCTCCTCTACGCAGGGGAGCACGGGGAGCCCGCCTGGGCGGCGGGGCAGCGGGCGCGCATCTTCGCCTGGCTCCGCGTGATGGACCTCTCCGCCGATCAGCTCGCCGGGCTCATCGCCCTCCAGGAGCGGGTGGCGGCGATGGGCGCGGCCGCCGAGGCCTCCGCCGCCGCCATCGGCGACGCCGAGGCCGTCGCCTACGGGGCGCTGTACGCCGAGATCAGCGCCGCCCTCGCCCGCCCCGAGACCACCGAGGCCGAGCTCGATCTCCTGGCGGAGCGCCTCGCCCAGTCCCGCGCTCAGGTCGACTCCCTCGGGGACCCCTGGACCGCCGACCTCGAGCGCACCCGCGCCCTCCTCGACGCGGTGCAGCCTTGGCTCGCCACCCTCGATCGATCGCGCAGAGAGCGGGTCACCGCCTCCCGCTTCTTCCTCACCCGCCGCGCCGCGCCGCTCAGCAGCCCCGGCAGCTACAGCCGGCTCACCGGCATGGCCTGGGACGGCGGCGACTTCCAGGCCCTGTCCCAGTCGGGTCGCCCCGACGAGCAGGTCCACCTTGACCTCGGCGGCCTCTGGTCCATGGAGGCCCTCCGCGCCGCCCCCGGCGAGTATCTCGTACAGCGGCAGATCGAGGCCATCCTGGCGATGGCCCTGCTCGAGCCCGCCCTCCCCTCGGCGCTGCAGGCCTGGGCGGCCGCGCGGAGCCGGCCCCCGCTCAGCGGGACAGTCAGCGGGACAGCGGGATGACCAGCGGCGCGTCACCCGGCTTCGCCGCCGCCTGACCGCGGGCGCCGTTGGCTGAGGTCACCACCACCACCACCGCGGTGGAGGTGCCGCGGACGCGGAGCGAGAAGTCACCCGGCTCCTGGAGGATCGCGCTCGACTCCACCGAGCCGTCGGCGCGGGTGATCTCCACCCGGAAGGGGGGCGCGCCTTCGGGCACCCGCCCCTTCACCCACCAGTCGGCGTCCGGGCTCACCACGGCGACGGGGTCGGGCTCCCTCCCCGCTCGACGGGCCCGCTCGGCCTCGACCGACGCCGCGCGCTCCACCCGCTCCTGCTCGGCCTTCTCGGCGACCTGGTGCCAGGGCTGCGCGCCGGTGACCGGGAAGAGGTTGGTCTGCGGGGAGAGCTCGTTGACGTTGGAGGCCATGCCGTTCGGCTCGATGTCCGCGATGCCCCCGGCGACGAAGACGCCCCCCTCGGCGAGGAGGGGCCGGCTCGGCCAGCCGGCGGCGAGCAGCTGATCGGCGACCGAGCGGGCAAAGACCACGTTACCGTCGGCCGAAGGGTGCATCTCGTCCACAAAGAGCGCCTCCGCCGACTCCGCCGTCGCTGCCGCCGCGAGGTCAGGCTGGACGGAGAGCAGGGGCACGTGGTGATGGGCCGCCACGGCCCGCTGGCTGTCGAAGTAAGGCCCCCAGGCGACGTCCGCGGCGACCTCGCCTCGGGCCTGGTCGATGTTGCAGGGCTGGAGGTAGGCCACCCCGATGCCCCGGGCCGCGGCGTCTCTGCCGATCTGGTCGAGGTTCTCGGCGTAACGTTTCACCGCGACCCGCCGGATGCCGCTGGTCGACCAGGTGCTCTTCTTCGTCCAGGTCACGATGCGCGCGTCCTGACCGTCGCGGAGGCGGTCGATCGCCCCGGCGAGGAGCTGGTAGAGCGCGCTCTCCGCCAGCGGGTTCTGCAGGAAGACCTGCCGGGTGTGCAAAAGGTCGATGTCGCGGAAGTGGTCGAAGTTGTTGTCGCTCCAGAGGTTCCCGACGAGGATCAAGGTGGGCTCGAGATCCCAGCCGACCTCGTCGAGGAGGATGCGCGTCTGCTCGGTCGAGTAGCCGGGGACGCCGCCGTTGACCGTGTCGACGTCGAGGCCCCGCGCCCGCAGCTGGCTGGCGAGCTGGACCGCGATGGTCTGATCGTCGTTGACGCCGTGCCCGAAGAAGGTGCTGTCGCCCACGATCAACACCCGCTGGCGGCCGCTCGGGCGCGGGAGCTCGGGCAGCGGCGCCCGGATGCCGAGCTCGCTGATGGTGGCCCAGGCCCCTGCGTTCTGCCGGCGCCCCGGCCCCATCCCCCACAGGCGGGTGGAGTGGCCGACCATGATCACGCCGCCCGGATCGGCCCCTTGCCAGCCGGGGGTCACCGGGCCGACCAACAGGGCCACCCCCTCGCCCACGAAGAGGAAGATGAGCACGCCGAGCAGGGCGGCCACCGGTCGGAACCACCAGGGGCTGCGGCGCGGCGGAGGCCGCCTCATGGGGCGGGGCGCCGAACCAGCCCGGAGGGGCCCTCCACGAGGCGGAGGGCGCCCGTCCCGGCCGCGCCCTCGAGGCTCCAGAGGCCGGCGCCGGTCCGGCCGAGGCGGTAGCGGGGCAGGGGCGCCGAAAGGTCGACGGCGCCCAGCACCACGCCGCCCACTTCGGCGGGCAGGCTGTCGGCGAGCTCCCGCAGCGTGGCCTCATCCTCGACCGCCGAGGCCACGAGGACCGAGACGGGCAGGCCCCCCTCGCGGAGGAGGGACTCCACGGCCAGCGCGATCTGCGGGGGCCGGGCGGCGTTGAGGCGATAGACCGGGCCCCCGTGCACGGCGGGCACCGCGGTGCCGGAGGGGGCGACGACCAGCACCCGCCGCCCGTCGGCGAGGCGCGCGAGCAGCGGCCGAAGGGCCTCGCTGACCTCGTCTGGGGTCGCGACCCAGAGGCTCAGCCCATCGGAGAGCGAGGGCGAGCCGGGGCCGAAGAGGGCGGGCTCCGGCAGCAGGGTGAGGTTCGGCGGCGGCCCGTCAGCGGCCTCCGACCGCGCCCCCCGGCGGCTCCAGGCCCACAGCACGCCGACGAGGACCAACAGGCCGGCACCAAAGGCGATGAAGAGGGTGGCGCTGCCGCTCCCGCTCTCCACCGGGAAGCTGGCGCTGCGGGGCCGGGGGGAGGCGGTGGAGGCGGTGGTGAAGGCGCCGCTGGTGGCGGGCGCGATCGCGTTCGGGCCCCCGGCGGCGGTGGCCCCGCCCCCCAGCGGCGGGGCCGTGGCGCTGGGGCCCAGATCGGAGGCGAGGCCCTGCCCCTGGGCGGCCCGTCGAGAGGGGGTGGCGGACAAGGTGGTGCCGGTGAGGACGATGTCGAGGTCTTTCGGCCCGTCTCCGGCCTCCCAGCTCACGGCGGCCCCCTCAAGCGTGCGGCCCGCCACCTCGACGCTGTAGGTGACCTCGTCCACGTCGATCAAGCCGTGGCCGGCCCACTGACCATCGCCGGCGGTGACGTCGGGCTTGTCGCCGCTGTCGTTGAGCTGGATGGCGAAGGGCTTCTCGGCGCTGCCCTTGAGCTGGGCCACGACGGGGGCGGTCACGAGCCCGCCGGTGGCGTCGAGGCGGACGACGATTCCCACCGGGCCTGCGGCGGCGCGGCCGGGGGCGGCGAGCGCAGCCAAGAGGCCGAGGCCAAGGCCGAGGCCGAGCGCCGGAGCGAGGCCGCGGCGCCGCCCGCCTTCGCAGCGGGCTCGGGCGGGTGAGCAGCTGGCCGGGGTCGCCGTCGCCGGGATCGCAGTCATCGAGGGTCTCCGCGCAGCAGGCCGAGCCGGTCCGGGGCCGGGCGGAGGGCGCTGCCGTTCATCTGAAAGGTCCAGCCGGCGTCGGGCTCGGCCACCGCCACCGTGACGGTGGGGAGCTCGAGGGAGAGGTCCTCGCCGATGAGGGCCACGCCGCCGGTATGGGGGGGGAGGGCGTCGGCGAGGTCTTTGTAGTAGGCGGGCTTCTCGCTCATCCCGACCACCAGGGCCGCGAGGGGGCGGCCGGGCTCACCGTGGAGGGCCAGCAGGGCGGCCTCGACCTCGCTCGGTCGGGAGACCGCGCAGCGATAGACGGTGCCGCCCGCCACGGGCTCCAGCACGAAGCCGGCCGGCGCCACGACCACCACCCGGTGGTGGCGGGCGAGCACGCGCAGCATCCCCTGCGCCAAGGCGGCCTCGGCGCTCGCCTCCACCCGCCAGAGCGAGAGCCCGTCGCTGAGCGAGGGAGTGCCCTCCCCGAGCAGCCCCGCCTCCGGCTGCGGCTCGAGGTCCGCGGCCCTGCGCTGCGGCGCCGGGCGCCCGCGGCTCATCCGCCAGAGGCCGACCAGCATGACCACGAGCACGAGGCCGAGCCCGAAGAAGAGCAGGGGATCGGCGCTGCGAGAGGCGTGGGGCGGCGCTTGCGGCGCGCCGCCGCCGGAGGGCCCACCGGGGGCGCCGCCGGGGGCGCCGCCGTCCCCGGTCGCGCCCGGGCTCGCCACCCCCGTCTCGAGGGTGACGCTGCCCCCCGACACGCGGACGTCCAGATCGCGCATCTGGTCTTCCGGCTTCCAGGCGATCGATCCGGCATCGACGGTCGAGCCGTTGAGCAGGAGCTGGACGGTGAACTGATCACCGTTGACCGAGGCGGCGGCGCTGTAGGCGCTGTCCCCTGCCGCGACGTCGGGCTGCAGGCCGTCGTCCTTGAGCTCGAGGGTCTCCGTCTTGCCCTCGGGGTTGGTCAGCGTGACCTTCACCGGCCCGTCGACCGCCGCGCCCCCGGGATCGAAGCGCACGAGCAGGCCTCGCGGCTCCGCCTCGGCCTCCTGCGCGCCTCCGACGAGGGCGAGGCCGACCACCAGCAGAACGGCGAACCGCCGCGTGACGACGACGCTCCGGTGGGACCCCATGCGCGCTGCCAACCGACCTCCTCCCCTGCGTCCGCCTCCGGTCAGCCCGGGCCCCGGCGGCCTCCACGGCCCCGATCCCCCGCCCCGCGCTGGCACACCGCCCGGTGTACCACGCGCGGCCCCGCCGCGGGAGCGCGGCCCCGCCGCGGGAGTGCACCCCCGCCGCGCGCGCCCCCCTTAGCTGCCCCGCGGCGGGCAGCGGTTGGGGCGCAGGGCGAGCTCGCGCGCGGTCACCTCGCAGAAGCTCATCACGCGCGGGTTCTCCGGGCAGACCGCCGGCCCGCTCCGATCCCGGTCGGGGGCCAGCGGGCAGGCCACCGAGGCGCCGAGGTAGAAGCCGATGAGCTCGGGGTAGGGGTGTCGCGACTCGCCCACGCGGGCGATCTCGGCGCGGTCCGGGCCTCCCCACCACCAGAGCTGCGCGGCGTGTGCCGCGCAGTCCGAGCCCTTCGTGCGCACCACCTCCGCGCAGCGCTGGAGCCGGGCGACGAGGTCTCCCGCGGGCTCCCGATCGACCACGTCCAGACGGCAGTCGTCGTCCTCGCCGCAGACCTCGAGCAGCAGCGCCGAGGGAGGGGGCTCAGCCTCGGCGAGGCGCGCCGACACCCAGCCATGGCGACAGTTGGCCTCCCAGGTGCCAGCCTGGAAGCAGGCGTCGATCACCTCCATCGGGTTCGCGTTCGAGCCGACCCGCTGGTAGATGCAGTACCCAAACAGATTGGGAGATGACGCGTACTCTTCACAGTCCATGACGGAGGAGGCGCCCGGCTCCTGCCGGATCAGCGCGCCCACACCATAGGTGATCGACGAGAGGGCGACCACCAGTGTGAGCAGGAGGAGGGGGGAGAGTCCGCGCATGGCGGAGGAGAGATGCCACACCCCTCAACCGTCGACCGTCAAGTCGTGTCAAGCCCGCGCGGGCCCGCCCGAGCGCCTGCGACGGCGCCCCGACAGGAGGCCGAAGGCGACGAGCGCGCCGAGGCCTCGACCTGCGACCGACACCGGTGAGACGCTGCACCCGGCCTTCGTCTCACCCATCGGCACCAGCTCACCGGGGGCGCCACCCTCGGGGGGGATGCGCCCGCTCAGCCCGCTGTCGCTGGGGGCGCCGCCATCCCCGCCGTCGTCGCCGGTGGGGGTGCCGGAGTCGGCGCCGCCGTCGGTGCCGCCGTCCGTGCCACCGTCGGTGCCGCCGTCGGTGCCACCATCGGTGCCACCGTCGGAGCCTCCGCCGGAGCAGCCGTCACCCGGGACGAGCGCGATCGAGCACCAGTTGTCGCCCGACGAGATGCTCTTCGTGCAGGTGCCCTCGTCAAACCCGGGGGCGCAGGCGCGGATGGTGTAGCTCTGGAGCGGGAGGTCGGTGAAGTGGTAGTAGCCGTCGGCGTCGGTGGTGGCGGTCTCCCCCGTCTCGTCGAGGGTGGCCACGGCGCCGACGATGCGCGCGCCGGCGTAGATGTCGGTGTCGGCCACCACACCGATGAGGTCACCGGTGGCCGAGCCGCCGCCGCCACCGTTGACGAGGTCGATGTAGTAGTCCCAGTCCCAGCCGCTGCCCGGATCGGTGTGCGTGGCGCCCGGCACCTCGTAGTGGCCGATGATGTAGCTCCGGCTCACCGAGATGCCGTTCCGCGCGCAGATGTCCGCGGTGAGGGCCGCGGAGGAGGCGTACATCTCGTCGGTGTACCAGGTGTCGGGATCGTCTACGTAGCCCTCGTGCTCGATCCCGACGCTGGCCTCGTTGTAGGACCAGTTCCCGGCGTGCCAGGCGACGTCCTCCTCCTTCACCATCTGCGTGATCTGCCCGTCGCTCGACCGTACGACGTAGTGGGCGCTCACCGAGGCCGAGGCGTTCTGAAACCAGCTGATGGCGCCCGAGTAGCTGCCTTGCGTGGTGTGAATGACCACGTAGGCGATGTCAGAGGCGCCGCGTGAGTAGTTGGAGTAGTTGGAGCTGCTCGCCGCCGAGAAGGTGTAACAACCTGAATAATCGCAGGCGGTCGGCGGCGGCGGCGCGTAGCGGGCCCAAGTGTCGACCGGCTCGGGGCGGATGCGGAGGCCAGTGGCGGGGTCTTCGGCCACGCCGAAGTTGATGAGCTCGAAGACGTAGCCGGCGAACATGTCCTGGCGCACAGGGTCGTCGCTGCCGGAGAAGGCGACCACGGCCTCCCACCACTCGACGAGGGCATCGGCCGGGGGGAGCTCACCGCCCCGGGAGGCCCGCGCCTGCTCGGCGAGCAGGGCCGCCGCGGCGCGGATGTTGGCCTCGGGGCTGTCGATGATGCGGTCGGGCGAGAGGCCCGACATCACCGCCGCGCGCTCGATGGCGGGGCCGGGGGCGTCGGACTCGTCGAAGCCGAACAGACCGTAGCCCCCCCAGGCCGAGCGGGCCTCGGGCCGCCAGTGGGAGGCCTCATAGGCCAGCGCCAGCAGCACCTTCTCGGGCACACCGTACTCTTCGGCGGCGAGGGCGAAGGCCTCGGGCAGCGCCTCCGGGGCCCCCGGGCGGGGAGCGGCCGCCGCCGGAGCGGCGGAGAGCGGCGAGAGGCTGAGCGCGAAGATGAGCGAGAGCATGGGCGCTCCTGGGGCGGTCGGTGCCCAGACTAACACCCGCAGCGGCCGACGGACGCCGCGCCCGGCCGCGTTAGGACCTCGCACCCTTCCCCCACCCGCGTCCCTCAACGGACGGCCACGGAGCGTTCATGTCCGACCTCATCAGCATGCCCCGCATCGGCGACACCGCCCCCGACTTCACCGCCGTCACCACGGTGGGAGAGCTCAAGTTCCACGACTGGAAGCAAGGCAAGTGGACCGTCCTCTTCTCCCACCCCGCCGACTTCACCCCCGTCTGCTCCACCGAGCTCTCCGAGTTCGCCCGCCGGGAGGCGGAGTTCACTGCGCTGAACACGCTGCTCATCGGCATCTCGGTGGACTCCATCCACAGCCACCTCGCCTGGCTCGAGAACCTCAAGGGCCTGATGGGCTTCCGCATCGCCTACCCGATGATCGCCGACCTCACGACCGACGTGTCGAAGAAGTACGGCATGATCCACCCGGGTGAGAGCAGCACGGTCACCATCCGCGCCCTGTTCGTGATCGACCCCAAGAACATCATCCGCGCGATCATCTACTACCCGCTCAACGTCGGCCGGAACGTCGACGAGGTCAAGCGGCTCCTCACCGCGCTCCAGACCGCCGACAGCAACGGCGTGGCCTGCCCGGTCAACTGGACGCCCGGCCAGAAGGTGATCGTCCCGCCCCCCCGCACCACCGCCCAGGTCGACGCCCGCCTCGCGATGGAGGGCGTAGAGCGCCTCGACTTCTACCTCGTCAAGCGCGAGCTCTGAGCGGAGCGGCCCGCCCGTCCGGGCCGTTCACGCCCCGTTCACACGGGGACGTCCTACGCTTCACACCGGCCCCGTCTGAGATCCAGACGGGGCTTTTAGTTGGAGAGGGCAGGCCGCAACCCCGGCCGCTGGGCAGTCGCCCACCAGGAGCCCTCATGAAACGTTTCCTCGAGCTCTTCGACCTCGCCAATGGCCCCGTGGAGGGTGAGGCCGACACCGCCCACACCCGCCGGATGGAGCTCGTCGTGCGCGCCTCGCTGGCGAGCGTGGTCTTCGCCGCCCTCTACGGCTTCGCGGCCGGCTCCACCGAGCTCGGCCTCGCGCTCGGCAACCTCTACAAGGTGCCGATGGTGCTCGTGCTCTCCGCGGCCTGCGCCGCCCCGGCCGCCCTCATCACCTGGAAGCTCTCCGGGGCCCAGAACCGGCCGAGCGACCTGCTGCTCGGCATCGCCAGCGGCAACTTCACGGCCTCGGTCGTGCTCGCCGCCCTCTCCCCGATCGTGGCGCTCTACTACCACACCTCCGACACCACCGGCGGCACCCTGGCGCTGGCCGCCGCCGCGCTGGCCACCTTCCTCGGCTTCCGCAACGTCGTGCGGGCCGTGATGAAGCGCCGCCCCGAAGGCAGCCCCCGCGGCTCGGTGGCCCTGCCCCTCACCGTCCTCGTCGCGGTGCAGATGGCCGCCCTCATCCAGTTCATCCACGTCGCCTCGCCCATCCTGCCCGAGGTCACCCTCTTCGACGGCGGCGTGGACGCCATGGTCGGTCGCTGAACGGAGGTCCTGATGTCCGCCTTGCTCCCCTTCTCGCTCACCCTGACCCTGTTGCTCCCCCTGTCTCGGGCCGCCATGGCCCTCGAGCCGACCACCGTAGACCACCAGGGCCAGTGGAGCGGCGGCGAGCTCCGCTGGACCACCACCGTCCACCTCGATCAAGGGGGCGGCGGCGAGCTCACCCTCGCCCGCCCGCTCCCGGCGGGGACGGAGATCGAGGCCAAGGGGGCGACCCTGCTCACCGACGCGGGCGGGACCATCGTCGGCCTCGAGGTCCCCCGGGGGCGCCACGAGGTGGTCCTCCAGACCCGCCAGCCCCAGCCCGACCTCGACGGGGCCGAGGAGCGTCTGCTGGTGCCCATCCTCGCCGGGCCCGGCCTCCAGCGCCTCCAGCTCGACGACCTCGCCTTTGCGGCCGACCCCACCACCGGCATCGAGCCTCGGGTGGGCTACGCGGCCCAACACACCGTGAGGCTGCGAGACCGGGTGCGCCTCGATCGGGCCATCGGCCACCACCGCGGCCGCTACGCGACCTACTTCACCGGAGACGGCGCGCTGAGCGCGGTCGATCTCCGGGGAGACCTCCAGCCGGCCGGGGCGGTGAGCGGGGGGGTGATGGGCTTCACCGCCGCCCTCTTCGGCGGGCTCGTCGGCCTGCTCCTCCTCGCCAGCCGCCTCATCGGCCGGCGAGAGCGGGCCGAGCGGCTGGATCGGTACATCCGCGAGGAGTTTGTCGGCCCTCCCGGCGGCGCGCCTCTCAGGGGCTGACGACGAGGCAGGGCCCGGGGCGCCCGGCATTACACACCCGCCCCTCGACGGTGGGGGAGATCCCGGCACCCCCCGCCGCGGCGAGGCGCTGGATGAACCAGTCCTTCAGGTCGACCGAGGGCCCCTTCCGCACCATGCTCGGCACCAGCATCGTGTAGCCGTCCTGGCCCTTCTTGGGGTCAAGCAGGAAGTCGAGGGTCACCGCACGGATCTTCTCGTCGGGCCGCACGGCCCGATAGCGGCCGCCCTCCCGCAGGCTGAGCCCGCTCACCGCGCCGGTGGTAGGGTCAAAGCGGAAGGCGAAGCCCGCGATCTGAAGGTAGTGGCCCTGGCCCGTCCAGTCGGTCACGGCGCGCTGGGCCACCTTCAGCAGGGTGGCGCCGTCGAGCTCCACGACGGTCAGCGGTGAGGGGTAGGCGAAGAGCTCCTCCACCACCTGCCGGGTGAGCGGCCCGGCGGCGATGTTCCGGTTGAGGCGGAGCGAGCCCGAGTTGATGAAGGCCACCTGCGTCTTCTGGGCGGCGGTGGCCTCGAGCATCCAGTCAGCGATCTGGTCACCGAGGTTGGTCTCGAAGCGGCGGATCTCCAGCTCCTCGGCGATGAGGGGCACCGCCGTCCCGCCGACCGGCTGGGCGAGGCAGCCCGGCGCGCTCCCCACCTTGGCGCAGAACTCGCGGTCGTGCCGCGCCTGCCAGACCGCCACGGCCGCGTCGAGCGCGGGGTCGGGCGCGGGGGCCGCCCCCGCCAAGGGGACGAAGTCCCAGCGGATCGAGACGGCGCCGTCGACCCGCTCGAGCTTGACCACGGCGACGGAGGTGGCGTCGGCGTTGGCCTTGACCACCGCGGACCGGCCCACCCGCGCGTCCTGCTGGTTGTGCTCGTGGCCGCCGACGATGAGGTCAGGGCCCGAGGCGCCGAGCGCGGCCAGCAGCGCCTTGTCTTCGTTCATGTCGAGGTGGGTGATGGCGACGACGAAGTCGGCCCCCTCGGCGCGGAGGGCGGCGCTCTGCTGGCGGGCGAGCTCGACCCGATCCCCGAAGCCGGTGACAAAGGCCGCCTTGGCGCGGTCGGTGGTGAGGCCGAAGAGGCCCACCCGATAGCCGCCGCTCTCCACGAGCCGACGGGGGAGCAGGTTGGGCGCGGCGACGATCGGCTGCCCGTCGGCGCCAGCGGCGAACTGCACGTTGGCGGAGAGCCAGGTGAACTGGCTCTGCTCGACGCGCCGATCGAGGGCCGGGCCGTCCTCGAGGGCCGACTTGTCGAACTCGTGGTTGCCGAAGGTGACGAAGAGGCGTGGGTCGCTCGCGGCGGCGTCGCCGTCGAGCTGGTTGAGCAGATCGATCATCTGGTCGCCCCCGTAGAGGCGGCTCATGAAGGAGGGCTGCAGCAGGTCTCCGGCGTGGGTGACGAGCAGGGAGGGGTGCTCCCGCTCGAGCTGGAGGCGCAGCGCGCGCACCCGCGGGAAGCCCCCGGCCTGGGCGAAGGTGTCGCCCTCGGCGCGGTAGGTGTCGTTCATCGCGAGGATCACGGCGGGGGCTCGCAGAACGGGCGGGGCAGTGGCCGGCGCGACCTCGGCCACGGGCGCCGGTCGCGGCTGGTGGAGGGCTCCCGGACAGCCGAGGGCGGGGGCGAGGGCGAGGGCGAGGGCCAGCCCCGCGACCCACGGTCGGAGGGAGCGCGCGCTCACGCCCCCTCACCCTTGTCACCCTTGTCGATCTTGTCATTCTTGTCGAGCTTGTCGGTCTTCTCGGCCTTCTCGCCCTCATCGGCCTTGGGATCGACCCGCTGGAAGGAGCCGCGCACGCGCGTCCACCAGTCGGTCTTCTCGTCGTCGTCGCCCACCTTGACGGCGACCGACTCCTCTTCGGCGATCACGGCGGAGGGGCCGGTGTTCACGCGGCCCTCGAGCGGGAGCAGCACGCCCTCCTCGAGCAGGATGCCGGTGACCGATCGGCCGTCATCGGCGACCACGAAGTCTTTGACCTCACCCAAGTCTTTGCCGCGCCGGGTGATCGCGCGGGTGCCCTTGTACTGGCTGGCCCAGGCTCTCCCTTCGACTGCGGTGGCCTTGCCGCCGGCGAACTCGACCGCGGACTCGGATCGGACGAAGGCGAGGTCACGGCCGATGCGCACGAAGTCGGCGGCGGCCACCCCTCCGGCCTTGGCGAACATGCCCTGGCCCTTCAGGCGCCAGCCGAAGATCCGGTGAGTGTCGAGGTCAAACTGGAAGTCCTCCAGCTTGCCGATCAGCGCGCCCTCCTGAAGGGTGGCCACCGAGAGGGACTGCGCACGCTTCCAGGTCTCCATCATCTGCTCTCCTTCCGTTGAGGCTGTCCCCCTATCCTACGGCGGCGAGGGTCTGAAGATGGCACTACAATGACCACCTCGCGCACTGAAGACCTCGCCCCCCGGCGTCGTCGCGCTCCTGGGAGGCCCGATGAAGCGCTCCACCCCCCTGACGCTGGCCCTCGGCTTCGGGCTGCTCTCGGCCTGCGGAGGGGACAAAGCCGATCCCCCCGCCGCTGAGGTCGAGCCCGAGCCGACCTTGCCGAGCGAGTACACCTACACCCCCGAGGGGGACGGCGGCGCCACCTTCGACGCCGCCAAGGTGAGCGAGGCCCTCGACGACTTCGCCGCCGCGCTCCGCAGCACCACCGGCGCGCCCGGCGTGGTGGCCTACGAGGCCGCGATGGCCGAGGCCGAGGAGGGCTGCCCCGACTGGTACGAGATGGACGGCAGCACCTTCTGGTACGCCGACTGCACCACCAGCGCCGGCGCCACCTTCTCCGGCTACGGCTTCGAGTACCTGTACACCGACTACGATCTGCTCGGTGACGGCGGGAGCTGGGTGGCCACCTCGGTCTACGGCTCGGCCCGCATCGAGTCGCCCACCCAGGGTCTGTTTCAGATCGGCGGCGGGGTGGCCCACGCCGAGGGCATCACCGGCGACGGCTGGCCCGCTTGGATGACGCAGATCACCGGCGGCGTGTATGGCGAGGGCGAGGCCGCCCAGGGCACCTGGGTCTCCACCGGCTCCACCCCCTCGCTGATGGTCTACGCGATCGACGCCCTCGACTACAACGCCCGCTACATGACCATCGCCGGCACCCTCGCCAACGTGAGCGAGGCGGCCACCGCGATCGAGACGGCGGGCATCTACGTCGTGGACTTCGACGGCTACTACCCCTGCGCCGAGGAGCCCACCGGCGCTATCTCGGTGCGGGACGCCGCCGGCCGCTGGTGGACGGTCACCTTCGACGTGGTCGAAGTAGACAACGGCTTCGAGATGCAAGGCGAGTGCGACGGCTGCGGGACGGTCACCGACCCCACCGGCGAGGTCGTCGGCGAGGCCTGCATCGACGTCACCCCCATCCTCGACTGGGAGGACAACCGCCCATGGTGAGCCCCCTGCGCACCGCACCCGCTCGCCCGCTCGCCCGGCGCGCCCGCTCCCTCCTGCCCTGCGCGGTGGCCCTGCTGCTCGCCTGCGGCGGGGAGGCGCCCGCCGACAAGGCCACCCCCGGCGCGATGACCGAGGCCGACATCCCCGCCTTGGCGCCCGCGGCCCTGCTCTCGCGCATCAGCCTCGACCTGCGCGGCACCCGGCCCACCCTCGAGGAGCTCGCCGCCGTCCAGGCCGATCCCGCCGCCCTCGACGGCCTCGTCGCCGCGATGGTCGACGACCCTCGTTTTGGCGTTCGAGTGCGACAGATCTACGCCGAGATCTACCTCACCAAGGCCGACTACTACTACATCAGCGCCGCTCAGTTCGGCCTCGAGGACGACATCGGCTTCGCCCGCGCGGTGGGAGAAGAGCCGCTGCGGGTGGTCGAGCGGATCGCCACCGAAGACCTCCCGTACACCGAGGTCGTGACCGGCGACTGGACCGTGGCCAACGAGCTGCTCGCCTCGATCGCCCCCCTCGACTACCCCGCGGGCGGCGAGGGCTGGCAGGTCTCCCACTACACCGACGGTCGGCCGCCGGCCGGCGTGCTCGCCACCAACGGCCTGTGGTGGCGCTACACCTCCACCGACTCCAACGCCAACCGGAAGCGCGCCAACCAGGTGAGCCGCATCCTCTTGTGCAACGACTACCTCTCGCGGCCGATCACCTTTGACCGCAACATCGACCTCCTCGATGAGCAGGCCGTCGCCGACGCCATCCACGAGAACCCGGCCTGCGTGAACTGCCACACCAGCCTTGACCCCATCGCCGCCTACTTCTTCGGCTTCTGGGCCTACGACTACACGAGCGCCCTCGAGGTGCGGGCCTACCACCCCGACCGCGAGCACCTCTACGCGAGCTACCTCGACACCTCACCGGCCTGGTACGGCGCCCCCGGGGCCTCGCTCGCCGACCTCGGCCAGCAGATCGCCGGAGACCCGCGCTTCCCGGAGTGCGCGGTCGAGCAGGTCTACCGCGCGCTGCTCCGGCGGGACCCCACCCTCGACGACACGAACCCGCTCGTGGCGCACCGCGAGGCCTTCCTCGCTGGCGAGCTGCGGCTCAAGCCCCTCTTCCTCTCCGTCGTGGCGGACGCGCGCTACCGGGCCGCCCCGGTTGACGACCCAGCCACCGAGGCGCTCGGCGCCGTGCCGATGAAGCTCCTCACCGTCGATCAGCTCGCGAGCTCGGTCGAGGACATCACCGGCTTCCGCTGGGACTACGCCGGCTACGACATGCTCGACAACGACACCGTCGGCCTGCGCACCCTCGCCGGGGGTGTCGACGGCCAGACGGTCACCGAGAGCGCGACCTCCCCCTCCGCCACCCTCCTCCTCGTCCAGGAGCGCCTCGCCGAGGCGGCGGCGAGCCACGTCGTCACGACAGAGAGCGCGCTGCCGCAGGCGGACCGCGCGCTCTTCACCGAGATCGACGGCACGGAGACCCCCGAGTCCGGCCGAGACGCGATGGTGGCCCAGATCCAGCGCCTCCACCTCCGCCTCTTCGGCCACACCATCGCCGCCGACGGGCCCGAGGTGGAGGGCAACCTCGGCCTCTGGAGCGAGCTCTACGCCGCCGATGGCGACGCCGGGGCCGCCTGGCGCGGCCTGCTCTCCGCCCTCCTCCGCGACCCCGACTTCGTCCTCTACTAGCCAGCCCTCAGCTCGCCCCTGTTCACCGACAGGGCGGGAGGCCGCAGCCATGAACCGTCGTCAGCTCCTCGGCGCCTCCGCCGCCGGCCTCGCGGGCCTCAGCCTCGCCCGGCCCGCCCGGGCCTCCGTCTCCAACGCCGACCGCAAGTTCATCTTCCTCTTCAACAACGGCGGCTGGGACCCCACTCGCGTGCTCGCCGACGGCCTGTCGAACGGTAACGTCGATAGTGAGCCCGGCTCGGAGCGGGCGAGCGCAGGGGGCATCCGCTGGGTGAGCCACCCCGACCGCCCGAGCGTCGACGCCTTCCTCTCCGGGAACCACGATCGGCTGCTGATCCTGAACGGGGTGCAGGTGCGGAGCATCGCCCACGAGATCTGCACGATGATCGCGCTCACGGGCAGCACCTCGGGCTTCCTCCCCGACTGGGCCACCCTGCTCGCCGCCTCGGCGGGTGACCGCTACACCCTGCCCCACCTCGTGCTCTCGGGCCCGGCCTTCACCGGTGAGCTCGGCACCTCGGTGGCCCGCACGGGGCAGAACGGGCAGCTCGAGGGCCTGCTCTCCGGCGAGATCCTCGGCTGGAGTGACACCGCGGTGACCGGGCCCTCCCGCTCGGCCGAGTCGATCCTCGACCGTTACCTCGCCCGGCGCACCGGAGCGGCGGCCGCCGCGGCCCGCTCGAGCGTGGCCCAGCGCCTCACCCTCGCCTACGACGACGCCGCCCGGAAGGCCGCCGCCCTCAAGGCCTCCCGCTACGTGATGGACTTCACCGGCGGGGCCTCGCTCGCCGACCAGTCCGCGGTCGCCGTCGACGCCCTCTCCTACGGCCTCAGCCGCTGCGTCACGATGTCCTACCCGGGCGCCGCCGGCGGCCTCGGCTGGGACACCCACGCCAACAACGACGCTGACCAGAGCGTGCTCTGGGAGGGCCTCTTCGCGGGCATCACCGAGCTCGTCGCCCTGCTGGACGGCACGCCGGGCACCGCGGGCGGGAGCCTCGCCGAAGAGACCGTGCTCGTCGTGCTCTCCGAGCTCGGCCGCACGCCGCAGCTCAACGCCACCGCCGGCAAGGACCACTGGCCCTACACGAGCGTGATGCTGCTCGGGGCCGGCATCAGCGCCGACCGTATCATCGGCGGCTTCGACAGCGGCTGGAACGGCGAGACGGTCGACCTCAGCAGCGGCGAGACCGTGGAGGATGGCCACGTCCTCGCCGTCGAGTCGGTGGGCGCCGCCCTGCTCGCCCTCGGTGATGTCGATCCCGCCGAGCACCTCCCCGACGCCACCCCCCTCGAGGCCCTCCTGGCCTGAATTCCTGGCCTGAATTCCTGGCCTGATTCCCCGCTGGCCGAGGCCCCCATGACGCGCCGCCCGATCCCGCTCCCCCTCCACGCCGCCCGGCTCGCGGCGCTCGCCCTCGTCGGGCTCTGCGCCTGCGGCGACGACGGCGGCGAAGGGAAGGACAGCCCGCTCCCCGCCGACACCGGCGCCTGCGCCGACGCCCCCGTGCTCACCTGGGCCAACTTCGGCGCCGGCTTCCTGATCGAGAACTGCCAGAGCTGCCACGCCTCGACCTCCCCAGACCGGAACGGCGCCCCCGAGAGCGTCACCTTTGACACCGAGGCCGAGGCCCTGGCCCTCCAGGACCGCATCCTCATCCGCGCCGCCGGTGACGCCCCCGACATGCCCCCCGAGGGCGGCATCACCGAAGAAGACCGGCACCGCCTTGAGCTCTGGCTCACCTGCTGGGTGGAGTGACCATGCTTGACCTCCGGACCGCGCCCCGCCTCGCGCCCCCCGTCTTCGCGCACCCCCTCTTCGCGCTCCCCCTCTTCGCGCTCCCCCTCCTCGCGCTGGCCTGCGGCTCCGACAAGGGACGCGCTGGCGAAGGCGAGGGAGAGGGAGAGGCGAGCGAGGACACCGCCCCCTACCTGCTCGACCCCACCGACCCCGAGCTCCCGGCCTTCGACGGGGAGGCCCTCGGCCTCGTCGTCGAGGAGTCCCTGCTCACGCTCCGCCGGTCGAGCGCCGAGCCCGCCCTGCTCGCGTACGCCGAGGCCATGCAGGGCATCGACGACGGCTGCCCCACCTGGTTCGACGCTGACGGCATCGACTATTGGTACGACCAGTGCACGGCGGAGGGAGGCAGCACCTACGAGGGCTACGCCTACGCCATCACCTACGACGACACCCCGGGCGAGGGCGGCGCGCTGTATTCGGGGGCGGCCTTCTTCGGCGTGGCGCGCATCGAAGACGCCGCGGGGCACGTCTTCGAGAGCGCGGGGGGCGCGACCTATGTGGTCGGCGAAGACAGCTCCGGCAACCGGTTCTACTACTCGGTGATCGACGACGGCTTCGGCTACGACGGCCCCGCCGCCGAGGGCACCTGGCTCTCCGCCGGCCTGTCCCC
>JBIJDH010000012.1:0-229299 GCA_044344255.1 Myxococcota bacterium
CCACCATTCGGCGCATCGCCCTCAACCTCCTCAAGCAGGAGACCTCGCGGAAGGTCGGCGTGAAGACGAAGCGCATGAGGGCGGGCTGGGACAACGAATACCTGCTCAAAGTAATTGGCGGATAAATGGGACGTTTAGATGCGATCGCCCTGCGGGAGACCAGACGTTGAAGGGTGTCCCCGCGCCCGTGCGCGTCTTCATGCGAAGATAGCGAGGTTCCCGTAGTGCGAGGGTCCCGTGGCGCCTCGACTGTGCGCGCAGTTGGTCTACACCCGCCAGGTCTTTCCCCTCCCCACCGTCGCCTCCGGAGCGGCATCGGTCGCAGCGCCGGCAAGCCGCCCTCCGACCCGGCCGGCGCTGCCTCCGTGTTCGCTCGCCCCTCGCCAGCCGACACCCGATTTGTTACAACCGCGACCCGAGAGTCCCCACCATACTGGGCCAGTACACGAGGGTCCTTCGATGCCTCGTCCTCGCCCCTGTCATCGCCCCGCCCGCGACCACGGCTCGCCCTATCGGCATACCGGGAGCGGCCCCTCCGCCCTGTCGCCTCGGGAGGGGACCCCGTGAGCGCCTCCTCTCCGCGGGTGGCCATCATCGGCGCTGGGGCGAGCGGCCTCCTCATGGCGGGTGAGCTCTTGAAGCGGGGGCTGTCGGTCACGGTCTTTGAGGCCGAGGGCCGTGTGGGTGGAAAGTGCCTGTCGGTCGAGATCGACGGCCTCCACTACGAGCTCGGCGCCACCGCTGGGGTGCTGCCCTTCTATGACGAGGTCTTCGCCCTCTCCCGCGGGCTCGGCCTCCTGGACCGGCCGGTCGAGTCGGTCCTACAATACAGCCTGAGGACCGGCGACCCCCACCCCACCTCCGCCTCGCGGCAGGTCCGAATCGCGCGACAGGGGCTTAAATTCGGGTGGCAGAGCCGCACGCTCCAGGGGCCGAGCCATGACGAACGAATGGATCAGCCGGCCTGGCGGCGGCGCTGGTCTGATTTCGTCGTAACGGAGGGCCTGTCGGACTTTGACGACCGCGCCGCGGGCCTCCTCGCCTCTCTGGGCTACACCTTCGGGGAGGTGCCTGCGGGATATGTCGGCCGGTTCTTTCCGCCCACTCACCTCTATTCGAGCGCTCGCGGCCCCTTTCGCCTGTGGCCCGAGGGGAGCAGCCGCATCTGGGAGCGCCTGTCGGAGCGCTTGATCGCCGCCGGGCTGGAGCTGCGCCTCGACACGCCCGTCCGCTCCATCGAAGGGGGGCCGCCGGTCCGCCTCGGCCTCGAGGACGGGGCATCCGAGACATTCCACCGAGTCATCCTCAGCGCTCCGGGGGCCCTTCCGGTGCGGGGCTTCGAGCCCCTGCAAGCGCTGCTCCGCTGGAATGACTATCGAAGCTACGTCATTCGTGCGGAGGGACTTCCGGGCGAGCGACAGGTCTGCATCCATCTCATCAAGGACAACCTCCGCGCCGAGGGAGTGGGGAGGCCGGTCTGCTGGGTGCATCCCCACCCGGAGACCGATGTCCACGTCGTCTTCGCCTGGGGGAGCCCCGATCTCGACGACGAGACCATCTATCAGAACATCCGAGCCGACCTTCAGCGCCTCTCCAGCCCCGGTAGCCGCGGCGTCACCGAGCTCCTCCGGGCGAAGCGCTGGCGTCACTTCACGCATGTGGGGAGCGAAGCCCTATCGGACGGCTATTTCGGGCGCCTCCGACAAGCACAGGGGCAGGGCGGGGTGTGGCTCGGCGGAGAGATCGGGGCGATCGCGCTGCTCTCCACGATCTTCCCGCACGCCCGGGCCCTCGCCGCTCAGGTCGCGGCGGACCTCGAGGGCTCCCCGCCGAGCGGATGACCGTGGGCACCGCTCGCGGCCACCCACTCGAGCCGCCTGCGGGCCTCCACCACCTTACGCCAGGGGCCGCGGCGAGGTAGCCTGTCCCCCCATGAACGCGCCCCAGACGGACCTCCTCGACACCCTACGAGCCCGCCTCCGTGGGGTCATCCTCGGCAAGGAGGACGTCATCGAGCTGCTCCTCGTCGGCGTGCTCGCCGGTGGTCACGTGCTGCTCGAGGACGTGCCCGGTGTGGGCAAGACCACGCTCGCGAAGGCCCTCGCCATCGTCCTGGGCCTGGAGTTCTCGCGGGTGCAGTTCACCCCCGACCTCCTCCCGGGAGACATCCTCGGCTCCCAGGTGCTCAACCCCCAGGAGGGCACCTTCCGCTTCCTGCGCGGCCCGGTCTTCACCGAGGTGCTGCTGGCCGACGAGATCAACCGAGCCTCCCCGCGCACCCAGTCGGCCCTGCTCGAGGCCATGAGCGAGGGCCAGGTGACGGTGGAGGGCACGACCTGGCCCCTCCCTCGGCCCTTCTTCGTGCTGGCCACCCAGAACCCCGTGGACTTCCAGGGGACCTACCCCTTGCCCGAGGCCCAGCTCGACCGCTTCCTGCTGCGCCTGTCCCTCGGCTACCCGAGCCACGCCGAGGCGCTGAAGATGCTCTTCGCGCACCAGCACGCCGATCCGCTCGCGAGCCTCGTGGCCGCCACCGACCGCGCGGGCCTGCTGGGCCTCCAGGCCCGCGTGCGGGAGGTGCACGTGGAGCGCGAGGTGGGCGACTACCTCCTGCGGCTCGTCGAGGGCACCCGCCGCCACCCCAAGGTCGACCTCGGCCTCTCCCCCCGGGGGGCGCTCGCCTGCTTCCGCGCCGCGCAGGCCCGGGCGAGCCTGCAAGGCCGCGCCTATGTGAGCCCCGCCGATCTGCAGGCGCTGGCGGTGGCGACCATGGCCCACCGCCTCATCCTGGCGCCGGAGGCCCGCTACGGGGGCACCTCGCCGGCCGACATCATCGACGAGGTCGTCGGCTCGACGAGCGTGCCCGGTTGAGCCTGGCCGCGCGGCTGACCAGGCGCCTCGCCGAGACGAACTTCGCCCGGCTCAACTACATCCTGATCCCCGAGACGCACGAGGATCGTGAGCGGCTGCGGGCCTCCCGAACGGCGAAGGTCGTGGGACCCGCGCTGATCGGCGCCTTCCGGGCGCTGACCCGCACGGGCCAGATCGTAGCCCTGCTCCTGATCTTCGTCCTCACGAGCGGGCTCGACGTGGACCAGAGCAGCAACCACCTCCTCGCCGCCGTGCTCTTCGGCGCGCTCTTCGCCTCTCTGGCGGCCCGCCGGAGCTGCGCGATGGGGAACGTCAGCGTCGAGGTGCACGCCCCACCGCGGGTCTCGGTGGGGCAAGACCTCGTCCTCCGCCTGACCCTGCGCAACCGCGACGCCCGCGCCTACCTCGGTGTCCAGCTCGAGCGCCCCTTCCTCACCTGGGACGGGACCTGGGTGGGGCCTCGCCTCACGGTGGCGGAGCTGCCCGCGGGTGGAGACGTCACCCTCCAGGCGACCGCCCGTTTCGCCTCGCGCGGCCGCCACTACCTCGACCCCTTCTTCGCGGCCGAGACCGTGCCCATGGGCCTCGCCCGCGGCCCCGGAGCGCTGTCGGGGGGCCTGCCGCTGCTGGTGGTGCCGCGGGTGGCCCCCGTTCGGCAGCTCCGGCTGGGCCTCACCCCCCGCTTCCAGCCCGGCGGCGTGGCCCTGGCCTCGAAGACCGGAGAGTCGAGCGAGCTCTATGGCCTGCGTCCGTACCGTCGCGGCGACCGCCTACGGGATCTGCACGCGCGCTCCTGGGCGCGTACGGGCAAGCCCGTGGTGCGGGAGTACCAGCAGGAGTACTTCACCCGCGTCGGCGTCTTCTTGGACACCGAGCGGGCGGCCACGACGGAGCGCGGCTTGGAGGCGGCCATCTCCCTGGCGGCGGGGGTGGTGCAGGCGCTGTCTCGCGGAGAGGCGCTCATCGACCTCCTGGTCACCGGCGACCGGGTGCACGCCCTGACCATCGGGCGGAGCCTCGGGACCTTCGAGCAAGCGCTGGACCACCTGGCCTGCGTCCAGCCCGGGCCCGCCTTCGACACGCCGCGCACCCTGGGCCTCCTCGCGCCCTACCTCGGGCGCCTGTCCAGCGTGGTGCTGGTGCTCCATCGTTGGGACGCCGTTCGACAGGCCCTCGCCGCTGAGCTGCGCCAGCGCGGGGTGTCGGTCAAGGCGCTGGTGGCAGGGGATGGACCGAGCTCCCCCGACGTCACCCACGCCTCCTTTCGACAGATTGAGGGCCACGAGGGCTTCACCCTGTGACCGGGCCGCTTCACCCTGTGACGGGACCGCTCCGCGCTGCGGCGGGCCGCGCCATCGTCACCCTGGCGCTGCTCACGGCCTGTGCCTTGCACGTCACGGTCACCGGGCAGGTGTTCGTACCCCTCGTCGCGCTGCTCCTGGCCCTCGGGGCCACCGTGGCGGGGCCGCGGCTGGAGCTCAAGCAGGCCGCTCAGGCGCTCCTCCTCGTGGCGACGGTGCTCCTCACCTTTGGAGTGGCCCTGATAGACCTCCCCCTGAGCCACGAGGAGGGCGGGCCCAAGCTTCAGTACGTGGTGATCGCGGGGGCCGCGCTGCTCACGCTGGCCTCGCGCCTCTGGATGCGCAACCCCGAGCGCGGCGACCTGGCCACCTGGGGCATCGGGCTGCTGGTCTTCACGAGCTGCGGGCGGGTCCTCTCCCCGGCCTACCTGCCCCTATCGGTGGCCTATCTGAGCCTGGCCTGGCTCCACACCGCCCACAGCTCCGGGGTGCGGAGCCATCGCAGCGGACGCCACGTGGCCCTGGCCCTGGCCTTGGTGCTGGGCAGCTCCGTGCTGGCCGGCGGCGCGGCCTGGGGCCTGCGGACCGCCTTCGCCAAGACCAACGCCTTCATCCTCGCGCAGGTCGCGGGGGGCGAGGTCGGCTTCGGCGCGGGGGCCTTCCGGATGGACTCCTTGGACGGGCTGCGCGACTCCACCGAGGTCATCCTCCGGGTCCATGGCCCCGTGGCCGAGCACCTTCGGGGGCAGGTCTATGCGGAGTACGAGGGCGGGGTCTGGTACCCGCCCGTCGCCCCGCCGACGGTGGTGTCAGCCGGCCCGGAGCCCACGGGGGAGGTGAGCACCATCGAGTTCGTCTCCAAGGAGGAGGAGCGCCTCTTCCTGCCCCAGGACAGCGCGTCCGTCGCGGTGAGCCCGCCCGGTCTGCGGGTGGACGCCCTGGGGATCCCCCGGCCGGCGGGGGAGCCTCCGACGGAGGTGCGGTTCAACACCACCGGGGCTGTCCGTCTGCCGCCCGCCGCCCCCGGTCCGGCCGATCTGTCCATCTCCGCCGAGGTCGATGCGGCCATCGGGCCCCTGGTGGATGGCTGGATCTCCGGGGTGGACAGCCCCCGCGCGCGGGTGGAGGCCATCCAGGAGCGCCTCGAGGCAGACTACACCTACTCCCTGCACTACGAGCGACTCGCCGGTGAGGACCCCGTGGTGCAGTTCCTGCTGGCGTCCCGCCTCGGCCACTGTGAGTATTTCGCCTCCGGGATGGCCCTCGCGGCCCGCCACGCGGGGGTCCCGGCGCGCGTGGTCACGGGCTTCCGCGGTTCGGAGACCAGCCCCTTCGGCGGCCACCGCATCGTCCGCAGCCGGGACGCCCACGCTTGGGTCGAGGTCTATCTGGACGGGGCCTGGGAGCGGGTAGACCCGAGCCCGCGGAGCAGCCTGGAGACGGGGTCCGCCCAGAGCTTCTTGGCGGGGGCACTCGACGACCTCAAGGTGCTCTGGGAGCGCCTCGGCCTGGAGGCGCTCGCCGCCGCCCTGGTGCTCCTCTTCGTGGGGCTGCAGGTGCGGACCCTGCTGCGAGGCCGCCGCTCCCCCGCGCTCCCCGAGCACGAGGCCTGGGTGGAGGGACCCCCGGCCTGGCTGCTGCCCTTGCTCGACCCGCTCGCCGCGGCCGGGCTCTCCCGAGGCGCCGCCGAGCCGATCGAGGCCTTCTCGGCTCGCCTGGAGGCCGCAGCACAAGGCCCCGCGGGGGACCTACTCCGCCGATATGCCGCGCTTCGGTACGGGGGACAACAAGACCCCGGCGCGCTGGCCCAGGAGGTCCGGACCTGGCGCCTCGCCCCGAGGCCACCCGCCGAGGGCCCCTGAGCCGGGAGTCCGCCTCAGCGCGGATCGAAGACGAGGTCGGTGGGGACGAGGGCCGCGTCGCTGGTGGCGTCCATGGTCGCATCCCCGGTGCCCTGGTCCACCGCGAGTCTCCAAGTCCTCCTCGGGGACGCTCTGACGGCCTCCGAGGTGGCCTCCCTGCCAGAGGTCACCGCCTCAAGGGCCGTCCGCGTTCGCTCCCGGATGAAGGGCGCCCACACGCCGCGCCCAGTCTTCCAGCAACATGCGCGCGCCCTCGGCTTCCTCCCGGGAGGCCGGCACCTTCGCGGTGGCCTCTCTCAGCAGGCTTCGAGCCCGGTGCAGGCGGCTCTTCACCGTCCCGGCGGGGATCTGGAGCACCTCCCCGAGCTCCTGGACGCTGAGCTCCTCCCAGTAGTAGAGCTCCAACAGCACCTGCAGCTCGACGGGGATGCGCTGGAGGGCCGAGAGGAGGACCCGCTGGTCGGCGCGACGCGCCGCGACCGTGGACAGGCCGGGCGCGAGGTCGATGAGGGCGCTCTCTCGGAAGTCGGGCTCGACCATCCCCTTGCGGACCTGGCCGCGGATGTGCTCGTAGAGCATGTTGCGCGCGATGCCGAAGAGCCAGGCGCGCACGGAGCCCTGACCTCGGAAGCAGCCGGCCCCCTCCGCCGCGGCGAGGAAGGTTCGCTGGATCAGGTCGTCGGCGTCATCCCCGGCCTTGTTACGAAAGAATCGGACCATCGCGTCGTAGTACTTCTCGACGAGCATGGCGCCGGCGCCGCGGTCTCCCCCCGCCCAGGCCTGGAGGAGGAGGCCGTCCTCGGAGGGGGCGGTCGCCGCGGCTGTGTCGGAGGGGAGAGGCGGGGTGAAGGCGGCGGCGTCGGGCATGACGGGTGACTCCGGCGTGGGCGACCGCTGTCCGGTGCATTTGTGGGTAGGTGTTCGGGCGGGCAGATCGGTTCACGACAGTTTGCGGATATCTTCGGCGCCATGGCTGAGCCCGACCCCAACGACCCTGCCTCCCGCGCCGGCGCGGAGATCGGCGCGGCGCGCCCTCCGACCACGGCCGGGGCGATGCGGCGGCTCGGGCAGGGGCTCCTGCAGGCGCGGCTCTTCGGCGCTCCCCTCCCCAACCTTGGGCGCTTCGAGGTTCGGCGCAAGATCGGCGAGGGCGGAATGGGCGCCGTCTTTGAGGCCTTCGACCCCACGCTTGGCCGAGTGGTGGCCCTCAAGGTGCTACGGGACGCCGGCCCGGCGATGGCGTCGGCCGACGTGCTGCACGAGGCGCGAATGCTCGCCCGCCTCTCCCACCCTCATGTCGTGACCATCTACGAGCTGGGGATCGAAGAGGGGGAGCCGTATGTCTGCATGGAGCGAGTGGACGGCCCCAACCTGGGGGCCTGGCTCCGAGCGCATCCCGAGGAGGGATGGCGAAGGCGGGTCGGCCTGCTGCGGGGGGCGGCGGCGGGGCTCGCGGCGGCCCACAAGGCGGGGGTGATCCACCGGGACTTCAAGCTCGAGAACGTGTTGATCGGCGCAGACGGCGTGGCGCGGGTCACCGACTTCGGCCTCGCCCGTGCCGATCAACCCGGCCCCGGCGACGAGCTTGGGCCTCGGACTCCGACCCCGCACGCCGGCCAGCCCCCGCCGATCGATGCCCCAGCGGTGTCCACCTCCTCCGGCCTCGCGGGCACGCCGGGTTACCTCGCACCGGAGCTGGTGGCCGGAGGTCGGGCCAATGAGAAGAGCGACCAATACAGCTTCTTCGTCGCCCTTCGCGTCGCGCTCTCCCCAGAGACCCTCTCGGAGGTGCCGGCCCTGACGGCCCTCCTCGTCCAGGGCACAGACCCCGATCCCCGCCGACGGCTGGCGGACATGGGTGCCGTGGGCGCGGCCCTCGATGGCCTGCTGGTCCACCGGGTGGCCCCCGATCAGCGGGCCCGTGAGGTCCTGCTGGAGAGGGTCCAACGCCTGTGGGTGGAGCCGATGCGGGGGCAGGCGCGCCTCTCCACCCTCTCTGGCGCGGCGCAGCCGGGCGCCCTGCTCCCCCTTCGCGCCGAGCCCGCGCCTGAGCTCGGCCCCACCGGTCCGCCGCTCGACCTCGGGGAAGGAGAAGCGCACCACATCGCAGCCAGCCTGCGACGGATGCTGGCCGGCGTCGTGCTCGTGGGCCCCCCCGGCGCGGGCAAGACCGTCCGCCTGCTCGGGGTCGCGGAGTCGCTGCAGGCCACCGCCTGGGAGGACCCCGACTGCCCGCTGCCCGTCGTGCTCAACCTCTCGTCCTTCCCTGCCTTCCGAGGGACCTTCGGCGAGTGGCTGGTGCACGAGCTCGTGGCCAAGTACGCACTCCCCCGGGAGCAGGCCCTCAGATGGTTGGAGGCCGGGCAGCTCGCGCTGCTGCTCGACGGGCTCGACGAGGTGGAGGCCGCGGCCCGCGGTCGCTGCGCCGAGGCCTTCAACGCCCATCGGCGTCAGCGGCCCACGCCCTTCCTCGTCACCTGCAGGGAGGAGAACTACCGAGCGCTGCAGCCAAAGCTCGAAGGCGAGGCCGTCTTACGCCTCTGCCCGCTCGATCCCGAGACCCTGTCCCGAACGCTGCGGTCTGCGGCGCCCCGCTCGTCGGCCGGGGCGCTCGCCGGGGCCGACCCCGCCCTCGCCGAGCAGCTGCGGAACCCGCTGCTGCTCACGCTCTTCACCCAGCTCTCCGCGGAGGCCGAGGGCGCGCTCGGCGAGCCCAGCGGGCGGCCCGAGGCGCTGCGGGACCGCCTGTACAGCCTCGCCCTGGACCACGCCCTGAACCGCGAGCCCGCCCTCCAAGGCGCCGATCGGCTGCGGGCGGTGGAGGGCCTCCACTGGCTGGCCGCCGCCGCATCGAGGGCGGGCGTGACCGAGCTGTGGCTCGAAGAGCTCCAGGCCGCCTGGCTGCCCCGGCGGAGAGAGCGAGCCCTGGCCCTCGGGCTCGGCCTCGGCGGGGCCTATGCCTTCTCGATCGGCGTGAACCTCCTCGCGGCCAAGGTGGCGTTCCAGCCCTGGTATTCGGGGCTCTTCTTCGGGATCATGGCCGTCTCGGCGGCCTTCATCATCCAAGGAGGTCTGCGCATCGTGCCGATGGAGGCGATGCGCTGGTCGTGGCCGCGGGTGCGTGCCTGGATCCCTCGAAACCTCGCCCTTGGCGTGGTCACCGGCGGGCTACACGGCCTCTTCTTCGACTTCTGGGCCGATCTCATGCTCGGGGTGGCCACCGGCCTGCTCGGTCTCTCGGTCATCGGGCTCGTGCCGGCGGGTCGGGAGCGCAGGGTGAACCCCGGGGATGGGCTCATCGAGTCGCTCCGGAACAGCGTGCTCGTCGCCCCGCTGATCGGCCTCATCATCGGCGTTCCGGTCGGCTACCTCGTCCTCCCGCTGGCCCGACCCTTCGCCTCGATGGCGTCGATGTACCACACCCACCCGAACCCGGAGCTCGCCTGGGCGGTCACCATGGGTACGAGCGCCGCCGTCACGAGCCTGTTCATCACCGGCGCCCTCGCCCCGCTCATGCACGTCGCCCTGCGCCTCACCGTGGCCCTCTGCTCGCCGCTCCCCCTCCGCCTCGGCCCCTGGCTCGACGGCCTCGCCGGTCGTGGGCTCCTGCACCGAGTGGGCGGCGGCTGGCTCTTCCGGCACGCCACCTTCCGGGCCTGGCTCGCGGACGCTCGTCCCTCCTGACGGGTCTCCTTCCGCACCCGCTCGACCGTCGCATCTCCGCAGAGACGCCGATCGCCCCCAGCGCACCTTCGTTCGCCCGGAGCAGGGCCTCCGCGCTCCCCGAACCGTGGCGGGTGCGGCTGCCCGCGCCGCTGCCCCAGGCCCGGAGCGGGTGACCGTGTCGGAGGGCATCGGTGAAGACCTCCTTCGCGGTCGCCGCCTACTGTTCACGCGGCGCGTGCACCCAACGGATCAGGTCTTCGAGGGGGTCGGTCACCGGGGCTCCGGGGCGGCTGTCCTTTTTTGGCTCTCCGAGGCATATTGGGATCAAGGGTCAGGGGTCGCAGGCGCGCCGGCCCGGTCACGAAGTCGACCTGCCTGACGACTGGCTCCGCCATGCCCCCTCCTCCCCCTCTTCCCCCTCGCCTCCATCCGGCGACCATCCGCCTTGTGTTGCCACTGCTCGTCTGGCGCGTGGTGTTCCTATGCGGCACCTTCGCTTCGATCCGCCTCCTCCCGCCCATGTTCAATGAGGGTGGCTACGCGGAGAACTACGCTCACAACCATGGCCAGGTCGCCCCTCCTCGGGACATCACCACCTTCTATTCGTCCTGGGACACCGACCATTATCTTCGAATCGCCCGCGAGGGATACGAGGCAGGCGCGCCCACGCTGGCCTTTCAGCCACTGTGGCCGGCGTTGATCAAGCTCGGCGGCCTGCTCTGCGGTGGGCATCCTCTGCTGGCGGGGTACTTGTTAAGCAACGCCCTCTCCTGGGCTGCCTTTCTCCTTCTCCACGACAGTGTCGCACGTCGAGAGAGCGCAGAGACCGCGGATATTTTTCTGGCGCTCCTGATCTGTTATCCGGGTTCTCTGTTCTTCGCCCTGCCCTACTCCGAGTCGCTCTTTCTCTTTCTCTGTGCACTCTTCCTGCGGGCGGTCGAGCGGGAACGATGGGGGGCCGTGGCCCTCATCTCCGCGCTCCTCCCCATGACCCGCACGGTGGGCTTGTTCGTGCTGCTCCCGCTGGCATGGGCCCTTTATCGGGGAGGCGGCTCGCCTCGAATACGGTGGTTGGTGCTCGGCGGTCCGCTACTCGGTGCAGCGGTCAGCGGCGCCATCCTGTGGGCCGAGGTCGGCTCCCCATTTGCAGGGTTCATGACACAGCGTAGTTTCCTGGCCCACTCCTCCGTCACCGACCTCGTAGACGCCGGAGCCCTGCTCTCCAACTTCTTCACCACGGTCCGTCTCCATGGATTCACGGACTCGGCGCTGGACCGTGTCGCCTTTGTGCTCTTTCTGCTCGCTCTGGTGGGTCTCGTTCGACGGGGGCGGACCGATCTGGTCTCCTGGGCCCTCCCCTTTGGCCTTGTTCCCGCGATGACGGTGAAGTTCATGGCCTACACAAGATATTTGTCGGTGGTCTTCCCTGTCTTCTGGCAGATGGCGGTCTTCTTCACACCGTCGAGTCGTCAACCCTGGCTGTGGTTGATTCTACCGACCTTGTTCTTTATGCAGGTCGTGCTCACCCTTCGCCACATCAATTGGTACTGGGCAGGTTAGCGCTTGAGATCAGGAGTCCGTCTCCGATCCAAGGCGGCCTGCACCTCACCCTTCCAGGTGAACTTCCACGTGAAGGCATGCGGTCCACAGAGCTTGTCTGGCTGCAGGTGTCATCCCCTCCAACGGTGCGCGTGCCACCCAGGCCAGCTCGACCTGCGGGGGCGTCAGCCCCTCCCTCGGCGGCTCCGGGGGGCGGCGCCAGGCGCTCACAGGTGCCACCCGGGGTCCAGCGCGGCGGTAGTCTGCGAGGCCCGCGCCGCTCGCCCGCGGGAGGGAGCGTCCGAGGATGTGTATCGTCGCCCTCGCCTGGAAGGCCCACCCCCGCTGGCCGCTCGTACTGGCCGCCAACCGCGACGAGCGCCACGAGCGGCCTGCGGCGCCGCTCAGCGGCTGGAGCCACGCGGGCCGCGCGGTCTGGTCGGGCCGAGACCTCCAGGCTGGCGGGACCTGGCTCGCGGTGGGCGAGCGCGGCCACATGGGCGTCCTCACCAACGTCCGGGAGCCGGGGAGAGGCCCCCCGGCCCCCCGCTCTCGCGGCGAGCTGCCGCTGCGCTGGCTCCGCGCCGACCTCGAGCCTGGGGCGCCCGCAGACATCCCCGAACCGGGGCAGTACGACGCCTTCAACCTGCTCATGCTCGGCCGGGAGGCCCGCTTCGCCAGCAACCGCGGGGTGGGCGCGCGGCCGATCCTCCCGGGCCTGCACGGTCTGTCGAACGCCAGCCTGGACAGCCCCTGGCCCAAGGTGACGCGGCTCACGGGGCAGCTCGGGGGCGCCCTCGCCGAGGAGGTCGATCCACAGGCCCTGATCGACCGGATGCTCGGCGCCCTCGCCGACCGCCACCGCCCCCCCGACGGAGACCTGCCGGACACCGGGGTCGGCCTCGCGCTCGAGCGGCTGCTCGGTTCGGTCTTCATCGAGGGCCCGTACTACGGGACCCGCTGCTCGACGGTCGTGGTCGACGACGGCGTCGGGCTCTGGCTCTGCGAGCGGAGCTACGACGCGGGGGGGAGCACGACGGGAGAGGTGCGCCTGCACCTCCGCCGAGACGCCGAGGGCCGACTGTGGGACGCGCCCTTCGTCGGCTGATCGGGCCCATCCACGCTGCGGCCCCGGCGACTGGCGGCGTCAGCGCTGGAGGATTCGTTCGATCACCGCCCAGGCTCGATCCGCCGCGGCGGGGTCGTGGGTGACCTCCCCAAAGCGCACGAGGGCGATGAGGGTCCCGAGCACCATCACGCCCGTCTCTCGGGCCGGGAGCCCGACCGGCAGCCTCCCCTGCGCCGCCGCCTCGTTTACACACTCGACGACGAAGTCGAGCGAGCGCCGCTTCCAGCTCTCGACCTGGCGGGCGCCGAGGGGGCCCGCCGCGTGCGGGAGCTCCTCGGAGAAGGCGAGGCGCGCGATCAAGGGGTTGGCGCCGACAAGCGAGATGCGGAAGCGGAAGAAGCGCTCGAGGCGGGCGATGGGATCGGGGTCTTCGGGGGGAAAGCCCGCGAAGAGCTGCTCCTCGACCCGATCGAGGGCCGCGAGCACGATCCCCTCCTTGCTCGAGAAGTGTCGAAACAGCGTGCCATCGGTGATGCCCACCTCGGCGGCGATGGCCTGGGTGGTGAGGCGCCCGAGGCCCTGCTCGGAGATGACCCGCAGCGCGGCGTCGGCGATCTGCCGGCGCCGATCGGCGGTGGGCTGCCGGGCGGCGGGCGGGCGGGCGGTCATGAAACGACCTCGGGGGGAGCCGGCGCGGCCACCGGGCGGAGGGTGAGCACGCCGTCCTCCATCTCGTGGATCGTGTCGAAGACGTCGAGGGTGCGGTGGTCATGGGTCACGATGACGACCGCGGCCCCCTGCTCATGCGCGATTCGCTTGAAGAGCTCCATTACATCGCGCCCGCGGTGGCTGTCGAGCGCCGCGGTGGGCTCGTCGGCGAGCAGGAGCGGCGGCCGGTTGGCGAGGGCGCGGGCGATCGCGACCCGCTGCTGCTGACCGCCGGAGAGCTGCTCCGGATGGTGATCTCCGCGGTCTCCGAGGCCGAGGTAGCCGAGCAGCTCGCGGGCGCGGGCGTCGGCCACGGGGCCCACCACATCGTTGAGCTGGAGCGCGAGCAGCACGTTCTCCCGCGCCGTCAGGAAGGGCACGAGGTTGGCCTTCTGGAAGACGAAGCCCACGCTGCCTCGGCGAACCGCGGCGAGGTCGGTGAGGGCGCGACCGTCCTCCACCACGAGGCGGTCGCGCATCCAGATCCGCCCCCGCTCCGAAAGCAACAGGAAGCCGAGCGAGGTGAGCAGCGTGGACTTGCCCGAGCCACTCGGCCCGAGCAGCGCCGCCACCTCCCCCTCCACCGTCGAGATCGAGACGTCGCGGAGCGCCACGAGCTCCGTCTCCCCCGCTCCGTACACCTTACGGAGGCGCTCTGCACGAATGACGGTCTCGGGCACGGTCAGCTCGCGAGGACGAGGGTGGGTGGGATGCGCAGCGCGCGGACGATGCCGGCGGTGCTGGCGAGGACGCTGATCACCGCGACCAGGACGGCGAGCCCGCCGAGCTCGACCGGGCCGACCAGCACGCGTCGCGGGAAGTGCTCGAAGGCCACCTGCCCGATGCCCACCGCCACACCGTAGCCGATGCCGCCGAGCAGCAAGGACTGCTGGAGGATCATCCAGACGATCACGCGCGTACGTGCGCCCATCAGCTTGAGCAGCGCGATCTCGTAGCTCTTGGCCACCGTCATGTTGTAGAGGATGAGGGAGACGATGATCGCAGAGACGATCGAGAGGAGGGTACGGAAGAGGCCGATCTGCTGGCGCGCCTTCTCGATGACACCCTTCACGAGCAGATCGTTCTGCTCAGAGGCGGTCCAGACCGAGACGTCATCCCAGCCGCCGAGGCGGCGCTGCACCGCCGCGGCCTCGACGCCCGGCAGCAGCTTCACCACCACCGCGCTCGGGAGCACCTCGGCTCGCGCGGCGCCCGCGAGCCGACGCGACTCCGGGGCCATCCAACCGAGGATGTCGTCGGCGTCTCGCTCGGTGACAAAGGCGAGCGGATCACCCCCGGAGGACACGAGGCCGCGCGTGAGGCCGACCACCTCGTAGGTCTCGTCTCCGAAGGGCACCCGTGAGCCGAGGGCGTAGCCGAGCGAACGGTCGGCGATCATCTCGCGGTGCGCGCCGCCGATCGGGCGACCGGCCACGAGCGGGAGGGCCTCCCCGCGCTCCGTGGGCCAGGAGAGGCCGACCACGCCGATGCGGACCGCGTGCGCGGCGTCACCCCGCTGGATCGTGGCGTAGGTGAAGGTGGTGGCCGAGGCCACCCCATCGACGAGGCGCAGGCGGTCTTCCAGGGCGCGAGGCACGGTGGAGCGCTCGGCGAAGGGGCCGCGGGTGTCTCGCTGCACCACCCACAGATCGGCGTCGACGGTCTCGAGGAGCACGGTCGCGTCTACCACCATCCCCCGGTAGATGCCGCCCATCGCGAGCACGATCGCGAAGAGGAGCCCGAGGCCGAGGCCGGTGAAGGCGAAGCGGAGCTTCTGTCGCTGGATGTCCTTCCAGGCGAGGTTCATGGGGCCTCCAACACGCGCACCCGAGCGCCGAGCCGGGCCCCCGGCGCGAGGACCATGTCCCCCGCCGCCAGCCCGGCGACGACCTCTACGGCCCCCCGACCGACGAGGCCGAGGGTCACGGTGCGGGAGACCACACGGCCGTCCTCGACCACTGTGCACGTCTGTTCACACCACCCGCGCGGCACGCTCGGCACCTCCTCACGGCGCCCGAGCTCGATCCAGGCGTCGGCGCGCTGCCCGACCGCGAAGTTCTTCGGGAGCTCGTGGACGGTGACCTCGACCTGGAGCTCGTGGGTCTGTCGATCGACCTCACGGCCGATCCGCGAGACCGTGCCGGCGAAAGCACGCTCCCCCTCCGAGCGGAACAAGACCCGCGCCGGCTGGCCCACCGCGAGCCGCCCGAGCGCGGTCTCGTCGACCCAGGCCGCGACGTGCATGGTGTCGATCGCGACGATCGTGAAGGCGGGCGTGCCCGCCCCCACGAGCTGGCCGGCCTCGACGGCTCGATCCACGACGAGGCCGGTGACGGGGCTCATGAGCTGGCCGTCGGCCACCTGCGCGCTGCGGATCGCGCGGCTGCGCGCCGCTCCCTCCCTCCCCTGCTCCGCCTGACGGAGCGCCGACTCCAGGGCCCGCTCCTCCGCCTGCGCGCTGAGGTCACGCTCGACGGCCGCCTCGTGCGCCGACGCCGCCGTGACGCCGCCCTCGAAGAGGCGGTCTGCCCGCGCCCGATCGGCCGCCGCCCGCTGAGCGCCCAGACGCGCGCGCTCGAGCTCAGCGCGGGCCCGCTCCACGGCCGCCTCGGCCGCGCCCTCGCTGGACCGCACCACCGCGAGGTCTCGCGCCGCGTCAGAGACGTCGAGGATGCCGAGCAGGTCGCCCGCTTGGACCATCGCCCCCTCGTCGACCGCGAGCGCGGTCACCCGGCCGGGCGCCTCGAAGGCCACGCGGACCTCGCGCGCGCCCTCCAACAGCCCGACCCCGAGGACCTCATCGACGACGGTGCCGGCCTCCACGCGGCGCCCCGCCGCCTCGACCGGCCAGCCCCGCAGGACCAAGCCGAGACCGGCGACGAGCAGCACGGGGACGGTGACTTGGAGGAGTCGGACGACGCGAGGCTTCATGGCGATCCCCAGTGACCCACCCGATGTAAGCAAGTACTTGCTTGCTGTCAACGGTGGACCGCCCCGCGGCACGCGGCCGACGCCGGACAGGCGTCCACCGGAGGAGGACATCCGCCCGTTGACGGGGAGATACCCAATGTCTATGCTCACCCCTTCTCCTCGGAGCGCGCGTGCCCAGCCTCAGCCAACCGCCTCAACGGACCACCAGCGGCCCCACGATCGCCGACCGTCCTTCAACCGACGCCCGTCGCCGAGCGACCAGCGGCGACGGCCGGGGAAACGCCTACGGGTTGGAGCGGCTCCGAGGGGAGGCGGGCGCTGGCACCGCTGCGTCGGGCGTGGCGGAGGCCACCGACGGCCCCACTCAGGCGCCCTCCATCGGGCCACGCTCGAACGCGGGCACACCCGCCACACCCCACGGAGACCAGAGCCTCTCTCTGTCGTTGAAGGCGGGCAAGGTCTTCGGCGTGGGAGATCGTGGGCCCGCAGTCACGGAGCTCCAGCGGCTCCTGGGCCTCAGCGCCGGCGGTCAATCCGGCGTCTACGGCCCCACCACCGAGGCGGCCGTGAAGGAGTTCCAATCGGCCCACTCGATCGAGGCCAACGGTCGGGTCGGTCCGACCACCTTCAAGGCGCTGACCGCACCCAAGGCCGTCGACGCCAAGAAGAGCGCGCCCATCATCGATCAGTATCGAATGAATAACCAGTATAATGGTGGTTTTTGCGGGATCGCGACCCTGCTCAGCACGCTCGAGGCGATGGGCGCCAAGCCGAACGTCGACATTCGAAACGAGGCGCAGCTCGAGCGCTTCTCGCGCGGCATCTACACCCCGGGCCAAGGCTCGAGCGGCGCCGCGATGGCTGAGAAGATGCGCAGCTTCGGACGGCAGAACGCCACCTTCACCACCAGCGGCTCCTTCGATCAGCTCATGAAGAACCTCGTGAAGGGGGAGCCCGTCCCGGTGGGCTTCGTGAGCATGGGCGGCACCGTCGTGGCCGCCCCCAAGGCCAGCGTCCGCTACGGAAGCGCGGCCGCGGTCGGCCGGACACACTTCCACAAATTCGGCGCGAGCGGCCACTGGGCGACCGTGGTCGGCTTCGAGGGGGATCCAAAGAGCCCGACCCACCTCCTCGTGAACGACTCCGACACCGGCGCCCGCCTCCGAATGACCCGCGCCGAATTCGAGCGACACTCCGACGCCCGCACCGGAATCTGGATGATCCCGCACTGAGCTCGGCCCTTCGCCGTGGGTTGGGCGGCCCCTCCCCGCGACGAGGTCGCTCACCGGCGGCCGGCAAGTGGGGCCGGACGCCTCGGGCGACCACGACTTCGCGGAGGACCAGAGCCGGTCCGTCTTCCGCCGCGCGGTGGCGGGCGACCGCGCGCCCGAAGGGCCTCAGGCCGTGGGCAGCCTACGGAGCGTCGGCGAGACGCGGAAGGTGGCGCCCGTGGCGGCGACCACGTCCTCGATCTGCAAGTCGTCGGCGATCTCCTCGAGGGTGAGGCCCCCTTCGAAGCTGAACACGCCGTAGTCCGTGATCAGCAGGTGCACGCAGGCCTCGCCGGTGAGCGGCAGATCACAGCGCTCGAGCAGCTTCGGCTGCCCCTTCGCGGTGTGCTCCATCGTGACCACGACACGCTGGGCGCCGGCCACGAGGTCCATGGCGCCGCCCATGCCCTTGACCATCTTGCCGGGGATCATCCAATTGGCGAGGTCACCCGCCGCCGAGACCTGCATCGCGCCGAGGATGGTGAGGTCGACGTGGCCGCCGCGCACCATCGCGAAGCTGTCCGCCGAGGAGAAGAAGCTGGCCCCGGGCAGGGCCGTGACCGTCTGCTTCCCCGCGTTGATGAGGTCGGCGTCGACCTCGGCGGCGGTCGGGAAGGGGCCCATCCCGAGCAGGCCGTTCTCACTGTGGAGGATGATGTCCATCCCGGGGGGGATGTGGTTCGCCACCAGGGTGGGGATCCCGATGCCCAGGTTGACGTAGAAGCCGTCGCGCAGCTCTTCGGCGGCGCGGCGGACGATGGCCTCACGGCTCAGCGGCATGGCTCAGTCCTCCCGAATGGTGCGCTTCTCGATGCGCTTCTCGTAGGCCTCTCCCACCACCACCCGCTGGACGAAGATGCCCGGCGTGTGGATGGTGTCGGGGTCAAGCTCTCCGACTGGGACGAGCTCTTCGACCTCTGCGATCGTGATGGTCGCAGCGGTGCACATCATGGGGTTGAAGTTGCGCGCGGTGGCCTTGAAGACGAGGTTGCCGAGGCGGTCCCCCTTCCAAGCCTTCACCAGGGCGAAGTCACCTCGGATGGCCCGCTCGAGGACGTAACGCCGGCCGTCGAACTCGCGGACCTCCTTGCCGTTGGCCACGACCGTCCCCACGCCGGTGGGCGTGAAGAAGGCCGGGATGCCGGCCCCGCCCGCCCGGATGCGCTCGGCGAGCGTGCCTTGGGGGCAGAGCTCCACCTCGA
Organism: Myxococcota bacterium; assembly: GCA_044344255.1. Taxonomy (GTDB): domain Bacteria; phylum Myxococcota_A; class UBA796; order UBA796; family UBA2385; genus JBIJDH01. The sequence goes on from JBIJDH010000012.1 coordinate 18,421, forward strand.
GCTCCCCTGAGAGGTACTGCCGCTCGAACTCCTTGTTCTCTCCCACGTAGCTCGAGATCATCTTCTTGATCTGCCGGCTCTGGAGGAGCAGGCCGAGGCCGAAGTCATCCACTCCCGCGTTGTTGGAGGCGACCGTGAGGCCGCGGGTGCCGCGCTCGACGAGCGCCGCGATGAGCTTCTCGGGGATGCCGCAGAGGCCGAAGCCGCCGGCGAGCAGGAAGGCCCCGTCGGGGATGTCGGCGACCGCGGCGGCGGCGGAGGGGAAGACCTTGTTCATCGGGGGCTCCGAGTGATCGTCCAGGGGCGGAGGGGACGGCGAGCCGGGGGGGCCCGACCGCCGGGGCTTCAGGCCAGCTCGACCTCGTGGGCAGTGCCGCAGTACGGGCAGCTCAGGCGGGCCTGACCTGCGACCGGCGGAGGCAGGGGCGAGCCACAGCCGGTGCAGATCGTCGCGAATTTCATCGGCTTGGAGCCGGCGGAGGCCGAGGCGTCGGCGGCGGCCACGCCGGGCTTGAGGCGCGCGATGGCGCCCGAGCGGATGTCCTCGACGAGGGCGTCCCAGTCTTTTGCCGTGCCCTTGTCTACCTCGAAGGTGCTCTTGTCACCCGGAACGCTCGACTCCTTGGCCCAAACGAAGGACAACATTTGGTCCTTGATGAGCATCCCGCGGGTGCTGTCCTCCGAGCGCTGGAGGTGGCCGATCGGCTCATCGAGCAGGAGCCGCTGAACCTTCTCGGTGTCGGTCGTGAAGAAGAGGAACTTCTTCTTCGATATCTCTTCGCGCTGTTCGAAGCGCACCCGGGTGTTGGTGAAGAAGAGGAAGCCCTTCGGCTTCTCACCCTCCTTGTGGTCATCCCAGGTGGCCGGCACGGCGCTCACCGGGTGCTCACCGGCGCCGAGCTGAAACTTGGCGGCCTCGAAGAGGTCGAGCTGCTCCGACTGGTCCTGCACTCGGCGAGCCACCTTGTCAAAGCGGGTCTGCCACGGAGCCACCAGCGTCTCGAGCTCGGCCTTGCGCGCGTTGAAGGTGGTCTCGAGGGCGTCCCGATCTCCCGAGATGGCGCGCACGGAGGGCTCGTGCGCGAGCTCGGCCGGGATGGCGCGGATCTTCCGCACCAGCACGTCGGCCCGCGGCCGGAGCTCGGCGGCGAGGCGCTGCGCTTCGGTGCGGGTGCGCTGCGAGAGCGCGGCGGCCTCCCCGTTGAGCTCGCCAAGCTCACGCTGCTCGGGACCCACCAGCGGGTACCCGCGAGCGATCAGCCGATCGAGGGCCTGGCCCACGGCCGGCAGGCGGCCGACCCGCTCGGCGAGGGCGCGGAGGAGGTCTTGCTGCTCCACATCGCGGAGGATGCGGTCTGCGTCGCGCTGAATGTCTTGATGGAGGGCCCGGAGCGCGCCCTCCTGGGCCATGGTTTCCGGCGTGGTCATGAGTTCCTCCTCATGCGCCCCGTTATCCCCGCGGCTCCGGGTCCGCCTTGACCCGTGACCGCCGGCCGCGTAGGCTCACGTGCGAGGTCGCAGGCACGATCATGATGGCTACGATTCAGGACCCGATTCACAATTCGAATCACAAATCGAAGGCCCTCTGCGTGGGTCTGCTCGCGACCGCGCTCCTGCCCGCGGCCCACGCCGCTGAGGTCACCGAGCTCGCGCCCCGGAACCGGGGTGACATCGAGATCCGCTACGATCTCGCGGCGGAGTCCGGTGAGCTCGTCCAAGACGGCAAGTCGGTCGGCTCGCGAGATCTCGCCGATCACGTCATCACCTACACGGGCAACTTCTCCTTCTACACGGGCTCGGCCTTCTTCTTCGAGGTGCCCCAGCACGTCTCGCAGACCGTGAAGTACGCCGACACCCAGCAGATGGTCTATGACCCGCTCAATGACGCTGGCACGATGATCAACACGCCCGGCGCCGCCGAGGCCACCGACCTCGACGGCCACGGCTTGGGCGGCGTGTGGATCGGCCTCCGCGGCACGCCGATCTCCCAGGAGATCTGGGCTGCGCGAGGTGACCGGAGCACCTGGCTCATCGAGGGCGCCCTCCGCTTCCGCGACAAGACGAATTTCTGGACCACCGAGGGCGGCGAGCGCGGCGCCGGGGAAGGCGCGCCGGCCTACCGGCTCCGCACCGCCTTCTCCACCTCCCACGGCCGCGCGCAGCCCTACCTCGTGGGCACGCTGACCCGCACCGGGCGCATCAACCTCGACGTCGTCGAGGAAGACGGCACCACCGTCGCCCGTGGGCTCGAAGTGCGCCCGGCCAGCACGGTCGACGTCCTGGTCGGCAGCGAGCTGCTCGCCGGCACCTACGGCACCGACGGGGCCGAGGTCCAGGTCGACTTCCGCACTCGCTTCACCTACACCGGCTGGCAGGACATCCCGAGCGGCACATTCCTGCCGAGCGTGCTCGACGCCTCCAAGGGCTCCGCGGCCACCGAGACCGAGCACCTCTCCTTCACCGGCGGCCTCGGCGTCCACTGGCGCTTCGTCGAGTACGTGCAGCTCAACCTGAGCGGCGAGGTGGGCGTCCGCACGCCCCGCCAGGTCGAGCACTTCTACCCGGTGACGACGAACATGGGCGACATCGCCTGGGGGATCCACACGGGGCTCCGCTTCCGCGCCCGGGACCCTCTCTTCGCCCAGGCGTCCGCCAAGAGCTCCGGGACCAACGCGCCGAGCCCCGCCCCCCTCGACACCCTCGACTGAGCTCCGCGGCCCGGTCCAGCAAGCCGGTGCCAGCCCGCCGGACGGAGCTGGCCCGCCGGAGCGACCAGACTCTCAGCCGTCGAAGGCGTCGTCGATCCAGCTCACCGCGTCGCCCTCCACCAGGGCGACGAGGAAGCACACCTCGTCGATAGGCTCATCGTAGAGCGCCAGCCAGGCCCCCGCGGCCCCGCGGAGCCGCCTGCGCTTGCCGTCGTCGATAGCCTCGACGCCCACTGGATCATCGGCCTCGCGGAGCTTGACCTCGACCATGCGGAGCGTGCGGCCCCGACGCACCACGAGGTCCAGCTCGCCGCCACCGCCGATCCAATTGCGGACAAGCACGGACCAGCCCTCCCCCTCGAGGAGGGAGGCGATCCGTGCTTCTGCCGCTGCGCCGCGGAGCAGGGCGGCGCGCCGCTGCTCCGGCGAGGAGGCCAATCAGCCTCGGGTGCCGCGCTCTTCGCGGAGGCGAGCGGCGCGGCCCTTGAGGCCACGGAGGTAGTACAGCTTGGCGCGGCGCACGCGGTTGTGCGACTTGACCTCGATGGACTCGATCCAGGGGCTGTAGAGCGGGAAGATGCGCTCGACGCCGACGCCGAAGGAGGTCTTGCGCACGGTGACCGTGGTGCGGGGGCCGCCCGCGCGGATGCGGATGACGGTGCCCTCGTAGACCTGGATGCGGGTCTTGCCGCCCTCCTGGATCTTGCAGTGCACGCGGACGGTGTCGCCGGCGTAGAGCTTGGCGGGGGGCGACGCGGGGGTGAGGGCGTCTTCGATCTGGCCGATGGCGTTCATGGGAGGATCCTCGAAGGGGAGACGAGCCCAGGACCGGTGAGCCGGGCTGGTGATCGCCCGTCGCGCCGGGGGAGCCTCCAGCTCGATCGAGCCCGCTCGATCCGCCTTCGGCCCCGCCCTGGGGCCTCGGAGGGAGGCCGGCTGTACGGGAGCGGGCCCACGTAGCGAAACCAAGGCGGTCTGTCAACGCGTCGGGGGCTCCGCCTCGGCCACGCCGTCGGGAGCCGCGTCGCGATCACCCTCCGCCGGCCGCGCCGCCGCCTCGGCCGGGGCCCGCCGCCGTCGCCGCTTGGGGGGCGCAGGCGGGGCGAGGAGGCTGGGGTCGAACAGGTCCGCCCGCACCGCCTGCGTGAGCGCCAGGGCCTGCACACGGCGCCAGGCCTCGATGCGGCCGTGGTGGCCGGAGCTCAGGATCTCGGGCACCGCCCACCCGTTGTAGACCGGGGGGCGGGTGTAACAGGGGGCCTCGAGCAGCCCGTCGCCAAAGGACTCGGTGGACAGGCTCTCGGGGTTGCCGAGCACACCCGGCAGCAGCCGCGCGATCGCGTCGATGATCACCATCGCCGGCAGCTCCCCGCCGGTGAGCACATAGTCGCCGATAGAGTAGGCCTCATCGACGAGGTGCTGCCGCACGCGGCCGTCGACGCCCTCGTAGTGCCCGCAGAGGAAGACGAGGTGGGACTCCCCGGCGAGGCGCCGGGCGTGCTCCTGTCGAAAGGGCGTGCCCGCAGGGTCCATCAGCAGGACCCGGGTGCCCTCGCGGCGCAGGGCGTGCAGGGCGGCGTCCACGACGTCTACGCGCAGGACCATGCCGCTGCCGCCCCCGTAGGGGCTGTCATCGACGCTGCGGTGCTTGCCCACGCCCCAGTCGCGGAGCGCGTGCAAGCCGACCTCGAGGAGCCCGCTGGCCCGCGCACGGCCGAGGATGCTCTCCCCCAGCGGCCCCTCGAACCAGGCGGGGAAGAGGGTGAGCACGTCGACGCGCACTACACCGCCTCGCCAGCGTCCTCGGTGACGGTGATGCCCTTCACCCGGTCCACCGAGAGGATCTGCTCCTTGGTGGCCTGGATGAAGCGATCGTCGCCCTTGCCGCGGACGACCCACACGTCCAGCTCGTCCTGCTCGTAGATCTCTACGAGGCGACCGAGCGATCGGCCCCCCTCGGTGTGAACCGGGAGACCGATGAGCTCGTGCTGATACCAGGTGCCCTCTTCGAGGCTGGGCAGGGCCTCGAGCGAGACCTCGATCTCGGCGCCCACGAGCGCCTCGGCCTCCTCCAGCCGCTCGATCCCCTCGAAGGTGCCGATGATCCGCTTGCCGGCCCCGGAGCGGACCCGGAGCTTCAGCTTCCGCTTCTCCGCCTTGCCGAGGAGCAGCTCGACCTCCCGGGGATGATCGAAGAGATCCGTGCCCGGGTTGTAGAGGTACACCCGCACCTCACCCCGGAGCCCGAAGACCCCGGTGATTCGACCGAGCCGGACCTGGTCGCCCAGGACCTACTCCTCTTCGGAGGAGGAGGAGTCGCCGTCGATGAGGTCCAGCACGGCCTTGCGGGCCCCGCCAGCCACCGCGAGCACCTGCTGCATGGCGTTCAAGGTCTGCCCCTTGTCGCCTCGAACCGCGGCCACGTCGTCTGGATGGACGCGCAGCTCGAGGAGCACGGAGGCCGTGCCCTCGACGACGTTCACGCTCACCGCGCCCGGGTGCCGGACGAGGGGGCGAACGAGGTACTGGACCAGCGCTTCCACGGCTCAGCCAGCCGGCTGGGCGGCCTTGCGGGCCTTCGAGATGAGCGAGCTCACCGTCTCGGAGGGCGAGGCGCCCACGCTCAACCAGTAGTCGACGCGAGCGAGGTCGACCTTGATGTTCGAGGGGTTGGTCTTGGGGTCGTAGTAGCCGATCGTCTCGATGCTGGCGCTGTCCCGGGGGGCGCGGCTGTCGGTGACGATGATGCGGTAGAAGGGAAGGTTCTTGCGACCAAGGCGGGTCAGCCGGAGACGGACCATCTGAGAGCTCCCATCGGTGCGACCCGAGGCCGCGCAGATTCGAAAATCAAGGATGAAAATCAAGGACGAATCAGGGAAACGGAGCCACGATCGTGAGAGGGAGCGTGGAGACCGGCACCGAGGCGTGGCCTGGGGGTAGGTCTACGGCGTCCTCTGCGGATCAAGACCTCCGCGGAACGGGCTCGTTTACTCAGCCAGAGGGGTCGCGTCAACCCAGGCCCGCTCACCACGCGCGCCCGAGGCGGAGACGGGCACGGTCGGGCTCGAGGCCAGCCCCCACCAGCAGCGCCCGGTCGGGGGAGGCGGAGACCTCGACGCCATCTATCTTCTCGAGCTCCAACGGCGGGCAGCGCCGCCCGCCCAGCCAGCGCCCGAGCGCGGCCACCGCCTCGCGCAGGGGCCCCGCGGCGCGCTCAAACAGCACGATGGCGCGCCCGCCCTTCTCGATCACGATCACCGGGGCGCCGAAGCGCAGCACCACCAGGGCCCCGGCGGCGCGGCGCGGGCTGGGTGGACCCTCCGGCCAGGGGAGGGCCCCCCCCCAGAGCTGCGCCGGATCGACGGCGGACAGGACGTGGAGCTCACCCTCCACGCCCGCCTCGCGGAGGCGGTCCACCGCGCCGGGCGAGGCGAACTGGGCGCCGCCCAGGCCGCCGACAAACCAGCCCCGGCGCAGCTTCCCGGCCTCCTCCATCGTCGAGAGCACGGGGTAGAGCGCCCCCCAGCCGAGCGGCAGGCTCTCCACGGCCACCCCTTCGCGGGTGATCAGGCCCAGTCGTGCGATCAGCGCCTCGGCCACCGCGAGGCCCTGCGCTTCGCGATCGAGGGCCGGATCGAGCAGGTCGGAGACCGCCGACCATCGCCCCCCGGTGGCCGAACCCCGCCGCGGGCCGGAGAGGCCGATCAGCGGCTGCACGGTGTCGTTGGTGAGCTGCCCGGCCCAGACGAGGGCCCACAGCGCCGCGCTCACGTCCTCTCCGCGCTGGCGCCCGAGGCGATGCTCGACCCGCCGATGGAGGTCAACCTGAAAGGCGGCCGCGCCCCCGCGCACGGCGTCAAGCAGGGCGGCGTGCAGCGGGCTCGGCGGCGTGTATGGCTCCGGCTTTAAGAGGCGCGCCACCTGCTCCCGGCGGTAGAGGGCCACCCACCCGTCCGTAGGGCCGAGGGCGCCCTGCCCCACCCAGACGAAGTGACCGGCCGCGCCGAGCTGATCGAGGGCGCGGGGGTCAAAGCCGGGCACGCGGGCGGGGAGGATGAGCCCCTCGAGCTCCGACCAGGGCAGCGGGCAGCCCTCCAGGCGGGCGATAGCGGCCTCCAAGGTCGACTCCCCCGCGGGGCGCGTCGTCGGATGCCCCTGCCCGCTGACCTGCCCGACGACCCCCTGCCCGACCAATCCCTGCCAGCGCAGGGCGAAGCGGGAGAGGGCGGCGGCGTCCACGGGCTCGACCTCTCCCCGCAGCCGCTCGAGGGCGCGGCGCTTCAAGCGGCGGAGCACGAGGGGATCGCAGCAGACATGCGGATCGGCGTCGAGCGGAGCGGCGCCGGGCGCGGCGGGGCCTCCGGGGATCCAGCGCTGCAGCGCCCCTCGGGCGGCGAGGTCGGCGAGGACCGCGGCCAGCAGGCCTTCGCCGAGGCCCCAGCGCCTCGCCAGCGGGCCGGCAGCGAAGGGGGCATGACCGCGGGCCCACCGAAGGACCAGCGCGTCCAGGGGTCGCTCCACCCGGCCGAGCAGGGCCGAGGGCAGGCCGCCCGGGAGGACGAGGCCGAGTGCGTCTCGGTAGAGGGCCGCGTCCTCGACGGCGATCCAGCGGGGACGGCCGCCGATACCCAGGAGCAGGGCCCGCCCGGCCGCGCGGAGCTCCGTCAGCCAGGTGAGCGCCGGGCCCTCCGCTCGGGCCTCGACCTCCGCATCATCGAGCTCACCCAGGCGGCGCAGCAGGTCGTGCAGGCTGTCCGCCGAGCGGGCCCGGCGGTCGGGGGCGGTCCCCTGCTGCTCCGCCTCGAAGGTGGCGAGCAGGGCGGGGTCGAGCGCTCCCTCTTCGGCCCCGGCGCCCAGCAGCGCGCGGAGGAGGGCCGGATCGAGGCGGAGGGCCTGAAGGCGGCGCTCCGCCAGGGGCGCGTCGTCGTCGTAGAGGAAGCTCGCCGCGAAGGAGAGCATGAGGCCGCGGGCGAAGGGGCTCGGCCGCCGGGCCTCCACGCTCACCACCTCCACCGCCCGACCGTGGATCTGCCGCAGCAGCAGGGCGAGCGCGGGGAGATCGAAGTCGTCCCGCAGGCACTCCCGGAGCGCCTCGAGCACGATCGGGTGGGATGGCCAGCCTTGGAGACTGGCGAGCAGGTCCTGGGCCTTCAAGCGCTGCGCCCAGAGCGGCGAGCGGGCCCCCGGACGCCGGCGCAGCAAGAGCAGGGCCCGGGCAGCGGCCTCTCGAAAGCGAGCGGCGAAGAGGGCGCTCCCCTGGAGCTGTCCGAAGACGAGCTCGGTCACGGCCTCCGGATCGGGGAGCAGCAGCTCGAGCTCCGGCAGCGGCGCGTCGGCGTCCACCCGCAGCGTGATGCCGTCGTCGGTCCATTGCACCTGCAGCGCCTGCCCCGTCTTCGCCTCGATCGAGGCAGCGATCGCCAGCGCCCAAGGCGCGTGGACCCGCCCGCCGAAGGGGCTCAGGATGGCGATCCGCCAGTCACCGAGCTCGTCCCGCGAGCGCTCGACCACCACCCGCCGGTCGGTGGGCAGCGCGCCAGCCGCGCGCTGGTCCGCCACCAAGGCGCGCAGGTTGCCGATCCCGTTCGGGTCGAGCCGACAGGCCTCACGGAGGTGCGTGTCTACCTCGCTCACCTCACCCTCCTCGATCCGCCGCGCGAGCGCGCCCACAGCCCGCCCGAGCTCCACCGGCCGCCCCGGGCCCTCTCCCTTCCAGAAGGGCATCCGACCCGACTCACCCGGGGCGGGGGCGACCATCACGCGGTCGGCCCGGATCTCGGTGATGCGCCAGGTCGACGCGCCGAGGAGGAAGGTGTCCCCCTTCCGCGACTCGTAGACCATCTCCTCGTCGAGCTCACCCACGCGCGGGCCGCTCGGCTCGACGAAGACGCCGTAGAGGCCGCGATCGGGGATGGTGCCGGCGTTGCCGAAGAGGGCCATCCGGGCGTCTGAGCGAGCGGTGATGGTGTCGGCCTCCCGATCCCAGACGACGCGCGGGCGCAGGTCCCGAAGCGGCGCGGCCTCCGGCTCGGAGGAGCCGTCCCGCCTCGGGTGTGCGGCTGCGCCCTGGCGACCACAGAGCATCTCCAGAACCGCGGTCAGGAGCCCTCGATCGAGCTCCCGGTACGGGGCGGCGCGACGGACGAGGGCGTAGAGGTCGTCCACCGTCCAGGGGCGGGCGAGGCAGAGGCCGACGATCTGCTGGGCGAGGACGTCGAGGGGCCCCTGGGGGACGTGGGTGAGCTCGATGGCCCCCTGCCGCATGGCCTCGACGACGGCGGCGGCCTCGAGGAGCTCGGCGCGGTGACGGGGGAAGATCCGCGCCACTGAGACCCCGCCCACCTGGTGTCCCGCTCGGCCCACCCGCTGGAGGCCCGCCGAGACCGAGCCGGGTGAGGCGATCTGGACCACAAGGTCGATGGCGCCCATGTCGATGCCGAGCTCGAGCGAGCTCGTGGCGACGATGCAGGGCAGGAGCCCCGCCTTGAGGGCCTGCTCCATCTCGGCGCGCTTGTCGTGGGAGACACTGCCGTGGTGGGCCCGGGCCAAGGGCAGGCCCCCCGCCTCTACCGAGAGCTCGTTGAGGCGCTGGGCGAGGCGTTCACACAGCCGTCGACTGTTGGTGAACACGAGCGTGCTGTGGTGGGACTGGACGAGGGCGAGGACCTCGGCCTGCACCGCCGGCCAGATCCCGTTCTGATCGTCGGAGATCGAGCTCAGCGGCTGCCGTTCGGCCGCCCCGGAGGCCGCCCAGGCGCGCGGGCTCGACCGGACCTTGCCCTCCGGGAGCGGGGGCGGGTGATCCATGTCGGCCACCGGGACGATGATCTCGAGGTCCATCGCCGGCGGGGCGGAGGCGTCGACGATCGAGACCGGGCGGTCTCCGCCGAGGAAGCGCGCCGTCTCGGAGACCGGCCGCTGCGTGGCGCTGAGCCCGATGCGCTGCGGCTCGACCGCGCAGAGGGCCGACAGCCGCTCGAGGGAGAGGGCGAGGTGCACCCCCCGCTTCGTGCCGGCCATCGCGTGGATCTCGTCGATGATCACGGTCTCGACCGAAGAGAGCCAGTGGGAGGCCTTCGAGCTCAACAGCAGGAACAGCGACTCCGGCGTGGTGACCAGCACCTCGGTTGGGCTGCGGATCCAACGCTGGCGCTCCTTCTGCGAGGTGTCCCCCGTCCGCACGCCGACGCGGATCGGCCGCATCGGGGCCCCCAGGCGGGCCGAGGCCGCCTCGATGCCGGCGAGCGGCGCCCGAAGGTTGCGCTCGATGTCGTAGACGAGGGCCTTGAGCGGCGAGACGTAGAGCACCCGCAGGCCACCGTCCTCCACCCGGGGCGCGACCTCCTCCCGGGAGAGGCGATCGAGGCAGGAGAGGAAGGCGGCGAGCGTCTTCCCGCTGCCCGTGGGCGCGAGGAGCAGCGTGTGCTCCCCAGCGGCGATGCGCGCCCAGCCCTCCACCTGCACGGGGGTCGGGCCGGGGAAGGCGGCCTCGAACCAGGCGAGCGTGGCGGGGCTGAAGGGGAGCTCGGTCATGTCGCTCAACCAGACGCGTCCGGCCCGCTCAGAAGGAGCTCCCGAGGAAGAGGTAGGCCGCGCCCGCCCCGCTCTCGGCCGAGGGGGCCCCGAGCAGCCAATCGGCGCGGAAGTCGTCGTTGATATCGCCGGCGGGCGCCAGGGCCCGGCCGAGACCGTCGTCGACCTCCCCCTCGATCTGGAAGCAGACGGAGTCGAGCGGGACGGAGCCCACGACCGGCCCATAGAGGACATGGACGGTGCCCGCGCCGCCGTCGGTGGTGGGTTGGCCGATGAGCACGTCGGAGTACCCGTCGTAGTTGAAGTCCCCTGCCCCGCCCACCGCGGTGCCGGCGGCCCCGAAGGCGCGCCCGCCGTCGCCCACCACGCCGGCGTCGGCGAGGGTGTCGCTGACGATGGGCGGCCCGAAGAGGATGTAGATCCGCCCCGCGTCGTCATCCCCTTCGTCAGAGCCCGGCGCGCCGACGATGGCGTCGGCGTAGCCGTCGTCGTTCATGTCCCCGGCCGCGGCGACCGCGCTGCCCGCCGCGTCCCCTTCGGCCTCCCCGCCGTACCGCTGGCAGGATCCGAGGGCGCCGGCGGAGGCCTCCCCCACGCAGCTCCACACGGCGCCCACGCCCCCGTAGACGCCGTCCAGATCGGGGGCGCCGATCAGGGTGTCGCTGGCGCCGTCTCCGTCCATGTCGCCCACGCTGGCCACCGCGCTGCCGAGGCCGCTCTCGCTCGAGACGGTGAAGGCGTCCCCCCGCGAGAACGTGGTGCTGGAGAGCGGGCTCAGGCCCACGTAGACCGCGCCTGTGCCATCGAGCGCGGGCGCGCCAAAGAGGAGATCGGGCTCCCCGTCGCCGTTGAGGTCGGGGCTGATCACCACCGCGGCGCCGAAGTCACCCTCCCCCGTGAAGGTGAGGCCGAGGGAGGAGAGGCCGCTCCCCTCGTAGAGGTATGCCGCGTCCTCACCGGCGGCGCCGACGAGGAGCTCGGCCGCGGCGTCCCCGCGGGCGTCCCCCAGCCAGAGGGCGGCCCCGAAGCCGCTGCCCGCTTCCCCGCGGAGCACGGCGGCGCCGTCGGCCACCGTCACCGCGCCGACCGGCAGCTCGGTCACGACCCAGGCGGCGTCCGCCTCGCTCCCAAGCACCAGATCGGGCTGGTTGTCGCCGTTGACGTCCAAGCCGCCGACAATGGAGACACCCAGCCCCTCCGCTTCACCGCCCTCCCAGGAGGCCCGGGCGCAGCCCACCTCGCTGTCCTCGCGGAAGCCAGGGGGAGAGTCCGATCCGTCACAGTCGCTGTCGATGTCGTCGCCGCAGGTCTCGTCCGCCTCCGGGTGGATCGTGTCGTCGGTGTCGTCGCAGTCGAGCGCGTTCTCGACCCAGCCCTCCTCGGTGATCTCCTCACAGGAGCGCACGGCTTGGGTGAGGTCTCCCCAGTGGTCACCGTCGGCGTCCGGGCCCCAGGTGCTGATGCCGGTGACCTCGTCGTCGTCGGTGTCGACCAGCGTGTCGCAGTCATTGTCCACGCCGTCACACAGCTCCGTGGCCCCCGGGTAGACACGATTGTCCCGATCGTCACAGTCGTCGCCGTTGGTGGAGCTGGCCTCCGGCTGGGTGCAGGCGTCGGTGGTGAGCCCAGGGTCTCCGTAGCCGTCCTCATCGGAGTCGATGAACCAGGTGCTCCAGCCCTCCACCTCGGGGTCTTCGAGGTCCGTCAGCCCATCACAGTCGTTGTCGAGGCCGTCGCAGAGCTCCGACACCTCATCGGAGGGGTAGACCTCGGGGTTCGTGTCGTCGCAGTCGACGTCCGAGGTGTAACCATCCCCGTCGGCGTCGACCGGGCCGTCTCCTCCGCCGCCCTTGTCGCCGGAGCAGGCGAAGAGCCCCGTCGCGACGACCATGGAAAGCAGCGGGATCAGGCGTCGCGGGGCGGGCTCGTGGCGCATCGGGGTCTCCTCCGGGCGCGAAGCATAGCCGCCGGCCGCACCCACGGACGCCTCCGGTGTATCGGTGCTGCAAAGCTTCGCCCCGGCGGCCCTCGCCACCCCGCGCTCGGGGATCGGTCAGAGGGGGATGTTACCGTGCTTCTTCGGCGGGTTCTGGTCACGCTTCGTCTGTAGGGAATCGAAGGCTTCGACCAGACGGGCGCGCGTCATACGCGGGAAGATGACCTCGTCCACGTAGCCGAGCTCGGCGGCTCGGTAGGGGTTGGCGAAGCGCTCCTTGTACTCGGCGACCAGCTCCTCCTTCTTTTGAACGGGATCGGCGGCGGTGGCGATCTCTCGGCGGAAGATGATGTTGACCGCGCCCTCGGCCCCCATCACCGCGATCTCGGCGGTGGGCCATGCGAAGTTGAAGTCAGCTCGGATGTGCTTGCTGTTCATCACGCAGTAGGCTCCCCCGTAGGCCTTCCGCGTGATGAGGGTGACCTTGGGGACAGTGGCCTCACAGAAGGCGTAGAGCAGCTTCGCGCCGTGCTTGATGATCCCATGGTGCTCCTGGGCGACGCCAGGGAGGAAGCCAGGCACATCCTCAATCACCCAGAGGGGGATATTGAAGGCGTCACAGAAGCGGACGAAGCGCGCGCCCTTGAGGGAGGCGTCGATGTCGAGCACGCCCGCGAGGTGGGCGGGCTGATTGGCCACCACGCCAACCGACCGACCGCCGAGCCGGCAGAAGCCGACGACGATGTTGGCCGCGTAGTCAGGCTGGACCTCGAAGAAGCGCCCCTCATCAGAGACCGCGGTGATGAGGTCCTTGATGTCGTAGGGCTTGTTCGACTCCATCGGCACCAGGTTGTCGAGGGCCGGGATCGAGCGGTCTCCGGGATCCTGGGTCGGCCGGGGCGGCGCCTCGCCGAGGTTGTTCTGCGGAACGTAAGAGAGCAGCTCGCGCAGGAGGGCGAGCGCAGCGCGATCATCGGGCACCGAGAAGTGCGCGACCCCCGAGAGGGCGGTGTGGGTCTCGGCGCCGCCCAGCGTCTCCTTCGAGACGTCCTCGTGGGTGACCGTCTTGATGACGTCCGGGCCGGTCACGAACATGAAGGACGTGTTCTTGACCATGCAGATGAAGTCGGTGATCGCGGGGCTGTAGACCGCTCCACCGGCGCAGGGGCCCATGATCGCCGAGAGCTGCGGGATCACCCCGCTCGCGAGCGTGTTTCGCAAGAAGATGTCGGCGTAGCCGCCGAGGCTGTCCACCCCCTCCTGGATGCGCGCCCCGCCGGAGTCATTGAGGCCGATCACGGGGGCCCCGTTCTTCATGGCGAGGTCCATCATCTTGCAGATCTTCCGGGCATAGGCGCCGGAGAGAGAGCCGCCGAAGACGGTGAAGTCTTGCGCGAACAGATAGACGAGGCGGCCGTCGATGCGACCATAGCCGGTGATGACACCGTCCCCGAGCACCTTCTTGTCGCCCATGCCGAAGTCCTGGCAGTCATGGGTGACGAAGCGGTCGAGCTCGCGGAAGCTGCCCGGGTCCAGCAGCGCGCCGACGCGCTCGCGGGCGCTGAGCTTCCCCGCCTGGTGCTGCTTCTCGATGGCCGCGGCGCCCCCACCCTGGAGGGCCTGCGCGTCCTTGGCCTCCAGACGGGCATACATCGCGGCGCGAGGATCGAGGTGGAGGGACGGGTCGTGGGCTTCCTGGCTCATCGGGGCTCCGCGGCAGACGAGGGCGGCGCCCTAACCCGGGTCACCGGGGTTGTGGACGCCGGCCTTCCCAGGTACACCTTGTGACGGAGCCTGAAGACGCCGATGCAGAACCGAACGAGCCCCACCCTCCTGTCTACCCCCTCGAAGCTCGGCCTTAGCGCTGCGCGGCTCAGCCCGGCCCCTTCGGCGGCCCTCGCGCTCCTCCTCGGGCTCGCCGCCTGTGCAGGCGGGGCCGACAAGGGCGCTGGCGGCGGCGGCGATGACACCGCCGGCTCCGATGGCGGGGATGGCGGCGGTGACTACGAAGAGGGCTGCATCACCGTCGACGGGGAGGGCGGCTACAAGTGGATCAACGACGCTATCGCCGTGGCCTCCGAGGGCAGCACGATCACCCTCTGCGCCGAGGCCGCCCACGAGGAGGCGGTGGTGGTCGACAAGGGTGTCTCGATCGTCGGCCCGGGCGTCGCTGACTTCCTGCTCGTCGCCCCCACCAACGAAGACGGTGTCACCATCACCGCGGCGGGCGCCTCCCTCTCCGGGATGAGCATCGAGACCACCCGCAGCGGCGTCGCGGTGACGGCGGCGAGCGGGGTCACGATCTCCGCGATCGAGGTCAGCGCCGCGGGCAACTGGGGCATCGAGGCGGCCGGCGCCTCTGACCTCAGCCTCTCCGACGTCGCGATCAGCGGCGGCGGCTACGGCGGCGTCTCGATCGACGGCGGCTCAGCCACGGTCACCGGGGCGACCCTCCTCGGCAACGGCAGCTTCGGGCTCGCGGCCAAGAACTCCGCCACCGTCACCGTGACGGCGAGCAGCGCCGAGGGCACCACCGAAGACGACGACACCCAGAACGCAGACGGCGTCGGCCTCTACGCCGAAGCTGGCTCCAGCCTCACCGTCACCGATGTCACGGTGACCAGCAACTCGCTGCTCAACATCTACTGCGATGAGTCCGATCTCACGGCCTCGGGCGTCACCTCCACCGGGTCGTCATACGGCGTGGCGGTGATCCGCGGCGCGGTCAGCCTCACCGACTCCGTCATCACCGACGCCCAGGCCTACGGCACCTTCCTCATCACGCCCGACCCCGTCTCCGTCTCGGGCCTGACAATCAGCGGAGATCCGGCCCTCACCGCCGACGTCTCCGACGCCGACTGGGGCAAGGACAGCGTCGGCTACCCGGGCGTCGGCCTCTACATCGTCAGCGGCAGCATCGACGTCACCTCCTCCTCGGTCACCGGCTACAACGACGCGGGCATGCTGCTGTCGGCCTACGACGAGACCGGCGGCAGCGCGTACGTCGAGGGGCTGACGCTCACCAACAACGGGCGCCACGGCGCCTACGTGATGGGCCTCGCCGCGACGGTCCTCGACACCCACATCACCGGGCTCATCGAGGTGGAAGACCAGACCGGCGAGCGCTGCGGCTACGTCGATCGCTACACGGCCTGGGCGCACCTCTCCGGCAGCCTCGACTGGCAGGGCGGCAGCGTGATCGGGAACGCCGGCTATGGCATCTCGGGCATCCAAGCGCTGGTGAACGTGAGCGGGGCCACCATCTCCGACAACGCCTGCGGCGGCGTCCTCAACTTCCAAGGCTCCCTCGTCGCCTCGGGCAACACCTTCTCCGCCTCGGGTGCGGAGAGCTGGCTGTCGGCCTCGGTGGTCGACTACCAGGGCACCTCCACCGGCGGGGTCTACGACAACACCTTCGTGGACAGTCAGGCGGTGCAGCCCACCACCCAAGAGTACAGCTACGAGTACGACGACGGCACCGGCACCGGCACCACCATCACGACCACCTACCGGTGGGAGTACCGCCAACCGCAAGGTTTCGACGTCTTCGGCGCGGATGGGGCAGGGCTCGACGTCTCCGGCAACACCTTCCAGCGCGGCGTAAACGGTGTCTACCTCCAGAACATGGACGGCACCGTCACCGACAACACCTGGGAGGGCTACATGGGCAGCGCCGTCTACGCCTACGGCACCGGCCAGGTCGAGGTCTCCGACAATGTGATCGACGGGGGGCCTTACGCCATCCAGTGCCAGAACGCCGAGATCGAGATCACCGACACCACCCTCACCGGCGGCAGCCCCTACGCCTACGAATACGACTTCTACGTGGACGATGTCTTCCAGTCCACCGCTTCGTCGGAGTACATCGGCTACGCTTTCATGTCCTACAACTGTCAAATCCGCATGGACGGGGTCGAGTTCGTCGATCTGCAGCCGAGCCCGATGTATTTCTACAACTACGACGGCGCGCCGACCGCGGAGCTCAACGACATTCGCGTCGAGAACGTCTGCCTGAGTGACCTCAGCTACAACGCCGCGATGCAGATCTACAACTACGGCGGAACGCCGGCCTTCTACCTGAGCGACGTGAGCATCAAGGACGTGGGCTACGCCCAGGGTGTGTACTTCTACTCTTCGGTCACCACCGCCCTCGAGGCTACCAACCTCGTCATCGAGAACACCCCTTCCGAAGGCATCTACCTGTACGACGCGACGGGCGCGGGGGGCCTGACCGCCTACTTCACCGGCGGGGAGATCTCGGGCGCCAGCTCCTACGGGATGACAGCCTACAACGCCAACGTCGTCATCGACGGGCTCTCCGTCCACGACAACGCGAGCTCGGGCGTGTACCTCGCCTCGACCACTGGCTCCTTCAAGAACAACAACGTCAACGCCAACAGCAGCTACGGCCTGGTCTGCTCGAACGCGACCATCGACGACTGCTCGGGCAATGACCTCACCGGCAACACCGCCGGCGAGCTGAGCGGCTGCCCGGAGGCCTGCGCCACGGCGCTCCCGGAGTAAGTCCAACGCCGATGCGGGGCGGCGGTCGTCAGCGGCGGAGCAGGGTCTCCCCGCCGCGGGTGACCCGCCCGTGCAATGCGGCGCCCGGAGGAGCCGCGACCCCGCTCACCACCGCCTGGCCTTGTCGGCGGAGCTCGACCCGCACGAGACCGGGGACCTCCCCCTCCAGCTCGATCCGCGCCTCGGCCGGGGCCACCAGCGCCGGCCAGCCGCCGAGCGCTCCGCTCCAGGGCTGACCGGCGACGGCGGGGTCCAGGATGGGGAGAGGCAGCTCGTCGGGCTGGACGACGAGCGGCGCCTCGGGCCGGCCGGGGAGGGCCACGACCACGGCGGGCGTCGGCCCGGCGGCGGCGGTGGCGCGCCCGGCGTCAAAGGTCCAGGGTCCGATCGGCCGATCCCCGGCCCGCAGGGCGACGTAGGTGAGCTCGAGCGAGGCAGGGACCCGGCGGCCGACCGGGGCGCCGAGATCCAGCACCAGCCGCGAGAGGCGGAAGGTGTCGGCGGCTCGATCGATCCGGCCGCGGAGGGGGGCGATCTCCCTCCCCTCGCCGAGGGGAGCGTCGAGCACGATCCGCACCACCACGTCCTCTCCGAGGAGGACCGAGCCACCTTCGCCGACCAGCACGGCCGACAGCCGGGGCTGCGGGACCAGCGCGGAGAGGGTGGGGTCCGAGGCGAGCAGCGCGAAGTCTGGATCCTCCGCGACGTCGGAGGGATCGATCTGGTGCGCATCGTAGAGGAGCCGGAGGTCGGTCGCGGCCCCCTCGAGGTCCGCGCCCCGGGCCCGTAGCGCCGCGCGGTTGTACCGGAGGGTGCGGTCCGCGGGGAACCGATCGAGGCCCGCGTCGAGCAAGCCCAGCGCCTCCCCCGGCTCGCCGGCGGCCATGACCGCCTCCACCTCCCAGGCGACCAGGGCCGGGCTGCTCGGATCGATCGCCTGCGCGCGGCTGAACGCGGCGCGAGCCCCCGCGGGGTCGTGCTCGGCGAGCCGGGCCTTGCCCTCCTCCCAGGCCGCCAACGAGCGCTGGAGGTCGGCGTGGGCGGACCCTCCGCAGCCGGCGCCGAGGCCGGTGAGCGCCAGGAGGCCGGCCAGGCCGAGGAGTCCTACCCTCATCGGGTCGCCCGCCGGCCGATGACCGCCGCCAACCTCCCCTGGCCGGCCCCGTCACGACGGAAGCTGAAGAAGCGCGAAGGATCGGCGGCGGTGCAGTAGGGGAGCTGATCAACGACGTTCACGCCGCCCTGACGGAGCTGCCAGGCCGCCGCCGCGGCGACGGCGGCGTGCGGGCGAGGCCCGAGGTCGCGCCGGCAGCAGATCGCCTCGGGCACCCCGGCGGACACGATGCCGGCGATGACCTCCTCTCCCACCTCGTAGCGCTCGACCCCGATCGACGGCCCGATCACCGCCACGAAGGGCCCCCGTGCGCCGAGCCGGTCCAGCGTGGCGGCGATCACCCCTGCGGCGACCCCGCGCCATCCGGCGTGCACGGCGGCGACCACGCCCGGACCGGCGAGGAGCACGGGCACACAGTCGGCGATCCGCACGGCGAGCAGCAGATCTGGGCGCTCGGTGATGAGGGCGTCGCCCTCTCCGGCGAGCCCTGGGACCTCGACCTCCCAGACCACCCGCCCGTGGACCTGAGAGACGAGCGCGACGGGGGCGCCAGGGAGGCCCGCCGCCTCGGCCACCCCGGCCCAGACCCCAGGCGACGCCCCGGGGCCCAGATCGAGGGGGCGCCCCGCCGTGTCCTGCCGGGTGGTGAAGCCGTGTCCGAGGTCGGCGCGGCGGTCGAGGAGGGGCGATCGGAGCAGCACCGCCCCATCGTCGCAGAGCCGGGGCCCAGGGTCAAACCCCTTCGCTTGACAGGCCCTGGCCTCATCCTCTACCCTCCGCCCATGATCGCGAACTGGCCCACCCGCCTCGCCCGCCAGGGGCCGGGCGCGAACCTCGCCTGCCCAGCCCCAGCGGGTCCTGCCCTCGCAGCCCTCGCGCTCGGGGCCCTGCTCACCGCCTGCAAGCCGGAGACGGCCCCGATCGGCGACACCGGCGACGGCGGCACCGTCGAGGTCGTGGGCGCGAGCTACAGCCTCGACGTCACGCTGATCCCGCCGCTCAACGACATGAGCCTCTTCTCCGATGTCGCCAGCCTGCACGTCTGGTTCGAGCTCGAAGACGGCACGAAGGTGGAGGTCGGAACCTTCAACGCCCTCTCCGAGGGCGCCGCGGCCACCGACCTGCCCGCCGTCGCCGGGGCCACCCTCATCTTGCAGGGCACGGACGCAGGAGGCGCGCCGATCCTCGTCGGGCGGGCGGGCCCCTTCGACCTGAGCGAAGACAAGATCGAGACCCACATGATCATCGGCCGGATCGGCCAGATGAACTGGCTGCCCACGCTGCCCGAGCCTCGGGCGGGCGGCGCGCTCGTCGCGGACGGACGGGGCGGCTTCTTGTTGATGGGCGGCAGCTCGAACAACCCGCGCAGCTACGAGTCCGGCAGCGACGACGTCTGGCGCCTGAACTTCCTCAACCCGACCGCAGACGCCACCTGGGAGCCCGCCGGCACCCTTCCCGCGCGCACCGGATCCTCCTCCGAGCTCGGCCACGTCGGCATCACCGCCAACCTCGTCGCCGGCAGCTCCGCCTTGGCCGGCAAGGTGCTGGTCATTGGCGGGGCCCCCACCTGGACCGACGGGGATGATGGCGCCACCGACCAGATCATCGTGTGGGACCCCGCCTCTGACACCGGCGCCTCGCTCGCTGAAGGCGGGGACGACGTGAAGATGCGAGGCAAGCGCTTCTTCCACGTCGCCGTCGAGGACGCCCGCGGGCGGCTGATCGTCGGCGGCGGTTGGATCCCCACCACGCGCGGCTTCTCCCTCGAGGTGCGAGACACCTTCGAGGTGATCGACCCGAGCGTCCCCTCTCAGGAGCTCGTCGCGGGGGCCGCGGCGAGCGGGCTCGCGATGCACGCAGGGGCCCGCGACGCGCTGGAGAACGTGGTCTTCTGCGGTGGCGCCCAGAGCGGCCCGGCGGTGAGGGAGTCCGATGGTGAGCTCTGCGGGACCGGTGACACCGACTGCGTGATCATCAACGTCGTGGTCAACGACGCCTGCGACGTCATCAACGCCGCGGGCGACCTGCTCGACGGGATCCCGCTCCCGAGCGGGGGCCTCGTGCACCACCAGCTCACCGCTCTCCCCGACGAACAGGTGCTGCTGACCGGCGGCCTCCCCTCGACCGGGACGGTCTTCGACGGCACCTCCGACGTCGCCGTGATCGGCTTCGCCGACGCGGCGCCGCCGAGAGACGAGGCCTGGCTATGGGACGGCGCAGCCTGGACGGCCGCGCCCGTGCTCGGCGCGGCGCGGGCCCTCCACGCCGCCGTCCCCCTCCCCGATGGCACCGTGCTGCTCGTGGGCGGGGTCTCCACCAACATGGGCCCCTACCCCACCGGTGATGACGCCCTCGCCTGCGCCGAGATCTACGACCCCCTCATCGGCGCCACGGCCCTCAGCCCCTGCGACGTCAGCGATCCCTCTGGAGACCTGGAGGCGGCCTCCGCGATGCCGATGACCGCCGTGGATCCCGAGATCGGCGTCGTCATCGTCGGCGGCCTCGGCCGTGACCGCTCGGCGGTGGACGCGGTCGGCTGGTACCCCTTCCCGGCGGAGTGAGCGCCTCGCGGCCGGCGCCCCTTACTCCAAGCGCCCCGCGCCCCTTACTCGAAGCGCCCGACTCCCCTTACTCCAAGCGCCCCGCGCCCCCTACTCGAAGCAGGGATCGTTGTCGAAGCCTGGCGTGCCCGCATCGACGGCGCCGTCGAGGATCGTGACCTGCACGCACCAGTTGTCGATGTTGTCGTTGAGCTCGCCGGTCATGCGCCCGGGGTCGAGGCCGAAGCTGCGGTCGGACTCGATGGGGTCAGAGTCGGTGTCGTCGTAGTCGAAGATGTCGATGTCGGTGCCGTCGGGGCTGGTGAGCTCGAGCTCGTCATCGTTGTTGGCGATGGCGATGCCGCTGCCATGGCCGAGCCCGTCGGTGGGCTGCTCCCCGAAGGGGTTGCGGTAGAACCAGCCGTCACAGGCGACGCCGCCGTTCTTGACCGGGTCCATGTTGGCGCAGAGCACGAGGAAGCCGTGAGGCTCGACGGTCAAGGAGGCGTCGAAGGTCCAGGAGTCGGCGCCGTCGTCGTGGAAGGCGTAACCCTGGACGTCGAGGACTCGGCCGGAGGTGTTGTAGAGCTCGACCCACTCCCCGTCTTCATCCTTGGCGGCGGCGGTGCTCGGGTTGACCATCACCTCGGAGAAGATGAGATCACCGGGCTCGGGGGGCGTGGGCGTGATGTCGATGTTCTCGATCTTCACCTCGACCATCACCAAGTCCTGGCCCACCTCACCGTCGGCGTCGGTGACGGAGAGCATGATCTGATGCAGACCCTCGGTGAGGTCGCCGGTGATGAGGGCGGACTCCCCTCCCCCGGTGATCGCGCCCGTCAACGGGCCGTCGAGGTCAGAGGACCAATCGAAGAGCAGGCCCTCGGCGGGGGTGGTGGTGTCGCTGGCCAGCCCCGTGAAGGTGATGGTCTCACCGAGGAGGTAGGAGCTGCCGTCTGCGGGGGCGGTGATCTCGACCACCGGCGCGCCGAGCGGGCCGCCCACGGTGAAGGCGACCTCGGCGAAGGCGCTGTCACCATCGGAGTCAATCGCGGTCAGGCGGGCGATGTGGCTGCCGAGGCTGAGCTCGACGGGGTCGACCTCGAGGGCCACGCCGCCTTCGGGATCGACGATCGCCGTAAAGGAGGCCGCATCGTCGAGCGCCCAGGAGACCTCGAGGTCTTCGGGGTGGTCATAGGTGTCGGAGACCCGACCTTGCAGCGAGATCAGCGAGAGCCCCTGGCGGAAGGTCTCGTCGGGCCCCGGCGCCTCGATCACCACCTCGGGGGGCTGATTCACCCGCTTGATGCTGTTGTCGCTCTGACAGCCGACCATCAGCCCGATCGCGGGGCCGCAGAGCACCACGGGGATCAAGCCAGAGAGACGAGCGACGGTCGGGACGCGGCGGACTGGGGCGACGTTCGGGCGCATGCTCACCTTCCTTGCCCCCTCATACATCGGCTCCGCCCCTCCCGGCAGGCGTGCCATACAATCGTTGCGCGGGCGGACCGAGGCCGTGGAGGCGGACCGCGCCCTCAGCCCCCGACCGCCGTGATCACCGGGGGGACGCCCCGGACGTCGGCCGAGCGCGCCGCCTCGGAGGCGAGGACGAGGCGGTAGCCGTCCTGGTCGGCCCGGAGGGCCCAGCGCAGCGCGGGGACGATGTCGGGGTCCAGGGCGTCGAGCACGACGGTGGCGACGCCCCGCTGAAGCGCGAGGTGGCGGGCCCGGAGGAGCGCCTGAGCGGCGCCGAGGCGGGAGCTCCCCTGGGCGGGCACGAGCGTGTAGCGGGCCCCGGGCGGCGGCCTCGGCGCGGCGCGCCCGTTGAGCACGACGATCGAGGCCGCCGGCAGCCCGGCGTCCGCGGCGGGCGCGGCGAGCCCCAGCACGCCGGAGGCGAAGGGCACCGCGCGGAAGGCCTCCCCCACCCGAGCGCCCACCGCGCCGGCCTCCTGGGGGGGCAGCTCGACCAGCACCTCGTGCCAGCGGCGGGTGGCGTCGAAGGCGGTCCGGAGGGCGAAGGGGCTGTAGGCCTCCACGCAGACGCTGAGCGGGATCGGCAGCTCCAGCAAGCGGCTGGCGTCGGCGTAGCCGAGGCCCCGGACCACGATCGCGAGCTGGGGACGCATACGCAGCGTGGGCTCTGGCGGAGCGACGGGGTCGGCGGCGAGGGTGGGCACCAGCACGAGGTGATAGCGGAGCGCGGCGCCGGCGTACACCCGCAGCTCGACGTCGAGGCCATCGACCGGGCTCGCGTAGGCCTCCACCCCCTCCGCCGCCGCCGCCGCCCGCAGGCGCTGACCGACCTGGGCAGGCTCGACCCCAATCGGCACCATATAGACCCGGCGGCGCAGCCCCGCCGACTCCGACGCCGCCGCCGGCTCCGACAGGCCCTGCGCGCGCAGGTTGTCCACGACGAGGCGGTCGACCCGCGCGAGGGTCTCGTCGTCGACCGCGTGTCCCCCGATAGGGCCGGACGGGGTCTCCCGCCGCAGCAGCCCGGCGAGCAGGTAGGGGAGGCCCCAGAGCCCGCCGAGGCCGACGAGGATCAGCCCCAGCACGAGGAGCGCGCGCCTCACCGCGGGCTTCGCAGGCGCGCCCAGGCCGCGGCGAGGGGCGGGTCCTCGGTGAGGCGCAGGGAGAGCTCACCGCCGCTGGGGATGGGCGCGGCGACGCCCTCCCCGCCGATGGTGTCGAGCTCGGCGATGAGGCGGGCACGCTCGGCCTCGGCGATGGGGAGGGCCGCGAGCTCGCCGCGCAGGCGCTCCACAGCCGGGCTGCGGAGCCGGGGCATCGGCACCACGAGGTCGGGATCGAGGCCCCGGTGGTCACCGATGAAGCGGCCGCTCGGCAGCGTGTAGCGCGCCTTGGTGAGCCGGAGGGCCGAGCCGTCTTCAAGCTCGTAGATCTGCTGCACCGAGCCCTTCCCGTAGGAGCGCTCACCGATGAGGGTGGCCCGACCCAGGTCTTGGAGCGAGCCCGCCACCACCTCCGCCGCGCTCGCCGTGCCGCCGTCGATGAGCACGACCAGCCGGCAGCGGAGGTCATCGGGCGTGGTGGTGCTGCGGTCGTGGCCGCTCACGATCCCGTCGCGGCCACGGGTCTCGACGAGGGGCCCCTCGGGGAGGAAGTGGTCGACCGTGAGCACGGCCTCGTCCATGAGCCCGCCGGGGTTGCCCCGCAGGTCGACGATCAGGCCCTGGAGCGGCCCGCCCTCTCGCTGGAGGCGATCGAGCGCCAGCCCGACGTCGGCCCCCACCCGCCGGTGGAAGGCGTGGATGCGCAGCAGGCCGTAACCACGCTCGAGGAGGGTGGCGTCGACCTCGACGTCGAGCACCTCATCGCGGGGCACCGAGCGCTGAGAGCGCCGGCCCTGCCGCTCGAGGCCGAGCAGGACCGCCTCGCCGCGCTCCCCTTCGAGCAAGGCGGCGACCGCCTCCGCGCTCTGCCCCTCGACGACCAGCCCGTTGACCGTGAGGATGTGGTCTCCCACCTCGACCCCCGCCAGGGCCGCTGGGCCCCCTGGCACCACCCGGCTGATCTGAACCACCGCCCCTTCGAGCCGGAGCTCGACGCCGATGCTCATCCGGCTGCGCTCGATGGACTTGGCCAGGGCAGCGTACTCTTCGGCGCTGTGGAAGCGAGAGTGCGGATCGAGCTCCGCCACCATCCCCCGGATGGCCCCCTCGCTCAGCGTGGCCGGAGAGATGGGGTCGACGTAGCTGTTCGAGATGGTGGTCCAGACCCGCGCCAGCGTGTCGAGGCCCGCGTAGGGGCTGGCCCCCTCGGCCTGGGCCGCCCGCCCGAGCACAAGGCCGAGGCTGAGGCCGCCGACCATCGTCGTCCCGACCAGGAGGAAGGCGCGGGCGACCGAGGCCATTCGGGCTCCATCCCCGCGGCGGCCTCCGCTCGGGGTGTTGCGGGTCAGGGGGTGGACAGCCAGGAGAGGGGGTCCTGGCGGGTGCCATTGTAGAGCACCTCGAAGCCGAGCACGTAGCCCTCGTCGTCGGTGAGGCCGGTGTTGCCGACGAGGCCGATGACGTCGCCCTTGCCCACGGCCGCGCCCTGGCGCACCCGGATGCTGTTGAGGTGCGCATAGACGGTGGTGTAGTCCCCGTGCTGCACCGCGACCGACTGTCCATATCCGCGCACGTAGTCGGCGAGGCGCACGACCCCCTCGTGCACGACCCGCACGGGCACACCATAGTCGGCGGAGATGCCGATCCCGGTGTGGTCCTCCATCGCCCCCGTGCGCGGGTTCACCTGACGGCCGAAGCGGCTCGTCAGGCGGCCGCTCACGGGCCAGGAGAGCTTGCCGTAGCGGTCGCGGAAGCCGGCCCCGACGCTGGGATCGACGGGCGCCGACACGACCTCGCCCGGTGAGCGGCTGAGGCTGTGGCCGAGCTGACTGCGGCTCACGCCGAGCTCTCCGTAGGCCTGCACGGCGAGGCTCCGCTGGCTGCGCAGGCGGCCGAGGACCTCGAGGCGACGGGCGCGCTCGTCGCGGAGGGAGGCCTCCTGGAGCTGAAGCTCGGCCCGCAGCGCCGAGATCGCAGCGGCGTCTCGCTCGAAGAGGGAGAGCGCCTCCTTCTTCTCGGCCAGCGTCGCCCGAAAGGCGCTGATCTGGTCCGCTCCGGCCCGCACCACCGCCAGCAGGTAGACGGACTGCCGCCGGAGGGCCGTGGGGTCTTGCGCGCCGAAGACGGCCCGAGCGAGCCCCCGTTTGTGCAGGCGATAGAGCAGGTTCACCCTGACCGCGAGCTCACCGCGCTGGCGATCGGTCCGCGCCTCCGCGGCCCGCAGGGCCTCCTCGTGGCGGCGGCGGCTCTCCTCGAGGGTCGTCACCTGGGCCTCGATGTCGAGCAGCCGCGCCTCGACCTCGATGAGCCGCTGGTCGACGTCGCCCAAGGCGTCGAGCACGCTGCTCTCTTCGTCCAGGCGCCGCTCCAGGCCGGAGGGGTCCGGGGCGGCGTCGCTGAAGCGGAGGGGGCTGACCGGCGCCGGCTGACCCCGGGTGGCCGCCCCGCCGAGGAGCCAGAGGAGGGCCACGGTCGCCGCCGCGCTCATGGCGCCTTCGCCAGGAAGCGCTGCACGGCGACGAGCGAGGCCCCGACGCCGAGCGCGAGGCCCGCCGCGCCCAGCGTGAGCAGCCAGCTCCCCGGGAGGAAGTGGAGCTCACCGGCGACCTCCAGCTCCAGCACCTCCTGGAGGCGGAGCACCAGCAGCTTGTGGACGGTCCACAGACTCCCGATGGCGATGATCGAGCCCACGAGGCCGTGGATGAAGCCCTCGATCAAGAAGGGGCCCGTGACGTAGGTGGTGGTCGCGCCGACCAGCTTCTGCACCTCGAGCTCCTCTCGACGATTGTAGACGACCAGATAGACGGTGTTCGTCACGATGAACAGCGCCGCCATCAAGATGAGGAAGCCGAGCAGCCCGCCGAGCATGCGGAGGAGCGACAGGAAGGCGTTGAAGCGCTCGATCCACTCCTGACCGTAGTCGATGTCGGTGAAGTCGGGGCCGACGAGCGCCTCGGCCCAGCGCTGGACCTCGGCGGGCTCGGCCATCCCGGCGGCCAGCGTGATCTCGAGCGAGGCCGGCAGGACGCCGGGGCCGAGCTCTTCGAGCACGCCCTCGAGGCCCTCTACCTCACCGATCAGCCAGGCGCGGGCGTCCTCCTCGGAGGTGTAGCGCACCGCCGACACCTTTGGATCATGCGCGAGCTTGTCCCGCAGCGCGAAGCGGCGCTCCTGAGAGACCTCCGGCTGGAAGTACGCGCTGACGTGGACGTCGCTGCCCCACGTCTGCACGATGGTGTTCAAGTTGTACTGAACAGTGAGGTAGACCCCCACGAGGAGGAGCGCCGCCCCGATCACCCCCGTTGAAACGGCGTTCAAATAGGCGTTATCCCAAAGGGACCGCCGCGCGCGCCGAATGATGTGCGGCAGCGTGCTCATCCACCGCCCTCGGCGCAGCGGCCCGCCCGAAAGCGGAGGACCCGGTACGGGAAACGCTGCATCAAGCCGGTGTCGTGCGTGGCGACGAGCACCGTGGTGCCGCGGAGGTTGATGGCCTGCAGGATCTCCATCACCTCGATCGCCATCGCGCCGTCGAGGTTCCCCGTGGGCTCATCAGCGAGGAGGATCGAGGGATCGTTCACGATCGCGCGCGCCATCGCCACCCGCTGCTGCTCTCCGCCCGAGAGGGTGAGCGGCAGCTCTCCACCGCGCCCGCGAAGGCCGACGATGCCGAGCACGGCGGCCACCCTGCGGGTGATGTTCTCTCGCGGCGCGCCGAGGACCTCGAGGGCGAGGCCGACGTTGTCCGCGACGGTCTGCTGAGGGATCAGCTTGAAGTCCTGGAACACGATCCCCATGTTTCGGCGCAGCGAGGGGAGCTGCCCCCCCTGCAGGCGGGACATGTCGAGCCCGCCCACCAGCATCTTCCCCGAGGTCGGCCGGACCGCGCCATACAGCATCTTGAGCAGGGTGGACTTCCCCGCGCCCGAGGGCCCGGTGACATAGACGAACTCCCCCTTGTCGATGTGCAGCGTCACGTCGTTCAACGCCGGCTGTTCGCCGTAGAGCTTGCTCACATGGTACAGGCGGATCACGGGTTGCTTCTACCTCGTTTCCTCGAGCGCCGTCGCCGCCCAGTGGACCGCGCCACCCTCGGGGGCGCGGCGTCGCGGGGCGAAGGCGAGGCCGTCTTCGTCGGAGATGTCGACCTGCTCGGCGGGCTCCGGGCGAGCGCCGAGGAAGATCTCGCCGGTGAGCAGGAAGCGCTCCAGGTTGTCGGTGACCAGGAAGGTCGCCTGACCCGGCCCCGCGCCCCGCAAGAGGCCCTCGGCGGCGAGCAGGCGAGCGGTCGCGGCGGCCACCGCGTCGGCGGAGTCAACCAGGGTGACCCCGGGGAGCACCTCGGCGATGACCTCGGCCAGCAGCGGATAGTGCGTGCAGCCAAGCACGAGGGTGTCGGGGCCACCGCGCAGGCGCTCGAGGTACCGCTCCGCCACGAGCCGCACGACCTCGCCGCGCAGCCAGCCCTCTTCGGCCAGGGCCACGAAGAGCGGGCAGGCCACAGAAGAGACCTGCACGGACGGGCGCCGCGCCCGGAGCTCGGCCGTGTAGACGCCGCCCCGCACGGTGCCCTCGGTGCCGATGACCCCGACGTGGCCGCTCTTCGTGAGGGCGAGGGCCCGCTCCACGCCGGGCTCGATCACGCCGATGACCGGCACCCCGCGCTCCGCGCCCGCCTGCTGGAGGGCCGCGAGGCCGTAGGTGGTGGCGGTGTTGCAGGCGATGACGAGGGCCTTGATGCCTCGGCCATAGAGGTGGCCGGCCACGCGCTGGCTGTACCGGAGGACCGTCTCGGGGGAGCGGGTGCCGTAGGGGACCCGGGCGGTGTCACCGAGGTAGAGCAGGTGCTCGTCGGGAAGGGCGGACCGCAGCGCCCGCAGCACCGTGAGCCCGCCGATGCCGGAGTCAAAGACCCCGATCGGGAGCTCCCGGGAGCGGACCTGCGCCGCCTGCGCCGAGGCCGCGACCGCGACCGCGTCGAAGGGCGTTGGAGCGTGGGATGCGGGCGTCAACAGCGGGCCCCTGGAGAGGCGCCCCGGTAACACGCGCGGCGCGCCCTCATCGAGCGAGCGCTCGGGATAGAGCCGCCCTCCAAGCGAGGTCGAGTCATGCGGGTCGCGGTCTATGGCGGGAGCTTCAACCCTCCCCACGTCGCCCACGCGATGGTCGCCTCCTGGCTGCTGTGGACGGGGCAGGCCGAGGAGGTCTGGCTGGTGCCGGTGTATCGGCACGCCTTCGAGGCGCTCCAGAACAAGCGCCTCGCTGACTTCGCCCTCCGCCACCGCTGGTGCGAGGCCCTGGCCGAGGACATCGGTCCCGGCGTACGGGTGAGCCGCATCGAGGCGGAGCTGCCGGTGCCCTCCTTCACCCGAGAGACGCTCGACGCCCTCTCCCTCCGCCACCCCGAGCACAGCTTCCGGCTCGTGGTCGGGGCCGACGTGCTCGATGACGTCCACCTCTGGCGCGACTGGGCGGGCATCGTGGCCCGCTACAATCCGATCACGGTCGGGCGCGCCGGACACCCCCGCCCTCCCGGCTACGAGGGCGTCGACTTCCCCGAGCTCAGCAGCACCGAGCTGCGCGCCCGTCACGCCGAGGGGCGGCCCCTCGACCCGGTCCTCACCGCGCGGGTGGCCGCGCTGCTCCGAGACACCTCCCCCTGGGAGCCCGCTTGACCCTCTTCCTCTTCGACATCGACGGCACCTTGATCCGCACCGGCGGGGTCGGTCGGGCCTCAATGGTCGAGGCCTCCCGCAGGCTCTTCGGGCGCATCGACCTCTTCGACCGCTTCGACTTCGCAGGCGCCGTCGATCCCGTCATCGTGAGCACGGCCCTGCACCACATCGGCATTCACCCCGACGCGCGGCGGCTCGGTCGCTTCCGGGCCACGTATGTGCGGGCGCTGCAGCGCAACATCCCCCTGGCTCGGGGCGGGGTCTGCGGAGGGGTCCACGAGGCCCTCGGGGCCATCCCCGTCGAAGAGCCGGTCGGGCTCATCACGGGCAACTGGCCCGAAGGCGCCAGGATCAAGCTTGAACACTTCTCACTCTGGTCTCGCTTCTCGCCCACGATCAGCGGCTTCGGCGGGGACGCCCCCGACCGCTCCGGCCTCTTCGGCGTCGCCCTCCGCGGCGCCGCCCGGCGGAGCCTGCAGCCGAAGCGGGTCGTGGTGATCGGAGACACCGAGTCCGACATCCGCTCCGCTCGCCGCGGGCACGCCCGCCTCGGCCCGAGCGCCCCGGAGCTCATCACCATCGGCGTCCGCACCGGCTTCGGAAGCCCAGAGGCCCTGGAGGCCTCGGCCCCTGACCTGCTCGTCGATCAGCTCACGGCCCGGCTGATCCGCTCCCTCCGATAGGACGGAGCGCCGCCGCCTCTCGTGCGAGGGCGGTGACCCGCGCCCAGTCACCGGCGCGCACGGCTTCGGGCGGCGCCACCCAGGAGCCACCGACACAGACGACGCTGGGCAGCGCGAGAAATTCCCGCGCCTCGTTGAGCCCGATCCCCCCGGTCGGACAGAAGCGAAGGGCTGGCAGGGGGCCGCCGAGTGACCGCAAATAGGCCACTCCGCCCGCCGGCACCGCCGGAAAGAACTTGAGGAAGGAGAAACCGCGCGAGAGGAGCACCATCGCCTCCGAGGCCGTGGCGGCGCCGGGCAACAAGGGGATCGTCGCCCCCAGCGCGGCGTCGAGGAGGGCGGGGGTGGCGCCGGGAGAGACCGCGAAGATCGCGCCGGCGTCCATGCTCCGGGAGAGGTCGTCGCGGCTGAGCACCGTGCCGGTCCCGACCCGGGCGCCCGGCACCTCGTCGCGAATGCGCCGCACCGCCGCCAAGGCCGCCGCCGTACGGAGGGTGACCTCGAGGGTGGGCAGGCCGCCGGCGACGAGGGCGTGCGCGAGGTCGACCGCCCGCCCCGGATCGTCGAGCACCAGCACCGGCACGACCGCGCCGAGGCCGAGGAGGGGGAGGAGGCGCTCGGCCTGGGAGGGGCCGGACTCGATGACGGGGCTCATCCTTCACCCTCGAGTTGTTGACCCTCGAAATGTTCAACCTCGAAGCGCAGCACGCCGCCGCCCTGCTCGGCGGGGGCGGCGAGGCCGCGGAGCGGGCGGAGGAGCTCTCGCCCCACGCCCCAGTCATTGGCGGAGGTATCGGCGGTGGCCAGCGCGCGGGCCTCCCACTCAGCGGCCTCGACGAGGACGTCGAGCCGGCCCCCATCCGCGTCGAGCTGGATCCAGTCGCCGTCCCGGACCTTGCCGATGCCGCCGCCGAGCAGGGCCTCGGGGGAGCAGTGGATCGCCGCCGGCACCTTGCCAGAGGCCCCCGACATCCGCCCGTCGGTGACGAGCGCGACCCTGTGGCCCCGATCCTGGAGGACGCTCAGCGCCGGTGTGAGGCTGTGGAGCTCCGGCATGCCGTTGGCGCGGGGCCCTTGGAAGCGCAGGACGACGATGACGTCACGGTCGAGCTCACCGGCCTTGAAGGCCGCGATCACCGCCTCCTGGCTCGAGAATACCCGCGCCGGCGCGCTCACCCGCCGCCGGTCGGCCGGCACGGCGGAGGTCTTGATCACCGCCCGCCCGAGCGGCCCCTCGACGAGCTTGAGCCCACCGTCGGCCTCGAAGGGCTGGGCGGCGCCCCGCAGCACGCTCCGATCGCCCGAGTCGGCCACCGAGGCCGCCCAGCTCAGGGCCCCCGCGGCGTCCACCGAGGCCTCGACCCGATACCGCGAGAGGCCCCTCCCCGCGACCGTCTCGACGTCCTCGTGCAGGAGGCCGGCGTCGAGCAGCTCCCCGATGAGGAAGCCGAGCCCGCCGGCGTCCCGCAGCGCGTTGACGTCGGCGGAGCCGTTTGGATAGACCCGCGCCAGCAGCGGCACCACCGCCGACAGGGCGGAGAGGTCGTCCCAGTCGAGCCGGATCCCCGCCGCGCGGGCGATGGCGGGGAGGTGGAGGGCGTGGTTGGTCGAGCCGCCCGTGGCCAGGAGCCCGACCACCGCGTTCACGATACAGCGCTCATCGACGATCTCACCGATGGGGCGGGAGTCGGGGTCGCCGCACATCGCCACCAGCCGCGCCGCCGCGGCCTCGGTCAGCGCCCGGCGCAGGGGCGTCCCCGGGGCGACGAAGGTGCCGCCGGGGAGGTGGAGGCCCATCAGCTCCATCAGCATCTGATTGGAATTGGCCGTGCCATAAAAGGTGCAGGTGCCCGGCGCGTGGTACGAGGCGGCCTCGGCGGCGAGGAGCTCGTCCCGGCCGGCCTTCCCGTCGGCGAAGCGCTTGCGCACGGCTGACTTCTGGTCATTCGAGATCCCGCTCGGCATCGGGCCCGCGGGCACGAACAGGCCGGGCAGGTGGCCGAAGCGCAGGGCCCCGATCAGCAGCCCGGGCACGATCTTGTCGCAGACCCCGAGGTAGAGCGCGCCGTCGAACATCTGGTGAGACAGGGCCACCGCGGTCGACATCGCGATCAGGTCGCGAGAGAACAGGGAGAGCTCCATCCCGGCCTGTCCCTGGGTCACGCCATCACACATCGCCGGCACGCCACCCGCCACCTGGGCGCTGCCCCCCGCCGCTCGGGCCGCCGCGCGGAGCAGGGCGGGGTAGCCCTCGAAGGGCTGGTGGGCGGAGAGCATGTCGTTGTAGGCGGTGACGATGCCGAGGTTCGGCGCCACCCCCTCGGAGAGGCGCGCCTTGTCGGGCTCGCCGCAGGCCGCGAAGCCATGGGCGAGGTTGCCGCAGGCGAGGCGGGTACGCGGGGGGCGGTCGGAGGCCGCGGCCCTCATGCGCGCGAGGTAGGCGGCG
Source organism: Myxococcota bacterium (assembly GCA_044344255.1). Lineage (GTDB taxonomy): Bacteria > Myxococcota_A > UBA796 > UBA796 > UBA2385 > JBIJDH01. The sequence goes on from JBIJDH010000012.1 coordinate 50,159, forward strand.
CGGGACGCGCGGGAGCGCTCGCGGAGGCGCTCCGTCACGCGGATGAGCACGGGGTTCAGGGGCATCAGACCGTGTCCTCGTGCCAGCTGCGGTCGTCTCGCTCGAGCAGCCCCACCGAGCGGGCGGGGCCCCAGGTGCCGGCGGTGTAAGCGTGCGGGCTGGTGCCATCCTGCTCCCAGGCCGACAGGATGGGATCGATCCAGCGCCAGGCGGCCTCGACCTCGTCCCCGCGCATGAAGAGGGTCTGGTTGCCGCGGATGACGTCCATCAGCAGGCGCTCGTAGGCGTCCACCGAGCGCACGCCGAAGGACTCGGCGAAGCTCATGTCGAGCGGGACGTAGCGGAGCCGCATCCCGCCGGGGCCGGGGTCCTTGATCATCAGCCACTGCTTGACCCCCTCGTCGGGCTGCAGGCGGATGACCAGCTTGTTCGACTGGATGGCCCCCGAGCCCGCCGGGAAGATGCTGTGGGGGATCGGCCGGAAGTGGACCACGATCTCGGAGACCCGCGTCGGCAGCCGCTTGCCGGTGCGGAGGTAGAAGGGGACCCCGGCCCAGCGCCAATTGGCGACCTCGACCTTGAGGGCCACGAAGGTCTCGGTCCGGGAGTGGGCCACCCCGGCCTCCTCGGCGTAGGAGGGCACCCGGGAGGACTCGGTCCGGAGGCCGATGTACTGGCCGCGGACGGTGCGCTGGGCTGCGTTGTCGCTGGTGATGGGGCGGAGCGCCTTGAGCACCTTCAGCTTCTCGTCGCGGAGAGAGTCGGCGTCGTAGGACTCGGGGGGCTCCATCGCGACGAGGCAGAGGAGCTGCAGCATGTGGTTCTGCACCATGTCTCGGAGCGCGCCCGCGTTCTCGTAGTAGCCGACCCGACCGCCGACCCCGATTGACTCTGCCACCGTGATCTGCACGTGATCGATGTGGGCGGCGTTCCAGAGGGGCTCGTAGAGGGCGTTGGCGAAGCGGAGGGCCATCAGGTTCTGGACGGTCTCCTTGCCGAGGTAGTGGTCGATGCGGAAGACCTGCCGCTCGGCGAAGACGGCGCCCACCGCTTGATTGACGGCGCGGGCGCTCTCGAGGTCTCGGCCCACCGGCTTCTCGATCACCACCCGGGAGAGGGGGGTCACGAGGCCGGCTGCCCCCACCCGCTCGCAGATGAGGCCGAAGAAGCGCGGCGCCACAGCGAGGTAGAAGCAGCGCACGACCCCTTCCCGGTCGGCGAGGCGCTCCACCAGCGCCGGCCAGCCCTCCTCCGACTCGGCGTCGACCTCCACATGCGAGCAGGCGGCGAGGAAGCGCTCGACCTCCGCCGGCGGCCGCTGCTCTGCCGGCACCCCCGCCTCCAGCGCCGCCCGCACGATCTGGCGATAGCCGGCGTCGTCATGCGGATCTCGGCTGGCGGCGACGATCCGGCTGCCCTCCAAGATCTGTCCATCGACCATCCGTTGGAAGAGGGCCGGCAGGAGCTTGCGACGAGCGAGGTCACCGGTACCGCCGAAGACGACGAAGTCAAAGGGATCGACGGGGATGATGCGGGCGCTCAAGTCGAAGCTCCGGGTGGTGCACGGAGCCTACCCCGCTGCGGGCTCAGCGCTGCGGACTGAGCTCTGCGGGCCCGGCGCGGCGCGCGCCCCGACCTCCGCTCACCCCTCTTCGAGCATCCGCTCAACCCTCCTCGAGCACCCGCCGCATCGTGTGCAGCCGCCGCCACAGCTCCGCCTGCGGGTGGGCACCGGCGGGGTCGGCCCGGCGGCGAACGGCGCCGTCCCAATACGCGAGCAGGCGCCCGCGGTCCTTGGGGTCGTCCTTAAGCACCACGCCGAGGAGGTAGCCGGGGAGCAGGGCCGCGGGGTCGTGCCGCTCGGGGAACCAGGCGGCGTCGAGGGCGATGGAGGAGGCCACACCCACGGCCTCGGCGGTCGACATCACGGCGCCGGGCTTCTCGACCGGCCAGCCCTCGGCGCTCCGCCCGACACGCAGGTCGCGGAAGGCGGTGACCAGGGCGTGCAGCACACGATCATCGACCCGCGCGGCGGGCCCGCTCGGGGCGACCGCCCCCTCCATCTGGCGGCGCACCAGCGCCACCTCCTGCTCGGCGCTGGCGATGGGGGGGATGGTCTCAAAATTGAAGCGACGTTTCAGCGCGGCGCTCATCTCGGAGACGCCGCGGTCGCGGAGGTTGGCGGTGGCGATCACGTTGAAGCCGGGGGCGGCGTAGCAGGTGCCCGCGGCGCCGAGCTCCGGCACGCTCATCCGGCGGTCGGAGAGGATCGAGACGAGGGCGTCTTGCACCTCGGGGAGGCAGCGCGTGACCTCCTCCACCCGCACGAGCGCGCCGGTCTCCATCCCCACCAGCACCGGTGAGGGCACGAGGGCGTCGCGGGAGGGGCCGCGGCCGAGCAGGAGCGCGTAGTTCCAGCCGTAGCGGAGCTGCTCCTCGGTGGTGCCAGCGGTGCCCTGCACGGTGAGGCCGGAGCTCCCCGAGATCGCGGCGGCGAGGAGCTCGGAGAGCATCGACTTCGCCGTCCCTGGCTCGCCCACGAGCAGGAGCCCCCGCGAGCCGAGGAGCGTGATCACCGAACGCTCGACGATCGCGCGGTCTCCCACGAATTTCGGTGAGATGACCAGCCGCTCCGGCAGCCCCTCCACCGGCGAGGGCAGCTCGAGCGCCGCCTCGGTGCCCATGATGAAGGTGACCACGGCCCGCGGCGTGCGCAGCCAGCCGACCGGACGGGCGGTGTCGTCCCAGGCCGAGAGGAAGGCGAGCTCGGCGGCGTGCCGCAGCTCGGGGGGCGGTGCTTGGATGTCGCTCATTTCACCTTCTCGTACTTCGGGAGATCACCGGCCTCAATCCGCTTCCACGCCCGCTCAAACAGGGCCCCGAAGGGCTCGAGGGGCACGATCTGACCGAGGGGCGGCGCCTCCGCGGCCTCATAGAGCGGGAGCTTCCACTCTTCGAGGGGCAAGGAGCCCCCCTTCCGCTCCCGCCAGCCGCCGGGGAGGAAGTGGTCGCGCCCGGCGCGGGCCCGCTTGGCCTCGACCACCAGCTTCTTCTCCACGAGCGCCGCCATGCTGCTCGTATAGAGGGCCGCCTTCCAGCCGTTCCAGCTCAGCACGTTGGCGCGGGTGGGGTTGGAGAGGCAGAGGAGCTGGAGGTAGAGCGTGGCCGCCTCCTCGGTCAGGCCGAGCCGCTTCGCCGCCGCATGCACGACGGCCGGGGCGCTGCGCCGAGGGTCCTGCTCCCAGACCCCGTCCGGCAGCAGCCCCGGGGCGCAGCGAGCGGCCAGGGCGGCGATGCCGGGGCGGCGGAAGAGCTGGATCCGCGCGTGGTTCGCCGCGCCCTCCCAGTTGTCTTCGAGGCGGACGATCTTCTCGACCTCGCGGAGCGTGTCGTCGGCCACGCTGGCCACCCGCACGTGCACCTTGACGTCATCGTGCTCGAGGACCGCGATCAGACCGCGCTCCTCGCGGGCCTCGGGCGCCTCGACGGCCTCGGAATCGGGGTCCTCCGGGCGAGGAGGGAGCGCCAAGGGTGCGCCCCCCTGCCGCTTGAACCAGGCCTTGAGCGCCTTCCCCGAGCCGCTGCAGACCGTGAAGAGCAGCGACGGGCTCTGCATCCGGGCGCGGAGGGCGCTGAAGAGCTGGACCACGTTGGCGCGCAGCGGGTCTCCGGTGGGGGTGTTGGCGTAGACCCAGGTCATCACCCCGAGCGCCTCGCCCAGGGCCGCCTCGTCGAACCAGACGCCCCGCTCCTCCCCCTCGGGGACGTCGGCGCCAACGATGTCGCCGTTGTGATCCAGGCGCAAGCGACCATCCGCCTGCCAGCGCGCCTCGCCGCCCAGGCCCGCGAGGCCGATGAGGGCGGCGGGGCCGTCATCGCCCGGAAAGTCGACGCGCACGGCCTTCAAGAGGGCGTCGTCCACGGGGATGCGCTTGCCGAAGACGGCCGCCCAGGCCTCACCGAGGCGGCGGCCGAGCCGAGGGCCGTCAACGAGGGCCTCCCGGGGCAGGCCGTGGAGCCCGCGGTGGTAGGCCAGGGCCCGCTGATCGAGGTCGGTGCCGCCGAGGGTGTCTCGGGCGAGCTTGGCCTCGGCGAGCTTGAGGCCGGCCACGTCGCGGGCCGCCTTTCCGAGGGGGTCGCGCTCGTAGCTGCGCAGCTTCTTGAGGCCGAGCCAGATCGCGATCGCCTCGACCCTCCCCACCCCCGTCTCTTCGGAGAGGGCGGCGTAGGCGGTCTCATCGACCGGCAGGCTCCGCTCGGTGTAGCCCTCCAGCAGCCCCTCGAGCCAGGCCCCGTCGACCGCGAAGGCCGAGCCGGGCTGCTCGGAGAGGACCCGCGCCTCCGGAGGCAGCACCAAAGGCTCGGCGCCCACCTGGAAGCACTCGACGACGACCTTACCCGCGTCCTCGTCGTCCTCGGCCCCCCAAAACAGGAAGCGACCGGAGGGCAGGGCGGCGGCCCAGGCCTCGACGAGGTAACGGTCTCCCCAGCGGGTCTCCCAGCGGAGGAGCTCGGCGCCGCGCGGGAGCTCCAGCTTCAAGCGGCGCAGGCCCGCGGCATCGGTGAAGCGGCTGCGGGCGAGGGCGCCGAGCACCCGGGCCACATGGGCGCGCTCGGCCTCGGTCGTGCCGGCGGCGAGGCCCGCGAAGGCCAGCGCCCCCTCCCGGCCGAGCCAGCCTTGCCAGGGGAGCTCGCAGCTCGGCACGGCCACCTCCTCTCCGGCGAAGAAGCGGGTCGCGGCGTCGAGGGTGGCCACCACGCTGCCCGAGATGTTCCAGCCCTGGTAGAAGCCGGAGAGGACGTCGCGCAGGCCGCTGTCCTCCTCGGAGGCCTCGCCCTTGCCGGCCACCACTGCACCCTCGAGGCGCTCGGCGCGGAGCTCTCGGAGCTGTCGGCAGAGGTCCGCCGCGTAGAGGACGATAGCGGCGACCCCGCGGGCGAGGGCGTCGGTGGGGATGCCCAGCTCGGCCTTCACGACGGGCACCAGCGCCAGGCGGTGCTCCTCGGTCTCCTCCGCCTTGCCATCGGCCGCCGCGAGCAGCGCCCGCACCGCGTCGATCCCGAGCGCGCGGAGGGCCGCGCTGCCAGCGAGGTCCCGCGGGCGGAGGTGGTGCCAGAGCGGGAAGGGAGGCGGGCGGCGGGTGCCGAAGCGGAAGCGGTCGTTGTCGTCGTCGATGACGGCGAGCTGCTGACCCTCGACGTCCATCCAGCCCTGGTCGCGCCAGCCGGGCTCGAACAGCACCACCGGCCGCTCGGCGCCGGGGAAGCGGAGGAGCCCGATGGGATCGGTGTCGAGCACCACAGCGCGACCGTCGAGGTGGATCCCCACCCGCGTCTGGTCTTCATCCGGGTTGACGGAGACAAACGCCCCAGGGGCGTGCCTCTCGATCCAGGCGCGGGCCTCGTCCCCCTTCAAGGCGTCGAGGTTGAAGACGACGAAGCCGTACTGGCCTCCCACCCCGCCGAGCGGCGAACCCTCACCGCCGAGGGGCAGGTACTCGCTGTCGGAGAGGTCGGGATCGACGCCGTCTCGGGGCGCGAGGAAGGCGGGGTGGTCCTTGCCGCGGAGCTTGCCCGTCTCGGGATCGACGGCGGCGAGCGCCCCCTCGTCGTCGGTCTTCCAGACCCCCTCCCCGTCGGCGAAGAAGTCACCCTTCTCGACGTGGGTGTCGCCCACCCGCAGGCGACGGCCGCCCGAGAGGACGCCGCCGCCGCGGGCGGGCGGCGTGGAGAGCTGCTCGGAGTATCCCTTGTCGAAGTCGAGCTTGAGCTCCTCCTTCGGCCGCCCGGACCAATAGCCGAGGATCTGGCTCCAGTCGTCGGAGTGTCGATAGGCGACGAGGAGCTGACCGTCCACGAAGCGGAGGCCGTGCAGGCGGCCCCCCTTCTTGATCTTCAGGTCGTGGGCGAAGAGGCGGCCCTCGGCGCCGACGACGATGGCGCGCCGCTCGTCGTGGACCACCGCCCACGGTGCGAGGCAGGTGACCTCGAGGTCGCTGTTCCCCGTGCCCTCGAGCTCGACCACCGCCTCGTCGAAGGCGGGCCAGCAGAGCTCATCGAAGACGCCGCTGCGGAGCGTGCGGAGCAGGTTGGGCGCGAGGTCGACGGCGGCGAGGTGGGCCGCCGCGTCGGGGAACTCCTCGAGGGCGGCGACGGTGGCCGCCGCGCGCAGGGTCTCGAGCGCGGCCTCGCAGGCGGGGAGCCCGGAGTCCACGAGCTCGTCGATGGTCTCGAGCAGGTGCGCGTGTCGGGCCTCTCGGAAGGCGGACTTTCCAGGCGCGACCCGCTGGAAGTCGGCGTCGGTGAGCTCGTTGCGGACCGACTGGGTGAGGAGCGGGCCGAGCAGGGGGTGAGCGGCGAGCGAGACAGGGTCCCGGTGGCCCGCAGGCCCGTTCACGTCTTCGTCATTCGCCCAGGTGTCGAGGGAGAAGGTGGCGGTGTCGTCGGGATCGGCGAAGGCGAGGGCGACCCCGCGGCGACAGAGCTCATCGAAGGCGTCGACGGAGCGCACCCGCCAGACATCGGCGCCCATCACCAGGACGGGCGCGCCCTCCGCCACGAGGCGGTCCGACAGCTCGATGACCAGCTCGAGCAGCAGCTTCGGCGTGTCATCCCAGGCGATGAGGGCCCGCTTCATCCAGGCCGCCGCGCCGCCTTCGACGCCCTCGCGGGCGAGCCGGCCCACGAAGCCCCACTGCCGCAGCCAGCCGAGCCAGGTGGCAGCGTCGTCGTCGTCGAATTCGGGGAAGAGCCGGAGGAGCGTGTCGGCGACCCCCGGGGCCTCGCGGAGGCGCTGCACGGTCGCGGCCGCCTCCTTCCAGTAGCCGATGGGCGCCTTCTTGAGCGCGGGGGCCTGCAGCACCGAAAGGAAGAAGCTCGACTCCTCGGCGAGCGGGTCCTGGCCGGCGGCGCGCGCCAGGTCCCGGAGGTCCTTGTGGAGCGAGGCCCACGGGGAGAGGCCGCCGAGGGTGCGCTTCTGCACGAGCTCTCGGAAGCGGGCGTAGGCCTCGGCCGGCCCCTTCGACTTCTTGAGCTCCGCCGGCCAGCTCTGGAGGGTCTTGACGTTGAGCGCGCCGGCGAGGGCGAACTCGAGGAAGGCGTCGGCCTTGTCTTGCTCGTCGACGGCGAGGCCGTGCTGCCGCTCGGCGCCGCGGGCCTTCTCGAAGGCCGAGGCCGCCATCGCCTGGGCGCCGCCGTCGATGAAGGCGCGGCCCGCCTCCTCCCAGTAGGAGGGCAAGAAGTGCGGGGCCTTACGGCCGAGGTCTTCGGCGATCGCCTGGAAGGCGTCCCGGGCGTGGCCGGGCTTGCTCGCGACCTTCTTCTTCGCCGCGGCGAAGGTCTTCATCACGTCGAGGGCGAAGCGCGCGTTCTCCGGATCGTGCACGAGGGCCCAGCCGGGGAAGCCGAGGTTGCGGTGCCGCTGCCGGGCGATGTCATCGGCCTTGCCGGTGAGGCGAAAGCCCCCGAGGCCGAGCGCGGTGACCGAGCCGCGGGCGACCGCGTCGGGCACGAGCTTGACGAGGGTGCGGCCGGGGATCGCCGGGTGCGAGAATGCGAGGGCGTCCACCGTGTCGGTGGCCTCCACCGCGTGCTGAGGGGGGATCATCCCGCCGGCGGCGACGACGACTTCGGGGCGCATGGGACACTCCAGGGGCAGGCAGGCAGGCAGGCAGGCAGGTCAGGGCAAGAGCGGGGCGGGGCGGGCGGGATCCGAGGGAGGACCGGCCTCAGGCGTTCTCGTCGTCCTGCTTCTCTTCCACCGTGCGCTTCTTGTAGATCGAGGCGGCCATCCGCATCCCTTCGGACCAGGCCACCGGGCCCACCGCCTTCATCGGCAGGCAGCGCCCCTCGGCGTCCACCCAGCAGAGGCCGCCGGTGGTGGTCTCGTACATCGGATCGCCCTCGCCGAGCTCATAGCGGGCCTCGACGCTACGCTCTCCCTCGAAGATGGTGGTGGACGCCGAGCCCCCGCGCACCCGATAGCCGCCGCGGCGGGCCTCCCCCATCGCCGAGGCGAGGAGCGGGAACTCACCGCCGGACCACTGGTTGTTCCAGGTCTCGTCGGCCTTGCCGTCCCCGGTGTCGGCGGGCTTCGTGAAGGTCTCGCGAAAGAGCTGGGAGAGCCCCTGCTGGAGGCCGACCTCGGCGAGCAAGGAGCGCCAGTCATCGAGCTCTTGGAGGAGGATCGGGTGGGGGACCCAAACCTCCTCGGCCTGCAGCCAGACGGTCTCCCCGTCGAGCGTGACGACGCCGAGGCCCCGCTCGGCGTCGACGCCGCGGAAGATCCCGCCCCCGTCGGTGCCGTCCACGAGGATCACCGCGTTCTCGAGCACCGCGCGCCAGTCGGGATCGGGCCAGACCGCGGCGAGCACGGCGCGGGGCACCGGCAGCGAGCGCAACATCCAGAGCTCCACCTGCTGCCGGCACTCGACGGCGTGGGCCTCGAGGATCTCGAGCGCCTCCTGGAGCTGGAGGAAGGCCTCGGACTCCTTCACCTCCTTCGGCACGCTGGCGAGCTCCTTGCCCTTGGCGTTGCGAGCGACGATCTTGGCGTCTCGCACGGTGAGCATGTAGCCCTTGCCGGCGTCCAACCAGCCGTCGGAGGGCGGCGCCTCCGCCACCTCGATCGGCGCCGCGACCGGCGCGGGACGAGCCGCGCGCGCGGCGGGCGCGGCGGGCGCGGCGGGCGCGGCGGGCGCGGCGGGCGCGACGGCTGCGGTGGCTGCGGCGCCGACCTCGGCGTAGCCCTTCTTGGTCTTCTCCTTCACGAGCTTGTCGTGCTCGGCCAGGGCCTTCGACTCGCTGTCGTAGGCCTTGACCTGGGACTGGCCCTCCGTCCCGATTCGCCCGTATCGGACGGTGAAGGAGAGGCCGGCGAGGGTGATCTCCCAGAACTTGCTGGAGGTGCCTTCTACGAGCTCATAGCGGGGCATGCGGATCCTCAGAGCGCAGGGCTCTCGGTGCGCGGGGCCTTCGGTGCGCGGGGCCAAATCAGCCGTCGAGATATCCTGTGGGATCGGCGAGGGGCGGGCAAATATCGTCCGACCCTACCCTCGTCACCCGCCGGGCCCTCCTCCCGCGAGGCGCGCCGGGTGAGCGGCGATCCGCGCCTCCTGCGAGAGGGTCTCGATGGCGCGCGGGCCGCGGACGAGGCGGACCGCGGCGATCGCCGCCTCGGGGCTGAGGCCTCGCCCACGGAGCACGCAGGCGGCGATCATCCCGGCTCGCCCGAGGCCCCCCGCGCAGTGCAGGAGCACCGTCTCGCCGCGGGCGAGGGCCGCCTCCGCCACCGCGACCGCCCGCTCCACCGCCCCAGCTCCGCCGGCGCTGCCGTCGCGGAGGGGGACGTGGTGCAGGGTGAGGCCGCGCCGGGCGTAGGCCTCAAAGAGCCCGGGGACCCCGTAGACGCCGAGCTCGAAGGCCTCGACGAGGCAGATGACGGTGGCGACGCGGGCCGCGACCAGCTCCTCGACGTCGGCCTCGAGCTCCCGCCCCCGATCCCGTCGCCCCGGGAGCAGCGTGAGGCCGAGCCGCCCCGGGGCGGTGAGCTCGGCGGGCAGCAGGTCGACCCGAAGGGGATCGGGACGGGCCGCGGAGGGCAGGGTCCCGATCGTCAACCGAGGAACCGCTCGAGGCTGGTGGCCAGCGCGACCGGCACCTCGAACATCGGGTAATGACCGGCGTTGGCGAGCACCTCCACCGTCGCATGCGGACAGGTGGCCCGGGTGGTGGCCTCGATGAGCGAGGCCGGCACCGCGGGGTCATGCTCGCCCAGGATGACGTGGAGGGGCGCCCGGATGCGCGCCGCATCTTCGGCGAAGTTGGTGCGGCCCCACGCCTGCAGGCAGCCCGCGAAGGCCTCCTCGGTGGAGTTCTCCAGAGAGGACTCGAGGAGCTGACGGATGAAGAAGGGGGACAGCCGCTTGCCGGTGGTGAGGTCGAGGATGGCGCGCCGGGCCTCCGGCTGGGTGGCGGCCGAGGAGAAGAAGGCCCAGCCCGCCTCGTCGAAGGGGTAGCCAGAGGCGGGCACCCCGTTGACGCAGGCCACCCTTGAGACCCGCTCTGGCGCCAGCGTGGCGACCCGCTGCGCGAACATGCCCCCCATCGAGTGCCCGAGCACAGCGAAGTGCGACCACCCGAGGGCGTCGGCGACGGAGAGGGCGTCATGCGCGATCTCGTCGGCGGTCCAGGTTCCTCGCGCGTCCTTGTTACGACCGTAGCCCCGGATGTCGACGAAGGCGTAGGTGAAGCGCTCCGGATCGATGGAGTCGACCAGCGGACCCCACGCGCCCGCGTGGCCGAACCATCCGTGGATGGCGAGCACGGGGTTGGGACCTTCGCCGAAGATGCGTGCGCCGTTCATGAGACCTCCGAGGGCTGGCCACGATACTTCGTCCGGTGAAGGGTGCCCAGACCCGCGGCCCAGCCGAGGTCGCGCCGATCACCGGCTCCCCCTGATTTGGCTGCAATTGATCTGCGCCATCGGCTATCATCGGCTGCCCGGCCGTCTTGGAGGTCCGCATGTTCCTGGCCCTGTTCGTCGCGTGTGCCGCCTTGGTGGCCACGATCGACTCGCCTCGCCCCCCCAGCGAGGGCCAGCCCGCAGGAGAACCCACGGGCGAAGGCGCCCTCGGCGGCGCCGCCTTCGCCTCCCCCACCGGGAGCCCGATGTGGCGGGTGGACTGCGCGGGCGGGGCCGACTTCACCACCATCGGCGAGGCCATCGAGGCCGCCGACGACGGCGACTGGATCTCGGTCGAGCCCTGCACCTACGCAGAGTCGATCGACTTCGGCGGCAAGACCCTCTGGATCGCCTCGACCGCCGGATCGGGCAGCACGATCCTCGACGCCGGGGGCCACCGGGCCATCACCGCCGACAAGGGCACCGGCGACGGCACCGCGGTGGTGGGCTTCACCATCCGCGACGCCCACGACACCTCCATCGCCGCGGTCTACACCGACCTCAGCGCCCTGCGGCTCGAAGACATCACCTTCGAGGACTCTTCAGGGGCCTACGCCGTCATCTACTCGGGCTCGAGCGACCTCGAGCTCCAAGACGTCACCCTCGGGGACTCCAACGACGTCGGCTACTACGGCATGATCTTCTCCAGCCGCGGCGCCCTGATCGCCGACGCCCTCACCGTCGACTGCAAGGGCCGCGGCACGGCCGTCTACACAGGGCACGGCTCGTACTTCATCGACCACAGCACGCTCACCTGCGGCGGCGGCACCTCGATCCAGAATGAACACTCCACCGGACGTGTGCACCGGTCCGTCTTCACCAACGCGGTGACCGTGGTCTCCGAGGATGACCACTACACCGACGCCGTCCTCTTCGAGAACGTCTACTTCTCGGGCACCATCAGCGTCACCTACGGCGCCATCGTGCTGCAGAACAGCTTGCTCGACGGGGCGACGCTGAACCTCAACCAGGTGTACGGGACGTACATCCGTTCGAGCGTCATCCAGCACAGCCGCTGCCCGATCACGAGCACCTTCACCCCCGTGATCGACACCGCGGAGCCCGCGCCAGACCCCATCGAGGAGGTCGTGTACTCCGACTTCTATGACCTGAACAGTGAGCACTGTGACGGCATCACGACGTACTCTGGGGAGAACGGCAACATCGCCGTCGATCCCAAATTCACGGACGAGGCGGGCGGCGACTTCACGCTCAAGTCGAGCTCGCCGCTGATCGACGCCGGCCAGCCCGACGCCGTCTACAACGATCCCGACGGGAGCCTGAACGACATCGGGCTCTACGGCGGCCCCCGCAGCATGGGAGGTGGCTGGTGAGCCGCATCGCCTCGATCACCTTCGCGCTCAGCGTCTCCGTCTGCGCCGCCCTCAGCGCCTGCGGCGCGGGCTCGCTCTCCCTCGAGAAGGGCTCGACCACCGACTCGGGTGATCCGAACGGAGACGACGGCACCGATGGCGCCGACGGAACCGACGGCACCGATGGGACAGACGGCACCGACGGCACGGACGGCACCGACGGCACCGACGGAACCGATGGGGGTGACTCGGGGGACACCGGAGACCCTGTGCTGCCCGAGGCCGACATCATCGTCGACTGTGAAGGCGCCGGGGACTACACGGCGATCCAGCCCGCCATCGAGGCCAGCACGAGCGGTGACGTCATCGGCGTCCAGCCCTGCATCTACCGGGAGCGGCTCGACTTCCTCGGCAAGACCATCACGGTCTGGGGCGTCGAGGGCCCGGAGGTCACGATCCTCGACGCCGAAGGGACCGGCACCGTCGTCAACGTCGAGACGGGCGAGGGCGCGGGCACGCGGATGGCCGGCTTCACGATCACCGGCGGCTACGACGAGTACAACGGCGCGGCCTTCGAGATCGCGTCGTCCAACCTCGAGCTCGAAGACATCATCATCAGCGGGAACCTCGACGGGCAGTCGATGATCGAGAACGTCGGCGGCTGGGTCGATCTCACCCGCGTCACCATCACTGGCAACGACGTCAACAGCACCGGCTACACCATCTTCGCGCCGGCGGGCTCGCTCACGCTCGACAGCGTCGAGCTCGACTGCGACAACGGCGTGGCGGGGATCTACGCCCATCTGCCGCTGCTCATCGACTACTCGGACATCCGCTGCGACACCGGCTATGGCATTCAGAACTACCATGGTGAGCTCTGGCTCCAACGGAGCAGGGTGACCGGCGGCATCTACGGGCTGCACACCTATGACAGCGAGCCCACGGTGGAGGAGCCCGACTCGCCCACCGAGCGGATGGTGGTGTACAATTCCTTCGTCAGCGGAGGCTCAATCGGGATCTACGTGCGCTGGCAAGACGCGCGGATCGTGAACTCGGTGATCACGGGCGGAGACTCCGCGATGGCGATGGAGATCTGCAACACCGCCAGCTACGCGCGTAACAGCGTGTTCATGGGCGGCGTCTGTGGCATCACGAGTGACCAGCCCCTGACGGAGAAGTTCAACGCCTTCTGGGGAAACACCACCGACGGCTGCGGCACCACGGTGTCCCCGGCGGTCAGCGATGATCCGCTGTTCAGCAACTTCCCGGACGACCTCAGCCTGCTCCCGGGCAGCCCGCTCATCGACGCGGGCGACCCGAACGCAACCTACGATGACGTGGACGGCAGTCGAAACGACATCGGGATGTACGGCGGCCCCTGGGGACAGTGAGCGGGGCACCGGCCCTGCCCGGTCGAGCCGCTCGGCCGACTCGGGCACCCCCGCACGCGCTATTGTCCCTCCGCGATGACCCACGCCACCCTCCCCCCTGATCCGACGTCCACCCCCATGGGCCGAGACGGCCGCCGGCCCCCGAGCGGGCTGCCCGCCGCGGTGGGTGGGGGGCGGTACGTCCTCGGCGAGCCGATCGGCGCCGGCGGCACAGCCTGGGTCTTCCGCGCCCAGGATGGCCTGCTCGGGGTGCAACGAGCGGTGAAGGTGCTCAGCACAGAGACGCTGGGCCGGGAGTCCCTGCGGGCCCGCCTCCGCTCCGAGGCGCGGGCGATGGCGCGGATCGAACACCCGAACATCCTCCGCGTCTTCGACGTGGGCGCCGAGGGGCCCTTTGACTGGGTGGTGATGGAGCTGGCCGACGGCGGCTCGCTCCAAGAGCGCCTCGACCTCGCCGGCCCGCTGCCCCCCCACGAAGCCGTCAGGGTGACCCTTCAGGTCCTCTCTGCGCTCTGCGCGGCCCACGAGGCGGGCGTCGTGCACCGAGACGTCAAGCCCCACAACATCCTGCTCGGGCGGGATGGGGTGGCCCGCTTGGCCGACTTCGGCATCGCGCTCCTCAACGCCGAAGACGAGGTGCGCCAGACCCGCGCCGGTGTGTCGATGGGCACCCTCGCCTACATGCCCCCCGAGCAGCGCATCGACGCGCGCAGCGTCGGCCCCGGCGCCGACATCTACGCCGTGGGCACGACCTTCTACGCGCTGCTCACCAATGAGAACCCGGTCGATCTCTTCGCTGCGCTGGAGGGCTCCCCCCGATGGGAGGCCGTGCCGCCGCAGCTGCGCTCCACCGTCCTCCGCGCCACCCGCCTGCTCCCCGCCGACCGTTTCTCGAGCGCGCAGGAGATGGCCCTGGACCTCATCCGTCTGCTCCGAGAGGCGGGCGGGGAGCTCGCCGCCCTCGCCAGCGAGACGGACTCCACCCTCCGCGCGCAAGGCGCCGCCTTCGAGGCCGCCGCCGCCTTCGGCGCACGAGGGAGCCCCTCGGTGAGCCGCGAGAGGACCGGCGACGGCCCCTCGAGCGCCTCCAATCCCCGGCCGCCCGCTCCGCCGCGACCGCGGGTGGGCGGCCCGGAGGGCATCGTCGCGACCTTGGTGCCGAAGGCGGAGCCCCCGCCCGCCGCGCTCCGGTCATCGCCCCCCCGCGCGAGCGCCCACCGGCGCGTCGCCGGGGTCTCCCTCCCGCCGGCGGAGACGCTGCCGCCGGTCTTCGTGAGCGCCCTCCCGACGGACGAAGGGGAGCCCGCCCTCACGTCGTCCCTCACCTCCTCCGCGGACACATTCCCCGCCCCCCCGCCGCGGCGACGCGTGGCGGGGAGCCTCGCGCTCGGCGTCACCCTGCTCGTCGGGCTCGCGACCGGCCTCACCCTCGCTCTCCGAAGCCCGGACGAGCCGGGTGGCGGCGCAGACGGGTCGGCGACGCTCGCCGCGCCCTCCGCTCGGTCGTCGCCCCCCGCCGCCGCCGCGGCTCCGGCCCCCGCCCCGGCCCCTGAGCCGCCGCCCACCTCGGTCCCGGAAGCGTCCACCCCCGAGGCCCGCGCCGCGGACCGGCCGCCCCGCGGCACGACGAAGGCCCCCGCGAGCCGGGCCGCCGAGAGCGCGGCGACCGCCGATCCCGCGGCCGCGCCGATCGGCAAGTGGACGGGCTCCTTCGGTGGCCGGCAGGCGGATCTGCAGCTCCGGGGCACCGCCTCGACGCTGCGGGGCACGATGACCGTGCGCTTCCAACAGAACGCGGTCCGCACCAGCGTAGAAGGCAGCTGGGACGCAGCGACCCGCACCCTCCGGCTCACGGACGTCGAGCAGACGGAGGACGCGGGCACCTACACCGCCACCCGCTCCGCCGACTCCGGCCAGCTCAGCGGCCGCTTCGACGGCGCCCGGAACGGTCGTCGGGTCAGCTTCAGCCTCCGCCGAGCACCATGATCTGGGTCCTCTGCACCTCGCTCGCCCTCGCCGCCCCCTCGATGGGCGTGGGCGTCTCCCCCACGCTCGAACCGAGCTCCGGCTGGGGCGTCGCCGGGCTCGTGCGCGGAGAGCGGCCCCTCTTTGGGGCTCGGCTCCACCTCGTCGCCGAGGGCCTGCTCGGCAGCGAGCCGGGCGACCACCGCCACGTCGGCCTCGGGGCGGGCCTCGCCTACCCGCTGTGGGCGCGCGCCGAGGGCCCCACCCTCGCCCTGCAGGGCACCGGCGGCGTCGGGTGGAGCGACGGAGCGCGCCCGGAGGCCCACCTCCGGCTCTTCCTCGACGAGGCCCCGCGGCAGCGCGTCACGGGTCGGGCGGGGCTCGGCCTCGGGTGGAGCCCAGGCGCTCCGGCGGCGGTCGCCGAGCTCGGCCTGCGCTGGGGTCGCGCCGCCTCGGCGCCGGGCCGCGCCGCTCATCGGGAGGAGGCCCCCTCTAGCCCCGCGGTGCCCGTCTCCGCCGCCGCGCCCCCCTCGCCCCTCCCGCTTGCATTGCAGGGCACCCCCGAGGGGTCGCGGGTCTGGGTGCCGCACCCGGTCTGCGCCTGGGTGCCCGCCTCGGAGGCGGCCGACCTGCTCGCTCCGCTTCCGCCGAACACGCGGGTGGAGGTGCACGCACCCGGCGCGCTCCCCGCCACGGTGTCCCTCTCCGCCACCGAGCCGCTCTCGCTCCTCCCCGCGCCGCGCCAAGGCGGGCTGGTGGTCTCTGTGTCCCCCGGAGACCGCCTCCGCGTGGAGGGCGGCGAGGTGCCTGTGACCGCCGATGGAGTCGCGGTCCTCAACGTCCGAGAGGGGCCGGTGCACATCGAGGTGGAGCAGATCTCCGGCACCACGGCGCTCGAGGGGGCGGTCGCCGCGGGTCACACCCTCTGGCTGCAGGCCCCTCCACCCACGGCGCTCATCCTCCGCTTCGCCGCCGGCTCCAATTTGCCCGATGACGCCGCGGTCTCCGCGCTGACCGCGCTCCCCCTCGATCGGTACGCCTGGTCGGTCCAGGGCAGCTACTCTCCCGAGGGCGACCCGACCGCGAACCTGAGCCTCGCCAAGACCCGCGCCGCCGCCGCCGTCGCCCTCCTCCGCGCCGCTGGCGTGCCCGAGTCGCAGATCGACCTCCTGCCGCCGGGCCCGCCGCCGGAGGGCACCGACTACCGCGACCTGCGCGCCGCGCGCCTGACGCCCCGGACCCGGCCCCGGGCGACCCGATGATGCGCAGGATCCACCCCCTCCTCCTATGGCTCCCCCTGTGCTTCGCGCTCAGCGCGCGGCCCGCCGCCGCCCACGAACACCGCGTGGTCCGCCCGGGAGAGACCCTCGAGGCCATCGCCGCCACCCTGGGCGTGAGCGCCGCCGAGCTGGCCAACGCCAACGCCCTCGGCCCCGGCGAGCAGCCCGCGACCGGCGCGGTGCTCTTCGTGCCCACGGAGGAGGACCGAGGGGCGGGCGGTATGCTGCTCGCCCTCCACGGCACCGGCACGGCGCGCAGCCCGGGCGAGGCCCCTGTCCCCCTCGCGCCCGGCATCGGGCTCCGATCGGGGATGACCGTCTGCACAGACGATCACAGCTACGCGACGGTGCGGCTGTCCACGCGCGACCGCACCTGGGCCCACGACGACGTCTCCCTGCTCTCGGGCACCTGCCTCACGCTGGACGACCTCGCCATCTCCCCGGAGCGCCGCTCATCCTTGCTCTCGGTGGCCTCGGGGAGCGTGGCGGTGCGCGCGGCGAGTCAAGGGACGAACGCCGTGATCGTCCGCACGAGCTCTGGCGTCACCACCGGCGTCGGCGGCGGCTTCCGAGTCACCGTCGAACAGGGGGCCTCTCGCACCGAGGCGATCGAGCGCAGCGTCTCCGTGCAGAGCGGCGGATCCGCGGTCGACCTCCCCGCCGGCTACGGGAGTCGGCTCCGCGCCGGGGCCGCGCCGACGCCCCCGGTCCTGCTGCTGCGCCCCGGTCAGCCGATGCGACCTCGAGAGGGGGAGGAGCTCCGTCGGCCCGAATTCACCTGGATGCCGGTCGACCGCGCCCTCGGCTACCGCATCGAGGTGGCGGTGCGCGCCGACTTCAGCGACATCGCCCTGGTCGAGGACGTCGACGAAGCCCGCTGGGCCCCCGATACGCTCTTCCTCCCGACCGCCACCGAGGGCCTCTGGTGGCGGATCAGCGCCTTCGACCGCACCGGCTTTCAGGGGGTGGCCTCATCCCCTCGCGAAGCCCTCCTACCCCCAGGCATCCACCGCTGACCCCGGGAGTCGGCCCCGGATGGCGAGCGCTCCGCTGGACCGGTTAGCAAGGTCGCCGCGGCGGATCTGACGTCCAACGCGACAAGAGGGGGCGGCTTGGTTGAGCTGGTCTTGGAGCGCGCCGGAGAGGCGCTGCACCGTGTCTCGGTGATCGACGGGCACGTCCGAATCGGACGCGCCCCCGGCAATGAGCTCGTGGTGGCCGATCCCACCGTCTCCAGCCACCACGTCGTGGTCTGGCGCGAGCCCGGCACGCTGTGGGTCAAGGACCTCGGCTCCTCCAACGGCACCTTCATCAACGAGCGGCGCATCAAGGGCATGGAGCGCCTGCGCGACGCCGACACCCTCCGCCTCGGCCTCACCTGCCGCCTGCGCGTGATGGCCGACGTCCCCGACGTCCACGCCCCGGTCTGCCGGGTCCTCGAGGTGGAGGACCGCCTCGCGGGCACACGTTTCCCCGTCCGCGCCGAGCGCTTCGTGATCGGCTCCGCCGAGGGCGCCGAGCTCCGCGTCGCCGAGGGCCCCGCGGTGCTGGCCACCCTGGTGGTTCGCCCCGACGGCGAGGTCCGCATCCTCCGCGATGACAACGATCTGCCACTGCTCATCGGCGAAGACGTCGACCTCGGTGGGCGGCTCATCCGCGTGCACGAGGTGGAGGGCCGCCTCGCGCCCACCGTCCAAGAGGCCGAGAACCCCTACCCCTACCGGCTCTCGGTCACGCTCGAAGGGGCGCTCGGCGCCGAGGCGGTCTTGGAGGAGCTGTCGGGCCCCAAGCTCCGCCGCTTCGACAGCGGCAATCGCGCGGTGCTGCTCTACCTCCTCGGCCGCCGCCTCGCCGCCGACCAGTCCGCCCGGGTCGAGGCGGCCGCCTGCGGCTGGTGCCCGGACGACGAGATCATGAGCGGCATCTGGGGCCGCGCCGGCGACGAGAACAAGCTCAACGTGCTCCTGCACCGCGTTCGAGCCGACCTCCGCGCCGCCGGCTTCGACCCCTGGTTCATCGAGAAGAAGCAGCGTTACGTACGCGCGCGCCTGCCCGAGGTGAGGCTCCGTTAGCGAGCGCTGGCCCCCGTGGTGCCCGCCCCCGCGGAGCCCGGGGGATCGGCCCGCAGCGCCTGGAGCAGGGCGCGCGCCGCGAGGGACAGCCGCTCCTCGGGCAGGTGGACCAGCCCGAGCACCCGCGTGATCGGCGTCGCAGGGTGCGCCCGCTCGACGAGGCGCCCGGCGGCGAGGTCTTCCGCGGCAGAGCGGCGGCTCGTGAGCGAGACCCCCATCCCCTCCCGCAGCATGCCGAGCACCGCCCCGAGGCTGCCGAGCTCCATCACGATCGGGACGCCGGGGAAGGCCCAGTCGAGGGCCTCGCGCATGGCGGAGCCCTGGGGGAGCGTGATGAAGGGGGCGTCTGCGGGCGCGTCGGGGGAGGCCACCAGCACGAGCGGGTCCTCCGCCCAGGGCTCCCCCTCCCCTTGGCCGACGCCGATGTCGACCTCGCCGCTCGCCACGGCCTCGGAGACCGCCGGCGAGAAGAGCTCCTTCACCTTCAGGGTGATGCCGGGGTGGGCGCGCTGAAAGGCGGCGAGGCGCGGGGGCAGGAGCACGCCGCAAGACACCGCGCCGCCGCCGACGGTGACCTCCCCGCGGCGCAGGCCGCCCACCTCGCCCACCGCCCGCCGCCCGGCCTCGAGGGCGCCGAGCAGCGCCCGGGCGTGCGGCAAGAGCGCCTCGCCCGCGCTGGTCAGGCGAGCGCCGTGGGCCCCCCGATCGAGGAGGCGGGCCCCCATGTCGGCCTCGAGGCGCTGGATCGCCGCCGACAGGGAGGGCTGGGCGAGGTGCGCCCGCTTCGCGGCGGCCGTGAAGGAGCCCGTCTCGACGACGAACAAGAAGGCGCGCAGCTCATCCACCATCGGGGGCTCCTGCGACCATCGGGGCTCCTGCGACCATCGGGGCTCCCCGCGCGGCCGTCCATAGACATCATCTATTGGCTCCATTCTATCAATCAGTTGGCCTGATGGCCAGCCCGAGGCGATGAGGAGGGTGCCCCCGCCCAGCCGAAGAGACCGCGGCGGTGGGCCCGAGGTCCCCCATGTCCGAGCTCCTCCAGATTAGCGCCTTCGGGCTGCTGGCCGGCCTCCTCACCACGGTGGGGGGCCTCGGCGGCGGCACGCTGCTCGTCGCCGCCCTCACCGCCACCACCGACGCCCACACCGCCCTCGCGGTCTCCGCCCCGGCCCTGCTGGTCGGCAACCTGCACCGGCTCTACATCACGCGCGAGGCCCTGCCCGGCGCCTCCCTCCGCCCGCTCCTCCTCGGCGGCCTGCTCGGCGCGGTGGCCGGCGGCAGCCTGACCCGCCTCCTCCCCGATGGTGTGCTCCAGCTCTGCATCGTCGGCTCCACGCTCCTCGCCCTGGTCGGCGCCTTCGTCCGCCTGCCGAGCCCCCCGAACGCCAGCGGCCTGCCCTGGGGCGCCGTCGTCGGGGCCCTCTCGAGCGCCGGGGGCGGCGCCGCCCTGCTGATGAACCCCTGGCTGCGCGCCCGCGGCCTCCAAGGCGCCGCCTACGTCGCGAGCGCCTCCTCGATGGCCGTGACCCTCCACCTCGGGCGCATCGCCGCCTTCGGCGTCGGCGGCCTCATCGGCGCCGGCACCCTCGGACAGAGCGCCCTGCTCGCCGTCATGCTGCCCCTCGGCAACCTGCTCGGGATGGCCGTGGTCCCCTCGCTCAGCGCCGTCGTCGCCAACCGGCTGCAGATCGGCCTGCTCGTGCTCACCGCACTGTTCACGCTCCTCGAATAGACCGGGCTTGGCGTCGAGCTCGGCCCTGGGAGACGGCGCCAGGATGGAGCTGGCCCAGCGTGGATCGGCGGTGCCTTCGCGGTAGCTGTCGTTGATCCTTGGGGAGTCGCCTCCAGAGTGATTGCGAGTTGATCAGCGCTATGCTCCGAGTCCGAATTTGTGATAGCATGCGGACAAGCCACCCGTTCGAGCAGTTTGGACGCAATAGCGGATTACATTACATCAACTCTCTAAAATCGAGGCGGGCTGATCATGGAGACTTGGCTATTCGGGACACGGTTTCGATCTGCAGTACTGATCGTGGGGTTATCTCCCGCGTGCGCCAGTAAGGGCGAGGATGAATTCTGGCTGGACTCGGATTTCTGCAACGCAGCGGCGGATAATCCGGAGACAGGGTCTGTCACAACAGGAGAAATTGGAGGAGACTATGTTCCATCGAATGCCCATTTTGGATGGGACTATGCGGGTTCGCTGGATTCGGGAGCGGATAAGATAGTTACTCACATTGATTTTTATCTGGACATGTCGGATTTTGGATTCGCTACACCTGCCCCGCCGGAGACTTGTGAGCCAATCGAATCCATGGAAGTCAGTTTCTGCGAATCGGAAGAATGTTTTTCATGGATGCACGTTATTGCAACCAAAGGTGAACCGATTCCCGTATATGATGACGATGAAGGATGGGATGGTGTAGACATCTTTAATCTTGACAGTGGATCGGCTTTGGCTACGATTGATTGGAATCCCGGCACGCAGTGCAGCGTGGCTGACGTCCGTCTTTCCCTCACCGACGTTGTGATGTCTTGTGGTTATACCGACCCCGATTGCATGGACGACCGTCCGCTGCGCTTCGACTGTGAGCTTGCGTCCTCCCAGATAGACTTCTGGGACCTGCGTGAGCCGGTGGATGGCGGGAGGCAGGCGGCGCCCTGAGACTCGGAGCTATCGCACCTTGACAGGGCAAGAGGTTAGCATAGGTTGTTCTCTTACCGCCAGGCATCTGGCGCGGCCTCGGAGGTCGCCATGGCGACGCTGCTGGAGCACTTCGACAACCCGCCAGACCCCCGCGTGGACCGCACCAAGCGACTCCACCTCCGAGACACCCTCGCCCTCACCATCCTGGCTGTGATCGGCGGCGCAGAGAGCTTCGTAGAGGTCGTTGAGTTCGGCCGAGCGAAGGAGGCTTGGTTCCGCACCTTTCTGGAGCTGCCCCACGGGATTCCGTCTCACGACACGCTGGAGCGCGTGTTCGCCCGCCTGGACCCGAAGGCGTTTCAAGAGCGGTTCATGGCCTGGGTCGGGTCGATTCGGGAGCAGATCGGCGGTGACGTCATCTCCATCGATGGCAAGAGCGCGCGCCGCAGCGTGGATGGGGCGCGCGGCCTGGGGCCCATCCACCTGGTTGGCGCCTGGGCCGCTGGCAGCCGCTTGAAGCTGGGGCAGGTCAAGACCAGCGAGAGGTCGAACGAGATCACGGCCATCCCCGAGCCGCTCGAGCTGCTCGATCTCGGCGGCCGCATCGTGACCATCAACACCATGGGCTGCCAGAAGGCCATCGCGGCCAAGATCGTCGAGCGCGGCGGCGACTACGTGCCTGCGCTCACGGACAAGCATCCGACCCGGGCCGGCCCCATCGAGGACTTCTTCGAAGATGGCACCAACTCCTATTTCGCCGGAATGAGGCCGCACTTCCATGAGGAGTCCACCCAAGAGCACGACCGGAGCCAAGTTCGGCGGACCCGGACCTCGTCGGACCTTGAGTGCCTGCCAGAGTTCGAGGAGTGGGTCGGGATGAAGAGCCTCATCCGTGTCGAGGCCCGTCGCCAGGTGCTCGGCAAGCAAGGGTCGCTCTACCGGCGCTACACCATCAGCAGCCCGTCGAGCGCTCCGGCACGACAGGCCACTCGCATCGTCCGAAGCCACTGGGGCATCGAAAACCGGATGCACGGGGTCCTCCACGTTGGACCTCACGAAGACGACGCCAGGGCCCACCCCGATCACTCCGCCGAGAATTTCGCCACCATTCGGCGCTTCGCCCTTAACCTCTTCAAACAGGAGACCTCGCGGAAGGTCGGCGTCAAGCCGAAGAGCATGAGGGCGGGCCGGGACAATGAATACCTGCTCAAAGTAATCGCCGGATAAATGGGACGTTTAGATACAATCACCCTGGGCAGCATGGGCGCTATGGCGGGTTGCATTACATCAAATCGCTAAAATCGAGGCGGGCTGATCATGGAAACTATGCAATTCGGGACACGGTTTGGTTCCGCGGTACTGATCGTTGGGCTAATTCCAGCGTGCGGCGGTAAGGACGAAGATGCGTTTTGGTTGGATTCCGATTTCTGCAACGCAGCGGCGGCCGACCCGTCCGGCGGCAGTGTAACGAGTGGGCTCATAGGAGGTCAAACGGTACCATCCTACGCAAATATGAGCTGGAACTTCGAGGGCACTCTTGGCTCGGGAGCCGACAGGGTGGTTGCGGAGGTCAATTTCGGCATGGACCTAGGCGCTTTCGGATTTGAGGAGCCCCTCCCGCCAACGACATGTGAGCCAGTTGACTCGATCGATGTGAGTTTTTGTGATTCAGCCGACTGCGTAGCGCAGATGTATGTGCATGCAACTCAGGGCGAGCCACTTCCTCGGTATGATGGTGATGAGCGGTGGGATAAAGTGGACACATTCGTTCTTGAAGGAGGGAGCGCCCTCGTCTCGATTGACTGAAATCCGGGAACTCAGTGCAGTGTCGGAGACGTCCACATCTCCCTAACCGATGTGAAAATGACCTGTGACGACAACGACTCGGAATGCATGGACGAACGATCGCTGCAGTTCGATTGTGAGCTTTCTACTCCTCAGTTGGACTTCTGGGACCTGCGTGAGCCGGTGGATGGCGGGAGGCAGGCGGCGCCCTGAGAGTCGGGTTCGAAAACGTCGGTGCTTGCGGCGCCTTCATCCGCCCGCAGAGCCACGTCGCCAGCGCCTCCTCGATGGCCGTGAACCTCCTCCTCGGCGACCTGCTCGGGATGGCCGCGGTCCCCTCGCTCAGCGCCGTCGAGCGGAAAGGGGCTGAATGGGTCTGCCAGGATGAGGTGCTCGCGCTGGTGAGTGAGCTGAGCTACGTGTGGAGTTACATTGTCGTCGTGACGGAAAACAATGGAGAGTGTCCGGTCTAGCCGCTCAGGGCCGCACGGACAGGAGCGCCCGCAGGCGCGCGAGGCTCAGGGGCTTTCCGACCGCGTCGGCGAAGCCCGCGGCGAGGAGCTGGGGCACCACCGAGGGATCGACGGCCCCCGACACGGCGATCACCGGGGGGCAGGCGGGGAGGCTCTGCAGGGCGCTGAGCGCGGCGACGCCGTCCATCCCGGGCATGTGGAGGTCGAGCAGCACGAGATCGTAGGGGGTTCGGGCCACCTCGGCCACGGCGGCCTCGCCGGAGGCCACCACTGTCGGCTCGGCCCCCGCCGCGCTCAGGAGGTCGACCATGACCTCGCGGATCATCGGGTCATCATCGGCGAAGAGCACCCGCGGGCGCTTGCGCACCACGGGGGTCACCGGTGGCGAGGGCGGGGCCTGGGCGGGCAAGGGCAGGAGCAGGCGGAAGGTGGTGCCTGCCCCCTCCTCGGAGGAGAAGCTGAGCTGGCCGCCCATGTCGCGCACGATGCGCTGGACGATCGCGAGGCCCAGCCCCGAGCCCCCGTGCCGCCGCGCCGGGGTGACGTCGGCCTGGTAGAAGGGCTCGAAGAGGCGGTCCCGGGCCGCGGCCTTGACGCCAATGCCGGTGTCCTCCACCTCGACCCGAAGGCCCTCCCGGTCGTGGGAGAGGCGGAGAGAGACCCCGCCTGCGTCGGTGAACTTGATCGCGTTGAACACGAGGTTCACGAGGACCTGCCGCACGCGCGCGGCGTCGCCGAGCAGCCGCCCCGGCAAGGCGCCTTCGCCCTGGACCGACAGGGTGAGGCCCTTGGCGCGGCGCGCGGTCTCGACGATGTCCTGCACCTGCTGCACCACCTGGGCCGGATCGAAGGGCTCACGGGCCAGCTCGAGCTTCCCGGCGTCGATCATCGAGAAATCGAGCACGTCACCGATCGTGGACAGCAGGGTCGAGGCCGAGGTGGTGATGACCCGCACGAGGCGCCGCTGGCCGACGTCGAGGGGCTGGAGGTCGAGCAGCTCTGCCGCGCCGAGGATGCTCGTCAGCGGCGTGCGCATCTCGTGTGACATCACCGCGAGGAAGCGCCCGCGGGCCTCGGAGGCCGCCGCCACCTCGGCCATCGCGGCTTGGAGGCGGATGTTCTCCTGGGCCGCCCGCGCCGCGAGCTCCCGGGCCTGGCGGCCTTCGAAGCGGGCCTGGAGGGAGGCGACCCGGTCGGCGACGGCGTGGGACTGGACCTCCTCGCGGATGCGGGCGGCCGCGCGTTCGAAGCGCAGCGCTCCGGCGAGGTCCTGCTCGACCTCACAGGCCTGGGCGAGCAGGGCGAGGGCGTCCGCCTCGTGCTTTCGGAGGCCGATGGTGCGGGCCAGGGTGAGCGCGGCCTCGGCCTCGACCCGCCCTTCGGCGACCCTCCCCTCGGCGAGGGCGACGCGGCCGAGCGCGATCCGGGAGCCCACCACGCCCCGGGCGTGGCCCGACGCCAGCCGCAGCGAGAGGGCGCGGGCGTGGTGCGCCGCAGCCCCCGCCCGGTCCCCCTGGGCCTCGAGGCGCTCTCCGAGGTTGGAGAGCGCGTTGGCCAGCACGCTCTGATCGGGGCTCTCCAGCGCGAGCGCGATGGCGGTGCGGTAGGCCCGCTCCGCCGCGACGACGTCGCCGGCGTCCTCCAGCACGAGGCCGAGGTTGCTCTGGAGGTTCGCTCGGACGGCGGCCGAGGCGCCCTCGCCGAAGAGGGCCAAGGCCCGCCGCATGTGGGCCTCGGCGCGGGCGGTGTCGTGTGTCCGCCAGGCGACGAGGCCGAGGTTGTTGTGGACCCTGCCGAGGCGCTGCGGATCATCGAGCCCCTCGAGGCCCTCGGCGGCCGCGGTGTAGCGGCGCGCCGCCTCGTCGTAGTCGGCGCGCTCGAGGGCGATGCTGCCGAGCAGCATGGCGGCGTCGGCGAGGGACTCCGGGGAGCCGAGGCCGCTCAGGGCCGTGAGGGACTCGCTGGCCCGGGCCTCGGCGGCGTCGTATCGACCCTCAAAGAAGTCGGCGTGGGCGACGAGCAGGGGGGTGAGCGCGGCCCCGAGCGGGCTGCCCCCGTGGCTCCGACGGAAGCCCTCCACCACCGGCTCGCCGCCCCGCGGGGCCGCGCGGAGGGCCTCGACGCTCAAGCGAAAGGCGGCGGCGGCGTCAACAGGCGTTTGCGCGGTGAGGTGCACAGGGGAGAGGCTACTCTCGTCGGTGTGCGCCGCCAAGACGAACGTTCGCCGGGCTCCTGACCGCGCTCAGGGGCAGGAGAAGACGGTGAGCGGCGGGGCGCGGAGGAGGGCCCGGACGGGCATCTCCTCGACGAGTCCCGCCGCCTCCGCCTCGGCGAGGACCCGCAGCTTGTCGAGCCCCTCGACGTGCAGCGCCCGGAACCCACAGCGGAGGAGGCCCGGGAGGGTGAGGGTCCAGCGGGCCTCCGGCTGGCCGCGGGGGCGGGCGAGGCCGAGCTCGGCGCGCCCCGCGGGGTCGAGCAGCGCGGCGAGGCCGGGATCATCGGGGAAGAGCGAGGCCGTGTGACCGTCCAGCCCCATCCCGAGCACGAGGACGTCGGGCGGCCCCTCCAAGAGGGTGAGGCAGGGCGCTCCCGCGTCGTCGACCAGCGGCATGAAACGCGCGGCGGCGGCGGGCCCCTGCAGGAGCCGCTCGCGGACGAGGCGGTCGTTCCGCCGGGGGTGGCCGGCGGGCACCATCCGCTCGTCGGCGAGGAGGATGGTCACCCGCTCCCAGGCCAGCGCCCGCCCCTGGAGCTCGACGAAGAGGCGGGCCGGGGTGCTGCCGCCCGAGACGACGAGGCCCGCCTCTCCGCGCGCCTGGATGGCGCTCGAGAGCCGCTCCACCACCGCGTCGGCGAGGGCGACCGCCAGCGCCGCCGGCCCCGCGAAGCGGCGGTGGGTGGTCACCACCGAAGGCGGCCGAGGACCGAGACCCGGCTCATCACCCCTGCGTCCGCGCCCGCCAGCGCCTCCGAGGGGATGAGGTGGCCGCCCTGGAGGACGAGGGCCGGCTTCGGCTTCACCCAGCCCGAGTGGAGCACCGTGTCGCCGACGGTCACCGACCAGTCGAGCTCGGTGCCGAGCGCGTAGCCCTCCGTCGCCTCGCCGAGGTGGTTCGCCGGCGCGCCGCCGTTCCGGTAGGTGGCGAAGGGCTGGCTGATCGGCGCGCTCGCCCAGGCCAGCATCACGCCGCCCTGGAGCTTCACCCAGGGGAGCGGCTTGCCGGAGACGATCGGCTGGACGAAGGAGGCCCGGCGCACGGCGCCCTCGGTGACCACCGCGTCGACGCCGTCGGGGGGCACGGCGGCGTGCTCGCCGTCGGTGAGCTGGTTGTACGCCCCCTGCTCGACGGCCCCCATGAGCTCGTCGAAGAGCACCATCCCGGCGTCGAAGTCGCGGTCGAAGGCGAAGTCGTGCAGCGTGTCGTCGTCGGGGTCACCATCGCCCGAGGCCCAACCGCCGCGGAGCGTGGTGACGAGGCGGTCCTCGCGGGTGCCCCAAGCGGCCAGGGCGGTGAGCCCCGCCGACCGGACCTTCAAGGACTCTCGTGCGTTGTAGGTGGCCGAACGACTCGTGTCTCCGGCGATGCCCGCCGCCTCCAGCCCGAGGCGCAGCGCCTGTCCGTCGGCCAGCGGGATGGGCTGCTCCGCCCAGAGGTCAGTGACCCACACCGTCGTCTTGCGTTGGTCGTCGGCCTCGGTCTGGTGCCGATAGACCTCATAGACGCCGTACCGCGCTCCGCTCTTGGGGGCATAGAGGATCGAGCCCACGCCCTGATAGACCGACTGGTCCTCCGACCAGCGGGCGGTGTCGTCGGCCACCACCCGATCCCCGGCCACGGTGAGGTAGAGCGGGAGGCGCTCCCCCTTGGCCTTGAAGGGGGCGGTGCTGAGGCGGAGGCGGAGCACCCGATCTCCGAACTCGGTGCGTCCGAAGTAGGGATCGTGGGCGCCGTCATTGGCGACCATGCCGAGGCCCCACTGGGAGGTCACGAGGCCGGCCTCGATCTGCAGGGGCTTCAGGTTGGCCTGCAGGGAGGCCCGCCGCGGCACCTGGGAGTCGAGGTCAAAGACGTCGACCTCACCCCTCCCCCGCTCGTCCTCGGGCCCGAGGTCCCACGCGTCGCCGGCGAGCTGCCCGGAGACGAGGTCACCCTCGAGGTTGGCGAGGAAGACGCCGCCCTGGAGCTGGAGGCCGAGGCGGGCCCGGCTGTCGAGGTGCGGGCCCTGCCCCACCTCCTCGCCGTCGGTGTTGACCACGAAGTCGGGCGGGAGCTCGAGGTCGAAGCGGAGCTCGCCGGTCGTGTGGAGCCAGGACGGCCCCGGCGCCCGCACGGCGGGATCGACGACAGGCTGCTCCGCCAGGGCGGTGAGCGTGAGGAGCAACAGGTTCACGGCGTCTCCAGCGCGGGGATCCAGGAACAGGAGCCGTCTTCGAGGCAGGGGTCGTCGGTGACCGAGGTGCCGCCGCTCGCGAGGTAGGAGCCGATCTGGAAGATGGCGAAGGTGTTGATGTCGAAGGGCAGCGCCACGTCTGGGGTGCCGAAGCCGTGCTGCCCCGTGGTGCGCACATAGGGCATGCGGAGGGCCGAGACCCCCACGCCGGTCTCGGTGACGAGCCGCAGCGGGGCCTCGGAGGGGGCGCCGGTGCCGTCTTGACCGTCATCGAGGTCATCGGGGTCAAACAGACAGGGGGTGCCGTCGGCGCAGGTCTGTCCGCCGTGCTCCTCCAGGCCCTGAATGACCCCCTTCTCGGCGAGCCAGGCGTCGACGGTCATCCCGTAGCGGTCGTCGATGGCGTCCTGCTCGATGAGGCCGGCCGCCCGGGCGAGGGCGACGCCGGTGTTGATGTTGACGATCGGATCGCCGGGAACGGGCATGATGAGCACGTTGTGGGCCACGCCGCCGAGTGACTCGACTGGCCGCTCCCAGAGCAGCGGGCCATAGGCGATAGGGTCCCCCGGCTCGAGGATCATCGCGAAGGTCATCGCGAGGCGCCGGAGGTCGGGGGTGTTTCGCGGGTGCCCGAAGCCATAGGAGCCGGCGACCAGCGTCGAGCCGGCGGGCATCACCACACCCTCGTGGGTCGTGTCCTGGGCCCACTCGGAGACGGTGTGGACCTCGGCGCCGCTGGCGTCAAAGACGTGCACCACGAGCGAGTCACCGAGGAGGGTGGTGTCCTCGACCGGGAAGGTCTGTCCTTCGGCTGGCCCCTCGAGCGGCATCCCGGCGACGACCCGCTTCTCATAGGGATCGAGGGCGTCGGCGGCGATCGAGAGGCGGAAGCTGCCGTCCTCCCGAAGGTGGGCAGAGACAAGGTCACCGGTGTGGAGGTTCTCCACCTCGACGTGGCCGCCCGCGGGGAAGCTCGGCAGGGTGGCGATGCGCAGGGCGACCATGTCGGTGACCGAATTGACCACCATCACGAGGTCGAGGCCGCCCTCGGCGGTGGGGTAACCGGCGACGAGGGGGGTCATCAGGCGGCCGGCCATGGCCTCGACGGCCCCGCCGATCTCGGTGCGGAGCGCGATGTCGAGCAGCCCGCCGCCCGGCACGATGGGCACGGTGGCGCCGAGCTCGGGCATAACGGCGGTGGCCACCGCGACGTTGATGCCGCCGAGCGAGCCGCCGCTCGCGGTGTAGGTGGCGTCCATGCCGCCGACGTCGGCGGTGCCGTCCCCGTCCCAGTCGCAGCTCACCGCCTCCCCGCCGCCCGGCAGCGCCATCGTGCCGCTCCCGCAGGCCTGCAGGGCGCGGGTGAGCTGAATCCAGTCGACCGCGGCCTGGCGCACCATGTCGCGGGTGTGGAAGGCGTCGGCGGTCCACTGGTCACCGCCGGAGTCGCGCCGCCCGTCGTTGTTCAGGTCGCGGTAGCGGGCGTCCTGGAGGTGGGTGAGGAAGGTCGACAGGCCGCGGGCCTGCAGGATGCTGTCGATCAGCACGAGGTCTTGCGGGTCGATGCTCGGGCCGTGCCCGGGGTAGTCGATGGCGCAGGCGGCCATCCCCATCCGATTGGCCACCCAGGCGAAATTGAGCATGTCGAAGCGGCTCGAGCCGTATCCGTGGCCCCAGAGGGCGACGTCATAGGGCTGGGACAGGCCCTCTCGCGCCATCGGCAGGGTGCAGGTGAAGGGGACCCGCGCGGCCTGGGCCGCCACCTCGCCGGTGGTGGCGTCGAGCTTCCACCACTCGTCGGCGTCGTCGTAGCCGCCGTCGTCGCGGTCGGCGAGGAGGTAGGGGGTCTGGTAGGAGCCGCCCACCAGCGCCGCGGTGAACTGTGTGTAGTTGGCGACGAAGACGGCCCCCTCCTTGTCGGGGTCATAGAGGCCGAGGTCGGTGAGCGTCTGCACGAGCACGTCGGCCGGGAGCCACCAGGTCTCGGGCACGCCGCTCATCTCGTGCATCGGCAGGGCCTCCTGCACCGCGGCGGGGAAGCGCCCGGCGAGGGCCTTGAAGGGCCCCTCTCCGCGGAGGCCCCGGCTCACGTCTACGAGCTCGCCGGTGGCGTTGCCGGTGGTGAAGGTCCAGGCGTAGGCGACATGATCGACCGAGAGGCCGAGGGCGGGCAGGGCGTCCTCGAGCGGCGACAGGGCGGCCGTCTGTCGGGTGTGGTTCACGTACTGCCAGGGCGAGCGCACCGGGCTGCCGTCGAGGCCGACGAGGCGGTCGGTGAGCACGACGGCGTAGGTGGTCTGCTCGCGCAGCGGGCGCACCGGCCGGGCGATGAGCGTGTTCGTCTCAATCTCATACCAGGTAAGGAGGTCAGCCCGGGGGTCGCCGCCCTCGGGCCAGACGTTCGGGTGGTCGAGCACGCCGTCGTCATCGGTGTCCTCGCCGGGGTCTAGCAGGCCGTTGTCGTTGAGATCCTCCTCGGCGGTCTCGAAGACGAGGGTGGGGCTGTCCATGCGGGCGTCGTTGGTGGGCAGGCCGACGCCGTCGAGGGAGATGGGGAAGTACCGATCCGTCTTGACGACGTCGTAGGGGTAGCGCCCCTCCCCGAGGTCGAGGGCCACCGGCTTGAGGTAGTCCGGAGAGTCGGGATCGACGTTGATGACGAGCAGGGCGTCATCGTCGAAGCGCGCGGCGCCGACGCGGGGGTCGTCCTTGTGGCGGGCGGCGACGTCCGCGAGGTCAACCCGGGCGTCAAAGCCCACCCAGATCGGGGCGTAGACGCCGAAGCCTGCGAGCTCGTCGAGCTTCTTGCGGGCCTCGGACTCCTGGAAGGTGTGGGCGAGCTGCGACACGTTCAAGCGGAGCCCGGTGGGGCTGCTGCGGTCGAGGCGAGTGGCGAGGTCATTCGGGAAGGGGATGTCGGGCAGGGGCTCGGCGTCCCAGTCCACGCGGACGACGGGGCCATCGCCGTCGGGGGTCTCGCGGAGGCCCTCCGGGTAGGCCGCGCAGGCCGACACCAGGCTGGTGGCCAGCAGGAGGCACAGGCCCGGGGCCAGGACGAACGGGGAGGAGGTGCGGTGCATGCGGAGGACCCCACGGAGGCCCCGGCGGCGGCGCCAGGACGAGTACCAGACCGACGGAGGATATGACGCCCTCGCGCGGACGGGTAGGTGGGCGCTCGGACTGCGTCCGTCTCCGCTATGATGGACCACCCCCGGAGCCCGCATGTCCGCCCTCTCCCCGCTGCTCTTCCCGCTGCTCCTGCCGCTCTGGGCGCTCTCCGCTTGCCGCTCGACGAGCGCCGCCGGCAAGGCCGGGGCCGACACCGCCGCGGCCCAGGGCGACGACGAGGACGGCGACGGCGTACTGGCCGGCGAGGACTGCGACGATCAGGACGCGTCCACCTCCCCCGCCGCCGCCGAGATCTGCGATGGGGTCGACAACAACTGCGACGGGCAGGTCGATGAGGGCGTCACCGCCGCGTGGTACGCCGACGAAGACGGGGACGGCTTCGGAGACCCCTCGGCCCACTTCGAGGCCTGCGAGGGGGCCGCGGGTGCCGTGGCCAATGACTCGGACTGCGACGACACGAACGAGCGGGTCTATCCCGGCGCCCCAGACCTCTGCGATGCGCTCGACAATGACTGCGACGGCGAGGTGGACGAGGACGGGCTGACCACCTGGTACGCCGACAGCGACGCGGACGGCTTCGGGGACCGCCTCTCCCCCATCGAGGCCTGCGCGCCCCCCGAGGGCTACGTCAACGACGATCAGGACTGCAACGACGAGACCGCCGAGGCCCACCCCGGCCACGCCGAGGTCTGTGACGAGATCGACAACGACTGCGACGGGGACATCGACGAGGACGTCGAGCTCACCTGGTACGCCGACCACGACGAGGACGGCTGGGGGCTGCCCGACGAGACCACCGAGGCCTGCTCACAGCCCGCTGGCTACGCCGCCGAGGCCGGAGACTGCGACGACGACGACCCCGCCTATCACCCCGCCGCGCCCGAGCCGGACTGCACCGATCCGAATGACTACAATTGTGACGGCGCCGTGGGCTACGCCGATGATGACCTCGACGGCTGGGCCGCCTGCGCGGAGTGTGACGACACCCGCGCCGACATCCACCCCGACGCCCAAGAGGTCTGCGATGGCCTCGACAACGACTGCGACACCCTCATCGATGACCTCGACGCCAGCCTCGACACCACCACCACCTCCACCTGGTACACCGACGGGGACGGCGACGGTTACGGCGTAGACAGCGCCCTCGTCCAAGCCTGCAGCGCGCCGGCCGGCACCGCGGCCCGGTCCGACGACTGCGACGACGGCGACGCCGCCCAGAACCCCGGCGCGGTCGAGGTCTGTAACGGCGAGGACGACGACTGCTCCGCCGTCTCCGACGACGGCGGGGTCTGCCCCTGCGACGTCGAGCACCCGAGCGGTGACACGCTGCACCCCTACTTGTTCTGCCAGTCCGCCACGGACTGGGCGACGGCGAGCCTCGCCTGTCAGGCCGTCGGCTACCACCTCGTCACCCTCTCCAGCAGCGACGAGAACACCTGGGTCGACGACACCGCCGACACCTACTCCACCGAGAAGTGGTGGACCGGCATGAACGACCTCACCACCGAAGGGAGCTGGGGCTGGGCCGACGGCAGCGCCGTCCCCTACACAAACTGGAGCTCCGGGGAGCCGAACGACGCCGGCGGCGACGAGGACTGCGGCCAGCTCAACCGCTTCCACCCCATCCCGACCTGGAACGACGAGCCCTGTAGCTCCCCCTTCCGATACATCTGCGAATACGAATGAACCCGACGGGGGCTAACGCGCGGGTCGCCGCTCTCGGGCCACGGCCAGGAGAAGCAGCCCGACCGCGACCCCGCTGAGGCCGGCCCCGATGAGGAAGAGGCCGCTGGTGCCCAGCTCGTCGAGGTAGAGGGCGGTGAGGCCGGCCGAAGCGAGCGGCCCCACTCCATAGGCGCTCGTGGTGAGCAGGGCCTGGGCGCTGTTTCCGACCTCCGGCGGGGCCCGCCGGCGGAGCAGCTCCACCGCGCCGATCCAGAAGGCGCCGAAGCTGAGCCCGTGAAGGGCCTGGATGGCCACGAAGAGGGCAGGGTCCTCCACGACCGCGTTCAGCCCCCAGCGCAGCGCCCCCGCGGCCATCGCCGCCGTGATCAAGGTGAGCGGGCTCAGGCGGGTCAGCAATTGCCGCGCCCAGGCCATCACCGCCACCTCGACGAGGATGCCGATCGCGATCGAGACCCCCGACCAGGCCGAGGGGAGGCCGAGGCTCGAGAGGTGGACCGGGAGCAGGCAGTCGTAGGTCGCCAGCGCGGTGCCGTGCAGGGCACAGGCGAGCAAGAAGGGCATGAAGAAGGGCTGCGCGGCGAGGCGGCGAAGGGCGGGCCCGAGCGGCTGGGGGCCGCGGCTCTCGGCCCGCGGCAAGGTGAAGGCCAGCGCGGCGGCGCCCGCCCAGGCCCCCATGCCGATCAGCAGCGGCGCCGCGGCGAACCGATCGACGAGCAGCGAGCCCAGCAGCGCGAAGACGAGGAAGCCGAGCGAGCCCCAGAGGCGGATGCGGCCGTACTCGCGGGCGTCCGCCCCGCTCTGCTCGAGGAGCTTGACCGCAGCGGCGTCCATCACGGGCCCCACCGGAGCCCGCACGACGGCGAAGAGCAGCAGCACGAGGCCGAGCGCGAGGTCCCCCCTCACCCCCATCGCCGCGCCGCAGAGGAGCACCGTGAGCACGCTGCAGAGCTGCAGGATGCGCGTGCCCTCGCGGAAACGGTCGGCCACGCCGGCCCAGACCGGCGCCGAGATCATGCGGGCGAAGGGGATGAGGCCGAGCAGGGCCCCCATCGCCGCCCCGCTGTGGCCGTCGCGATCGAGCCACAAGCCCAAGAACGGGGTCCAACCGCCGTTTCCGCCGACCGCCAGGAAGTAGTAGGCGATCAGCAGCCTGCGGGAGCGGGCGCGAAGGGCCGCCTCGCCCGCCCGGACCTCCATCAACCGCGCAGCCGCGCCTCGGCCGCGCGGACCGTGCTGTCCATCAACATCGCGATGGTCATCGGGCCGACCCCGCCGGGGACGGGGGTGATCGCCCGCGCCCGCGCCGAGGCTCCGGCGTACTCGACGTCCCCGCAGAGCCGACCGTCGGCGCTGCGGTTCATGCCGACGTCGATGACCACGGCCCCATCCGCGATCCACTCGCCGCGCACGAGCTCGGCCTGCCCCACCGCGGCGACGACGAGCTCGGCTCGGCGTAGCTCATCGACGAGCCCGCGGCTGCGGCTGTGGCAGAGCGTGACGGTGGCGTGAGCCTGCTCGAGCAGCATCGCCATCGGCCGCCCGACGATGTTGCTGCGCCCGAGGACCACGGCCCGCGCCCCGGCGAGGGGGAGGTCCGTGAGGCCGATGAGGTGCATCACGCCGGCAGGGGTGCAGGGCACGAAGCGCGGCCGCCCCTGCGAGAGCAGGCCCACGTTCTCGGGGTGGAAGCCGTCCACGTCCTTGCCCGGATCGATACGGTCGAGCACGGGCCGGGGATCGAGGTGCGCGGGTAGGGGCAGCTGCACGAGGATGCCGTCGATGAGCGGATCATCGTTGAGGCGGTCGATCAGCGCCAGGAGCTCTGCCTGCGTGGTCTCGTCGGGGAGGTGGATGCTCTCCTGGTGGAAGCCGAGCTTCTCCGCCCGCTCCGCCTTCCTCTTCACGTAGATGCCGCTGGCCTCGTCTTGGCCCACCCGCACCACGGCGTGGCGGGGGGGCGGGGGCACGGCCCGCCCCCGCGGGCGGCGGCGGACCCCCCCGCCCCCCGCCAGCCGCTGGCCGTTGAGCACGAGAGCCGCGGAGGGCGCGCTCACCCGCCCGCCGGCGTCGAAGCGCCGCCTCCGCTCGAAGAGCCGCCGCCGCCCGAGGAGCCCGAGGAGCCCGAGGAGCCCGATGACGAGCCGCTCGTCGACGGGGCGGGGGCCGCCGAGGCCGCCGCGGCCGGGGCACCGGCGGCCGGCGTGGGCGCGGCGCCGCCAGAGGGGGCCGAGGCAGACCCGCCCGATCCACCGGAGTCACCGCTGTCCGAGCTGCTCTTGAGGCCGTAGTGGTCCTTGTACCAGCCGCCGCCCTTGAGAACGAACGAGGTGGTGGAGATGAGCTTCTTCACCTCTCCGGCCCCGCAAGTAGGGCAGATCTTGACCGGTCCGTCCGAGAATTTCTGCAGGACCTCGAACTTGTGCCCACAGTCGGGGCAGCGGTATTCGTAGATGGGCATCGATGACCTCCAGGACGCGGCGCATGGATAAGCGCTTCGCTCGGAGCGGCAAGGCAGCGGCGGTGAGATCATCCCGCCTCGGCCTTCTCCTCCCCCTGCGGGCTTGCCCGATGCCCCCTCGCCTCGCTACGCTGCGCCGCCATGCTGCTCGTCGCCATCCTTGTCCTGCTCGCTGTCGGTGCGCTCGGCGCGCTCATCGCCGTGCTGGCCGGCCTGTGTGTCAACATCACTGACCGCGGCGAGCCCTTCGAGCCGACGCTCCCGCTGCTCCACACCGCGCTGCGGGAGTGGGTCGCCCACCTCCTCATGGGCGGCTTCTTCTTCCCCGGCTTGATGAACCCGCCGCCGATCCGCGGAGAGGCCTCGCCCGGCCGGGTGCCCATCCTGCTGGTGCACGGCTACGCGGTCAACCGCGGCTGCTTCCTCTTGCTGGAGCGGCACCTCAAGCGGCAGGGCTGGGACTGGGTCTGGTCGATCAACAACCAGCCCACCTCGAGCCCCATCCCCACCTTCGCGCGCAACGTGGCGGCGGCGGTCGAGGAGCTCAAGCGGGTGAGCGGCGCCGAGCAGGTCGACATCATCGGCCACTCCATGGGCGGCGTGATCGCGGCCTGGTACATCAACCGCCTCGACGGGCACCGCTCGGTGCGGCGGCTCATCACCCTCGGCACCCCCTGGCGGGGCACGAAGATGTCGGTCTGGGGCCGCCGCCGTGAGGCCCGAGACCTCGACCCCCGCTCCGAGGTCATCGCGGACATCGCGGTCCCTCAAGTGCCCGTCACGGCCTTGTGGAGCGTCACCGACCACCTCGTCTGCCCGATCACGAACGGGCTCGTGCCGGGCATCACCTCGGTCGAGCTCGACCATATGGGCCACCTCGACATGCTCTTCCACCCCCGGGTCTACCCCCTGGTCGAGCGCGCGCTGCTCGAGCCGGTGCCGACATGAGCCTCTTCGATCGCAGGATCCTGCTCGTCACGGGCAAGGGCGGCGTGGGCAAGTCCACCGTCTCGGCGGCCCTCGGCCTCGAAGCGGCGGCGCAGGGCAAGCGCACCCTCATCGTCGAGGTCTCGGGCTGCAAGCGGATGGAGGAGATCTTCAACATCCGCGACGAGAGCTACGAGCCGCGCGTGGTGGGCCCCCGGCTGAGCGTGCTCTCGATCACCCCCGAGGAGGCGATCCAGGACTACGTCGTCCAGGTGATCCGCTTCAAGAAGCTCTACAAGCTCGCCTTCCAGAACCGCGTGATGGGCCCCTTCATCGAGGCCGTCCCCGGCCTGCACGACGCCATCCAGCTCGGCAAGGTCTTCGATCTGGAGCGAGAGTCGGGCACCTTTGGGGGCAAGACCTGGGACCTCATCATCGTCGACGCCCCGGCGACTGGCCACGGCCTGACGATGCTCGCCGCGCCCCGATCGATGATGGAGCTCACCCGCGCCGGCCCGCTCTACGACGGCGTAAAGCGCGTCCACGACGTCATCGACGACCCCTCCGTGACCGGCATCGTGCTCGTGAGCATCCCCGAAGACATGCCCATCAACGAGACCCTCGAGCTCTACCACCGCCTCGGCGCCACCCGCGCCCAGGTGCGGCTGGTGGTCCTCAATGAGCTCTTCCCCTCCCCCGCCGCCGCGCCCGCCGACTGGGAGGCCTGGCGCCAGGGGCGCGCCGCCGCCCCCCACAGCCCGGAGGGGGAGGCCCAAGACCTCGGTGACCGCTGGTACAGCCGGATCCAGCGCCAAGACCGCTGCCGGGCCCGACTCCGCCAGCTCCCCGTGCCCCAGGCCGACCTCCCCTTCCGCTTCCACCGCGGCCTCTCCACCGCCGAGCTCGGCGAGATGGGCCGCGCCCTCTCTCTGGCGGTGCCATGAGCACCCGAGTCCTCATCTGCTGCGGCTCGGGGGGCGTGGGCAAGACCACCGTGAGCGCCTCGCTGGCCCTCAAGCACGCCAACGCCGGCGAGCGGGTCTGCGTGCTCACCATCGACCCTGCGCGCCGCCTCGCCGACAGCCTCGGCGTCGGCGAGCTCGGGAACACCCCCTTCCGGGTCCCGATCCCAGGGGCGACGGGCAGCCTCGACGCGATGATGCTCGACGCCAAGGCCGTCTTCGAT
Source organism: Myxococcota bacterium (assembly GCA_044344255.1). Taxonomy (GTDB): domain Bacteria; phylum Myxococcota_A; class UBA796; order UBA796; family UBA2385; genus JBIJDH01. The sequence goes on from JBIJDH010000012.1 coordinate 87,328, forward strand.
GACCTCGTCCGCCGCTTCGCCCCCAGCCCCGCCGCCGCAGAGCGCATCCTCGGCAACCGCTACTACCGCTTCGCCAGCAGCCGCCTCGGCGGCAGCCATGAGTACATGGCGATGGAGAAGCTGCTCGAGCTCTGGCAGTCGGGCCACTACGACACCATCGTGCTCGACACGCCCCCCACCCGCCACGCCCTCGACTTCCTGCGCGCCCCCGACCGCATGAGCGGCCTGATGGACCAGGGCGTGCTCCGCTGGCTCGTCATGCCCGCCTCCCAAGGCGGCTGGCGGGCGATCGAGCTCGGCTCCGAGGCCCTCGCTGGCGTGCTCAAGCGCCTGATGGGCCAGGAGACGGTCGAGGAGATCGCCGAGTTCTTCGACTCCTTCCGCGACCTCTGGGACGGCTTCCGCGACCGCAGCAAGCTCGTCTCCGGGCTGCTCTGCAGCGAGGGCACGCGCTTCTTCCTCGTCACCTCGCCGGCCCCCGCCGCCCGCTCCGAGGCGCTCTACTTCCTCGCGGTGCTCCAAGAGCGCCACCTCCCCTTCGGCGGCTTCGTGGTCAACCGCGTGCTGCAGGGGCCGACGCAGCCCGCACCGGACGTGGCCGGCCTGCCCGAGCCCATCGCCCGCGTGATGCTCGAGGCCCCGCAGCTCCGCCGCAGGCTCGCCCAGGGGCACGCCGAGGCCATCCGCTCGCTCCGCCAGGCCGGGCCCGATCACGCGCCCTGCTGGGTCATCCCCGATCAAGACCAGGACATCCACGACCTGCCGGCCCTGATGAGCCTCGCCCCCTACCTGCCCTGAGGGGCCGGGGCCTCACTCGCCGGGGGCGCCGATGTCGTACTCGATGACGATCTGCGCGCCGCGGGCCGGTACGCCCGTGCCGTGGAAGTAGACGATGTAATACTCGGCGTCGTAGCTCCAACCGTTCACGGGATCGGGCTCCACCGGAGCATCATCGACCCAGACGAGGATGCTCTCTTCGACGGCGGGGTACTCGAGCTGGAAGCTCGTCAGCACGCCCGATACCTGGAGCCCGAGCTCGGTCATCACGGCGCTGAAGTCGGCGTCGCAGATGCTGCCCTGCACCCCGCCGAAGGCCTCGGCCATCCCCGCGTAGCGGAATCCGGGCACCGCCCCCTCACAGGACTCGTCGATCTCCGGCCCGACGATGGAGCTCACGAGGACGCGGGAGCCGTCGTCCTTGATCGACTTGTAGTCGGCGATCAGCTCCTTGATGCTGGTGAGCTCGGCGGCGTGCTCGTAGCAGGCCGTGCCCTCGTCATAAGCGGCCAGCGCCCCGCGGTCTGTACAGTCATTCTCATCGGATAGGTAGACGATGGACAGCGTCGCCTCGGGCCGGATGAAGCCGCCGTTGTAGCCGGAGACGAGGGGCTCGGAGAGGGCCTGGAAGGCGGCGTCGATGCCCTTCTCCTTGTCGGACCCGCCGATGCCCACCTGGATGCGGTCGGCGAAACGAGCGACATAGTCGGGGGTGGCGGCGGAGAGGTAGAGCGGCTCGCCCTCCGGGGCCTGGAGCTTGCCCTTCTGGGCGGTGTCCTCCATGTCGGTGGTGATGACCCCGATCTGGAAGTCAACCGCGCTCAGCTCGAGGGCGCTCACGAAGTCTTCGAAGCGCGCGGCGATGCCCGCCTGCTCGTCGGCCATCGATTGACTGTTATCGGTGACCCACAGGATATCGACCTGATCGGTGGGGACCTGGTAGAAGACGTCCCGCCCCTCTTGCCGCACCACCTTTTGATCGCTGGCGCAGGCGCAGAGCAAGGCGGCGAGGCAAAGGGGCCCTGCGCCCGCCGACGGCAGAGGACGGGCGCCGGATCGGGTCGGGGCAGCGCGGCGCATGGACACCTCAGGGACAGCGTAGCCCGCTCGTGGGCTCAGGGGAGAAGGACCGCCTCAGAGATGCAGAGGTCGTCGAACTCCTTGCCCTTCTGGACCGTGTCGATGGTGATGCGCACCTTGCCGGTCTTGTGAGCGCCGAAGTCGATGATCTGCTCGGTCGGAGAGGGCTTGATCGTGATGGGGGCCTTCGAGCCGTCCGAGAAGGTGAGCGTCGCCGCCTTGGCGGCGTTCGACTTCATGAAGACGGAGAAGCTCGTCGCGTTTCCGTTTCGCAGCTTGAGCTTGGAGACGGTCGGGCTGCCCGAGAGGGCGAGCTCGACCCACTCGGCGGTGCCGTCGCTCTTCTTGTTGCCCTCACACCACATGGAGTCGAGCATGCCATCGCCCATGTTGGCGGGCTCGTAGTTGGCGTCGGCGTCGGAGGGGAAGACCGTGCTCGCCGTGTAGCCGGAGACCGGGATCGCCGACGACGGTGCGTCATCGAGCAGCTGGAGCTCGGAGATCACGGTGTCATTGAAGGTGCTGCCATTGTACACGCTCCGCACCTTCACCTTGACCGAGCTCGTGCTGACGGGCTTCGTGAGGTGGATGAGCTCCGGCTTGTACTCGTCTTTGAGGGTGTACTTCTGCACGCTGCCATCGGAGAATTCGACCTCGACCTCCTTGGCGCGGTTGTGACGCACCCAGAAGTCGTTGGTGTACCAGTTGCCGTTCCAGATGCGGAGCGAGGTGACCAGCTTGGGCCCCTCGAGGTCAGCCTGGACCCAGGAGCCGAGCCCGGAGCCCGCCTCACCCTCACACCAGACGCCGCCGCCCTTGAGGTCACCGAGGTTCTTCGGCTCGTACGTGACGCCGTTGGTCTCGGCGAGGGAGGTAGAGGCCGAGAAGCCGGTGACCTTCAGCACATCCGCCGAGGCCGCCGAGCTGCCGAGAGGAGACAGCGAGGCGCCGCCCACGAGCGCGAAGACCAGACTGGAGACGACCAGGAGCATCCATCCTCCAACCGCCCGGCGCCCTCGAGCGCGGCGGCCAAGCGTGAGTAGAACAAGGTGGGCAGCCTACAGGATCGTCTGCAAAGCCGCTGTGAGGGCGTGAATCGAGACACCGGAGCCAGCCGCGCCATCCCAGTCCATGGCGACCCCCGGGCAACCGACCGGGCTCAAAAGGTGGTGCGCCAGGCGAAGCGGCCGCCCTCGAAGCCCGGCAGCGAGCGACACTGCCCGCCCGAGCAGCGGATACCCGCCTTGTACGCGCCATAGAACAGGCTGACCGCGGTGGCACCGCTGGGCTTCCACTGGAGCTCGCCCGCCCCGTAGATCTTCTCCGAGATGTTGCCGGAGCTCGTGATCAGGGGGTTGTCCGAGTAGTCCTGATAGATAAGGAAGGCGAGGGTCTCGCCGTGGTGCCAGGCGAGGGCGTTCTCGAGCTCCGTGAAGTCCTCCTGCTGGGCGACGTTGTTGCCCCAATTGAACTTGCGGACCCCGACGTCGAGCTCGAGGGCGTTGTGCTCGCCCAGCGACACGTGGAAGGCGCTGTCGACGTGGGCCAGCTGATCATAGCCCTCGGCCTGGTCGTCGCGGATGTCACGCCGCAGCCCGCCGTTGACCTGGACGGTGTTCGGCCCGCCAAGCCACTGGAGGCCGGCGAGCGCGTGACCGATGGTCTCGGCGCTCTGGTTGAAGTGGAGCCCCCCCACGTCTTCGTCGCGGAAGGCGGCGACGGAGACGTAGGGCACCACCGCCACGCCCTCGATGTTGTAGTCGGCGCGCAGGCGAGCGCCGCTGATGTCGCTCGAGTTGAGCGCCGCCGAGCCGTCCTCGGTGATGGTCCGCTCATACTCGAGAGACGGCACCGTCGCGACCTCCCAGCCGTCGGCCGAGACGAAGGCGTTGATGCGCTCGCTGTTCACGGAGCGCCGGGCCTCGAGGAGGAGCGTGGTGCGGCCGGGGTAGGCCGCCGCCGAGGCGTAGGTGGAGTAGCCGTCGGGCTCCCCGTCGCCGATGAGGTCGTCGGAGCGGTAGCCGAAGTAGTCCCCCTCCGCGAAGAGGTCGATGCCCGCGAGGCCGGGCACCTCCACCGTGGCCCCGCTCACCACGGCGTCGAGGGGCTCGGTGTACCGGACGCCGCCGGGCTGACCGAGGCTGTCCTGGCGCCCGAAGCGGTACATCACGCCGTGCAGCCCCATGTGGACGCGCCCGAGGCCGTAGGCGTCTGCGCGAAGGCCGGTGACCATGCTCTTGACGTCGCGATCGATGCCCAGGTTTTGGTTATTGATGCTGATCCACTGAGTATTGGACAGGCCGCTCACGAGGTTGAGCTCGAGGTCACCCGCGCGCAGCAGGGCCTTGCCGCCGCGGATCGAGGTGTCGACGTCGATGTCGGTGTTCTTGACGATGTTGAGCGCCATGCCGCGGCCGAAGCTGGCGTAGGTGTCCCCGAGGGTCACCTCAGCGTTCTTCCATCGTTTCTGGACGTACAGCTTCTCCATCCGCACCAGGGCGTCGGGGAAGGGAGAGACGATGCCGGGCTCATAGAGGGGCCAGGAGTGGAGAAGCTCACCGTCCAGGTAGTAACGGTTGCTGAACAGCGCCACCTCGTCCAGCTGGGCGCCGATGCTGAGCCCGTCCTTATTGAGCAAGAGGTTGAGCCGCTCCACCTGCTCGAAGTAGTCGTGCAGGTTGGGGTAGCTGTCCTCGAAGCCGGGCTCTTCCCGCGTGCTCTGGTGGTAACGCAGCTGGAAGTCGCTGGTGACCTGAACAGACGAGCTGGCCAGCGGCCCCGTACCCCAGAGCTCGAAGGCGGCGGCGGTCGGGCTCAGGAGCAGGAGCGAGAGGAGCACCGACACGGTCAGTTCCCGCCGAGGAGGGCCAGGATCTCCGTGCGGAGCCCGGTCTCGTCACCCGGATTGTAGCCCATGTGGACGCTCTGGATGCGGCCCTCGCGATCGATCAGCACCGAGTAAGGGATCTGCTTGCCCGGGTTGTATTGCGCGACCACAGCGGTCTGGGTGTCAAGCAGGACCGGGAAGGTGTACCGGTTCTTCATGATCAGCGGCTTGACCATGCTGCTCGCGCGGGCGTCATCGATGCTGATGGAGAGGACGGTGAAGCCCTTGTCCTTCAGCTCGGTGTAGAACTTCTGCAGGCTCGGCATCTCTGCCTGGCAGGGCCCACACCAGGTCGCCCAGAACTGGAGCAGCACCACCTGCCCCTTGAAGTCAGACAGGCTCACGTTCTTCGCGTTGATGTCGCGCAGCGTGAAGCCGGGCGCGGCCTCCCCCACCGCTTCGGCGGGAGACGGGGCGAGCCCGGCGAAGAGCAGCGCGAAGGAGAGCAGCCCCACCCGAAGGCCGCGGAGCCAGAGGGGACCAGCGGGGGGCGACACCGGGGGCGACACCGGGGACGAGGACATGAGGGCTCCAAGCCAGAGGGCGGAGACGAAGGATAGCGCCTCGACGGGCCTGCGGCACCCGACAAGGCGCGGTGATAGGACGGACCGATGAGCCGGAAGAAACGAATCCTGATCGTGGACGACGAAGCCAGCATCCGAAAAGTGCTGGCCGCTCACCTCACCCGCGACGGGCACGAGGTGGACAGCGCCCCCGACGGCGGGGCCGCGATCAGCCAGTTGGACGCAGAGCCCTACGATCTCGTCATCACCGATCTCAAGATGCCGACGGTCGGCGGGATGGAGCTCCTCGCCTGGTGCCGCGCCCACCACCCCGGCCTCCCGGTCATCCTCATCACCGCCTACGGGACGGTCGACTCGGCGGTGGGCGCGATCAAGGCGGGCGCCTTCGACTACATCACCAAGCCCTTCGATCAGGAGGAGCTGCGCCAGCGGGTCACCACGGCGCTGCGCGTCGAGGAGGCCGCCCGCGCCCACATGACCGCCGAGCCCGGGGGCCGCTTCGAGCTCATCGGCCAGACGAACACGATGCGCGGCATCTACGACCTCATCGGTCGGGTCGCGAGCTCCCCCACCACCGTGCTGATCACGGGCGAGAGCGGCACCGGCAAGGAGCTCGTGGCGCGGGCCCTCCACAAGAGCTCCGAGCGGAGAGACGCTCCGTTCATTCAGGTCAATTGCGGCGCCATCCCCGAGAGCCTCTTCGAGAGCGAGCTCTTTGGCCACGAGCGGGGGGCCTTCACCGGCGCCGTGGTCGCCCGTCAGGGGCGCTTTGAGCTCGCAGACGGCGGCACCCTCTTCCTCGACGAGGTGGGGGAGCTGCCGAAGGACATGCAGGTCAAGCTGCTGCGGGTGCTGCAAGACCGCAGCTTCGAGCGGGTGGGCGGCACCCGCAGCCTCAGCGTCGATGTCCGCCTCGTGGCCGCCACCAACCGCGACCTCGACCGCGACGTCCGCGACGGCCGCTTCCGAGAGGACCTCTTCTACCGCCTCAACGTCATCCGCATCCGGCTGCCGCCCTTACGGGAGCGCCCCGAAGACATCCCGCTGCTCGTCGAGCACTTCCTCGGCCGCTTCAACCGCCGCCTCGACCGCGCGATCCGCGGCCTCAGCGTCGAGGCGATGGCGACCCTCCAGGGCTGGCCGTGGCCCGGCAACATCCGGGAGCTCGAGAACGTGATGGAGCGGGCCGTCCTCCTCAGCCAGGGCGACATCATCACCCCTGCAGATCTCGGCGACGGCCTCGCCCCGACCTCGCCGGGCGCCGAGGAGGATGAAGAGGGCCCCGGCGGCCTCCAGCTCAAGGACCTCGTGCGCCAGAACACGATGCGCCTCGAGCGGGCCCGCATCCAGCGCGTGCTCGACGAAGAGGCGCACAACGTGACCCGCGCCGCCCGCGTGCTCGGCATCTCCCGAAAGTCGCTCCAGATGAAGATGAAGGAGTACGGCCTCCGAGAGGAGCGCTGACCCTCCGCCTCCGCCTGAACCCCCGCCTCAGAAGGCGACGCCCGCCCAGGCGGTGAGCCCCGTGCCCTGGCCGATCCGCAGCTCGGCGCTCACCACCGCGCGCACACCGGGGCCCCAGGCGGCGCCCAGGGACTCCGAGATGAGGCTGCCGCCCGTCACGAAGGAGACCGGCCGCTGCGGCAGCAGCCAGACGTCGAGCGGGGCGGTCCCGCCGCTCTCCCCGAGGGGCTGGACGTTGTGGTACCACCAGAAGGCGCCCTGCCCGCCCACCCAGCCGACGAGGCCGTCACCGGGATCTCCATAGGCCCCGACCAGCGAGACGGTGCCCTGCTTGAGGCTGTCGCGCTCGAGGCCGCCCTGCTCGGCGGGATCGCCCACGCCCTTGCTCCAGCCCACCTTGCCGAGGCCCGCCAGCCACCAACGGCTGCGCCCCACGGGCAGGGCGGCGCGGAGGCCGAGCCCGTAGGCGGAGCCCTCACCGGCATAGTCGGCCTCGGCGACCGCCCCCGTCTGGTGGCCGGCCTCCGCGACCACGCCCAGGCCGCGCAGCAAGCTGAGGTCGAGCTCTCCGCCGAGGTTGCCGGCCTTCCAGGTGGTCTCGCAGGACTCCGGGCGGACGCACTGCATGTCGTAGGAGCGCACGTTCTCGACGTCGCCCCGCGCGGTCAGCACGACGCGGCCGATGGAGGGATCCGGCACGGGGAGGCCGACGGGGGCCGCCGCCGCGGGGAGGAGGAGGGGGCCCGAGAGCAGCCAGAGGGCCGTGACCGCGGCGAGCGCGCTCATGGGAAGGTCATCACGAGCTTGCCCGTGGTCTGCCCGCCCTGGAGCTGCGCGTGGAGGCGACCCACCTGCTCATACGAGGCCACCTCGCCGATGATCGGCCGCACGAGACCTTGGTCGGCGAGGGAGAGGCACCGGTCGAAGAGCCCGATCAGGATCTCGAGGTCATCCCAGAGCAGCAGTACGTTGAAGCCCGCCACCACCTTATTGTCACTCACGAGGGGGAAGGCGCTGAACCTCGGGATCTGGAGGTACTGCCAGGCGAGCTTGAGGTAGTTCGGGCGGGCGCCGGTGGGGGTCATCAGGCCGAAGCCGTAACAGACGAGCCGCCCACGGGACTTGAGGAGCGTGTAGCCCCGCTTGCTCTGGGCGCCCCCGAGCGCGTCGAGGATGATGTCGGCGCCCCCGAAGTCGGCCTTCGTGAGCGCGGCCCAGTCGTCTCGTTTGTGGTCATAGACCGCCGCGCAGCCGAGGCTACGGCAGAGCTCCACCTTGGCGGGTGAGCCCACCGTGCCCACCACCCGCGCGCCCGCGGCCCGCGCGAGCTGCACGGCCGTCGAGCCCACGCCACCAGCGGCAGAGTGCACCACCACGACCTCATCGGGGCGCAGGTGCCCAAGCTCGAAGAGCGCGTAGCCCGCGGTGAGGGCCGCGGCGGGGAAGGCCGCCCCCTCCACCATCGACCAGCCGCGGGGGAGGCGGCGCACGCGGGCCGCTTCGGCCACGAGACCGCCCTGGTAGCCGCCGAAGCGAGTGACGCCGAGCACCGCGTCGCCCTCCTGGAGGTGGGTCACCCCTTCGCCCACCGCCTCGACGGTGCCCGCGAACTCAAAGCCAGGTACAAAGGGGGGCTTCGGCGCGTGCGCATAGAGGCCGAGCCGGCAAAACACCTCGGCGAAGTTGATGCCCGCCGCCGCGACCGCCACCCGAACCTCGCCTGGGCCCGGGTCGCGCAGGGTGAGGGCCTCGACCCGGAAGACCTCCGGGCCGCCGTAGCGGGGGATGACGACGGAGGGGACCTCCACCTCAGTCGAGCCCCAAGCGCGCCGCGAGCTCAGTGGCCACGAGGGCGAGGCCACGCTGAAACTCGGGGATGTAGTAGTAGGCCGCCACGATGGTCGCGAGGGCGGCCACCGACATGACGAGCAGCCAGTCCACGAGGCCCTGACCGCGGCGGCTCCGCCACCCTGAGGAGGGGTGGCGCCCGGCGATGGCGGAGCGCAGCCTCACAGGTCGAAGGTCACTCCCTGCGCCAGCGGGAGGTCGGGGCTCCAGTTCAGCGTGTTCGTCTGGCGGCGCATATAGGCCTTCCAGGCGTCGCTGCCGGCCTCGCGGCCGCCGCCGGTCTCCTTCTCGCCGCCGAAGGCGCCGCCGATCTCGGCCCCCGAGGTGCCGATGTTGACGTTGGCGATCCCGCAGTCCGAGCCCTGGTGGGAGAGGAAGCGCTCCACCTTGCGAAAGCTGTCCGAGAAGATCGAGCTCGACAGGCCCTGCGGCACCTCGTTGTTCCAGGCGAGGGCCTCATCGAGGGTGTCGTACTCGATCACGTAGAGGATGGGGGCGAAGGTCTCCTCGTGACAGATCGGCGTGTCGTGGTCACAGGCGATCAGCGTGGGCTGGACATAGTGGCCGCGCCGATCGAGGACCTCGCCGCCCGCGAGCACCGTGGCGCCCTGCTCCTTGGCGGTCGTGACGGCGTGCTGGAAGCCGCGCACGGCGTCGGCGTCGATGAGGGGGCCCATCAGCGTGCCATCGGCCAAGGGATCGCCGATGCGCACCTGCCCGTAGGCGGCGACGAGGCGGCGCTTGAGCTCGGCGGCCACCCCGCGCTGCACGAGCACGCGCCGGGTGGTGGTGCAGCGCTGACCGGCGGTGCCGACAGCGCCGAAGAGGATGCCCCGGAGCGCCAGATCGAGGTCTGCGTCCGACTCGACGACGATGGCGTTGTTTCCGCCGAGCTCGAGCAGCGAGCGACCGAGGCGCGCCGCCACCGCCTGCCCGACATGTCGCCCCATGCGGGTGGAGCCCGTCGCGCTGATCAAGGGCAGGCGGCGATCGTGGATCATCGCCTCGCCGATCTCGCGGTCTGCGCCGATGATCAGGCCGAGGGCGCCGCCCCAGCCGGCCTTCTCGAGCACCGCGCTGCAGATCTTGTGGGTGGCGATCGCGGTGAGCGGAGCCTTGAGCGAGGGCTTCCAGACGACGGTGTCACCGGCGACGAGGCCCACCATCGCATTCCAGGCCCAGACGGCGTTCGGGAAGTTGAAGGCCGTGATCACGCCGATCGGGCCCAGCGGGTGCCACTGCTCGTACATGCGGTGACGGGGGCGCTCGCTGTGCATCGTCTGGCCGCAGAGCTGGCGGGACATGCCGACGCAGAAGTCGGCCATGTCGATGGTCTCCTGGACCTCGCCCTGACCCTCCGAGCGCACCTTGCCCACCTCGAGGCTGACGAGCGCGCCGAGCGCCTCCTTGTTGGCGCGCACGGCGTCGGCCATGCGCCGGACGAGGTCGCCACGCGCAGGGGCCGGCAACATGCGCCACTCGAGGAAGACACGCTGGGCCTCGGTGATCACGGTCTCGTAGTGGGAGAGGCCGGCGAGCTGGACCTGGGCGAGCGTCTCGCCGGTGCTCGGGTCTTCCGAGGAGACGAGGGCGCCCCCGGAGGTGTCGAGGGCGCCGCTCGACCAGGCCCCCGAATTGACGGCCTCGAGGCCAAGCTGGGCGAGGACCGCCGAGGGGGTCAGGGTGCCAGGATTCACGGAGCGCTCCAGGTCAGGCAGGCGGCGCGGGGGGCCTGCGGGAGCCCAGCGGGTAACCCGGGCCCCCAGGCAGGGCGATAGGGGTGGCGGGAACCGACTGGGCGCGCCGCGGGTCAGCCCAGGTTCGGGGAACGCCCCGTCGGAGCCGCCATGCACCCCTCCCTCCTCCCCGCCCCCTCTCGGGCCCCCCGTCCCCTCCCCCGCTCGGCCCTCGCCCTCGCCCTCACCCTCGCCTTTGCCGCAGCGGGCCTCGCCGCCGCCGGGCCGGCCCACGCCGAAGACGCGGTGAAGCTCGAGATCGTCCGCAAGGGCCAGATCGGCCAGTCGAAGCCCGCCCTCATCGTTCGCGCCCAGCAAGCGGCGACGGCGCTCGACGTCTCCCTCGGCTGCGGGGCGGTGAAGGTGGCGCGTCACGGTGGCGCCACGGCCGGCGAGGCCATCCGCCTCGACCTCGACCTACCGGTGGGCGCGCACACCTGTAAGGGCAGCCTCTCCGTGGTGCTGGGGGACGGGAGCGAGGGCGTCATGCCGCTCTCTTTCCAGGTCGAGGTGCTGCGGCCCCTCGTCATCACCGTCGACCGCGACTCGGTCGATCTCCGGCGCCGCGAGCTCGAGCTCTCGCTCGACCGCAGCCCCGGCCGCATCGACATCGTCGCCTACGATCCAGATGGGCAGAAGATCGGAGGCGGGACGATGCCCGTCTCGGGCGTCGGGCCGGGGAGCCCGGTGCGGGTCGGCTGGCAGAGTGAGGGCGACACGCTGCGCCTCGAGGTGGTCGCCACCGACACCGACGGCTTCAGCTCCAAGCTCGACCTCTTCCCCTGGTCCTACGCGATCCCGCACGAGGACGTGATCTTCGCCTCCAACGAGGCGGTGGTGCAGCCGGGGGAGACCGCCAAGCTCAAGGCCGCCCAGGGCGAGGTGAACACCGTGGTGAAGCGGTACGGCGCCTTCGCCACCGTGAACCTCTACATCGGCGGTTACACCGACACCGTCGGCAACCCCGGCCACAACCAGACGCTCTCCGAGCAGCGGGCCCAAGCCATCGCCCGCTGGTTCAAGGAGCAGGGCTTCAGCGGGCAGATCTGGTACCAGGGCTTCGGCGAGCGCGGCCTCGCCGTGCCCACCGCCGACGAGGTGGACGAGGCCCGGAACCGGCGCGCCCTCTACATCGTCGCCGCCGACACCCCGAACATCACCGCAGAGATGCCCGCGGCGAGCTGGAAGGCCCTCAAATAGGCGGCTTCGCCGGTCACCACGTCGGCGGCTTCGCCGGTCAGAGGTGCCGCACCTTCACGAGCCGGCCCGCCACGCGTACGCGCTTGTTGGCCGTGCAGGTGTAGGCGGCGCCGATGTAGACCTCGTCGAGGACACCCACCCCGCCCCCCTCGAGCGCGATGAGGCCCTCGGGGCCGACGAAGCCCGACAGCCGTCCGGCCATCCAACGGGCGTGGTGCGCGGCGCAGAAGCCCGTCCGGTGAGCACGCTCCCCACAGCCCTCGACCCGACAAGGGGTGGACTCGGCCTGCGGAGCGGACGGGAGGATGGGGGAGACATCGAGGACGGGGGGCGCCCCGGCCGGAGCGGACGCCGCCTCAGCCGCCTCGGCCTGCGCCGCGCGCAGGGCCTCGAGCGCCGCACGGAGGGCCGAGCTCTCCGCCTCGAAGGCCGCGCGGAGGGTCGAGACCTCCGCTTGTAAGGCCGTGACCCGCTGCTCTCCCCCCTCCACCCGCTGCTCGAGCGCGAGGACGCTGTCCTTCATGGCGGCGATGGAGTCTCGGAGGGCGCGCAGCTCAGCAGGGCCGGCATAGCCGTGGTCCTGGAGCACCTCGGTGACGATGGTGCGAACGGGCCCCTCGACGATCCGCCCGGCGGGTCGAGAGAGGGCGGCGGCGAGGATGTCGGAGAGGGGCATGGGCCCTCCAGCCACCCGGGGGTGGTTCAGCTCAGGGTGGGGTCGTCCTCCCGCAGCTCCGCCTCAATCCGGCGCAGCGGCGCGACGGCGAGGGTGCCGTGGGCGACCGGCAGCGCCGGGCGGGTCGGATGATGCAGGTCCAAGGCGAAGATCTGCGCGCTGGCCTCAGCGCCGTTGGCCCGGGGGTCGGGCCAGGCGGCGTAGACGAGCGTGGAACCGTCCGGGGTCACCAGCGGGTGACTGCGGGCGTATTGTTCAAAGAAGTGCAGGTGAAAGAGCTGATCTCGAGTGGGTCGGAAGGCCGCGAGGCGCTCGTCGACCGTGCTGTCGAGGCGCCGGCGCCACCACCAAAGGCAGCCCCGCCGCGCGTCCACCGTGGCGAAGAGCAAGCCGCCACCGTCGGGCTCCCAGAAGAAGGCCATCAGGGGCTGCTCGACGAGCGGCCGGATGTCGCTCCCCTCGGAGCTGAGCAGCCAGATGCCCTGGTAGGGCGTCATCTCACCGCCCGGCGCGTGGGCGAGCGCGAGGCGACGGCCGGCCGGATCGGGGAGGAGCGCGACGAGGCCCTCCATCGCCGCGAGCTCGTGCCGGTTGCGACCGTCGGCGTCCGAGGCGACCACGCGGGCCGAGGTGCCGCCGCCGGTCACATAGATCGCCCGCTCGCCGATGAAGACCGGCACGCAGAAGGAGCCCGGGCGGTCATCAAAGAGGCTGTCCTCGCCCATCGTGGGGCGGCGCACCATCAGCCGGCCCGGTCGCTCCTTCTTGCCGCCGGCGTGCACCAGCAGGCCCTCGCCGTCCGGCGTCCAGGAGCAGAACAGCGGCACACCCTTGTCTACGATGCGCTTGTGGCCCACCCGATCGAGGCGACAGACCTGGAGCTCGAGCTCGTCTTCGTCTTGCGCCAAGACGGCGAGGCGGGCGCTGTCGGGGCTCCACTGCGCATAGATCGGCAGCTGGCCTGCCAGATCGAGGAGCTGGAGCTCTTCGACGCCGTCCACCTCCACCACGTTGACCGAGGCGTCGGCGAGGTCGTCCTCCCCGCCGGGGCTCCGAAAGCAGGCGATCCACCGACCATCCGGGGACCAGCAGGGCCAAGCGCAGGCGTCGCTGCCGCCCAGGTTCCAGGCGCCTTCGGAGGGGCCGCCGCGGGTCGAGAAGGTGATGGCCCGACGGTCACTGCCATCGACGCCCATCACATGCACCTGGCGATCCGGGCCGATATAGGCAAAACGAGCCTTGCTGGCCACGATCCCCCCGAGGCCGAGCTCAGCCACCGAAGAGGCGCGAGGCGAGGAAGGCCTGGACGGCCACCGCGAAGAAGGGGAGCGCCATCGCCACGTTCGGCGCCGGCTTGATCCCCATCGTGCCTGCCCGATCCCGCTCCAGCTCCTCGTCGAGCTCGCTGGACAGGCTGGCCGAGAGGGCCGCGCCCGCCGAGCGCGCCTTGAGGGCGAAGGCGATGGCGGCGTCGTGGTTGGCTCCGAAGGACGCGAGGCCCATGCCGGTGCCGAAGAAGCCGAGCATGATGAGGCCGACCGGCCCGCCTCGAAAGATCGAGCCGACGGTCCACACCAGCAGCAGGACGCCGGTGAGGAGCAACGGCGCGCCAGCCCAGCGGAGGGATGCGTGCCGCTCGGCCACTCGGGCGTCCGCTTGGGCGGCGCTCTGGCTGGTTCCGGTGGTTGTGCTCATCTTCCGCTCACTCAAGGCACACGGTGGGGTGGCGTGGGACCGACCGCGATCTCCGACGCAGCTCTGTCATACCACCGGGCTCATACCACGGGGCCGGGCGAGGGGGGAGCGCCCCGGCTATGCTCGCTGCGAGGTCTCGATGCACGCCGCTTCCCCCTCGATCTCCCGTCGGTCCGGCCCCCGCTTCGGCCCGCTCTGGATCCTGCTCGGCCTGCTCGGCTCGGCCCCCGCCGCCGCCGGCCCAGGGGAGGTCCCCGCCGCCGACCCCGCCGCCGACCCCGCCGCCGCCTTGGCCGCGCAGCTCCGCGCCTGGCAGCCGCTACGGGCGCCCGTGGAGCCTCCCCGCATCCAAGAGTCGGATGTCCGCGCCGCCCTGGCCGGCGCCACGGTGAAGGGGGTCGTGACCGTCGAGGGCGTGGCCGCGGGCAAGGCCTACGGCATGAGGGTCTTCAACGTGCCGGTCGAGGTGGCCTGGAAGGCGGTCACCGACGACGCGCACCGCGCGGAGCACATGCCAGTGTCCGACAGCCGCATCGTGCGCGGCGCTGCCCGCACCCACGACCACCTGCTGTACCAGTACCTGCCCGTCCCGCTCTTCACCGATCGCTGGTGGATCACCCGAATCCGCTACAACAGCGCGCTGTACCAGAAGAGCGGCGGCCTCGCCTGGGAGATGTACTTCTCCGACGCCCACCAGGACCCCACCGCGATGGCCCTGGTCTCCCCCGAGACGCTCGGGGACTCCATCCCCCTCGCTTGGACGAAGGGCGCTTGGCTCCTCGTGAAGCTCGATGAGGAGCACACCTTCGGTGCGTATTACATCTGGAGCGATCCCGGCGGCAACTTCCCGGCCGGCCCCGCCTCTCGCTTCTCGGCGATCACGATGGGCAACACCGTCGACGCCATGGGCCGGATCGCCGAGGGCCACGCGAAGACCTGCAACGGCACCTTCATCCGCCCAGACGGCCAGCCCCTCTGAGCCCGGAGCCGGTCGGCCCGCAGCCAGCGCGCCCGGAAGCCGAGCGGATGCTGGCGGTATAAGAACCCACCATGGAATCGCCGCAGACCTTCACTGAGCTCCTCGAACAAGGCGGGCCCGTCCTCGTCTTCATGGGCGCCTCCTCCGTCGTGGTGCTCGCGCTGGCCACCGAGCGCCTGCTCGCCACCGCGCGGGCCGGCAGCGTCGCCGAGCGGGCCGACAAGGCCGTCGTCGAGCCGCTCCGGCGCGGCGACGTCGAGGAGGCCCGCCGGGTCGCCGACACCCTCCCCTCTCCCTACCGGGAGATCTTCACGAGCGGCCTCGACCGAGCGATGGGGCGAGTTCGGGGCGAGCCCGCGGTCGCCATGCACCGGGAGCTCCGCCGCATGATGGGCGTGCTGCGCGCGCGGGTGTGGATGCTCGGCACCGCGGGCGCGCTGATGCCCTTCGCAGGCCTCCTCGGCACCGTGATCGGCGTGATGGCCTCCTTCAGCGCGATCGGCAGCTCCGGCAAGGGCGGCTTCGCGGTGGTGTCAGGGGGCATCTCCGAGGCCCTCATCGCCACGGCCGCCGGCCTGTTCGTGGCCATCGAGGCGGTGCTGTTCTTCAACGTCCTCCAGAACCTCACCGGCGGCGTCGGGCGCCGCTACTCCCTGCTCGTAGACGAGGCGATCGAGCTCTTGACCGCGCGGAGGCGGGACGATGCAGGGCCCACCGACTGAGCGGGAGGACTGGGACTCTGACGATCCCATCTTCGCCGACATCAACATCACGCCGCTCACCGACGTGTTCCTCGTCCTGCTCATCATCTTCATGGTGGTCTCCTCGAGCATCGTCGAGGAGGAGCGGGAGAGCAGCACCGGCAAGAAGAAGCTCGACGAGAGCGCGCTGCAGGTCAAGACGCCCCAGGGCACCGGCACGAGCGTGGTGATGGCCCAGGACGTCGTCATCACCGTCCTCGCAGATGGCACCGTCACGATGGAGGGGGCGAGCTTCCCCTTCGGCGAGCTCAAGGGCCACCTGCTGGCCCGCACGAAGGAGGAGCCGCCCCCCCGCGTGGTGGTGCGCGGCGACGAGCAAGCCGTCTACAAGCTCGTCTGGGAGGTCATGAGCGTCGCCCGCGCGGCGGGCTACCCCGACGTGGCCCTGGCGGCGCGTCCGAAGCCGTAGCCGCCTCGACGAGCGCCCCACCGGCCCGCCGCGGCCTCACTTCATCTGGTTGGCGACCCGCTTGAGCTCGCGCAGCGTCGTGATCTCGAGCAGCTTCCCCTTCACGGCGAAGGTGGAGAGCTTCTGGAGCTTCCGGACGTTCTCGCCGTATCGATAAGCAGTGCCCCAGAAGGCGTCATACTTCTTCTGGTTGAACTTGCGCACAAAGCTGTCGTTACCGAGGAACTGGACGACCTCCTTCGGCAGGTTGTTGAACAGCGTCAGGAAGAACAAGAAGTTCAGGTAGCTGCCCGCCGGAGAGTGGAACTCCTTGCGGTAGATCTGATTGTACTCATCAGAGACGAAGCCGTCCTCGATGGCCTTGTGGTAGAACTCGGTGCCCGGATAGGGCACAAGCGAGCTCGGCAGCAGGTTGTACGGCGGCGGGAGGGTCCAGAGAAGGCGGAGGCCCTTCATGGAGTCTTCGGTCGACTCCCAAGGATTATCCAGGATCATGTGATAGTCCGGGATCTGGATATAGTCCTTGTACTTGCTGATGATGTTGACAGCCTTGAGGAGCTGTTCGTTCGTCATCCCCCGCCGGTACATGCGCATCGTGTCCGACGAGCCCGTCTGGATGCCGAGCTCCGTGAAGCAGAGGCCGGCCTCGATGAGGGCGCTGTACTTCTCCTCGTTGATGGTGGTGGGCGAGCACTGCGCCCGGAAGGGCAGACCCACCTCGCGCTTCCAGACGTCGGAGAACTTGCGGATCTCCTCGTTCGAGGTGCTGAAGAAGACGTCATCCTGGTAGTGGACGAGGCCGATCTCGGGGAAGCGGCGCAGCACCTCCTTCATCTCGGCGACCATGTGCTCGACGGAGCGACGGCGGAGATACCGTTGCCCCTTGTACAGATCATGGTTGAATGCGACGCCACAGTAGCTGCACTTGTGCGGGCAGCCTCGGGTGATCATCGTCTTGTAGGTGTAGCGCATGTCCCCGTTCCGATCGGGGTACCGGGGCATCCGCTGCTTGAAGACCTCCCAGGTGAGCGGGATGAGGTGCGCCCCCGCCTCGTCCCAGGTCCAGTCGTCGTCGAAGGTGTAGTCCTGGAACGGGAGGGTATCGAGGTCTTGGATCAAGGGGCGGTGGGGGTTTCCGACCACCTTCCCGTTCGGCTTTCGAAACCAGAAGTTGCGGACGTCGGTGTAGTCCTCGCCGGCCTCGAGGCGCTGCACGAGCTCGAGGATCGCGTGCTCTCCCTCTCCCACGCAGACCATGTCGACAAATTCGAGGGCCTGCTGCGGCATGGTGGTGGGGTGGAAGCCGCCCCACATGATGGGGCGGGCGGGCTTGGCCATCTGCAGGGCCCGGGTGGCCTGGACGGCGACGTCGAACATCGTCGTCAGGAAGGAGATGCCGATGAGATCGGCCTCCGCGCACACCCGGACGAGGTCATCGACCATCGTCTGGGCCATCTGCATGATGTAGCCCTCGCGGACGTGCAGGTGGCTGTAGGTGTCGGCCGGCAAGAAGACCTGACGCACCGTGTGACCGTGCAGCTTCAGGTAGGCGGTGAGCGTACGGATGCACGGGGAGTAGTGGTCAGCCGGGGTCGGGTTGATGAGGACGATGTTCATCCGTACTCCTGCAGATCCCCGACAGGTCCTGCGCTGGCAGGCACGTCGAGATCCAGCCCAGAGCTACCCCGGCCGAGCCGCAGCGGTAGCCCTGAATCGGAGCCCTCCCGCCCTCCCGGCCGACGGCTCCGCGCCAGGGCTGACGGTCGAGGCCCCCACATCTCGCCTTGACATCTCCCGGCGCTCCCCGTAGATCCCCGCCTCGCGCCCGCAGCGGAGCCCTCCCGGGACAGGGAGTCACGGGTTTCACGGCGGTCCGGCTCACCGAACCTGTGCGTTTCTGAGATACCGCCGACCGGCACCAGCAAGGAGACTCGACCGAATGTCCGCTCAGAACTATCTCTTCACGTCGGAGTCCGTCTCGGAAGGCCACCCCGACAAGATGTGCGACCAGATCTCGGACGCCGTCCTCGACGCCCACCTGGCCCAGGACCCCTCGGCTCGTGTCGCCTGTGAGACGCTCGTGAAGACCGGGCTCGTCATTGTCGCCGGAGAGATCACCTCTCGCGCCAACGTCTCCTACGCCCCGATCATCCGCCAGGTCGTCAACGAGATCGGCTTCGATCACTCCGACAAGGGCTTCGACGGCAACACCTGCGCCATCATGGTGGCCCTCGAGCAGCAGAGCCCCGACATCAGCCAGGGCGTGACCGAAGGTGAGGGCCTCCACAAGGAGCAAGGCGCCGGCGATCAGGGCATGATGTTCGGCTTCGCCTGCGACGAGACGCCTGAGCTCATGCCCATGAGCATCAGCTACTCGCACAAGCTGCTCGCCGCCCTCAGTAAGCAGCGCCGCCGCGGGGACGCCGCCTGGGCCCGCCCCGACAGCAAGAGCCAGGTCACCATCGAGTACCGCGACGGCAAGCCCGTGCGCGTGCACACCATCGTGATCTCGACGCAGCACGCCGAGTCGATCTCCCTCGAAGAGATCCGCTCCTACGTGACCGAGAACGTGATCCGGCCCACGATCCCGGCCCACATGATGGACAGCGGCACCATCATCCACGTCAACCCCACCGGCCGCTTCGTCATCGGCGGCCCGATGGGCGACTCCGGCCTCACCGGCCGCAAGATCATCGTCGACACCTACGGCGGTCACGGCGCCCACGGCGGCGGCGCCTTCTCCGGCAAGGACCCCTCCAAGGTCGACCGCTCCGCAGCCTACATGGGCCGCTACATCGCCAAGAACCTCGTGGCCGCCGGCTACGCCCGTAAGGTGCTCGTCCAGCTCGCTTACGCGATCGGCGTCGCCGACCCCGTCAGCGTGATGGTGGACACCTACGGCACCGGGGAGGTCTCCGACGAGCGCCTCGCCGCCTGTGTGCGCGACGTGTTCCCCGTGAAGCCCGCCGCCCTCATCCGGCACCTCGACCTCCTCCGCCCGATCTACCGCGCCACCGCAGCCTACGGGCACTTTGGCCGGGAAGACCAGGGCTTCGTCTGGGAGCGGACTGACCTCGTCGAGAAGGTGAAGGCCTACCTCGGCAACTGAGCGGAGGGTTCACCCCGCCTCACGAGCAGCCGGGCCAGCGATGGTCCGGCTGTCTCTGCGTTGAGCGCGGCGCGAGCGGGGAGTCACGGACGGAGAATCCATGAAGGGGCTGTCGTATTGGCGTCGGGTCTTCGCGGTCGGGGTGGTGGCGAGCCTGCCCACGGGGCTCTTGCTCGGCTTCCTCACCCTCGGGAGCCCGCTCCAGCGCTACGCGAGCGAGGCGGACGTCGGCTTCGGCTCCGGCGCGCTCGTCTTCGCGGTCACCGGGCTCATCCTCACCCGCGGCCTGCGGGCCGAGCTCCGCGCCGGGGCCAAGCTCGAGCCGAAGATGCGCCGCCTGCTCGCCTGGACGGCCTACCTCCTGCTGGGCGGCTCCGGCATCTTCTTCGGCTGTGTGCTCCGTGTGCTGTACCGAACCTTCATCGCGAGCTGAGCGGCTCGGCCTCTCGGGCCACGCGGCGGCGTACGAAGGGCGGCAAGATCACCCCGGGGCGGGCAGCGAGCAGCCGCCAGTCTTCTCGTGTGACCCGACCGCGGCAGAGCGGGTGACCGCAGAGGCAGTCGAAGGACTCGTCGTAATTCACGACGAAGCTCCCATAGTCGAGGCGGAGCTCCTCGCCGGCGGAGATGTCGCGCAGGGGGACGAGGCTGCCATCGGCGTCGTAGCCGACGTTGGGGGCGCAGGCGTGGTTGATGTAATTGTCGAGCGTCGTGACAAACTCTTCGCCCATCGGCCCGTAGATGACGCCGAAGTCAGCGTCGAGGCCGAAGTGGTAGAAGAGCTCGCGGAGCCGCTCCGGCAGGGCCTCGATGGCCTCGACGGAGAGGGCATCCCAGCCCACCATGCCGACGTAGTAGGTGTCGTGCCACTGGTGAACCAGCACAGTGCCTGCCGGGATGTCTACCCGAGCGAAGACCCCGCTGTGAGCCCCCCGCACGGCCCGCCGCTCGGCGATGCTCAGGAAGGCGAGATCGGCCCGACCACGCGCCACAAGGTCGACCCCGGGGAGAGGGATCCACCTCCCGGGGGCGGCACTTTTTGTGTTTTCCATGAGACCGCGCGACTACCGCGACGGGGGCGAACCGTCAACGCCTCCCCCGCTTGACCACCCAACAACGGAGACGATACCTCGGCCACATGATCCACCCTGACACCGAGCTCAAGCGACGCGGCGACACGATCGGCCTCGGCCTCTTCGCCACCGCGCCGATCCCCAAGGGCACCGTCATCTGGATGCGCGACCCGATCGATCAGGTGCGGAGCCCGGCCGAGGTCGCGAAGCTCCCGCCGGCCCTGCGCGCGCTGTACGCCCTCTACTCCTACGTCGACATCGACGGGAGCTGGGTCCTCTGCTGGGATCACGGCCGGTACATCAACCACGCCTGCGCCCCCAGCCTCGTCGGGGTGGGCACCGTGATGGAGGTGGCGCAGGCGGACGTCGCCCCCGGGCAAGAGCTCACCTGCGAGTACAACTTCGAGTGCCTCGTCGTGGGCTTCGCGTGCGCCTGCGGGTCGCCGCAGTGCCGCAGCCAGCGCGGGCCGGAGTCCGAGGCGGTGACCGCCCTCCGCTGGCGGGAGGCCGCCCTGGCCATCTGGCCGAGCGTGCTCGCCGTCCCGCAGCCGGTGTTCGAGGCGGTGGGCGAGGCGGGCCCCGCCGCCGCCTGGGTGCAAGCATGGCGGGCCCGCGGCCCCCTCGCGGAGCACCTCGCCTACTGAGGTGGGCGCGCCGCGCGGTGGGGCCGGAGGTCGTAGGTCCAGACCTCGCAGTAGCCGGAGGTGCCGTCCCCGTCCGGCGCGGCCGTCCAGTAGCTGCGCCCCAGCCTCTGGTAGCCGCGCGCCTGGAGGATGGTGAGCATGGCGAGGTGGTCCTCCCAGACCACGCTCAGCTCGGTGTCGAAGCGCTCGGCCAGCCAGGCCGCGAGGAGCGGCCAGGCGAGGGCCTCCCCGAGGATCCCCCGCCCTTGGAAGGCGGGGTGCAGCCACTCGTCGAGCTGGACGGCGCCCGGCGGGGGCTCGACGCCGACGCCCACGTTCGGGCAGCGCTGCAGGATCCCCGCGCCCGCGGGGACGCCGTCCACCCGGATCACCACACCCTCCCGGGAGCGACACCAGGCCGCCGCGGCCGCGTCGTCCATGCGCCCGGGGAGCTCGGTGGCGGCCACGAGCGGGAGGTGGTGGGAGGCCTCGACGACCATGCGGATCACGGCTGAGTCTCGTGCGGCGGGCTCGCCGAGCGGGGTGAGCGTGATCGATCCCGAGGCGGGCGCGTCGGTGAGCGCGGCGGCGGCGTCACCGTCCAGCCGCGCCGCGAGCTCGCGGAGCGTGGCGTCCCGCACGAGGCCGAGCGTGACCCGCCCGGGACCGAATTCCTGCTCGACCAGGCCCATCAGCTCGGCGGTGCGGAGCGAGTCACCGCCGATGGCGGAGAAGCGGTCTCCCCGTGCCAGGTCATCGCGCTGGAGCAGGCGCGCCCAGAGGGCGGCGAGGCGGCGCTCGGTGGGGGTGGCGGGGCGCTCCTCGGGGCGGAGGGCGCGGCTGTCGGCGCGGGCGAGGCCGAGGAGGCCGACGCGGTCGCGCTTCCCGTTGGGGAGGAGGGGGAGGCGGTCGACCCTGCGCACGCGGCCGGGGCGCATCACCTCGGGCAGCAGGCGGAGGGCGGCCGCCTGAACCTCAGCCTCGAGCGCGGCCTCGAGCGCGGCGTCGGCCCCTTCGCCGCCGGAGGCGGCCGTCACGAGGGCGACGAGGCCCTGATCCCCCACCACCGCCGCGAGCTCCGCGACGGTGGGGCAGGCCGGGGTGAGGCAGCGCTCGATCTCCTCGAGGTCGACTCGCACCCCGCGGATCTTCACCGCGCTGTCGCTGCGCCCGAGGTACTCGAGCTGCCCGTCGGCCCGCCAACGCACGCGGTCGCCCGTGTGGAAGACCCGCTCCCCGGCCCGCTCGGGGTGGCGCGGGAAGCGCACCGCCTCCTCCTGGGGGCGGCGGTGGTAGCCCGCGGCGAGCACCGGCCCCCCCACGGCCAAGGCCCCCTCCTCGCCGGGCCCGACCGGCGCGCCCTCTTCGTCGAGCAGCCAGAGCTCGGCCCCGGCGATGGCCCGCCCGATCGGGGGCGCGCCCACCGGCAGCGGATCACCCGGGTTGAAGACCGCGGCGGTGACGTCGCCCGTGACCTCGGTGGTGCCGTAGAGGTTGATCAGGGTGGCGGCGGGCAGGGCCTCCCGGAAGGCGAGGAGCAGGGGCTCGCTCAGCGCCTCACCGCTGGTGATCCAGGTCCGCAGGCGATCGAGGCGGTCTCCAAGCCGCGGCACGCTGCGCAGCATGGCCCCGAGGATCGAGGGCACCACGGTGAGCCGGCTGACCCGCCGCTGTTCCAGTGCGTGGACGAAGCGCGGAAGGTCGGCCACCTCCTCGCTGGAGAGGATGGCGGTGGGCACGCCCTGGAGGAGGCCCGAGAAGAGCTCTGGGCCGGCGTCGACGAAGTTCAGCGAGCTCCGGTGGGCCACCACCTCGCCCGCCGCGAAGGGGAAGGCCGCCCAGCCCCAGGCGAGGCGGTTCATCATCGCCCCCCGGGTGCCGACGACCCCCTTCGGCCGCCCGGTGCTCCCCGAGGTGTAGAGGATGTTGAGGCGGTCGTCAGGGGCCTCGCGGGCGAGTTCCTCCTCGAGCGCGGCGAGGAGGGCCACGTCGCCCTCGACCTCGGTCAGCGCCAAGTCAGCCGGCGCCAGGACCGGGAGGGCGCCGACCCAGGTCGGCCGCGGGCCCTCCCCGACGAGGAGGGCGCGCAGGTCGGCGTCCTCGGCGATGAGCCGCTGGCGCTCCGCAGGGTAGGCGGGGTCAATCGGGACGTAGGCCGCCCCCGCCCGCAGGGCCCCGATCACGGCCACGACGCTGTCGATGGAGCGCGGCAGGTGGACACCGACGGCGTCGCCGCGCCGCACCCCCGCCGCGCGGAGGGCCAGGGCGACCGCGCGGGAGCGGCGCTCCAGCCCTCGGTAGTCGAGCTGCCCCTCGGGGCCGACGAGCGCGACACGCTCCGGGTGATCGCGGCGGACGCGGTCGAGAAGACGGGAGAGCGGCATGGAGGTCCCACCGGGGCGCCGGCGGTGGAGGCCCGCGCCGCCCGCCGACTATCCAGGGGGGGCGCGCGGCGCGGAGATCGGGAGATCACTTGACCCACCTATTATTCTATTATAGTAGAACACTATAACGACAGAACTGGAGGCCTCATGCTCCCCTCGCCCGCCTCGCCACCCCCCGGCGCCTCGCTCCAGGCCGGGCTGCGCGCCGCCTTCGCTCGGGAGTGGGTCGCCCGGAGGGTCCCGATCGGGTGTGCCATCGCGGCGCTGGTGCCCCTGCTGCTGCTCCGCGACGGCACCCGGGAGGCCTGGGCCCTCTTCGAGCTGCTCCTCCTCACGCCCCTGCTCGCCTTCGGCCTCGGCGCCGCCGGAGACCCGCGGGCCGATCGGGGCTGGGCGTCTTTCGGCGGCGGGCCGCGGGATCGGCTCCTCGGGCGGCTGTTGGTGCAGGGCGGCCTGATCGGGCTCTCCGTCCTCTGCCCTTGGTGGGTGATCAGCGAGCCCGGGAACAGCGTCGCCGACCTCTTCGAAGGGTCACCCCTCTCCGCGCTCCTCCTCCTCGTGGTCCTCGGGACCACGGCGCTGATCTACCTCTCCGCGGCCTTGAGCCGCCGGCACCTCGGCGGCATCGGCCCCCTCGCCGGGCCCCTGGCCCTGGGCGTGCTGGTGATCGGAGGGGGGGTGATCGACTGGGAGACGGGCGGCTGGAGCGTGATCGAGGGCGTCGCCCTGCGGGTCACCCTGCTCGTGCCGGGCTGCCTCGTCGCGCTGCTCCACCGCGAGGGGCGGCTGCCGCGGCCCCGAGACTTCAACCTCGCCTTCGCCGGAGCCGTGGTGCTCAGCGGCCTCAGCCTGATCCCCGGCGCGGCCTGGTCGGGCCGCCCCCTCTTCCTGCCCCCCGTGCCGGTCGACCTCGACGAGGCCACGGGGCGCGCCTTGTGGGTCGCGCAAGACGCCCGGATCTTCGGCGGTCGCCGCGCCCTCTTGTGGCAGGATGGTGAGTGGAGCGTGGTGGGGCCAGCGGGCGCCAACGCGGAGGCGGCGCTCGGTCCACAGGGCAGCCGGGCCTTCCTCGTCTGGCCGGGGTCGGACCACAGCGGCGCCGGGGAGCTGGTCCTCGAGAGCGCCGACGGCCGCTCCACCCGCTGCCCCTTCGAGCGACTCGCCCTGCGCGGCGTCTGGGGCTTCTCCGCGGCCGGCGCGGCGGGCATCCGCACGGGCGATCCCCAGGCCCCGGCCGCCCTCCTCGCCACCCCCGCCGGTACCTGCGAGCGGGCGGTCGCCCTCGACTGCGCCTCGGCCGGCCTCGAGCCCTCCACCTGCGGCCTCGGCCCCTTTGACCCCATCCGCGCGCGAGCCCTGCTCGCGACCGCCGGGCCCACCACCCTGCTCGGGCCCGAACGATGAGCCTGCGCCTCCCCATCGACCCCGGCTCCGCCACGCCGCTCTATCGCCAGCTCACCGATGGGCTCCGCGCCGCCATCGCCGCCGGCCAGCTCGCCCCGGGCGAGGCGCTGCCCAACATCCGCGAGCTCGCCGCCCTGCTGCGCGTGAACTACCACACCGTCGCCCGGGCCTGTCAGGAGCTCGAGGACTCCGGCCTGCTGAGCCGAAAGCGCGGCGGCCCCTTCTGCGTGGCCGAGGGCGCGCAGCCGGACGCCGGCGAGCAGGCCCTCCGGGACAACCTCCGCGCGCTGGCACGAGAGGCCCTCTCCCGCGGCCTCCCGCCCGAGCGTGTCCAGGCCTGGTGGGCCGAGGCCCTCGCCGAGGCCGCAGCCCTGACGCCCCAGGCCCTCCCCTCCCCCGCCGCCCCCTCGGAGAAGCCATGAGCACCCTCCCCGCAGAGAACACTCTCATCGCAGAGGACACTCTCATCGCAGAGGATATTGTCGTGGACGGCATCCTCACCGGGATCAACCTCCGGCTCCAGGCCGGCGACTGCCTCGCGGTGGTGGGAGAGAACGGCGCCGGGAAGTCGACCCTCCTCGCCGTGCTGGCTGGCGCCCTCCTCCCCGACCGGGGCCGCGTGACCCGCCCCGCCACCTTCGCCTGGATGGCCGAGGGCAGCCCGCTCGACGCCGGCGTCAAGGGCCGCGACTGGCTCCGCCTGCACGAACGCCAGCCCGACTGGGACCCCGCCCTCGCCGAGACCCTCCGCGCCGCCCTCCCGGTGCCGCTCGACCGCCCCGCCGAGGCCCTCTCCCTCGGCCAGCGCACCCGCCTGGGCCTCCTGCTCACCCTCCCGCACCGCGCGCCGCTGCACATCCTCGACGACCCCTTCCTCGGCCTCGACCCCGCGGCCCGCGCCGAGGCCCAGACCCTCCTCGCCCGCGTCGCCGATGCCTCCCGGGCCGTCGTCTTCGCCACCGCAGACCTCGGCAGCGCCGCCCGCCTCACCACCCACCTCGGCCTGCTCCGCGCGGGCCGGCCCCTCGAGGTCGCCCCCATCGACGTGTGGGAGCAGCGCGCGGAGGCCGCCGGGCAGCGCCTGGAGGCCTACGTCGAGGCGCGGCTCGGCGGCGGCTGAGCGGCAGGCCGACTCAGCTTCGAACGGGCGCGATGTGCCGTCGCTGGTCCGTCACCTGCAGCACCCACAGGTCTCCACCCCGACGCTCGTAGTACACTCGCATCGGTGGCACGGGCCAGCTACGCACCCATCGCCCATCCAACAGCTGATCCTCCGGCCCGTCCAGGTCGACCTCGCTCAGCCGCTCGACCGCCTCGAACACGAGCCCGATCATCCTCCCCGCAGCCGCAGGGCTCCTCGTCGCCAACCAGTCAACGGCCAGCTCGATGTCGCCCAGCGCCTCGTCCGTCCAACGAATCATCGGCCGGCGATTCGAGCCTTCAACCGCGCCACGACGACCTCGTGCGGGTGCCCCTGGCCCTGATCTACCGCGTCGAGCGCACGACTCAGCCGCGCGTCCTGCTCCGGGCTGAGCGGAGGTGCGTCATCCACGGGCTGAAGCACATACCGCCCGGGCGGCAGGTGGCGGAGGGTCTCGGGGAGGTCGGCGCCGTTCCAGTGGAGGATGTCCATACCCAAGCTTACCGCCCGCGCGTCAGGGTGTCGCCCTTGGCAGCCTATCCCATTCACCCCCCTCGAAGTCCACGAGCGCGGCGGCCAGGGCGCGGGCGAAGGCGTGGGTGGTGGCCGCCTCCTGCCAGCGCTGCACCTCGTCCGTGTCGTGCGCCTCATGGGTCTCGATGATGATCGAGGGCACCGGAGGCCGCCGGAGCAGGCGGATGCGCTGGGGGAGGGCGTGCCGGTCGACGAACATGCCGGGCGTCTCGGCGTCGGCCTCGTACAGGCCTGGATAATCGAGGCCGGGGTAGGGCAGGAAGCCCGCCTCGGTGAGGCGGCGGGCCACGGCGCGGGCGAGGCGGGAGCGGGGCTCCACCCGCGCGGCCTCCCCCTCGTCGGACCAGAGGACCGCGAAGCCGGCGGCGCCCTCAGTGCGCCAGGTGCCGGCGGCGGCGTCGATCCAGGTCTGTCCGCTCCCGGCGCGGGCGTCGGAGTGGAGGGACACGAGCAGGTCGGCATGAGCGGAGCGGCTCAGGCGCGCGTCGTAGGAGACGAGGGCGGCGTCGGGGCGGGTGCGCTCGACCTGGAGCCCCTCGAGCGCCCACTCCGCCACCACCGCGTCGGCGACCCGGCGCATCACGTCCTGCTCGGACTCGCCCTTGGCGTTCGTGTTACCGGAGTTTCCCTCGGCCCCGTGGCCGGCGTCGAGGAGGACGCGGCTCCGCGGCCGCGCGGGGTCGAGCGCGCGCAGGGCGCCGGCGGCGGGCCAGGCCGGAGGAGCGGTGGGGGCCGGCGGCGCCTCGACGACCTCGGCGACCTCGGCCACGGCGGAGCGGCGGGCCAGGGCGGCGTCGTTCTCACAGGACAGCAGAGACCACCACATCCGCACCTCGACCGCGACGCGGGGGACGGTGGGGCGGGAGGGCGCTTCGCCGCGGCGTGGGCCATGACACCGGCTAACTGCCCAGGCCGGCGGGGAGCGCCTCGGCGGAGCCCCGCACCCGAGATAGCTCCGCCCCATGCACGAGCTCGGCATCGCGACGGACCTCCTGCTGATGGTCGAAGAGCAAGCGGCGAGCTCGGCGATGGCCAAGGTCGCGCGGGTCTGCGTCGAGCTCGGCGTCCTGGCGCCGATCGACCTCGAGGCCCTCGACCTCGCCTTCGAGGTGGCCCGCGCAGGCGGGGCCGCCGGTGGAGCCGAGCTCGTGGTCACCCGGGTCCTGGCCGAGGCCACCTGCCGAGACTGCGGCAACATCGGCGCGGTCGAAGACGCCCTCGCCCTCTGCCCGGCCTGCGGCGGCCCCCGCCTCACCCTCCGAGGTGGTAGGGGTCTCCAGCTGATCGCCATCGAGGGCACCTGAATGTGTACGACCTGCGGCTGCGGAGGCGGGGAGGCGGTCGTCGAGGGCGCCCGGGCGGCACCCCGGCACGACCACGGGCACGACCACGACCACGCGTCGGGGCACGACCACGACCATGGGTCGGGGCACGACCACGACCATGGGTCGGGTCACGACCACAGCCACGAGCACACCCACGCCGCTCGGCTCGTGCGGGTCGAGCGGGACCTGCTGGCGCACAACGCGAGCGTCGCTTCGGCGAACCGCGCGGCCTTCCAGCACGACCGCACGCTCGCCCTCAACCTGATGTCGAGCCCCGGCGCCGGGAAGACGACGCTGCTCGTGGCGACGCTCGGCCGGCTCCGGGACACCTCCGTGGGGGTCATCGAGGGAGACCAGGCCACCTCGCTCGACGCCGACCGCATCCGCGCCGCGGGCGCGCCGGCCGTCCAGGTGAACACCGGCGCCGGCTGCCACCTCGACGCCGGGATGATCGCCCGCGCCCGCGGTCGCCTCCCCGCGCTCACCGACGGGGTGCTCTTCATCGAGAACGTGGGCAACCTCGTCTGTCCCGCGGCCTTTGACCTCGGCGAGGCGCGCCGCGTCGTCATCGTGTCGGTCACCGAGGGGGAGGACAAGCCGCTCAAGTACCCGGCCATGTTCGCCTCGGCAGACCTCGTGCTCATCACGAAGGTCGACCTCCTGCCCCACCTCGACCTCGACCTGCCGCTGCTGGTCCGGAACCTCGACCGGGTCTCCCCTGGCCTGCGGCACCTCCTCGTCTCGGCCCGCACGGGTGAGGGGCTCGACGCCTGGTGCGCGTGGATCCGCGACCGCTGAGGCGCGCGCGGGCGCAGGTGAGCGGCCTCGTCCAGGGGGTCGGCTTTCGGCCGATGGTGGCGTCCCTCGCCGCGCGGCTCGGGCTCGCCGGCTGGGTGCGCAATGACGACGACGGCCTCGTGGTGGAGGTCGAAGGAGTGTCGCTCGAGCCCTTCTTCGCGGAGCTCCGCCGGGGCCCGCCGGGGGCCCGCATCGACGCCTTCGCGGTCGAGGCCCGTCCTGTGGAGGGCTCGACCGGCTTCTCCATCGCCCCGAGCCGCAAGGGCGGCGCCGCGTCGCCGAGCCTCGGCGCCGACGTCGCCCCCTGCGCCGACTGCCTCGCCGAGCTCTTCGATCCGGGCGGCCGCCGCTACCGGTACGCCCTCCTGAGCTGCGCCCGCTGCGGCCCGCGCGACAGCGTCGCCCTCGGCCTCCCCTGGGACCGCGGCCGCACCACCCTCGCCGCCTTCCCCCTCTGCGCGGCCTGCGCGGCCGAGCACGACGACCCCTTCGACCGGCGCTTCCACGCTCAGTCGATGGCCTGCCCGGCCTGCGGCCCCGCCGTCCTCGCCCCTCTCGACGAGGCCGTGGCCGCGCTCGACCGCGGCGTCGTCGTCGCGCTGAAGGCGGTCGGCGGCTACCAGCTCCTCTGTCGCGCCGACGACCCCGCCGCGGTCGCCCGGCTGCGCGAGCGGAAGGGCCGCGGGGACAAGCCCTTCGCGGTGATGGTGCGAAATGTCGAGAGCGCAGCGGAGCTGGTCTTCCTCGACGAGCTGGGGCGCGCGGCGCTGACCTCGGCCCGGCGCCCCATCCTGCTCGCTCGGGCCCGCCAGGCGCTGCCGGGGGTCGCCCCGGGGCTCGACCAGCTCGGCGTGACGCTCCCCTCGAGCCCGCTTCACTATCTGCTGCTCCATGCCCTCGCGGGCCAGCCGACGGGGACACGGTGGCTCGAAGAGCCCGACCCCACCGCGCTCGTGGTCACCTCCGCCAACCGCGCTGGCGAGCCGCTGTGGGGGGACGCCGAGCGGGGGCGCCTGCCCGGGATGGCCGAGGTCGTGCTCACCCACGACCGCCCCATCGCGCAGCGGAGCGACGACAGCGTCGTGCACATCGTCGAAGGCGCGGCGCGGCTGTTGCGACGGGCGCGCGGGTGGACGCCCGAGGCTATCCCGATGGACGGAGACGGCGTCCTCGCGCTCGGCGCCGATCAGAAGTGCACCGTGAGCCTGCTCCACCGCGGCCAGCTCTGCACCTCCCCGCACCTCGGCGACCTCGACCACCCCGACACGCTCGACCTCCTCCGCGCGGCCGTCGATCGCCTCTGCGACACCCTCGGCGCGCGGCCGCGGCTGGTCGTCCACGATCTGCACCCCGACTTCGCCTCCACCCGACACGCCCAGGCCCTCGGGCTGCCGACCCAGGCCGTGCAGCACCACCACGCCCACGTGATGGCCGTGCTGGCCGAGCACCGTCACCGGGGCCCCGCGCTCGGGATCGTGCTCGACGGCTACGGCTACGGCGCCGACGGCGGCGCCTGGGGCGGCGAGCTGCTCGAGGTGGACGGGCCCCGCTGCGCGCGGGTCGGCCACCTCGCCGAGCTCCCCCTGCCCGGCGGGGACGCCGCGGCGCGGGAGCCCTGGCGGATGGCGGTCGCGGCGCTCTATCAGCTCGGCCGAAAGGAGGAGGCCCTCCGCCGCTGGGGCGAGCCTGCGGCCCGCGTCTGGGCGCTGTGCGAGCGCGGGCTCGCGCCGCCGACCAGCTCCGGTGGCCGGGCCTTCGACGCCGCGGCGGCCCTCGCCGGCCTCGGCGACCGCGCCCGCTTCGAGGGGGAGCTGGCGATGCGCCTCCAGGCCCGGGTGCGCCGCCCGCGGGTGATGGACCTCCCCGTCGCGCCCGTGCTCGACCTCTCGCCCCTCTACGCCGCCCTCGCCGACAGCCAGGACCCGGGCGACGCCGCCGACCTCTTCCATGGCACGCTGGCCCGTGCGCTCGTCGGCTGGGCGCGCTACTCGGAGGCGCCGGTGGTCGTGCTCGGTGGCGGGTGTTTCGCCAACCCGGTGCTCACCGCCCTGGTCGCCGAAGGCCTGCGGAGGGAGGGGAGAGAGCCGCTGCTCGCACGGCGCTTCCCCCCCAACGACGGCGCCATCTCGGTCGGTCAGGCCGCCATCGCCGCCTGGACCTGACCCTGTGGAGGTGAAGCATGTGCCTCGCGCTCCCCGCCCGCGTCGTCGAGGTCCACCCCGGTCAGGTCGCCACGGTCGATCTCGACGGCGTCCGCCGCAAGGTCTCGACCGCCCTGCTCGAGGAGATCGCGGTCGGCGACTACGTGATCCTCCACGTCGGCTTCGCGCTCTCCCGGCTCGATCAGGCCGAGGCCGAGGCCACCCTCAACCTCTTCGCCTCGCTCGCCGAGGGTGAGCCATGAGGTTCGAACAGTGAGGTTCGTCGACCCCTTCCGCGACCCCCGCGGGGCCCAGGCCCTCGCCGCCGAGGTGCGCCGCAGGGCCGACCCCGGGCGCAAATACCGCCTGATGGAGTTCTGCGGGGGGCACACCCACACGCTCTGCCGTTACAGCATCCCCGGCCTGCTGCCCGAAAACATCGAGCTCATCCACGGGCCGGGCTGCCCCGTCTGCGTGCTCCCGATCAGCCGCATCGACCAGGCCCTGTCGCTCGTGGAGCGGCCCGAGGTCACGCTCTGCACCTACGGCGACATGATGCGCGTCCCCGGCCGCCAGGGGCGCTCGTTGCAGGGCGCGCGCGCGGCGGGGGCCGACGTGCGGATGGTCTACAGCCCGAGCGACGCCCTGGCGCTGGCGGCTGCGCGCCCAGACCGGCAGGTGGTGTTCTTCGCGGTCGGCTTCGAGACCACGACGCCGCCCACCGCCGTGGTCCTCCAAGCGGCCCGGGCCGCCGGCCTGCCCAACTTCAGCGTGCTCTGCAACCACGTGCTCACCCCGCCGGCCATCCACGCGGTCCTGTCGGCGGGCGCGGCGCTCGACGGGATCATCGGGCCCGGACACGTCGCCACCATCGTCGGCACGGCGCCCTTCACCCCCTTCGCGCGCGACCACCGCCTGCCGATCGCGATCGCCGGCTTCGAGCCGCTCGACCTCCTCCAGGCCATCGCCCTGCTGATCGCCCAGGTCAACGAGGGGCGGGCCGAGGTCGAGAACCAGTACACCCGCTCGGTGCGCCCCGCGGGCAACCCGGTCGCCCAGGCCGCCATCGCCGCGGTGATGCAGGTCCGCCCGCGCTTCGCCCTGCGCGGCCTCGGCCTCCTCGCGGGCGGGGGCCTCGAGCTCCGACCGGAGTGGGCCGAGTGGGACGCCGAGCGCCGCTTTGACCTCGATGAGGTGCTGGTGGCCGACCACCCCGCCTGCATCTGCGGCGAGATCCTGCGCGGCGCGAAGCGGCCCTCCGACTGCCGCGTCTTCGGCGGCGCCTGCACCCCCGACAGCCCGCTCGGCGCCTGCATGGTGTCCTCCGAGGGCGCCTGCGCGGCCTGGTACCAGTACGGTGCCCAATGAGGCGGCTGGACCTCGAGCACGGGCGGGTGGAGCTCCAGCACGGCGCCGGCGGGCGGGCCACGGCCGAGCTCATCGCCGAGCTCTTCCGCGCCGCCTACGGCAACCCCACCCTCGACGCGGGCGACGACGCGGCGATCTTCGACCTCCCGCCCGGCCGCGTCGTGATGAGCACGGACGCCTACGTCGTGAGCCCGCTCGAGTTCCCCGGGGGAGACATCGGCCGGCTCGCGGTGCACGGGACCGTCAATGACGTGGCGATGCTCGGCGCGCGGCCGATCTGGCTGAGCGTGGCCATGATCCTCGAGGAGGGGCTCCCGCTCGCGCTCCTGTCCCGGGTGGTCGCCTCGATCGCCCGGGCCGCGCAGGAGGCCGGCGTCCAGATCGCCACCGGTGACACCAAGGTCGTCGAGCGCGGGAAGGGGGACGGGATCTTCCTCACCACCACCGGCGTCGGGGTGGTGCCGCCCGGGCGTGACGCCTGCTCCGGCGCCCACGCGCGGCCCGGCGACCTCATCCTGCTCAGCGGCACGGTGGGCGACCACGGCGCGGCCATCCTGTCCTGCCGCGAGGGCCTCGCCTTTGATGGGCCCATCCGCTCCGACAGCCGGCCGCTCAACGGGCTGGTCGAGGCGATGTTCGCGGCCGGGCCCCTGCACACGCTGCGCGACCCCACCCGCGGCGGGCTGGCGACCGCGCTCAATGAGCTCGCCCACCAGTCGGGCGTGGGCTTGCGCCTCCGCGAGGCCGACGTGCCCGTCGATCCCGCCGTCCGCGCCCTCGCCGAGCTGCTCGGCCTTGACCCGCTCTACTTCGCCAACGAGGGCAAGCTCGTCGCCACCTGCGCCCCCGCCGACGCCCCGGCGCTGCTCGCCGCGATGCGCGCCCACCCGCACGGCCAGGACGCCGCCCTGATCGGCGTCGTCGGCGGCCAACCGGGCCGCGTCGTGCTCGAGACCCGCTTCGGCGGCGAGCGCCTGCTCCGCTGGCTCGCCGGCGACCCCCTCCCTCGGATCTGTTGAAGGAGCCCCGATGTCCAGCGGGACGAGCGCCATCCTGGCCAGACACCACCACGATCCGACCCGCCTCGTGCAGATCCTGCGCGACGTGACGGCGGCGGAGGGCTTCATCTCGCCCCCCACCCTCACCGCCCTCGCCCAGGGCCTGGGCCTGCCGCGCGCCCGCGTCGAGGGGGTGGCCGGCTTCTACAGCTTCTTCGACACCGCGCCGATGGGCCGCTACCGGCTGCGCTTCAGCGACAACATCACCGACCGCATGGCCGGGGGCGTGGCGCTGCGGGAGCGCCTGCTCGCCTCCTTCCAGCTCTCGCTCGGGGAGGTCTCGCGCGACGGCCTGCTCAGCGTGCGGACCACCTCCTGCACCGGCCTCTGCGACCAGGGGCCAGCCCTGCTCGTCAACGACCGCGCGATCGGGCGGCTCACCCCCGCGCGCATCGGCGCGATCTCCGCCCTCATCCGCGCCAGCGTGCCGCTCGAGGCCTGGCCCGAGAACCTCTTCACCATCCACGCGCCGATCGAGCGCCGCGACCGGCTCCTCTCCACCCCGATGGTGCCCGGCGAGGCCCTCGCCGCCGCCCTCCAGCGAGGCCCCAAGGGGATGATCGACGCGCTCAAGTCGAGCGGCCTGCGCGGCCGCGGCGGCGCCGGCTTCAGCGCGGGCGCCAAGTGGGAGGCCTGCGCGGCCGCGCCGGGCCCGCGGCGCACCATCGTCTGCAACGCCGATGAGGGCGAGCCCGGCACCTTCAAAGACCGCGTGCTGCTGAGCGAGCGCTGCGACGAGGTCCTCGAGGGCATGACGGTGGCCGCCGCGACGGTCGGCGCAGACCAGGGCTTCCTCTACCTCCGCGGCGAGTACCCCTTCCTCATCGCGCCGATCGAGGCGGCGCTGGCCCGGCGCCGCGCCGCCGGCCTGCTCGGCCGCGACATCCTCGGCCACCGCGGCCCCGGCGGCCAGGGCTTTCACTTCGACATCGAGCTGCACGTGGGCGCTGGCGCTTACATCTGCGGGGAGGAGTCGGCCCTGCTCGAGTCCCTCGAGGGCAAGCGCGGCATCCCCCGCAACCGGCCGCCCTACCCCGTCACCCACGGCTACCTCCAGCGGCCCACCGTCGTGAACAACGTCGAGACCTTGCTCGCCGCCGCCTTCGTCGCCCTGTACGGCCCCGACTGGCTGCGGAGCGTGGGCACCCCCCTCTCGGCGGGCACGAAGCTGCTCTCGGTCTCCGGCGACGTCGCCCGGCCGGGGATCTACGAGCACCCCTTCGGCGTGAGCGTACAGCAGGTCTTGGACGAGGCGGGCGCGGTCG
The DNA here is from genome assembly GCA_044344255.1 of Myxococcota bacterium. GTDB lineage: Bacteria > Myxococcota_A > UBA796 > UBA796 > UBA2385 > JBIJDH01. Next base: position 121,587 of record JBIJDH010000012.1, read on the forward strand.
ACCCGATGGCGGTCCAGGTGGGCGGGCCCTCCGGCACCCTGCTCGCCCCCCAGGACTTCTCCCGCCGCATCGCGATGGAGGACGTGAGCTGCGCAGGCGCCTTCATGGTCTTTGACCGCACCCGCGACATCATCGAGGTGGTCGACAACTTCGCCCACTTCTTCGCCCACGAGGCCTGCGGCTTCTGCACGCCCTGTCGGGTGGGCACGACCCTGTCGGCCGACATCCTGCGGCGGGTCAAGCTGGGCCAGGGCACGCGGCGCGACCTGAAGGACCTCACCCACCTCGCCCGCCTGATGCGCACCGCGAGCCACTGCGGCCTCGGCCACACCGCCGGCAACCCGACGCTGGACGCCCTCGCCCGCTTCCGGCCCGCCTTTGATCGCCGGCTCCTGTCCACCGAGGTCGAGCCGGTCTTTGACCTCGACGCGGCCCTCGGGCCAGCGCGCGAGGCCACCGGGCGCGACGACGCCGGCGCCCACTTCCCCGCGACCCACATTCCCCCCACCCCGGCGGAGCGAACATGAGCGAGGTCTCCACCCCGGACACCTTCACGCTGGACGGCCACCCGCTGCCCCTCGCGCCCGGCCAGACCATCCTCGAGGCCGCGGAGGCCGCCCACATCTACATCCCCCACCTCTGCCACCACAAGGAGTTCCCCGGGCACGGGAGCTGCAAGGTGTGCACCGTGAACCGGAACGGGCGGGCGGTCGCGAGCTGCACCACCCCGGCGACCTCGGGTGACGTGGTCGACAGTGAGACCGACGAGCTGCGGGCCCTCCGACGGTCTATCGTGCAGCTCCTGTTCACCGAGGGCAACCACTTCTGCCCCTCCTGCGAGCAGAGCGGCAACTGTACGCTCCAGGCGGTCGCCTACCATCTCGAGATGACCACCGCCCACTACGCGCCGCTCTTCCCCAATCGCCCGGTGGACGCATCCCACCCCGACGTCCTGCTCGACTTCAACCGCTGCATCCTCTGCGAGCTCTGTGTGCGGGCGAGCGCCGAGATAGACGGCAAGGACGTCTTCGCGCTCTCCGGCCGCGGGATCGGAAAGCACCTCATCGTCAACGCCGAGTCCGGCCGCCTCGCCGACACGGCCCTCTCTGTCGAGGACAAGGCCATGTCTGTCTGTCCGGTGGGCGTCATTCAGCGGAAGCGCCGCGGCTTCCAGGTCCCGATCGGCGAGCGGCGCTTTGACCGACAGACCATCGCCGACGAGACGGTGCGCCGATGAGCGAGCCCTCGCCCGTCCGAAAGCCGAGGGTGGCCACCGTGTCGCTCGCAGGCTGCTTCGGCTGCCACATGTCGCTGCTCGACATCGACGAGCGCATCGTGGCGCTGCTCGAGGCGGTCGAGCTCGACCGTTCGCCGCTCAATGACATCAAGCACGTGACGGGCGGCCGAGCGGACGGGGAGCGCGGCCCCTGCGACATCGGCCTCGTCGAGGGGGGGCTCTGTAACGCCGAGAACGTCCACGTCCTCCGCGAGTTCCGAGAGCGCTGCACCGTGCTCATCGCGCTCGGTGCTTGCGCGGTCAACGGCGGGCTGCCGGCGCAGCGGAACCACCTCGACGTGCGCGACTGCCTCCAGACCGTGTACCTGAGCGGCGAGGGCGTGGTGCGGGGCTTCATCCCCAACGACCCCGAGCTGCCCCTGCCGCTGGACAAGGTCCACCCGCTCCACGACGTGGTCAAGATCGACTACTTCCTGCCCGGCTGCCCCCCCTCCGCCGACGCGATCTGGGGCCTGCTCACCGACCTGCTCGCCGGCCGCACGCCGCGCGCGCTGCCCGGCCACCTCCACTACGACTGACCGTCCCGCGGGACGGACGACAGGACGGGGACAGACATGAGCACACCCCTCGAGACGGCCGCCCACCCCGAGACGCTCCGCCGGGTCGCGATTGACCCGGTCACGCGGGTCGAGGGCCACGGGAAGGTGACGATCCTGCTGGACGCGCAGAATCGAGTCCAGCAGGTGCGCCTGCACATCGTCGAGTTCCGTGGCTTCGAGCGCTTCATCCAAGGCCGCCCCTATTGGGAGGTGCCGGTGATGGTGCAGCGGCTCTGCGGGATCTGCCCGGTGAGCCACCACCTCGCCGCCGCGAAGGCGCTGGACACGGTGGTGGGCGCGCGTGTGCTCCGCCCCGCCGCGGAGAAGAACCGGCGCCTGATGCACTACGGACAGATGCTCCAGTCGCACGCGCTCCACTTCTTCTACCTCGCAAGCCCCGACCTCCTGTTCGGCTTCGCCGACGATCCCGCCCACCGAAACGTGGTGGGCGTGCTCGACGCCTACCCCGAGCTGGCGCTCCAAGGCGTGAAGCTCCGTAAATACGGGCAAGAGGTCATTCGAATCACGGCGGGGAAGCGGATCCACGGCACCGGCGCGGTCCCCGGCGGCGTTAACAAGGTGCTCACCTCCACCGAGCGCGCCGAGCTCCAGGCCGGCATCGGCGACGTGCTCACCTGGGCCCAGGCGGGCATGGCGGCCATCGTGGGCCTCCACACGCAGAACCGCGGGCTCTACGACAGCTTCGGGACCGTGCCCTCGAGCCTCCTGTCCCTCGTCGGGGCCGGCGGCGCCCTCGACCTCTACGACGGCACCCTGCGGGCCCGCCGGGCTGACGGGAGCCTCCTCTTCGATGGGGTGGCCGCGGCGGACTACGGCGACCAGATCAAGGAGAACGTCCGCTCCTGGAGCTACATGAAGTTCCCCTTCTTCCAGGCCCTCGGCCCGGAGGAGGGCTGGTACAAGGTGGGCCCGCTTGCGCGGGTCCAGAACTGCGACTTCATCCCCACGCCCCTCGCCGAGGCCGAGCGCCAGCGCTTCCGCGCCGCCTCCCCGGGCCTCCAGCACGCGCCGCTCGCCACCCACTGGGCGCGGATGATCGAGCTCCTCCACTCCGCCGAGGTGATTGACGCGCTCCTCCGCGACGACGACCTTCTCGGAGACGCCACCCCCGCGCTCGGGCGGCGCCACGCCGAGGGGGTGGGCATCCTCGAGGCGCCCCGCGGCACCCTCATCCACCACTACCGGGTCTCCCCCGATGACCTCGTCACGATGTGCAACCTCATCGTCTCGACCACCCACAACAACCAGGCGATGAACGAGTCGATCCGACAGGTCGCCCGCCAGTACCTCGACGGAAACGAGCCCACCGAGGCGCTGCTCAACCACATCGAGGTGGCCATCCGGGCCTTTGACCCCTGCCTCTCCTGCGCCACCCACGCGCTCGGGCAGATGCCCCTGATCCTCGAGATCACCGACGCCCAGGGCGAGGTGCGGCGCCTCGTGCGGAGCGCCGACTGAGCCCGATCCTCATCCTCGCGGTGGGCAACCCCTCACGCGGGGACGACGCCCTCGGCCCCCTCCTGCTCGAGCGGCTCGAGGTCGCGCTCGCCGGCCCCCTCGCGCGAGGGGGTATCGAGCTGCTCACCGACTTCCAGCTCCAGGTCGAGCTGATCTTCGACCTCGAGGGGCGCGAGCGGGTCGTCTTCGTCGACGCCAGTCTCGTCGCCGAGCCGCCCTTCACCTGGGGCCCCGCGCTCCCCGACGAGGCCCTGCCCGCCACCAGCCACTCGCTCAGCCCCGGCGCGCTGCTGGCCTGTCACCGCCGCCTCCTCGGCCCGCCGCCGCCCGCCTCCCTGCTGGCGATCCGCGGGGAGCGCTTCGAGCTCGGTGAGGGGCTCTCCCCCGCGGCGGCGGCGCACCTGGAGCAGGCCCTGGCCCACCTGCTGACCGTGCTCGGGGCCTGACCCTCGCGCTCAGCCCCGGCACCCCCGCCCGGTGCTACGCTCTCCAAGATGCTCCTCCTCAGCCTCATCCTCCCGATCGCCGCGGCCGCTCCCCTGTCGACGGCCTGGGGCAACAAGCCCGTGCTCGGCGTGACGCTCGGCCACCGCTGGGAGCGGCTCGACACCTGCGGCCTCGATCCGGCACGCGCCGCCGAGCTCCGCGCCGTGGCCGAGCAGGTGGAGGCCGAGGCCGAGGCCCTGCGCCGGGAGGGCGACCACATCATTCGAGAGGCCGCCCCGGCCGAGCGGGTGGCCCTCCTCGAAGCGCAGGATCAAGCTGGCGCGGTGGCCCGCCTGTCGGCCTGGGAGGCCGCGGAGGCCGAGCGGCTCGCCGGGGCGGAATTTCCCTGTCTCTGGGCGGCGCTCGAGGCCGACTGGGCGGAGGACCGCGCGCGCGCCCTCGCCGGGCCCACCTTCCTGCCCTCTCCAACGGCCTCCACCGTGTCCTACACGGTCTTCGCCACCCAGTTCGCCGCTCACACCGACGACGAGGTGGCCATCCCCGACTACTGTATCAAGTTCGCCAACCTCGGCTGGGAGACCTGCTCCGCCGGCTACGCGAGCCCCCCGTACAATGTCGTGATCGACCACGACGGCATCAGCCGCGAGATCTACGTGGGCGACGTCGGCCCCTGGAACATCGACGACAACTATTGGAACAGCGCAGGAGACCCGAGCCGCCCCCGGCGCCTGTTCACCGATCTGGCCCAGGGGAGCCCCGAGTCGGCCGCCGCCTATTATGACGACTACAACGGCGGCCAGGACCAGTACGGCCGCGCGGTCTCCAACCCGGCGGGGGTCGATCTGGCGGTGGACACCGCGACCACCCTCGGCCTCGCCTATCTGGAGAATGACTGGGTGACGCTCACCTTCCCCTGGGAGGGTTCGGTGATCTACCCCTCCCTCCAGATCTCGGCGAGCGGCGCGGCCCCGGCCGGACAGCCTGTCGACTCCGTGCCCGACGGCGTCGCCGACGTCTGGGTGGGGCAGGAGTGGGTCCTCTCTCTCCTCGTGAAGAACGCTGGCACCGAGGCGGCGGGCAACCCGCGGCTGGGCCTGTGGGCCGAGGCGCCCTATCTGTCGGTGGCCCATTGGGAGGTGTACTCGGATTATCCCTATGGCGACCAGGCCACCTGGAGCCGCTCCGACGCCAATGACCACCCCTCCAACCCCGCGGCCGACGAGCCCGGCTCCACCTTCTCGCTGGAGATCAACACCCTGTCGCCGGGAGAGAGCAAGCTCACCGTCCTGACGCTGCGGGCGGCGGAGCCCTCGGTGGGCGCGGTGGATCACCCCGACCTGCGGGCCTGGGTCTCTCATGTAGACGGATACTACGAGAAGGCCGACTTCGACACGGTCCCCACCAACACCGGCGGATACCAGACCTGGAACGGCGGAGACCTCCGGGCCTACGTGCAGCACGACGTTCGCTCGTCAGAGACCACCTGGGACTTCGAGGACGGCAGCACCGCCGGCTGGTGGGCCGGCGGCGCGGCGGCGCTCACGGTCGGCGGCGGAACCCTGAGCCTGTCCCTCTCCGGGGCTGACCCCTCGCTCACCAGCCCGCCGCTCGACGTCACCGCCGAGGACGTCGCCACGGTGCAGATCCTCGCGCAGGGCGACCTCTCGGGAGAGGGGCGGCTCTATTGGACCACCGCGGAGGCCCCCGACCTCTCCGACGAGCGCTCCCTCCCCTTCACCCTCTCCGCGAGCGCAGCGCCCGTCGAGCTCAGCCTCTCCACCGTGGGCCTCCCCGGCTGGACCGGCGCGCTCACCCGCCTGCGCCTCGACCCGCTCCCCGAGGGCTCCGGCACCTGGGTGATCGACACGCTCAGCCTGCTGTCCGAGGACGGCACCCCCGCCGAGGGTGGGGGCGGGAGCGACGGGGGCGGAGGGGGCCTCGTCGGCGCGCCCCCGGGCGCGGCCACCCCCTGGGACGAAGTGACGGGGAAGGCCGGCTGCAGCGCCGCCCCGACCCCGCGCGGGGGCGCCGCGGCCACCTGGCTCCTGACCGTCGTCTGGGCGCGCGCCCTTTGGCGGTCCCGTCGCCACGCGGCGGTCCCCTCCGGCGGAGATCGTGCTTACAATGACGGTGACGCCCCACCTGCCCCGGACGCACCATGCTGATCCTCCTCTCCCTCCTCCTGCCCCTGGTCCGCGCAGAGGTGCCGCCCCCCACGGCGCGCCCGACCTTCCCCGAGGCCCCGCTGAGCGAGCTCAGCCTGCCCGACGGCACCACCGTGGTGCTCACCGCAGACCACCAGGTGCAGTCCTGGGCCCGCGAGGGCACCGGCTGGAAGCTCGTCTGGAGCCGCGCCGAGCCCGACGGCGCCAGCCTCTTCCTCGTCGGCGAGCGAGTCTGGGTCGAGCGGCACACCACGACCGCGGCGCCGGTGGAGGGCGCCGGCCCGGGCTGGGCGGTCTCCACGGCCACCGGCACCAGCCCCGGCAGCGCGGCGGCCGTCGCCTCCGCCTCCCGCTCCTCCCTCGCACGAGGGGCCGTCTCGCGGGCCACCCCCGGCGTGGCGGTGGTCGATCTCGGGCGCCGGGACGGCCTCCGCGTGGGCTCCGAGCTCCGCTTCCTCCGCGCCGAGGAGGTGCCGGGCCTCTCCGGCGAGGGCAGCTCGACCGCCGAGCGCGAGGTGGGCACCGGCACCGTGAGCGCCCTCGAGGACGGCAAGGCCAAGGTCGACATCTCCCGCGGCAGCCGCGTAGAGAAGGGTGACCTCGCCGAGCCCGCCCCCACCGGCCGCGCCGTCTCGCCGCTGGCCCCCGAGCGCCTCGGCGACCTCGGCGAGGCCGGCGTCATCCTCCGGCCCACGCTGCCGCTCGACACCCTCGGCGTCGCCTTCGTCAACGAGGCCTGGGCGAGCTGGACCTTCGACGCCCCCTGGTACGCCGAGGTGCGCCTCTCGCCGGCCGGCTTCGGCTGGAGCCAGGACGGCAACGCCATCTCCGTCGCCGCCGTCGCCGCAGGCGGCCTCGACAACCGCTGGTTCTCGGTCGGCCTCGGCGCCGGCTGGTCGATGCTCAACCAGGACGTCTCGGTGATGAAGACCGACTACGCCGTGGGGGCAGAAGACGGCGGCGGTTTCTACGAGGAGGTGTCCTTCCAGGAGGTCGACCGCGCCTTCTCCCTCGCCCAGCAGGCCCGCCTCGGCCCGAAGGACGGCGTGAGCGTGACCGTGCGCAACACCTTCGTCCTCGTCCCCGAGTACAGCTACGACTACTCCACCTGCGTCTACGACGAGACCTACGACTCCTCCTGCGTGAAGCGCACCGACGAGGGCAAGGCCTTCGCCTTCGGCGGCATCGCCATGCGCTTCACGCTGCCCGTGGGCCAGCGCACCGACCTCTTCGGAGACTGGGGCACCGGCAAGGCGGGCGCCACCTGGGTCACCGGCGGCGTCTCGACCTGGATCCGCGGCAACGGCGACCGCGGCAGCCTCGCCCTCGAGGTGGCCGCCGGCTACGGCGAGGTGGTGGGGAGCCCGAACAAGCGGAACATCTCGCTCGGAGGTCCGCTCGTGAGCGCCGGGGTCCGCTGGCGCTTCGGCGTCGATCGAGACCCGAAGGCCCCGCCGGCCGAGCCGCCGGCGAAGTAGGGCGCCCGAACGACGAACCGGGGCGGTCCCCGTCGGCGCGGCCCCTCCGGCGCGGTGGAGGTCACCTCTGTCCACGTCTGGCGTCCTGTCGCGGACCGTCTCCCGCGACAGGCCCCCGAGGGCGGCATAGGGAGCCTCCATGACGCGCATCGCCGTGATGGACTTCGAGACGACGGGCCTCTCCCCTCTCCAGGGAGACCGCGCCACCGAGATCGCGATCCTCCTCATCGAAGGCGGCCAGGTGGTGGATCGGTACGTGAGCCTGATGAACGCCGGGGTGGCCGTCCCGGCGCACATCACCAACCTCACCGGCATCTCCACCGCCATGGTCCGCGCGGCGCCTCCAGCGGCCACGGTGATGCGGGAGGCCCTCCGCAGGGTCGGCACATCGCCCATCGTCGCCCATAACGCCTCGTTTGACCGGCGCTTCTGGATGGCCGAGGCGAACCACGTCCAAGCTCCGGCGACGAACGACTTCATCTGTACGATGCTGCTGGCCCGCCGTCTGTACCCCGACGCGGCGAACCACCAGCTCGGGACCCTCGTTGACCTCCACCGCCTCCCCCGCCCCGGCGCCGCCCATCGGGCCCTCGCCGACGCCGAGATGGCCGCCTCCCTGCTGGCCCGGATGCAGCACGACCTCCGGCAGCAGCACCGGATCACCGAGCCCGACCCCGCGCTGCTCAAGCGCCTCCAGGCCTGCCCGACTCGGAGGGTCCCGGCCTTCCTGGCCCTGAGCGCCGCTCCGCTCGCGGCGCCCCGGGCGCGGGGGCGCTGACGGGCGGGGGCCGAATGGGGCAAGTTGGGGCCGACACTTGTTAGGAGTAACAATCAGTCCCCGGCACCGAGTCCACTTTCAATGGGCAGAGAGCGCCTACCACCGAGCATACACGGACTACCATCGCGCATCTGAGCGTCACCCTCGAAAGTGATCAGCATCGTTTTCGATTCGGTTGTTTCCAGAGGCTGTGATGGGCGGCAGGACTGGCACCAGTTCGGGCATCCGCCGACAAGCAAAGTAGGCTTCAGCCACAGTTTCGAAGTCGGTCAAAACCACCCAGACTCGCCCAAAGGCGTGCGGATGATCAGCTTCCTGATCGATGACGTGGTCCCCGAAAACGTCTACGACTGCCTTCCCACCGACACACGGGAGCATGAACACAGACACAACGTCGCGAATGGGCACATCTCCATGTCCAGACTCGACGCTTGCAAACCACCGATAGAGCAACTGCTTCGCCAGAGACTCTGTGGCAGGTGGTTTTTCTTTGTGGTAGTGCTTTGCATCCACAACATACCGCAGCCCACCTGAGTCTACGACAAAATCAGGGAGAAGGCGCAGTCCTGCCATTCTTCTCCCGTCGCGCATCCTATATGTGCCACCGGGAATTCCGAGTGGGCGACCTCCCATCACCTCCCGCAACATCGCCTCCCAGACCATAGGAAAGTTCGGCGCCCATAGAGCAGAAACGTCAGACTGGCGGGAGTTCCCTGGGGCAGAGGTCCTAGTCCAATAATGGCGCAACCAACGCGCCACCAATCGGTGGCGATCTGCATAAAGGTTCTTTTCACAGCGATCAAGAACCGAGACCGCCTCGGTCGAGGTCCAACGCCGACCCTCCACAAAGCCTCGCCCGAGAGCTCCGCCGATCGCCGCGCAGGTGTCGAGGTGAAGTTGCGTGAAGAGATCCTCTGGATCGATTCCGTGGCGGGAGCGCCAGTGCGGGTGGGTCAGGACCTCCGCCCCATCGACGACGTGGAAACCACGTTGCTGCGTCTTCGCCCAATGGATGCGACCCTGTCGACGCGGTGAGACGTCGGTACTCGCAACGTACAGGCCACCGTTGCGCTTGGCGTCCTCGGCCAAAAGAAGGGAAGTCTCAAGCCAGGCCAAAGAGTCATCTACTGCTCCCACCTCACGCAGTCCAACTTCGCCCCAGTTCTGTTCTACCGCCCTCAGATCGGCCCGGAGCCGATAGCGATTCAGTGCTCGGAGAAGGACAAGCGCGGCCTGCAGAGCGGCGGGGCCCTCCGTTTCAGACCCACGATAGCAGCGAGGCAGGACTATTCGAACCGCGCCGTCTGCAATGTAGACACCCGGAGCGTCACAGATCACAGAGCCATCGGGCTCAGTGCGCCAGGGGCCTGACGGGCCGACGAATCGATCTGTGGTAAACCACGCCGCGGCCGGTTGCCCTGCGACAAGTACACTCATGGAGCTTGGGGACGCATGCGCGCAGTAACAACTTCGCTAAACACCGGCCGACCATCACTATGTCGTCGAACGAGCTGATCGTAGGTCCGAACGTCCGAATGGAACACCTGCCCCTGCCGCTGCGAGTCACGGAACACTTCCGACCAAAGGTAGTTCAGCACCTTTGAACGAAATTTGTACGTCAGCGACATAGTCTCCTCCCGGTGACGGTTGGACGAACCAAGGTCCCATCTGCTTGTCATCACTTCGTGTATGCTCAACGATGGCTTCGTTTATGGCTCGCGCGAAGTCTACCCACGCCACACCATTGCGGTCGCCAGAGTGTAGGCGCACTCTGGTGCGTAGGAGAACGGTGGTCTCGACCCCTACGTACTGGAGCCCCCAACGACGCCGAAACGCGGTGTCCATCGGAAACAAGCTCTGATCCGAGGTGTTCATCGTCGCGTAGAGGTACAGATTCCCAGGAAGCCGGAGACGCCCGTCAGCCCAGCACGGAGAAGGCGAGGCGCTTAGTTGCTCGTCAAGCCAAGCCTTCCACTCGGCGCTTGGGACGATGGGGTACTCACTGCGGCCCCGCTCTCCGGACTCTCCGTCGCGGACCCTATCGAGAAGTTGGAACACGTCACCGAAAATGGCGGCGCAGTTTCCCCGATTGATTTCCTCCACCACGACCACCACAGCATCCTGTGGATTCTTCAAGGCACGCAGAAGCGCACAACTGAACGGTCCAGGATCAAAGGCATAGTACACACGAGGTTCCCGGGCGACATGGGAACGTCTATCAGCATCCATGAAGTCATTGAGAGACTTCATCCATCCGACGCGCGGCTTGTATGTACCCACGAAATCGAAGTATGAGTACTCAGGGTGAAACGTGACCCGGAACACCCGATCATCGGAAGCGCGGAGGTGCGACTTGACTATCTGCTGGACTTGAAAGCTCTTTCCGGTCCCAGGCGGTCCGAAAAAAATCAGGTTATAGTACTGGTCCCACGCAACATTTGCCGACGCGGTTTCGACGCCTGGAGATTCTTCAACGACCTCTTCAGGGTCGGATGACCCGTCGGATGCCCCATCGTCCTGGATCGTCCGTGGCGTGTCGATACCGAGCAACGGCGCTAAGTCGTACGCCGATGCGAACGGCTTTCTGAACGATGCAAATCTATCACGCACGGACGGATCGACAACTGTTCGGAGGGCTTCAAGCTTGAACTGTAGCCCCGAATACACGTTTAGATTGATAGTCTGCCGCCTCGTCGCACCGATCGGAACAAGAGTCGCCACAACTGCAGTGTAGAGGGAGACAGTTCTCCCGACGGCCGACCGCACCGCAGCCGCATTGGTCATCCAGTTTCGCCGCTGCCGCTCCTCTGTCACCCGTTCGAAGAGTACTGCTTGGTCGACCCGGTCCAGCAGCGCGAGGAGGTGGTCCCCCACCGGCACCCGCGGCTCGCCCGCCACAAGTTCGACGGGCAGGCGCAGGTCTTCCCGGCGGCGATAGTACATATCGAAGTGCAACGAAGTGTTCTCGCCGGCGAGCCGAGTCCAGAAGTCTTCATTCCAGCTCACTTGTCACCTCTGGAACAGATCGGGTAGCGAAGCCCTGAGCAGACCAGACCGGGTCACACTGCAAGTAGATCGCCGTAAATTGTCCGGCAACGAAGCGAACCATCCTCAACGCAGCCTCGACACTCGGATCCGGCGGTGACCTTGTTTGGGCCAGCGCACATCTTCTATAACGGGTCCCTGGCGATCACCTTTCTTCAACGAACTGCGTCAGCGGCTCACCCCTGGAAGTAGAAATAGCTCACCGGCGCCCACTCCGTGCCGGAGCCGCTCGTGCCGCGCACCGACCAGGCGTACCAAGTGTCGCCCACCGAGGGCCAGAAGGTCTTGCTGCCGGTGGTGGTGGTGTAGCCGTAGTAGTACTGCCAGTCGGAGCCGTCGTACCACCAGAGCTTCACCTCGTACTTCGAGGAGGCGCCGGTCCAGGAGAGGGCGACCGACTCGGTGGTCACGGTCTCTTCGCCGGTGGGGTCGAGGCGGGTGGGGGCGCTGCTCGAGGTCGTGGTGGTGGTGGTGGTGGTGGTGGTCGTGGTGGTCGTCGTGGAGCCGGAGCTCGCGACGAGGGCGACGCTGCCCCAGTTCGTGTAGCCGGCGTCGACGCGGGTCTCGACGGCGGCGGTGGTGTAGCCCGACGCGCTCACCGTGATGCCCACCTGCCCGGCTACCACGTCGTCGATGGTGTAGAGGCCGGTGCTGTTGGTGGTGCCGCTCTGCCCGGTGGAGAGGGTGACCGTGGCGCCGGCGATGGGGGCGGCGGTGTTGTAGATGCTGTCCTTGCGCACGAAGCCGATGAGGTCGCCCGTGGACGCGCTGCTCTCGGTGGTGCTGCCCGAGCCCGTGCTGCCCGTTGAGCCGGAGCCGCCGCCGCTCTCGGTGCTGCCGGTGCTGCTCGTGGCGGTCAGGCGGCCCATGAGGTCGTCCCAGTCGAAGCCGGTGCCCGGGTCGGTGTGGCAGCTCCGGCCGCCGCCGGTGCCGTAGGAGCAGCCGGGGACCTCGGTGTGGCCGATGATGTGGCTGCGGTCGAGGCTCACGCCCTGGCGGGCCGAGATGTCCAGGATGAGCGAGGAGAGCGAGCGCATCATCGGCTCGGTGTACCAGGTCTCGGGGTGCTCGATGTAGCCCTCGAGCTCGATGCTCACGCTGCGGGCGTTCGTGCCCGAGTCGCCGGCGTGCCAGGCCTTGTCGGCCTCGAGCACCATCTGGGTGATCTCGCCGTCGGAGGCGCGGATCACGTAGTGGGCGCTCGCCCCGGCAGAGCAGTTCTGGAACCAGTTGTAGGTGCCGGTGTAGCTGCCCTGGGCGGTGTGGACGACGATCTGGTCAATCGTGCTGCTCGAGCGGCTGTCGTTTGTGTAGTTGCAGGAGGAGGCGGGGACGTAGTTGGCGATGAGCGCGGAGTCCCCGGCGGAGGCGCCGCCGCTCGTGAAGAGGAGGTCGAGGTCGAGCATCGGCACGTCGACCGGCCGGCTCTCGATGAAGATGCGCTCGCCGTCTGCGGTCTCGACGTCGAGGCCGCCCTCGATCCAGCGATAGACCTGGGCGGCATAGGAGCGCTGCGCCCCGCCGTCGCCGGAGCCCGAGTACCAGCCGACCACCTCGGCCCAGTCGCTCACGTCGTTGAATTCGAGGCCGGTCTCGATCGCGAGCTGGTCCGCCTTCCAGCGGAGCTCGCTGGCCGCGGCGAGGATGTTGGCGGCGTCGTCGTGCTGGAGGACCTCGGGCGCGACGCCGAGGCGGGCCGCGGCGCGGTCGAGGTTGGGGCCGCCGTTCGGGCGGCCGGCCTCGAGGTCCATCAGGCCGTAGCCCCGGGTGCCGCCGTGCTCGTGATCGCCCTCGACCTCGTCTTGGAGGCGGGTCTGGCTGTAGGCCAGGGAGACGAGGAGGTCTCGCGGGACGTCGTACTGCTTCGCCGCGGCCTGGAAGGCCTCGTCGAGGCTCGCCGGCTCCGCGGGGGCCGTGGCGGCGGGCGCGCAGGCCGCGACGAGGAGCGCGGGCAGCAGGCGCAGGAGGAGAGGCGAACGGAGGGCCGGAGCGGTGCGGTGCATGGACGTCCTCGACGCCGCCAGCCTCGCCCTTTCTGTGCAGCCCGGTCAAGCGGGTGCACACAAGTTCGTCACAATTCTCGCCGTCGTCTCCCGCAGCCGCCCGCGGGTGCCGCCGATCTGCGGGGCGGCGCTGCCGACTACGGGAGGTAGGCGGAGCTCCGGCTCCAGTCCCCGTCCGGGTACCAGAAGAAGAGCAGCGCGCCGTCGGAGAGGGTGTCGATGACGTCCTCCGACTCCCGGTCGTCGAGCGCGGGGCAGCCCCAGGTCTCGGCCGTCTCTCCGTAATAGGACACATACTCCGCCCGCGAGCCCGACCACGGATGGACGACGATCGCGCGGCTGCGCACCTCGTCATTGTATCCGTCCTCGAGCCCGTCGAGGCGCATCGAGTAACCGTAGGTGCCCTCGTAGGTCTCTCCGGCCACCATCATGCCGAGGCTCGACATGTGGCTGCCGTCGACGTTGGAGAAGGTGTCGGCCCAGCCGGTGTCGGAGCCGGTGGAGGAGCCCTCGCCGTGGCCCACGTAGAGGTTCCAGAGGAGGCTGCCGTCAGTGAGGTCGACGATCCACTCGCGGGGCTCGGAGGAGTGGAGCGAGAAGTCGGTGATCGCGTACTCGAAGCGGTCTGTGTCGCCGTTGTCCCAGGCGATGTCGAAGGCTTGGAGCGCCGTCTCGGCGACGCCTGCGTCCATGCCCTCGGCGGCGAGGCTGGCGCCGCTCGTGAAGCCGAAGGTGACGGTGTAATCGCCATCCTTCTCGACGCCGGAGCCGTTGACCCAGCTATCGACCACCACGTAGTAGCGGCCGGCCTCGAGCCAGGCGCCGGTGCGCCAGTGCCCACGGCGGGCGCAGTCTTCGCTGTCGAGGCTGCGGAGGAGGTGGACGTCGACGTCGGCCCCGCTCTCAACCGAGGGGAGATCGAGCGCCAGAAAGCCGTCCTCATCGAGGTCAACCTGGTAGATCACCTCGGGGCCAGACTCATCGGTGGTGGCCGCACAGTCGTAGCTGTCAAAGGTGTCGCTGGCGGCGCCGGTGGTGCTGTTCACGTCGGTGGTGGGGAAGCTGGACACACAGACGAGGCCGGCCGGGCAGGGCTCCTCGCCGCCGCCGTCGGTGCCGCCGTCGGCGCCGCCGCTGTCGGTGCCCCCGTCGGTGCCGCCGCCCGTCCCGCCGTCGGTGCCGCCGCCGTCGGTGCCGCCGCCTGTGCCGCCGTCGGTGCCGCCGCCCGACCCGCCGTCGGTGCCGCCGCCGTCGGCGCCGCCGCCGTCGGTGGTGCCGGTGTCGCCGCTGGGCTCACCCGTGTCGCCCGCGCCGCCATCCCCGCCGCCGCCGTCCTCCGCGGCGCCCGTGGCGCGGCCGGGCTTCCGGGCCATGGGGGCCTCGGCGCAGGCCGCGAGGACGAGCGTGAGCCCGAGGGCGAGCTGAAGGAGGGCTGGGGCGGCGCGCAGAGACGGCATGGGAGCTCCCGGGTCCCGCCGGCTATCCCGCGCCCCTCCGCGCGCACGCGGTGACGCGACCACTGTCACGGGGATGTTTCGAGCGCCGAGACCAGGGGCTTCGTGTACAGACAGCCGGCGATGATCCCGATCGGGTAGATCCCGCAACACATCACCCCGAGCCCGATCATGCCCGGGATGAGCGAGAAGACCGCGATGAAGAGCCCGAGGGCGGCGAGAGGCTCCGGCTTTGTCTCGCAGCGGAGGAGACTGTCGACCACATGCTTTGTCTTCGGCCAGAAGGCGGCCCCCCACATCGGGCTCGCCGGCGGCACGACCTGCTCGCCCACCACCAAGGCGGTGTGCCCCGACCAGCCGAAGCCCTTGCTGACGTTCTGCTTCGTGTAGGTGACCGCGGCGGGCTCGGCCTCGTCGGTGAACACGAGGTCGACGAGGGCGCGGGCGTGCTGCCAGCCGCGAAAGAGGTAGGAGGGCTCGTAGCGGTCGGACAGCGCCTGGATGCCGCGCTGTCCGTCCAGCAGGTCCGCCTTGGCGGTGGTGGCGCGCACCCGGAGGCCGACCACCGTGGTGACCTGCACGAAGCAATCCCAGTGCCACTTGCAGCGCACCGCCACGATCATCGTGGGCTTCGCCTCGACGACCGTGAAGCCGAGGACCCGGAGGGTGGGCAGGCGTGCGGCGAGGCGGGGGTCGAGCGCGCTCACCGCGCACGTTTCGAGGGCGAGATCGGTCACGGCGGCTCCAGGGGCGGGAGGAGGGCCTAATTCACCGCACTACGCCGTGAGCCGGAGGTGCACGCCCGTCTTGGAGCGCACGGTCACCAGGGGCTCGAGCTCGATCGGCCGCTCGGGCACGGGCTCGACGCCGAAGCGCTGCAGGATCGCCCCGAGGGCCTGGGTGCTCGTCACGAGGGAGAAGGTGTTGCCGATACAGACCCGCGGCCCGCCCGCGAAGGGGTAGTAGGCGAAGCGGTGCCGCCCCGCCGATCGTTCGGGCAGGAATCGGTCGGGATCGAAGCGCAGCGGCGCCTCCCAGCGGTCGGCCCGGCGGTGGCTCAGCCAGGGGGACATGGCGAGGCGGGTGCCGGCGGGGACGGCGTAGGGGCCGAGCTGATCGGGGGCGAGGGCGCTGCGCTCGAACCACCAGACGGGCGGGTAGAGGCGCAGGCCCTCGTCCACCACCCTGCGCACGTAGGCGAGCTGCTTGAGGTCGGCGAAGGAGGGCGGCCCGGGCAGGGCCTGGGCCTCGGCGCGGGCGCGGGCCTGCTCGGCGGGGTGCTGGGCGAGCAGGTAGAGCTCCCAGGCGAGGCTCGTGGCGGTGGTCTCGTGTCCGGCCAAGAGGAAGGTGAGGACCTCGTCGCGGAGCTGCTTGTCGTCCATGCCCTCGCCGGTGTCCTCGTCCTTGGCGGCGAGGAGGAGGCCGAGGAGGTCGGCGTCGCGGCGGGAGGCGGCGGCGGCCGGCTCGGCCCGGCGGGCGGCGATGAGCTTGAAGACGAGGGCGTCGAGGGCCTTGACCGCGCTTGTGTAGCGTCGATTGTTTGGGGTCGGCCAGCCGATCGGCAGCTTCAGGAGCTCACGGCTGCGCACGACGATCGCCCGCGCCACCACGCCGAAGTGGTGGTGGGCGGCCTCGAGGTCGGCCGCGAGATCGGCGCCGAAGAGCGTGCGGGTGGCGATGCGGAAGGCGAGCTCCATCATCGCGTGGGCCATGTCGAGGGTCTGGCCGGGGGCCCAGCCGGCGAGGGTGCGCTCCACCTCCTCGGCGGTGATCCGCGAGAAGGTCTCGAGGTGCCGGTGGTGGAAGGCGGGCTGGGCGAGGCGCCGCTGTCGCTTCCAGAGCTCGCCTTCGCTCGTGAGCAGCCCGTTGCCGAGGAGCGGCCGCATGTCCTCGTACATCGAGCTCTTCACGTAGTTCTTCGCGTTGTCCTTGAGGATGTGCTCGACGTAGTCGGGCTCGGAGATGAGCCAGACCCACTCCCCCGCCACCGGGATCCGCAGGAGGCCGCCGTGCTCCGCCGCCAGGCTGTCGAGGAGGCCGAGGGCGTCTGCGAACATGCCGCGGAGCACCGAGAAGGTGGCCGTCCACGGCGGGCCCGGCGGGGAGGGCGCGGACGGGGAGGACGAGGACGGGGGAGATGAAGGCGGTGGGGGGCTCGACATTGGCGCGCTCTATCCCGCGATGCACCGCCGTCCGCCCAGCTCCCATCGCTCCCGACAGACCCAGGTGTTAGGACCGCCGCGGCCCGCGCTCCCGTCGCGACCCCCGCATCCCTGCACCGCCCCGCTCCGAGGTTGAAACGATGTCTCCCCGATCGGCGTCCCTCCACGTTCTCGTGACCGGCGGCGCCGGCTACCTCGGCTCCATCCTGGTGGGGACGCTCCTCGAGGCCGGTCACCGGGTCACCGTGCTCGACCGGCTGCTCTACGGCCAGAACACGCTCTTCCATCACTGCGCGAACCCCCGCTTCGAGTTCGTGCTCGGCGACGCCCGAGATGAGGCCCTGATGCGGCGCCTCGTCGCCACGGCCGATGTCATCATCCCGCTGGCCGCCGTGGTCGGCGCCACGGCCTGCGATCGGGACCCCTGGATGGCCACCAGCGTCAACCTCGAGGCGGTGCAGATGTTGAACCGCCTGCGCAGCCGCACGCAGCTCGTCGTCTACCCGAACACGAACAGCGGCTACGGTACCCAGACCGGTGAGCAATTCTGCACAGAGGAGACGCCGCTCGAGCCCATCACCCACTACGGCATCACCAAGGTGAAGGCCGAGCTCGAGCTGCTCGAAAGCGAGAACGTGATCACGCTGCGGCTGGCCACCGTCTTCGGCATGTCGCCGCGCATGCGCCTCGATCTGCTCGTGAACCACTTCACCTGGGCGGCGATGTTCGAGCGGTACATCGTGATCTTCGAGAAGGACTTCAAGCGGAACTACATCCACGTGCGCGACGTGGCCGACGCCTTCCTCCACTGCATCACCCACCCCGAGAAGATGGTGGGCCGCCCGCACAACGCCGGGCTCGACGAGGCCAACCTCTCGAAGGAGGAGCTCGCGCTCTTGGTGAAGCGCTACTTCCCCGACTTCTACATCCACTTTGGCGAGGTCGGCTCCGACCCCGACAAGCGGAACTACATCGTCTCCAACCAGCGCCTGCGAGAGGCCGGCTTCGAGGCGAAGCGCAGCATCGACGACGGCGTGGTCGAGCTCATCAAGGGCTACCGCATGCTCGGCCGCCCCGCCTTCAAGAACGCCTGAGCCGTGCGCCCCTCGCCGCCCGAGCTCTCCGCGATCCCGGCCCTGCTGCTCGTCGGCGGCCAGGGCACCCGCCTGCAGGCCGTCGTCTCGGACCGCCCGAAGCCGATGGCGGAGGTAGACGGGCGGCCCTTCCTCGGCTTCCTGCTCGACTGGCTGGCCGAGGCGGGCATCCGTGAGGTGATCCTCTGCACCGGCTACATGGCCGAGCAGCTCGAGGCCCAGCTCGGCGAGCGCCACGGGCCTCTCCGCCTCCGCTACTCGCGCGAGCGGAGCCCGCTCGGCACCGGCGGCGCCCTCCGCGCGGCCCTGCCCCTGCTCGGCGCGCCGGGCGACTGTCCCTGTGTGCTCGTCCTGAACGGTGACTCCTTCTTCGGCGTCCCGCTCGCCGACCTGCAACGCTTCCACGTCGCGCGCGGCGCCCGCGCCACCCTCGCCCTCGCGGCGGTGCCCGACACCGCCCGTTACGGCCGGGTCGAGGTGGAGCCGGAGCGCGGGCAGATCACGAGCTTCGTCGAGAAGGGGGCCGCCGGCGGGCCGGGCGCCATCAACGGGGGGGTCTACCTGCTCGACCCTGCGCTGCTCGCCGCCCTCCCCGCCGAGCGGGCCGTCAGCCTCGAGCGCGAGGCCTTCCCGGCCTGGCTCGGCGGCCCCTTCTACGGCTTCGCCGCCGACGCCCCCTTCCTCGACATCGGCACCCCCGAGACCTACGCCGCCGCCCCGGCCTTCTTTCGGGCCGGAGCCCCCCGATGACCTCCCCTTCGCCTGACGCCGCCCCTTCGGCGCTCCCCCGCCGCGGCTACGTGCTGCTGGACCGCGACGGCACCCTCATCGTCGAGCGCCACTACCTCTCCGATCCCGAGGGCGTGGAGCTGCTCCCCGGCGCCGCGGCGGGCCTACGGCGCCTCAGCCAGCTCGGCCTCGGCCTCCTCGTCGTGACCAACCAGTCCGGCGTGGGCCGGGGGCTCTTCACCGAGGCGACAGTGGACGCCATCCACGTCCGCCTCTCCGCGCTCCTCGCCGCGGAGGGTGTGGAGATCGAGCATTACTTCTCCTGCCCGCACCTGCCCGAGGCGGGCTGCGCCTGTCGGAAGCCCCTGCCCGGGATGGGCCTGGCCGCCGCGGAGCGCTTCGGCTTCGATCCGCGAGCCGCCTTCGTCATCGGCGACAAGCCCTGCGACATCGAGCTCGGCCAGGCCCTCGGCGCCACCACCCTGCTCGTGCTGACCGGCTACGGCTGGCGGCACGCGGGGGAGGGCTGCGCCCCCGATCACGTGGTGGACAACCTCTCCGCCGCGGCGACCCGCATCGCCGCCCTCCTCGACCGGCCCGGCGCCGCGGAGGACCCCTTCACCACCATCGAGGCCCACTTCGCCGCCTCGATCGCCGTGAAGGGCGATACGGCGCAGCGCTGTGGCCCCGCCATCACCGCCGCCGCCCGCCTGATCACCGCCCGCTTCCAGGCCGGCGGCAAGCTGCTGCTCTGCGGCAACGGGGGCAGCGCGGCCGACTGCCAGCACATGGCCGCCGAGCTCACGAGCCGCCTGACAAAGGCGGTCGAGCGCCCCGGCCTCCCCGCCCTCGCGCTCACCACCGACACCTCCTTCCTCACGGCCTACGCCAATGACTGTGGCTTCGCCGGCATCTTCGCTCGGCAGGTGGAGGCGCTCGGCCGCCCGGGCGACGTCCTGCTTGGCATCAGCACGAGCGGGAGCTCGGAGAACGTGCTCCTCGCCGCCGACGAGGCCCGCCGCCGCGGGATGGCCGTGATCACGCTCACCGGGGCCGGCGGCAAGCTGGCGGCGCTCTCCGACGTGAACATCTCCGTGCCCAGTGAGGACACCCAGTTCGTGCAAGAGTCCCACCTCGCGATCGAGCACATCCTCTGCGCCCTCGTCGAGCGCGCGCTCTTCGCCCGCTGACCCGCCCGCTGACCGGGGCGCCCCCCCGCGCGCCTGAACGGAGCCACCGATGATCATCAGCCGCACGCCCTTCCGCATCTCCTTCCTCGGCGGGGGCACCGACTACCCGGGCTGGTTCATGAAGCACGGCGGGGCCGTGCTCGCCGCGACCATCGACAAGTACTGCTACCTGACGGTGCGGCACCTGCCGCCCTTCTTCGAGCACCGCTTCCGCATCGTCTACTCTCGCATCGAGAGCACGCAGCGGGTCGAGGACATCGAGCACCCCGCCGTGCGCGAGGTGCTGCGCCACCACGGCTTCACGCGCGGCCTCGAGATCCACCACGACGGTGACCTGCCGGCCCGCAGCGGCATGGGCTCGAGCTCCTCCTTCGCCGTGGGGCTGCTGCACGCCCTCTACGCGCTGCGCGGGCGGATGCCGAGCAAGCTCCAGCTCGCCCGCGAGGCCATCCACGTCGAGCAGGAGCTCCTGAAGGAGAACGTGGGCTGCCAAGACCAGGTCTCGGCGGCCTACGGCGGCCTCAACCACATCTCCTTCCTCCCCAACGGCGACTTCAACGTCCGCCCGATGACGCTGCGGCCCGACCGCATCGCCGACTTCAACGACCACCTGCTGCTCTTCTACACCGGGGTCATCCGCACCGCCTCAGACGTGGCCGCCAGCTACGTGGGCGATCTCGAGGCGCGCCGCCGCCAGCTCCGCGTGATGAAGGACCTCGTCGATGAGGGCATCTCCGTCCTCGCAGGCGACGGGCCGATCGCCGAGTTCGGCGGGCTGCTGCACGAGGGCTGGATGGCCAAGCGCAGCCTGAGCGCCAAGATCTCCAACCCCGAGGTGGAGGAGATCTACGAGGCGGCGCGCGGGGCCGGCGCTATCGGCGGCAAGCTGCTGGGCGCGGGGGGCGGCGGCTTCATCCTCCTCTTCGCCGCGCCCTCGGAGCACGAGAAGATCCAGGAGCGCCTGTCCGGCCTCATCCACGTCCCCTTCCGCTTCGAGTCGGGGGGCAGCCAGATCCTCTACTGCGACGCCGAGCAGGACTACGCCAGCGCCGAGGCCCGCCGCGATCGACTGAAGACCACCCCCTTCCGCGAGCTCGAGCCGAGCGCGCTCTCGGACCGTTCATGAACAGAGCCGCGCCCGTCCTGGTCAGCCGCGGCGGCACCCTGCTCGGCCAGGCCCTCGTGCGGCGGCTGCAGGCCCAGGGCTTCACCCACGTGCTGGAGGGGCCGGACCCCGTCGATGGGCCCGCCCTGCGCGCCTTCTTCGCCGAGGTGCGCCCCGCCTACGTCTTCGTGCCCGGCGGTCGCTCGGGGGGGATCCAGGCGAACACGCGCTACCCCGCCGATCTCATGCTCGACAACCTGCTCATCGCGGCCAACCTCTTCCCGCTCGCGCACGAATTCGGGGTCGAGAAGCTGCTCTACCTCGCGAGCTCCTGCGTCTACCCGCGCCTAGCCCCCCAGCCCCTCGCCGTCGAGTCCCTCTGGCAGGGCCCCCTCGAGCCCACGAACGAGGCCTACGCCACCTCCCGCCTCGCGGCCCTCACCCTCGGGCGGGCCTACCGGCAGCAGCACGGCGCTCCCTTCTTCACCGCCATCCCCACCAACCTCTACGGGCCGGGCGATCACGCCTCCCCCGAAGACGCCCACGTCATCCCGAGCCTGCTCATCCGCATGCACCGGGCCCGGGTGGCGGGCGCCCCCGAGGTGGTGCTCTGGGGCACCGGCACGCCGCGGCGGGAGTTCCTCTACGTCGATGACGTGGCCGACGCCGCCCTGGTCGTGATGGACCAGTACACCGGCGAGGCGCCCGTGAACCTCGCCGGTGGAGAGGACGTGTCCATCCTCGAGCTCGCCGCCCTCGTCGCCGGGGTGGTGGGCTACACCGGCGCGCTGCGCTGCGACACGAGCCGCCCCGACGGCATGCCGCTCAAGGCCCTCGACGGGGGCCCCCTCGCCGCGCTCGGCTGGCGGCCCACCGTCGGCCTGCGCGAGGGCCTCGCCCGCACCTACGCCGCGCTGCTGGAGGAGGGCATCCCCCCGCAGTAGGCCCGCCGCGCAGGTGGCCCGGCCCTCAGCCGCTCACGAGGCGCTGGAGGACCGGGGGATGGGTGGGGAAGAGCCGCGCCGCCGCCTCGATGAGCTTCTGGGCGTCCTCGCCCCGACCCACGGTCCGCAAGAGGTCGACGAGGTGGAGATAGCCCTCGGGGAAGTTCGGGAAGCGGTCGAGCAGCCCCTTGGCGAAGCCGAAGGCCTGGGCGGTGTCGCCCCGCGCCACGGCCGTGCGCACGGCCTCCGACTGGAGGTCGGCCGACTCGGAGGAGCGCAGCAGGGCGCCCTCGATGCCCTTGAGCCAGCGCTCATCCCCGCGGGCGAGCGCCGGCACCACCTTGGCGAGGAGGGCCTGCACGGCTCGGCCCTCGACCTCCCGGTAGCGGGACCCCGCGGCGGGCCGCGGGCTGGCCGTCTTCATCTGCACGCCGTACTGGCGCTCCCACTGGAGGAGGGTCTGGTCGTGGGCGGGGTTGGCCTCGAGGGAGGCCCGGGACTGGGCGATCGCCTCGTCGCGGCGCTTGCGCCAGTCTTCGTAACCCTCCGGGTTCGCGGCGTAGATCAACCGCGCGAGGGCCTCGGAGTCGCGCAGGCGCTCGTCGAGGGTCTGGTGATAGAAGTGCTCCCAGAAGAGCAGGTTCTGCATGCGCATCGTGGGGCCGAGCTTGAGCTCGACGTCGTAGTCGAGCACCCGCTTGCGGCCGATGAACAGACCGAGCTCGAAGAGCCACTTGTCGTCGTACCAGAAGGGGAAGTGCTCCGTGAAGATCCGCCCGATCGCGTTCGCGAATTCCCCGCTGATGAAGGAGTAGGTGCCGAAGCTGCCCTTGTTGAAGCTGTCGCGGGGGTAGGCGTAGAGCACGCGGTCGGGCACGGCGTCAAAGGCCTGGCGGGTGATGCCGTCCCAGTCCGGCGTGTCAAAGACCCCCTTGTCCCCGGAGATCATGTAGATCCCCGCGCCGTCGGGCTTGGCCGCCCGCATGATGTTGTACATCTCCCCCTGGGTGTCGGTGGCGCCGCCGACCACCGCGTGGAGCGGGAAGGAGAAGGGGTTCTCCTTCAGGAGCTCGATGGTGGGCGCATCGTCACTGTCTGCGTAGACCCAGACCTCGAGCTTGTCCTTGCGCGAGGTGCTGCGCTCGTAGGACTGCAGCAGGCTGCGCAGGCCCTCCGCGCGGCCGCGGGAGGGGATGAGGACGGCGATCTGGTCGGGGTCGACGACCGGGCGATGGACGTGGAGCGCCACGGGCACCTCGGGAGAGCGGGGGCCGGCGCTGTAAACGGGCCCGCCCGCTCGGGCAACGGCCCGGTTCGTGCCCCCCGGGCGCCTTGGCTCGGCCGGCGGGAGCGGCTAGACGGGGCTACCACCCGCGAGGCCCCCGATGTCGGCAAGCTCCCCCGAGACGCAGCCTGGGACGATGGAAGAGACGACGGCGACGGTGCCGCGGCTCGACTGGCCCCTGATGCACAACAACATCACCCGGGCTGACCTCGACGCCCTCATCGCCTACCTCCAGCAGCCCGAGCCGATGCTCACCCAGGCGGGCCAGGTGCGCGCCTTCGAGGCCGAGTGGTCGGCCTGGACGGGCGTGAAGTACAGCGTCTTCGTCAACTCGGGGGCCTCGGCGAACCTGATCACGATGGCGGCCCTCCGCCACCTCCACGGGCCGGGCAAGGTGATCGTGCCCACGCTCACCTGGGTCTCCGACATCGCGAGCGTGCTCCAGGCCGGCTTCGAGCCGGTCTTCGTCGACATCGACCCCCGCACCCTCGGCATGGACGAAGATCAGGTGCTGGCGGCCCTCACCGACGACACGCGGGCCGTCTTCCTCACCTACGTGCTGGGCTACAACGCGCTCTCCCGTCGCCTGCTCGACGCCCTGGCCGCCCGCGGCGTCCCCCTCATCGAGGACGTCTGCGAGTCGCACGGCGCCACCTTCGAGGGCCGCCGCCTCGGCAGCTTCGGGCTCGCCTCCAACTTCTCCTTCTACTACGCCCATCATATGAGCACGATCGAAGGAGGGATGGTCTGCACCGACGACGAGGAGCTCTACCAGACCGTCCGGATGTTGCGCTCCCACGGCATGGTGCGCGAGTCCACCTCCGAGGCGGTCAAGCAGGGCTTCCGCGACCGCTTCCCTGACCTCAACTCCGACTTCATCTTCGCGATGCCCGCCTGGAACGTGCGCAGCACCGAGCTCAACGCCGTGATCGGCCGCGCGCAGCTCCCGCGCCTCGACGAGAACAACGTCGAGCGGAGCGGCAACCTCGCCCTCTTCCTCTCGCTGCTCGACCCCAAGAAGTACCGCACCGAGTTCACCCAGGAGGGGAGCAGCAACTACGCCTTCACCCTCGTGCTCCGCGCGCCCGACGCCGCCCTGTGGTCCAGGGTCGAGGCCACGCTGCGGGCGGCCAAGGTGGAGTTCCGCCGCGGCCTCTCGGGCGGCGGCAACATGCTGCGCCAGCCCTTCCTCCGCGGGATGGTCGAAGAGGGCGTGTGGACGCGCTTCCCCGAGGTGGAGCACATCCACTTCTACTCCTGCTACATCGGGAACTACCCGGGGCTGGACCCGAGGAAGATTCACACGATCTGCGCGCTGCTGAACGCGCTCTGAGCGGGCGGGGCGCTTCGGAAGAGGCGCCCCGGCGGCGGGGGCCTCAGGCGGCGGCGGCGCTCATCGTCTCGACGGCCTCGCGGACCGCGGCCTCCTCCCAGGGCACCCAGCGGTCGGCGAGGGCGCGCAGGGAGGGGTCGAGGGCCTCGGCCCCTGCGGTCCCCTCGGGCAGCAAGCCGAGGATGGGGAGGCCGAGCCCGCGGGCGATCTGCAGGGCGTGGCCCACCCAGGTGGTGCCGCGCTTGGAGCCCGAGTAGACGCCGGGCAGCAGGAGCACCATCGCCGCTCCGCGCACCTGCTCCTCTGTCTGGACCCGGACGATGGCCGCGCCCCGCTCGCTCGTGAGCTGGAGGATGGGGTCAAACCAGGGCGTGCCGAAGTTGCGCCAGCGCAGCCCGTACACAGCGTCCAGCAGGGCGAGGGCCCGGCTGCGCTCGGCGCACTCTCGCCAGTCGTGCGTGACGTAGATGTCCTTCATCGGCCCTCGCTCCCGCTCTGTGAAGACCCGCTCTGTGAATTTGGACCCAATTCAGACGGCGCCGTTCGCGCTGAGATCGGCGTAGCCCACGCCCATGTTGTCGAGCTGCCGCCGAAGCTCGACGGAAGACTGGAAGGCGAGGCGCATCGAGCCGTTCTTCACGAGCAGGCTGCCCCCGAAGCGGGGCGCAGGTGGCGGCGGGCGCTTGTAGCCCGCATCTCGAATGTCCCAGGTCGAAAGCGAAACATCGTCATCCACCAGCCACTCCCTATAGTCCAGGTGCCCGCCCCCGGCGATGGCGTCGGCGAGGTTGGTGTGCGCCTCCGAACCCACGATAATGCCGGCCGCCGTCAGCCCGCTGATCATGCGGGAGAGCCGCTTCACCCGCACACCGCGGTCGATGTAGGGCTCGGTGCTGTACCAGAGGCGAGAGGGAATGCCAAAGTAGTACCGCTTGTACAGCTTCTCCTTGTCGCCATAGAAGTGGATGTTGTGCTTCTCCGGCTGGAACCAGTACACGCTGTTCTGAACGAGCAGACAGGGGTTGATGTTGTTCACGAGGGGGAAACAGTCCCGGTTCTGCGAGAGCAGCTGGATGGTGTCATCGACGTCCTGCTCCGTCTCCCCGGGGATCCCCATGACGATGTTGATCCAGGGCTGAATCCCCGCCTCCGCGCAGTCCCGGTGATTCTTCAGCAGCGTCTCGATCGTGTAGCCCTTCGCCTGACGCCGGATGGTGTTCTCGGTGAAGGCGTCCGCCCCGAAATTCAGGTAGGACATACCAGCGGCCTTCATCAGCTTGAAGAAGTCGACGTCATAGTTCTTGTTCAGGCGAATCTGTCCGCCAAAGGTGACCTTCAGGTTGCGGCGGACGATCTCCTCGCAGAGCTGGTGGAGCACCTCCGGCTGACCACCAAAGTCACTGTCCGAAGCGGAGAAGTTACCGCCGCGCCCGGTGGCCATGATGGCCTCCATCTCGTCCACATACTGGATCGGGCTCCGGGTTCGGAAGGCGAAGCGCTCGGCGCAGAAGGAGCAGCGGGACCAGACGCAGCCGCGGGTCAAGGGGATGGCGGTGGAGCGGCCCCCCCAGTAGGTCTGGTAGATCTGGTTGAAGTCCTCCCAGACGTCGAGGGCGACGCCGCCGAGGGCGTCGAGGTTGTGGGGCTGCGGGCCGGGGAGGAAGGGGCGCTTCGGGTCATCGTAGACGGAGATGACCCCGGGAACGTTCCCCGGGCGCTCCCCGCGGGCGAGGCGCTCGGCGAGCGGGCCCACGACGCTGTCGGCCTCGCCGATGACCATGTAGTCATGTTCGGGGAAGGCGCCGCGGCCGAAGGGCTCGGAGTAGCAGCTGTGCCCACCGACGAGGATGACCGTCTCGGGGAGGATGACCTTGAGCCGCCGCGCGAGGTGCCGCGTGATCCACTCGTTTCGCGCGTGCACCGACATCGCCACGATCTTCGGCCGCGCCCCGACGATGGCCGCGATGAGCTCCTCAATCTGCTCCTCGAAGTGGGCGACGATGAAGGGCCACTGCCGGGGATCGACCCAGATGCGCTCGTTGTAGCCCCAGGCCTCGGCCGACACCTTGACCCCGTTCGCCATCACGGGCTCACAGCCGAGGTCGAGCAGGCGAGACATCTGGAAGCGGTGGTACCAGATGGGGTCGAGGTCCATCGACTGGAAGTTCAGAGAGGAGCGCTTGAGGGCCGAATGTACGTAAGAGAAGCCCACCGAGATCTGCTGACCGGCGCGCGCAGGGAGGTCGAGCAGAAGGAGGTCGAGCCCCGGGCGCACCTCGAGCTCCGGCAGCACCATCGGGTAGATGCTGGCCTCGGAGCGGATCATCCCGTAGGGTTCATCCCCGGGGAGCTCGTCGGCGATGATGTCGGGGGCGAACACCTTCAACCAACGGGGGATCTGGGAGCGGACCCGGAAGGTGGGCTCGGCCAGGGTGTGCGCGATGAAGATCGTCGAGACCTCGATCGGCAGCGCGGAGAGCGACGAGACGACGGGGATGCCCCGATGCTCCCCCGCCTGGGAGGCCGGATCAACGATGACCTGAATCGCGGCCGCCGCCTCCGGCGCGTGGTCGAGCAGGAAGTCGAGGAAGGGGCCCTGGCGGAAGGCCGCGAGCTGGCCGCCGGCCCGCTGGAGGTGCGCCACGAGCCGACGCAAGGCCGCGAGCTCCTTCTCCTCCCCGGTCATCGGGAAGCAGCGCGCCGCGCTGAAGCGGAGGACGTCCGCCTCGGCCCGGTAGACGAGCTCACCCTGGTTGTTCCGGAAGTCGATCGCCTGTTTGATGCTCATGGGTCGCTCGGCGGTCCGTGGGTGATGCCCTGGGAGGGCTGACGCTCAAACTATCAAGGGGGTCGAGGGGGTCAAGGGCCGACCGACCGCGACCTCCTCAGCCCGTGAAGTAGCGTCCGCCGCCCTTGATCACCCACCAGAATCCGTGGTCCATCGAGACGCTCCCGAGCTCCTCGTGGACCGCCAGCATCACGCCAGGGTGGAACTCGTGGGGAGGCCGCAAGAAGTCTCGGTCCAAGTGTCGCCGCGCGAGCTCCAAGAGCTCCGGGCTCGGCAGCTTCTCCAGGTCATCGCCGCAGATCATCGCCAGATCATTTCGCGCGAGGCGCTTCGCCTCCCGGAGGTTGCTCACCACAGAGCTGTACTTGTGGTCTCCATCAATGTAGATGAAGTCAAAGATCCCTGTGCGAAGGCGCTCCAGCACCCGCTCCGAGTCGCCGCGGATGATGTCTACCGACACCCTACCCGGATAGGCGGTCTCGAACCTCCGCACCGCCAAGAAGGTAGCCAGGAAGGCCTCGGAGGCCTGGCCGTCCATCGCGGCGTAGTCCCACTCCCGGTCCTCCAGGCGATCGGCGGAGCTGGCGTAAGGCCGCCATGCGTCCACGAGCGTCAGGGTGGAGCCAGGGTGCAGGTTCTCCAGCCAGACCCGGGTGGAGCCCTCGCCGAACCAAGAGCCCACCTCGAGCGCGTGGATCGGCCTCTTGAAGGTCCGTATGGCCTGCTCCATCACCCGGCGGCGATGGGGGTGGATCTGATTCGTGGGGATCGGCGGCAAGGGTTCGGGCGCCTCGCGCTCAGAATTCTTCATACGCGCCCCGAACCTCGGAGAATTCACCCTCTTTGCTGTCAGCCCACCCGAGCACGATGTACTGCTCCAAGGGACAGTGCTGCTCGACGGTGTTCAAGAAGTGGAAGTGGCGGAAGGTCTCATTCCGCAACAACAGCCGGTTGGAGCGTGGGAAGATGGGCTCTGCGACATCCTCTTCTCGCACGTAGGTGAGGATCCCGCCGTAGTCCCAGCTCCACCCGCCGTTGATGAAGAGGCTGTAGCCGACGACGCCGGCGTAGCCGTCCTGATGCGCTCGGTAGACATCCCCTCCCCTCACCCGAGCGGCGCCCGGGAAGAGCGAGAAGCGCGCCAGCCCCTCGGTGGCCTGCTTCATCATCGGGGCGAGGTGGCCGTGGAAGACCTCTTGGAGGCTCGCGAGCTCCCGCTGGCGCTGGATGAGCGAGAACTTGGCGATGTAGGGCTCGTCGGCCCCCGGGAGGTTCTTCAAGCCCGAGGCGAAGACGTGCTCGTAATGCTGCGGCCGGACCTGGTAGTGGATCTGCGACTGGCCACGACGGAGCTCGTCGAGCAGGCGGTCATGCAGGTCGAGGGGCAGAAAGTCGTCGATGATGATGTAGCCATGCGAATTGAGCCGCGCCTTCTGCGCATCCGTCAGCTCAATCCGGGTCCGAGGGTAGGTCTCCTTCATGGGCTCACTCCACCACGAGGTAGGAAGTACGGGCGCTGTAGCGGTAGCGACGCACCGCGAACCGACCGAGGCCAAAGACCTCTCGGAGGGCGACCGTCTCGCCGGGCGTCGTCTCGTCGTTGATCTCGTCGAAGCCGATCACCGTGCCCTTCGTGATGAAGGGCTCGATCGCCTCGAGGCAGCGCTTCGTCGGCTCGTAGAGGTCAAAGTCGAAGTAAGCCAACGCGATGATGGTCTGGGGGTTGCGCTCCAGGTAGGCCGGGAAGCCCTGGACCGCGTCTCCGGCGATCACCTCGTGTCGCCGGAGGTGGCTCATCGGGCTCTCCGCCTCCTGCAGCGCCAGCACCTCTCGCAGATGCGCCTCGTACGCGGGGGCCGTGCCGTAGTCCCCAGCCTCGACCCTGTCGCCGTCCTCGGGGGTCACGCCCACGAAGCCGTCAAAGGTGTCGAAGCCCACCACCTTCCGCAGGCGGTTGAATGGCTCGTAGATGCCCCGCATCGAGGTGAACAGGGACAGGTTCTGCCCCCACCGGCAGCCGAACTCAACCACGATGCCCTGGGTGTCCAGGATCTGTCGGTAGAGGAAGTCCATGAACAAGACACGAGACAAGGTCTGCGGCGTCAGGTACAGGCCGACGTTGAGCATCAGCTCACGGTCGGGGATGGGCGAAGACCGGAGGAGCGTCGCGAGTCGGTCACGGCGGTCCGCCTGATCTTCCGGGCCAAAGGTCATCATCTTGGGGGGTGTCATCGGGGGTTCAGCCGCGGAGGAGCCGTCTGTTGGGACGGTTGTTGGTGAAGTGAGGCTCCTGGCGGCTCCAGGCCGTGAGGAGGACTCGAACGTCTGCACGCAAGGTGCCGCCCTCCGGGATCCGGTCGAGCACCACCATGTCCCGGAGCCGCTTGACGACGAGATCGAGCAAGGTGGAGCGATGGAGGCTGAGGAAGAGCGTCACCGCCTCGGCCCACCCGGCGGAGGAGGTGCCCTCCGCGAGGGCCAAGGCGAGGCTGTAGGTGTAGCCCGCGAAGGCGGGATCGAGGCGCACCGCCTCCCGAAGGTGGGAGACCTCACCCGAACAAACGCCCACATAGTGGTGGATCGAGGCGAGGAGCAGGCTGACTCGCTCGTCTGTCCGCTCCACTCCCCCCATGAACTCGCCCACGAGGAGGTCCTGATAGCTACGGTAATTGAAGAAGTCGGGGAAGATGTCCCAGGAATAGACATCATCCTCTCGGCTCAACCTCCAGCGCGCGCGGGGGACGTCGAGGATCGCCCGCGCCCGCGCGAGCGCGGCCGCCGGCTGGTCGCCGAGCCCCAGGTGCAGCCCGACGCGGACGTAGTTGAAGGCGAGGATGAGGCTGTCCGAGAAGAGGCTCTGGGCGTTCGCCAGGTCCCGAATCACTGGATCGAGGAGCTCGCGGGCCCAGGGCTGACTGAGGTTCGCCTCGTACACCGCCTCCGTGAGGCTGTCGGAGAACTGCTGTTGGCTACCGCTCACAGCGGAGGCCACACAGAGCACGATCTCCCGACAGCAGCCGTTCAGCCAGCGCGGGTCGCGCCGGGAGCGATACAGAGCGGACTCCCGCCGATAGGACTCCAGCGCCCAAGCGAGGCGCACCTTGTGGCCCCCCGGCAGAAGCCAGCCGAGCGACATCACCGGCCGCTCCTGGATGTAAGCCGAGGTGTCCCGCCCCACCCGGCGCCTGCCGGGTCGTGACGCGACAAAGGTCAAGAATCGAAAGAGCTGAGAGGCGACCGTGGGCAGAGAGAACTCTTCGCAGACCCGCCGCGCGCCCCAGGCCGCCCGCGGGCGGACCTCTGGCCAGCGGTCCACCATGTCCTGGAGCACCGGGAGGAGGCCGCTCGGGCCCTCGGCGTCATAGGGGTGAACGCCGTCCTCCTCACCATAATAAAAGCGGAGCACGCTGTCCCGCTGCACGGCCACCGCACAGCCTGCGGCGAGGGTCTCGAGGCCACGGGTGACGGTGCCGCCGCCGCGCCGATAGAAGGAGAACCCGACCTTGGACGTCGCCAGACAGAGCTGGTAAATATCAGCGGCCGCCCACCCGTTGCTCACCGTCAAGGTGAGCTCGTCGCTGAGCAGGATGTCCGCGATCAAGGCTGCCTTGTCGGGGTGCCAGTGTTGAAACAGCGTACCCGTGACGGCGCAGTCTACCGTCCGGGGGAGCGCGTCCACGGCGTATCGGGGCGGCTCAACGCCGAAGGTCTTCGGGAAGGTGGAAACCGGGCAGCCCACCATGGGCTGCACGTCACTCCACTCGGTATGGTCGGTCACGATCAGCTCATCGAAGAGCTGGAGCCAGGGGTGGACGACTTGGACGTGGACGTCACAGTCGGCCGTCTGTCCAAGGATGGGGCAGTTGAGGGACTGGATGTCGGGCGGGATGAGGTGCCACTCCACCATCTGACAGAAGTAGAAGTCAGGCGGGGATCCGCGCCGCGCAAACTCCCAGATGCTGGCGTAGGGGTGATTGGGCAGGTCTGTCGCCCCCGGGCCAATGTTCTTCACCGAGAAGCGGCTGTCCCTGGCGATGTGCTGGAGCAGAGCCTGCGGACCGTTCACCGACCACGGCATCTGCACGAGCACCTCGATCACCGGCTTCCGGATGAGGTCGAGCAGTCGCCGCGCGTGCGGCAGGCTGAGCGGGGCGAGGCGAGCCTCCGCCGCGCTGTCGAGGCCGCGGATCCAGAGCGCGACCGCCTCATAAAAGCGGGGTTCCTCGCCTTGGAATCGGGCGAGCCCGAGCAGGGCCTCTTCGGTGAGGCCCATCAGGCCCCGGGCCGCGAAACGACGCCAGTCACCGTACTCGGCCTGATCGGCGACGTAGGTATAGTCCCCGCGCTCGAAGGCCTCGGCCACCCCGAGGCCCGGCACCGCAGGATAGAGCCTCTCCTGCCTCGTCTGTTCGGATCTCGCTTCAGTCACGTCATTCTCTCCATCGACCGCGGACTGGCCGGGAGCCGAGCATAGCAAGCCCCGCGTCAAGTCTCCAGCAAGCGACGCCGAAGCTTGTTCTTGGAGATGTCGACGACATGATCGCGCACAGGTCGTCCGAATCGAGACTCCACCATGTCGAGGTACCGATCACTGGAGAAGTAGGCGTGGAAGGCCTCGTCGCGGAATTGCACCACCTGCTTCGCGCTGAGCGCGTGTGTGGGGAGCGGCTGCATGTCGTAGCCGTGCTGCGAGAAGGCGGCCCAGGTGGAGGGCAGCTCCCAACCCTCTCTCTGGGCGTCGGTGTAGAGCGGGGAGCCCGGGTAGGCCATCGCGCAGTAGAAGTTGGCGAACTCGCAGTTGAGCTCGACGGCCATGTCGAGGGTCTCCTGCATGGTCTCGAGCGTGTCGTCGGGCAGCCCGAAGATGTAGTTGCCGATGACCCGGATGCCGGCGGCCTGGATCTGCTCGACCACGCGGCCGATGTCCTTGACCCGCATCGCCTTCGAGGCGCCCTCCCGCACGTCGGGGTTGGCCGACTCGATGCCGAGGGCGAGCCAGGTGATGCCGGCCTTCCGCATGCGTTCGAGGTTCTGGGGCTTCACGGTGTCGACCCGGGCGTAGGCCCAGATGTTCAAGTCGTAGCCGCGCTCGATCAGCCCCTCGACGATGCCCATGTAGTGGCGCTCGTCGAGGACGAACATCTCGTCGATGAACTTGATGTTCTTGACGCCGTAGGTCTCGACCAGGAAGCCGATCTCGTCGACGACCGCGGCCGGGCTGCGGTAGCGGATGCCCCGCTTACCAAAGAGCGCGTTGATGCAGCAGAACACGCAGCCGTAGGGGCAGCCCAGGCTCGTGTAGATAGCGGCGTAGGGCTGGCGCTCGGTGATGTGATCGAAGCAGTGCCAATTGTGCGCGCGGTACCGCTCCATCGGCAGGAGGTCCCAGGCGGCGCGGGGGAGCAGCTCATCGAGGGACTTGAGCAGCGGCGCGGGGGCGGTGCTGCGAAGGCCCTCACCCTCCCAGTACCAGAGGCCGGGGACCTGATCGAGGGCGCCGCCGTCACGGAGGGCGGCGACGAGCGCCTTCAAGGTGAAGGGCCCCTCGCCGGCGATGAGGTAATCGACCGCCTCCTCGCGGATCGTGCGCTCGGGGAGCGCGGTGGGGTGCAGGCCGCCGATGGCCACCTTGCAGGCGCCCGTGCGATGGATGGCCGCGCAGATCCGGCCGGCCGCCGACATCGTCTGCGTCGAGGCGGAGGGCTGGTTGCCATACACGATGACCGCCGCGAGGCGCGGGGAGAGGGCCGCCACCGCCGCCGCGGTCTCCTCGGCCGAGTAGTTGAGGGCGTTGGCGTCGATGATGGCCACCGACACGCCCTCCTTACGCAGGAAGCCCGCGAGGGCGGCCGACCAATAAGGGGGCTCCACCGCCGCGACGTCGGCGCCGAGACCCTGGTAGATCTCTCGCTTGTCCCCTGGGTTCACGAGGACGAGATCGATCGGACTGCCCATGAGGATCCCTCAAGCCGTCTGGCTGAGCGCTCGGGTGATGGTGGCCACGTCCATCCCGTACTCGCGGTGCAGGCGGTTGCGATCGCCGTTGCCGAGGAAGTAGCGGTCGGAGAGCCCGTACCGCAGCAGGCGGGCGGGGATGCCGTGGTCGACGAGCAGGTCGCCGACGATGTTGTCGAGGCCTCCGCGACGCGAGAAGGCCTCCTGGATGACCACCACCCGCTGGTAAGGGGCCAGGGCGCGGGCGAGGGCGGCCTCGTCGAAGCGCTTGAGGAGGAAGAGGTCAACGTGGCCGACGGCGGTGCCCTGCTGCGCGAGGTCAGCCCGGATGCGCTCGCCCATGTGGGTCGCGTAGCCGGTGGTCACGAGGCAGGTGTCACTGCCGGTGGCGCGGACCGCGAAGCCGAGGCTGAAGTCGAGCGCGTCTGCGCCGGCGTAGAGGGCGGGGATCGGCTTGCCCTCGAGGCGGAAATATTTGGCGCCGCTGGTCGACATCGCCGTCTCGAGGAAGGCGTCGGCGGTGACCCAGTCCGCGGGGCTGAAGAGGTCTACGTTCGGCAACAGCCGGAGGAGCGGGATGTCTTCGGGGCAATGGTGGGTCGGCCCCGACACGTCGTAGGAGAAGCCGGCGCCGATCGACAGGATGTTGACGTTCAGGCTCCGCGTCTCGGAGAGCAGCGCGATGGTGGTGCGGAGCTGCTCGAAGCAGCGCATGCTCACGAAGGGCGCGATGCCATAGGCGAAGACGACGTTGCCCTCGAGGGCGAGGCCCGTCGCGACGTTGATCATGTTCTGTTCGGCGATGCCGACGTTGATGCAGCGCCCGGGGAAGTTGTCGCGCATGGCGTCGAGGGCCGGCGCGCCGAGATCGGCGGTGAGGAAGTAGACCCGAGGGTCCTCCTTCATCTTGGCGGCGATGCGCGCGATGAGCACGTCGCGCATCGTGCGGGGCGGGAGCGAGAGGGCGGTCATCGGGCGCCTCCGAGGAGCTGGTCGACCTGCTCGGGCTTCAGCACGCGGATGTGGGAGAGGGGGTCGGTCTCGAGCCAGGGGACACCCTTGCCCTTCAGCGTCTCGGCGATGACCGCGAGGGGGCGGGCCCGCCCGGGGGCCCGGATGCCGCGGAGGACCTCGGCGAGGGCGACGACGTCATGCCCGTCCACGACCACGGTGTCCCAGCCGAAGGCGCGGAACTTCTCATCGAGCGGGTTGAGCGCCAGGATGTCCTTGGTGAAGCCGAGGGTGGCGGCGCCGTTCAGATCGACGATGAGCGTGAGGTTGGCGAGGGCGTGGTGGCCGGCGAACATCACCGCCTCCCAGACCGAGCCCTCGTGCAGCTCACCGTCGCCGCAGAGCACGACCACCTGATTGTCGGCCCCGCGGCCGCGCAGCCCCAGCGCGACCCCGCAGGCGACGCCCGGCCCGTGCCCCAGCGCGCCGTTGATCGACTCGTAGCCGGGGATGTGGGTGTCGGGGATGACCTTGAGGATCCCCTCCTCTTTGGCGATGAGGAGCAGCTCGCCGGGGTCAATGAAGCCGAGGTCGGCGAGGATGGGGTAGAACGAGATCGTGCCGTGCCCCTTGCTCACGATGAAGCGGTCACGGCCCTCCCAGCGGGGCTCAGCCGGGTTGAAGCGGAGGACGCCCCCATAATGCAGGGCGGTCAGCGTCTCGACGGTGGAGAGCGAGGAGGCGAGGCGCGTCTCGGGGGCGCGGCGGTGCAGGAGCATCGTCTCCCGCCTCACCCACGCGGCCTTCTCCACCAGTGCGGAACCTTCAAGCATGAGACCTCACGAGGGGGCGGGGAGACAGGACTGATCGGCCGGTCGAGGCGCTCAGTTAATCCGGTCGGTCGACTCCGTCGGGGCTGCTCGCCCGCGCCTTGGCCGTGCGGTGGATCAGATCCTCGCCCCCGACCACGCCGCAAGAGAGGAAGAACTTGATCGCCTCCTCGACGGTGAGATCGAGCAGCAGCATGTCCTTACGCGGCAGAAGCACGGGGTAGCCGAGGTGAAGGTGGTTGCTCGGGAAGAAGACCACCACCTCAGCGAGCGGGTCATCCCCGGGCGGCAGGTGCGCCACGAGGCCGATCGTGTGGCGGCCCACCATCGGGTACTCGACCAGCACGACCTGGGAGAACGGGGTCTTGTGCTCGTCGGAGAACAGAGAGGCGATCTGCCGGCTCGCCGTGTAGACCGATCGCACCAGCGGCACCCGCTCGATCGCCCGCTCTGTGCGATGGAGGAGCTGCCGGAAGAAGACCATCCGGGTCAGCCAGCCGATCGCCAGCACCAGCAGCAGGGTGGTGAGGAGGCCGAGGCCCGGGATGTGCACCGGCTGGCCGACGAAGCGCGAGACGAGGAGGTCAATCCGGGTGCCGGCGGGGCCGTCCACCATCGTGAAGAGGAAGGAGAGCACCTTCCCCGTGACGTACAAGGGGAGCAGGGCCAGCAGGCCTGCGATGAAGCTCTGGCGGATGGGGTGCTGACGGTCCGACACGGTGACCTCGACGTCAGAGGTGGGGGACGGTCCCTATCCGGGCGGGCCGGTGGAGCCCGAGGGATGCGGCGTCGCCCGACAAGACCAGATCTGGAAGCGGCGCACCACCTCACCCCGCCGAAGCACAGGGACTTCCTCCGCTCGCGCGCAATCCAGGCCGGGGAAGGGGCGCCGGACGAGGTCGAGGTCGTAGCGGTCGTGAGCGACGAAGATCGCGTCCCGACCGGCGAGCTCGGGGAGGCGCTCCCGCCAGACGTCAAACTGATCGGCGCGGCCCCCGCGGCGGGTGACGATCACCGACCGGGGGAGCTGGAGCGCGATCTGGGCCGCGGTCTGGTACATGTGGCCGAAGACATAGGCCTGATCGGGATCTGGGAGGGCATGAAGGGCCCGCTCCACCGCCGCCCCCGCTTCGGGCCAGCCGTAGAGGTCGTTCGTGACGTCGGCCTTCGGCCCGAGCGGCAACACCGGCCAGAGCGCCTGGAGGTACACGAGGCCGCTCATCAGGCCGGCGCTGCCGAGGGTGGCGAGGCGGAGGCGGGGGCGCTCGCTGAGCCAGCGGGCTGCGGGGAGCAGGGCGGGGAGCCAGCCCGAGGCGGTCCAGTGGGGCTTGAAGGCCGTCAGCGGGCTCGTGAGCCCGAAGAGCAGGAGGGGCGGCAGCGCGGCGGCGAGGAGGAAGCGGTCGGCCGCGGCGCCGGCGCGGGCGCGGCGGAGGCTGTCCCTCAGCCCGAGCACGAGGGCGACCGCGACCAGCGGCGACAGGAGGCCGAGCTGGGAGCCCACGAACTGGCCGAGGTTGGTCGGGAGATCGAGCGCCCCCCCGTGCCGGCCTTGGAGGTGGAAGCGGAAGGACATCCAGTCGTGGTGCGAATTCCAGACGAGGATCGGCTCGAAGATCAGCAGCGCGACGAGCAAGCCGAGGTACGGCTCGGGGCGGAGGAGCCAACGACGGTAGCGGCGGTCAGAGACCAGCAGGACGAGGAGGGTGACCAGCCACAAGACCGCGTTGTACTTACACAGGAGCGCGATCCCCGTCGAGATCCCGCAAGGGAGCCAGGCGCCCGCGTCCTCGGCCTCGAGGGCCTCCCAGGCGAAGGACAGCGCGAGGCTGAGCGCGAGGAGGAAGGGCATGTCCGGCGCGGTGAAGACGCCGAGGATGGCGAACATCGGCGACAGGACGAGCAGCAGGGCGAGCTCGGTCGTGGCGGAGGTCCCCATGCGGCGGGCCAGACGGAGGAGCACGCCCACGGTCGCGGCGCCGCAGAGCAGCGTGGGCAGCCGCACCGCGAAGGGGCCCTCCCCGAGCGCCGAGACCGAGGCCGCCACGAGCAAGGCGACCCCGGGCGGATGATCGAAGTAGCTCCAGTCGAGGTGTCGCGCCCAGAGCGCGTAGTAGGCCTCGTCGTCGCCGAGGCCCACCGCGCCGATCAGGGCCATCCGGAGCACGAAGACGAGGCCGACCAGCCCGAGGCCGGCCCCGGGGCTCGGCCAGCGGAGCCACCGCGAGGGCCCCTTGCTCCCCTCCCCCGTCATCGCGCCGCGGCGGCCCGCCTGCGGCGCAGCCCGAAGATCCCGAGCCCCACCCACGGCAGCAGGAGGGCGGAGCGGAGGCCCGCGCAGCCCCCGACATACTCGCCGGCGAGGGGGTTGATCTGGGCCGGAGGCGGCTCCGACCAGGTGAAGGCGGGGGTCACTTCAACGGCGGTCGTCACGCAGTTCATGCCGAGGATGCCGAAGGTCCAGGTTGAGCCGGCCGGCAGGGCCTCGATGCCGAGCGACTCTGCCATGACGCTCACCGACGCCGGAGCGCCGGGCCACTCGAGGTCGGCGTTGTCGGAGCCCGTCGGCAGCAGGAAGGTGTAGCCGAGGATGTCGAGCGGGTTGATCTCGTAGTGGACCAGCTCGTCAGCGCGCGCGTAGACGGTGTAGTCGAGGTCGGAGTCGTGCAGCGTCCCCCCGTTCGGCCGGGAGAGGTCGATGTTCAGGCTGAGGCCCGTGACCTGCCTCCCCTCCGGGTCTTCCGGGATGGTGAGCGTGTACTGGAAGGGGGCGCCGATGCGGACGCCGAGGCCGCGCACCACCTCACACAGGCTGGCATCGACGAAGTCAGCGCCGAGGAGGTAGCCCGCGCCAGGCTGCTCGGGCGAGATGGGGGTGTCGCGCCCGCAGGTCGAGAGGCCCCGGGCGTCCACGATGTCGCGCACGACCGACACCTCGGCCTCCGTGAGGCGTCCCTCCGAGACGAGGTCGCCCGCGGCATCGACCAGCGCCGCGGCGAACTCGGCGTAGGTGGGGCTCGTGCTCAGGCGCTGCATCGCCCCGTAGACGAGGGCGTCGGTGGCGGCGGCTCCGAGGGCCTCGCGGATCTCCCAGGTGCTGCCCCCGATGACCTCGCCATCCTGATGGGCCTCACCGAGGACCGAGGCCGGACAGGTGGCGCCGTTGTCGAGGTCGCGGATGGGCGTGCCATCGGCCATCACCGCAGCGGTGCTGCGGTCGTTGCGGGTGACGCTCCAGTAGTCGGGGAGCCCCTCCGTGAGGCCGCCGGGCGCGGGGTGGAGCCCGTACTCGTCCATGTTCACGGGGTAGCTCATCGCCGTCATCATCCCGACGACGTCCTCGACGATGCCGTGGCTGAACTCGTGGATGACGACGCCGGGGTCGTAGCCGAAGTCGGTGGTGATGCCCTGGCCGAAGGTGAGCTGGTACCCGCCGCTCGGGCCGTAGGTGAAGTAGGCGTTGTCGTAGCCCTCTCCCTTCGCCTCCCGGTAGTTCGTATAGACCTGCACCACCTCGGGCACCGGGTGCGCGAAGGTCTCCTGGAAGAAGGCGTAGGTCTGGGTGGCGTGCCAGTAGGCGTTGACCTCGACGAAGGGGTCCTCGGGGTCGCCCTGGTCGGGGCTGAAGTAGAAGTTTCCGTCCACGTCGGCCGCGGCCCAACGCACGAGCTGCTGCTCGCCCGTGGCGCTGAAGGTGACGCTCTTCACGTCGACCACCTCGCCGGCGAGCGCCCCGCCGCCGCTGAGGCCAGGCAGATCGACCACGTCGAGCTCGTCCTCGGTGGGCGCCTGCGCGTAGACCTGACCGCTGGCGGAGAGGCGCTCGGGGGCCCGCTCGAGCAGGCGGCCATCGTGGGCGTCGATGCTGACCCGCCAGACGTCGGCGGGGCCCTCCCCACGGCAGCGGAAGCGCCAGAGGAGCCGCCCCCCCTGACCATCCGAGAGCACGGTGAGCGCCCCCGCCTCGCAGCGGAGGGCGACCTCGCGGCCGCGCGCTCGCACGAAGGGGCGCAGCGCGAGGGAGCGGGCCTCGGCCTCCGAGAGCGTCGGGGTGGAGGGTACCGTCAGGCCCCGCCGCCGGGTGTCCGCGAGGCGCCGGCCCGCGAGGTCCGTGACCACCCCGCCACCCAGCACGGGCACGCCGCCGTGGAGCTGCTCTGCGCGGGCCACCCCGCCCCGGCGCTGCGGCGGGCCGAGGGGCTCGGCGGCGACGGCGCCCGCGCCGAGGCCGGAGAGCGCCGCCCAGAGCGCGAGGGAGCGTGCACCCCCACCAAGATGAGAGCCCCGCCAAGGCGAGGAGGGGGTCGGGCAGGAGAGACGGAGCACGAGGCCTCCAAGGAGGCCGACGGCTTATCCCAGGCCGAAGAGCGTGGCGTAGACCCAGGCGACCGGCGCGCTGAAGAGGAGGCTGTCTACGCGGTCGAGGATGCCGCCGTGGCCCGGCATGACCCAGCCGGAGTCCTTCACGTTGTAGGAGCGCTTCAGCATCGACTCGACGAGATCACCCACCACGCCGGCGACGTCGAGGATGGCGCCGAGCGCGATCGCGTGCCCCCACGGGAGGTTCGGCAGGCCGATGGCCTTGACCGCGCAGGCCGCGCCGATGGCCGCAAAGAAGCCGCCCACGGCGCCCTCCCAGGTCTTCTTGGGGCTGACCCGCTCGAAGAGCTTGGTCTTCCCGAAGGCGCGGCCGGCGAAGTAGGCGCCAGTGTCACCGAGCCAGGTGACGGCGAGCAGCAGGAAGACCCAGGTGAGGCCGCTCTCGAAGCGGCGCACCTGGGCGATGAAGGAGAAGAGCACGGGGAGGTAAATGAGCCCGCCCAGCAGGCGCATCGCGGTGTCAGCGGCCTTGCCCGTCTCGCGCTCGACGAAGAGCGCGTGCAGCATCAGCCAGAGCGCCCCCATCGCCAGCACGCCGAGGTTGAGGTTCTGCGGACCCCACAGGAGCTGCACGTAGACGCCGAGGCTCACCAGCGAGAGGCTCACGAAGGCCGACTTGTGGCGCTCCGGCAGCGCCATCCGGGTGAGCTCGTCCACGCCGATGATCATCGCGACGCCGATGATGATCTCCGCCGCCAGCTCACCGCCCCACACCATGGCGGGCACGATGATGAGGAGGCCGATGACCCCCGAGACGATCCGCTCAAGCACGACCACCCTCCGACTTCACCTGCGAGCCAGTCTTGCCAAAGCGCCGCTCGCGCCCGGCGAAGGCGGCGAAGGCGGCCTCCAGCTGCGGGCGCCGAAAGTCGGGCCAGTACACGTCGGTGACGTAGATCTCCGCGTACGCGAGCTGCCAGAGCAGGAAGTTGCTCAGCCGGCACTCGCCGGAGGTGCGGATGAGGAGGTCAGGGTCGGGGAGGCCGGCCGTGTAGAGGTGCTGGTTCACGAGCGCCTCGTCGATCGCCGCGGGGTCCAGCCGGCCGGCCTTCACCTCGGTCGCGATCGCCCGCATCGCGTCCACGAGCTCGGCCCGTGAGCCGTACGAGAGCGCGAGGCTGAGCACCATCTGGTGGTTCTTGGCGCTGTCCCGACAGAGCAGCCGCAGCGGCTTCTGCACGAACTCCGGCAGGCGGTCGACCTGACCGATGGCCTGCAGCCGGATGCCCTGGGTGAGGATCTCCTCCCGTTCTGCGAAGACGTAGCGCTGGAGGAGCTGCATCAGCGCGGCCACCTCGGTCACCGGTCGCCGCCAGTTCTCCGTGGAGAAGCTGTAGAGGGTGACCGCCTGGACGCCCTTCTCACGGCAGGCGCGCACGATCTCCCGGACGCTGTTGGCGCCCTCTTCGTGGCCCCGCACCCGGTCCAGCCCCCGCGACTCGGCCCATCGGCCGTTCCCATCCATGATGATGGCGACGTGTCGGGGGACGGCCGAGGGTGGCGCCATCAGCCCTCCAGGACCTCTTTCTCCTTGGCGGTGGCCATGGCGCTGAGGTCAGCGATGGCCGTGTCGGTCGAGGACTGCACCTTCTCGACGTACCGCTTCGACTCGTCCTCAGTGATCTCCTTGTCGTTCTCCATGCCCTTGAAGATCTCGTTGTACTCCCGCCGCACCGTGCGCGCGCGGACACGAGACTCCTCCAGCTTCTCGCCCACCTGCTTGACCAGGCCCTTGCGGCGGTCAGCGGTGAGGGCGGGGATGGGGACCCGGATGATCTGGCCGTCGTTGGAGGGGTTCAACCCGAGGCCGGAGGCCTGGATCGCCTTCTCGATGTCGTGGATCGTAGCCTTGTCCCACGGGTTGACCACGAGCATCCGCGCGTCGGGGGCCGCGATGCCACCGAGCTGGTTGAGCGGCATGCTCGCGCCGTAAGAAGCGACGGTGACGGAGAGGTTCTCCAGGATCTGCGGGCTGGCGCGCCCGGTGCGGATCGTGGAGAGGTCACGCTTGAAGCTCGCGATGACCTTCTGGAAGTCTTCCTTCATCGCGTCGAGGTACTCTTGGCTCATTCTCGCAGCTCCGATCAGGTTGGTTCGTTCCGGACGTGTGTGCCGATCGGCTCCCCACAGACCACCCGACGGATGTTGCCGGGGCCGTTGAGATCGAAGACCACGATGGGGATCGAGTTGTCCATGCAGAGGCTGATGGCCGTCGCGTCCATCACCTTGATGCCACGGTTCAGGACTTCGAGGTAGCTCACGCTCTCAAATCGCGTGGCCCCCGCGTTCTTCTTCGGATCGCTGTCGTAGACACCATCCACCTTCGTCGCCTTGAGGATCACGTCGGCGTGGATCTCAGCGGCGCGTAAGGCGGCGGCGGTGTCGGTGGAGAAGTAGGGGTTGCCGGTGCCGGCCCCGAAGATCACCACCCGCCCCTTCTCGAGGTGACGGATGGCGCGGCGGCGGATGTAGGGCTCCGCCACCTGATCCATCGTGATCGCGGACATCACGCGCGTGAAGCAGCCGAGGTGCTCGAGGGCATCCTGCAGCGCCAGCGAATTGATGACCGTCGCCAGCATCCCCATGTAGTCGGCGTGCGCCCGATCCATCCCCCGAGAGGCCCCTGCGAGCCCTCGGAAGATGTTCCCGCCCCCGATCACGATGGCCACCTGCACGCCGAGGTCCCGGATCTCTTGGATCTCGGCGGCGAAACGGTGGATGGTCTCGGACTCGATCCCGATCTGGTTCTCTCCGGCGAGCATCTCGCCGGAGATCTTGAGCAGGACGCGCTTGTAGGCGGGGCGGGCGTGCATGGGACTACGCCTGCTGCTGGGCGGCCGCAGCGGCGGCAGCGACCTCAGCGGCGAAGTCCTCCTGCTTCTTCTCCAGCCCTTCGCCGACGACGAAGCGGGCGAAACGACGGACCTTGAGGTTCTCACCGATGACGGCGACGGCCTCCTGGATCAGATCGTTGACCTTCTTCTTGTCGTCCTTGATGTAGGGCTGCTCGAGCAGACAGACCTCGGCGTACCAGCCCTTGAGCCGGCCCTCCACGATCTTCTCGGCCATCGCAGCGGGCTTGCCCTCGGCGATGGTGCGCTCGAGCTGGATGGCCTTCTCGCGGGCGAGGGCGTCGGCCGGGACGTCGGCGATGCTCACCCACTCGGGGGCCGAGGCGGCGATCTGCTTGGCGAGGTCGTGCACGAGGGTCTTGAAGCCCTCGGTGCCCGCCGCGAAGTCGGTCTCGCAATTCACCTCGAGGAGAACGCCCATCTTGCCACCCCCGTGGATGTAGCAGTGGACGAGGCCCTCGGTGGCAGTGCGACCGGCCTTCTTGGCGGCCTTCGCGATGCCCTTCTTGCGGAGCCACTCGATGGCGGTCTCCACGTTGTTGTCGCTCGCCTTGAGGGCGGCGCTGCAGTCGGACATCCCGGCGCCAGTGCGCTCGCGGAGCTCCTTGATCATGGCCAGAGACATGGGATCTACTCCTCGCATGGAGGGCCCCCCTCCAGGTGACCACGGATGCGCGGTCACCCTCCCGAGGGCCTGCGGTTCAGGCTGGATTAGGCGTCGACTTCTTCGTCGGCGAGCTCGATGGCGGCGTCGGTGTCCACGCCGCGGCGGAAGACCTCAACCTCACCGATGTCGGAGGCGGACTGCGCGGAGCCGCCCCCGTGGTGGTGACGATGCTGATCGCGGCTGGCGGCGTTGCCCTCGATGATGGCGTCGGCGACGGCGGTGGTGAAGAGCTTGATGCTCTTGATGGCGTCGTCGTTGCCGGGGATCACGTGGGTGATGCCGTCGGGATCACAATTGGTGTCGCAGAGGCCGACCACGGGGATGCCCAGCCGGACGGCCTCGTGGATGGCGATGCGCTCGCGCTTGGGATCGATGACGAAGAGGACGGCGGGGAGGCCCTTGAGCAGCTTGATACCGCCCAGCGACTTGTCCATCTTCTCGATCTTGCGGGTGATCTCGAGGGCTTCCTTCTTGGTGAGCCGCTCGAGGCCGCCCTTGTCACGAACCTGCTCAAGCTCGATGAGGTGAGCGATGGAGCGCTTGACCGTCTCGAAGTTGGTGAGGGCGCCGCCGAGCCAGCGGT
Source organism: Myxococcota bacterium (assembly GCA_044344255.1). Lineage (GTDB taxonomy): Bacteria > Myxococcota_A > UBA796 > UBA796 > UBA2385 > JBIJDH01. The sequence goes on from JBIJDH010000012.1 coordinate 165,117, forward strand.
TGTTCACGTAGAACATCCCGGCGCGGCCGGCCTGCTCCTGCACGATCTCTCGGGAGGCGCGCTTGGTGCCCACGAAGAGCACGGTGCCGCCCTTGGCGACGGTGGCGGTGATGAAGCGCGAGGCGTCCACGAGGGCGCGAGCGGTCTTCTGGAGATTGATGATGTGGATCCCATTCTTCTCGCCGTAGATGTACGGCTTCATCTTGGGGTTCCACAGGCGGGTCTGGTGACCGAAGTGCACGCCGGCTTCAAGCAGGTCGCGCAGAGAGACGTTGGCCATGTTGTTGCTCCAGGGGCACTGCCCCCGTTCGGGTTCTTCGACCGCCGGCGTGGGACTCCCACCAGCGCCCGGGGGGGAGCTGGCACCTCCGGAGTCTCGCGTAGATCCGGCGTGAGATTTCTACCTTTCTCACGGACACTTCTAAGAGGACGAGGACGGGACACTCAAGGCTGCTGTACCGCAGCCCCGCCCAACCGGTCTCCCGGAAGGCCGCCCGGACTAGCACGGGCGGAGGGGCTGAGCAAGCGGCCCCCGGTCAGGCGTCGCGGCGGCCGAGGTCGATGGTCTCGGTCGGCGCCTCGGTCGGGGCGAGGAGGTCCGGGTCTGCGACGGAGCCCCCGAAGGCCGGTGCGCCACCCTCGACGCTCGCCAAGACGGTGGACTCACCTTCGAAGCCCACCCCGGTCTCTCCGCCCGCTGCAGCCTCAGCGGGGAGCTCAGCAGGAGGTTCCGTGGGGAGCTCCGCGGCGGCCTCGGCGGACACCACGAGCGGCGCGGCGGGATCGACCTCCTCACCGGCAGCGGCTGCCTCCGCGGCTGCCTCCGCGGCGGCGGCTTCGGCGGCGGCGACGGCCTCGTCCTCCGCTTCGTCGTAGCAGCACTTCTTGTACTTCTTGCCGCTACCACACGGACAGGGCTCATTTCGCTTGAGGCCGACCAGGCGCGCGAAGGCGCGGGCCTCCGTGCCCGGCTGCGGACGGACCGGCGCCGGAGGCGGGGGAGGCGCAGGGCGGGCCGGGGGAGCCTGCGGCGCCACGGCGAGGAGCTGCGACGGATCGATCTCCTCCTCGTCCGGCTCGCCCACCGGGGTCTCGGCGAGGCGGCGGGCGTTGGCCTTGGTGACCCTGGGCGCGGCCTCGGCCTGGATCTCCAACCGCAGCAGGCGCGACACGACCGCCTCATCGCGGAGCGAGTTCATCAGGAGGAACATCTCGGTCCCCTCCTTCTTGTACTCGAGCAGCGGGTTCTTCTGGCCGTAGCCGCGGAGGCCGATGCCATCGCGGAGGCGGTCCATCGCGAGGAGGTGGTCCTTCCAGTAGGAGTCGGTGAACTGGAGGAGCAGCATGCGCTCCACCTGCCGCATCGCCTCGGCACCAGCGGCGGACTCCCGCTCTTCATAGATCCGGTGCGCCTCTGTGATGAGGCGCTGGCGAATCTCCTCCCAGGCATGGTCTCGGAGGCCGTCGTCGGTCTCGTCCCACTGGAGCGTGAAGATCTTGTCGAGGCGCTCGCGGAAGCCCTCCACGTTCCACTGTTCGGGGGTCACGCCCTCTTGCACACACTCATCGAGCACATCATCGATGAGGGCGTCTACCGAGGCGACGACCATCTCCCGGATGCTCTCCCCGAGGAGGGCCTTGCGGCGCATGTCGTAGACCGCGCGCCGCTGGAGGTTCATGACGTCGTCGTATTCGAGCAGGTTCTTTCGGATGTTGAAGTTGTGGCCCTCCACCTTCTTCTGCGCGTTCTCGATCGAGCTCGTGATCCAGCGATGCTCGATGCGCTCGTCCTCTTGCATGCCCATGCGCTCCATCCAGCCGACGAGCTTGTCGCCGCCGAAGATGCGCAGGAGATCGTCCTCCAACGAGAGGTAGAAGCGCGAGGAGCCCGGATCGCCCTGCCGACCGGCGCGGCCGCGGAGCTGGTTGTCGATGCGCCGCGACTCGTGGCGCTCCGTGCCGAGGATGTGGAGGCCGCCGACCGCGAGCACCCGCTCTCGCTCGGCGCTGCACTGCTCGGCGAAGCGGGCATGGGCGGCCTTGTAGGCCTCCGGCTGGAGCTCGGGGTGGGCCTCCAGCTTGGCGAGGCCCTCGGGATCGCCGCCGAGCTTGATGTCGGTGCCGCGGCCCGCCATGTTCGTGGAGATGGTCACCGAGCCGATGCGCCCCGCCTGTGACACGATCTCGGCCTCGCGCGCGTGCTGTTTGGCGTTGAGCAGCTCGTGGGGGATGCCCCGCTGCCGGAGCAAGCGGCTCACGATGTCGGACTTCTCCACCGAGACGGTGCCGACGAGGACGGGCTGGCCCTTCTTGTGGCTGGCCTCGATCTCGTCGAGCACGGCGCGGAACTTCTCGCCCTGCGTCTTGTAGACGATGTCGTGGTGGTCATCCCGAGTGATCGGGCGGTTGGTGGGGACCACGACCACGTCGAGGTTGTAGATCTTCTGGAACTCTTCGGCCTCGGTCTCGGCTGTACCGGTCATGCCGGCCAGCTTCGTGTACATGCGGAAGTAGTTCTGGAAGGTGATGGTCGCGTAGGTCTGGGACTCGGCCTCGACCTCGACCTTCTCCTTGGCCTCCACCGCCTGGTGCAGGCCGTCCGACCAGCGGCGCCCCGACATCAGGCGACCCGTCTGCTCATCGACGATGACGACCTTGCCGCCCTGCACCACGTAGTCCCGATCCCGCTTGAAGATCGTGTGGGCCTTGAGCGCCTGGTTGACGTGGTGCAGGATCTCCATGTTGTGAGGATCGTACAAGTTGTCGATGCCCAGCTTGTCTTCGATGCGATCGACGCCGGAGTCCGTGAGGGCGACGGAGCGAGCCTTCTCATCGACCGCGTAGTCGATCTCCGCCTGGAGGAGCGGGATCACACCGTCGATCACGACGTACCGATCGATGGGCTGGTTGGTCGGGCCGCTGATGATGAGCGGGGTACGCGCCTCGTCGATGAGGATGGAGTCGACCTCGTCGACGATCGCGAAGTTGTGGCCCCGCTGCACATACTCTTCGGCGCGAAACTTCATGTTGTCGCGGAGGTAGTCGAAGCCGAACTCATTGTTCGTGCCGTAGGTGATGTCGCAGAGGTAGGCCCGCTGCTTGATGCCCTGATCGCGCTCGGACTGCAGCACCTTCCCCACGGACAAGCCCAGGAAGGTGTAGATGCGACCCATCCAGTCGGCGTCGCGGCTGGCGAGGTAGTCGTTGACCGTGACGACGTGGGCGCCCTTGCCGGACAGCGCGTTGAGGTAGACCGGCAAGGTCCCCACCAGCGTCTTGCCCTCGCCGGTGCGCATCTCGGCCACCATGCCGTTGTGCAGCACCATGCCGCCGAGGAGCTGCACGTCAAAGTGCCGCATCTCGAGCACCCGCCGCCCCGCCTCGCGGACGACCGCGAAGGCCTCGGGTAGGATCTCGTCGAGCGGCGCGCCGTTGTTGATCCGCTCCTTGAAGAAGGGGGTCTTGGCCTGGAGCTGCACGTCGGAGAGGGTACGGAGCCCCGCCTCAAGCTCGCCGATCCGCACGACCGTCGGCCGGTACTTCTTCAGGATTCGGTCGGACCGAGTCCCAAAGACCTTGTTGAGGAAGTTGTCGAAGGCGGACATGGGAGCTCCAGGGGGACTTGCGCGCGCATCACCGCGGTCGGCCCGAAAGCGCGAATCTGGACGCGGCGGCCCCAGAGTCAAGAGGGGCGCTGAGGGGCAACCCGCTATTCCAGATACTCCAGCGGGTCCACCGGCTGCCCGTCGACATAGATCTCGTAGTGCAGGTGCGGCCCGGTGGTCTGCCCGGTCATGCCCACCGTGGAGATGACCTGCCCGCGGCGGACGTGGTCGCCGGTGGCGACGAGGAGCTGGGAGTTGTGCGCGTAGCGGGTGACCACGCCGTAGCCGTGGTCGACCTCGAGCAGCTTGCCGTAGCCCTGGTCCCAGTCGGCGTAGATCACCACCCCTGCGGCGGGGGCCTTCACCGCGGTGCCGCGGTCACAGGCGAGGTCGAGGCCGCTGTGGAACTTCCAGCGGCGGTTGAAGGGGCTGCGGCGCCAGCCGAAGCCGCTCGTCAGCAGGGCGTCCACGGGCCAGTCGGTGGGGATGGCCGCCGTGCGGGAGCGGGCGCCCTCCGCCGCCTCGGCGACCGGACCGAGGCGCGACTCCGCGAAGCGCACCGAGCGCAGCAGCCGCTCAGCCCGCTCGCCGAGGCGCTCCATCCAGCGACCTGCGTCGTGTCGATCGAGCTCTGCCTCGACCCCGCCCGCAGGCTCGTCCATCATCTCGGTCTGGGCCTGCCCCACCAGCCGATCGGGCGCCGGCATCGACGCGCCGAGCAAGCCCGCCTCCGCCGCCGGCGAGAGCTCATCGCTCTCGAGGGGGCCGAGGCCGGAGCTCTCCATCTGGGCTCCATACTGGCGGAGTCGGCGGAGCTCTCGATCCACCTCGTCCATTCGCCCCTCAACCGCCCGGAGCCGGGCCTTGAGGGCGAGGTTCTCGTCGAGGATCTCCCCCCGGCTCGGCCCGGGGCTGAGGAGCCCCGCTCCGTCCCAGAGCCCGAAGAGCACGACCAGCACGAGCATGCTGAGCAGGATCACCACCCGGCGGGCGTCCGCGAGCGTAAAGCTCCACTGGCGGACCGAGCCGCTGGCCCCCTCTGGCACGAACATCACGGTGAACCGTCGTTCGGCGACGGGCTCATCCGGACGGTCGGTCATGGGACCTCGTCCACCCGCACCACGACCACGGTGATGTTGTCGTCCCCGCCGCGGCTGCAGGCGAGCTCGATCAACCGTCGAGCGCCCTCCTGCGGACCATGATCGAGCGCCGCTTCGCCCATCTCGCTGGCCTCCACGAGGTTGGAGAGGCCGTCGGAGCAGAGGATGTACCGATCTCCGCGACGGACGGCGCGGACGCCGATGTCGATCTCGACGTCCTCCATGTAGCCGAGCGAGCGGGTGATGATGTTCTTGAGCTTGTGGTTCTTCGCCTCCTCCGGCGTGAGGAGGCCTGCCTTGATCTTCTCGTTGACGAGCGAGTGATCCTCGGTGAGCTGCTCGATGCGGCCGTCGCGCACGCAGTACCCGCGGGAGTCGCCGACGTGGGCGATGTAGGCGTTCCCGCCGTCGATCAGGAGGGCGAGGCAGGTGGTGCCCATGCCCTTGTACTCGGGCTCCTCGGTGGCCTTCTCAAAGATGCGCTTCCCCGCTAGCCGGATCGCATACCGGAGCTTCTCCCGAGCGATCTCTACCGGGCCGTCATCCTCCTCGACCGCGAGCTCCTCGGGGCGGAACTCGTGGGAGGTCAACACCTCCTCGACGGTGTTCACGGCGATCGCGCTCGCGAATTCACCGCCAACGTGCCCACCCATACCGTCGCAGACGACGAACAGGTTGAGCTCGTCGTTGATCAGGTAATTGTCCTCGTTGTTGGTACGCTTGACACCGACATCGGTGACGCCACAAGAGGTGATCCGCATCATGCGCTCCGAACCGCGGTGCGCGTCCGGAGCAGGAGGCTCCGACACCGCTCCGAGGCGTGAATTCGATAAGGTAATGCCCGGCGGGCGGGGACGTCCAACCGAGATCGGCCCCCCTCGTCAAACGGGCTCGCACCCAGGATCGGGCGCTGCGTCGAGGGGGGCGACGAGGGGGGCGACGAGGGGGGCGACGAGGCAGGCCGTGAGCCGCTCGAGCTCGCCGAGGCTGAGCTCGGCGGGGCGACGGTTGGGATCGATCTTCGCGTCCAGCAGCGCCTGATCGACGTGCGCGCGATCCCAGCGGGTCGACAGCGGGTTGCGGATCGACTTCCGCGGCGCCGAGAAGGCCACCCGCGCGACACGCTCGAGGGCATCCGCGTCGGCCACCCGGGGCGCGGCGAGGAGCTCGAGCACCACCACCGCGGAGTCGACCTTGGGGGGCGGGTGGAAGCAGCCCGGCGGCACCTTCAGGGCCACCTTGCCGATCGCGCGGGCCTCGACGAAGACGGAGAGCGAGCCCCGATCGCGATCTCCAGCCGGCGCCACGAGGCGCAGGGCCACCTCCCGCTGCACCATCACGACGACCCGCCCGAAGGTGGCGGGCTCTCGGAGCAGCGAGAGGAGGATCGTCGTCCCCACGTTGTAGGGCAGGTTCGCGACCACCGTCCAGCCGGGCCCGCCGAGCAGGGCCGACCAGTCGGAGATGGCGGCGGCGTCCGCCTCGACGAGGCGAAAGCGCGGGTTGTCGCCGAAGCGCTCCCGGTTGATGGCCGCCATGTCACGATCCAGCTCGACGGCCACCACCGTGGCGCCCGTCTCGAGCAGGAGCTCGGTCATCACGCCCAGGCCGGGCCCAATCTCCAGCACCTTCGAGCCCGGACCGACCCCGCCGAGCGCGACGATGCGCCGGACGACACCCTCCGCGGCGAGGAAGTGCTGGCCGAAGCGCTTTCGCGCCTGGCCGCCGAAGCGTCGGAGGATCGAGGTGGGGTGCTCCATCAGGTCCCTGGGGCCCAGCTCGGGCGCGCGTTCAGGCTGAGCGGGTCGCTGCGACCGGCGAGGAGGTGCAGGCGCCCACAGTGGGCGATCATCGCGCCATTGTCCGTGCATCGCTCGCGCGGGGGGAGGAAGACCTCGAGCGGCAGGCCCTGGAGGCGGGCCCGCAGCCGGCTGTTCGCGGCCACCCCGCCGCCGATGGCCACCCGCGGGATGCCCGTCTCCCGGGCGGCCCGCAGCACCCGGTCGCAGAGCACATCGACCACGGCCTCCTGGAAGGAGCAGGCGACGTCAGCGTCTGCGGCCCGGTCGGGGCTCGCGAGGTGCACGCGCACCGCGGACTTGAGGCCCGAGAAAGAGAGGTCGAGCGGACCGCCGCGCATCACCTCTCGTCGCCGCTGGATCAGGTGTTCACCCACGAGGCGCGCGCGCGGAAACTCAAGGATGTCTCTCCCCTCTCTCGCGAGGCGATCGATCGCTGGACCGCCGGGGTAGCCGAGGCCCATCATGCGGGCCACCTTGTCGTAGGCCTCGCCCGCCGCGTCATCGATGGTCTGGGCCAGCACCTCATAGCGGCCCACCTCCCGCGCGAGGTACAGCGAGCTGTGACCGCCGGACACGACGAGCGAGAGGAACGGAAAGGCGGGCGCGGGATCTTCGAGGAGGGGGCTCAGCAGGTGCGCCTCGAGGTGGTTGACCCCGATGAAGGGCACCCCCCAGCCCGCCGCCAAGGCCTTGCCCATCCCGAGGCCGACGAGGATCGCCCCGATGAGGCCGGGCCCGGCGGTGGCGGCGACGGCGTCGGGGCGCTCGACCCCCGCCGAATCGAGGGCCGCGACCACGGTGGGCACGATCTTCTCGATGTGGGCCCGGCTGGCGAGCTCGGGAACCACCCCGCCATACGCGGCGTGTACGGCCTGGCTGTGGATGACGTCGCTCCGCACCCCCCCGCCGTCGACGACGGCCGCGGCGGTCTCGTCGCAGCTCGTCTCGATGCCCAGCACCACCATCTCGCGCTCCCCTGGGCCCGAGCCCTGGCAACCCCCGCCCACACAGCGATCCCGCTGAACCAAACCCGCTGAACCAAACCCGCTGAACCGACCCCGACCGACCCTTCAGGGGCGGGCGGGCCCGTGGACCACACGCGGGAGGTAGGCCGCATAATCGAAGCGGCCCTCGTCGCGCACCCCGTCGTGACAAGCGGTGCAGGCGGTCGCGCCGTCGAGGGGGCGGGGCGGCGTGGTCGCGGGTGCGGCGGCGTGCGCTCGCCCCGGGCCGTGACAGGACTCACAGCCGACGTCCTTCAGCTCGCCCACCTCGGCCGGGCTGGAGGGGCCGCCGGGCTGCTCGGCGCCGGTGGCGTGGCAGCTAAAGCAGGCCTGGTCTCCCGAACGGCCCTGGGCCTGCAGCGTGGCCCAAGCGCGCGCGTGGGCGGTGCCGCGCCACTGCGCCGTCTCGGCGGGGTGGCAGCCCGCGCAGGCGGGCGACCCGACGTAGGGGCCTGCTTGGAGGGAGGCGACCTGCGCGGCCGGGGTGGCCGGGGTGGCCGCCGCCGTGCCGTCGATCTTCAGCTTCACCTCCGCCACCCGCGCCGCGATCTCCGCGTCGTCGGCGATGGTGGCGTCGAGGCCGACCAGGGTGGAGCGGATGTCGTGGGCGGGGCTCGCGGTCCCCTCGGTGGCGGCCTCGAGCTGAGCGGAGAGCCGCGCGACCTCACCCTCGAAGTAGACCACCCGCTTCTTCTTTCGTTCGTAGCCCGGCGTACCGGCCGGCTCCTTCGCGAGCTCGGCCTCGGCGGCCTTCTGCCGCGCGCGGGTGCGGTCGACCTGGGAGGCCAGCGCGGAGCGGGCGTCGGCCGAGCGGAAGCCGTGGGCCCCGGGCACGAGGGTGAGCGCGGCCACGCCGAGCGACTTGCCGCGGCTTCCCGAGGCGAGGCCCAGGCTGTCAGCGTCAAGCGAGCGGGGCGGGCTGTACTGAGCGCTGGTGCCCCCGGCGACCACGAGGTCGAGGCCAGGGACGGCGGAGAGGCGCGGGAGATCATCGGCCACCAGCTGGCTGAGAGCGACGATGACATCGACGTCGCCGAGGGCCCGAACGGCCGCCTCCGCGGCGGCGATGGGGTCGCCCACGACGCAGCCATCGGGGACCCGCGCACCCTGGCCGATCAGCCCGACGAGGCCCACGCGCAGGTCAGCCTGCTCGGCCACTCGCGTCGACGGCCAGGGCGCCTCCCCGTCACAGCGGAGGTTCGCCGCCAACATCGGCACGCCGGTCCGCTGCACGGTCTCCCGCAGCCAGGGGAGCCCCAGCGCGAGGTCACCCTCCCCAGGGACGAGGCCGTCCAGCCCACCCTTGGCGTAGGCCTCGAGGATGAGCTCTCCTTTGATGCGGAGCTGCTCGACCTTGGCCTCGGCGACCATCGGGGAGCGCCAGGCGAAGTTTCCGCCGTCCACCACAAAGACCGGCCCCTTGGCCCTCGCCTCCTTGATCACCGTCGCACGCCGGGGCAGACCGCCCTGGGGGTGCTTGGGTCAGCCACAGGGCTCGATCTCTCCCTCGACATCGTGCGAATAGACCAGCGTGAAGGCCCGATCCGTGCCCTGCGTGCTGGCGCCGTTGCCCCCGCAGGCCCCGAGCGCGAGCAGCGGTATCCAGTGCGCCTTCATCGTTGCTGCTCCACTCCGCTCGGCCGCTCGGGGAGCCGCGGGCCTCCCGGCGGTCCACCAGACGGAGGGGCGCCACCGGCTTCGGGTGCGGGCTCCTCGGCGACCGAGGGGATGCGCTCCTTTCGAGCCGCCTTCTCCGAGTCTCGCTCCCCCTTTCGATTGCCCTCGCGGATCAGGTCGCGGATCACGCTCAGCACTCGCAGATCGACGAGGTAGACCGACCGGTCGTCACCCACCGAGACATACCGCCGCTCGCGGGGGTGCCCCTCCGGATCGGCCTCGGCGGGCCCGGCGCTGCCCACCCGCACCACCCGAGTGTTGCCGGCGGCGTCGGTGAGGGTGACCACGGCGACCGGGTTGTCGAGGCCGTAGGTGGCGAGGTTGGTGGCGGCGTCGGTCACGAAGGACTCGACCTGGAGGTCGGCCAGGGTCTCGGCCACCCGCTCGGGGGTGCTGCCGGGGACGGGCACGCCGTCGCGCCACACCCACTGCTCAGCGGCGTAGCGGACACCCTGCTGACCGGCGAGGTCCTCATCGGGGGGCTCGGCGCGCAGCGTGGCGTCGACCCCGGTCACGTCTGCTGCCTTCATGCTGACGATCTTCCGGTTTCGAAGCTCCGTCGGGTCTTCCGAGAACTCCTCGAGCAGGCCCCGCCGCGCGACGTAGACCGTGTCATCGCCCGAGAGCATCATGTAGGCCAGCTCTTCAAAGCGGCTCTCGGCGGGAGCGTCCTTGCCGACGAGCAGCCGCAGAGGCTCCCGAGAGGCGAAGGTGACGGTGATGTCGGCGCGGGGCTCGGCGAGCCCGTACTCGGCCAGCTTATCCGCGGGGGCCCCGGCCTCGAGCTGGATGAAGCTGTCCGCCTTCAGCGCGCTCACCCGGCCGAAGAGGCGACGGACGCGGTCGTCCTCCGCGCCCATCTCGACCGGCTTGTGCATCTGCCACTGCCGCTCGCCGACACCCTCGATGACGAGGTCTCGGGTCACTCCGTCCAGGCGGAGCGAGGCGGAGATGCCAGTGGCGTCCTTGCCGTCGAAGCTCGCGAAGCGGCGCTCGCGGAACTCTTCCAGCGTGAGCCCGTAGTAGTCCACCGCCGACTTCTTGACCGTGTAGACCATCGAGCCCGGCACGGGCTGGATGTAGTAGCTGACCGCGGTGGGGTTCGGATCACCGGCCAGGAACTCGAGGCTGCGCCCGTCCCGGAGGGTGAGCACGACGTGGATCGCGTTGGCGCCCAGGCCGTAGAGCTCAGGCTCCTCGGGATCCTCGATCACGGTGGCCCGGGCGGTGAGGTCGTGGATCTGGTGCTTGACCCGGTTCACCATCGAGCGGCCGGCGGTGAAGTCGGTCCCCTCGATCGTCCATTCGCCGTCCTTCTCCACGAGCGCGATGGTCGGCTTCTTCGGGTTCTGGACCTCGATGCGCACGAGGTCCTGCTTCTCGAAGGTGAAGAGGCGGGTCTCCTCGACGGTGACCTTCGTCTGGAACAGCTCCGGCTTGACGATCCGCACGACCACCGCGCAGAGGACGAGCACCAGGAGCGCGATCAGCGTCCCTCGAAAAGCCTTCACCGCCCCCTCCGCGTGAACCAGGTGCCGATGCCGATCAACAGCACGACGATCGGCATGAAGCCGAGGCAGATCAGCCGCACCATGCCCATCTCCTCTTCGGTCAGCGCGAGGCGCCGGACCTGCGCGGCTCGCCCGACCCCGCCGGTGTCGACGCCGAGGCGCCGGTCCTCACCCGTGAGCCAGTGGACGCTGTTGACCGCAAAGGCGCCGTTGCCGGGCCCCTCGGCGAGCATCGCGTTGGTGAAGGCGTCACCGTCGCCCACAATGAGGATCCGGGCCGCGGTCTTGCTCGAGCGGACGAGGCCCTTGCCCGGCTGGAGCTCGAGGGCCACGGCCATGTCGACCGGACCGGCGCCGTCGATCGTGGGCTCGTAGACCGCCGCTCCGCCGACCACCTTCCCGCCTCGGTCGATCCAGCCTTCGCGGCTGCTCACGAGCACGGGGGACACCCGCAGCCCCTCCGGAGGGGGAGCGGCGACTTGGACGGGCGCCGGGTGCGCGAGGATGGTGGTGAGCTTGTTGGCCGAGAGATCGGCGGTGATGGGGTGGCTCTTGTACCGGGGGATGGGGCGATCCCGATAGGGCACCTGCATCTCCGGCTGGAGGGCCACCCCCTCGGGGATGCGCACCCCGAGCCGGTCGAACAGGACGGGGACGGGGGTCCCCACGTCGATGGCGAAGAGCACAGCGCCGCCGCGGCCGACCCAGGCCAGCAGCGTGTCCTCCTCTTGCGGCGTGAGGGCCGCGCGCGGGCGAGCCACGAAGACCACCGAGGCGTCATCGGGGATTCGGGGGAGCTCCCCCTCGCGCGTGGTGGCGAGCAGGTTCAGGGGCTCGGCGTCGTAGCGCTCCTGATCGAGGGCAGCCACGAGGTCAGAGATGCCGTCGGGGCCGCGATCTTCAGGGTCAAGCTCCCCGTGCCCGGAGAGGATGTAGACGGTGCGCCGGGTGGGGGACATGAGCTGGGCGAAGCCGCGGCTGAGCGCCCCCTCTCCCAGGAATTCGATCCTGCGCCCCTCGGCCTTGCCGGCGCGACGAAAGAGGTCGCGGTCCTTCAAGTCGACACGATCCTTGCCGCGCTGGATGACGACGTGACCGTACTCGGTGACGCCGAGGTCTTCGGCGGTCAGCCGCTCCTGGTCAAAGTTCACCTGCCGCCAGGTGATGACCTTGCTCTCCGCGCCGACGCTGCGGAGGAGGTCCTTCATCGCACGGTCCTTGAAGTAGCTGTCCTCCTTGCCGTTCTGGTTCGTGAAGGCGGTGACCGTGACGGGCTCGCCGTCGGTGTCGAGCAGGCGCAGCTTCTCGACCGTCTCCAGCTGGAGCGTGTTGCTCGCGCCCTCGGAGAGATCGAGGCGGCTGCGGTAGTGATCGGCCAGCACATAGACCAGCACCAGCACCGCGAGGACCATGACGGTGACGAGCGAGGCGTTGGACCCGTAGGTCAACACCCGCCGTGTGGACTGTCTCACCGCCACCTCCGAGACTCGATGCTCCGCCAGGTCAAGAAGAGGAAGGCGAAGGTGAAGAGCACGAACCAGAGCACGTCGGCGGAGTCGATCACCCCGCGGGTGAAGGGCTCGACGTGGGTGAGAAAGGCGATGTGCCGCATCGTGGTCCGCAGCCAGTCCACGCTCACCATGTCAGCGGCGGTGCCGGCCAGCCAGAAGGGCAGGAGCAGGATCACCCCCCCCAGGCCCGCCGCGACGGGCTCGTCGGTGAGGCTGGAGCTGAACAGACCGGCGGAGACGAAGGCCGCGCAACAGAGGAAGAGGCCGAGGTAGCTCGTGGCGATGATCCCCCAGTCCGGATCGCCATAATAGGCGAGCACCAGCGGGAAGATCCCCGTGCCCGCCAGCAAGAGCACGCAGAGCATCAGGCTCGCCGCCCACTTGCCGGTGAGGAGGGCCCAGAGGGGAACCGGGGCGGTCATCATCAGCTCGAAGGTGCCGCTGCGCCGCTCTTCCGCGAAGTGTTTCATCGTCAGCAGCGGCAGAAGGAACAGCAACGTGACCGACAGGTTGCCGAGCATCACCCGGAGGCTGGCCTCCCCCGTCATCGAGATGCCGAGGTAGAAGAACAGTCCCGCGAGGAACAGAAAGACGCCGAGAAAGACGTACGCGAGCGGGCTCACGAAGTAGACCCGCATCTCTTTCTTGAAGATGGCCCAAGCGATGCTCATTCCCCTCCCCTCGACCTTCTCATGAGTCCGAATCCCGCGCGAGATCCCCGGAGGGGCAGATCAACGCTCCTGGCCGACGATGGCGAGGAAGGCTTCTTCCAGCGTGGGCTGATGGCGCTCCATGGCGCGGATGCTCCACGCAGACTCGGTAGCGAGGCGGGCGACGGCGGTGCGCGGATCGGCGCTGGCCCGCAGCTCGAGCACTTGGAAGCCGTCGGCCTCCCCGAGGGGGGTGACCCGCTCGACCATCGGGAGCGCCCCGACCCGGGTGGAGAGCCCCGCGGCGTCGAGGCCGGCGCCCGCGAGCTCCACCCGAAAGCGGATGCCCGCTCCGACCCGGTCCCGCAGCTGGTCGAGGGTGCCCTCTCCGAGCACCTTGCCGCGGCCGATGACCACCGCTCGCCGACACAGCATCTCCACCTCGGGGAGGATGTGGGTCGACAGGATGACCGTGCGGTCGACGGCCAGGGCGCGGATGAACTCGCGAATGCCCACCACCTGACCGGGATCGAGGCCGCTCGTGGGCTCATCGAGGATGAGCACCTCGGGGTCATGCAGCACGGCTTGGGCGAGCCCGACCCGCTGCCGATAGCCCTTGGACAAGGAGCCGAGGACCCGGCCCTCCCAGCCCTGTAGGCCCACCTTCTCCATCACCTCCCCGATCTTCTTCGAGCGGCTCTTCGCGGGGACCTCTCGGATCTCCGCCACGAAGTGCAGGTAGTCGCCGATGGTGAGCTCGGGGTAGAGGGGCGGCGTCTCCGGGAGGTAGCCCACACGCCGGCGGACGGACATCGGGTCTTCGAAGACGTCGAAGCCAGCGACGATGGCGCGCCCCTCAGTGGCCGGGAGGAAGCCCGTCAGCACCCGCATGGTGGTGGTCTTGCCGGCGCCGTTGGGCCCGATGAACCCGAGGACCTCACCCTTACCGACCTCGAAGCTCACCCCGCCGACGGCCACGCGTTGACCGAAGCGTTTGACGATGCCCTGCGCTGAGATCATCGGGCTCCCGAGGTTCGGCCCCCGTGTAATCGTCATCGCCGACCGGGTAAAGGGGGAGACCTGACCGGACCCGCCGATGCTTCGTCCTCGCCGAACGCGAACTCGATCCTTCTACCCTTTGGTTTTGGTGACGGCCCTCGCCGGGCCCGCCCTCGCCGCCGCCCCGCCGGAGGCCGACTCCCCGCCTGCCCCCGAGGCCCCGGCCGAAGCCGCGCTCGCCGAGACCACCGAGGTAGACCGGATCGTCGCCGTGGTCGGGGACCGCCTCGTGCTGCTCTCGGACCTCCAGGTCGAGCTCACCCTCGCCGCCCGGAGCCCCAGCCCCTTGAGCGTGCTGCGCCGTCGACAGGCCGAGCCCCTCGACATGTTGATCGACGCCGCCATCCTCCGCGGTCTGGCGGGGGAGACCTCGGTCTACCAGCCGAGCGCCGCCGAGGTGCGATCCCGCCTCGACGCCTTCCAGGCCACCTTCACCGATCCCGCCGACCTCCGACGATGGCTCGACCAGAGCGGGCTCGACGACGAGCGCCTCCGCGGGCTGATCTACGCGCGACTGGTCGTCGAGAGGTACGTTCAGCGTAACGTCGGCCTCCCCTCCGAGGCGGCGAATGAGGGCGCGGAGGCCGCTTTTGAGCGCTACCGGCTGTGGGTCGAAGGGCAGCGGAGCGAGGCCGCGATCCGCCTGGTCACCGCTCGCCAACCCCGAACGCACTCCCCATGATGCTCCGCCGGTGCACCGTCGAGGACGCTGTCGCCATCGCGGCCTTAGAGGAGCGCTGCTTCGGTGAAGAGGCCTGGTCCGCCGCCCAGGTCGCAGGCTCCCTGCTCCGCCCCGGCGGCTTCGGCCTCCTCCTCCCCGACCAGGGCTACGCCATCGGCTGGAGCTTCCTCGGCGAGGCAGAGCTGCTGCGCATCGGCGCCGATCCGGCCTGCCGCGGCCAGGGGGTGGGCGCGCGCCTGCTGGGGGAGACAGAGGGCCTCGCCGCGGCGCTCGGCGCGGAGCGGCTCTTCCTCGAGGTCAAGGAGGGCAACACACCCGCCATCCGTCTCTACGAGCGAGGGGGCTGGACCGCCTGCGGTCGCCGCCGCCGCTACTACTCCGACGGCCGCGACGCCCTCCTCTACGAGCTCGAGCTCCAGAGGGCCGCTACTTCGGACCGAAGTTGAAGGGCAGGTTGAGGTCGACCGGCTCGCAGATCCGACCAAACTGCCACTTCTGCACGTTGCGCTTCAGGCACTCCTCGAAGCCGGCGTCGGAGACCTTCTGGGCGACCACCTTGACCGGCCCGGGCTTGCCGTCGGTCTGCAGCGTGAACATGACCTTCCAGCGCCCGCGCAGATCGTCGTTCGTGTTCAACGCCGTGTTGTAACACTGGTTGAGCTGCGAACCGAAACGCTCGACGACGGCCTTCACCATCGCGCGCACCTCGTCGTCCTTGCAGTGCACGATCCCTTGCGGACCGCGGTCGCCGGGGCCCACCTGGGCGATCGCGAAGGGGTCCGCGAGGCCCTGGGAGCCGCTGCCCGCGCTGATGACCGGCCCACCGGAGGGCGGCGGCGCGGAGCCGCCGGAGGTGGAGCGGCGCGACGAGGTCGTGTTGCTGGCCACCAGCTCGGGGTTGGACGCCGGGACGCTGGCGCTGGCCCCCGAAGTGCCCCCAGAAGAGCCGCCTGAAGCCGAGGCGCCCTCGGCGCTCGACCCATTGTCGGGGGCGCGGGGCGTCCGCTTCTTCGATCCCGCGCTCGACCCGTTGGACTCCGCGACAGCCTCCGCCTCGGTGGCGGGCAAGTCCCGGTGGGCCGAGAGCGGCACTACCTCAAAGTCCTCGAGGGTGAACTCCGGCAGCGGGGGCTCCGGCCGGAAGACCACCCAGCTCAGGACGCCCACGGAGCCCAGCAAGGCCAGGGCCAAGGGGAGCCGTGCCCGCTTCTTCTTCTTCTGCGCGATCTCTGCGTCTGCGCGCTCCTTCGCCTTCGCTGCTTCGCCGGGATCGGTGGCCGCCTCCTCCCCGGGGATCTCGATCAGGCAATGAGGGCAGTGGCCGCCGAACCGGAGGAGGTCTTCCTTCACCGGCTTGCGACAGAAGGGGCAGGCGACCATCCGGGCTCCAGCCAAAGTCCGCGTTCATCAGGACGGCGCGCTCTTGCGGGAGAGATCGCCAGGGACCGCCCGAGCGTGTGCGCTCCGTGGAGCGAGCCACGCGCGGCCGGCGCCACAGGGTACCATCCGCGCTCCCCCCTCGGCAAGGGTCGGCGACCATCGATGTCAAAGGAGACCGTGCGCTCGCCCACGCTCCTTTGACATCGATGGTCGCCGACCTTAGGCCCAAAACTGTCCAAAAGCGCCAATCAGGGGTGGGCCGATGTCCTCAAAGACTGCCGAAGACGATGGACCAACGGGAGAGCGGGCCAAGGCCCGGGCCCCCAGGGCCTCCCTTGGCCGCGACTTCCTGCGCACCACGATCGGTGACGCCCTCCTGCCCCTGCTGCAGGACTCGATGGAGGACGTCGTCTTCGAGGCCCTGGATCGCCGGCAGGTCCCGACCCGCACCGACTTCAAGGAGCTCCGAGACCTCCAAAACAGCCTCCGCGGGCAGCTCGTCGGCGCCACCGGCGGGGTCAAGCGGCTGTCGGAGCTCGTCGACGATCAAGACCAGCGCATCTCCGCCGCGGAGGCCTCGCTCGCCGCCCTCGAGGCGAGGCTCACGCGGCTGGAGGCGTCGCTGACAGGCCGCCTCCCCCTGAAGTTTGACGACGACAACGCCTTCGCCGGCGGAGCCACCGGAATCACCATCGCTGCGACCGATGCGGCCCCAGCCGGCCGGGAGGCGGCCCAGGGGCCTCCGGACCAGGATTCGAACCACGAGGCCGAGCGTTGCGCCGTCCCCGGCTGTACCGAGAGCCCTCGCGCCCGCGGCTACTGCGCCCGGCATTACCAGAAGTGGCGCCGCGGCACCTTGCCGGAGGCTTGAGCGCGTCGCCCTCCCCGCAGGGGTCAACGGATGCCGTAATACGTGTCGAGGCAGACGACGCCGATGTTGCAGACGGCGTGGAACAAGGCGCCGGTGATGACGCCCCCCGTCCGCTCCCGCATCCAGGCGAAGACCATGCCCGGGAAGAATGTGGCGAAGTGCCACCACTGGAGCTGGACCACCGAGTGTCCGAAGGCGAAGAAGAGCCCCGCGATGACCGCGCCCGGCCCCATGGGCACGCCGAAGATGAGCCAACGCCGCGCGAAGACCTCGTTCAGGCGGGTCTGGAAGTAGCCGCGGTAGAAGAACTCCTCGGGGATCGCCACGTAGAAGATCTGGTATGCGACGAGCTCGAGCAGCGCCGCTGGCGAGCCGTGCCCCGGCGAGGCGTGGAAGAGCTGCGTCTGGTAGAGGTGGTAGCCCACC
Organism: Myxococcota bacterium; assembly: GCA_044344255.1. GTDB lineage: Bacteria > Myxococcota_A > UBA796 > UBA796 > UBA2385 > JBIJDH01. Next base: position 182,395 of record JBIJDH010000012.1, read on the forward strand.
AGGAAGGGCAAGGTGATGACGCCCAGCACCTTGGCGTTCAACACGAGGGCAGCCCTCCACGCTGGCCAGTCGAAGAAGCCGGGGATGCTGAGCTGATAGTCCCAGGAGTCGACGCCGCGGTAACGACAGAGGGCCACCGGGGCGTAGATGAAGAGGAGGGGGACCACCGCCAGCACCGCCTCGTGGACGGAGACAGCGGCCTGGAGGGCGACGACGCCGCGGATCAACAGGAGCACGCCCAACCAGAGCAGCGTCAGCTCACGGAGGACGCCGAGCCGCGCCCTCGTCGACTCGCTCAACGGCCGCTCGCCCCGCCGGAGAGGGCGCGCGAGAGGATCCCCTGACGGTAGCCCATGAGGTCCAAGGTCACCCATTCGAAGCCCTCCGCGCGGCTCACCTCCACCAGGGCCTCCCGGATCCCCGGCTCGAACAAGCAAGGGAGCTCAGCGGGATCGAGCTCCAGGCGCAGCATCGGCTTGCCCTCCAGCTCGTGCCAGCGGGCCCGAAACTGCCGGAGCCCGATGGTGCGGAGGTAGCTCTCGACCCGCTGCACCGCCACCACCCGTGGCAGCGTCACCCGCGTACCGACCGGGAAGCGGCTGCCGAGGCAGGCGAAGGCCGGCTTGTCCCAGACGGGGAGGCCGAGGCGCCGCGCGAGGCTCCGCACCTGCGCCTTGGTCAGGCCCGCCTCAACCAGCGGGTGACGGATCTGCCGCTCGCCTGCGGCGACGAGGCCGGGGCGGTGGCCGCCGAGGTCTTCGACCAGGGTGCCGTCAGCCACCCAGCGGAGGCCGAGCTCAGCCGCCCGACGGCGCGCCAGATCGAAGAGCTCCGCCTTGCAGAAGTAGCAGCGGTCACCCTTGTTGGCGGCATAGCCCTCCGACTCGATCTCCGAGGACTCGACCAGGACGTGCCGCACCCCCACCTGCCGGGCGACGGCCTCCGCCAACGCCCGCTCTTCGGGAGGGAAGGTCGGCGAGACCGCGGTGAGCGCCACGGCCTTCGTCCCGAGCGTGGCCACGGCCACCGCCACGACCAGCGCCGAGTCGACGCCGCCGGAGAAGGCGACCAGCACCTCCCCCATCTCCTCGAGCACGGCCTCGAGCCGCTCGGCCGCGGCCTCCAGCGCAGGGTCTGCCGGCAGAGAGGCCTCGCTCTCGATGACGGTGTCCACCTCGATGACGCTCTCGATGACGCTGTCCACCTCGACCTCATCCTCCCGGCCCGGGGAGGCCGCCGCACTCGCTAATCGCGCCGCGGGCCTTGTCCAGCTCGGGGCGACCAGACGGTGGGGTCCGTGGCAGGTGAGAGCGCGGGTGCTATGCTCGCGCGGCTGTCCGCCGCTCGAGGTGCAGATGCGATCCCTCGTCCCCTTGCTCTGGCTGCTCCCCTCGGTCGCCTGGAGCTGGCCGGCCGACGACGCGGCGTGGACACCGCTGACGGCGAGCGGCGCGGGCGTAGAGGATCTGGCAGGTGACGCCTATTTTCAGGCGGATGACCTCACCTTTGGCCCGCACTGTGACATCGTCGGCCAGGCGCCAGACTCGGCCGGATATTGGTCCGTTGACGAGGACTATCTCTACTTTCGGCTTCGATTGAACACAGACCCCTCCTCCGGCTGGGCCTTGGCGGGCGTCGACACCATCGCCACCTACTCCGTGCTCTTCGACACGGTCCTCGAGGCGGAGGCCGACGGCGAGGTCCCCTCCCCTGAGGCCGGCCTGCTGCTGTACAGCGCCCCCGACGTGTCGAGCTCCGACACCCGCCCTGACCAGCTCGACCTCTTCACCTTCGCCGCCGCCGCGGCCTGGACAGACGCCCCGGTCTCCCCGCCGGTCCACACCGCCTACGCGCCCTTCGACGGTGACCGCGCCCGCGTCACCGTCCTCGCGCTCGGCGCCGCGGGGTACAGCGGCGACGACGACGCCTGGATCGACCTCTCCCTGCCCCGGCTCGTCTTCGAGGAGGAGACCGGGCTCGCCCCCACGGCCCTGTTCCGCGTCGCCCTCGCCAGCGGGGGGGGCAGCCTCGACGACACGCGGGTCTACGCCGACCTCGCGGGCGCCGACAACACCGTCGCCGCCGACTTCCGAGACGGTCTCCAGGACGCCATCTCCATCGACCAGGACGACGACGGGCTGCTCTACCCCGAGGAGCTCGACGCCGGCACGGACCCCACCCTCGCCGACACCGACGGCGACGGGCTCTCCGACCGCACCGAGCTCGAGACCTCCCACACCGATCCCACCGAGGCCGACTCCGACGGCGACACCCTCTCCGACGGCGAGGAGCTCACCTCCACGTTCACAGACCCCAACCTCGCCGACAGCGACGGGGACGGCCTCGACGACGCCACCGAGCTCCAGGTCACCGGCACCAACCCCCTCGACGCCGACTCCGACGACGACACCATCGAAGACCTCGAGGAGACGGACTGCCCGCTCGGGGGCAGCACCACCGACCGCGACGGCGACGGACGACAAGACACCGAGGAGGCGAGCCTCGACTCCGACGGCGACGAGGACCCGGACTTCTGCGACGAGGACGACGACGGCGACGGTATCCTCACCTCCGTCGAAGGTGGGGACGATCTCGATGACGACAGGGTCCCCAACTACCTCGATGACGACTCGGACGGGGACGGCCGCTCCGACCTCATCGAGGGTGAGGCGGACGACGACTGCGACAACCTCGACAACTACGTCGACGACGACGAGTCGGACGGCCCCTGCGCCGAGGGCGGCGGCGAAGACGGCGGCGACGACGACGGCGGGGCCTCGGACGGCGGCGCAGGGGACGGCCTCAAAGGCCTCGCAGGCGGTGACCTCACGGGCGGCACCTGCTCCACCGCCGGGAGCCCGATCGGCTGGTGGGCCCTGCTCGGCGGCGCCCTGCTCGTCGGTCGGCGGCGCCAGCGGCCAAGCCTCTCTTCCCTCCGCACTTCCTTTCGCCGCTCCCTCTCGCTCGCGCTCGGCCTCGGCTCGGTGGGGGGCCTCGCCCTCCGGGGCGCCGACGCGCGGGGCCAGGAGATCGACGCTCAGCGCTTTCGCCCGAACATCGACGGACAGACCTTCCTCCGCCTGGACGATCCAGCCCTCGGCGCGGCGGGCCCGAGCGGAGGCTTCACCTTCAACTACGCCCGCGACCTCTTTCAATACCGCTACGCCGATCCCGCCCTCGATCCGGTGCCGGTGCTCGCCCACGTCTCCACCGCAAACCTCTACGGGGCCTACACCCTCGGGCCGGCGCGGCTCGGCTTCGACGCCCCCCTCCACCTCGGCGCCGACGGCCTCGGCGTCGATGAGGCCGGCACCTACATCGTCGGCGACCTCCGCCTGGAGGCGAAGGTCCAGCTCCTCGATCGCCGCTCGGGGCCGGTCGGCCTCGCGGTCTCCGGGCTCCTCGACGCCCCCACCGGCAACGGTCGGGCCTGGCTCGGCGCCGCAGGCCTGGGGGGCGGCGGTCGCCTCAGCCTCGCGACCGGGCGAACCTGGGTGGCGACCGGGGAGGCCGGCTTCACCTACACCCCCCACTCCGACCTCCCCGGCCTCGGCTGGGGGTCGAGCCTCGGCTGGGGGCTCGGCTTCGCCTCCCCCGCCTGGCTGAACGAAGCGCTCTGGCTCTCCGCGGAGCTCGATGGAGACAAGGTCTTCGACGCGGGCGCCGATCCGGGCGCCTCGCCGGTCGAGGCCCTGCTCGCGGTCCACGGTCGCCCGGTGGGAGAGCTCGTGATCACGGGCGGCGCCGGGCGCGGGCTCAGCTCGGGCATCGGCGCCCCCGACCTGCGGCTGGTGTTTGGTGTCGGCTGGTCGCCGCGACGTGCGGCCCCCTTGATGTCCCCCGCCGGCTCCGACGCAGACAGAGACGGTGTCCCCTCGCCCCAAGACCTCTGTCCCGATCAGGCCGAAGACCGAAACGGCCAGATCGACGATGACGGCTGCCCCGAGAAGGACCTCACACCCACGCAGATCGAGGTGTGGGACCAGGACTCCCGCAAGCTGGCGCGGTCCACCGTCCAGCTCTCTCAGGGGCCCGAGACGGGCACCTGGGCCACCACCGACGGCGTGGTCGGCCACTCCCTGCCGCCCGGCACGTACACGCTGCGCTGCGCGGCCCCGGGCTACCGCGAGACGATCAGGGAGATCGACATCCCGCTGGCCACCACCCACTCGGTGGCCTGTCAGGTGGTCTCGGAGGCGGCGATCGGCCGGGTCCTGCTCACCATCCGCGACGAGGGTGGCGCGCCCATCGACGCCAAGGTGCGGGTGCCCGCCCGCCAGCTCGAGCAGACCTCCAAGGACGGCGTCACCACGCTCGAGCTGCCCGCCGGCCACCACAGCGTCATCGTCACCGCCCCCGGCTATCAGCTCGCCCAGGTCGAGGTCGAGCTGGCCTCCGCCTCCCAGGTGGGCTCCTCGGTCACGCTGCGGCCGATTCAGAGCTTCACGGGCACCGCCGCGTCGTCCGAGATCCGGATGGTTGGCGACTACATCAGCGTCCCCGAGATGGTCTTCTTCGACTCCGGCTCGGCCTCGCTGACGGCGGCCGCCTTCCCAGTCCTCGAGCAGCTCATCAACTTCCTGCACGGCCACCCCGAGATCCGTCGCATCGAGATCCGCGGCCACGCCGACAAGCGCGGCTCCGCCGAGCTCAACCACGACCTCAGCCAGCGCAGAGCCGACGCGGTCGCGATCTACCTGGTCAGCCGGGACGCCCCGTCTTGGATCGCCTACGTGCCGACCGGCTACGGGGAGTCGAAGCCCCTCCAGATCGGCGAGGAGGTCCGCGCTCTCGAGACCAACCGTCGGGTCGACTTTGTGGTCGTTCGAGACGAGCCGAGCGGGGGTGCCCCCTGAAGCGCCGCCAGAGGCTCGATGACTTGTCAATTCGCGCGGAGCCCGGTACCATGCCAACGTTGGTAAGCCTCCAATCGGCAGACCCAGCCGCAGGCAGGCGACCAGGTCTTCCGTGCGGGGTCCGCCCTCCGGTCCCCCTGAATGGAGCCCGACGTTGAACCGCCCATTCGAGCCCGAGAGCGACTCCATCCGCCAGCGCGAAGACACCGGCGAGGTGACGGTTCGCCTGCCGGTGATGCGCCCTGCGCCCAACCGCCGCCGAGCTGTACCCACCCTCCGTGTGGTCGCGGGCAAGGACATGCTCCACTTCGTGCCGATCAACCCCGAGGAGAAGGTCCTGATCGGCCGAGACGAGGGCGCAGAGCTCCGCCTGGGTGACCCGACGGTCAGCAAGCGCCACGCCAACGTCCTCTCCGACGCCCACGGCGCTATCACCGTCGTCGACCTCGACTCCACCAACGGCACCTCGGTCAACGGCAAGCCCATCCGCCGCACGACGCTGCAGCCGGGCGATCACCTCGAGGTCGGCGCGGTCTCGCTGCGCCTCGATCTGCTGTCCCTCGATGAGATCGGCCACCTGGACCGTGTGCTCAAGCGCCTCGAGGCCTCGAACCGCGACCCCCTCACCGGCCTGCTGACTCGCGCCTTCTTCGACGACGAGCTGCCCGCGCTGGCGGAGAAGTGCTCGCGGGCAGACGTGCCCTTCTCTTGCGTCTTCGTTGACGTCGACCGCTTCAAGGCGGTCAACGACAACTATGGCCATCAGCTCGGAGACGAGGTGCTCGTCGCCATCGGCCGGCTCGTGATGGTCGGCGTGCGCGATGCAGATCCCTCCATGCGCTACGGCGGCGAGGAGATCGTGCTCTTCCTGCCCGGCAGCACCGAGATGGGGGCCGCCGAGGTGGCCGAGCGCACCCGCAAGACGATCATGGGCCACGACTGGGACCGCACCTCCCCCGGCCTGCGCATCACCGCCTCTTTCGGCGTCGCCGAGCGGTACTCCGACGAGTCCTTAAAAGATTGGCTGCGCCGCGCTGACGAGGCCGTCTATTCGGCCAAGCACAGCGGGCGGAACCGAGTGGTTCGCGCCTCGACCATAGCGACCAGCTCGTCGTTTCGGTGAACCGCAGCCCGCGGCCGCCCACACAGGGCCGTCCGAAGCCCCCGGCGCCCGCAGGCCCGGATCGCAGCTCGATCGTGCTGGTGGTGCTGCTGGGGCTGGTCGGCCTGGGCTCGGTGGCGGGGACCCTGCTCATCCTCCGAGAAGAGCGGCTCCGGCGCGTTGACCTTGGTCGCGCCGAGCTCTCCGCGCTCGTCAGCCGGCAGGCGGCGGTGCAGCAGGGCGCGATCGAGGCGGCGCTCCAGGCCCTCGCCGCCGGGGTGCCCTGGGCGGCGATCCCCACCGACCACGTAGACGAGCTCGCCCTCTTCGGTGGAGGGCCGGGTGGACCGCAGCTCATCGCCCCCGCGCCGCCCTCCCGCGGGGATCCGACGCTGCTCATCGAGGAGGACTGCTTGCGCACGGCGCGCGCGCGAGCGACCTCGCAGGACATCGAGGGGGCGTTGCTCGCCTTCCGCGCATGCGACGCGGAGCCGCCTGCGGTCCGCCTCACCGCGCGGTCGCAAGCGGCGGCGCTGCTCACCGACCACGGCGAGCCCAGCCGCGCCCTCGAGCTGCTCCTCATCGGAGACCCGCCTCTGCCGTTGTCCTTCGCGCGCGCGAGGGAGCTGGACCCCCGCGAGCTGATCCGCCAGCGCGCCGAGGCGGCCCACGCCCAGACGAGACTGGGGAGGGAGGACACCGCCGAGGCCATCCTCTCCGCCGCGGTCCAAGAGATCTGTGACCTCCCCGCCTCCGATCTCGAGCTGCTGCTGCCCACCGCCGAGCGCATCGCCCGCACCGACCTCGGCGACGCCGCCCAGTCCCCCGACCCCGCCGCCTGCCTGGCTCCGGCCCGGGCACGCCTCGCCCGCTGGGAGCTGCTCCTGCGCGAGGTCTTACCCGTCGCGTTCCTCGACCAGGCCGCCGGTCGGGCCCTCCAGAGCCCGGTCGCCCTGCGGGTCGGCCCCGCCACCGAGGCCGCCGTAGACGGCTACGCCTTCATCCGGACGGTCGCGGACGGGCGCATCGCTGTGGCGACGGTCTCTCGGGAGGGCCTGCAAGACGCGCTGTGGGCCGCCTCTCTGTACCGCGAAGACGCCCCCTCCCTCGCGATCCTCGACGCCTCCGGGGCGGTCGCCCGCGGCGCGTCGCCCTCCACCACCCGCCGCGAGGTCGCCTTCGAGGTCTCCGCCGGGACCCTGCTCCCCGATCTCCGCTTGGTGCGCTGGCAAGGCGCCGACCCACTCCGTACGATGACGCAGCGCTTGATGGTGGCCCTCGGGCTCCCGCTCGCCGCGGCGATGGTGCTCGGCGCCCTGGCGATCGCGCGTCAAGCGCGCGCCGACCGCCACCTCCGCGAGCTCCACGATCGACAGCAGGCCTTCATCACGCGCGTCACGCACGAGCTGAAGACCCCGCTGGCCGGGATCCGGGTGATGGCCGAGACCATCGAGATGGGGGCCGCGGAGGATCGGGAGACCAACCGCATCTTCAACAATCGGATCATCCAGGAGGCCGACAACCTCGGCCGCCGTATCGAGGAGGTCCTCACCGCCGCCCGCCGACCAGAGGTCCGAAACCTGACGGTGATCAAGCCCGCCGAGATGGCCGCGGCCCTCGTGGAGGAGTGGCGCCCCCGCATCGCCCAAGCGGGCGCCGTCCTCGAGGCCGATCTCCAACCTTGTTCGCCGGTGGAGGCTGATCCAGACCTCCTCCGGGACGCGCTCGGCAACCTGCTCGACAACGCCCTGAAGTACGGCCGCACCGGGGTGCGCGGGTTGGTGCGGGTGCGAACCTTCAATATGGGCGATTGGGTGGCCTTCGAGGTCACCGACAACGGGATCGGCGTCCCCCCAGCGATGCGGCGCCGGATCTTCGAGCGCTTCACGCGTGTCGAGGGCCCCGGCCGAGGCAAGGCGGGGGGCCATGGGCTCGGCCTCGCCTTCGTTCAAGAGTCCGCGCTGGCGCACGGCGGGCTGGTAGAGTGCCTGGACGGCTTAGAGGGCGGCTCCCGCTTTCGCCTCAAGCTGAAGCGGGCTCGATGAGCCTCCTCCTCGCCCCCTGGAGCCCACCGTGACGGACCGCGCTCGAATCCTGGTCGTCGAAGACGACGACACCATCGCCCTCGGCGTGGTGCGCGCGTTGCAACACGCCGGTCACGAGGTGCGCCGCTTCGACCGCATGGAGACCGCCATCGACACCCTGGCGGACTGGGCGCCACAGCTCGTCATCCTCGACGTGATGCTCCCCGGCGCCAGCGGCCTCGACATGCTCCGTTACCTTCGCCGCATTCATCACGAGCTGCCCGTGATCCTGGTGACGGCCCGCACCGCCGAGTCGGACCGCATCGAGGGCCTCGACGCGGGGGCCGACGACTACCTGACGAAGCCCTTCTCCATCGCCGAGCTCCTGGCCCGCGTGCGCGCCCGCCTGCGCACCGCCCCCGAGCCCAGGAGCCCCGAGGTCGTCAAGGTGGGGATGGCCATGGTCGACCTCCGGCGGCGCCTGATCACCCGCGACGGGGTCGAGGAGCGTTTGACCACCCACGAGGCCGGCGTGCTGGACTACTTCCTCTCCAACCCGAGCCGCGACATCACCCGTGAAGAGCTGCTCGAGCACGTCTGGGGCTACGCACCCACCATGCAGACCCGCACGGTCGACAATCAGATCTTGAAGCTACGAAAGAAGATCGAGGCCGTCTCGGCAGATCCCCGTCACATCCTCACGATCCACGGGGTCGGCTACCGCTTTCTCCGCTAAGCCGAAGCCGCCTCGCCCGATCGCTCAGCGGCTGAGGCCCATCAGCAGCAGGAGCACCATCGCGAAGGCGAGCACCACCGAGAGGACGATCCGCGCCCGTCGCCGAGCGGCCGGCGCAGGCGGGAGCTCCATCGTCTCTTCTTCGTGGACCGGGAGCAGCGCGGGCCTGCGCGCCGCCACGCCGGCCGGCCGCGGGATCCGGCCGTCCACCAAGGCGTCCGGCATCGGCACCGGCTGAGAATTCAAGAGGGCGCGCCGACAGAGATCGAGGGCCTTCTGCAGCTCGGGGATGTCGGCGAAGCGGCTCGCGGGGTCCTTCTCGAGGCAACAGCGCACCGTCCACTCGAGGTGCGGCGGGTAGCCATGGCCGGGCCGGACGTCATCGAAGCCGGGGGGCTGGTTGCGGAGGTGCGCGATCAGCACCGCGGAGCCCGTCAGGTCTGCGAAGGGCGTGCGGCCCATCAGGCAGCGGTAGAGCAGGATGCCGACGGAGTAGATGTCGGTGCGCCCATCCACGCGACCGCCACCGACCTGCTCGGGGGACATGTAGGAGGGCGTGCCCACCAGCGTGCCCAGCCGCGTGAGGCCGCTCGAGTCTTCGATGTCCTTGGCGATGCCGAAGTCGACCAGCTTCACCAACGGCCGGCCGTCCTCCCCGCCGAGCACGAAGATGTTGGTCGGCTTGATGTCTCGATGGACGATGCCCGCCTCATGGGCCTCGTCGAGGGCGTCACAGAGCTGATCGAGGATGTAGAGGGCCTCAGTCGGCGACAGGGGCCGCTCGCGGAGGCGCTTGGCCAAGGTGCGGCCCTCGATGAACTCCATCGCCACCCAGGTGCAGCGGGGATCGCGGCCGTGACCGAGCACCCGCACCGTGACCGAGCTCTGCAGCCTCGCCAGGGCCTCGCCCTCGCGGAGGAAGCGCTGGACGAGGTTGTCGCTGATCGGGTGGTCTTCATCCTGAGGGGTCGGCAGCACCTTGAGGGCCACCTTGCGGTTCGTCGCGAGCTCGCGCCCCTGGTAGACGCCGCCGACGGCGCCCCGCGAGATGAGCTGCTCCACACGGAAGCGCTCCGCGAGCACCATGCCCACCACGCCGTCATTGTCCAGCGCGTCAAGGCCCCGGGTGGGGAACGAGCCGCTCGTAGACGGCGGCGTGGGCGCGTCTTCCTCGAAGCCGGCCGGTGGGATCGCCGGCACGGGGCTCCTCGGGCGGGCAGCCGAGGCGAGCTCGGGCCTCACAGGTCCGCCGCTCGCCGGCTCGACCGGCGCACGAACCGGGCTCGGACCCGCCGCTCCCCCGCCGCCTCGGAGGGTGACTGGAGTGATGCGGAGCTGGTCGCGTTGGGGGGGGGCCATGCATGCAGTATGCCGGACCGCCCCCGTCCTGTTCAAGGCCCCACGGTCGCGCACCCTGTCAACAAATGTCTCTCAGCGGCGGGCGCGCGCGGAGCGCCCCTCGGGTCAGCGCCCGCTGAGCTTCCGGACGACGACGCTGGCGGCGGCGAGGCCAAACGCGCCGGTCACAAAGCCGGCGGTACCCCAGATCACATGCCGATCATCGCAGCTATGGTGGTCATTCTCGCCGTTCGGGCAGACACAATGGAAGCCCTGCCCACGATCGTAGTGGAGCTCGCAGGGCTCCGAAGGGGCCTCCGTGGTGTAGACGGCCGGGATCCCCCAGGGGGCCTTCTCCGGAAAGTCATACTTCTGACGGAGGATCTTCCGCACCGCCGCCGCGAGAGGGTCAGTGTGGGTGAGCGCGAGGTCCGTCACGGTGATGCGCGTGGGGTCGATCCGCCCCGAGGCCCCGGTGCTGCTCACCACGGGCACGCCGCGCGAGCGGCACGTGGCGAGCAGGTGACACTTCGTCGTGATGTTGTCGATCGCATCCACGACGAAGTCCGCCCCCGCCAAGAGGGAGTCCGCGATGCGGGGCTCGTAGAAGAGCGGCACCGCGCGGACCTGCGCGGCCGGGTTGATGAGGCGCAGCCGCTCGGCGAGGACCCGGGCCTTGGGCTGACCGACCGTCCCCTTCAGGGCCTGGACCTGACGGTTTGAATTGGTGACGCAGACGAGGTCAAAGTCGACCAGCGTGAGGTGCCCCACCCCGCTTCGGGCCAGGGCCTCGGCGGCGAAGGAGCCCACCCCCCCGAGGCCGATCACCACCACCCGCGCGTCGAAGAGGCGCGCCATCGCCTCGTCTCCGACGAGGCGCCCAATTCGATCGAAGCGTCGGTGGAGGTGGTACCGATCCTCGGTCGGCGCTTCGACGACCGCGCCCTCTACGGCGGAAGCCAGCGGAGGCGCGGACGCGGTCGAATCCAGGGTGCGGGCTTCGCTCACGGTGCGCTCCAGTCGCGCAGGGTGGTCACGGGGAGCCGAAAGAGGCGCCGCGCGTTGCGCTCGGTGTAACGCGCGACCCAATCCGGCCCCTCTCCGCGCGCGTCGGCCACCGCCAGGACCAGGGCAGCGAGGTCCGGATCGGGGTGCGCGAGATCGGCGTCTGTCTCGACCAGAAGTCGATCCTCGGGGATGGCGCGCGCGAGGGCCGCGGCCCCGCCTCGCAAGAACGCGCGCGGTGAAAGTGACACACAGAGGCCGAGCGAGACCAGGGTTTGGGCGAGCTCCCGCGAACCTCCGAAGCTGTGGGCCATCCCCCCCGCGGCGGGCAGGCCGTCCGCCCGCAGGACCTCGATCACGGACGACCAGGCGGCCGCCCCGTGGAGTACGACGGGCATTGCGTAAGTGCGGGCGAGCGCGAGCTGCTCGCGGAAGGCGCGCCGCTGCAGATCGTAGCTCGATCGGGCTTGGGCGCGCCCGTGGTCGAGGCCGAGCTCGCCCACCCCCACGAGCCCTTCACCACCGACACGCAGCGCCTCCTCCAGCGCCACGAGGGCCGCATCCACCGCCTCCGGCCGCGCCCGCGCCACCACCCAGGGGTGGAGCCCGACGCAGCGAACCACGCCCGGGTGCCGCCGGACGAGCGCGAGCTGCCGGGCCCAGCCCGCCGGATCCACCCCCGCGAGCACCAGGCCCGACCGCTCGGCGAGGCGCGCCTGGAGCCCGATCTCCGGGAGCTGGTCGAGGTGGCAGTGCGCGTCGAACACCCTCGCCGGTAACCCGCCCGTGATGCCGGCCGGTTAGTCGCGACCGATGGCCGACCGTTACGCCCGATCCCGCGCCCTGCTGAAGCGTGCCCGAAAGGTCATCCCCGGCGGAGTGTGGGGCCACCAGCGCTTCCCCGCCTTCCTGGACCACGGGCACTACCCCTACTTCGCCACCCGCGGCGAAGGGGCACGCTTCCAGGACGTCGACGGCAACTGGTACATCGACTACCTCTGCGGCTTCGGGGCCATGATCAACGGCCACGCCAACTCGATCGTCGACGAGGCGGTGGTCTTCGCCGCTCGGCGCGGCGACAGCCTCGACCTCCCCACCGAGCTCTCCGTCGAGCTCGCCGAGCTCATCTGCGCCCAGACCGCCCAAGCCGACTGGTGCTGCTACGGGAAGAACGGCACCGACGCGGTCCAGACGGCGATCCAGGTCGCGCGGGCCCACACCCTCCGTCGGCGGGTGGCCTGCGCCCGCGGCTCGCTGCACGGGGCCGCCGCGCCCGAGGGGGAGGGCGCCCTCCGCTTCGCATGGAACGACGGCCACGCGCTCCGCAGCCTGTTCGAGCGACAGGGTGAAGAGGTCGCGGCGATCCTGATCCCTGCGATCCACCAGCCGCTGGGAGGCCCCGCCGCCTCGCCGGAGCCCGCCTTCCTCGACGAGCTCCGTATGGTCAGCCGGGAGTGGGGGGCCGTGCTCATCGTGGACGACGTCCGCACCGGGCTCCGCGTCGATATGCGCGGCACCCACTCGACCTTCGGGCTGGAGGCTGACCTCACCTGCCTCTCGCGCGCGATCGGCAACGGCTGGCCGCTCTCCGTGGTGGTCGGTCAGGAGCACCTCCGTCAGTCCGCGAGCTCGATCCCCACCGGCGGCGCCTTCTGGAACGCGCCCTCCGCCTTCGCGGCCGCGCACGCCAACCTCCGCCTGCTCGCCGAGAACGACGGTATCGCCCGAATGAACCGCCTCGGCCGGAAGCTCACCCTCGGCCTGACCCGCCTCGGGCGACAGCACGGGATCGAGGTCCAGCTCAGCGGCCCTCCCTCGGAGCCCACCGTCACGCTCGCCGACGATCCGCAGGGGCGCTCGATGGGGTGGTTCGCACGAGAGATGGTCGCCCTGGGGTCCTTCGTACACCCAGCCCACCCTTGGTACCTCTCCACGGCTCACACCGAGGGGCACATCGAGGAAACCTTGGGCCACGCCAACCGCGTCCTCGGCTACCTCGCTCGGGCCCGAGAGGGGATGAGGCGACAGGCGGAGGAGCACACCGAGTCCCTCAGCGCCTCTCCTCCGGCCAGCCCCGCCGTCGAGGCTCGCGGGCCCCAAGGGCCGAGCACGCCGCCTGAAGAGGGCGACACCGCACCCCGCCGCATCGAGCCCAGCCCCCGGCGACGAGACGACGGCCAGTGAGGGCCAGACGAGCGGCCATCCCGTCAGCAGCCGTCGGGTCCGCTGCCGTCGGGTCCGCTGCCGTCGGTCAGTAGCGGAAGTACTTGACCACCTGGCGGCAGGCGGGGTGGGACCACTCGAGGCCTTCGGCGACGAGGAGCTCGGCGAAGGCAGGCCCTGCCCGCTTGAAGCCCCATTGGACGAGCCCGCCCTGCACGTTCTCGCCGAGGGAGGTGCGCATCTCCATATCGCCGAACCAGGCGGCCTCACCTTCGCCCCGACAGGTTCGATCTGTGAAACATGCGCCCATTCGAGAACAAACCAACACGATGTCGTGCATCTCGTCGGGATCGCGGCGCTCGGCCGAGAGGGTGCCATATCGCAGGCCCTCCGACTCGCTCGAGGAGGCCGTAGCCGAGCCGCCGCAGCCGGCCGCGACCGTGAGCACGAACACCAAGCTGGTCGCGAGCTTCGCGCGCGCTGGAGGGATGCTTTTCATCTTCGTTCCATCATCACTGGCGGAGCACCGCCTGGGAGAACCCCTAGATAACACGCCCGGCGGTACGGCTCCGAGGTGGACAACAGGAGGGTTCTGTTGCAGCAGTCCGTACCACGTCCGGTGCATAACCGGACATCCGGACAGGCTCAACGCGGCGCCGCGGGTGGCTCCGGCGGAGTGGTCGGAGGTATCGCGCTGAGCTCCACCACAAAGCGGGCCCCAGAGAGCGTTCGTCCGTCTTCGACTCGCACGGAGCCTCCGTGCACCTCGATCACCCGCTGCACGATGGCGAGGCCGGCACCGACACCCTCCTGGTCCCGATGATGGTCCATCCGCTTGAACAAATCGAAGATACGAAGCCGATCTTTCTCTGGTACACCCAGCCCGTCGTCCTCGATTGCGAACGCGGCCCTCCCCGGCGGCGCGTCGACGGACTCCAGCCGCACACGGGGCCCCACTCGCCCGCCGTACTTGATCGCGTTCTCAAGCAGGTTCTGCAGGACCTCCCGCAAGAGGTTCTTGTTGCACCAGAGCACGGGCAGCGGGTGGACCACCTCGAGCCGCGCGTCGCGCAGCCGCAGGACCTCCGCGAGGTCCGCTCGGACCATCGAGATCAAGGTCTCGACCGACACAGCCTCCTGCTGCCCAGGGCTGTCCCCGACCCGCGCGAGGCGGAGCAGCTCGTCGATCAGGCCCCCCATGCGGAGCGCGGTCTGGACCATGCCTTCGCAGAGCTCATCAATGTTCTCTGCGGCAGCGGGGTTCTTCCCCGCGAACTGCACGAGCTCGGCGCGGAGGGTGAGCACCTGGAGGGGCGCGCGAAGGTCGTGGCTGACGGCGGTGCTGAACTGGTTCAGCCACTCGTTCTTGCGCGTCAAGTCCTGGTTCGCGAGCCGAAGGGTGTCACTGGCCCGCGCGATGTCGGCGGTCTTCGCCGCGACCTCAGCCTCCAGCTGCTTCTGGCTGTTGACGATGTCGATGCTCGCCTCACCGGCGAGGAAGGCCATGCCGAGGCAGGCGATCCAGTAGGCCGCCACGGAGTCGGTGACGAAGCCCGGCTCGGTGACGAACTGGCGTGGGATCATGTAGCCGTACGGGAGGATGTCCTCGATCCACCCATACTGTCGGGCGAGCACCAGGCCGCTGTAGAGCACGAGCTGGAGCGAGGCGATGCCCCACGCGTGGTTCTTGCCCGCGTAGACCGGCGCCATCACGACGCAGAGGCCAGTGATCGCCAGGGCCGGCGTCTCGAACTCGCCGGCCGCGTAGAAGAAGACCAGCGCCAGGACGGAGTCAAAGTAGAGCAAGGCCAAGACGAGCCCGGTGGTGAACCGGAGCTTGAGGAAGGCCGTCCAGCCGCCGACCGTCATGGCCGCCGCCAGGCCCACGAAGAGGGCGGACTGGCCGATCAGCCGCACCGACATGGTGCCCGAGACGATGGAGACGGCGACCACGACAAAGGTGAAGGCCAGCAGGGCGCTCTGGGCGATCAGGAAGCGGCGCGCCCGCACCGCCTCGACGGAGGCCCCCACCGCGCTCGGCGGGGCGACGGAGAGGCGGGGCGACTCAGGGGCCGACATGACAGAGCATCACGATCGCCGGCACGAAGAGGCAACCGTCGATGCCGACCGCGTAGAGATCGCGGTGGAGGTCGACGTCGAAGATGAGGAGGTAGGCGATGGTCGCGGCCATCGACACCACCACCTCGGGGTGCGGGGCGACCGTCCCGCCCGACCAGCTCCATGCGAGCCCCGCCAGCACCAGCAAGTTGAGCAGCAACAGGCCGTGGCGGGTCCGCCGGACCCCCACAGTGCACGGGAGCGTGGGGACACCGCGAGAGGTGTCCTCGAGGACATCCCGGACGTCGAACATCTGCGCGTTGCTGAAGATAAAGCAGAACAAGAACGCACCGAGCAGCATGAATCGAATGTCGAAGGCCGCCCCCGCCCAGACGACCGGCAGCACGAGCACCCCCGCGACCAACGCGAGGGTCACCACGAAGCCCTTGAAGCCGGGCACCTCCTTGACGGCGACCAGGCCCCAGCGGCCGCGCGTGCGCATCGGCACCAGCGGGATGCTGTAGAGGACTCCGACCGAGCCGTAGCCGACGAAGACGACCTGCGCCGATGCCGGCGCCATCGCGGCCAGCACGGCCGCCACCGCTCCTGACACCAGCACGAGTGCCTGTGCGAAGGAGCCCCGATGCCAAGCGAGCTCTCGCCTCCTCGCCTCACCCTGGGGCGTGGGCGCTCCCACTTCCCCTGCCCCCTCCCGGCGGGCGTCGAGGAGGTGGTCCAGGTTGTAGATCAGCAGGGCGCTGAAGAAGACGAGCGCGGGCGGGTGCCAGCGGTCGGGCAGCCCCAGCATGTGCTGGACAAAGGCCACGAGGGACATCAACCCGGCAGCGGTCCAGAGGCTCGTCCGCAGGAAGATCGCATGGAACACGCCATGGAGCGCTACGGTCCAACGCGAGCCACTCCAGCCTACGCCCTCGACACCGAGCTCCTCGAGCGGCCGGAGGGTGAGGGAGGGACCTGCATGCCCGGGTTGTTCCAATTCAAACATCCTTCGGATGGAGGCCTTCGAAGCGATGAGCGGGCTCGGCGGAGCGTGCCGGATCGCGCCCACCCCCTCCACGGATCGGCCCCCTCCGGGCCGGACCGACGAGAAACTATTTTGGTGTAATCATAGAAATTTTCCACCACCGCTCACCCGACCGGCGGGAACTTCCGTTCGAGCTAAGCGCAGTTCTCTATCATACCTGCGTCGCCACCCAGGTGGAGGCTCCCGACGAAGGCCTTGACCCGAGGCGAGTCCTCATCCTACGCTCCACGGCGTGTACGACGACGTTGCCACGCAGGCCCTCATCCTCGCGACCGGGATCCTCTGGAGCATCACGTACCTTCTGATCATCCGAAGGGGTCACCTGGATCGATCGCCCGGGATGCCCTTCGTCGCGCTCTGCGCGAACTGTTCGTGGGAGCTGATCTTCGGCTGGGTGTACCCGGACGCGCCGCCGATGGTCTGGGTGAACCGGGTCTGGTTCATGCTCGACCTGGCGATCCTGTACCAGTATCTGCGATTCGGGAGGCGGGAGGTCCCGAGCGCGCTGCCGCCGTGGCTCTTCCTGCCGTCCGTGGCCGTCACGGCGGCCTTGACCTACTGGGTCGTCGAGGGCGCGGTCATCGAGTTCTCGGACTGGGACGGGCGCTACACCGCCTGGGCCGGCAACCTGCTCATGTCGGGGCAGTACATCTCCATGCTGGTGCGTCGAGACAGCCTCGCCGGGCAGTCGCTCCCCATCGCGCTCACGAAGATGTCCGGGACGATCTGCGCCGACATCGCCCAGAGCCGGGTGACCGAGCCCACCCAGCTCATGATGGCCCTCTACCTCTCCACCTTCCTCCTCGACAGCGTCTACGTCGTCATGTTGGTGCGAAAGGCAAGGCAGCTCGGCATCAGCCCATGGCGCGCCTGAGTCGCAAGGCGCACCTGAGGCGCGAGGCGCATGATAGGATGCCCGCTCCTGGAGTGTCCAATGGCCACCGCGCTGAGCACGCCCGACAACAAGCACGGCACCACCCACGAAGACGGCACGGCTGACAGCTCCCGTGGGACTGCGGCGGCCGGCGGCTCCGGCGGAGGGGGCGGCAGCGCCGCGATGGACACCTCCTCCGCCGAGGACGCCGCCGCGGAGGCAGCCGAGAGCGACGAGGCCACCTCGGTGTCGGCGGCCTTGAATGTCCGCTCGGACGGGAGCCTCTCGGCGAGCCTGGGCGTGGACGACACCCAGCTCTCCTTCTCGCTCAACCCGGACGGCAGCTTCACGGCCGGCCTCTTCGGGGACGGCTTCGGCGGGAGCGTCACCCAGAACTCCAACGGGCGCCTCAGCGGCTACGCCGGCGCCAGCATCGACGGCACCCGCTACGTCGCCAAGGGGTCGAGCGAGGGCACGGGCTCGCTCTCTGCCTTCGGCAGTGGCTTCTCGGGCACGGCGAGCCGACAGGCGGACGGCGACTACCGGGTGGCGGCGAGCGGCGCGGCCAGCGACTCCAACCCGCGCGGCTCGATGGTGCTGGACACCGGCAGCGGCTGGGACGCCGCCGGGGCCAGCGGGGGGGTCCGAGGCACGGCGCAGGGTGGGGCGGGCGCAGGCGACGGCTCCGGCTCCTCGGCGGGGGGGCCTTTCAGCGGGGGCGTCACCGGCACCGTCACGTCCACGGGGTCGGGCGGCTCCACGAGCGGCGCCACGAGCGGCGGCGGGAGCGGCGCCACGAGCGCGACCGGCAGCGGCGGCATGAGCGGCTCGGGCGGGTCCAGCGGCTCGGGCGGGTCCAGCGGCTCGGGCGGGTCCAGCGGCTCGGGCGGGTCCGGTGGCAGTAGCCACGGTCGGCCTCCGCCTTCCACGGGTTCGGGTTCGGGCGGAGCGACCGGCGGCGGCGCAGGGAGCGGGGCCCCCTCGGGCAGCGGGGGCACCAGCGGCGGTCCGAGCGGCCCCACCGGCGCCGGATCGAGCGCGTCGAGCGGCAGCGGCACGGGCAGCAGCAGCGCCACGGGCACCGGCGGCACCAGCGGCGGTCCGAGCGGTCCCACCGGCGCCGGATCGAGCGCGTCGAGCGGCGGCGGAGCCACGGGCAGCGGCGGCGCCACGGGCAGCGGCGGCGCCACGGGCAGCGGCGGCGCCACCGGCAGCGGCGGCGCCACCGGCAGCGGCGGCGCCACCGGCAGCGGCGGCGCCACCGGCAGCGGCGGCGCGCACAGTCGGCCAAGCTCCACGAGCAGCGGCGGCGCACCCAGCGCCGGGAGCGGGGGAGGCTCCAGCTCGAGCGGGGGTTCCAGCGGGGGCACCGGCGGTGGGTCCTCGACCGGCAGCAGCACAAGCGGCGGATCTTCGACCGGCGGGGGCAGCTCGTCTGGGAGCAGCGGCGGCCCGACCGGACCATCGAGCGGCGGCTCCCGCCCCACAGGTGGCGGTACGACCGGTGGCTCCACCGGCGGCGGCTCCACCGGCGGCACCACCACCGGCGGCGGCTCCACCGGCGGCGGCTCCACCGGCGGCGGCTCGACTGGCGCGACGACCAGCAGCGGCGGCGCTGCGCCGACCGGGAGCACGGCGCCCGGCGCTCGCTCGAGCGGGAGCGCACACGGCGGCGGCGCAGGCCCAACCTCCTCCGGCGGCTCGACCGGCGCTTCCTCCGGAGCTTCTTCGGGGGGTGGCGCGAGCGCCAGCTCCGGCTCCAGCGGTGGACCGACCGGGAGCTCCTCCGGGGGCCTCGGCGGTGGCTCCAGCAGCGCCGGCGCTGGCTCGACCTCGTCGGGCGCGACGTCTTCGTCGAGCGGCTCTTCGTCGAGCGGCGGAGCCTCGACCGGCCCCACGTCGAGCGGCTCCTCGTCGTCGGGCTCCTCCGGGGGCTCCTCGGGAGGCGGCTCCTCGGGAGGCGGCTCCTCGGGAGGCGGCTCCTCGTCGTCGAGCTCGTCGGGAGGCGGCTCTTCCAGCGGGTCCTTCAGCGGCGGGTCTTCGTCGGGCGGCGGATCGGCCCCGGGCGCGGGGTCCAGCGCCGCCCCGTCGGGCGTCCACCTCTCCGGCCTCGGGGCATCCGGGACCGGGCGGCCCGGGGAGCATCACCTCGGAGATCAAGGCGCCGCGCCGGTGAGCGCCAGCTCCACCGGCGGCACGACGCCGTCTGCCACGGACTTCCATCCGGGAGGCGGCAGTCGAGCGGCGCACAGCGCGAGCGGGCCCTTCGATCCGCTCCACCCCACGCTGAACATCGGGGAGGGCGCGGCGCACCCCCGCCCGGGGGTCTCGCTTCAGACGCCCACCCCCAACCTCGACAAGCTCCGCGAGAAGAGCGAGGAATAGGCCTCGTCTCGATACAAGTTCGCTGACCTCCCCGGAATGTCCATGACCCTCGCGCCGCCCTCCGCGCTCGCCCACTCCCAAGCGACCCTTGAGGCAGGCGAGCGCCCCTCCGAGCTCGACGCCCTCAACACCGCCTACGCCGCGCTCCGATCCGCTTGGGACACCGACGGAGAGCTGCCCTACGCCAAGCGGATGGACGTCCTCGGGCGCTTGCTCAAGGCGATCCGGGCTCGAAAGGAGGAGATCGCAGACGCCCTCCACGCCGACTTCGGCGGCCGGAGCCGCCACGAGAGCATCCTCGCCGAGGTCTGGACCGTCGTGGAGGAGATCAAGCACACCCGCGAGCACCTCGCCGAGTGGATGGAGCCGCGGATCGCAGAGGTCGGCTGGCAGTTCCAGCCCGGCACGGGGAAGGTGCTCCCCCAGGCGAAGGGCGTCGTGGGGATCATGGCCCCCTGGAACTTCCCGGTGCAGCTCACGCTGTCCCCGCTTGTGCCGGCGATCGCCGCCGGGAATCGGGTGCTGATCAAGCCATCCGAGTTCACGCCGAACACGAACGCCGTGGTGGCCAAGATCCTGAACGACGCGGCGGACGCCTCCATCGTCCGTATGGTGGTGGGAGACGGCGCGCTGGCGGCTCACTTCAGCCGGCTCCCCCTCGACCACATCCTGTTCACGGGCTCCACTCGCGTGGGCTCGCTCGTGATGCAGGCCGCCGCTGAGCGCCTGACCCCGGTGACCTTGGAGCTCGGCGGGAAGTCGCCGCTCCTGGTGCACGAGAGCTTCTCCATCACCAAGGCGGCGGAGCGGTGCGCCGCCGGCAAGCTGCTCAACGCCGGGCAGATCTGCATCGCCCCGGACTACGCCCTGGTGCCGAAGGATCAAGTAGAGGCCTTCGCCACGGCCTTCCAGGCCACCGTCACCAAGGCCTACCCCAAGATCGTCGAGAATCCCGACTACACCAGCATCATCAACGAGCACCACCACCGACGCCTCACCCGGCTGGTGGAAGACGCCCGCGGCCGTGGCGCCAAGGTGATCGAGATCAACCCCGCCTCCGAGACGATCGGCGAAGGATCCCGCAGGTTCTTCCCCACCCTGCTCCTCGGTGTGACCGACGAGATGGCGGTGATGCAGGAGGAGATCTTCGGCCCGGTCCTCCCGATCGTCGGCTACGACGACCTCCCCGCCGCGCTGCGCTACATCAACGCCCGACCGCGCCCGCTCGCCCTCTACTACTTCGACCGCAGCGGCAAGCGCTGCGACGAGGTCCTGAAGAAGACACGCTCCGGCGGCGTGACCTTGAACGACGTGCTGGTGCACCAGGCTCAGAATGAGCTCCCCTTCGGTGGGGTCGGTCCCTCCGGTCTCGGCGCCTACCACGGCTATGAGGGCTTCCGTACGCTCTCTCACTTCCGAAGCGTGTTCTCGCAGAGCCGGCTCGCGGGGACCGCCCTCCTCCTGCCTCCGTACGGGCGGCTCATGAACACCCTCCTCCGGCTGTGGGTCGGCTGACCAACCCGGCGGGAGACCGGATCGTGCCTCCACGGAGGCTCGCTGAAGGTCCCCGCTGGCGGCAGGCCGGCGATTCGGAGTAGGATGGCAACGCGGCGGCAGACGCTGTGTGAACCAGGGAAGCGCGACCCCAAGAAGATCGAGAAAATTTTCGAGGCGACCTTAATCGCGACCTCAGACCAGCCGATAGCGCGACAACGACATTTACTCTCGGGATTCTTGCGGCGGCAGAGAATCCAGATCTTCAATCATCCATTCAGGAGGCTCCCTTCATGGCTCTGACGGTACGCACCAACATCGCGGCCATCACATCGTCTGGCGCGCTGAACAAGACCACCAAGAAGTTGCAGAAGTCGCTGCTTCGGGTCTCCAGCGGACTGCGCATCAACAGCGCGGCAGATGACGCGGCCGGTATGGGCGTCGCGAACGCCCTTGAGACCACCAGCATCAGCCTCCGTCAGGCCATGCGGAACACCAACGACGGTGTCTCCATCATCCAGACCGCCGAGACGGCCGCCGACGAGATCACCAACATCCTCCAGCGCGTCCGCGAGCTCGCCGTCCAGAGCGCCTCGGAGACCCTGAGCGATCAGGAGCGCTCCTACATCGGTGACGAGTACGACGAGCTCCTGAGCGAGATCGACCGGATCGCGGCCTCCACCCAGTTCAACGGTGTGGATCTCACCAACTCCACCACCGATCTCGCGGTGCAGGTCGGCACGACCAGCTCGACGATGATCAGCCAGATCAGCATCCACCTCGGTGACCTCACGGCCAGCACCGGTCTCGGCCTCAACGCCGGCACCGTCTCGCTGACCTCCTCCACCCAGGCGCGGCTGTCCCTCGACGTCATCGACACCGCCCTCACGTCGGTCAACTCGCTGCGCGCCTCCTTCGGTGCGGTCCAGAACCGCCTGGACAACACGCTCGCGAACGCTCAGACCTACTACGAGGCCCTGGCCTCGGCCGAGAGCCGGATCCGCGACCTCGACTTCGCCGACGAGACGGCCGAGCTCTCCAAGCTGCAGATCCTCCAGCAGTCTGGTGTGGCCGCCCTCGCCCAGGCCAAGAACATCAACCAGTCCGTGATCAACCTCCTCCAGTGATCCCGGCGTCGGTGTGACCGCCGGCGGGGGCATCAGCCCTCCCGGCAGTCTCCAACAGGAGCCCTCGGGCTCCTGTTTTCTTTTGCCCCGCGCCCTCTCTTTTTGCCCCACGCCCCCTCTGCCGGGCTCCCCCGACCCTCCATGCGCTCAGGGCGAGAAGGTGAAGGGGTAGCTGATCGGGATCGGCTGCTTGTCGGCGGGGCGGGGGAAGGTCAGCCCGCGGATCTGCTCCTCCACGCAGCCCGCGACCTCCGGATCGGAGAGGGTGTTCACCGCCGTGTGGAGCTCAGCCGCCGAGCCGTCGGGCTGGATCGTGAAGTCGATCAGCAGCCGGCCCTGCAGCGTCGGGTCGTGCAGGAGGCGCAGCTCATAACAGCGGCGAAACGCGCGAGACTGGCCGAGCATCACCGCGCGGATGCGCTCTCGCTCCACCATCTCCGCGTTCGGCGGCGGCAGGCTGCGCAGGGCGAGGCCGACCGGGAGGGACAGATCGGCCACCGCATCGCCCTCCGGGCCGCTCACCACGACCCGGACATCTCGGAAGCCGCTCGCCTCGAGGGTCAGCAGCACGGGCTCGAGCACAGAGAAGGGCACGTCGGCGCCGGTGATGAGCCGCACCTGCCCGGAGACGCCCGTGGTCGAGCCACCGAGGGCCTGGGTGGTCTGCCGCAGCCAGCCGGAGGCGGGCTCGAGGGCCCGCTTCAAGGCCGTGACCTGCCCACCCTCCAGATCGTCGACGCGCAGCGCTGGCAGGCCGCCGCGGAGCTCGACGGTGGCGGCGACCTTACCGTCCACCTCGACCCTCTCTCGGCTGACCCGCACCTCCTTCGGCTCCAGGGCCTCCACCAGCGAGCAGGCGTTCATGTCGCCGCCCAGGCAGGCCGCGGTGAGCAGCTGGACGCCTCTCTCGGCGTCGTGTGGAGCCGGGCTGCGGCGATCGAGGAAGGACATCCCCGCCGCACCGCAGAGCTCAACGTGGCCCTCCGTGCAGCCCGCCTGCTGGAGCTCCACCACACGCCGTCGGGCCCGCTGGCCCTGGTTGGGCTCGAAGGCCGAGCCGAGGCGCATGCAGCCGAGGGGGTCGCCCATCTCGCAGCCCTGGCGGTAGAAGCTCAGCGCCTGGCGCCCCCGCACCGCCAACATCAGGCAGGAGGAGGAGTCGCCGTTTTGACAGAAGGAGCTGAGCTCGGCGACAGGGTCACGGGGATCGGCGTAGGCCGCCGGGAGGCTGAGCACCAGCCACAGCAGGGTCATCATGGAGCCCCCTCGACGAAGATGTCCTTGAAGACGGGCTGATCCCCCCCAGCGAGCCGACTCGCGGCCTCGCGGAGGGTGCTGGCCGGCACCTCGTCGGCTGCGAAGAGGGTGAGGCTCTCTACCGTCGGGCAGGCCTGACGCACCTTGCCGAGGGTGGCGGCCATCGCGACCCACTCCTTGGCGGAGGGCTGCAAGCAGCCGTTCGGGCCGCCGCAGGTGAGGTCTGGAGGACAGGCCGGCCCGGCCCCGACGCCGCAGCTCCGCGCGGCGGGGTGGAGGAAGGCGTCCGCCCCCAGCACGGTGAGCCCCTCCCGCGCGACCCGCAAGCGAAGGGAGACCCCCGCGCAGCGCTGAGCGGTAGGATCTGCCGCCAGGGCGAGCTTCGCGGCGTCGCAGCCCGGAGCATGGCCGCGCCCACAGGCGCGCTGGTACGCGGCGCGGGCCTCGGTCGGGTTCGCCATCTGCGAGCCGCCTCGGCTGGCCTCGATGATCGCGTCGCAGGCAGAGAAGGCGCCGCGCGAGCAGGCCTGCTCCATCGCCGCTTCGTATCGTCGGCCGAGGGCGGTGCAGCTCGCAGCCTTGCCCTCCTCACACTCGCCGATGAGGACGAAGTCGGGAGGCCCCTCGTCGAGGGGGGGGGAGAGGAGCACCGTCTTGATGCCCACGGACGCGGCCTTGGGCGCGCAGCCGAGCGGCCCGCCGCCGAGGGTGACGATGCAGGTGGCCCAGAGCCCACCGAGGAGAAGGAGCCTGACGGTTCGGTACATCATCGGTCCCCAGAGCAGTGTATCCCCCTTCCCGTCCGGGAGCCCTGGAGCGTGGATAGACCCGTAAGAGGAGCGCTCTGATGACCACCCCCTCCGCACGCCTGGCCCCCACCTCGACCTCGCTGATCTGCGCCCACACCCTCGTCCTCCTCGCAGCCTGCCACCTGGGCTCGAAGGGCGGCGACTCGGGGAGCGGCGGAGCGGACGGGGAGAGCTGCACGCCCGACAGCTACAGCCCCCTCGGCTTCGGTGACGTCGCCCTGGTCGGTGATCCCGACGATGATCCCAGCTCCCGGGCCACCGTCTCAGCGGAGATCATCTCGCAGCAGGGGGGCTGTACGGTCCCCGGCGATGCCTGGTCGATCTACTGTTACGGGTGGGACGAAGAGGGGACCCAGGTGGACGGTGAGGACATCCCCCCCTTGGGCCGTGTCACCGTCGTGGGCGACCTCGGCCTCACCCTCGAGGCGCTCGGCGCGTCGCCGGTCTCGTGCGAGCTCGTCTGGCAGGACATGGTCTACAACACCTACACGCTCCAGTAGGCGCCGGACCGCGCGGCCCTACGAGGTCGACGCGGGAGGCTCGGAGGCCGCAGGCGCCGCGGGGCCGCTCGGGGCCGGATCGCTCAACCAGCGGGTCGGACGCCCGGTCTCGGCGATGCGGGCGACCAGCCACGCCCGCACCGGCTCGATGCCCATCGGCGCCGGCATCAGCTGCGGGAGCGGATCGAAGGAGGCGGCCACCACCTGCTCCCGGGGGACACCGAGCTTCACCGCGGTGTCGGCGACGAAGCGCTCGCGGTCGGCCAGCTTGAGGGTGTCGATCTTGTTGACCACCACGAGCACGGGGCGCCGGCGGGCCGAGCAGCGGGCCCACTCCTCTTTCTCGCGGGTGCGGACGCCGCCCTGCGCGTTGACGAGGAAGATGAAGACGTCGATGTGATCGAGCACACCGCGGGTCTCTTCGGTGAGCGCCTGCACCACGTCGCCGAGCCCCGGCGTGTTGACCACCTCGAGGCCATCGGCGCCGGGGATCGGGAAGATGCTCACCGTCTTGGTCGAGCCGGCGATCGGGCTCACGTTGCCGGTGTCGAGGCCGAAGAGGGCCTTGACCGCGGCGTCCTTCCCGACGGATGGGGGCCCGAGCAGGCCGACGGTGAAGCGCCGATCGACGGTGGCGCGGAGCTCGGCCAGGGCCAGCACGGCCGGCAGGAGGATGGCGTCGCGGGGGTGGGCCAGCCACCAGATGAGCCGCATCGCGATGACCGGCCCGAGGAAGAACAAGAAGCCGCGCATCAAGATGAGGAGCAGCGCGCTCCCCACGACCTTCACGGGGGACTTCACGTCTTCGGGGGGCATGTCCCGCAGCCGCTCGAGGGCGTTCATGCCCAGCAGCCCGTCGATGCGGCTCCGCTCCGTGGGTCGAGGTTGGCCGTTCTGCCGCCACCAGGCGAGGATGCGCCGCTCTGTCTCGGGGGCCGTCTCGGCGGGGACGATGCCGAGGCGGCGGGCGAGGCCGGCGACCACCTCCAGGTAGGGGGGGCCCTCTCCCTTTCGGAGCACGAGGTTGCCGATCTCGGCGGCGCCGGCGGCGCGCAGCGTGCGCTCCACCGCGGTGGCCATCGCGTCCCGACCGCGGCTGCCCACCGGCAGCTTGAGCGCGCTCGCCAAGGGCACCAGCTCGTCGCGGTGGCAGCGGCGAAGGACCTCGCCGAGGGGCAGGATGGGGGCCGGGAGGTCGCTCATCCGCGCTGGGCTGCCTCTCGGTCCTTCCAGGCCATCGCTTCGGTGTCGAAGACGTTGCGGAGCTCGGCGCCCGAGACCTGCTTGCCCTTGGCGGTGTTCTCCATGTAGACGATGGCGGCGCGGCCGACGCCGTAGGTGCTGGCGCTGGCCACCGTGGCGCCGATCGCGCTGGCCGCCAGCTCTCCGAGCTGCCCGCCCGGCAGCCAGCCCGCCGCCTTCAGGCCCTCCATGCCCCAGCGAACGAAGCCCTTGCCGGCGCCGGCCAGCACCTCTCCGAGGATGAACATCGCGATGTTCTCGGACAGCGGCACCTCGTAGATGGTGGCGACGTCGCTGATCAGCTTGACGTGCACCGCCGTGACGGCCGCGAGGTCTGCGCCGGGGACGGGGATGGCCCCCGCGAGGGCCGCCCGCCGCGCCGCCACGCGGATCACGGGCTCACAGGCCGCCGCCTTGTTGCGGAGCTGCTTGGCGAAGAGGAGGTCTTTCCCTCCCCCTTGGAGCGTGGCGACGATCCACTCCACCACCTGCTCGACGCCGATCGGGTGCTCAGCCAAAGCGGGCATGGGGTCAAAGGCGGTGACCACCGCCCCCTTCTTGTCGACGCCGAGCTGCCCGAGGGTGGCGCGCACGAACTCATCCTGCTGGTAGGGCCGGATGAGGTCGATCTTGTTGAGCGCGACCAGCACGGGGCGGCCCATCGCCTTGATGGCGTCGAGGTTGTGTCGGTCGTCAATGGTGGCGCCACCGTCACAATTGACGAGGTAGATCGCAGCGTCGACCCGGGCGAGGAAGCGGCGGGTGGCGGCCTCGACCTCCGGGCGCAGATCTCCGAAGCCGGGCGCGTTGACGACGATGACCCGCCCGGCCCCGTCAAGGCGGATCGCCTTGAGCTCGCTGGTGCTGCCGGGGATGGGGTCGATCTGCCCGAAGTCCACCCCGAAGATGGCGTTGATAGCGGCGTCCTTGCCAGACGACGCGGCTCC
Organism: Myxococcota bacterium; assembly: GCA_044344255.1. Classification (GTDB taxonomy): domain Bacteria; phylum Myxococcota_A; class UBA796; order UBA796; family UBA2385; genus JBIJDH01. The sequence continues at coordinate 209,357 of JBIJDH010000012.1, forward strand.
CACGAAGGCGAGGATCAAGTCCTGATCGAGGTTCCGGGCCACCTGGGTGGCGGCGGACTCCCAGCGCTCGGCCACCTGGAGGAGCGGGATCTGGATCGCACCCTCTGCCCCAAGGACGACAGGTGCGACGGGCGCGGCGGGTGCGGAGGGCGCAGGCAGGACGACGACGGGCAGGTCAGTGGGGTCGCTCATGGGCCTTCGCATATCCCGGCCCCCGGTGGGCGTCTGGAGCCGGTCAACACCGGCGGTTCTGCTTGCGGACGCCCGACGGTCCGTGTAGCCCTACGTACCCGTCCCGAGGTGCCCATGACCCTCCGCGCTTGCCCCGTCCTCCTCTCCCGCGCGGGCCAGACCGCAGCCGCCCTCGCCCTCGTGTTGTCGGGCAGCGTCACGGCCGCGGAGCCCCTCGAGGGGGACCGCGCGCTCGAGCCCTCGATCGGGGTCGGCACCTTGCCCTCCCTCGGCAGCCCGGGCGGGCCGATGGGCATCATCAACGGCGTCGAGGCCACCGAGTCGGACTACCCGATGACCGGCGGCATGCTGATGGACGCCACCCTCAAGATTCCCGGCTACGGGAACTTCCCGTACAACGCCCTCATCTGCAGCTCCACCCTCATCGCCCCCGACGTGGTGATGCTGGCCGCCCACTGCATGGACGAGGACGCCTTCACCCAGGGCCAGGGCACGATGGACATCAAGGCCATCGGCTGGACCCGCCAGGCGGACCTCACCGACTACGACGGCACCGGCCGGGCCACCGACTGGCCGGAGGACACCGTCGCCGCCTGGGACTGGGTCAAGAACGAAGACTTCGACATCTTCCGCATGCAGATGGGCACGGCGAAGAACTACGACATCGCGCTCCTCTTCCTCGAGGAGCCGGTGCTCGACGTCACGCCCGCCTACGTGATCACCGCCGAGGAGCGCGACCAGCTCCTCGAGGGCAACGAGGTCGAGATCGTCGGCTGGGGCCAGCAGACCGCCACCTCCGGCTCCACGGCGCCCCCCGCTGGCACCTACGCGATCAAGATGATGGGCAGCTCGATCATCGGCGAGCTCGACGAGTACGAGTTCCAGGTGGGCCCCGAGGAGGAGGACGTGCGCAAGTGCCACGGCGACTCCGGCGGCCCCACCTTCATGAACGTCGAGAGCGACTCGGAGGACCCCCGCCGGCTCATCGGCGTGACCTCCCACTCCTACGACATGTCCGACTGCAAGAACAAGGGCGGCGTCGACACCCGCGTCGACGGCTACCTCGAGTGGATCGAGGCCGAGATGACCTCGCGCTGCGAGGACGGCACCCGCGCCTGGTGCGACGTCCCCGGCCTGATCCAGGCCCCCCTCCCCATCGAGGAGGAGGACCCCACCGAGGAGGGCGGCGCCGACGGCAAGGGCGGCGGTGGGAAGGCCGGCTGCGGCTGCGCGTCCAGCGAGGCCCCGCTCGGGCTCTGGGGCGCCCTGGCCGCCGTCGGAGGGCTCCTCACCCTCCGCCGTCGCCGCTGAGCGGCCCGCGATGCTCCTCCTCCTCACCGGCCTCGCCCTGGGCCCTCAGGCGATCGCCGCCGAGGTGGCGCCGAAGATCGTCAACGGCGCCGAAGAGGCCGGCTTCCCGGGCGTGATCGCGATCGGCGCCCAGCTCGGCCAGACCACCCTCGCCGTCTGCACGGCCAGCCTGATCACGCCGCGGGTGGTGCTCTCGGCGGCCCACTGCGGGGCCGATCTCGCCCCCGAGCTCATCGTATCGCTCGGCAAGGCCTTCTTCGGGGCCGACGTCACCGATCCCGATGAACTCATCGGCTTCACGGCCTTCGCCACCCACCCGGGCTACGTCCCCCTCGAGAACGGGGTCACCCTCGGTGAGAACGACGCCGCGGTCGCGATCCTCGCCGAAGACTACGAGGGTGAGGTCATCTGGGCGAACCTCCTGCCCATCGCCGAGGAAGACCTCGGCACCACGATGACCTCGGTGGGCTTCGGCATCACCGGGGGCAACCGGCAGGACTCCGGCGTCAAGCGCTCGGTCGAGCTCTCCCTCGACCGGATCGACGAGACCTTCCTCTACAGCCTCGGCAAGGCCCGCGAGGGGGAGGGCCAGATCTGCAGCGGCGACTCCGGCGGCCCACAGATGGTGCAGGAGGCTGACGGCCGCTGGACGCAGTGGGCCATCCACTCCTGGGGCGACGCCGCCTGCCGCCAGGAGTCCGGCAGCACCCGCGTCGACTCCGTGGCCGACTTCGTGCTCGAGCAGGTGGAGCTGGCCCACGGCACGCGAGACCTCTGCGAGGCCAACGGCCGCTATGGAGACGGGGTCTGCGACACCTTCTGCGAGGCCGACCCCGACTGCATCCCCGCCGCCCTCACGCCGATGGGGGAGCTCCTCGGCGGCGGGGGCTGCTCGGCGGTGCCCCCCGCCCCCGCCCCCGCCTCCGCCCGCGCGCCCCTCGCCCCGCTGCTGATCGGCCTCCTGTTGGGCCCCGCCCTCCGCCGTCGGCGCCGCCTCAGCCCTTGACGCAGACGACCTGCTTGAGGGTGTGCACGACCTCGACGAGATCGGCCTGGGCCGCCATCACGGCGTCGATGTCCTTGTAGGCGGCTGGCGTCTCGTCGATCACGTCGGCGTCCTTCCGGCACTCGACGCCGGCCGTCGCCGCCGCGTGATCGGCGAGGGTGAAGCGGCGGCGGGCCTCGGTGCGAGACATCGCCCGCCCGGCCCCGTGGGAGCAGGAGCAGAAGCTCTCGGCGTTCCCCTTCCCGCGCACGATGAAGGAGCGGGCGCCCATCGACCCCGGGATGATGCCGAGCTCACCGGCGCCGGCGCGCACGGCCCCCTTGCGGGTGACCCAGAGGTCGCGGCCGTAATGCGACTCGCGGGAGATGTAGTTGTGGTGGCAATTCACGGCCTCGAGGCGCGCCGCGAAGGGCGGCAGGCCGGGGGTGGCGGCGAGGGCACGGAGCGCGGCGCGCATCATCAGCTCCCGGTTGAGGCTGGCGAAGTCCTGCGCCCAGCGCACCGCGTCGACGTAGTCGTCGAAGTAGGCGGAGCCCTCGGAGAGGTAGGCGAGGTTCTGGTCGGGGAGCTGCACGAACCAGCGGGTCATCTCCTCCTTCGCCTTGTCGATGAAGTAGCGGCCGATCGCGTTGCCGACCCCGCGCGAGCCCGAGTGCAACATCAGCCAGACCTGGTCGGCCTCGTCGATGCAGAGCTCGATGAAGTGGTTGCCCGTGCCGAGCGTGCCGAGGTGGCTGCGCTGGTTCGAGCGGCCGATGCCGGGGTGGGCCTCCATGATACGATCGAAGCGCGGGGCGAGGGTGGCCCAGGCGGCGTCGACCTCGGCGGGCACGTCGCTCCAGGCGCCCCGGTCGACACCGCCGCGGCTCACCGAGCGGCCATGGGGCACGGCGGCCTCGATGCCCGCCCGGATGCTGGCGAGCGAGGTGGGCAGATCGGCGGCCCGCAGGCTCGTGCGGGTGGCGATCATGCCGCAGCCGAGGTCGACGCCGACCGCGGCGGGGATGATGGCCTTGGCCGAAGGGATCACCGAGCCCACCGCCGCCCCGTTCCCCCAGTGGGTGTCGGGCATCGCGGCCACCCAGGGGCCGACGAAGGGCAGGCTGGCGAGGTTCTTGAGCTGCTCCGTCGCGGCGGCCTCGACAGGCACCCCGCGGGTCCAGCTCTTCACGATGCCCTGGTTGGGGGCGCTCACCACATCGTACGCGGCCATGGGATCCTCCTCCTGCGGTCCGCTCGTCGGCCGCCAGGACAGGCCACACCAAAGCACGGCGCGTGCCAGCGGCTCCGAGCCGCCTATCCCCTGCCCTTCTGACCCGCGCCTCTTCACGACACGATAGGGTGAGCGCAGGAGCGATACCAATGAATCAGCCGCGCCGCCGGGTGGCCTTCAGCATCCTCGGAACCACCCTCGACGAGGGCTTCGGAGAGCGGCGCTGGCGGCGTTGGCGGCCAAACATCGCCATATGTAGCCAGCCTGACCTCCCGCTCGACCGCCTTGAGCTCCTCTACTCGGCGGCTCACCGCCCCCTCGCAGAACGCGTCGTGGCCGACATCGCCCAGGTGAGCCCTCACACCGAGGTCCGCACCCACCCGATGGAGCAGGACGACCCCTGGGACTTCGCCGGGGTCTACAGCACCCTGCTCACCATCGCCCGCGCCTGCCGCTTTGACCCCGAGCAAGACGACCTCCTCGTCCACATCTCCACCGGCACCCACGTCGCCCAGATCTGCCTCTTCCTCCTCACCGAGTCGCGCGAGCTCCCCGGCCGGCTCCTGCAGAGCGCCCCCGACACCGAGCCCGGCGCCGAGGTCGGCCGCGGTCGCGCCACCCTCATCGACCTCGACCTCCGCCGGTACGACTCCATCGCCCGCCGCCACAAGGACGACCGCGAGGTGGCGGCTGACCTCCTGAAGGACGGCATCCAGACACAAAACGCTGCCTTCAACCAGCTCATCGAGGAGATCGAGCTGGTGGCCCTCCGCTCTCAGGCCCCGATCCTCCTGCAGGGGCCCACCGGGGCCGGAAAGTCGAGCCTCGCCCGTCGTATTCACGCCCTCCGCCGCCAGAAGCGACGGGTGGGCGAGGCCTTCGTCGAGGTCAACTGCGCCACCCTCCGCGGCGACGGGGCGATGTCCGCCCTCTTCGGGCACGCCCGCGGGGCCTTCACCGGCGCCGTCTCGGCGCGGGCGGGCCTCCTCCAAGAGGCCGACGGGGGGCTGCTCTTCCTCGATGAGGTGGGCGAGCTCGGCATGGAGGAGCAGGCCATGCTGCTGCACGCGGTCGAGGAGGGGCGCTTCCGCCCTGTCGGCTCCGACAAAGAGGTCAAGGTCGAATTCCAGCTCATCGTCGGCACCCACCGCGACCTCTCGCTGGCCGTGCGCGCCGGGCGCTTCCGCGAAGACCTCCTCGCCCGCATCGACACCTGGACCTTCCGCCTCCCCGGCCTCCGCGAGCGCCTCGAAGATCTGCAGCCCAACCTCGACTACGAGCTCCAGCGGGTGAGCCGCGAGCTCGGACAGCGGGTCACCCTGAACCGCGAGGCGCGGGCCCGCTTCCTCCGTTTCGCGACCGGCCCCGAGGGCCGCTGGAGCCGCAACTTCCGCGATCTCGGCAGCGCGGTGCGGCGAATGGCGACGTTGGCGCCGGCGGGGCGCATCTCGGAGGGTGAGGTGGAGGCGGAGCGCCGCCGCCTGCTCGCCGCCTGGGGCCCCCCCGAGGACGCCGCCCCGGAGCCCTCCTCCCCGGTCGGCGCGGTCCTGCCGGAGGGGGTGGAGCTTGACCGCTTCGAGGCGGTGCAGCTCGCCGAGGTGGTGCGGGTCTGCCGCGCTTCAGCTACCCTCTCCATGGCCGGACGCCGCCTCTTCGCCGTCTCGCGGGCGCGTCGGAGCTCCGTGAACGACGCGGACCGCCTCCGCAAGTACCTCGCCCGCTTTCAGCTCGACTGGGACAGCGTCCGTGACCCCGCGGCCCTCGAGGCCGCCCTCCGCCGCTCCCTGTCCGCCGACCCCTCGGCCAGTTAGCCCCCCATCCCTTCGTGGAGCCGCCATGACCATCCGCAGTATCGCCCTCTCCTCCGCCCTCTTCTCGGCCCTCCTCGCCCTCCCCGCCTGCGGCGGCACCTGGGCTGGCGGCGGCGGCTCCGACACCGCGCCCGTCGGCGGCGACGGCGGCGACGGCACCGACGGGGCGGATGGCACCGACGGCTCCGACGGCTCCGATGGCGCCGACGGGGCGGACGGCGCCGACGGTGGCGGGGGCGGCGACGCCTGCGCCGCCTACGTGGACGCCATCAACGGCTGTCTGATGGACTATTACGAGGCCCTCGGCATGGACGGCTCGGACTACCTGATGGACCCCGAGACCACCTGCGCCGGCGCCGACAGCTCCTACGACAGCTACTTCACCTGCCTCGCCGACGCCTACGGCGGCGCAGACTGCGGCGACTCGTCCGGCGAGGGCTACGCCTCGGCCGCCAACGACGCCGCCTCTTGCTCGATGTGAGGCTTCGGATCGCTGACCGCCGTCGCTGAGCGGCGGTTCAGCCAATTCGACGCGCTGGCGTGACCGAGCCCCCCCTGGGGACTAAGATGGGGGCCTGGAGGAAGCGCGCGCGGGCCGATCCTGTTGATCGACCGCCCCGCCCCCACCCGACCGCATGCGCCTGAACAACATCCTCGACGCGATCTCCGCCTACGCCCCGAACGCTGACCTTGATCTGGTCATGCGCGCCTACGTCTACTCGGCGAAGGCCCACGCCGGGCAGCTCCGCAAGAGCGGCGAGCCCTACCTCATCCACCCCATCGCCGTGGCCGGCATCTTGACCGAGCTGCGCATGGACGTGGACACCATCTCCGTGGCCCTGCTCCACGACACGATGGAGGACTGCCTCGCCACCCAAGACGAGCTCCGCGAGCAATTCGGCTCCGACGTCGCCGACATGGTCGAGGGCGTCACGAAGATCGGCAAGCTCGAGTTCCGAAACAAACAAGAGGCCGCGGCCGAGAACTTCCGCAAGCTCGTGCTCGCGATGGCCAAGGACATCCGGGTGATCCTCGTGAAGCTGGCAGACCGGCTCCACAACATGCGCACCATGGAGCACATGAACCCGGACCGCCAGCGCGCGATCTCCCAGGAGACCCTCGACATCTACGCGCCGATCGCCAATCGGCTCGGCCTGTCGCGCTGGAAGTCCGAGCTGGAAGACCACTGCTTCCACTACATACACCCCGAGATCTACGCGACCCTCGAGGCCAAGGTCGGCGCACAGTCCCTTGACCGACAGGCCTACATTGACCGCACCGCCCAGACGCTGAAGGCCCAGCTCCTCGAGCGCGGCCTCGCCACGGACATCACCGGCCGCCCCAAGCACCTCGCCAGCATCTACCGCAAGATGCGCGACCACAACCTCGAGTATGAGCAGGTCCACGACGCCCTCGCCTTCCGGGTCTTCGTCCCTGACCTCGGGAGCTGCTACGTCGCGCTGGGCCTCGTTCACTCGATCTACCGCCACGTCCCCGAGCGGCTGAAAGACTTCATCGCCAATCCCAAGTCGAATGGCTACCAGTCACTGCACACGGTGGTCCTCGGCCCCGAAGGCCGACAGATCGAGGTGCAGATCCGCACCACGGCGATGCACCAGGTGGCCGAGAACGGCATCGCCGCCCACTGGCGCTACAAGGAGGGCCACCTCGCCCTCTCCCGCGAAGACCTCAACAAGATCGCCCGCCTCCGCGAGCTCTTCGAGGCCGCCCAGGAGGTCACCGACCCTCAGGAGTTCCTCGAGACGGTCAAGGTCGATCTGTTCTCCAACGAGATCTTTGTCTTCACGCCCAAGGGGGACGTCAAGTTCTTCCCACAGGGCGCCTCTGTCCTCGACTTCGCCTACACGATCCACAGCGAGGTCGGCGATCACTGTGTCGGCGCGCGGGTGAACGGTCGACAAGTCCCGATGCGCTACGTCCTCAAAGAGGGCGACACCATCGAGATCATCACCAAGCCGGAGCAGCGGCCCAACCGCGACTGGCTCGACATCGCCCGCACCGGCCGGGCCCTGTCCAGGATCCGTCGATACATCCGAGAGGAGGAGCGGGAGAAGGGCCGCCACCTGGGCCGGGAGATGCTCGACAACGAGCTCAAGAAGCGGGGCCACTCCTTCGCCAAGCTGCACAAGGCCGGCACGCTGCTCACCGCGGCCAAGAAGTTCGGACACCGCTCGGTCGAGCAGCTCTACCTCGCCCTCGCCACCGGCACCGTGCCGATGGAGAAGGCGCTGCTGGAGATGATCCCCGCCGAGGACGTAAACAAAGCGCCCCCGGAGGACACCAACAACCCGATCGTCAAGTTCTTCAAGAAGATCACCAGCCGCGCCGAGAGCCCGGTGTTGATCAACGGCACCGAAGACGTGATGGTCACGTACGGCCGCTGCTGCAGCCCGCTCCCGGGCGAGGCCGTCGCCGGCTACATCACGCGCGGTCGCGGCATCACGGTGCACGCCGCCGGCTGCAGCCAGCTCCTCGCCCTCGAGCCCGAGCGGCGCATCCCGGTCGAGTGGCAGAAGACGGCGAGCTCCGCCCACGCCGCCGAGCTGCGGGTGATCTGCCGCAACAAGCCCGGGATGCTCGCCGACGTCGGCGCCATCTGCAAGACCCTCTCGATCAACGTGAGCCGCATGGAGGCCGCGCCGCTCGAGGACGACAAGGGCGTGCTCACGCTGCAGGTGAGCGTCACCAACCTCGACCAGCTCAACAAGCTGATGCGCAACCTCGAGAAGATCTCCGGCGTCATCAGCGTCGACCGCGTGCGGGCACACCCGCCCCAGAGCTGAGCCCGGGCCCGCCCTGCCACTCGGGGGTCAGGCGGAGGGCGGGGCAGACCCGCCGGAGGGGCCCTCCCCCCACAGGCAGAGGCTCTCTCCCTGCGCCAGGCGGGCCTCGACCCGACCGTCGACGAGCGCCAGCCGGCCCTCGGCGATGAGGCGGAGCACCAGCGGATAGACCCTGTGCTCCATGACCAGGATCCGCTGCTGGACCTGCTCCTCGCTGTCGCCCGGGCGGAGGGCCACCACGCCCTGGGCGATGATCGGCCCGGTGTCCATCCCGGCGTCCACAAAGTGCACCGTGGCCCCGGACACGCGCACCCCCGCCGCCCAGGCCTGTCGCTGGGCGTGCAGCCCCGGGAAGGCGGGGAGGAGAGAGGGGTGGATGTTCACCACCCGCCCCGGGAAGGCGTCGAGGAAGGTGGGGCCGAGCACCCGCATGAAGCCGGCGAGCAGCACCCAGTCGACCTCGAAGGCCTGGAGCAAGGCGACGAGCTCCGCCTCCATCGCGGCCCGGCTCTTGCCCCGGTGATCGATCAGCGCCGTAGGGACGTTCGCCTGGGCGGCGCGTACGAGCCCGTAGGCGTCCGGCTTGTTGGAGACCACCACCGCACAGCGGGCGCCGGAGCCCGTCTGTCGCAGCCCCTCGAGCAGGGCGGCGAGGTTGCTGCCCGACCCGCTCAGCAGCACGGCCACGCGGACGGGCCGCGTCGCGGCGCCAGGGGCCGCCTCCGCGCTCACGGGCTCAGGACCACGGCCTGCTGCGTGTCTTCGACCACCCGACCGACGACGCGGCCCCCCGCCCGAGCGGCCACGGCCTCGGCCTCGGCCTGCGGCACGATGATCACCATCCCGAGGCCACAGTTGAAGGTGTCGAGCATGTCGGCCTCGCGGAGCGAGCCGAGGCGGCGCAGCAGGTCAAAGATCGGCGGCTCCTCCCAGCTCCCGCGGTCGAGCACGACACCGAGCCCCGGCGGCAGCACCCGCGGGATGTTGCCCGGCAGCCCGGCCCCGGTGATGTGCACGAGGCCGCGGACGTCGTGGTGCGCCAGCAGGTCGAGCACCTCCCGCACATAGATGCGCGTGGGCGTGAGCAGCACCTCGCCGAGCGGGCGGTCGAGGCCGTGGTGCTCGGCCCAGTCCAGTGAATCGACGAGGCGCCGCACCAACGAATATCCATTCGAGTGGACACCCGAGGAGGGCAGGCCCACCACCGCGTCTCCGGCGACGATGCGCGCCCCGTCTACGAGGCGCTCGCGCTCGACGGCGCCCACGGCGAAGCCCGCGAGGTCATAATGCCCCGGGCCATACATACCGGGCATCTCCGCCGTCTCTCCGCCGATGAGGGCGCAGCCGGCCTGCACGCAGCCATCCGCGATGCCCGCCACCACGCCCACCGCGATCTCGGGAGAGAGGCGGCCCGTGGCAAAATAATCGAGGAAGAAGAGCGGCTCGGCCCCACAGGTGACGATGTCGTTGACACACATCGCCACGAGGTCTACGCCGATGCTGTGGTGCACGCCCATCCGCTGGGCCACGAGCAGCTTCGTGCCCACGCCGTCGGTGCCGCTCACGAGCACGGGGTCGCGGAAGCGGCCCATCAGGCTGAAGAGCCCGCCGAAGCCGCCGAGGTCTCCGATGACCCCTGGCCGCCGCGTGCGGGCGACGTGGCCGCGGATGCCCTCGACCACCGCGTCGCCGGCCTCGATGTCGACGCCGGCCTCCCGATAGGCGTGCCCGCTCACCCCGACACCCCGGTGTCGCCGGGCCCCCCGTCTTCGCCGGTCATGGTCGGGGTGTAGCAGGTCACGAGGCCGAGGTTGCTGTCGAGGCCGCCAGCGTCGGTGATGACCATGCCGAACTCGTACTGGGTGTCAAAGAAGGGCTCGCCGCCGCGGAGCAGCAGCACCGTGCCGAGCGTCGCCTCGTGGGCCTGGCACTCCGAGGTGCCGGTGTTGCCGGTGTTCGAGGGGAAGGCGGGGTCGGTCGTGTCGATGGTGCCGTCGGGCACGTCATCGAAGTGGACCTGCATGCGGTAGGAGCTGAGGTCGCCGTCTTCGTCGGTGACCGAGGCCCAGAGCGTGAGCGTGACCACGTCGCCGTAGTCTGCCGTGCTCTGGATCCCCGTGTTCTCGCAGCGCAGCTCGGCGACGACCGGGGCGGTGCCCTCACAGGTGGCCTGCGTGTCGTCGCCGCCGTCCCCGCCGAGCGGGGGTGCGGTGCCGGAGTCCTCCTCCTTGTCGCCGCCGCAGGCGCCGAGCAGCAAGGCCGCGCCGAGCAGGAGCCCCGAACGAAGCCCCGCCTCGCGGAGCCCTCCAACACCCATCAGTCCGAGCGTCTTCATGCTGCCTCCATTCTCGGCCAGGGTAGCACGCCCCCCGCCGAGGGGCACCGCCGGTTAGGGGGCGGCCGTGCTGCACCTCGCCGCTGACACCCACCCCGACTGGCTCGCCGCCGCCCTCGGCGACATCGGCCTCCTCCTGCTCGACCACGCCCACTGCGAGCGGAAGGCCGCCTCGACGGCGATCAGCCTCACCTACCGCTACGGCGATGACGCCGGCCTGATGGCCCCCCTCTCGGCGCTGGCGCGGGAGGAGCTCGCCCACTTCGAGCTCGTGCTCGGCCACCTCGAGGCGCGCGGCCTCTCTTTCCGCCGCCTCGAGCCCGCCCCCTACGCCGCCCGCCTGCTGGCCGCGGCGCGGAAGCCCGAGCCAGACCGCTTGGTCGACACGCTGCTCTGCTGCGCCCTCATCGAGGCCCGCTCCTGCGAGCGGATGAAGCTCCTCGCCGAGGCCCTGCCGGAGCCCGCCCTCGCCGCCCTCTACCGCGGCCTCCTGGCGAGCGAGGCCCGCCACCACATGACCTACGTTGACCTCGCCCTGGCGCGCGCCCCCGCCGAGGCCGTCTGGCCCCGCCTCGCCGAGCTCGCCGCCCATGAGGCCGCTGTCCTCGAGGGGGGCGGCCCCCTCCGCATGCACTCCTGAGGCCTGCGGCCCCCTCCGCGGTGCGGCGGCGACATCTGCGCTATGCTCGCCGGCCATGGTCAACAAGCCCACGAACCCCATCGGCCTCTACCGTCAGCTCCGCGACCAGCTCGGCAGCCTGCGGTCGGTCTACATCCCTGGCAACCGCATCCAGAAGCGCGGCGACTTCGCCCGCTACCCCGAGACGGTGCTGCTGCTCCACGGCTTCTTCCAGACCCGCAACGTCTGGGAGGTGATGGAGGACCGCCTCCGCCACGATGGCTACGGCGTGCTCTCCTTTGACCTCGGCGGCCTGCTCTGGCGCTACAACACGCGCCCCATCAACGAGCTCGCCACGATGATCGCCGACAAGGTGGAGGGGATCTCCGAGCGCTACGGCCTGCAGCGCTTCCACGTCATCGGCCACAGCAAGGGCGGCCTCATCGCCCGCCAGTACATCCAGCACCACGGCGGCGACCGCCGCGTGAAGTCGCTCATCACGCTCGGCACCCCGCACCACGGCACCCCCACGGCCCTGCTCGGCGTGGCCCTCTTCGGCGGCGGCCTCCTCTCGCAGAGCCCCCTCGAGATGCTGCCCGGCTCGGGGGTCTTGAAGGGCCTCCGCAACGACACCTTCCCCCACAACATCCCCCTGTCGAGCCTCTACTCGAAGAGCGACGTGGTCTGTCCCTGGTGGTGCAGCGTCCTCCGCCCGCGGCCGGGCGAGTCCTCGATGAAGAACCTCACCGTCAAGGGCGTGGGCCACACCGCCCTCACCTTCGATCCCGGCGTCTACCACATCGTCCGCCACGAGCTCGAGCTCGCCAGCCAGCTCTGGCAGGAGCGGGAGCACGGGGCGGGATAGGCGCTCGGCCCTCCGCCGCTCCGACCCTCCGGGCGCCGATAGACCGCCTCAGGGCGCCGATAGACCGCCTCAGGGCGCGACGATGGTGCTGCTGTCGATCACGACCGCGGTCTGCGCCAGCAGCCGCCCGTTCACCGAGGCCCCGGTGCGGAGCGTGATCGAGGTCGAGGACAGGAGGATCCCCTCGAGGTGGGCGGTGGTGCCGAGGTCGACGAAGCCGCTCACCTGCCAGAAGACGTTCTCCGGCAGCGCGCCGCCCGACAAGCTCACGCGGACGCCGCTCGACACCACGAGGTCTTGGGCGATTTGAAAGACCCAGACGTCTGTCCCCGACCCATCGAGGGCGAGGTCTGCCGCCACGGACACGCCCGTGCCCCACTTGTACACACCCGGCGCCAGCGTCATCCCCCCGAGCGCTCCGCCCCCGTGCTCGACGAAGTCCGGGGCCCGCCCCGCCGCGTCGGTGGCCGCGGTGCCGAGGTCGCCCACCGCGGCCGTGAGGTTGGCGGGCGTCGGGTCAGCGTAGTTCGCCGCGTAGATCTTCCCGGTCACCTGCGGGCTCGTGGAGAACACGTTGGTCGCGTCGGCGCTGAGCGAGAAGCCGGTGATGTACGAGGCCGCCGCCGGCGAGAGGCCAAGGTCACCGGTCACTGCCGAGCCGGGCACCGTGGAGATGCCGCTCTTCGCGAGGATCGCGTACTCCCCGGCCCGCCCAAGCTCGACGGGCTGCCCCGGCGCCAGCGCCGCCCCGGTCGTGAACGTCCAGACCGTCGCCTCGGCGAGCGACACCCCGTGGGCGCTGCCCACTCCGACGGTGAGCGTGGCGGTGTAGAGCGTACCGCTCTCCAGGTGCGCAGCCGGCCAGAAGGTCGCCGCACGATCCTCGGCGATCACGGTCCCGAGCACCTCCACCGCGCCCTCCCCCGACGTGAGCGTAAACGTCGCCGTGGTGAGCGTGCTCGCATCCATCTTCTCGCTGAAGGTGGCGCTCACCGCCACGTTGAGCGGGGCGTCCAAGCCGCCGTCGAGCGGAGAGACCAGGAGCACCGTCGGCACTGTCTCGACGCCCGTGTCCCCGCCCACCGTGTCATCCCCACCGTCCGCGCCGTCGGCGCCGTCGCCGCCGTCTGCGCCATCCCCTCCCCCATCCCCGCCACCGGAGTCGGGCCCCTTCCCGCCACAAGCACAGAGGAACAGGAAGAACATTGGCGTCGCCCGGGCGCGGCGTAGGGGCATCGAGAGGATCATGGGGGTCACCGTGCAAGAGGTGCAGCGGACATGGCAAGCCGCGTGCCAGCGAGCGCTACCGGCGTCCTCCCTCGCTGATCGGCGGTTCCGGTGGGTGACGCCGGCGCAGGACCTCCTCGTCCGCGAGGAGGCGTGCCATCAATATGATGTACTCGGCGGGTGCGCGGGCGGCGACGAGCGCCTCGGGTGCACACCGACCGGAGCCACAAACTGGGACAATCTGTTCAGCACGGAGGCCGCCCCGGTGAGGCGCAGGTCAGGGCGAGCGACCCGCATCGTTCGCCCTCTGCCCGCCGCACCACAGCCACCTCGCCTCCCCTACCGCCCTTCCACCCTTTTCCCCTCTATTCTCCTCGAAGCCCCACCGCCGCGCGGTCACCCGCCACACGCACCCCGGTGCTTGGCACGCCGGTTGCATTCAGTCTCTGCGTCCGGGCCACTCCCCGGAAATATTGGAGGCTCTCATGACCCGCGTTGCCACCCTGTCCTCGACCGTCGCTGTCCGCCGCCCCACCGCGCCCGTTGCCCCCCAAACCCGAGCCCCGATGTTTGCCACCGTGCTGGCCGAGCCGGCCATCTCCACTCCCTGGCAAGCCGCCTTCTTTGTCGTGCTCGCCGCCCTCGTGGGGCCGCCAGCCTGGATGGCGGTGGTGGAGTACCTCGTTGGATGAAGGGGCCATTGCGACGGGGGGCGACCCGAAGGAGGGGCTCCACCTTGGACAGTGCGCCCACCCCGGGCGCGCCAAGACAAATGAGCGGAGCCCTTGAACTGGTTGTGCGAATGTGAGAACTAACGATCCCCCACGCACCGGCCCGACATGCCCTGCCCGCCCACCGAGCACCCCGAAGCCGCCGCCCGTCAGCAGATCGACGGTCTCCTCGTCGCCTCGGGCTGGGCGGTGCAGGATCGTGCAGCGATGAACCTCTCCGCCGCGCCCGGCGTCGCCATCCGCGAATATCAGACACACGCCGGCCCCGCGGACTACCTGTTGTTCCTCGGCAACCAGCTCGTGGGGGTCATCGAGGCCAAGCGGGCCGGCGTCACCTTGTCGAGCGTCGAGGCGCAGACCCGCGACTACGCTGCCAAAGCACCGAAACCCCTCCAGGTGCCGATCCGGCCGTTGCCCTTCCTCTACGAGAGCACCGGCGTGGAGACCTGGTTCACGAACGGACTCGACCCGGAGCCTCGGGCCCGAAGGGTCTTCTCCTTCCACCGCCCGGTTGGGCTCCGGGGTTGGTTTGACGCCGAGCTCAACCGCCGCAGCGCGAAGCCGGGCGCCCCGGCCGCTCCCACCCTGCAAGGGCGGATGTGCCTCGCACCCCCGCTGAACGTGGCGGGGATGTGGCCCGCCCAGATCCGAGCTGTGCAGAACCTGGAGGAGAGCTTTCGCCTCGGCAAGCCCCGGGCGCTCATCCAAATGGCGACCGGCGCAGGCAAGACCTTCACCGCGATCTCGTCGATCTACCGCCTCGTGAAGGAGGGTGGCGCCCGGCGGGTGCTCTTCCTCGTCGACCGCGCCAACCTCGGCCGACAGGCGAATAAGGAATTCCAGGCCTACACCACCCCCGACGACGGCCGGAAGTTCACCGAGCTCTACAACGTCACCAACCTCACACAGAACAAGATCGATCCGGTGAACAAGGTCGTCATCACGACGATTCAGCGGCTCTACAGCATCCTCAAGGGAGAGCCCACATTTGACGAGGAGCAGGAGGAGGGCTCGGCATTTTCGGGGAGCGGGTCGGCGCTCGTCCGCGAGCCGCCGCCCGTCGCCTACAATGCGACGCTTCCGCCCGAGTTCTTCGATGTGGTGGTGGTGGACGAGTGCCACCGGTCCATCTACTCGACCTGGATCCAGGTCCTCGAATACTTCGACTGTACGATCGTGGGGCTCACCGCGACCCCATCGGGTCGCACCTTTGCCTTTTTCAACCGGAACCTCGTGAGCGAGTACAAGCACGAGCAGGCCGTCCGAGACAAGGTGAACGTGCCCTTCTCCGTCTACGAGATTCGGACGGCCGTAACCGACAACGGCGCCATGCTGCTCGCCGAACCCGACACCATCGTCGGTCGACGCGACCGCGCCACCCGCGCGCTGCGCTGGGAGGCCCTCGACGAGGACACCTCCTACGCCGCTTCGGCCCTGGACCGCAGCGTCGTGGTGCCCGACCAGCTCCGCACCGTACTCAAGACCTTCCAGGACAAGCTGCTCACCGAGATCTTCCCGGGCCGCACCGAGATCCCAAAGACGCTCATCTTCGCCAAGTCAGACGACCACGCCGAAGACATCCTCCGCATATTACGTGAACAGTGGCCGCTCTCCAACGAAGCGGCGGTGAAGATCACGTACAAGCCGGAGCGGCAGGTCGGCGACACGGTCCGAACGTCCGCTTCGCACAAGCCCGAACAGGCCATTCAGGACTTCCGCAACAGCTACAACCCGCGCATCGCCGTCACGGTCGACATGATCGCCACTGGCACCGACATCAAGCCGCTCGAGTGTGTCGTGTTCATGCGCTCGGTGAAGTCGGCGGGGCTCTATGAGCAGATGAAGGGGCGCGGGGTGAGGGTCATGCCCGACGCCGATTTCCAGGCGCTGACACCGGGCGTCCGCGCCAAGACTCACTTCGTGGTGGTCGACTGTGTGGGCGTCGTCGAGTCCATCAAGGCGGACCCACCGCTCGACCGCGACCGCGCGCTCCGCTTCGAGAAGCTCCTCGAGCTCGTGCGCGCCGGGAACCGCGACGAGGACGTCCTCTCCACCCTGGCCGCCCGCCTCGACCGGATGGACCGCCTGCTGAGCGCCGCCCAGCAGGCGCGTGTGGAGGGTGCGAGCGGAGGCCGGCCGCTGCGCGCGTTGGTGGCGGAGATCATCGACCGCCTCGACCCCGACCGCGAAGACGAGCACGCCCGGGCCCTCTTCGGCCTCTCGCCCGGCACCGCCCCGACCACCGAGCAGACCGCGGCCGCCCAGGCCGCCCTGCGCGAGGAGGCCGCCGCGCCCATCGCCTACGACCCGAAGCTCTGTGAAGTGCTCCTCGAGGTCCGAAAGGCCCAGGACGTGCTCATCGACGTGGTGACGCTCGACTCCCTCACCCGCGCCGGGGCCCGGCCCGACCTCACCCCCGACTACAGCGCCGATCAGGCTCTGGTGAGCGCCTTCACCGCCTTCTGCGAGGCGCACAAGGACGCCCTCGACGCCCTGACCGTGCTCTACAGCCGCCCCTACGCCCAGCGCCCCACTCGGCCGCAGCTCCTGGAGCTGCTCGACGCGATCGAGCGCCCGCCCCGCCAGTGGACCCGCGAAGCCCTGTGGGCCGCCTACGAGCGGGTGGAGCGGGGTCGCGTGCGCGGGGCCTCCCGCGGCCGGATGCTCACCGACCTCATCAGCCTCGCCCGACACGCCCTCGGGGTGGATGAGGAGCTCGTCTCCTACGCGGACCAGGCCGACGCCCGCTACACGAACTGGCTCGCGCAGCAGGCGAACAAGGGTCGCGCCTTCACCGACGAGCAGCGCGTCTGGCTCGGCTTGATCCGCGACCGCATCGTGGTCGACCTGGA
Organism: Myxococcota bacterium; assembly: GCA_044344255.1. Classification (GTDB taxonomy): domain Bacteria; phylum Myxococcota_A; class UBA796; order UBA796; family UBA2385; genus JBIJDH01. The sequence goes on from JBIJDH010000012.1 coordinate 226,323, forward strand.
GGTCCGGCAGGATGACCTCGATGACACCCCCTTCGCAGAGAAGGGCGGGCTCGGGAAGGCCTGGAGCCTGTTCGGGGAAGAGCTGGAGGGGATCGTGGATGACCTGAACCGGGAGCTGGTGGCGTGACCTTCCAACCCCCGCCCCACGTTGACCTCGGCGCGCTCGCGCAAGGTACGCCCTGCCTGACCCCCGCGGTGGGCGCCAACCTCGCCGAGGCTGCGGCGCATTGCTTGGAGAACCAAGGCCACCAGACAGGGGCCCAGTTGGCGGTGGACTCGGCGAAGGTGGAGGTGAAATGGCACCCGCTGGACCCGCGCAGCGCGGCTTCGCGTGCGGACCTGCAGAGCACGACCGAGGAAGGTGCGGTCGCCATCGCCCTCGCGCTCATTCGAAATGGAACGGCGTACGAGGTGGTGCGGCGGTCTCGGAAGGGCACGGGCTTCGACTGGTACCTCGGGCCCAGCCGCGCGGCGCCCCCCTTCATGAGCACCGCCTGCCTGGAAGTGTCCGGGATCCTCCGGGAGACCGCTGACTTGTTGGAGCGACGGGCGGCGCAGAAGGTCGCGCAGGCTCAGGCCGGCGGGACCGGGTTACCCGGCTTCGCGGTGGTGGTGGGCTTCGCTGGCCCCCGCGCCATCGTTCGGAGCCTACCGTGATCGACACCGCCACCTTGCACGACGAAGCGATGGCGACCGCCGACGAGGGCGACCTGGCACGACGTCGCGGAGACCACGAAGCGGCGCTCGCCTTCTTCGCGCAGGCCTTGGAGATGGAGCGGCGCGCCGCCGAGGCCGAGCCCACCCAGCCCTCTCGATGCATCCTGTTCCGCAGCGCCGCCTGGTTGGCCCTGGAGGCCGAGGATGCTTCCGAAGCGGAGCGCCTCGCCGCTTGCGGCCTGGCCGACCGTGGCCTGCCCGACCGGGTGAAGACCGAGCTGCGCGCCGTGGCGGAAGAGGCGAGGCTGCGGCTCCATCGGCCCCTGCCGCCGCCCACCGCGACATCCAGCATCTCCCTTCACCTCGAGGGGCCCGAAGTTGGCTTCGGGGGCGCCGATCCCGCGGATGTCGAGCCGAGGGTCGCTGCTCTCCGGAGCGCGCTCGTCCGAACGGCCGAGCGACAGGCCGGCTCCACCTTTCGCCGCCGGGGCCCGCCACCACAGGCGATCGCAGAGCAGCTTCAGCCCCGGCTCCAATATGCCGCGGGGAGCGTGGTCGTACAGGTGACGCTCGGCGGCGCACAGGCCAAAATGTGGGATGCGAACGCCGCACTTGTGGACGAGGTGCGACGAAGTCTCGAGGCCTACCGCGTCGGTGGGGAGGAGGCGCTCGTCCCCTTGATTGCGGACAGCGTCTATCGCGAGAACTTCGCCTCGCTCGCGATGCGATTGGCGCCAGACGGGGTGCGCGTAACCTCGGTGGATGTGCTCAGCGCGACCACGCGGGGCGCGCTCCCCGTTGTCCGGCTCCGCAAACGACCGGAAGGAACAGCGGGAACGGAGCCGCGCGGCGGCGGGCCCCGCGAAACACGGGTCCTCGTCGGCGAGCTGCGCGGGGTCGACGAGACGGTCGCGGTGAACCAGATCAAGCTTCAGAGCGAAGATGGGGTGCATCGGATTCGGGTGCGCGACGCGGTGATGGAGGACCTCGTGCGGCCGTTCTACGGCGTGCAGGTGCAGGTGACGGTGCGGGGGCGCGCGGGTCGGTGGGAGCTCGTCGGGCTGCCCGAGCCGGTGGGGCCGTGAGGCGACCGGCGGCGGAGCGCCTCATCTGGGGACGTATCGTGGTCGACCTGGAGGTGCGGGCCGAGGACTGCGAGGACCGCGCGGTGGGGCGTATGTACGAGGCATCTGGTGAAGAGTGGGGCGGCATCTTGGCTGAGCTGAACCGGGAGTTGGTGGCGTGACTGATGCTTCCCTCTTGATGCTTCGCGACGTAGCGGAAGTCACTGGTGGACTCACGAAGAACGCCAAGCGAGACGGACTGGCGTTGCGCCGACCCTACCTTACCGTCGCGAACGTCTACGCGAATCGTTTGGAGCTTGATGACATAGGTACCATTGGCATTCAGGAAAGTGAGCTGGCCCGAGTCGAGATGCGACCAGGCGACTTGCTGGTGGTCGAGGGAAACGGAAGCCTGTCCCAGCTCGGCCGAGTTGCCATCTGGACCGGAGTGATCGATGGATGTGTCCACCAGAACCACTTAATCAAGGTTCGGCCGACGAATCAAGTTAGCGCGAAGTGGCTACTTTACTGGCTACTCTCACCGGATGGCAGGTCTGCGATCGAATCTGTTGGTAGCTCCACGTCCGGTCTCCACACGCTCAGTATTTCAAAGGTTGAAGGTCTGCCGGTGCGCCTGCGCCCACTTACCGACCAGCACCGCATCGTCGCCGCCATCGAGACCCACTTCTCCCGCCTCGACGCCGCCGTCGCTTCGCTGACCCTCGCCAAGGCCAACCTGAAGCGCGCCCGCGCGAGCGTGCTCAAGGCCGCCGTCGAGGGTCGGCTGGTGCCCACCGAGGTCGCGCTCGCCCGCGCCGAGGGGCGCGAATACGAGTCGGGGGCGATGCTGCTGGCGCGCATCCTTGTCGAGCGGAAGGCCGCCTGGGTGAAAAGCGGGGCGCGGGGGAAGTACGCGGAGCCTGTGAAGCCGGAGACGGAGGGGCTGCCGACGTTGTCGGAGGGGTGGTGTTGGGCGACTGTGGATCAAGCCGCGCGGGAGGTCCGCAACGGGTACTCGGGCAAGCCGGTCGAGAACGGTCCGGTCCACATTTTGCGAATTTCCGCAGTTCGACCGGGTAGCGTTAACCGGAACGATCACCGCTTCCTTAACGGAACGCTGGACGACTACGGCAGGGCGATCGCATCTAAACGTCCCATTTATCCGCCAATTACTTTGAGCAGGTATTCGTTGTCCCAGCCCGCCCTCATGCGCTTCGTCTTCACGCCGACCTTCCGCGAGGTCTCCTGCTTGAGGA
>JBIJDH010000014.1:0-204312 GCA_044344255.1 Myxococcota bacterium
CGCTCGCCCCCGCCGCGCTCCGCCGAACGCGCCTCCGCGGTGCGCTCGATCTGCGCGCCCGGTGGAGGCTCGATCACCCGATCAGTTTGGCCGCCCCGACTGCGGTCTGATGAGGCGCCCCTTGACAGCAGATCGCAGGGAACGGAACGAACGGTGAGGAGCGTGCGTGCCGCGGCCGTCGTAGACGTGCGCAGCTACACCCGCCTCCGCACGGGCTCGGCCCGGGGCGCGGCGGAGGCCGCCGAGCGGTTCTTCATCGTGACGCAAATGATGCCGACCGAGGAATTGGACAGCCGGTGGCCGATCTCTGGTGACCACGGGGCACCGGCATCGATCTCCCGGGAGAACCAAGGTTCGGTGGTCTGGAGGATGCGTTTGAGCCACCCAAGTAGGGCGGAGGCGACGGCCTTGGTCCGCTCTCCCGACCACGAGAGGAAACGGGGGGTCTTGGGCAAGGGCTCACGTTAGTCTTGAAGGGCCCGGTGAACTATCAGGTCGGGTCGAACCCTCGGGGCCCAGACCAGCCTGTTCGCGGGTTCATCCTCGATGCGGCTAGTTGTTCTCCGGTTCGCCCCTCAACCTCCGTTCGATGAGCGCCTTTGCCGCTTCCATCTCGGGTTCGCCAGCAAGTTCAGCCCTGTCTGCTCGAACCACCTCATCCTTCCAAGCAAGTAGGGACCGAGGGGAAAGCTCTCCGCTCCGCAGTAGGTCCCAGGACATCCTCATCTCCCGGTACGCCTCGTCGTTGGCTGGTCTTCGGAGGATTGCCTCTTTGCTCATCTGAACCAGCACACCAATGCCGGTGGAGATCGACGTTTGCATGTGCGCAAGCCACCGTTGCGGGTCCTCGCTCTCGTGTTCGTGAAGGTGCATCTCGGTAATCATCACCAGCGCACCAACCACGCCAAGGCCCGTGTAAAAGTCCGATGCCGCTGGGCCTGATCGGAGGAGGTCGATGACGTGTGCGCGTGCATCTGCACTGTGCGCGAAGATCTCTTCTCTGGTCACGGGCGGGAGGCTTGGAACAGATGCGCGGAGCGCGAATGCCAGCATGCCCATCGGCTGCGAGTCCGGCAAGGAACTGAACCAAGCGAGGTAGGCGAGGACCGGACGTTGAATAGTAGTGGACGCGCTGGTTCCTTCTACCAGGAGCCTTCGGCCCTGTTCGGCTTTTCTGGCATTTACCCCCACCATCTCCAACGTGAACTGATCCTTGAGTTTGGTCTCTTCATCCCTCTTTCCGAGCAACGCCTTCACCTCCGCAAGCTCCTTTTTCAGAGCCTCGGCGTCGTCGATCGAGTCTCCTCGTACCCACCCAACGAACTTGTGCTTGCGCTCCAGTTGTGGGACGGCCTTGTGGATGGCCAGCTTGAGCTCACTAGTCTCGTGGAAGAACGCGCTGGTCTTCGACAGCACAGTGGTTCGGAAGGCATCGAGTTCCTTCGGGTGCTTCATCTCCAGTACGTCGTTTGGGTCGAGGTTCGCATCCGAGAGCCTCTTCTGCCTCGCCCTCCTCCAATCCTCGGTCGCGACGACTGCGAAGAGGGGCTTCTTAAGCGAGAGGGCGTGCTCATACTCCAGGTGCGTGTAGCTCTTGCAACTGGTTGGTTCGATGCTCCCGTAACGGTGCCCCAGGATGAGGAGGTAGGCGTCGGACTCCTCGATCCACTGCTTGATGGTCTCAAGCTGGGATTCGTCCCCGGCGGCGAAGAGCTCCATTCCGGCCGGGACATGCCCAAGATCGAGGATGGTCTCCACGGCGGCCTGCCTCTCCTCCTTCAGGTCGAGGTAGGTGGAGCTCACGAAGACCTGAAGGCGGCGTTTCGGGACGGTGGACACAGGCTACCCCGGAGATGGCTCCCGACCACGTAGCAGATCAGGCCCCGTCCTCCCACTACCTCTGGTTCTGCTTCATCTTGTCGATCCACTTGATGATCGCGTCGACCCGCTTCGCTGCCTCCTCGTCGTTCGCGATGTCGCTGCTCAGGATGCGATAGATTTTCACCCCCTCGAACTCAAGCGGGGCGACCCTCTTCTGTGCATCGGCCGGAGACTCGCGATGCACCGTGTTCCCGTCGACCTCGATCTGGTAGACGATCCCGTCCTTGATGATGAGGAAGTCCGGCTCCAAGCGATGGTAGCTCTTCCCTCCCCGGATGAAGACCGGCAAGGGGGCGAAGGTGAGTGATCGCGCCTTGAGAGCCTTGTACAACCTCACCTCTGGGGGTGACCGAAAGTGGAGCCCGTCCTGCTCGATGGGTGCGGGGTTGTTTGACCGGACGCGGGCCTGGTTGTTGATGTTCTTCCCCCTTAACCACGCCTTCCCCTCCTCCCGCCACCCGTTCGGGACCGACTGCGGACGCGGAAAGATGCCGACAGAGCTGAGATCCTCGTTCTCCGTCAGGGCGAGAAGCGGTTCAGCTTCCGAACGGACGAACTGGCAGATCCGCTCTCGATCCTCGGGCGTCAGTGTGGCGTAAAGCTGCGCATCGACCTCAAGTCGAAGGCTGACGTGGTACATTCCGCCGTTCCAGTTGTCGTAGCACTCCGACTTCTGATCAACGAGTGCATCCGAGAGGACGGCGACGGAGAAGGCGTCGCCTCGATGTCTTGCCATCTGTGCGAGGCTGAAGAGAAGGGTGTCGTCGGAGCCAGTTTCCGCCACAAGAGCCTCTGGGACAAGCGATCCGCAGCTCCGTAGCCCGATGTCCCTCCCACGGCAGGCCCCAAGACCCGCCAAGGTCTACAGGGCTCTCGGTGCCCTCGACATCCGGATGTGCCCTTTGAGCGGCCATCTGACTGCTGCGGTCGCGGTCGGCTCTTGGGTGCCCTCGCAGTCCTCGCCAGTTTCCAGGGCCACCCACAGATGGCGCCTCACGAGGTCTCGGTTGATCGTGCCGATCACCTCGCCCGGAATGCCGGTCTTCACGAGACGTACCTGACGGAGGCCGTACCCGTCTGGGGACTCAGCTCTGGCCAGCAGGTTGCCGATGGTGACCGACATCGTGCGCATCTCCCGAGTAGCCCGGCACCCCACACCCGGCAGGCCCCCGCAACCGAGATGGCCGTTGTGCGGGGCTCGGCACCCGCGGTACCTACGGTCCCGTTCGTGATGCCGGTCCACGATCCGATCGACGTGGACGTCCAGCTGGATTGAGGCCTGTGGAGGGGGGGTGTCTCGGACATAGGATTCTCTCAGCCCGTGAAAAGCATCGATTCCGCCCTACCCATGAACGCAATTATCTGCTCCGCATCAACACCGGTCGGTGTCGATCGAGCCCACCTGACAACCTCTTGATAGTCACCCGCGAAGAGCGGGATGGCCGGGCCTCCATCCCGAGTGGGTAAGACGTTTCCCTCTCGAAATACCTCCCAGTGCCCTCCAAAAGCACTGATGGAAACGTTGGAAACAACGTGATTGATAACCTCGGCCCGTGCTCCGATGGCGACATTGATGTGCCTGGCTGCGCTAAGCGCGTCGGGAACATTGACCCATTCTTTGCCGTCCCTCCTAACTGACCACTGGCCATCGTCTTCGCGCACCATCTTGAAGCCCGGGAACATGTATGTGGTCACCGCCACACCTCCACCGCTCGCATAGCAGGGCGCTCTCCGCTCGTCAGCCTTGCTTGCGGAGACCGGGGCAACAGGGACGGTGCCGCCCTACCTCGCGGCCTACGCCCTCCACACGACGGCCGCGAACATCGTGTTCCTCGTCGAGGCGGCCAAGGCGATGCCGTAGACAGACGATGCGGCAACAAGTCCAAATGCCATCGGGAGGTGGAAGCTCATCTACGCTTTCAGTGGGAAGAGGACCGCCATCGCTTCACTTGTAGTGAGCTTCGGGTTCTTGACGACCATGGCGCGGAGGCTTGACAAGACCTCTAGAGGCATCTGATAAGTACGGCGAAATGCCAGTGAGTCGACGGCTCCACACGATACTTCGTATTCCAGCGGGCCGTCGAATGGGGGTATCAACCCCAAAGTCACCGTGCAGACCCCAATAGTAGCCCCCGGAGGCAAGGGGACACCTACGTCCCCGATGAAGGTGTGAAAAAGGTTCAACACGGATGTTTTGAAGAACTTGTCCGCTTCCAGCCCATCTACGGAAATGTGAGTGGTTGACGGGATGCGCGTGATCGAGACGTTCAGGTACGGGTGATAAGCCATGCCCTGTCCCATATTGCGGAGCAAAAATGCCTGCCGAACAATCAACGGAGAATCACCGCTGTCCACAAACGGGCGCAGTCCTCCAGTCACGTTGGAGACGAATACCACTTCAGGAGGTGGGGTCCTCCCGAACATCGACGCGAGGATGTCGTGCGGCACGGCGTGAAAGCTCTCGCCCGCGCGGAAGAAGTACTTGTCGCTCTCCTTCTCCCCGAGGGTGCATCGCACCGGGCCGTATTCCCTCTGCGGGACATACGTGATGACGGCGTCCCGGCCGTTGAGGCTCGGCAACCTGACCACGTCGATTTGGATGCCTTCGAGAGGGGGCTCCGTGGCCTTGCTCTGGAGGACGAGGAGAAGCCCGGCGAAGGCATCGGCGTTCTCCAGACCGGGTCTGATACCCCTCGCCATGGGATCATTCCCGACGCACTCGATGCCCCAGACGATGACGCCCCCGCGGGAGTTCGAGAACCCGCTCAGGGATTTCCCGAAGTTCGCGAGGTCACGTTTGTCGAGGGTGGCTCCGCTGGCTCGGGTGTAGAGCGAGGGGGCAGAATCGGGCCGCTTGAAGTCGAGGTAGACGTGCTCTGGGTCGAACTTCCTGAGCTCGGAGAGGATTTCGGCCTCGCCACCCGCGAGGAGGCGTTCGTAGAGCTGGAGGGCGTAGGGAATCATCTGGCCCTCGGGACCAACAGTGCGAGGAGCCGTGGGAGAATCCCGGTGCTCCGGAGGAAGGACACGTTTGCGCTTGCGTCGAAGGTGTACACGAAACGACCGACTCGGCTCTCTAGCAGCACCCTCAGCACCTCCGCGAGCCGTTCATTGTTTGGTCGCGGGCGGTCATTAAAGGACGCCCTACTAATGGGCTTGCGTTCGGCGTCTCCGAACCACACATCAGGATTCCCGTCACTCCACCACCTCATCTCGATGGCGTCTTTCACGAAGCGGGGGTGGGACAATGTCAGCTCGGCGAATGCTATTAGCACTTCGAGGTCCTCCTCCTCGCACCGTTCGAAGAGCCAGCCTGCGCGCCGAAAGTACGAGTCCACTGGCTTCCGCTGCTGTAGATACTCGGCGGCGAGGGGATAGGTAGGATGAACGCTGTCGGCTGGAGTCCATTTCGGGAGGCTACACGGCGGGCATCGACTTGTGCAAGGGGTTGGCACCGGTCTGCAACCCCTGCGGAGGCCCCAATCCGGGCTGAAACTGAGGAAAAGGTGGGATTCTACTCTCCGGCCCCGCGTGCATATAGTACCACGCCACCCGGACATCGGGCTGGTGCTCCTGTTCGGGAGGTCCTCGTGCGGTCAGCAGACCGGCGATCACGCGCGAAGTTGCTGGGGCTCCAATCACCACCGACCGCAGCCTCATTGGTAGTCCACACCGGGCGGGGGTCGCCGGCGACCACAACCAGCCATCCACGCCGAACACTCTACGAAGCAAGTGGCCACGGTCTGTAAGACCATCCAAGCGGTTCCGGCTGACCTGCCTCCGCTCTGCTGCGGCGGCCGTCGCGCTTCACGAGCTTCAATGCCGCGCGGACGGCTTGGTCCGCCTCCGTTGATGTGGCCACTTTCGGCACGACCCCATTCCGCCACGCGGCGTTGCCGGCGAGCACCCCTGCATAGAGCCCCCGGTCTGGAGGACTGGTTTGCGCGAGGAGGCGGGATGATCGCAGCGAGCTTTTCAACGAGCTCCACTGCGGGGCCGGAGCTCGTTCATGGTTCCGCGTGGGGAGTGTGCCGCGGTGGGCGACACAGCAGCCGCAGCAGCTCGTTTCACCAGTGAAACGAGACCCCTACTCCTTCGGCCCGAAGCCCGGCACCTTTCGCTCGAGCTCCTTCTGAAGCGCCTCACACTGGAGCTTCATGCCCGTGACCGTCTGGTAGAGCCTCGCTGCCTCGTCCTCGTCGATCTCGTCGATCTTATCCAACCCGCCGAAGGCGATGCTGTCGCCCTCCAACAGCTTGCTGAGCTTGTGGATGGCCTTCACAAAGGCCGGCAGCGGCGGTCTCCCCGCGGCGCTCTTCTCCTTCTCTCGTAGCTTCGTCACGGCCACCTGAAGGCGGTCCTTGGACCACTCCCCGGCGACCGCCTGCCGCGCAAGGTCCTGCTTCTTCTTGGTGTCCTTCACCCCGAGGAGGAGCGTGTGGTGGGTCGGCGGCAGGGCGCTGGCCACCTCCTCCGGGAGGAGGCGCAGCTGGTCGACCACGCTCACAGCGCGCCAGATGAAGGCGTAGGACACCCGCAGGTCGTCACGCTCCCCCAACTGGCGAAAGGTGATGTGGCCGTTGCTGCGGTCTCGAAAGTTCTCCGGCTCTCCATCAAAGAAGACGGCCAGCACATACTCACCAATCTCCCGGATGGTCTCCAGGCCCTTCACCGCGTATCTGCGGTTGAGCTCCGCCACAGCCCGGTCCAGCAGGGTCGAGTCGACCGCGCCCTCGCCGGGGAGGGGCGCCGCAAGGGCGGTGGATGAGGTACTGCCGGCCTCGCCGCTAACATCAGGCTTGGCGGCCCGGCTCGAGGGCTTCTTGGGCTTCTTGGGCTTCTTGGGCTTCTTGGGCTTCTGCGACGGCATGGCGGTCTTGTAGATCCTCTGCGCGGAGTGGGGAGTCTACTCCATCCGCGATATACAATTCCAGGCCCATTGTGCATCGCTCCTCGGCGGCCGCCGTTGGATGCTCCAGGGGGACCACGGTCACAGACCGGCCTCCGTGATCGCCCCCGGGGCGGCCAACGTGACCGCTGTTGGGGCGGCCTCGCCGTTCACCTCCCCGTTCCGCCACGCGCAGATCGCAGGGAACGGAACGAACGGTGAGGCGCGTGCGTGCCGCGGCCGTCGTAGACGTGCGCAGCTACACCCGCCTCCGCACGGGCTCGGCCCGGGGCGCGGTCGAGACCGCCGAGCGCGCGGTCTCGATCGACCGCTACGATCCCGGCGCGCGCTTGCTGCTCGCCCATTCGAGCTTCGCCGCCGGTGACCGCCTCAGCGCCCGCCGCGAGGCCGGCGCAGCCCGAGGCTCGACCCTGGACCAAGGGTACACAGGTCTGGTCCCCCGACGAGAGGGACGGCACGCGTTCCCCTCCCAATGCCGGTCATCGGGGAGGGCCGGTGAAACATCAGAGCCTGGCACCGAGGTCCAGAGCCTGGCACCGAGGTCCGGGTCCGAGGTCATTACGCTGCCCGCCTATTCCGCCCAGCGCGGCGGGCCGCAGGGCCCCGGCGGCGGCAGGCCGGCTGCGCTCCACTCGGCGGAGGCGACGATGCGGTCGGGGGCGACCACCGGCGTCGGGCTCGCTTCGATGGCCCGGCAGGCCTCCGCCCGCGCAGTGTCGAGGTCGCCCCGGGCGGCGGCGGCGAGGGCCGCCTCGCGGTGGAGGCCAGCGAGGACATAGGCCAGATCGTCGTCCGGGGAGAGGGGCACGGCGGCGATGGCCTCGAGCAGCTCCCGCATCGCTTGCCGGCCGCGCCCAGGGTCGGGCCCCCGGTTGAGCGCCCCCGCACGAAAGGCGAGGAGCTCCCAGGTCGGATCGTCTGCGCCGTTGGGCGGCGGGAGGTCTTCGAGCTCCGAGCGAAGGGCCTCCTCGACCTCAGGGATGCGGGGGTTGGCCACCACGGGGTTCCGGTAGACCTGCACGAAGAGGCCCGGCCAACGCGGCCCCGCCGCCGCGTGGAGGAGAGGCCGGAGCGCGCCATCGGAGGCCCGCATCAGGTAGCTGAGCCGGGGGCCGAGCAGCTCGGGGTCACCCTCGAGGGCGAGGCGGAAGGCGTCCACCGCCTCGATGGGCCGGCGGAGGAGGGCGAGGGTCACGGCCCGGTCGAGGGCGGCCTCAGGGGGCAGCCGCGCGAGGGCGGCGGCAGGGTCCCGGCGGAGGAGGTCCAGCGCGGCCTCGTGCCGCGCGTCCAGCGGCGACACGACCGGCCGGAGTCCCCATAGCTCCAGCCGCTCGACGCGGAGCCGCAGCCGGGAGCCCAGGCCCCCGCCGGTCCGAAGCTCAAGGGCCAGCTCAGGCGGCAGCGGCTGGGCGAGGAAGCCCGAGTCGGCGCGGCCCAGATCCGGCGCCTCGATGGTGCCGCGCCAGGTGGCGTCGGCGGGGGTCCAGGAGAGCCGGAGCCGCACACGAATCGGTCGATCCGCCTCCCCACCGAGGCGCGGCAGCATCAAGGTGTCGGACATCGAGCTCTTGTCGGTCATGGCGAGGGAGAGCAGCGGCACCTTCTCCGCGCCGGGCAGCACGGCGCGGAGGCCCATGTTCGGCATCCCGGGGGCGACGAGCTCGATGAGGCCCATGGCCCGCCACTCGGTGGACTGGACCACCGCATCGACGAGCATCGCCACGGGCCCCCCTGCGGCGCGGAGGGGGAGGCGGGCCAGGACGACAGGCGGCCCGCTGAAATAGGTGACGAGGGTGGCCCCCTCCTCCGCCTCGAAGGCCAGGGGCTCCTCGACCTGCCAGGGGGAGGGGAGGGCGCCGCCCACGTCGAGGCGCCAGGCCGCCTGCTTCGCCGCCGCCCAGGCGGAGAGGGTCTCCGCCAGCGGGCCGGCGGGGCCGACGCCGTCCGCGCTCGTCCAGGCGGCGGCGGCGTCCAGGGCGCCCGCGGGGTCGCCCATCTGGAGCCGGAGCTGCACCGCCTCCTCCCAGCGACCCGCAGCCAGCGCAGCAGGAGAGGCGGCCGCAGCCTGCTCCATCGAGGAGGCCGCGTCGCCCAGGTGCCCGGACCGCCGCCACAGCGCGGATGCCGCCACGCCCGCCTCGGCGTCCCCTCCAAGGGTGGCGCCCCGCTCCAGGAGCGCGGCGGCCCCCTCGATGATGCTGGCCTCCACGAGCAGGGTCGCGTCCCGCCACATCTGGGCGCGGGGGCCGTCGAGCGCGCCCGCGGGCGGCTCCCAGCCAGGGGGCCTCGGCGGGGGCTCGGGCAGGGGTGGCCGCTCGTCGCCGCGGCCGAGGATCCAGAGCTCCTCCTCGCCTGGCGCCACGGGCTCGTGGCCCAGCGCAGGCATCCGGTTGGCCAGCAGCTCGATGGCAGGGTCCAGGTCGAGCTGCCGGGCGCCGACCACCGACCAGCCGGGGAAGAGGGACAGGCCGAAGCTGCCGGGGGCCTCGCCTGCGCGGATCACGGCCATGATGTGGTCCCGCGGCCCTTCGAGGGAGCAGACGATCTCCGTCCGGCCGTCGCCGTCCAGATCGGCGGCCCGCGGGTGCGACACAACCCCCGGGAGCCCGGGCATCTGCCAGCTCCAGAGCTCGCGGAGGGTCTCCCCCTCGAGGCGCCAGACCACGAGCGCCGCAGGGGGCCCGCCCGGATCGGTGACCCCGTGCCTGGCCGCGTTGGCGTAGAGGCTGTCGTCGAGGGTGACGACGAGCCGCCCTCGCTGCCAGGGATCGGGGATCGTGGTGAGCGAGCGCGTGCCATTCCGCCGCCCGCGGGCCCGTAGCCGGTGCCCGCTCCCCTCGCCTGTGTAGACCCGAACGTCGTAGCCCCGCCACTCGGCGAGGCCGACGATGAGCTCATCGCGACCGTCCCCGTCGAGGTCGGCCACGTCCACCACCGCCTCGGCGTTGGTCCGGACCACCTCGGGGAGGACCGGGAGACGGGAGCGGCCGTCCGCAGACAGCCGATAAACCACGCGCTCGAAGGTCTGATAGGCCTCGGCCACGCCGTCCCCGTCCACGTCTCCCCAGGCCGCCTCGGTGCCGGGGAAGGGCCGCTCCACCGGACCCGTGGGGAGCCACTGGATCATCCGGGGGTGTGGGCCGGGCAGCCGGGCGGCCCCTGCGGGGTGGACCGTCGGCCGGAGCGCCTGGAGGGAGACGACCTCACCGGAGCGGACGATCAGGGCCGGGTCGGCCGGGTCATGGGCCGCCGTGAGCTCCCACAGCGTCCCCCCCCGCAGCGGCCCGGGTGGGCCGAGGCGCTCGCCCTGCTCCAGGAGGGCCGGCACCCAGCGGGGATCGGTGATCGAGGTGGCCGCCGCGAGGCCGAGCGCGCGGGCGCGGTCCCAGGCCCGCGCCGCCGCCTCGCGGTCGCCGCCCGTGAGCCCGGCCAGGATCTGCAGCGGCAGGAGCTCGGCCTCGGGCACGGCCTCGGAGGGCAGCGCCTCAAGGGCGCGGACGAAGGTAGCGAGGTCTCGGTAGCCGGTCCCGCGGCCGGGTCGATGCTGGGCGAGGTCGTGCAGGCCGTCGAGCCCGAGATCGGGGGGCGCGAGCGAGCCTCGGGCCCAGGCCAGGTTGGCGAGGCGGAGGAGGGCTCCGGCCCGCGAGGGGGCGTCGGGGGCCTCGGTGAGCGCCCGCGCCCAGGCGTCCACGGGCAGCGGGACGGCCCCGGCCCACTCATCCCGCTGGTAGGGTCGGGCCGCCTCGCGGTCCCCCTGGAGGAGCCAGGCTTCCGCCACCGCCCCTGTGCCTCGGTACTCGGGCGCCTTGAGGAAGTCGTCGAGCAGCGCCGCGCCCTCGGGGGTGCCCTGCTGCGGCTGAATGTGCGCCCAGGCCGCCCGGGCCGACACCCCCCGCTGACGGGCCTCCCACCAGGACGCCACCGGCGCGAGGGCCGCTGCCCCGCTGACAGCGAGGGCCACCGCCATCGCCCGGCCGAGCGAGGCCCGGTGCAGGCGGACCCAGCGGCGCCCGCGCTCGGCGGCAGGCTCTGGCCGCGCCGAGACGGCCTCGCCGGCGAGGAAGCGCCGCAGATCGAGCCCGAGCTCCGCGGCGCTGGTGTACCGTCCGCCCACCTCCGGGCACATCGCCTTCGAGACGATGGCGTCGAGGGCCGCCGGGACGTCGGGCCGGAGCGAGCGGAGCGACCGGCGCGCGCCCTGCGCCGCGGCTTCGAGGCGCTGGTGGAGGGTGGCGCCGTCCACCGGCGGCCGGCCGCTGACCGCCGCGAACAGGATGGCGCCGATCCCATAGACATCCGCCCGCACCCAGTCGATGTCGGGCTCGGCCCTGGCCACCTCGGGCGCGAGCCAGGACGGCGTCCCGAGCACCTGGTCGGTGCGGGTGAGGTCGCGCTCCTCGCCCATGCGGCGCGCGAGGCCGAAGTCGGAGACGTGCGGGTGCCCGTCTCCATCGAGCAGCACGTTGGCGGGCTTCAGATCGCGGTGGGCCACCCGGGCGGCGTGGGCGTGGGCGACGCCTGCGGCCACCCCGGCGCCGATGCGGGCCGCCTCTTCGGGCGGGAGCGGGCGACCGGGGCCGATCACCTCCTCCAGCGAGGGCCCAAAGACCCGCTCCATCGCGAACCAGGGCCGCCCCTCCACCTCCCCGAGATCGAAGACGCGGACGATGTGATCGTGATGAAGGGCCGCCGCCACCCGCGCCTCGTCGATGAAGCGGGCGCGGGCCTGGGGCGAGGCGAAGCTCCCCGCCAGCAGGACCTTCAGCGCCACATCGCGCTCGAGCTCGGGGTCCCAGGCCGCGTAGACGACGCCCATGCCGCCCCGACCGAGCTCCGCCCGCAGCTGGTAGCGCCCGACGGTGGGCGGCCCCGCCACGACCTCCTCGGAGGGGGCGGGGTCGAGGGTCGCCCCCGTGGAGTCGGAGGCACCCGGGGGGCGATCAGCGGGGAGCCGCCGCTCCGGGTAGAGCCAGCGGACCGGCGCCCGGGCGTCACCGTGAATGGGCCCGAGGCAGCCCGCGCAGCGTAACCAGCGGTCCGGCTCGGCCCGCCTCACCCGAAACGTGGATCCGCAGCCCGGACAGGCGAGCAGGCGGACCACCCCCGCGCCTTCGGGGGAGGGGCCCGCAGCTTGAACCCGATCACTCACTCACCGCCCCCACGCCCGTCCTCCGCCTCTCCCCCGCCGCTCACCGGAGGGGGGAGGACCGCACCGTACCACGCGGTCGGTCTCGGCCGGGGGGTGGACGGTTGCCCCCCTCAGGGGCTGTAGACGAGCTGGATGCTGCCGTCATCCGCCTCGGGCGACATCGAGCCGCAGTAGCCGCCGCCGATGAGGTCCACCGATCGCCCGCCATCATTGTAATTCGCCTCGCCGGAAGCCTCGTGGCCCTCGAGGGCGAAGGCCCCCTCCCCGATGACGAAGGGCGTCCCGCTCAGGTCGAGGTTGGCGATCCCCGACGGCGAGCCGTCACAGGATCCCGCAAAGCCCCAGGGCAGCTCTGTGAGCTCGGTGAAGGTGTTGCAGTCACCGTACGACTCGCTGTAGGTCAGGTCCTTCGAGTCCACCCGCAGCGTCTCGGCGTCGATGGCGACACCGTACACGAGCGTCTCCACGTCGGTCCCGTAGGTCGCGCCGTCGCAGGGGTAAAAGGCCACGTTCGAGCCTCCTTCAAGGGCCTCCAGCGCGATGAAGGCCTTAGGGTCCTGCGGGATCCCGGCACACCAGGCCCGCCAGGGCATGGACGGATCACCGTCCACGTACAGCGTGAAATAGTCGTCCGAAGCGCTCGGGTTGGCCTCCGCCACCTCCTGGCAGGTCCGCGGGTACAAGGTCTCCTCGGCGCCGCCGTCGCTGCCGCCGTCGCTGCCGCCGTCGCTGCCGCCGTCGGTGCCGCCGTCGCTGCCGCCGTCGTCCTCGGGGAGCGGGCTCTCCTCCTCCCCGGTGTCCTCGGCGCCATGGCCCTTCCCGCCTCGGGAGCCGTCGGAGATGATACAACCGGGGAGGCCAATCAGGAGCAACGCGCAGACGATCGAGGGGGAGGAGGACAGGGGGAGGGAGGAGAGAGGACGGGACATGGACAGCTCCGGTGCGCTCGCGCGCGCTTCGTTTTGGTTTCATCGCTGCGGGTTCTCAGCAGCGACACAATCCACATACCGGAGCCCATCCTGTCTTCCCATTACTCAATCTGTCTCGCGCTTACTCCACCCTCGTACAGATCGACCGCGCTCCACCGCGGGCGGGCTCCACACCATCCCCCTCGGGCGGCGGTGGTGAACCGCGCGGTCCACCGTGCTACCCTGCACCCATGGCTCGGATCCTCGACCCCCAAGGAAAGCCCACGGTCCTCCACCCGCACCACCTGATCGGTCGCTCGCGGGCGATGCACACCGTCGTCCCGGCGACCGAGACCTCGGCCCAGCACGCCGCCATCGCCTGGGACGGGGAGCGCTGGACGCTCCGCGACCTGGCCAGCCGGCACGGCACCTGGCTGGACGGCCGTCGGCTCGGCCCCGGAGAGGCTGCCCCCCTTCAGGCCGGCGCCCGGATCCAGCTCGGTCCCACCGGGACCCCCCTCACCCTCACCGACGCCGCGCCCCCCGCACCCTTCGCCACCTCGGGCGAGCTCGTGGTGGAAGGCGAGGGGCCGCTCCTGGCCCTGCCGAGCGCCGATGACCCCGTCGCCGTCGTGCTCCTCGACCGCGCGGAGGGCTGGATCTTGAGCCACGAGGGGGACAGCCGGCCCATCGAACAGGGGGCCCTGGTGGAGGTGGCCGGCCGGCGGTGGACCCTCTCCCTCCCCTCCGGCGTGGAGCCCACCGCCGACATCCTCTCCGCGAAGCCCGAGAGCGCTGGGCTCGCGCTGTGCTTCAAGGTCACCTCTGACGAGGAGTACGTCGAGGTGACGGTCGAGGTGAACGGGATCGAGCACACCATCCCACCGCGCACCCACCACTACATCCTCTTGACCCTCGCCCGGGCGCGCCTGGAGGAGGCCGACCAGCCCCTCATCGCCCAAGGGTGGATGTACACCACCGAGCTCATCCGCCAGCTTCGGATGTCGGCCAACCAGCTCTACGTCGGGATGTACCGCGCCCGGAGGGAGTTCGAGGCCGTCGGCCTCCCCGAGGGCTTCGAGCTCATCGAGCGGCGCGCCGTGACCCGACAGCTCCGGATCGCGGTGCCGCAGCTGCGGATCACCGTGATCTGAGGCGCTGCCGGGAGCGCCCCCAGGCGGAGGGGCTCCCGGCCCCGCGCGCGGGGGCGTTGTCCCTTTCGCGGCCCTTTCGCGAGCAGAACGAAGCAGGGGACCTATAAGTTCCAACCACCGCCTCCCCCAAGGGGGGCAGGGTCGGGGTCAGTCCACCTTCTTCGGCGGATGGAAGCCGATACCGACGCTCAATCCCAGGCTCGGCCTCCAATCGCCGCTCTCGCTCAGGGTCCAGGTGGGGAGGCCAACATCGGCCTGACCGAAGACCCGGATGGTAGACGAACGGAGGAACATATAGCCACCGGAGAGGGCCGGCTCAAAACCAAAGCCGCCTCCCAGCCCCTCTGCGGCCTGGAAGCCGAGGCCGAGGCGGAGGCCGAGATAGGGGGAGGCGTTCTTCTCGCCGCCAGGGATGTAATAGGCGCCGATGCCGAGGAGGCCGGCGAAGTTCTCCTGGTCGTTCACGTCGAGCAGCAAGTCGCCGCTGAGATCGATGGCGACGCGGTCGAGCTCCCAACGCGAGCCGCCGCCCAGGCTGAGGAGGTCGTAGCTCCCTGCGAAGCCCCCGATCCCCACCCGGGCCGTGGCCAACGTGTCCGCGTTGACCCGCTTCGTATCGGCCTCCCCGGAGGTGACGGAGTCTCGGGTGATGGTCGCGTCGGTGCTCTTGCCTTCCAGCAGCGCCGGGACTATCCGGCTGTAGACCGAGGGCAGATCTTCGACCCGATCGGCCTTCATTCGTTGGCTCCCCGTCGGCCCGGTGAGGGAGACGATCACCGACTCCCCAAATCGAGCGTGCAAAAGCTCGAAGGTCTCGTCGCAAGGAGGGTCGGAGACCTGTCGCCCCCCAGCGCGCAGCTCATCGCTGACCATGGCGATGGCGGAGGTTCGTTCAGCCGGGGTCAATGCATCGTGGGACTCGTCGATATGAACGCAGCTCGCAGCCTCGGCGAGCTGCGGAGCCGTAAGGGTGGCCAGGAGAAACAAGATGGCGACAGGGCGGCACGTGACAGCGGGCATGGGGACCTCGAGACGAAGGGAGCAGCAAGGAGATGTTCACCGATATCCGCTCGGCCTCTCCCCTGTTCTTACACGGTCTTACGCGGTCTTACGCGGCGTTCGGGCCAGGCGCCTCCCACTCGTGTCGCCGGAGTAAACCCGAATTGGTGGACACCATCCAACAAACGTGAGATGTCCGCATGCCACGCAAGATCTACACCTCCGAGTTCCGGTCTCACCGGGTCTCGCTCGTCAAGAAGGGCCGAACACCAACGTCTCTGGCGAAGGAGTTCGATCCGTCCGCGCCGACGATCCGGCAATGGGAGGAAGCGGATGCTGCGGCCACCCGCGGTGAGCCACGGGTGGACAAAGACGCTCGAATCCGCGAGCTCGAGCGAATGGCAGGCGTGCTCAAAGAGTAGCGAGAAATACCTAAAAATGGAGCCATTCCTACGACGACGAAAACGGTAACCAGAGCGGCTCGGCCTACGTCTACTACGGCTCGGCAACAGGCATTGACAGCGCCTCGGAGGACAAACTCACCGCATCCGACGGGGCGGCCGACGACCTTTTCGGCGGGGCGGTGTCTGGTGCCGGCGACATGGACGGCGACGGCTACGACGACCTCGTGGTGGGCGCCGACGGCGACAATTCCGGCGGCGGCTCGGCCTACCTCTATGAGGCTGGATGTCTGGCCTTCGACGCTGACGGCGACGGCTACTTGTGCGACGTCGACTGCGACGACAGCGATGGCGCCACCTACCCCGGCGCCCCCGAGGTCGAAGACGACGGCATCGACCAGGACTGCAACAGCGAGGACGCCTTGTCCGAGGTTGCCGAGCCAGAAGATGAGAACGAGGTCAACCCATCAGCGGAGGGGGGGAAGGGCGGATGCGGCGGATGCGCCAGCACCACGGGGCTCTCCAGCGCCGCCGGTGTTTGGTTTATGCTCGGGCTGCTGAGCCTGCGAAGTCGCCGCGGATAGGAATGATGAACGCTCTCGGGCGGCCCCCGAGCACGGCCTCCCGGGCAGGGCCGCTACCGAATGGGCGGAGAGGGCTCGTCGGGCTGACTGAACCGTTCGTCGGTCAGAAGCAGGTGCCTGGTATCTTGACCACCGGTCTGGTGCCATGAATACAGCTCAGACCCTACCCAGGGTACTTCCTTGGTGTGTCGCCCCCGCGAGGCCGGTCGCCGAAGCATGTGACCTCGATACCTGACGCCAGACCTGTGGTCAAGATACCAGGCACCGAGCTTCTCGGCGGCCTCGGCCTCGACAGTCCGAGAGGGTGCCGGCGGTCGCGAGCTTCTCAGAGCTGGCGCAGGACCTGCGCCAACACCCCAAAGATCGCCACGAATATGCCCACTATGCCCAGCGCATGGCGAAAACCAAAGCGATAACGCCGGCACACCGCCAGAAGCGCGATACCGGCGAGGGCGACTGCCCAGAGGCACCCAGAGGCCATTCCAAGGAAAATGACTTCCAGGCCGAAGGCTATCGCGCACATCACCGCGCTCACATCCCGAAGCATGTAGAGACTACGCCAATGGTGCTCTGCGTCGGGGTGATCGCTCGACGAGATGATTCGGGCCTCGAAGACATCCCAGCCGATCATCCCAGCCAAGCCCATGGCCATCAGTGGGAGGAGGATGATGCACATGGGGTAGATGGACGCCGTCGGCAGCATGATCCCCAGGAATTGGCTCTGATCTGCCAACCCGAACGGAAGCGTCACGTACGCTTCTCCGCTCGCGTTGGGATATAACGCCGACGCCGCTAAGAACCCGAGTGCCTGAAGAACGACGATAGGCGCCAGAAGCAGGGCGCGCTGCGTCGCCGGTATCGAGAGGGGATTCATGGTGGTCCTCTTTCCGTACCTTCCGTAACGCGGGAACAAGGAGCTCAGGCGGGCGGAGGGGATAGGTACACCACATCGGCTCACATGGCAAATCGGTACTTGACCCCGATCTTTGACCAACCAGCTCCGGAGGCCCTTTGACGACGGGCTCCGACCGTGACTTCAGAGGATCATCCCCGCTCGATGACGGCGCGAACCAGGCGGCCGACCACTATCGTCGCCGGCCCGACCGGGCCGAAGGCCAAGCAGGTGCCTGGTATCTTGACCATCGTTCTGGTGCCATGAATACAGCTCAGACCCTACCCAGGGTACTTCCTTGGTGTGTCGCCCCCGCGAGGCAGGTCGCCGAAGCATGTGACCTCGATACCTGACGCCAGACCTGTGGTCAAGATACCAGGCACCGAGCTTGCTTCTGCCACGTCCACCGTAGGTTCCTGTTCAACGCGGAGCGCCAGCTCTCGGCACCCGACGGCGACCGCATACACGAGCGCCCCCGCCTCCTCCGGCAGAAGGTTCGTTGGGCCCTTCGGCGCAGATCTCTCAACGACGAACGAGCCGATCGATGGCTCCGCAAGCTGCTGCACCGCCTCCCGGTACGGCACGAGGCCGTGCGACACCAGTGCATCAAGCGCATCCGCGAACAGGCGGAGCCGAGAAACCAGGGATGGGGCCGGATTCCTCCAGGCCGCTGCCCGGAGATCAACCAGGACACCATGGATCGACCACAGGGGCCCTCGAAGGTCGTCGCTTTCTAATGGCCACTTCGCTACTCGAACTCCGCATCGCGGATGGGAATACCCGTGGAATCAGTATCTGGCTCGGATATTTGGCCAATCAGCCCAGGACGCCGATGAACCACCAGCAGCGACCCCTGGTTCGAAGGGTCATCTACGCCCGAGTACGGCGCGAGCCAGGCGGCCGATCAGCATCGAGGACAGCCCGGCGAGGCCAAAGGCCAGCGCGAACCAGATCGACCACAACCGAATGACATAGGGCAGATCGACGCCCTCGCAGCCACACAGCTCACCCTGGGCGTTGTGGTCGAGCGCCATGAGCAGGAGCGCGTTCGCGACGAGCACCGCCAGGAGCGCGCTCCCGAGGAGGGCCATCCAGCCCATCTTGGCGCTCACGGTCCCTCCCGCCCCTCCATCCAGGCCCGCACCCGCGCTTTGCCGAAGAGGTTGACGCCGAAGGAGAGGGCGATGAGCCGCAGGTCCTGGCCGAGGGAGGGTGCCTGGGCGTAAGCGTGATCTCGTGCCAGGGTGGCGGCGGCTCCCGCGCCGGCGCGAAGCTGGGCGGGGCCGGTGATGCCGGGGGCGACGGAGGCGCGCAGGGCGTCGCCCTCCCAGCCGAGGCGGCGGAGCTCCTCCTGGAGCAGCGGGCGCGGGCCCACGACGCTCATCTCGCCCTTGAGCACGTTCACGAACTGAGGCAGCTCGTCGAGGCCGGTGCCGCGGAGGCTGCAGCCCACCCGTGTCACCCGCCCGTCCTGCATGGTCCGCAGCTTCAGCACCGTGAAGGGGGCGCCGCCCCGGCCGACCCGCACCTGCCGGAAGAGCACGGGTCCGCCGTCCTCCGCGCGGATGGCGGCCGCCGCCGTCAGGAGCACCGGCGCGAAGGCTGCGAGGGCGGTGGCCGAGGCCAGGAGATCGAGGGCGCGCTTGCCGGTCATGCCGCCTCCACGAGGGCCGGTGCGGTGGGCTCTTCCAGGCTGAGGACGGGCACCGTCGCGAGCACGGCCTCCAGCATCGGGCGCATGGAGCCGAGCCGCCGGCTGCGGATGACGGCGTCCCAGACGGGCTCGAGCTTCTTCCACCCGCCGCTGTAAGCGAAGTGCTTGAGGGACCGGTCCAGCCGCCCGTGGGCGGTCGCCGCGCGGCCGATGTTGCGCCAACTGTAGAAGTCCTGGTAGGCGCGCCAGTAGCCCGCCTCCAGCTCGGGGATCGTCATCCCGCGGGGCTGGAACACGGCCTGGCGCGTGTCGTAACGGTCCCAGTCGCGGCTGAGGATGCGGCCCTCCTGCTCCATTCGCGCGAAGAGGGCGGTGCCCGGGTAGGGCGTGGCCACGTGGAAGGTGGCCGTCGTAAGGCCGCGGGTGACGGCCCACTCGACGGTGCGCGCGAAGACGTCGGGGCCGTCGCCGTCGAGGCCGAAGACGAAGCTCCCGTTGATCATCACACCGAGCTCGTCGAGGCGGCGCACGGCGCGGTCGTAGTCCCGGCCGAGGTTCTGGACCTTGTTGGCGGCCCGGAGCGCGGCCGGATCGAGGGTCTCGAAGCCGAGGAAGACGCTGCGCAACCCGGCTTCGACGGCGCGCTCGATGAGGTCACCGCGGAGGATGGCGTCCACGGTTGATGCCCCCTGGAAAAGCCTCCCCATCCCCTTCATTCCCGTGAACAGTCCCTCGGCGAAACGTTTGTCGCCGAGGAGGTGGTCGTCGAGGAAGTAGAGGTGGCGGCCCGGCAGGCGGTTGATCTCGGCGAGGGCCTCGTCCACCCGCTGGGTGTAGAAGGAGCGGCCGCCCGCAAAGAAGGCGTCTTTGTAGCAGAAGTCGCAGTGGTGCGGGCAGCCGCGTGTCACGACGACGGAGTTCGGCACGAGGTACAGATCGCGGCGGATGAGGTCGCGTCGCAGGGGCGGGATGCCGTGGAGCGAGCGGGTGGCCGAGGTGTAGCGGGGAGCGGGGCAACCCGCGCGGAGATCGCGGAGAAAGCGGGGGAAGGCCTCGTCGGCCGGCCCGAGGAAGAGGTGGTCGGCGTGCAGGGCGGCCTCGTCGGGGAGCGAGGTGACGTGCAGCCCGCCCAGGATGACTCGGACCCCGCGCGCCCGGTATGCGTCGGCCAGCGCATAGGCGCGCCGCGCGTTCGTGATGTAGACCTCGATGCCGACGAGGTCCGGCGTGTCGTCACAGCGCAGCGGCATCACATGCTCGTCGACCAGCTCGACCTCGTCCTCGGGGTCGAGCCACCCGGCGAGGGCCGCGAGCCCGAGCGGCGGGAAGAGACTGTACTTGACCGGACGGAAATGGGGGCTGTCGCACTCGGTGAGCGACGGCAGGATCAGCTTGACCTTCATGATGCCTCCGCCTTCAACTGTATCGGGCGGTGGTGGGCCATTTCGCGGGGAGGCGGAGGAGAGATTGTGCAGAGCGTGTGCAGCGGAGGCCAGGGGCCGCCGCTCGTCTGGGCGAACGCAGTCAATCGCGTGCTCGACGGCCTCGGTGGTGTACTCGGCGGTGATGTGCGGGTATACGTGCCGACCCGCACGGGCACGCTGTACTTGGCGATGGTCCTGGACGAGTGAAGCCGCAAGGTCGTCGGGTGGGCCATGGACCGGCAGATGCCAGCCGAGCTCGTCTCCAAGGCCCTGGAGATGGCCGTGGTTCGTCGTCGCCCGAGCAACCTCATCCACCACTCGGACCGCGGCAGCCAATACACCAGCCTCGACTTCACCACCCGATGTGAGGCCCTCAACGTGCGCACCTCCATGGGCGCAGGGGGCGACTGCTACGACAACGCCATGGCAGAGAGCTTCTTCGCGGCCTGGAGTGCGAGCTGTGAGTCTCCCCCCTGGCCCCCCCTCGGCCAACACCTGCTCGGTGAGGCAGTCCAATGTGGGATTGACGGCGACAGGATAAGTATATGTCTGTCAATTCGGGGCAAGCTCAGCCCCCATCTCCCTGCTCGCCTGCGAGCTGGATGTTCGGGTCGGGGGGAAGTACCGGCTGATGTTCCGCATCAACGGCACCGACCAGCAGATGGAGTTCTTCGGCCGCTACCTCGAGGTGTCACCGCCCGCCCGCATCGTCTGGACCAATGACGAAGGCGACGAGGGCGGCGCCATCACCACGGTGACCTTCGAGGAGCAGGGTGGTCAGACGCGGGTGATCGTGCACGACCTCTATCCCTCGAAGCAGGCGCTGGAGGAGGCCATCGCCTCGGGGAGCACCGAGGGGATGCCCGAGCAGCTCGAGGCGCTCGAGGCGCTCATCCTCTCCCTCAGCGACCCCCTCAGCGACGGGGCTTCCGCTTCGTGAGGATGGCCTCGATCTGATCCATGATCCGGTTCATCCGTCGCGCCAGGGCGTCGTAGGGGGCGGGAGTGGCCATGTCCACCCCCGCTCGCTGGAGGAGCAGGTAGGGATCATCCGAGCCCCCCGCGCGGAGCAGGCCGAGGTACCGGTCTACCGCGCCCGGCTTCTTGCTGAGCACATCCTCGGCGAGCAAGGAAGAGGCCGCGATGGAGGTGGCGTACTGATAGACATAGAAGTTGTAATAGAAGTGGGGAATATAGGCCCATTCGACGGCGTACGCGTCGTCGATGTGCGTGACCCCCGCGTCATGCCCATAATACCGCTTGAGGATGCCGAGGTAGGCGCTGTTCAGGGAGTCGCCGGTCAGCGGCTCGCCCTTCTCCACCTGGCTGTGAATGGCCAGCTCGAATTCAGCGAACTGCGCCTGGCGGAACCAGGTGCCGCGCAGGCCCTCGAGGGCCTGGCCCAAGTAGAAGAGGCGCTCGTCATCGGTGCCCGCGGCCCTCATCACATGGTCGAGCAGCATGGCCTCGCCGAAGGTGGAGGCGATCTCCGCGGTGAAGGTGGAGTAGTCGGCCTTCGCATAGGGCTGGGCCTGGGTGGAGAGCGAGCTGTGCATCGCGTGCCCCCACTCATGGGCGAAGGTCGAGACCGCCTCATAATCTCCCGAGAAATTGAGCAGGAGGTAGGGGTGCACATCATACGCGGCCCCGTCCATATAGGCCCCGGCGTGCTTTCCGGTGCGCGGATAGACATCCATCCAGCGCCCTCCGAAGCCCAGCTCCAGCGGGCCGACATAGGCCGGGCCGAGCGGCTTCATCGAGGCGAGGGTGAGCCGCTTCGCGTCCTCGACGGTCCAGCTCCGATCGAGGTTCACGAGCGGGGGATAGAGGTCGGAGTAGGCGAGGTCGGTCACACCGAGCATTCGCGCCCGGAGCTTCAGGTAGCGGTGCAGCGTGGGCAGGTTCCGGTTCGTCTGCTCCACCAGGGTGGTGTAGACTGAGGCGGGGACGTGATCGGTGTCGATGGAGGCCGCGACCGAGCTCGGATAGCCGCGGGCCTGCGCCTCAAACCAGTGCCCGTTCACCGCGGCGTCGAGCGTGGTGCCGAGCACCCCCGAGAAGCCGCTGAGGGCGCCGAAGTAGGCGTCATAGACCTTCTTGCGGTCCGCTCGAACAGGGCTCGCCCGAAACACCGTGTAGGCGGAGGGGTCGAGCCGCACGCTGGTCCCGTCCGAGAGGGCCACCGTCGGCCAGGGGAGCTCGGCGTTGACGAGCAGGCTGTGGATCCGCCCCGGGGCCCCGCGGACGTCGCCGCTGGCGGCCAGCAGGGCCTCCCGACCGGCGTCGAGGGTGAAGGCCGCGTCTCTCACCGTGCCGCGGAGGTAGTAGTCATACGGGGCCAGCGCCTTGTCCGCCCCGATGGCCGCCTCGACCGCTGGCCCGCCGAGGGCCACAATCTCGGGCTCGTAGAAGGCCGTGTGCTCTCCGAAGCGGCTCCACAGCATGCTGCTGCGCTGCGCCCGAGACCGCCAGGCGTCGTCTCGGGTGTCCGCCTCGCTGCTGTTCGAGGCATAGGTCTCGAGGCGCGCGACCGCCCGGTGGACCTCGAAGCGCCGGTCCAGGCAGGGGCGGAGCTCAACCGCCAGCTTGGCCCGACAAGACTCCAGGCCGTCGGTGAGGCCCTCCACGCGCCCGAGCTCGGCCTCCCAGGCCTCGACCGACGGAAAGACGGCGCTGAGGTCCCAGGTGTCCTCCACTCGCTCGGGGGGCGCAGCGGCGAGGGCGGGGAGCAGCAGGGAGAGGGCGAGCAGAGCGGGCATGGGACCTCCGGCCGCCCCCCCTAACCGGCCCTCCGTTGACGTTCGCGCGCGCCGCCTGGAGGCGGGGGGCTGGGCTCGCGGGGTCCATCTCCGCGGAGCGTCCCGAGCGCTATTGGCCCTCCAAGTAGTCGAGGCCCTGCTCCCAGGTGGGGGGCATCGCCTCGGGATCGGTCTCTACCCAGTGTGTAAATTCCGAGTCCTCCAGCACCGTGTCCGCCTCTATCATCGCGTCCCCATGCGCCTCCCTCGTCACAAAGGCGAGCAGGGCCGGCTCTGACTCCCAGATAGACATCGTCCAGTTGTCTCGACCCACGAGGTCCCCGCGGAGCGAATAGCCCACGATCCCCTCGGACCGCTGCATCTGTTCTTCGATCGCATCGACATGATCCGCGAAGGCCTCTCCTTCGCCGCGGGCCTGTCGCGCGTAGGTGACCGCCACGACAAAGGGGCCCTCGTGGTCCGATGTATATTCGCCATCCGAAAACCCCGGACCCACAAAAGGGGAGCTCAACGCACAGCCAAATGAGAGCATGAGCCAAATCATCTGCGGACTCCCGACACTTCCAGGGTTCAAAGGCGAGGCAGAGGCAGAGAGACCTCTGCACCCTGGACACCGGCGGAGCGCCGATCTGTCACCCGCCTCGGCTCCCCAGCAGGGGGCTGGGCTCAGGGGCTGGCAGGGCGCCGCGCGACCCAGAAGCCGATGTCGGCCTTGGCCCCGACGTCGGGGGCCTGGAGGTCCACGAAGCCGGCCCGGCCGATCTCCGCGGCGAGCTCATCCTTGGTGAGGACCCACACCCGCGGCGCCTTGCCGATCCAGCGCATGACGGTGAGCAGAGGAGAATAGGGGACCCAGGACTCTCCGAGGCAGACCGTCGAGGTGACGAAGAAGCCGCCCGGCTTCAGGAGTCGGAACATGGCCGCGAGCGCGCCGGCCCGATCTTCGACGAGGTGCAGGAAGCTGCAGGCCGAGACCCCGTCGAGGCTCCCGGCGGGGAGGACCGCGAAGCGCTCATCAAAGGGCCCGACGTGGAAGGTGACGTTGGCCGCCCCCTGCGCGGACGCCTTGTCCCGCGCGATGCGCATCATCTCGGAGGACAAGTCCAGCCCGTGGACCTGCGCGGCGAAGGGCGCCAGGCGCAGCGCCAGGGAGCCGGTGCCACAGCCAATGTCCAACACGGTGTCGGTCGGCCTCAGGAGCCGCTTCATCACCTCGATCTTCCGCTCGAAGGCCGCGGGGTCATCGAGGGGGCGGGCGGCATAATCGCGGGCGATCTTGTCCCAGAAGGTCGGGTCGGCGGTCATGCGGAACCTCAAGCCGGGCTACGGCGGGCGGGGCCTTGTCCAACGCTGTCCGCCGCTTCATACCCTCGCCGATGCGGACGCGGGGCCTGTGGTCGAGGTCGCCGCGAGCGGCGCTGATGTCGTACCCATCGGCGCGCAAGCCAGCCCCGGCCGGTCGGCCGATCCCCACGCACGTCCACCGCAACCCGGAGGGCCACCGCGCCGATGACGAGCGCCCTCAGGGGTGGACCACACAGCCCCCGGTGACCGCGCCCTCCCACTTCGCGGTCATCGCCGCCTGGAAGTCACTCAGCGGGAAGCGGTGGGAGACGTGGGGCCGATAGAGGCCCGCCTCGGCTCCTGCGAGCACGGCCTGCAGGCGGGGGGCGCGGCTCGCGGGGTCCATCACCGTCGAGATGACCGTGGGGCAGCCGAGCACGTCGAGGCCCTTCATCATCATCAGGTTGGTGGGGAGCTGGTTCGCGTTTGGCGCACCCTTTCGGCCGCCGCCGTCGGCGACGAAGGGGGTGCTCGACCAGCCGACGATGAGGAAGCGCCCGCCGAAGCGGATGCAGCGGAGGCTCTCCAAGGAGATCGCGCCGCCGACAGGGTCATAGACCACGTCTACGCCTGCGCCGCCCGTGAGCGCCTTGACCTCATCGCGGAAGCGCACGAGCGCGCCGTCTTCGAAGCGGAGGGGCACCGTGTGGGCCGCCCCCGCCGCCGCGACCTCGGCCAGCTTCTCGGGCGAGCGGCCGGTGGCGATCACGGTGGCGCCGAGGCCCACCGCGACCTGCACCGCGGCGAGGCCGGTGGCCCCGGTGGCGCCGTGAATGAGGACCGTCTCTCCGGCGGACAGGCGACCGCGCGTGACGAGGCAATGATAGGCCGTCTCGTAGCTGCCGAGCAGGGCCGCCGCCGCGTCGAAGGAGAGGCCGCCCGGGATGGGCACGAGGGCCTCGGCGGGGGCCACGACGTACGACGCGAAGCCCCCCCACCGCTGATAGGGGCCCATCGAGCGCGGGCCGGCCCGCATCCCATCGACGATCACGCGGGCGCCGATCGGGAGAGAGCCTGGCACCGCCGGGCCCCGATAGACCACCTCACCCGCGCACTCGAGGCCCGGCGTATAGGGCGGGTGCGGCAGGTGCTGATAGAGGCCGCTGGTCATGAGGAGATCGACCCAGCCCACGGCGCAGCTCCGCACGGCGACGATACAGTCGCCGGGCCCGAGGGCGGCGGGGTCGGGCGCCTCCATCGGCTCGAGGTGCATGCCGTTCGCGATGGCCTCGGGGGGCCGCTCGGCGAAGGCGGTGACGACGACGCGGTGGCCGACAGGGAGCGGTGGAGGAGCGGAAGGCAGCGGGGCGGCGGGCAGCGGGGCGGCGGGCAAGGGGACCTCTCGGTGCCCCATCATGCCTCAGGCGCGCCGGCCGGTCACCCCGGGGCAGCCTACTCCCAGGCCACCGGGTTGGTGGTGGCGCCGTACCAGACCGGCCCGTCCGTGGCGACCCGCGCCCCGGCGCCGCTCGTGGGGTCGAGGGTGTAGATGAGGCCCTCGGAGGAGAAGCCGTACAGGGTCTCATTGGCATAGGCCACCCCATAGAGCGGGCCTGTGCCGGTGAGGCCGTCGCGCACGATGCCGCCGGTGGCGGGGTCGAAGACGACGAGGGTGGTGCCCATGCCCCCGCCGGTCATCGCGCAGTAGAGGAGGCCGTCTGGGAGGCCGACCATGTCGCCGGCGAAGGAGTAGGCTCCGATGCTGTCGAGGCGGGTGAAATTCCCCGTCGCGGGATCGACCCGGTACAGGGAGCTCCCCCCACCCGCGAGCAGCGTGCCATCGGCGAGGAAGGAGAGGGCGTTGATGTCGCTCTCCCCGGAGCTGCCGACGAAGGTGGCGACCGCGCTGGTGGCGTCGACCCGATAGAGGCTCGTGAAGCTCATCGCGTACAGGATGCCGCCGGAGTCGATGGCGATGTCGGTGATCTCCGACATCGGCCCGCCGGTGGTCACGTCTGTGAAGGTGCCGATGAGCGTCAGCACGTTCGGGTCTTCCGGAGAGACACTGAACAGCTTGTCGGCGGTGTGCGCGTAGAGCGGATCGAGCGCCGCCTCGGGGGGGAGCGTGGTGCTGCCCGAGTCGATGATCTCCCCGGTGTCGTCGCCGACAGGGTCAGCCGTCTCGCCGGGGGTGCCGCTGTCAGCGGGCTCGGCGCTGGCGGCGCCTTCGTCCTTCCGCTGGAGGTCGTAGTCCGTGCAACCGGCCAGGGCCGAAAGCAAAATGAGGACGGGCGCGCGGGCGACCATCTCAGCTCCCCGCCGGGCGGGCGGCGCGGGCGGTCGCGGCGGCCCGATCGGAGGCCCGCTTGCCGGCGTCCTTGACCTGTACGCCGAGGCTGTCGGTGCGCGCGTCGAAGTGCATCGTGTCTCCGTTGGCCTCGGGCCAGTCTGTCGCGCCCCAGGCGAGGCCGCCGGCGTCTCGAAAGGCGCGCACGAGCTCGATGTTCATGTCGATGAAGCCCTTGGTGGCGGTGGTGCGGTACTTGTTGCCGAGCCACCAGTCCCGGTGGACCTTGGCCTTGTCGGCGATGGCCTTGGCCTCGCTGCCCTCGATCCCCGCGGCCTGCACCGCGGAGAGCCGCTCGGCGGCGGAGAGGGCGCCGAGGTCGAGGTACTTCTTGAAGGACTCGTTTCGGGTGGCGAGCTCCTGATAGGCCTCGTCCGTAGACTGCTCCTCGCCCCAGCGGAGCGTGTCGTCGGCGTCGAAGGCGCCTTCGCCCCCGTAGAGCTTGGAGGCGTTCCGCATCATGTTCTGGACCGCCTGGGCGATCCCGCCCGTCTTGGCCGGGAAGATCCAGGGGTTCTTCGGGCCCGACACGTCGAGGGCGATGCCCATCGCGTGGACATGAGAGGCCTGGTTGGAGGCGTCATGGTCATACGCCCCGCCGATCTTCCCATCCCAGCCGAGCTGGCCCTGGATCGACTCGGCGTCCTGGCCGGGGAAGCGGCCACGGATGTAGGTGTCGGCGGCGGTGACCC
Organism: Myxococcota bacterium; assembly: GCA_044344255.1. Lineage (GTDB taxonomy): Bacteria > Myxococcota_A > UBA796 > UBA796 > UBA2385 > JBIJDH01. Next base: position 27,038 of record JBIJDH010000014.1, read on the forward strand.
GCTGGAGCAGGATCGGGTGGCCGAGGACCGGCTTGTCAAGGAAGTAGGCGGTGTCCCACACCGCGCGCCAGGCGGCGAAGTCGGCGTAGCCCATCGCCTGTGCGGTCTCGTCTTTCGGGCTGTCCTTGCCCGGCTTGGCGGCCTGGTTCTTCTTCTTGGCGTCCGCCAGCGTCTCGAGCCAGGGCTCGCCGGGGACGAGGACCCGGAGGGCGGTGACCGTGGGGTCATCCAGCAGCTTGTCTCCGGTGATCCCCTTCCCCTCCCGGAAGGGGAGGAGCGCCCGCACCGTGGCCGTGTTCATCGCCCCGGTGCGCTGGTCGACCGGCACCTGCAGCGCCGCCTGCACGCCCCGCAGCCACTCGGGGCTCGGTCGTTTGGCTTGGCCGCGCAGGCTGTTCAGCAAGGCAGCCTCCGCCTGGGTGGTCGCCGCCACCGGGGCCCCTGCCGCCACCGGGGCGACCATCGCCGCCGGGGCGCCCGCTGCAACAGAGGGGGGGCTCTGGCCCGGAGCCACCGCCGGTCCCGCCGACCGCGTGGCCCCTGCGCCCATCCAATCGACGAGGCCGCCGCTCGGCGCGCCGCGCTCCGTCGCGCCGCCCTCCGCGCCGCCGCGGGCCGGACCGCCGGGCGCTCGACCCCCCTGGACCGCGTCGCCAGCCGCCGCGTTACCGAGGCGCCCCCCGGGCCCGCGGCCACCGCGCGGGGCTGGGCCCTGCGCCGGCCCCTGACCCTGTCCCTGCCCCTGACCCTGCTGGGCGGGCCGCTGCGCCTGCCTCTGGCTCTGCCGGCTCATGAACTCTCCCACCCGGACGGCCACCGCCCCCGGGAATTTCCACATCCTACCACGAACCTCACCGGCTCGCGCGTCACTCCGCGGGCGGGCGGAGGCCGACGAGCTCGAGGTCGAAGCCGAGGTCGCCGCTGGTGGGCGTGGCTTGATGGATCTCTGCGGTGAGCAGGTTCTCCCCCTCCTTCAGGTGTGTCGGAGACACCGAGAAATTCGCATAGGCCGTCTCATTACCGACCGAGCCGGTCGCGAACATGTCCGGGTTGGTCGGCCCCGATGGCATGTTCGACCGCGCCACATCCACGCCGTTGAGATAGACCACCGCGCCATCATCGCGGAGGAGCCGCAGGGAGAGCTCTTGGAAGAGCGCGACGTCACTGACCGTGAAGGTCATTCGGAAGTAGGCGGCATAATATCGGTCGCCGCCGCTGCCCCCCGAATTGATGGTGGTGACGATGTGGGTGTCGCCATAGCCCAAGGGGCCGGCGCCGGTGGGCCAGGTGGAGGCATCATAGGAGTCGTAGATCCAGTTCGAAGCCGGACCATTCGGCTTATCCCAGTAGCTCCAGGTGCTGCCTGCTGGCAGGAGTGTCACCTCATCAAAGTCGATGACCGGAGGCGGGACGTTGGAGGCGTCCGGGCTGCCCGCATAGACCACCTCCCAGCAGTCGGCACCCCGGCAGCAGTCGGTGATGCGGGCAGCGGCCATGTCCTTGCCGATGGTGCCGTACTCGACGATCGTGCCGCGGCCGTCGTCCGCATAGAGGGCGACCTCCCCGCCGTCACTGTCCAGCCGGAAGGAGAGGTGGTTGCCCCCGAGCGAGGGGTCGCCGTCCGCGAAGAACAGCGCGAAGCCGAGGGCCGGCACGACGGAGCCCTCGGGCAACACTGAACGGTCCGCCTCCTCTCGATCGTCGGTGAAGGACCAACCTGCGACAGACACGTCGGCGTCGGTCGGGTTGTGGAGCTCGATCCAGTCGGCGGGCTCCGCCTCGTCGCTGGGCAGCGTCCCGCCATTGTCGGTCATCAGCTCGTTGATGCAGAGCGGGAGCGGCTCCGGCGGGAGCGGCTCGTCGCCGGTGTCGTCGGGCTCACCGGTCTCGTCGGGGGGGGCGGTCTCTCCGCCGCCCGAGTCGCCGGAGTCACCGGTCGGCGCGGGGCCGCTGTCTCCGATGCCCCCGCCGTCGTCGCTCCCCTTGCAGGTCGATCCGGAGCAGAGGGCGCTCCCCGGCGCACAGCCGCTCGGGCCGACCGCGAGCAGCGAGAGCAGCGAGAGCAGCGAGAGGCCCGACAAAGAGACGCGGAGGTCGAGGCGGCGCATCACAGTCCCCACCAGCTTCGGAGGTAGTCCGGGCGAGTCGACACCCAGGTGTACATGGCCGCCTGCGCCGACGCGACGCTCTCCGCCGAGCACTCCCGGCGGGGGTCGTCGGCGATGGCGTCGGCGGTGACCAGCGCGATCTCGTCGAGCAGGGCCGTATAGGCGGCCGCGTCATAGGTGTTGACGAGGTCCTCGGCGTGGGCCTTCCAGGCGGCGTGACAGTCCCCTCCGTCATTCATACAGTAATACGCCAGCCGCCCCCGGGGGGTCGCCCAGTTCATTCCCCACTGGTAGTCCTCGAGGAAGGCATAGTCGAGATCCCAGGGGAGGATCTCCATCTTGCCGTCGTCCGCGTCGAAGTAGAGGAAGTTGTTGTTCGTGTTCAGCGAATAACCGTCGTTGTGCCCGACCCACTGCTCCCAGGCGAGGTAAGCGAGCACCTGGTCCCAATCAACATAGGCCCCGAGCGTCGAATAGTAGCTCGCGGTGCCGGCGGAGACGTCGATCGCCGCGGTGACGTTGTGGATGTCGACGTGCGAGACGTCCGTGCCCTCTTCCAGGGTGTAGAGGTCCTGTACGCTGGTGTAGAAGTCGAGCAGCGTATAGGAATAGCCGCCGTACCAGACATACTTGCCGTCATAGAGGTTGCCCGAAGGGTCCTCGTAGTTCCTCCGCAAAAAGTCGCCGTCGGGGTGCTCGAGCAGGTTGTAGAGCCCGTAATCGGAGCCATTCACGGTCACCCAGGCCCAGCCGGTGCGGAGGGTGGGCACACCCTGATCCGCGAGCGCCCGATAGCCCAGGTGCTCCTTCATGTAGCTGCAATCGACCGACATGTTGTTCAGGTTGAACTTCTTGACCCCGTAATATTCGCGCCCCTCCAACTCTCGATCGAGGTCGATCTTGAAGGCCGCCTTGTCGGCGAGGGTCCGGAAGGAGCCGATCTTGCCCTTGAGTCGCACACCCACGCCGGTGATCTTGTCGCCGTCGAATTCAAGCTCGCCGTCTACATAGGTGTAGGGATCGGCGGTGAGCCCGTTGATCGCCGCCTCATCGAGCCGGATGTCGATGACGTGGATGGTGTCGGCGGAGAAGATCCAGTCGGAGGGATCCTCGGCGCTCGGCACCGTCTCGACCTCGACGACCGGCGGCACGGCGCTGTCGCCCGTGTCGGGCTCCGCGGTCTCGACGGCGGGGCTGTCGGCCGGCGGATCGCTGTCCTCGGGGGGACGGCTGTCGCTCGGAGGTGCGGAGTCCTCCGTCGGGAGATCGAGGGCCCCCGCGTTGTGGGGACCGGCGTCACAGGCGAGGAGGAGCAGCAGGAGCGAGCGCATGCACCCAAGATACCGCGCGCAGCGCCGAGTGGCCCGGCCCGTCGGGCGCACCGGCCCGCCGCTCCACCGCCGCTCAGAGGCTGCCCTTCAGGCGTTCGAGCTCGATGAGCGCGGTCTGGTAGTCGGTGCCGGCCTTCTCCACCGCCACCCGGGCGTCGCTCTCCTGTCGGATGGCCTCGAGCACGTCCTTCTGGATGGCCCGCCCAGAGGCCTGGAGCGCCTTCTGCGCGGCGAGGGACTGCACGGCGAGGTCGAGGTTGGCGCGGGCGAGCTGCACCTTGGCCTCCGCCGACTCGAGGATCTGGACCTGCGCCAGAACGCCGGCGGCCACTTTGCGCTCGGCGGAGGAGAGCTCGATGCGTGCCACCCCCGCGGCGGCCGACGCAGACTGGAGCTCACCCCGATCGGCCCGGTTTCCGAGCGGCACCGACAAGACGGCGCCGATGTTCCAGTCATAGAGGTCACCGGCGAACATGCCGCCCACCGCGGCGCCGGTCGAGCTGTCGAAGCCGTTGATCCCCACCCCGCCGACCGCGTTGAGCTCGGGGAGCCGCTGATGGCGCGCGTTGTCGGCCACCTCCACCGCGCCCTCGACCCGGCTGCGCTGGGCGCGGAGGGTGGGGTTGTTGGCGAGGGCCGTCTCGACCGCCGCGCTGGCGTCGATGGAGAGGGCGACCGCCGCGGCGGGCTCCGTGGAGAGGGTGACCGGCTGGCCGGGCTCCTCCCCAAGCACGAGCAGCAGCGAGTCGGCGCTGGCCCGGGCGCTGTTCTGGGCGTCGAGCAGGGCGGAGCGGGCCACCACGAGGAGGGCGTCCACCCGGTAGCGCTCGAGGGGGGCCAGGGCGCCCTGCTCGACCCGCGCGGTCACGACCCGCTGCTCTTCGGCGGCCACCGCGACGCCCTGCTCGGCGATGGCGACGAGGCGCTGCTGGTACCAGAGCGACCAGTACTGCTGGGCGGCGGTGGCGAGGGTCTGCTGACGGGTCGCCTCGCGCAGGAGGGACGCCTGATCGAGGTCCCGCGAGGCCCGGTGCACGCCTTCGAGGTTCGAGGCCATCCGATGGCCCTGCAGGAGGGCCTGGCTGAGGCTGACGCCCAGCCGGCTCGTCGCGACCGGGGCGGTGTCCTGATACTGGAACTCCTGGTCGGTGCCGAGAGAGCGGTAGGTGATGTCCGACTGGCTGCGGCCGCTGGTCCAGTCGAGGCTGGCGTTCGTGCCGGTCTGAAAGTAGGCGCCCAAGGAGGCGGTCCAGTCGGTGCTGTTCTGCTTCGAGAAGAACTCGAAGCTGCTCTGCCGGTATTTGGAGGTGGAGCCTCCGTAGCGGCCCGACCCCGACAAGGTGGGATCGAAGAGCCCGCGCGCCGCCAGCAAGGCCCCCTCGGCGCCCTCCACCTCCTGCCCGGCGACAGCGAGATCGGCGTTGTGGTCAACGGCCTGCTGCAGCGCCGCTGCATAGTCGAGGGTGATGGCGGCGGCCTGCCCCGAGGGGAAGAGGCCGAGAGCGAGGATCAGGTGCCGGGTCCAGCTCATCCGAGCTCCGTCTGAGATCGCTCCCCCTAATCTGCGCCGGCCCCGGCGGGAGCATCGACGCGGGTCGACGGGGCTCGGGACTCCGATTAGACCGGCCGGCTGGGGGTGTTGCGTGGCCGTCGGCAAGAAGACCGTGGGGAAGGGAGCCCCGAGCGCCGGCCGAGCCGCACGACGCGCCGACGGGCCTGCGGTGAGCGACCGGGCCCGCCCCCTCATTGACCTCTTGGGCGCCCTCTTCGAGCCCGCCGAGCTTCGCGCCTTCGTCCAGCGCATGAAGGGGGGCGCCGCCCTCGCCGCCGCCCTCCCCGGCCCCACCACCCCCCGCCCCGCGCTCGCCGCGGCGGCGGTCTCGGCGATCGAGGGGGCCGGCCTGCTCAACGCGGCGCTCTGGAACGACCTCCTCCGGGCGAAGCCCAAGAACGAGCGCCGGATCACCACCGCCTGGGAGGCCTGGGCTGGCATGGAGGGCGACGACGGGGGGAGGGATGACGAGGGCGCCGAAGACGAGCTGCTCGTCTACTCGGCCGACGCCGGGAAAGAAGAAGAAGAAGAGGACCAGTGGTAGCCTCCACCACCTCCCATCGGGGTGCGCCCATGGCCTCTCGTCGCGCCGAACAGACCCGCCCGCCCCGCAGACCCTCCTCCAACAGCGGCGGCGGCGGCGGGAGCAAGCTCCTGCTGGTCGGCTGCCTCGTCGTCTTCCTGCTGCTGCTCTGCTGCGGCGGCCTCGGCGGCGGCGGCCTCTACGGGGTGATGCGCTGGATGAAGGGGCAGACCCCCTACGTCGAGGCGATGACCGCCCTCTCCACGAACAGCGACTGCGAGCGCCTGCTCGGCCGCCCGATGGAGGACGGCTTCCTGGCCCTCGGCACGATCCAGCGAGACGACGCCGGCGGCACGGCCTCGATGCAGGTGCCGGTCAGCGGCCCGATGGGCAGCGGCCTGCTCCGCTTCGAGGCCACCGCCGAGGGCGACACCTGGGCCTTCTCCACGCTCCAGCTCACGATGGACGGCAGCGGCGAGCAGATCGACCTCCTCGCGGACGTGCAGGCCGCCCACTCCAACGCCGTGGCCGGCGAGGTGGACGACATCATGCGCGAGGCAGAGGCCCTCGCCGGGCAGGGCCGCTTCGACCAGGCGGTGAAACGCTGCGATGACGCGCTCGCCCGCGACCCCGCCCTCCTCCGCGGCTGGCTGCTGCGCGGACGCGCGAACCTCAGCGCCGGCGAGGTCGCCGCCGCGGAGGCCGACCTCAACCGGGTCCTCGCCCTCTCCCCCGATCACCCCGAGGCCGCGCTCCACCTCGGGCTGATCTACGAGATGACCGCCCGCCCCGCCGAGTGCGTAGACGCCTTCACCAAGGTGCTGCGGGCCGACAGCAGCGAGGCCCTCCCTTGGTACCACCGCGCCCTCTGCTTCGAGCGCCTGGAGGAGCCCCGTCAGGCCCTCGCCGGCGCCCGAGAGGCCTGCAGCCGCGGCCTCAGCGACGCCTGCACGATGGCCAAGCGGCTCGAGTAGGCAGGCCCGGCCTCGCGCCCGGTCCCCCGGACCCCATCCGGAGCGAGCGGCTCAGCCTCGGCGGGCGCGCAGCCAGCGGGCGTGCGGGAGCTCGGTGAAGAGCACCTTGAGGTGGTCCTTACCCACCGGCCAGGAGAGGGCCTTGCTCTCTCCGCCGGCCCGCTGCCCCTCCCGCGTGGGCAGCTCGGCGATCTTCCAGCCCTGGTGCATGGCCCGGATGCTGATCTGATACTCGATCGGGAAGCGCTTGACCGTCGTGCCGAGGTCGAGGAAGGCCTGCCGGCGCATCGCTCGGAAGCCGTTGATCGTGTCGGTGACGAAGGGCCCGCGGTGGAAGAAGCCGTTCGCGATGCGCGTGAGCAGCTCATTGACACGGGCGCGGGCCCGGACAGCGTCCTTCTCTTCGTTCTCGGCCCCGTCGGCGAAGCGGCTGGCGATGGCGAGGTCGAAGCCCTGGATGAGCAGGTCGTCGAGGCGCTCGATGTCGGCCGGATCTTCGTTGCCGTCCGGGGAGTAGTAGACGATGCGCTCGGTGTCGGAGGCCTCGGCCGCCACCCGGAAGGCGACGCCGCGGCCGCGGATCGGCTGCGAGAGCACCGGCACCCCGCGGGCCTCCATGAACTCCCGACTGCCGTCGGTCGAGCCTCCGTCTACCGCCACCACCCGGCGGAAGGCGGCCAGCGGGAGCTGATCCCAGAGGAGTCGGAGGCCGTCGATCTCGTTCAACGTGAGCAGGACGAGCGTGCTGTCGCGCATCAGGGCCCCAGGAGGTGTTGCTGCTCTAAGAAGGCGAGGACCTTTCGGGCGATGAGGTCGCTGCCGTCCGCGTTCGCGTGGCCCCGATCTCGCTCGAAGTAGAGCAGCTTGTCCCGGGTGGCCGCCTCCATCTCGCCCTGAAAGTCGAGGTACGGCACACCCAAGGCCTCCGCGGCGGCCTCCTGGATGTGCCGGTGCTCAGCGGTGTATCCGGAGCGCTCGAGCGGGTAGCCGAAGATGACCGGCGCGCCGCCCACCGCCCGCACCCGCTCGACCAGCGCCCGAAGGTTGGCGACGTAGTCTTCGGGGGGCACGCGGAAGACGCCGTCCTCGCCGCCCTCCACCCGCTCCTTGGCCTGGATCTGGACCGAGCCCAAGAGCGACTTCACGCCGAGGTAGAGCTTGAGGTTGTAGAGGAGGTGGTCCTTCAGGAAGCGAGCGTCCTGCTGGAGGATCGCCTGGCTCTTGTCGGTGTAGGCGGCCTTGCGGGCGTCTTGGACGAGGAAGCCGATGATCACGACGTCGGGCTGGTAGTCGTGGAGCAGACCGTCCCAGAGCCAAAGGCCCTGGAAGCTCGAGTAGCCGGGCTGCCCGGCGTTGATGACCTCGAGGTCTGCGTGGCCCGCCTCCCGGCCCAGCACCTCGAGGCGGTAGGGGTAGCTCTGCTCATCCTCGACGCCCCAGCCGAAGGTGGTGGAGCAGCCCATCGCCATCACGCGACGCCGGTCTGCGGGCTTCTTCTGCTCGTGGATGGGAGCGCGGAGGCCGTGGGCGTCGGTGGAGACGCCGAAGACGCGGCCCTCTTCCTTGTGCTCCTTCTGGTCCCGCTTCAGGTTCGGGTCGAGCAGCCAATAGGGCTCAGCGTGGGTGAAGCTGTCCTTGAAGGAGGGCCAGCCGGCCGCGCGCAGGCCGAGCTCAGCCCCACCGAGCACGGTCCCCGCCGTGATCAGCGAGAAGACCAGCTTGCGACCGACGCTCGTGCCCTCAGCCACGCTCAGTCTCCGATGCCGCTGGAGGGGGAGATCTCGATCGCGGTGTGGTCTTCGATGCTCCCCGACTTGAACCACACGTTGTCGTAGAGCGTGTCGTCGTTGATGCGGTAGCTGATCTCCCCGTGTTCGGGCGCCACGAAGACGAGCTTCGAGCCCACGGGCTTGATCACCTCGACCCCCTCGGGGCTCACGAAGCGCAGCACCAGGATCCCCTGGTAGCAGCCCTCGAGGTTGCAAGGCAGCGTCGTGCTGCCGAGCGTGGGCTTGTCCTTGTCTCCCTCGACCGTGATCCAGGGGCCGTCGGGGGCGAGGCGGTACTTGTCGCTCACCGTGCCGGTGACCCGGATGGTGTCCCCCTTACAGATGGGCAAGATACGCTGCCAGGACTGGCCGATGTCGAGGTAGTCGAACATCGTGTAGTTGAAGGGCGAGACACACTGGCCCGAATTCAGCTTCGCCGACAGGCTGCGCAGCCACTCGCCCCAGGCCTCCTTGCTCCCGCCCGTGGCGGCGATCTTGCACTGATCCAGGTTCTGGCGGGCGACACCCTCGATGGCCTCGGGGCGGCCGAGGAGGATGTTCTCCACGGACTCGGCCGGGGTCTCCGGCAGGCTGAGGCCGTCGGTGTGCTCCCCCTTCCACTGCTTGAGCATCTCGTTGAGCGCCTCGCCGCGGGCCTTCCGGCGGGACATCTCATCCAGCTTGCTGAAGTCAGGGGGGTAGTAGCAGTCGAAGGACCAGGTCGCCTCCTTCTGCCACCCGACCGGCGGCGGCGGCGGCGGGCCCTTCTTCTTCTTGGCGAAGCAGGCCGGCGAGGCGGCCAGGGCGACGAGGGCGAGCGCGGCGATGCGAAGGGTGGAGGCGTTGGCGGACATCAGGCGACCTCTCGGAGGGGTGGCATTGAATAGCCCGGTCGCCCCCGGACAGTCGAGGGCGAGGCCAATTCCTGCAACACCGAATCCTGCAACACCGAATCCTGCCACACCAGACGAAGAACGGGGAAGCCCCAGTGGAGCTTCCCCGTCCCCGAGGTGACGGAGCCCGGGAGGGCCCCGCCGAAGCCTCAGATCTTGCCGGTGAGCTGGATGCCGATCACCAGCGCGTAGATGACCAGGGACTCGATGAGGGCGAGGCCGATGATCATCGGGGTGAAGATCTTGCCGGAGGCGGCGGGGTTGCGGGCGATGCCCTCGAGGGCAGCCGTGGCGGCGCGGCCCTGGGCGATGGCGCCGCCGGCAGCGGCGATGCCGATGGCGAGGCCGGCGCCGAGGCCGACGTAGCCCTTGTAGCTGGCGCCGCCGTCCTGTGCGAAGGCGGTGCTCGACATCATGAGGAGCGCGAACATGACGGGCAGCACGCGGAACAGCTTGGACTTCATCTTTTCCTCCGAATCGAGTAAACGGGGTGGTTGGTCGCCGGCGGGGCTCAGTGCCCCTCCTCGTGAGCGACGGCGAGAGAGACGTATACGCAGGTGAGGAGCGTGAACACGAAGGCCTGGACGAACGAGACGAAGATCCCGAGGCCCAGGAAGATCGACGGGATGACGACGGGCACGAGGTCGGACATAATTCCGAAGACGGTGTGGTCGCCGTAGATGTTGCCCATGAGGCGGAGCGACAGCGAGACCGGCCGGACGCAGAGCCCGATGACCTCGACGACCAGCATCAGCGGGGCCAGCCACCAGACCGGCCCGAGCAGATGCTTGACGTAGTGGACGCCGTTGCGCGCGAGGCCCGCCACGTTGAAGACCACGAAGACCGTGAGCCCCAGCGCGAGGTTGCTGCTGAAGTTGTCGGTGGGGGGGAGCCCGCCCGGCAGGATGGAGACGAGGTTGCCGAACAGCACGTAGATGAACAGGCCGCCGATCAACCAGAAGAAGGCACGGGCGTCCTTCTTCCCCATGATCCCCTCGGCGAGATCGAAGATCGCGCTCGTGTAGATCTCGAAGAAGTGCCGGATGGTGAGCGAGCTCTCGGGGACGAACTGCATCGTCCCCCCCTTGGCTTGGAGCGAGCCAAGGCCGCTGCGCGCCACGAGGGCCAGGCCCACGAGGACAAAACAAACAGCCCAATTCGAGAGTACGGCGATGGCGTCGCCGTGGTCCATGCCCATGGCCTCCAGCGCGTGCGCTGGGCCTTCGAGGAGCTGGAGCCAGGAGAAGTGATACATCAGCCCTCTCCGACCTGGAGTTCAGAACGTAGCCCGAGGATGGCGTGGAGCAGGATGGCGGAGACCACCACCGAGCTCCCCATGGCCACAGCCTCGAAGGGAAAACGGCCGCCGAGCCACCACAGGGTGAGCACCAGCAGACCGAACTTGAGCACATGCGTGAGGACCGGCAGCGCCGAGCCCTCACCGGTCGCCGCCGACCGGAGGAGCCCGCGGACCACGAAGGCCCACACGAGCAGGTTGGCGAGCACCAGCCCGCCCGAGACCGCCACGCCCGCCGCGAACTCGACGCCGCCGATCCCCGCACCTACGGCCGACATCACCACCAACACGAGGGTGGCGCTAATCGCGAGGCTTCGGAGGCTCACGGTCATCCAGGGCGCTCTGGTGTTGGAGGGTGAGGAGGAGGTGCCGGAAGCCGATGATCAGCCCGGCCAGGGAGAGCGTGATGATGAAGACGGGGGAGGAGCCGAGCTGACCGTCCGCCCAAGTCCCCGCGAGCACACCGAGGGTGACCAGGATCGCCACCTCGAACACACCAGCGGTGACCCGACCGAGGACCCGCATCAGCTCGGGATCAAACATCCCGGTGACCTAAGTCGTTGGCGGTGCGCTGGAGAGGAAGAGGGGCGGTGGGTCGATCCGTGCCGGGGGCGACGGGTCGTTCAGAGAGGGCCGGCCGTCTATTCCGGGCGCCGTCGGGCGTCCAGGGCCCGCCGCGGTTCAACCGGCCGCCAGGGCCCGTCGGAGCCCCGCGATCACCGCTTCGAGCTCGTCGTCCGAGAGGGAGGCGGGCAGGAAGGCGGCCTCGTACTGCGCCGGCGGGAGGTAGACCCCCTCCTCGAGACAACGCCGATGGAAACGACCGAAAGCCGGGAAGTCAGCCTCCCGGACCTCCGTGAAATTGCGCGGGGCGGTCGCCCGGTAAAAGATCGTGAACATCGAGCCGACCCGCGTAAAGGAGAGGCCCTTCTCCGCGATCATCGAAGCGAGGCCGGCCTCGAGGCGGGCCCCCAAGGCCTCCAGGCGATCGTAGACCGCCGGCACCAGCTTGCGCAGCATCGCCCGCCCCGCCGCCACCGCGACCGGGTTCCCCGAGAGCGTGCCGGCCTGATAGACCGGCCCGGCAGGGCTCAGGCGGCTCATGATCTCGCGGCGACCGCCGAAGGCCGCCAGCGGCATACCGCCGCCCGCGATCTTGCCGAGGGTGACGAGGTCGGGGTCGAGGCCGTACCGCTCGACCGCGCCGCCCCGGGCGAGGCGGAAGCCGGTCATCACCTCATCGATGATCAGCAAGGCGCCGTGCGCCTTACAGAGGGCCTGCAGGCCGCGGAGGTACCCCTCTTCGGGGGGGATGCAGCCCATGTTGCCGGGCACGGGCTCCGTGATCACCGCGGCGACGGGGTGGGCCACGAGGTGCCGTTCGATCGCGGCGAGATCGTTGAAGGGCGCGGTGAGGGTGAGCGCGGCGACGGCGTCGGGGATGCCCGGGGATCCCGGCCGGGCGAAGGTGGCCACCCCCGAGCCCGCCGCGACGAGCATGGCGTCATGCGACCCATGAAAGTTGCCGTCGATCTTCACGATGAGGTCACGGCCGGTGAAGCCGCGGGCGAGGCGCACCGCGTGCATCGTCGCTTCGGTGCCCGACGAGCAGAGCCGCACCATCTCGAGGGCGGGGTGCGCCGCGCAGAGCTCTTCGGCGAAGAGGATCTCGGCCTCGGTGGGGGCGCCGAAGCTCGTGCCGCGCAGCGCGGCGGCGGTGATCGCGCCCACGACCTCCGGATCCGCGTGACCGAAGAGCAGGGGCCCCCAGGAGCCCACGAGGTCGATGTAGCGGTTGCCATCGACGTCAACGAGGGTGTTCCCCTCCCCGTGCGAGATGAAGATCGGGTCTCCGCCGACGGCGGCGAAGGCCCGTACGGGGGAGTTCACCCCGCCCGGGATGCGGCCTTGGGCGAGGGCAAAGAGCTGCTGGGAACGTTCGGTGCGGAGCATGCGACCTCCAGGGAGGCGCCCTTAACGCCCCGAGGCGGCCTCGGGCCTTGGCCAGCCTCCGGGGCCTCCACGCCTCGCCTTGTGTCTGAGCATGCTCGGCGATAACCGAGCCCACAAACCCGAGAGCACCCATGGCCAAGCCCCCTCGTTCCGACACCCGCCCCCGACTCGCGACGCTCGGGCTCACCTTGCTGGCGGCGGTCGCAGGGCTCTTCCCCGCGGCGTTGGCGGGCCAGGACTCGGGGAGCTGCACCGAGGCGATGGTCAAGGAGTGTAAGGACGACCCCTGCGACGCCCGCTGCCTGCCCTGCCGTGGCGATCCTCGCGTGCAGCAGTGCGCTCTCGGCAACACAGGCGCCGGCGTCACCGGCGGCTCGCTCTTCTGCCGGGAGCAGCCCGCAGACCCGCTCTGCCGGCCAGCGGTCGGGCCCTCAGGGGGCATCCTGCCCGAGCCCACCGCAGAGGGCGGCCCCGACGGTGAGGGCATCAAGCTGCTGGCCCTCAGCTCCCTCTCCGGCCTCCGATCCGCCGTCCTCGAGCTCTCCTTCGCCGGCCGCCAGATCCCCGGGCGCATCCTCGGCACGCCGCGGAGCTCGGGCACCGTCGATCTCGGTCAGCCCTCCTATTTCATGGGCACCTCTGACATCAACGGAGACGGCCTCCCCGACCTCCTCGCCGGCCCCATCCACTTCGAGGGCCTCGACGCCTTGCGGGTTGACCTGAAGGTCGCCCTGCGCGGCCCGGACGGCTTCGTCGAGGGGCCCCTGGTCCTCTCTTTCGGGGCCCACCGCCAGGCCTGGGGCTCCGCCGCGGCCCCCGTCGAGGCCTGGCAGGTCGATCTGCTCATCCTCCGCGGTGAGGAAGGTCGGGTGCTCTTCCAGACCGGAAACCTGCCGGTCTCCCTGGGCTTCAGCTGGCCCGGGGTCGAATACCTCTCCGTGCTGACCCGGCAGGAGAGCGAGCTCGTCCTCGCCGAGAGCCTGATCTGGCGCCGCCGCGAGATCTACGGCACCGCCCTCGCCTCGGCCTCCCTCGGCAAGGACAGCAGCCAAGGCAACCTGACTTGGTCGAACATCACCGCCGAGGGCATCCGGAGCTCCGGCGCCGTCGACGTCACCGCCAGCGCCAAGACCCTCCGGCGAGCCGAGCAGCTCTTCACCGGCCGGTCCGGCACCATGGGCCAGATGGCCGACGTGCTCCTGCTGGTAGACGGCAAAGACCGCCAGATGACCGTCGTGCGCCCCGACAAGAAGGGCCGCCTCAAGCCGAAGCGGATGGACGCCATCAAGCCCGACCTCTCCTGGACCGGCTTCGACGGCTCGACCCTGCTCGACCGGGTCGTCTGGGACGCCATCGCCGACGCCATCCCCCGCTGAGCGCGACCGCGAGCCACCACCAGGGGCGAAATCACACCCCCGGTGGGCCGCCTCGCCCGCCACCGTTCAGGCGCAGTCGCGACAGCTGTGCGTCGTGGGCAGCGCCGCGAGGCGCGCGGCGTCGATCTCCTCGCCACAGCTCGAACACCGGCCGTAGATACCGGCCTCCGCTCGCTGCAGCGCGGTCTCGAGCTCCCGGATCTCCGCCCGGTACCGCTCGTCGATGTGGTCCATCACCTCTTCATTCCCGAGGGCCTGGGCCTGATCCTGGGAGTCAGCGGGGAGCTCGAGGCGCATCCGGTGACCGTCAACCCTCCCCTGGCGGGCCTGGAGCTCTTGGAGCCGGCCGCGGAGCGAAGAGACGAGGGTTTCAGAGCTGGACATGCGGACCTCCCGGGGGATCGAAGGACCCCTCAGACGGAGAGACGCGAAGCATGATCCGTGCCAATATGATCCCTGCCAATCCCGACCCCCATCCGACCGCGGCGGTTCAGGGGCCGGAGCGTCGCGGCGGCGAGCACGGTCCGCGCTCCATCCCGATGCGGTAGAGTCGGCTGCTCCCGCTCCGCCGCGAGGCCACCCCGAGGATCGAGCTCCCCACCATGCCCTCCTTGCGCTTCTTCCGTGGCCCCGACCTCCTCATCGAGTACCGCCTGCGCGCCGGTCGCACGACCGTCGGCCGCGCCGACACCTGCGACGTCTCCCTGCCCGGGGAGACCATCAGCCGAACACACTGCATCATCGAAGGGCGAAACGATCGATGGGAGCTCATCGATCGCAGCCGTCACGGTGTGCTGGTCGATGGGGTGCGCGTCGCGGAGCGGGCGGTCCTCCGTGACGGCGCTCGCCTCACGGTGAGCCCCTACGAGGTCGAGGTCAGCCTCGTCAACACCGAGCCCGCGCCCACGGCCCCCCAAGGCGCTGACCAGGGGCACGAGATCCTGCTCTCCACCGACGAGCTGGGGGTGCAGGTCGAGCGCGCCGTGCTGGTGGTCGTCTCCGGCGATCGGCCGGGCAGACGGGTGGTGCTGCGCCACGCTCGGATGGGCATCGGCGCCGCCCCGAGCGCGGTCGACGTCGAGTCTACCGGCGTCCTGGTCGACCACTGCTTCCTCCGGGTGGCCCGAGGGCGCGTGATGATCGAGCCGGGCCGCGGTGCCACGTTCATCGACGGGCAACGCATCCGCGACATCACCCCTCTACACGCTGAAGAGGAGTTTCGAATCGGTGAGGTGGTGTTGCGGGTGGAGCGCGGCGTGGAAGAGGAGGCGCCGCAAGCCAACCGCTTCGGCGACATGGTGGCCGAGAGCCGCTCGATGCGACAGCTCTTCGGCACCCTGCGTCGGGTCGCGGGCCACCACTACACCGTGCTCGTTGTGGGCGAGAGCGGCACCGGCAAAGAGCTCGTCTCCCGCGGCATCCACGAGGCCTCGCCCCGCGCGGAGCGTCCCTTCGTGGCCATCAACTGTGGAGCGATCTCCGAGGGACTGTTCGAGAGCGAGCTCTTCGGACACGTAAAAGGGTCCTTCACGGGGGCCGACCGACAGAAGGACGGCGCCTTTCAGGAGGCGGACGGCGGCACCCTCTTCCTCGACGAGATCGGTGAGCTGCCCGAGAACGCCCAGACCAAGCTCCTGCGCTGCCTCGAGACCGGGGAGGTGCGGAGGGTGGGCGCCTCCGAGGTCCACCACCCCGACGTGCGCGTGGTGGCCGCCACCAACCGCGATCTGGCCCACGATGTGGCCCGCGGGGTCTTCCGGCAGGATCTGTACTTCCGCCTCTCCGTCCTCACCGTCACCATCCCGCCCCTGCGCGACCGGCTCGTCGATCTCGAGGTCCTCTGCAAGACGCTCTGCCGACAGCTCGACGCCGAGGCCCATGTCACCCGCGACGCGATGGAGGTGCTCCGTCAACATGAATGGCCGGGCAACATCCGCGAGCTCCGCAACGTCCTGACCCGCGCCTACGTGCTGAAGGGGCCCCGCATCGACGTCGACAGCCTCACCTTCCACCAGATGTCGGGCCCTGAGCGGCCCACGCAGCAGGGGGCGAACCGCGCATCGCTCGAAGACGCCGAGCGCAGCTACCTCGTGGGCGTACTGCGTCGCCACGGTGAGAACCGCTCCAGCGCCGCGCGCGAGCTCGGCATCGCGCGCAGCACCCTCCACTACAAGATGCGCAAGCACGGGCTCATGGACCGATGAGCGGAGAGGGCGACCGCACGGAGCCCGGCGCGGTCGACGAGGTAGAGCGCCGACTCGGCCCGGACGAGGCCGGCCGGGGCCTGCTTGACGCCTGGACCCACAGCGGCTGGACCGGCGAGGCCACGGGGCCGCTGGGAGAGTCCGGCGCCGACGGGGAGCGCAGCCGGATCGCCGCGCTGGCCCGCCTCGCCGCCGGCCTCGACCGCCAGGCCGCTCCCGGCCGCTTCGCCGCCGCCGAGGGGCGCCCGAGCGAGGCCGTGAAGCGGCTGATCGCCGAAGAGCCGCTCGAGCTCTTGCCCGGTGTCGACGCGCTCCTCCCGCTGCCCCGCCCCGCCCGTCTCCCCGGCGTTGATCGCCCCACGGAGCGGCCCTCCGACCTCGGCCCCGAGCCCACCGAGGTCGGGGAGGACACCGATCTCCACGCGCGGATCGATCCCACAGCCGCCGTCAGTACAGCCCGATCACCCGGCGGTGCCTGGCTGCTCGCCCTCACCATCGTCGTCCTGCTCGCGCTGGCCGCCTCCCTGGCGCTGCTGCTGCTCCACTTCAAGCCCTGACAAAAGGCACACAGGCGGAGTCACGTGTTTGTCATGTCCGCGATAGGAGCCCTTCCCGGCAGAGATCCGGCGCGTGCGGGCGCCGATCTGCGCTGGGCAGCATTGCCTACGAAGGCCGCCAAGGACTAGAATAGGCCCCGCAACACCGGAAGCGTATGGCCCCTCAATCCCAACGGCCGGCTCCTTTCCCTCCAGGCACCAACCTCTCCGAGCACTACCTCGTAGAAGGTCTGGTTCGCCTTTCGGAAGGGAGGATGTTCTACCTCGCGAACGACGATCGGCCGGACCGACCGCGGCGCTTCTGCTGGGAGTGCGGGAGCGACGAGACGCCGCGCGCCGACAGCAAGTGTCAGAGCTGCGGGGCCGATCTCGCGCCGCGGCGCTTCCTCGTCTCGGTGCGCTGGGACGCCGCCGGCTTCAAGCCTTTCACCGAGTTCTTCGAGAAGCGCCTCGAGCACAAGGGGGTGCTGTTCCCGGTAGACATGTTCTTCCAGGACAATGTCCTCTGCTCGGTCACCCCGTGGACGGGTGAGGGCCTCCTCCTCGATGAGGGCTCTCCGCTGGCCCCCGAACGGGTGGTCGATCTCGCCCAACGCGGCGCGGGGATGCTCGCCTTCCTGCACCACAACGGCGTGACGCTCAACCGCCTCACGCGGGCGAACTTCCTCGTCCGCAACGGCACGGAGCTCCTGCTCTTTGACCTCGACATCCAAAAGGTCACCGAGGGGCCCGCGCCCGAGGCCGCCCGCTCTCGGGAGGTCGCTTGGCTCGGCGCCGTGCTGCGCCGCTTCACCCCCGCCTCCGCGACCGACCTCCAGGAGGTCTTCTCGCAGGCCGAGGAGGGGACCTTCTCCTCGCCCTTGGAGTTCGGGCGGGCCCTCGAGGCGCTCTTCGAGCGAGATCACGGCCTCGGGAACCCCGAGGTCGGCGCGATGAGCGACGTCGGCCTCTGCCGCGTCCTCAATGAGGACAACTGGGGCTGGATCCACCTCCGCGACGACATCCAGCTCCACGTCGTCGCCGACGGCATGGGCGGCCACGAGGCCGGTGAGGTGGCGAGCGAGATGGCGGTCGAGACGATCTGCCGCGAGGCCCAGGGCCGGCTCACCCGCCTCACCCACGTCACCCCGCACAGCCTGGAGAACGTGCTCGAAGAGTCGTTCCGCCAGGCCAACAACGGCATCAAGGACCACTCGGAGCGGATGGGCAGCGACATGGGCACCACCATGGTCGCGACCCTCCTCGCCGGCCCGCGCCTCGCCTATGTGGCGAACGTCGGTGACTCTCGCGGCTACCTGATGCGCGAAGGGGTGCTCCACCAGGTCACCCGCGACCACAGCCTCGTGGCCCGCATGGTGGAGCAGAACCGGATCACGCGGGAGGAGGCTCGCAACCACCCGCACAGCAACATCCTGCTGCGCACCGTGGGCACCGAGCGCGACGTCGACATCGACATCTTCAGCGTCGAGCTCGAGAAGAACGACCGCCTGCTCATGTGCTCCGACGGGCTCTGGGGCGAGGTGGACGACGAAGACATCGAGGCGATCCTCAACCACTATGAGGATCCGCGGGTCGCCTGTCGCGAGCTCATCCGCGCCGCCCACCACGGCGGCGGGCGCGACAACATCACGGTGATCATCCTCAACATCGCGCACTGAGCGACGCACGGAGCGACGCTCCAGCGAGGCCCTGTGCGACGCTCGAGCGACGCGCCACACCGGCCCGATGTGGCGCCGAAGCGCCCGCGCCGCCTGCCTTCAGCGGCCGATCATCGCGGCGACCTCGGCGTCGAGCTCGGCCTCGACGGCGGAGGGATCGGGCCGACCGATCGCGAAGATGTTGCCCTTTCTGTCGATCAGCACCGTGAGCGGGACGCCGGGGATGCCGTAGCGGGAGGCCACCACCCCGTGGGAGTCGTGCAGGATGGGGAAGGAGAGCCTCTGCTCTTCGATCCACGTGGCCAGCGGCCCGAGCTCTCCGCCCTCGGTACACACGCCGAGCACCACCACGCCGCGCCCTCCGTAGCGCTTCTGGATGCGAGACAGGGCGGCGAGCTCAGCCCCGCCCTGCTGCCGGCTGAAGAAGTACAGCACGACGCCGGCGTGATCTCGGCCGTCGAGGTCAGCGAGGGAGACCCGGGCGCGCCCGACCACCGAGATCGCCGCGTCCTCGTTGATGGCCGGCAGGCTGAACTGGAGCGCGGGCGCCCCCACCCCGACGCTCATCGGCTGCCCAGCGGCCTCGGCAGCGGGGCTGAGGCCCGGGAGGACCCCGAAGGACAGCGCCAGGAGGGACATCAGGGCGACCGAGCGGGGGTTGCACATCTCACGGCTCCAAGGCGAACAGGCATGGGCAGGTGGGGCGGGCGGCTCCATCCGCGCACGTCGTATTATGAGGGCAGTGCATGCAGATCAAGTCAGAAGGCGCGCCCACTCGACCCGGCAGCGAGGCGGCCGAGCCCCCGCTGCCGCTGCCGCTGCCGCTGCCGCTAGCGCTGCCGCTGTGCACGCGGGCTTTGGCGAAGGCTGTGGCGGACGCAGGCGGCCGACTGTGGCTCGTGGGCGGCTTCGTCCGCGACCGCCTGCTCGGGCGCCCCTCGAAGGACATCGACCTCGAGGTGCACGGCGTGGAGGCCGCCGCCCTGGAGCCCCTGCTGCGCCGCCTCGGTCGGGTCGTCGCCGTCGGCAAGAGCTTCGGCGTCTACAAGCTCCACGCCGACGGGCAGGAGCTCGACGTCGCCCTGCCCCGCGGTGACAGCGTCGGGGGCCTGTTCGGCGAGGTGCGGCACGACCCCGGGCTGGGCATCGAGGCGGCCGCCCGACGGCGGGACCTCAGCGTCAACGCGATGGCCCTGGATCCGCTCACCGGCGAGCTCGCCGACCCCTGCGGCGGGCTCCCCGATCTGCGGGCCGGTCGCCTCCGCGCCGCCGACCCTGCCCGCTTCGGCGACGATCCCCTGCGCGTCCTCCGCGCCTGCCGCTTCGCCGCTCAGCTCGGCTTCCACCTGGACCCCGCCCTGCAGGCCCTTGGGCGAACCCTCCCCATCGAGGCCCTGCCCCCCGAGCGGGTGGTGGGAGAGCTCGAGAAGCTGCTGCTGGCGCCGTTCCCCGCGCTCGGCTGGGCGGCGGGCCGCGCGATGGAGGTTTGGTCCCGGGTTCTGCCCGAGCGGGGAGAGTCGGCGGACGACGGCGCCTGGGAGCGCCTCCCGGCCCTCCGCGACCGCTGCGGGCCGCCCCCTCGGCCCCTCGCCCTCGGCTGGGCCGTCGCCCTCCGGGACAGCTCCCCGCTCGCCGCTCAGGCGCTCCTCGATCGGCTGAGGGTCCGCCTCCGAGACGGCTACCCCCTCCGCGATCAGGTCCTGACCGCGCTCCGATGCTGGTCCGCCCTCGACGACTCCGACCCGGGGCTCCGACGCCTCGCCGACCAGGGAGAGGTGGCCCTCATCACCACCGTCGGGCTCGCGATCAGCGGTGAGCCCCGCTTCGGAGGCGCCCTCGATCGTGCCGAGGCCCTCGGCCTGAGCCTGCTCCCTTTGCCACCGCTGCTCTACGGTCGCGACCTCGCGGCGCTCGGCGTGCCCGCGGGGCGCGGGATGGGCGAGCTCCTCTCCTCCCTCCGCGCCGCGCAGCTCGAGGGCCAGGTGTCCACGCCGGAGGAGGCGCGGGGCCTGCTCCGTCGGCTATGGTCCCCCGGCTGAAGGAGGCTCCCCCGTGAGGATGCGGTCCGCCCTGCTCGCCATCACCCTGTCCCTCTCGCTGCCCGTCGCCCGGGCGGCCGATCCCGCGCCCGTGGCCGTAGCTCCCGCAGGGGCGCCCCCCAGCGGGGCCGCGGCCGCCGCGCCCGGGCTCGGCGTGAAGTCGGACCTCCGCGCCGAATACCTGGCGGGAGACCTCATCTTCGTACAGCTCAACCTGAAGAACGGCTCCACCGCGGCGATCTCGGCGCCCGACATCGCCCAGCGCCCCTGGTTGGTCGACTTCGAGCTCGGCATGCCCGGGGGGAACCGTCAGCACCGGCGCACCACCGCGCCCGCCCAGGACGCCGGGCAGACGATCTCCCTCCGCCCCAAGGGCGAGCGGAGCACCCTGCTCGAGATCCCGCTCAGCGACACGCTCAAGCCCGGCACGTACACCCTCCGCATGACGGTCGATCTCGGAGCCGGGCGGTCCGCCGCCATCGGCCCCGAGACGATCGTGGTCGCCGCAGCCCGCCCCGTCCACGCCGACCTTCGGAGCCAGCGCGATCCTCGCGGCCCCGGCCCGATCCTCTGGGTCCATCAGGCCGCTCGGGGCTTCGACGTCTACCTGCACGACAGCCCCACCGTCGCCGCCCCCGAGGCCGGGCGGAGCGCCTGGCTGCTGCACAGCGACGCGGCGATCCTCCCGGTGCTGAGCCGCACCAAGGCTGGGGGAGGCGGCAGCCAGCACCTCTTGTGGACCACCGGTGACCGCAGCATCCACTTCGCGCGCATCGACGACCAGCGCATCCGCGGCTCCGTCGGCCGCATCGAGACCCCCTGGCCCAAGGTGGAGCTCCGCGGCGAGCCCGCCACCGACAGCGCCGGCGTCTTGCACGTCCCGCTCTGGATCCCGGCCCCGAAGGGGAGCGGCGGGGAGCTCCGATTGTTGAGCGTGGACGATCGGGGGCGACCGGCCTTCCGACGCATGGCGCTGCTCACCGCCCCCCCGCTCGAGCTCTCCACCACCGTCGATGACTCCGGCGCGGTGCACGTGCTCGTCCGTCAGGCCACCCTGCTGGATCTCTACACCGCCTCCCCCGGCCTCGACGACAAGTCCCGCACCGAGGCGCTGCCCGTGCCCGGCCGCCGAATCGCCTCTGCCGAAGCCGGAGAGACCTGGTTGACCGCTCGCTTCGGGCTCATCGCCGACTCCGGAGAGCAGGCGGGCGGCTTGATGGTCCTCTTGCTCTCCACCGCAGGCGGCCAGCTTCAACCACGGTGGTTGGGCCTCCGTGGGTCCGTCAACCGCACGCCCGCCCCGGTGCCTTGGCCCGAGGGGCAGACGCTGCTCGAGCTGCTCGTCGGCGCCACAGACCTCCCCGGTCTCTTGGTCCGGGGCCCCGACGGCCGAACCGCTTGGCTTGAGGGTGGCACCACACCGGTCCGCCTACCGGAAGGCCGCTGGGCCCTGGCGCGCAGCGCCGACAACACCGCGTTGATCCGCAACGTGGTCAACGGCGGGCCCGTGAAGGTCACCCCCCTCGTCTCGCGCCCGTAGCGGGATATTCTCGAGGGCGAACGCCAAACGCCGACGGGCGCTCCACCAGGGAGCGCCCGTCATCGTCCGCAGGAGTCGAGATCGGGAGAGACCGCAGCCTCAGCCCGGCCCGCTCCGCTCAGCCATCGCAGCAGAGCGCAGGGTAGAGCCCACAGAACTGCTCGCGGCTCTCCGCGCCGTACCGCACCCCACTCTCGACGTCCGACGGATCGGTCAGGAAGTCGAAGGCGCAGGCGTCCTCCGGCGGGTAATCGCCGCACATCTCGGGGTTCGCGCAGCAGAACTGCTGCAGCTCCTCGACACAGAAGGCGCGCTCCAGCTTGTCGGTGCACTCCACCAGCTCACCGTCGTTCTGGGACTCGCCCCGCACCACACACTCGGTCAAGGGCGTGTAGACGATGTTCGTCTCGCCGGTCGAGGGGTTGAGGGTGGCCATCACGTCCTGGCAGTCGCCGTCCACCACCATCGCGCCGAAGGACAGGTCGCCGTCGTCGTAGGGGGTAGAGAAGGTCTGCATCAGCACCGTGTAGCTGGCACCCTCGTGCAGAGCGGTGTCGATGGTGCAATACTCCGGGGAGCCGAGCCCCGAGTGCTGCCCGTCGATCCCGAACAACGAGGACAACATGTTGCACTGGCTATAGTCGATCTCCAAGGTACGCCCGAGACTATCGGTGTAGAATCCCTTGAAGTTGCCGATCTCGACGCCGGGCGATCCATTGTAGTAGGACGACAGACCGCCGAAGAGGTCAAGGTCACCGTCGTCGGACGTGTAGTCCGGGTAGTACCAGGGCCGCACCGTACCCGGGGGGTCTTCAGACACCCCCAGATCGTTGCTCCAGAACACCGTCTCCGGATCCACGATCACGCAGACCGGCCCGCCGGTGCCCTTGAAGGTGAAGGTGGCGCCACCCTCGACGCCGAGCTCTCCGGTGCCGACCGTCCCGTAGTAGCAGCGGGGGTCTCCACCCGTGCCCTCGCCACCCTCGACGCCTTCGACCGGATCGATGACGGTCTCACAGAACGAGTAGGCCGCCTCCGCGTCGAAGGAGCTGCCCGCCTCCGCCGGCCACTCGGGCACGTTGGCGCCCTTGTAGGCGTTCCAGTCATCCGCGCCAATGACGGCCAGCTCCCCGATCTCCACCACAGGCGGCGCGGTCGAGCGGAACTGCGGGAGGAAGTCAGAGGCGTCCCGGTCACAGCCGAGCAGCACGGAGAGAAGAAGGAGCCCGCTATTCGCCTTCATACTTGAACCCCAGGACAACCTCGAAGTCGTCGTCCGGACTGCTGAGCGTGGGGATCTCACTCGCCACCCAGTCCCCACCGCCGATGTGCTCGGAGGCGTGGTTCAGGATGTCATCGAAGTTGGTGCCCCGGTCGTAAATCTCGTCGTAATAGCTGTGTGTTTGGCCGTTCTCGCCGATCACACAGCTATCGAAGCCGAAGGAGGTGTCCGGGGAGTCCATCCAGCCCCACACCACCATGCCCTCTTGGAAGAAGGTGTGGAGGATGTCGACCTCGGCCTCGTAGAAGTCGCCCTTGTCCTTGAAGTCGAGCTCACCCTCCTTGATGAAGTCGACCTCATGGTCGGTCGAGTACACCTGCTGCTCGTAGCAGCGCTCCCGGTACTCGTCCGCACCCACGGCGACGCCCTCGTCGTTGAGGATCGGGGTGTGCAGCGTGTTGGCGTAAAAGTCGAGCACGTCCTCAAAGGACTTGTATCGACCCGTGACCAGCTGACAGCGGATCGCCTCGTAGCAGCCCCAGTCGAAGCGCCCGACCGACGTACCGCCGTAGGGATAGGTGTCGCCCTCGCGGTCCTCGACGACCGGCCCCGTCTCCGGGTAGGCGTAGGTGTGAGCGCCCTCCTGGATGCCCGGGAATACCCCCAAGTACACCGGCCCAAGGGCCCGCATGTCGCCGGAGACGTTCTCCGCCAGGCTGGTCTCAGGGTTCAGGAAGGCGAGGTCAAGCGCCTCCTTCGGGATCTTCACGGTGCCGTGAATGTCCTTGTGGTCGATGACCTCCTCGTACTTGCAGCCGAAGGCCGCAGACAGCAGGGCACCGAAGAGCACGCTTCGGGGGGCGCT
Organism: Myxococcota bacterium; assembly: GCA_044344255.1. Taxonomy (GTDB): domain Bacteria; phylum Myxococcota_A; class UBA796; order UBA796; family UBA2385; genus JBIJDH01. The sequence goes on from JBIJDH010000014.1 coordinate 50,899, forward strand.
CATAGCCTGTACTCCAGACCGACCTGCAGGGTGATGGGCGACTGACGGGCGTAGGCCCACCGGTTCCGTCCGAAGACCCCCGCAGCTTCGTAGCGCTGGTTGTTGGTGACGTTGAAGAGGTTGACCACCCCCGACATCTTGCCCTTCTTCACCGGGATCTCCTGAGCCACTCGGATGTCGAGCTTCCAGGCACCTTCGGTGCGGGCGTAGGAGCCGCGGGTCCACTTGGCGTACCCGAGGGAGGTGAGGCCCTCCTGGTTCGCGTTCTCGTAGAAGCGGCTCACCGGGTAGCCGCTCTCGTAGCTGATCACACTGCCGACCTGGGTGGTCCAGGGGTCGGTGGGGAGGTCGTAGGTGATGCCGCCCGTCACGTCGTGTCGGATGTCCGTCGTGAGGTAGCCGTTCTCCCAGTACTCCACCTGCGGGGCGACGCTGAGGAAGTAGCTCGGGCCTTCCTGCACCGAGCCCCGGCTCACCGTGTAGGAGTAGGTGATGTCCATCTCCCAGTTGTCGGAGCGGACCTTCTGCAGCTCGAGATCGGTGCGGAAGTAGTCGCGGCGGGCGATGCTCGGCGAGCGGAGCCGGGAGTAGCTGAGGGCGTCCCCGTTGGCGTAGCCGAGGGTGTTGTAGCCGTCCTCGTCCCAGAGCACGTTCGTCTCATCGAAGACGTAGATGTTCCGGGTGAACTTCCCGTTGAAGTAAGCCTTGATCGCGAGGTCCTTGATGATCTGGCGCTCGGCGCCGAGCAGGAAGGCATCTACATGAGGCGCGGTCAGGTTGTCGAGCACCGTCGTCCGGTTGATCGCGGAGTCGTAGCCCGCCGAGCCGTCGAAGCCGTTCAGCGACGGGTAGGCGATGCCCTGGCTACCGAAGTACTGCCCATAGTAGACCTTGGAGCCGAAGGAGGAGCCGGCCTGCGAGAGGTCGTCGGCGACGGCGAGGTTGCTCGTGTCGTTGAACCGGCCCACCGAGCCCGTCAACTTGGACTTGCCGTCGCTCCAGGGGTCCCACGAGGTCGTGAAGCGGGGGCCGAGGAGCCCGGCGGAGAGGACCTCTTCCCCGACGTCGTTGGTGAGGGACTGCTGGTCGTAGCGGAGACCGTAGCGGAAGGTCAGGTTGCTGATCGGCTTGTAGACATCCTGGATGAACAGGCCGAGGGTGTCGCCGGTCAGCTCGTGGAAGTGCGCGCCCGAGACCTCGAACCAGTAGTAGGCCTGGGTCGAGTTGGGGTCAAAGTAGGTGCGGTTGACGTCCACGAACTGGAGGTTCCCGGAGAAGCCCACCGCGCGGTTCGTCGAGGTGCGGTAGAGGTCGGCGCCGATCTTGAGGTCGTGTGTGCCCCAGCCGGGGACCTGGAGGAGGCTGAAGCGGGTCTGCACGCCCATGCGCCAACGATCGTCGATCGAGAAGGCGGTCGAGTTACCGTTCGAGTACGCGCCGTTGGCGCCCACGCGGGCGGGGGTGAGGAAGTCCACCGTGTTCTCGAGCTCGTCGGGATCACAGGGGTTGTAGCCGACCTCCTGATCGTGGGTGCAACCGACCTGGTGGTTCTCGAGGAAGCTCTTCTGGAGGATGGTCTTCGTCTCGAGGAAGGCGCGATCGGAGATGAACCAGTCCCACTGGAAGGAGCCGAGCCATCCGCCCTGAGCCTGCCGGGACTGCGCCTCGGGCTTGTAGAAGCGGGAGTCCTGGTTCAGGTTGTCGATCGTCGTGGGGTCGGTCTGGGTGAGCACCGTGAAGCGGTGGGCGGCGACCGGCTGGACCGTCAGCTTACCGAGGAGGTAATGCGCGTCGTAGTCCTGGGGGAGCGGGTTCCCGCCCACCCGGTACAGCTGGTGCGTGTACTGGTAGGAGGTGAGCAGCCAGGCCTTGTCACGGATCACCGGACCCGACACCGAGAGGCCAGCCTCGTAAGTCTCGTACTGGCTGTCGAAGTCCGTGGCGACGAGCTGGCTGCCATCCTTCGTGAAGATGGCGTCCTTCTTGGGAGACCAGTTGCCGTTGGTGACGTAGACGCCGGTGATGATCTTGAGGGTGTTGGTGCCGGAGCTGGTGACGATGTTGATGCCACCGCCGACGTCCGTGCCGTACTCAGGGTCAAACTGGCTGATCAGCACCTCGATCTGCTCGATGGCGTCGAAGTTGAAGTTCAGCGAGAAGGTGCCGGTGACGGGGTCGGTGATGTTCACCCCGTCGAGCATGTAGGTGTTCTCGTTCGAGGCCGAGCCGCCCATGTTGGGGTTCGAGCCGCCGGTGACGCCGGCCGAGAGCTGCACGGCCGCCTGGTAGGAGCGGCCGGTGGGGATGCGCTCCAGGAACTCCTTCGTCAACACGGTGGTCTGGCCGCCGGACTCGGTGTCAATCACCTTCCGCTCGGCCTCGATGACCATCTCCTCCTGCGCCACCGAGGCGACCATGTTCACGGTCACCGCGGAGGTACGGCCGATGTTCACGAGGACATCGGTGAGGTTGATCGTCTTGTAGCCCTTGAACTCGGCCTTGACGGTGTAGCGGCCAGGCGGCAGCTCGGCGAAGAGGAAGCGACCTTCCCCGTCGGAGTCCTGCTGCTTGACGCCCATCAAGTTGGCGGAGCTGATGGAGACGAGCACGCCGGGCATGCCGATCCCCTGCTCATCCACCACATCGCCTTTGATGGAGCCGGTGGTGACGGAGGCGACTGCGATGCCCGGCACGGCAAGCAGGAGCAGGAGCAGACGCAGCAGGAAGAGGGGGATGCGGGGCATCAGGCTGTTCCTTGGATGCGGAGCCTGTGGGGCACTGACCGCGGGATGGGCCAGAAATATGCCGGGCTCGGTACGGTTTTGGGGGCCTGGAAGACGACGGTCAACCAGCTCCCGGACTCCGCGCCTGCACCGGCCCAGGCACAAGAGTGCCCGCGGCGGCAGAACATGGCATGGTTAGGCGGGCAGCGTCCGAAAGTCAAGGCACCGGGACAAAGTTGGCAGAGGAGGTCGGCGGAGACGTCATTCTTGCGCAGCGAGGCGGCCGGGCTTGACGGGATCACCGCCGGCCCGCTAAGATGGTCCGTCGTGTGAGGGCTGGTGACCTCGGTCAGGGCCTTCTGCGGTCTGACAGTGTCTGACTCCAGGCTCTGATCCGGCACTTTTCGATAGACGCCATTTTTTAGTCTCACCGGCGGGAGCTCGTCTCCCCCGATCCCTGATGCTTCCCGCACCCTTCGCCATCGGTGGGCTTGACCCATCGGACCACGGGCGCCTTCGGAGGACGAGCGATGTTCAACAGGACGCTCTTCACGGTGTTGCTCGGGCTCGCCTTCACAGGCAGCTTCGAGACCGCCGAGGCCACCAGCTTCCGCAAGATGTCCCACGAGGAGGTCGTCGAGGCCTCTGATCTCATCCTGCGCGGCACGGTGATGGAGATCTGGACCGAGACCAGCCCCTCCGGTGTCACCTGGACCCGCGTGCAGGTCGAGGTGGAGCACCTCTACAAGGGCGAGCTCAGCTCAGACGTGGTGATCATCGATCAGATGGGCGGCACGATGGGCGGCTTGACCACCCGGGTCGAGGGCGCGGCGCGCTTCAGCCCCGACGAAGAGGTCCTGCTCTTCCTCGACGTCAACAAGGCCGGCTACATCCAGCCGATCGGCATGATGAACGGCAAGTACACCATCATGCTGGATCCCCACACGCGGACCGAGGTGCTTCAGCGCTTCGCCCCGTCCCTCAGCCAGCCCTACGATCACCGCTTCATCCCTCTCCCCAATGAAGCCCACCGGAACACGCTGTCCGAGATGGAGGCCATCATCGCTGGCCCCCGCCCGACCGCGGGAGGCAAGTAGTCCATGACTGGGATGATCCTCCTCCTCTCTCTCGGCATCCAGGACGCCTCGGCCTGGGCCCACACCACTCGGGTGTGGAACCGCGAGGACATCGGGCCTCTCACCTGGTTCCTCAGCACGCGCGAAGACGAGACCATCGAGTACTCGGCCGTCGGCGGGGAGCTTGACCGCTCCTTCCAGAACTGGGTGGAGGCCGCGCCCTGCGCCGCCCTCTCCACCGAGTACAAGGGCGAGAAGCCCATGGAAGAGAACTGGAAGCTCGACGGCCGCGTCTTCATGGTGTTGGACGACCCCAACGAAGAAGACTGGGTCGACCGGGGCAGCCCCGGCTTCAACCCGGGTATGGACACGGGCGTGCTCGCGGCCACCGTGTGCTTCCCCACCACCTACGCCCGCACCTTCCAGGGCGAGAACTACTACTACACCGAAGACTGCGACATCGCCTTCAACTCCGAGATCGACTGGACGACGCGCCAGGAGTTTGACGACGGCCTGTGCAACGGCGGCACGGTGATGGAGTCGGTGGCCACGCACGAGATCGGGCACCTCTGGGGCCTCGGGCACTCCTGCAATGATCCGCAGGACAACGACCCCCGCAAGGGCCCCGACGCCTGTGACGATGAGCTCAAGGCCGCGACGATGTTTTGGCAAGGTGGGCCCTGTTCCCTCGAGCAGGCCACCATCGAAGCCGACGACATCGAGGGGCTCTATGCCCTCTACGGCCCTTATTGCGAGTTCACCACCACCGAGGCCGAGGGCCGGGTGGCCGGCGGCGCGCCCTTCGAGGTCTGCTTCGACTACGAGTGCAGCGAGGACCCTTCGGGCTTCGTCTGGGAGTTCGGCGACGGCGAGACCTCCTCCGAAGGCAGCCCCTGCCACACCTACACGGAGAAGGGGCAGTACTCGGTCGTCTTCACCGCCAGCGGCGGCGGCGACGCAGACTCCGCTTGCCCCACCTGGAGCGCCCCTCACCGCGAGGCCTCTTACGTGCTCGTGTGCGGGCAGCCCGAGCCCGCCGAGGGCTTCACCGGGCTCTTCACCTACGAGAACGACGTCGGCAACACCCTGCAGTTCGTGAACCAGACCGACACCACGGTCTACGGCTGCGTGGACTCCGTAGAGTGGGACGTCTACGAGGGCGGCGGCAAGATCCAGGAGGGCGACGAGCCCGTCCAGCGCATCGACGCCTGGTCCCCGAAGATTGACTTCGGCAAGGCCGGCACCTACCGCGTCGTCCTCAACGTCGGCGGCCCCGGCGGTGAGAGCGCGGGTGAGCTGGTGGTGAACGTCGGCGACTACCAGGGCGGCTCCTGCAGCACCACCCCGAACGGCGCCAGCCGCACCGGCCTCTACGGGATGCTGGTCGGCCTCGCGGCGATGGCCTGGCGGCGTCGCAGCCGGGCTTGAACACCCGGGAGCTCCAGCGAACGACCGCGACCCTCCTGGGGGTCGCGGTTGTTTTTTGGGCGGTCTGGGGGGAGGCGGCGCGCGCGCTGTCCTTGCCGCTCGACCGCCTCTCCGCGATCACGGAGGTGGAGCTCCAGGCGGCCGCCGCGCTGGAGAGCGGTCCCATCCCGATCTCGGCGCTCTGGCGCCTCTACAGCACCGTGCTCGGCGTGCGGACCTGGCAGGTGCCCCTCCCGGTGCGGCCGCGGGCCCTCTTCTACTACAAGCCCCCGGAGGACATGGCGCTGCTCTACCGGAGCGCGGAGGGGAAGCCCTGGACCGCGGCGACCAGCCTCAAGCACTCGCCGGAGCTCCCGGGCTGGTCGGTGAACAAGTCCTGGACCTTCACGAGCCGGTCTCTTCAGGTGCGTCGCCGGGCCGAGCAGGGGCCCCCCGCCGCCTGGGAGTACGCCGTGCGCTACGGTCGCGCGACCGATCGGGAGGGCGCTCTCCGACCGACCGAGGCCGATGTTCGCGATCCGGACTTTGTCCTGCGCTCGGCCCAGGTGGATGACACGACCCGGCACGGGCTCTACCTCCCCGCCCCCGGCCTCGCCCGCTTCGACCTCCAGGTGCCCGAGGGGGCCGTGCTCGAGCTCGACAGCACGCTGCTGCCCCCCGAGGCCGCCGACCCGGCCACCGCCTCGGACGGGGCCACGCTCGTCGTCGAGCTCCGAAAGGGGGACACCACCGTGGAGCTCGCCCGGCGCGCCCCGCAGGTCCGCCGCACGGATCGCCTGCGCCTCGACCTCGCCGCCTGGGGTGGGCAGGACGTGTCGATCACGCTCCGCAGTGAGGGCGGCGAGGACACCGACTACGACTACCTCTTCGTCGCCGACCCGATCATCCGCCAGCCCGAGGCCGACCCCCAGCGGGTGGTGATCCTCTTCATTGACACGCTGCGCGCCGACCACCTCTCCCTCTACGGCTACGATCGGCCCACGTCGCCCAACATCGACGCCTGGGCGGCCGGGGGTACCGCCTTTACGAACGCCCGCTCCGTCGCGCCCTGGACGCTCCCCAGCAGCCGGACCATGCTCACGGGCGTTCAGCCGGAGTCTTGGGGGCTGCTCCCGACCTTACAGGAGCGCTTCCGAGAGGCGGGATGGGCCACCGGCTTCTTCGCCGGAAATGTCTACCTCTCGAGCAACTTCGAGATGGCAGACGGCTGGGGCACGCAGCGCTGCGTGAACTGGCCGGGCGCGGAGGTCGAGGTCAGCCGAGCCCGACGCTTCCTCCGCGACTACCCCGATCGCTCGGCCTTTGTCGTCGTCCACTTCATGGACATGCACCTCCCCTACCGGGAGCCCCTGTCCTACCGGCGGCGCTTCGCCGGGGAGCGACCGCCGGCCCTCGCCGCCGACAACTTCCAGCGCACCGACGTCGTCCGCGCCGAGAAGAAGATGGGGCCCGCCGGGAAGGAGTACGTCATGGGCCGCTACGACAACAGCCTGGCCTACCTCGACGACAGCCTCAGCGGCTTCCTCCGCGAGCTCGGTGAGGACACCACCGTCGTGCTGCTCTCCGATCACGGCGAGGAGTTCTGGGACCACGGCGGCTTCGAGCACGGCCACACCCTCTACGACGAGCTGCTGCGCATCCCCCTCGTGTTGCGCGGCCCCGGCATCCCGACCGGCACCTCCGACACGCCCGTGAGCCTGCTCGACGTCGCCCCGACGCTCGCCAAGGCCGCCGGGCTCAGCACCGAGGGGATGACCGGGATCCCCCTCCAAGACCTGCTCAACATCAAGGGTTCCGCAGAGATATCCAATAGGCCCCTGTCTTTTGGTAGACCGTTGTACGGGGAACGTCGCTGGGGCGTGATCGACGACGGCAAGAAGTACACGACCACCGAGGGGGAGCAGGCGCTCTTCGACCTCCGCGCCGATCCCCAGGAGCAGAAGGACATCGCCGCCGACCTCGAAGACCCCACCCCCTGGGCCCGCCGGATGAGCCAGGGCCTCGGGCGACCGGTCGGGCTCGGCCTCCGCCTCGTCGCAGGCGACGGACGGTTGAAGGGGGATGTGGTCGCCGAGCTCGACACGCCCGGCGGCTGGGCCGCAGCGGTGGTCGGTGACGATCCGCTGAACGCCAGCGCAGGCGCCGCGGTCATCGAGGGCACCATCGCCCGGCTCACCTGGAAGGGTGGCCACAACGACGTCCGCGAGCTCTACGCCGTGCCTGCGCGCCCGATGGCAGAGGCCCTGCCCGAGCTCGTCATCCGGATGATCGGCGGGGAGACACCGATGGAGCTCAGCCGCGCCTGGTCGGGAGACACCCTCCCGACGATGGACAAGTTCGGCAGCCCCCTCTTCGAGGGTCGGTTCAAGAACCGCTCCATGAAGGTGACCTGGGCGCTCGTCCCCATCCCGCCCGAGCGGGGCCGGGCCCTCTCCGGGATGGACGGGGAGATGGAGGACGCGCTCAAGGCCCTCGGGTACATGGACGATCATCCGTCGGACCACGTGGATAAGACCGACAAGTCCGACAAGTCCGTGCCGGCGCCGCGGGGGCCGGCAGGCGTGGCCCCGCCTCCGGTGCGTTGACAGGCCCCACACCGGGGCGGTACACTGCGACCGTGCGATCGGCCTGCCCCCTCCCCCGCCTCCTCCGCCTGAGCCGGCTGCGGCATCGGCGAGCGCCGCTGGTGACGCTGGTCGTGACGGCCTGCTTGTGGCTCATCGGCCTCAGCGCCCAGGTGTGGCATCAGGCCGCCGTCGAGCACGTCATCTGCCCGGCACACGGTGAGGTCGTCGAGATCGGCGAGTACACCGAGCACGACCACGCAGACGAGGCCGGCTGGCGCGCCGCGGCGCTCGACGCCGGAGATCATGCCGACGACTGCACCCTCTCTGGTGCCTCACCGCTGCTCGGCGGCCTGAGGGGGCCGACGCTGGTCCTGTGCCCGTCGTTCGAGGCCCCCCTGCCGGCCGTCTCTGCGCTCGCCCCTCCCCGCGCGCCGCCGATCGGGTACGCGCCCAAGACCTCGCCGCCCCGCTCGAGCTGAAGCCCAGTCCCGCCGCGCCCCCCACCGGGGGGCACGGTCTATCCTTGGTCTCTGTCTCGAGGTTTCCCCATGTTCCTCCTCTTCATCGGGGGGCTCCTGGGCGTGGGCTCCGCCCTCGCGCAGGAGGGCGGCATGCCCTCCGCTGGCGCCGCGCCCCAGTCCATGAACCCCGACATCGCGCTCATCGCCGACGTCGCCGCGGCGTGGTTCTCCGCCGACGAGCCCATGCAAGGCGGCGGGCATGACCCGACCGCCAACGGCTTCAACCTTCAGCAGCTCGAGCTGTCGGTCGGCAAGCCGGTTGACCCCTTCTTCCGCTTCGACGCCAACATCGTCTTCAGCCTCTATGGCGTGGAGATCGAGGAGGTCTACGCGACGACGCTGGGGCTCCCGGCCCGCACCCAGCTCCGGGCGGGGCAGCTCCTCACCCGCTTTGGGCGAGGTAACCCCACCCATCCGCACGCCTGGGACTTCGCAGACCAGCCCTTCCCGATCGGGCGAGTCTTCGGCGGAGAGGGCAACCGCGGCCTCGGGGTCGAGGGCTCGATCCTGGTGCCCACGCCCTGGTTCGCCGAGCTCATCGTCTCCGAGACCGGCGCCGCCGGCGAATCGACGGCGCGCAGCTTCTACGGCGCGGACGACCAAGGCGTGGAGACCCCCGCCGACCTGCAGAGCACGGTGGCCCTCAAGCAGTTCTTCCCGATCGGGGATGACCTGTCGCTCAACTGGGGCCTCTCCTTCGCAGGCGGGCCCAACCCGAGCGGGCGCGGCAACCGCTCGGAGGTCTACGGCTCCGACCTGTACCTGAAGTACCGGCCGATCTCCCGGGGGGCCTCCACCTACGCCTCGCTGACGAGCGAGTGGTTCCTCCGCCGCCGTCAGCTCCCCGGAGACGTGCTGCAAGACCTCTCCGGCTACACCCAGCTCGCCTGGAAGTTCAGCCAGCGGTGGGGGCTCTCCGCGCGACACGAGATCGGCCTGCCCGCCACCGGCGAGGACGGCGAGATCGCGGCCGACAACCTCGATCCGGAGTGGACCGACACCCGCCAGCGGGTGAGCGCCGCCACCACCTTCTGGCCCTCTGAGTTCTCGCGGGTCCGCCTCCAGGGTTCGGCCAACATGCCAGGTTGGATGCCCGTTCCAGAGTACGCCGCCTTCCTCACTTTCGAGTTCGCCGTGGGTGCCCACGGCGCGCACGCCTTCTAGTTCGGAGCGCCCATGCGTCCTGCTCTGCTCTCCTTCTTTTTGCTCCTCGCCGGCCTCGTCCTCCCCCGATCGGCCTACGCCACGCTCAAGGTGGTCACCACGACCTCGGACCTCGCGGCCATCGCCCAGGAGGTCGGTCAGGACCGGATCAAGGTCACGGCCCTGGCCCTCGCCAGCCAGGACCCCCACTTCGTCGACGCTCGACCGAACCTCGCCCTGCAGCTCTCGAAGGCGGACCTGCTGCTCGTGGTCGGCCTCGACCTCGAGATCGGGTGGCTCCCGGTGCTCCAGTCCGGCTCGCGCAACCCCGCGATCCAGAAGGGCAGCAAGGGCTACCTCGACTGCTCGACGCTCGTGCGGCTCCTCGAGGTGCCCACCACCCAGATCGACCGTTCGATGGGCGACATTCACCCCGGCGGCAACCCGCACTACCTCTATGACCCCCGCAACGCGGTCTCCCTCTCCCTCGGCCTCGCTCGAAAGTTCGGTGAGCTCGACCCCAACAACGCGGCCGCCTACACCGCCGCGGCGCAAGACTTCATCCGCCGCCTCGGCGAAGCGCGCACCGGCTGGGAGGCCGCGCTCGCCCCCCTCAAAGGCGCGCCCACCGTGGGCTTCCACAAGTCGTTCCCCTACCTCGCCGACTGGGTCGGCCTCGACATGATCGAGCACATCGAGCCGAAGCCAGGGATCCCGCCCGCGCCCTCCCATGTCGCCCATGTGCTCGACGTGATGAGGCAGCGCAACGTGAAGCTGATCATCCAGGAGGCCTACTACGGCGACCCCACCGGCAAGGACCTCGGCGGTCGCACCGGCGCGCACCTCGCCCTCATCCCGGGGGGCACCGACTTCGCCGGGGGCGAGACCTTCATCCAGCACACGCAGAAGGTGGTCGACACCCTGCTGAAGGGAGGCAAACCATGAGGATCGCCCCACCTCTCGCCCTGGCGCTGCTGCTCGGCGCCTGCACCTTCAGCCCCGGACAGGGCTGGGGGACCCTTGAAGAAGCAACCTTCGAGGCGGCGCTCCGCCCCGGCGAGGCCCGGGACCTCGGCGACGGAGCCTTCCTGGTCCTCCCCGGCTACACCTTCACCGTCGAGGCGGCCACGGCCACCTTCGGCCCGCTCGAGCTCCTGGAGCTCCAGGGTGGGGGCGGAGGCGGGGGAGCCTTCGACCCCGCGGACCCTCCGGAGGGCTACGGCCTCTGCCATGGCGGGCACTGCCACGCCGACGACGGCGGCCTCGTGTCCTACGCCGAGATCGAGGCCGAGCTGGCCGGCGGGAGCGCCGCCTTCGTCCCGGTGGTCAGCCTCCCGCTCGAGGGCGACTTTGACCTCGGCGCACCGGCGCCCCGCGCCCTCGACGCGGGCGATCCCACAGCGGAGCTCGACGCGGCCGACATCGGCCTCATCCGCGTGTCGATCGAGCGCCTGCAGATCCGCGGCGCCTTCAGCGGCGGCCCGACCGACGCCGAGCTCAGCGCCCCAGTCGCCGTGACGATCGACCTCACGACGCCCGGCGACCTCTCCGCGGGCGTCGAGCTGCCGATCGGCCGGGGTGAGGACCCGCGGATCTCTCTCGCGGCCTCGCTCGAGATCGACGGCACCCTCCTCGACGGCCTCGACCCTGCGACCCTCGCCGTCGACGATGCGCTCGTCATCGACGACGCGGACGCACCCGGCGCCACGCTCCTCTTGGAGAACCTCTCCCTCAACGCGCTGCAGGTCGACATCACCCGCGCCCGAGACTGAGCCCCCTCCTCCCCCCTCCTCTCCTCTGCCCCTACCCGCCCGCTGTTGGGCGCCCTCGGTGAAGTTCATGCTCCGCCCCCCGACCACCACCCATCCCCTCCTCCTCCCCCTCTTCCCCCTCCTCGCCCTCCTCGCCGCCTGCGCCGACAAGGGCGACTCCGGCGCCGAGGTCGAGGACCCTCTGTCGCACGCCTGCGAGTACACCGCCGAGCTGGGCAGCGCCGTGACGGCCGGCGCCGACCGCGCCTCCGCCCCCGCCTTCCCGCTCGGAGAGGAGCCCGCCACGGTCACCCTGGTCCCCGGCGCCACCGGGTACCTCAAGGTCGAGGTCACCGGCGACACCGCGGCGCTGCTCTTCGCGGGCACCGCCGATGTCGTGAACGGCCTCTCTCAGGGCGACTCCGCCGCCACCCTCCCCACCGGCGCCCCCAACGAGCGCTGCGCCGACGACATCCCCGAGCACTTCGACCTCGACTTTCATGAGGCCGGCGACTGGTACATCGAGGTCGGTCCGGCCGCCATCGAGAGCGTCTGGCTGATGCTGACCTCCGCCGAAGGACACACACACGATGAGTGACTCACCCATCCAGGGCGCCCTCCTCCGCTGTGAGGGCCTGCTCGTGGGCTACGGCGGCAAGGCCCTGCTCCCTGCGGTCGACCTCGAGATCGCGTCAGGGGAGTTCTGGTCCGTGATCGGGCGGAACGGCTCGGGAAAGTCGACCTGGTTCCGCACGCTGCTCGGGCTCATCCCGCCGGTGGGCGGTCAAGTCGTCTGGCCGAACGGCAAGGTCAAGCTCACCTACGTGGCGCAGCGCATCCGCTTCGACGACCTCATCCCCGTGAGCGTCGAGCAGGTGGTGGCCATGGGCCTCGAGCGCGGCTGGTCCTTCCTCGGTCCTCGACCGAAGATGACCGAGAAGGTGGCCGACGCCCTCGAGGCCGTCAAGGCCGACCACCTCGCCGACCGCACCTTCCGTTCGCTCTCCGAGGGGCAGAAGCAGCGGGTGCTCCTCGCGCGCATGGTCGCCTCCGGGGCGCAGGTGGCCCTGCTCGACGAGCCCACCGCGGCGATGGACGCCGTCGCGGAGCACGAGGCGATGACGCTGCTCTCCGAGCTACGGGCCCGCTACAACATGGCGGTGATCGTAGTCAGCCACCACCTCGAAGAGGCCCTGGAGCACGCCGATCGCGTGGTCTTCTTCGATCCCGACGCGGGGGTGGTGATCAATGACACGCCGCGGGGCCTGCAAGCGAGGCCCGAGTTCCTCGCCCGCTACGGCGCACACCTGAACGAGGTTCAAGGGCAGGTCCACCACGGAGAGGTCGGCGGCGGCGCCTCGCACCCTTCGACGCGCTCCCACGGTCACGGCCACGGCCACGGTAACAGTCACGGCCACGGCCACGGCCACGGTCCGGGGAAGGGCCCCGGGGAGACGGAGCCCTCATGACGCCAACCCCCACTTGGGAAGACTTCGTCGGCGCCTTCGACCTCTTCCGCGACCCCATCCTCTGCGGCGTCGCGGCCGGAGCGGTGCTCGGCTACCTCGGCATCTTCATCGTGCTCCGGCGCATGGTCTTCGTGGCGGCGACGCTGACGCAGGCCGCAGGCCTGGGGGTAGCCTTGTCGTTCTACTGCGGCATCCATCTCGGGCTGAGCGTGAACCCGATCGTGGGAGCGATGGCGCTCTGCCTCGCCACCTCGGGCCTGCTGAGCCTGCGGCCGGAGCGTCTGCATCAGTCCCGCGACGCGATCCTCGCCCTGGCTTGGCTGATCGCCGGCAGCGCCACGATCCTCGTGGGCGACCGGATCACGCAGGAGGCGCACGACATCGCGGGCATCCTCTTCGGCTCGGGCGTGCTCGTGCGGCCGATCGACCTCATGCTCGTGCTCGTGCTCGGCGGGATCACCCTCTTCATCGGGATCTGGTGGCAGCGGGGCTTCCTGCTCACCACCTTTGACGCCGACGGATCCCGCGTCCAGGGCCTGCCGGTGCGCCTCCTCGAGCTCACCCTGCTCGTGCTGATCACGATGTCGGTGTCGGTCTGCACCCGGGCGCTCGGGGCGCTGCCCGTCTTCGCCTTCTCGGTGCTCCCAGCGATGGCGGCGATGATCCTCGTGCCCAACCTGAGGTGGGCCTTCCCGCTCGCCACGCTCTTCGGGGCCGCAGCGGGAGGGCTCGGCTATCTCGCCGCGTTCTTCCTTTCCTTCCCCGTTGGAGCATCGCAGACGGCCGCCGCCACTGCGCTCGTGCTGCTGGCGATCCCGGTGCGCTTGATCTGGCGCGCCGCCTGAGCCGCGACCGCTCCGCGCTCAGAGGCCGAGGTTGCGGTCGATCGCCTGCAAGGCGTTGCGGAGGTCTGCGTCGCGCACCATCTCCGACTTCACCTTCTTGCAGGCGTGCTGGACGGTGGCGTGGTCTCGCTCGAAGACGCGGCCGATCTCGGGGAAGGAGAGGCCGGTGTGCTCGCGCACCATCCACATCGCGACGTGGCGCGGCCGGACGAGCTGCTTCAGCCGTCGCGTGCCCATCAGGTCCCCCACCTTGATGTTGTAGAAGTTCGCCACCGTGAGGATGATGTCGTCGGCCGAAGGGGCCTTCGGCGCGTCGGCGAGCACGCTGCCGAGGTGCTGACGCGCGAACTCGAGGGTGGGCGGCGCCCGGTGCAGCCGACAGAGGGCGGAGAGGCGGTTCAGCACCCCCTCGACCTCGCGGATGCTCCCACGGACCCGCGCCGCGATGTACTGCCCGAGCTCCGGCGGGAGATCGAGCCCGAGGTCATGGGCCTTCTGGTGGAGGATGGCGACGAGGGTCTCCAGATCAGGGGGCTGCATGTCGGCCAGCATCCCGCTCTCACAGCGAGTGCGGAGGCGAGGCTCGAAGCCCTTGATCTCCCTCGGCAGGACGTCGGCGGTGAACACGATCTGCTGGCCGCGCTCCTTGAGCCACTCGAAGGTGTGGAAGAGCTCCTCCTGGGTGCGGTCCTTGCCGGTCAGGAACTGCACGTCGTCCATCAGGAGAACCGTTAGGGTCTTCCTATATTTATCCCGGAACTCCGACATCTGACGGAAGCGCAGGGCCTCGATGAGCTCGTTCGTGAACTGCTCCGCGGTGCAGTACAGCAGGCGCGCGGTGGGATCTGCCGATCGGATCTGGTTGCCGATCGCGTGCATGAGGTGGGTCTTGCCGAGGCCCGTGCTCCCGTAGATGAAGAGCGGGTTGTACTGGGCCTCCCCGGGAGTGTCGGCCACGGCGAGCGAGGCGGCGTGGGCGAACTGGTTGCAAGCGCCCACCACGAAGTTGTCGAAGGTCTTCTCGGTGGAGACGCCGGGGATGGGCCGGCTCGGCGCCACCGCGACGGGCTCCTCCGGGGCCTCCTCCTCCTGCGCCTCCGCGGGCGCCTCGAGGGCGGCCGCCCGATCGATGTCGAAGCGGATCGTGAGCGGCCGGCCGAGGAGCCCTTCGAGCTCATCTCGCAGGGCACCCTCGTAGTTGGCCTGCACCCAATCACGGTAGTAGCGGTTCGGCACCAGCAGCTCGACCACGTCCGTCACCGGGCGAGCCAGCCGGATCGGCCGGATCCAGATCTCGTAGTTCTGCGTGCCCAGCTTCTCTCGAAGAGACGACTGGACCTGATCCCAGATCTGGTTCATGGGCTGCGCTCCCTGGCGCCGGTCAGCGCGTCACGGACGCCCCACCGAAGGCAGGCACAGGGGAGAATGGGCGAAATTGGGAGGGTCACCAAGATCCACCGCGGACCGCTGACCGTAACCACGGCCCCGCTGGAGGCACAAGGCCGGCGCGAGGGGCCCGGCGCCGCTCCGCCGTGCCTGGATCTCGCTTCCAGGTGCATTCTCCGAGAGCGCCGCTTGAATGTCAAACTTCGCCCACCTTGAACGATCGGCCCTCCATCGGGATCCCGGTCGATCTGCGCGACGCCACCCCGAAGGGAGCGCGGCTCCTCGCGCTCGCCGAGCCATCTCCTCTTGACCGCGCCCCCTCGCTCAAATAGGCCCCCGGGCTGTCGAAGCAGGCCCGGGGCAAACACCCGCTCCTTGCGACCCAGACATCCAGGCACTCAGGCGGCGCCCCGGCTTCAACCGGGGTCAAGCCTTCCCCCTCGCGGGTCCCCGGTCCGGCTCTCCATCTGGAGCTCGGCGGGAGGCCGGCCAGATTGAAGAGAATTCGGAGGTTGTGGTGAAGCGGACGTACCAGCCGAGCAACATCAAGCGCAAGCGCACCCATGGATTTCGGGCACGGATGAAGTCCCCGGGCGGCCGCAAGGTCCTCTCCCGTCGTCGGGCCAAGGGCCGCAAGCGGCTCGTCGCGACCATCCCGACCAAGGCGAATTGATCCTCGCTGGCTTCGGCCTCCCCCGGCAGAGCCGGCTTCGAAAGCGGCCGGACTACCTGCGGGTCCAGGATGGCGGGCGGCACATTCGCCAGCCGCACCTGCTCCTGCTGTTCCTGCCGGGTCGGGCCGATGCGAGCCGCGTTGGCCTGACCGTCAGCAAGAAAGTGGGCAACGCCGTGATGCGCAACCGCGTGAAACGCTGGCTCCGGGAGGCCGTCCGCCACGAGCGAACCGGGCTCCGCGGCTGCTGGGACGTCGTGGTCATCGCACATCCGAGCGCCCTTCATGCGGGCTACACGGCCCTGCGCGAGCAGATCTCCAGCGCCTTCTCCCGCGTCGGTGGCTCCGCCCGCCCAAGCAGCGGGCCGCGCGCCTCGTCGGTCCGGCCGGCAGGGGCTCGCCCATGAGCTCCCGCCGATGAAGCCGAGCGACCCCTTCCTCTGGACGATCCGGGGCTATCAGCGCCTGATCTCCAGACACATGCCCCCGGTGTGCCGGTTCTACCCCTCCTGCAGCCAATATGCGGTCGGGGCCATCCGGGTCCACGGGGTCTGGCGGGGCTCGGTCTTGGCCGCCTGGCGAATTCTCCGTTGTAATCCATTCAGTCCCGGTGGAGACGACCCCGTCCCCCCGCGGGCCGCAGAGCTGGGAGCCGGTCGTGGAGAGTAACAACCAGGACCGCCGAATGATCTACGCCGTCGCGTTGATGGCGGCGGTCTACTTCGTCTGGTCGAGCTGGTTCGCCCCCAAGCCGACGAAGTCGGCGGCGAAGGCAGCCGCCACCGCATCGGCCCCGGCCGAGGCCACCGCCACAGCGGAGGCTGGCAGCGCTCCCACCGTCGCCTCGGTGGGCAACGCCCCCTCGGACGTGGTCGTGCCCAACGAGGGCAAGACCTGGACCGGCGACGGCTGGACGAGCGAGCTGCACGCCCGTAACGGCTCCCTCCGCTCGCTCACCCTCAACGACTACACCGACGCCGCCACCGTCACCCCCTGGTGGGACTGGCTCGTGGCCCGCGTCATGGGACGCACACAAGAGGGCTGGAGCCCGAACTCGGGCGGCGGAGACCCGCACCGCCTCCTCACCGAAGAGGGCGCCCTCACCCTCGCGGGCGGCGGAGCGCTCGACGATGACGGCGCGGGCGTCCAGGACGGCGCGCCCGCCTACCTCATCACCGCCGACGGCGACGCGCTCGTCGCGACCCGCACCCGCGCCGACGGCCTGCGCATCCAGAAGCGCTACGCGCCGGGCCCCCACCCCTTCACGGTCGATGTCACCGTCAGCTTCCAGAACAACGGTACAGCGCCCATCAACGGCCTCTGGGTCGGCATGGCGGACCGCCTCGGCGGCGCCGACGGCCGCTTCTCGAACGCCGTGCGCCCGGTGGCCTACGCCGACGAGACGGTCGAACACACGCTCAGCCTCGAAGACACCCTCGGCGACAAGAAGGTCGATCACGAGGGCCCGGTCACTTGGTTCGGGCTCAGCGACCGCTTCTTCATGGCGGTGCTCGCCCCCGACGAGCCCGTGGCCAGCGTCGTGGTCAATGACCTGCCCGGAGGCCGGATCGGCACCTTCTGGGTGGATCCCACCGTCTTGCCGCCCGGTCAGAGCCGAAGCCAGCACTTCACGAGCTTCGTCGGGCCGAAGAACCTCGACCTCATGAAGCCGGTGGGCCACGACCTCGAGTCCTCGGTGGAGCTCGGCTGGTTCGCCTTCTTCGCGCGCCCGCTGCTGTTCCTGCTCAAGATCTTCCACATGGGCGTCGGCAACTGGGGGGTCTCGATCATCCTCCTGACCCTGCTCATCAAGCTGGTCTTCTTCCCGGTGACCCAGAAGAGCTTCGCCTCGAGCGCGAAGATGCAGGCCCTCCAGCCCGCCCTCACCGAGCTCCGCGAGAAGTTCAAGGACAGCCCCGAGCTCCAGGGCCAGGAGACGCTCAAGCTCTACCAGAAGCACGGCGTGAACCCGGTCGGCGGCTGCCTGCCCCAGCTCCTCACCATCCCCGTCTGGATCGCGCTCTACAACGTGCTGCTGCACAGCGTCGAGCTCTACGACAGCCGCTTCGCCTACATCAAGGACCTCACGGCCCCCGACCCCTTCGGCGTGCTGCCCACGGTCTACGCGGGCTTGATGTTCGTCCAGCAGCGCTCGATGCCGATGACCGGCATGGACGAGTCCCAGCAGAAGATGATGCGAATGATGCCCTTGATCTTCGCCTTCTTCATGTACACCTTCCCGAGCGGGCTGGTTCTCTACTCCTCCATCAACATGCTGCTGACCATCGCTCAGCAGAAGCTCATCACGCGGACCAACCCAGGCCCCGGGCTCCCGAGCCCCGTCTGACCGGAGAGGAAGATGAACGACATGAGGCAGACCACCGCAGAGGGTCACACAGTTGCGGACGCCCTGAAGAAGGCCGCCGCCGACCTCGGTGTGGACATCTCTCTCGTCCAGCACAAGCTGGACATGAGCCACTTCAAGACCGCCGACGGCCGCTCCCGCGCCGTGGACACCGTGAAGATCATCGCCTGGGCCAAGGACCCCAGCAGCGCTCAGGGGGCCATCGCCGCCCGGGACTGGCTGAAGGGCCTCCTTCACCACATGGGCGTCGAGGGCACCATCGCCTTCCGGGTCAACGGCGACAAGGCCGCAGAGCTGCGCATCGACAGCCCCCGCGCCCGTCACCTCGTCGGTCGACGCGGCAGCACGCTCTACGCGATCACCTGGCTCATGGAGGCCTCCCTCGCCCCGGCCCACCCCGGCTGGACTTGGCGCCTCTCCGTCGAGGGCGGTGACGACCGCGACGAGCGGCCCCGCCACGACGACGACCGCCCCCGCCGGGACGACGACCGCCCCCGCCGGGACGACGACCGCCCCCGACGGGACGACGACCGCCCCCGCCGGGACGACGACCGCCCCCGCCACCAGGAAGACCGCCCTCGCCGGGACGACGATCGGCCCCGCCACGAGGATGACCGCCCCCGCCACCAGGACGACCGCCCGCGTCAGGACGACGACCGCCCGCGTCAGGACGACGACCGCCCGCGTCAGGACGACGGTCGCCGCGACGATCGGCCGCGCCGCGAGGACGACCGCGGCCCCCGCCGTGACGACCGCGGCCCCCGCCGCGACGACCGCGGCCCCCGCCGCGACGACCGCGGCCCTCGGGACAGCTCCGGCCCCCGCAGCGATCGGGACGTCGAGCGGCTGAAGGAGCTCGCCCGCAAGCTGGCCGCCACCGCGATCGAGTCGGGTGACCCGCAGATCATCCGAAAGCCCCTAAACTCCTTCGAGCGCCGCGTGGTTCACGTGGAGATCGCGGAGATCCAGGGTGTCGTCTCGGAGAGCCAGGGTGACGGCGCCCTCAAGACCATCCTCATCCGCCCCCGCCGGGACGGGGAGGGTGAGGGCGGCGACGAAGGGTGAGTCGACCGGGCGGCGACGCCGGGGGCCCCCTCCCGGCGGTCGCTGCGGGCCGCTCCAGCCGTCCCACCGACGGGCTCACCGTGGTCGCCCCGGCCACCGCGGTCGGGCGAGCCGCCGTGGCCATGGTGCGCCTGTCTGGGCCGGAGGCCGGGCCCATCGCCCGGGCCCTCTGTCCGGGGGGCCCGCCGTGGCGAAGCCGTCGGGCGGCCCTGCGCGCCTTATACGACGGTGACTCGCTCATCGACGAGGGCCTCGTGCTGTGGATGCCGGGCCCGGCGACCTACACCGGTGAGGACACCGTCGAGCTGTCCATCCACGGCAACCCGCTGCTGGTCGAACGCGTGGTCGACCGCTGCGTCGCCCTCGGCGCCCGGCCGGCGCGCCCCGGTGAGCTCACCCGCCGCGCCGTCGAGCATGGCCGGATGGACCTCCTGCGCGCCGAGGCGGTCGGCAGCCTGATCGAGGCCCGCACGGAGGCTGGCCTGGCGATCGCACGCGCCGGCCTCTCCGGCGGTCTCGGCCGGCTGTCCCTCGCCCTCCGCGAACGCCTGCTCGACCTCTGCGCCGAGCTCGAGGCCCGCTTCGACGCTCCGGGTGAAGACCTCGACCTCCTCCCCGACGCGGTCGTCGCCGAGCGCCTCGCCGCCCTCGCCGCCGAGGCCCAGGCCCTGGCGGGCACCTGGCGGGCCGGGCGACGGCTGCTCCAAGGGGCGCGTGTCGCCCTGATCGGACCGGTGAACGCCGGTAAGTCGAGCCTGTTCAACCACCTGCTGGGCGAGCGCCGGGCCCTCGTGAGCCCGATGCCCGGCACCACCCGCGACGTGGTCGAGGCTCGCCTCCTGCTCGACGGCCTGGAGATCACCCTCCAGGACACCGCGGGTGAGCGCGAGATCGGCCTCGACGACACGGTGTTCGCCGCGGAGCTCGGCCTGGAGGCTGAGGGCATCGAGCTCGGCCGCGCACTCACCCTCGGGGCCGATCTCACGCTCGTTGTCCTGCCCCTCCACCGGCCGGTCGACCTGGAGGCGCTCCTCGCCCGAACGGCCCACCAGCCGCGCATCCTCGTCGGCACGCACCAGGACTGCGCCCTCCCCTCCCCTCCGCCGGTCGAGGTCGCCCTCTCCAACCGGAGCGGCGAGGGCATCGACACGCTCCGCGGCGCCATCTCGCGCGCCCTCCGCGAGGGAGCCGCCCCCGCCGGCGTCGCCCTCCTCCACAGTCAGCGCCAGCACGACCTCCTCCTCGGGATCGCCGACCACACGAGCGCCGCGCGGGGGGCCCTCCTCGGCCACCTGGGGCCGGTCGTCGCCGCGATGGAGCTCAGCCGAGCCCTCGACCGCCTCGCCGAGCTCGACGGTCACGATGTCCGCGAGGCCGTGCTCGACCGGGTCTTCGCCCGCTTCTGCATCGGCAAGTAAGATCGAGAAGTAGGATCGGCGAGCTGGCCCGTCGGTCAGGAGGCGGGGGGCTCTGTGAGCGGCGACAGGAGCCCACCGCGGGTGAAACCATCCCAGAACAGCCAGTCGCCGGGCCACCGCCGGAGGACCTCGTTGAGGAAGGCCGCGGTGTGATCCGCCCCCGCCGCGAGGGCCGCCCGACGGTCCGCAGGGAGCGGGAGCGGCGGCCCGATCTTCGCGGTGTAGAGCGCCTCCTCGAAGGGGGGGCTGCGGTGACAGCAGAGGGTGAGCAGCGCGGCGCCGGTGCGCGAGGCCATCCAGGCGGGCCCGACCGGCAGGGGCATCGGCTGCCCCAGCACCTCGCGGACGAGCCTGCGGCCGAGCTCCTCCCCGCCGCCGGTGCCATCGCAGGCGGTCATCACCACCGCCCCCTCTTGGAGCGCCCGCAGCGCCGGCCGGAGGTAGCCTCGCCCATCGTGGAGGGTGACCGGCATCCGTCGCTCGAGGCTGGAGCGCAGCGCCGCCGAGCGCCGCCCCTCCTCGGAGAGGTCGACCAAGGTGATCCGCCCGCCCCCGATCTGGTGCATCGGCCAGCCGAGCCGCCCGAGCACGTGGAGGGGGAGCTGGGCCGGGCCCATGTGGGGGTGCATGAGGACGACGCCGCGCCCCCGGGCTCGCGCCTCCTCGAGGTGCCGCAGGCCCTCGAAGCGGAGGTAGCGGGGCCAGGTGTCGACGTCACACTTCTCGAAGGAGAAGCTCGCGTACTGATTGGCGAAGTGCGAGCAGAAGGCGGCGTCGGCGATACGGCCGAGCTCCGCCTCTCCGCGCTCGGGGAGCGCGAGGCGGAGGTTGCCGAGCAAGAGCTCCCGCTTCCCGACCATCGCCCGACCCGCGGCGCCCCCCATCCAGCGGAGCAGGCGGGCCTCGTAGGGCGCCGGCATCCCCTCGAGGAGCTCGCGCCCGGGCCCCCAGACGAGCCGCCGGTAGAGGTCCTTGGCGCGCCCTTCCCCGACGATCACTGCATGTACCCCAAGGCTTCGAGCCGCTCGCGGGTCTCGGGATCGAGCTCGGCGCCGGAGCGCTCCACCGCGTCGGCCTTCATCCCGCCGACCAACCGCTCCGCCTCGGCGCGCAGCGGTCCGACTACATCCTCGGGAGCGCCGACGGGGCGGAGCTCCTCGGGGTCCGCGGTGAGATCGTAGAGGGCCGCGCCAAAGCCGGCCGCCTCTCGCCAGACATAGCGCTGAGCGGCGCTGCGCAGGGCGACCATCCGGTACTGCGGCTGGCTGAGCTCTCCCCGGGCCCGACCCTGGAGGTTCGCCTCGCGGTCGAAGCAGAGGGAGCGAGCAAATTCACGCCCGGGCCGCCCAAAGGCCAGCGGGGCCAGCGAGCGCCCCTCGACCCCGGCGGGGATCGGCAGCCCCAACAGCTCGTAGGCGGTGGGGGCGATGTCGCCGAGCTCGGCGATGCCATCGACGGCCACGCCGCTCGGCAGGGTGCCGGGGGCGCGGATCGCCAGCGGGACGTGGGTGGAGGGCTCGTAGAGGTCGTCGCCGTGGTTGAACCAGACCTCGTGCTCCCCCAGGTTCTCGCCGTGGTCCGCAGCCACGATCACGACCGCGGAGCCGGCCCTCCCGGAGGCCTCGAGCGCGTGGAGCAGCCGCCCGAGCTGCTGGTCGGCGTAGGAGACCTCTCCCTGGTACTGCGCGAGGGGCCAACGGCTGTCGGTGATGCCCTTGAGGCTGGGGAGCAGGTAGGGCGCGACGTTCTGGACCCGCTCCATCGAGCGGTTCTGCGGATCGGTCGGATCACCCTCGTACCAGGCGGTGTCCCACGGCGGAGGGGGGCTGTAGGGGCCGTGGGGATCAAAGAGGTGCAGCCACAGGAAGACCGGCCGATCGGGGGCGCGGTCCTCCAGCCAGGAGAGGGCCAGGTCCGTGCTCCGATCTCCCCGCCGCTCCAGCACCGCGTTCGGGCGGAGGTGTCGCTCGGCCATCGCCAGCAGGCGGCCCGGCGCCGTCCGAGACCAGCCCCCGAGTAGGCCGAAGTCATCGTCGTAGACCGCGAAGCCGCGGTCGAGGCCGACGGTCCGGTCGAGCACATAGGCGCTCACGAAGGCCCCGGTGTCCCAGCCTGCGCGGCGCAGCTCATCGGCCAGCAGCGGCACCTCGGGCATCACCGGCACGCCGTTGAGCAGGGCGCCGTGGGCCCAGGGGCCCTGGCCCGAGAGGATCGTCGTGTGGCTCGGGCCCGTGACCGCGATCTGAGAGTAGGCCGACCGGAAGCGCACCGCGCTCGCCGCGAACCGATCGAACTCGGGGCTCTGTCGCTCGACGCCGCTGTACGCGCTCAGGTGATCGGCGCGGGTGGTGTCCATCGTGACGAGGATGAGATCACGCGCGTCGGGGCGGGCCTGCCCGAGCGGCGGCAGCTCCCGCCCCCGGGAGGCCGCCCAGCCGCCGAGGCCGATCAACAGCAGCAGAGAGAGCGCGAGCCGCGGCCGCCCTGCCGGCGTGAAACGGGCGAAGGCCAACCCGAGCAGGCCCACGAGCAGCACGATCCCGAAGAAGACCGGGACGCTGCCGTGCAGCAGCGGCGGGGTGACGAAGGGCGGCGGGCGGGTGAACCACCGCTCGCCCCGATCGACCGCTAGCGCCGCGCCGAAGCCCACGAGGAGGCCGGTCCAGCCGGGATCGAAGCGCAGCGCGGCGCCCCGAAGCGCCGCACGGACGAGCCCGCAGCAGGCTCCCCCGAGGGCGCCGATCAGCCCCATGAGCAGCACATCTCCGAGGAGGACGAGCGAGGCCCGCAGGGCGGAGGGAGGCAGCGCGACCTCCCGATGGACCCCCAGGGCGTCCCCGAGGCCGACCAGCGCGCCCCCGAGGGCCGCCGCCGCGATCCAAAGCCAAGCTCCGGCGGATCGACCCGCCTCCCCGGCCGCACCCGGGCGATCGGCGACCAGAAGATCTGCCGCCGGCCCTCGATTTCGTGGCTGATTCGTCACCGGGAGCGGTTAACCGACCCGGCCGACCCCCCGCGAGGACGCGGGCCGGGCATGTTAGACTTTCGACTTGTGCCGCGTTCCATCGGTGGACGGTCTCCCCTCCCCGAGGTCCTCCCGAGGTCCTGATGCCCTCCTTGATGCCCCCCCGTCGCCTGCTCGTCACCCTCGCCCTCTCCGCTGCCTGGGCGGGCGCGGCTCACGCGAAGGACATCGCTGTCTCTCCCCTGGTCTCCAAGGGGGTGGACCCGCTGCAGGTGCTCAACCTGACGAGCCTGATCGCCAGCGAGCTCGACTTCATGGGCGCGTATGACCACGTCACGCAGCTCGAAGCGATGCCCGCCGGCATGAACGGCGACTGCCTCAAGAACGCCGCCTGCCTGAACAAGGCGGCCCAGTCGGCCTCCAAGGACAGCATCCTGGCCGGCTCGGTCGCGGCTGTGGGCAAGAAGCTCGACGTCACGATGGTGCTCGCCGAGGGCGGCAAGATCGTGCGCAGCAAGACCTTCCAGATCGCCAACGTCCCGAGCGTCATCGCCGACTCCATGGGCGGCTACGTCAAGGAGGTGGTCACGGGCAAGTCCGCCGCGAAGGAGGCCGAAGCGACCTCGATGGGCTCCTTCGACGGCGGATCGAGCGGCGACCTCTTCGCCGATGAAGAAGAAGAGCCCGCCGTGTCCCACCGCGTGGCCACCCCGAAGGCCAGCGCGCGGCAGCTCGAAGATGAGGGGGCCGACGAGGATGAGGCCGCGGCCGCCGCCGCAGCCGCCGAAGAGGCCCGCGCCGCCGCCGCCGCCAAGAAGGCCGAGGCCGCCAAGAAGGCCGAGGCCGCCAAGAAGGCCGAGGCCGCCCGTCAGGCCGAAGAGGCTCGTCAAGCCGAAGAGGCCCGCGCCGCCGCCGCCGAGGAGGCCCGTCAGGCCGAGCTCGCCCGCAAGGCCGAGGCCGCCCGCAAGGCCGAGGCCGCCCGCAAGGCCGCCGCGGCGAAGCAGGCCGCCGAAGCGGAGGAGGCCACCGCGGACGGTGGCGAAGAAGAAGAGATGGAGGACATCCAGTTCGGCAAGGTCGCCGGCCGCATCCAGCAAGACACCGACGAAGAACAGGAAGAGGCCGGGGGCTCGAGCGCCGCCGTCTCCTACTCCGACGACGGCGGTGAGGCCGAAGAAGAGGAAGAGGCCGCGCCCCCTCCTCCGCCGAAGAAGGCGAGCTCCTCGTCGAGCAAGAGCTCCTCGTCGTCCAAGAGCTCCTCGTCATCCAAGAGCTCCGCCTCCCGCGCGTCCACCTACGATGAAGAAGACGAGGGTGGGGGACAGGAAGAAGAAGAGGAGAGCGACGAGGACTTCGAGCCCCGCCGCAGCAGCTCGAGCAGCAAGGACAACAAGTCCAGCAAGAACAAGAAGTCCAGCTCCGACGACTGGGAGGGCTCCAAGGCCACCCTGACGGGGCGCGGCGGCTACGCCAAGATCCAGGACCTCGGCTTCGGCGCGGCGGGGGTGGAGGTGCGCCTCTTCCCGAAGCCCCGCGTCGGGCTCGTGGGGGGCATCGACTTCCTCACCACCCACCGCGAGATCCCGAAGGAGATGTGGGTCGAGGGTCAGCCGATCGAGGAGTACAACACGATCATGCCCTTTAACCTGGGCGTGCAGTACCTCTTCGGCTCGGCGAAGTCGCACCCCTACCTGGGCGCCGACGTCATCCTCATCCCCGGCTACGTCAAGGACGTGAAGGGGACGGCCGGGGGCTTCCGCGCCCGCACCGGCCTCGACTACATGTTCGCCGACTCTGTCGGTTGGAACGTCAACCTGGGCGTGGGCTACATCGGCGGCAAGAACTTCACCCAGGTGGGTGACGGCTTCACCAAGGGGGCCCTCTCCCCTGAGCTGAACACGGGGCTGGTGGTCACCTTCTGATGGGCCTCCCCCGAGGCCTCATCGTTGGGAACATCCTCCAGGCCGCGGTCTTCGGGCTCCTCTCCGCGGAGCTGTGGCGCCGAGGTGGCCCCACGGGCCCGCTGCTCCTGGTCGCGGCGGGGGCGCAGCTCCTCTCGGCGCTGATGAGCGCGCTGCGGCGGGAAGCGCTCGCCCGGGCCTCCGCCGGGCTCTCGCTGCTCGCCGTCAGCGCGGTGGTGGGCCTCTTCGCCCACGCCTGCTTGCACATCATCGACCGCTTCGGCCCCGAGGCGGCCGGCACCGGCAAAGAGGTCCTGCTCGGCCTCTTGCTGGCCCTCCCTTGGGTCGTGCTCTTCCCCGCCTACCAGAGCCTCCGCGGGCGGCCGGCCGCGGGCGCGCTGCTGCTGCTCCCCCTGCTCCTCCCGCCCGCGGTGGGCGCCATCACCGATCGACCCACACAGGCCTGGGAGGCGGCGCCGGACCTCTCCCTCGCCGCCAGCTCGGCCTGGACCCGCTGGAACGCCGGCAGCAGCGTGGTCGCGGGCCCCCCGATCCGCGGGGACGCGGCGGCCGTCGTGCTGCTCACCCCCTGGATCGAGGGCGTCGCCGGCGAGACCGTCCGGGGAGATGGCCCCACCCTCTCCGCCGCGCTCGAGGCCGCCCTCGCGGGGCTCGCCGCCCCCCGCGGCGACCGGCTCGCCCTGGTGCTGGACCACGCCCGCCTCCGTTACACGTCCGGCCTCGTGGCCGTCGGGCGAGGCGGCGGCCTCGGCGCAGAGGGAGGCCGCTCCCCCTCCGAGCGCTGGCGGCCGGATGGGGTCCGCTTTACGAGCCTGTTCCCCGGCTGGAGCGCCCCGGCGCCCCGCCTCGAGGGGCAGGACCCGACCGTCTTTGACAGCGTGCTGGTCGATGAGGCCGGGCCCCGCCGCCTCGGCGCCGGCTGGGTGGCGCCCCCGCCGCTCACCGCCGAGAGCGCGCTCCAGGCCGCCATCGCGGGCGGTCGGATGCTGGCGCACAACCAGGACGCGGACGGGCGTTACGCCTACACGGTCCTCGGGCCCTCGGGCGAGCGGGGCCGCGGCTACAACCTCCCGCGCCACGCAGGCGCCACCTGGTTCCTCGCCCGCCTCGCCGCCCGCACCGGGGACGCCGAGCTCGCCGCCGCTGCCGATCGCGGGCTCTCGCTCCTGGTCGCCAAGAGCCACCCCCTGCCCGGCGGCCGCAGCTTCGTCGCCGAGGGTGACAAGCGCGAGGGCATCGCCTGGGTGGGCACGACCGCCCTCGCCCTGCTGGCGGCCGACCTCCGCGACCACCCCTCCGCCCCGGCCTGGGCGGCCTTCGTGGCGAGCGCGATCGACGAGGTCGGCCGGGCTCGCGGCAACGCCCAGCGCGCCACCGGCGAATTCAAGACCCCCACCCTCAATTCCTATGGGCAGGGCCAGGTGATGCTGGCGCTCGCGCGGCGCGCCCGGGCCGGCGGCGACCCTGCGCTCGACGCCGCCGCCCTCCGCGGCGCCGCCTTCCTCGACGACGGCTACACCCGCCTCGCCTCCAACCAGCTCATCTCCCTCGACGAGCACTGGGCCTGCCTGACCGCCCTGGCGCTGCGGGAGACCTTCGGACAGGCCGCCGGCCAGGACCTCTGCGTCGCCTACCTCGACCAGGAGCGCGCCCGCTTCCCGCGGGTGGAGGAGGGTCGCCGCGCCTCCGCCGGGGCCGCAGGGGGGATGGCCGAGGCCGTGGTCGCCCTGGCCGTCCTCGACCCCGAGGGCCCGTGGGCGGCCGAGGCCCTCGAGTATGGCAAGCTCTTCCTCGACTCCGCCTATCAGCCTGGCGACGCCCCCTTCCTGCGGGACCCCGCCGCCCTCGAGGGCGGCTTTCGGGACAGCCCCTGGGAGCTCGACGTGCGCATGGACGCCGTCCAGCACATCGGCTGCGCCCTGCTCGGCGTCGAGGCCCTGCTGAGCGGCGTCGTCCGCCCGGGCTCGCTGCCGTGAGGCGCCTCGTCGGGCTCACCCTCCTGCTCGGCGCCTGTCCCAAGGGCGGCGCCCTCCCTGACCCCGAGGCCCGCCCTCGCCCCCCCGAGGGGGATGACCTCATCTACTTCGTGCTGGTCGACCGCTTCGCCAATGGTGATCACCGGAATGACCGAGGCACAGACCCCGCTGACCCCCAAGCCTGGCATGGGGGTGACCTGCGCGGCGTCACCGACCACCTCGACCACCTGAGCGCCCTCGGCGTGCGCACGGTCTGGCTCTCCCCCATCTCCGCCTCTCGACAGGCGCCTGTCGGCCCGTGGGGGGCCTATCATGGCTATTGGGTGCAAGACCTCCGCGCGGTCGAGCCCCGCTTCGGCGACGAGGCCGACCTGCGGCGCCTCCGCGAGGGCCTGCACGCCCGCGGCATGCGCCTCGTGCTCGACATGGTCTACAATCACACCGACTACGACGCCCCCCTCCGCGCCGCCCACCCCGACTGGTACCACCCGGCGATCGACATCGAGCGCTGGGACGACCCCGTCGAGCGCGTGGTCCGACAGGTGCACGGCCTCCCCGACCTCGCGCAGGAGCAGGAGGCCGTCTATTCCTATCTGCGAGACGCCTCCTTCCACTGGATCGACGCCGGGCTCGCCGATGGTTTTCGGATCGACGCCGTCCGGCACATGCCCGCGTCCTTCTTGTCCCGGCTGAACCGGGACCTCGACGAGCACGCCGGCGGCTTCACCTCCCTCGGGGAGGACTTCACCGGCGACGCCCTCACCCTCTCGGAGAGCCAGGCGGCGGGCGGCTTCGACCAGATCTTCGACTTCCCGCTCCGATACGCGATGGTCGATGTCTTCTGTAAGGACCAGACCCCCGGGCGCCTCGCCGCCGCCATCGCCGCCGACCGCCTCTACCCGGACCCCAGCAGCCTCGTCACCTTCCTCGACAACCACGACATGCCCCGCATCACCACCGAGTGCGGCGAGGACCCGGCGCGGGTGAAGCAGGCCCTCTTCTTTCAGATGACCACCCGGGGGACGCCCGCCCTCACCTATGGCACCGAGGCCCTGCTCCCCGGCGGGGCCGAGCCCGACAACCGGCGCGACATGCCCTGGTCGGCCGAGCCGCCGCCGCTCTATCGCCTCATCCGCAGCCTCCAGTCCCTCCGCTCCACCTGGCCCTCCCTCCGAGAGGGCCGAAGCTGGGTCTTCCACCTCGACGCGCAAGGGATGGCCTACGCCCGACTGACCGAGGGCGAGGCGGCGGTGATCTTCGTCAATCGGTCGGACCGGCCTTGGCGCCTCGAGCTCCCCACCGCGCTCTCGGCCGGCGCACGCCAGGTCGGGAGCTTCGCCCTCGCCTCTGGCGATCCGATCCTCGACACCACGGTGGGCCCCGCCCCGACCAGCCTCACGCTGCTGCCCGGCACCCAGGTGGGCACCATCCTCCGCCCGGCCCCCGGTGACCCCGCGCCCTGGGCCGCCCTGCTCCACGAGGTCCACGAGCCCGTGGCGCTCACCATCGAGGCCACCGGCATCCACCTGAGCGGCGGAAATGAGCTGCTGCTCGTCGGCTCCGGCCCTGAGCTCGGCAATTGGGATCCGAACCACGGCCTGCCCCTCCGCCCCGGCCGCGACGGCAACTGGACCGCCCCCCTCCGCCTGCCGCCCGGCGCGGTCGCCGAGTTCAAGCTGGTGGCCCGCCTCTCTTCGGGAGAGACCCGCTGGCAGGAGGGCCCCAACACCACGCTGCTCGTCTCCGACCCCGAGGTGGTGCTCGTCCCTTGGGTGGGCCCTTGAGCCGAAGCGGCGGGCTGCCTCTTGTGTGCCGGGCCCAACCGCGGTGGCCAGGCCTCGCGCGCTGTCTGTCGCTCCTGCTCCTGGTCGGCTGCAGCCTGTCCAAGGTCGGGCTCCAGAGCGTCGTGCGGCAGGCCGAGCGGCGCGGCTGGGAGGAGCGTGTCCTCGACCAGGGCGCGGGCACCGGCGACGGCCTGCACCTCCGCTACTTCGTGGGCGGCGAGGGCAAGCCCATGCTCGTGCTCCACGGCTTCGGCGGAGACGGTATCAGCACCTGGCGGCCCCAGCTCCAGGCCCTCTCGGGCGAGCGCCGCGTCCTCCTCCCTGACCTCCTCTGGTTCGGCGGCAGCCGCTCCGAGCGCCCGCCCTGTATCGAGGAGCAGGCCCGCGCCCTCCTCGCCTTGCTCGACCACGAGGGCGTCACCGAGCTCGACGCCATGGGCGTCTCCTACGGCGGCTTCGTGCTCTTCGCCCTCGAGGCGGCG
Organism: Myxococcota bacterium; assembly: GCA_044344255.1. Classification (GTDB taxonomy): domain Bacteria; phylum Myxococcota_A; class UBA796; order UBA796; family UBA2385; genus JBIJDH01. The sequence continues at coordinate 80,458 of JBIJDH010000014.1, forward strand.
CGGCCGGGGCTCCTCGACCGGGTCATCCTCGTCGACTCCCCGGGCCCCGCCTTCACGGAAGGAGACCTCGCCGCGCTGCCCGCTCGTTTCGGTCGGACCAGCGTGGAGGAGATCTTCCTGGTCGACAGCCCCGAGGGCGTCGCCGGCCTCCTCTCGCTCACCTTCGCCGATCCGCCCTATGTGCCCCGCTTCCTCCTCCGCGACATGCAAGAGAACATCTTCTCGGTCTATCGAGAGGAGCAGCGCGCCCTGCTGCGTGACCTCCCCACCCACCGCGAGGCGATGGGGTCGCTCGATCCCCGCCCCTGGGAGAGCCCCCTCCTCATCTGGGGAGAGGCCGATCAGGTCTTCCCTGTCGACAGCGGCGCGCGCCTCGCGGAGCGGCTCGCGGGCCGCCTCGTCGTCATCCCCGACACCGCCCACGGCCCGCCCGCCGAGGCCCCGCGAGACTTCAATCGCATCCTGATCGAGGAGCTCCGCCGCCCCTGAACGGCTACTTCGTCAGGGTGCCGCGATAGAGCTCGGTGGCCGTCTCGTCGTAGAAGACGCCGGTGAGCGTGGTGCCGTCGATCTCCACCCAGAGGAAGCCGAGCGAGGCCTCCTCGAAGTAGACCGGGTTCGTGCCGAACAGGGGATAGGTGGACTGACCGGCCCCCGACACGAAGAAGGACGTGCCGCAGCGCTCCTCCAGCCACTGGAGGTTATGGTCGTGCCCACAGAAATAGACGTCGAACTGGCCACAGACGTGGTCGTTGAAGAAGGTCTCCACCTCCACGCCAGCGTCGCCGTGGGGCCCGTTCGAGATGTAGGGGTGGTGCCCATAGATGAGGTTCCAGGTGGTGGTGGAGGCGGCGCGCTCCACGGGCAGCCAGGCCTCCTGGGCCGCCCCCTCCCCCTGGTCGATGAGGTGCGTGTCGATGCCGAAGAAGGTGATGTCGCCCTGCACCCGCGTGTAATAGTCAGCGGGCATGTACCACTTTGACGAGACCGCCGTGTAGTCCACCTGCGGGGTGAGAAATGCGGGGTCTGTGCTGTGCCCCCAGTCGTGGTTGCCCATCACCGCCCAGAACTGGACGTCGATGTCGCTGTAGGGCGACTCGAAGGCGGTGGTCCACTGGCTGTCGGTCGTGCTGGTCACGCCGTCCGGATAGAAATTGTCTCCCACGAGCAGGATAAAGTCGCAGCCCTCTCGGGCGCAGACCTCGACCATGCCGTCGGCCACGCTGTACTGGCCGGGGGTGCCGGTGCCGGTGTCGCCCACCACGAGGAAGCGCACGGCGGTGCTGCTCGAGGCGCCCGTGTCTTCGGGGATGGCGGCGCAGTCGCCCTCGGCGAGGTTGTCGACCACGCCGTCGCAGTCCTCGTCGTCGTCATTGCAGGTCTCGACGCCGCCCGGGTGGTCGCGGAAGTCGGCGTCGTCACAGTCGCCGCTGGTGGTGAGCGCGCCCGCGGGGGCGACGCAGGCCCACGTACGGGCGCTGCCGTCGCCGTAGCCGTCGGCGTCGGCGTCAGGGTACCAGAGGCTCGTGCCGGTGACGCCCGGGTCATCGTCGTCGATGAGGGTGTTGCAGTCGTCGTCGATGAAGTTGCAGACCTCGGTGAAGGCGGGGCTGCGGGCGGGGTCGGTGTCGTCACAGTCGGCGCCGCGGGTCACCCTCCCCTCGGCGACGCCGCAGGCCTCGACGACCGTGCTGCTGTCTCCCGCGCCGTCGCCGTCGAGGTCCGCATACGAGCGCTGGGCGTCGCGCGCGTCCTCATCGACGAAGCCGTCGCAGTCGTCATCGAGCTCGTTACACCACTCGGGGGCGTCGGGGTAGCGGAGGGCGTCGGCGTCGTCACAGTCGGCGGTGGAGAGGACCCCGTCTCCATCGGCGTCGACGGCCTCCTCGCCGTCACCGGTCCCGCCGCCGTCGTCGGCCGGGGCCGGGTCTCCCGCCGCGCCGCTATACTGCTGATCGCGCAGCGCGCCGTCCCCCGCGGGGCCACAGGCGAGCGTCAGGAGGAAGAGACAGGGTGCGGGCCGCATCGCCCCATTGTACGCGCCGCGCCGCCGGCCGACCAGCCGCTCCTTCACCCTCGCGTCACCGGGCTGTCACCGTGCGGGCGCGGGCCTGGAGCGCCTCCGAGGAGACCACCTGACCGGCGGCCCCGGGATCGAGGCCGAGGGCGAGCAGGGCGCCCGCCAGCTCCGCGCCGCTGATCGAACGAAACCGATCGGCGAAACGCTGCCCGCCCAGCTTCCCGAGGAGCGAGAGGCCCGCATCGGCCACCGCGGCGCCATATCGCTCCCCCGGGCGGTCCTCCGAGCGGTCCTCCCCGGTGATGAAGGAGGGGCGGGCGATGGTCCAGGGGAGCGTGGAGGCCAAGAGCGCCGCCTCGACCTCGGTGCGGGCGCGGAGGTAGGCGTTCCCCCCCGGCTTGTCGGCGCCGAGCGAGGAGAGGTACACGAAGCGCGGCGGGCGGGGGAGCGCCGCCGCGGCCCGCATCAGGAGCAGGGTGAGGTCGCGATCGACGCTCGCGTAGCTCTCCTGGCCCCCCGCCGCCTCGGTGGCCTTCACCCGGGCGCGGGTGGTGCCGAGCAGGCCGAAGATCACGTCAGGCGGCTGCTCTGCGAGGGCCTTGTGCCAGGCCTCGTCGGTCCAGGGGAGCTCGACCACGGTGGCCCCCGCCTCCCGGAAGCGGGCGCCGAGCGCGGCCGAGGAGCCGGAGCCCGGGCGGATGTGGGCGAAGACACGGTGGCCCGCGCGGGCCGCCTGCGTGACGAGGTTGCGGCCGACGTAGCCGGTGGCGCCCGCGATCCAGAGGGTCTTGGTCATCGCACCGGCCTATCTCGCCCCGGCGGGTAAGCCCGTGACCGCGAGGATAGGAGCGGGCCGGCGCCCCCTCCCCGCCTGCGCCGAACGCTGAACGTCCCCCTCCTCAGAGGTCGCCATGGTCGAGCTCTGCCTCTCCGTGCCCCCCCGCCTCGCCGCCGAGGCCGAGGCCCTCTTCTGGGCCGAGGGCGTCTGGGGCTTGATGGTCGAAGATGAGGACACCGGCCTCCACGGGGAGGTGCGGCTGCGCTGCTGGGTCGAGGAGGCGGGCGACCTCGCCGCGCGCGTCCAGGCCACCCTCGGCCCCGCGGCGCGCCTCACCGCCACAACGGTCGATCCCGCCGCCTGGACCCTCCCCGAGGCCACCCCCCTCGGCCGCGGCTTCTGCGTCGTCAGCGGCGGGGCCGAGCCCCTCCCCGACCGCCAGCCCCTCCACCTCGAGCCCGGCGCCGCCTGGGGCGGCGGGGAGCACCCGAGCACCACCCTCGTGGTCGACCACCTCGAGGCCGGCGGCTGGCCCCGCGGCCCCACCCTCGACGTCGGGACCGGCACGGGGGTCCTCACCCTCATCGCCGCCGCGCTCGGCGCCGGCCCCCTCTCCGCCGCCGAGCTCGACCCCGCCGCCCGCGCCGCCGCCGCCCGCGCCTTTGCGCGCCACGGCCTCGAGGTCGCGCTCCGCGCCGCCCTGCCCGCCGGCCCCTTCGACCTCGTGCTCGCCAACCTCCCCTTCGCCGCCCAGCGGGAGCTCGCCCCCGCCCTCGCCGCCTGCCTCGCCCCCGCAGTTGGCCGCCTCGTGCTCTCCGGCTTCCCCGAGGAGGCCGAGCCCGCGCTCCGCCCCATCTGGGAGGCGGCAGGCCTCGCGGTCGTGGAGGCGCGGGCCGAGGCGGGGTGGGCGCTGCGGGTGCTCGTGCGGGCCGACGGCGGGTGAGGCGGAGGGCGAGGCGGAGGGCGAGGGCTCAGCCCCGCGCGACCCGCGGCCGCAGCCCGAAGCTCAGCCCCAGGGCCCCGAGGAGGACGACGGCGCCCACCTCGTAGGGGAGGCCGTACCGCAGCTCGTAGAGCGCCCCCGCCGCCGCCGGGCCGATAAACTCCCCCGCCGCCTGCGCCGACTGGGCGAGGCCGAGCGCCCTCCCCTGCCCCTCGGCGCCGGCGCGCTTGGAGATCCAGGTGGCGAGGCTCACCCCGGCGACGCTGACCGGGACGGCGGTGAGCGCGATCACGAGGGCGCCCGGTAGCAGGCCGGCGACGTAGACGGGCGGCGTGCAGGCGAAGGCGATCGCCCAGAGGAGGAGGCCGAGGCGCAGCCCCCAGAGCTCGGTCAGGCGATTGACGAGGCGCGCGCTCAGGGCCCCGTCGAAGATGGCGGTGGTGAGGCCCCAGCAGAGGATCACCCCCACCGTGAGCAGCATCGCCGCCTGGGCGGGGAGGAGGCCCCCGGGCAGCTCCAAGGTGGGCACGAGCACGTGCTCGATCGCCAGCGGCACGATGCTCTCGGCCTGGGCCATCGCGCCGGCGGCGGCGACCGCGATCAGCAAGGCGGGCAGGGGCACGGCGAGGCCCCTCGGTCGCGCGCCGAACGTCGAGGCGGCGGCGGGGGCGGCCGCGGCGGGGCGGGTCTCCGGGCAGCGCCGCCAGACCACGACGAGGCTGAGGACACAGGCCAGCGCCGCGCCGTAGCCCGGCCACTGGAGGCCCCCGAGGCCGAGGAGGCCGCCCACCACGGGCCCGGACAGGAGGCCGAGGCCGCCCGCCGCCCGGAGCAGGCCGAGGCCGCGGGCCCGATCCCCCTCGCCCGTCGTATCGGCGACCACCGCCGCCGCGGCGACCGCGTCTCCAGCGCCGAGCCCGGTGAGCGCCCGCGCCAGCCCGAGGCCGAGGGGCCCGACCAGCAGCGCGAAGGCGAGGTGCCCGACCGCTTGGATCGCCACCCCGGCGAGCAGCACGGGCCGCCGCCCGAACCGGTCGGCGAGCCGCCCCCAGGCGGGGCCGCCGAGCAGGCGCATCAGGGGGTGCAGCGCCACGAGCAGCGTGATCTGCGCGGGGCTGAGGCCGGTGGACTCGCCGTAGAGGGCCACGACGGGGAAGACGAGGCCGAAGCCGAGCCCGTTGAGGAATTGCACGCCGAGCACCGCCACGAGGCCGGGCGGGTAGGCGGCGGGCGGCACGGGCGCGGGCGAAGCAGGCGGCGGGGGTGGGGCGGTCACCGGCGCATCATGCGCCAGTCGGCCCGCCGCTTCCACCGCGGCCCCTCGGGGTTAGGGGGCGATCCCCAGGAGTCACCCCATGATCCGCTCCACGCTCCGTCGCCTGCTCGGCCGCGACAAGGCCCCGGCGAAGCCCCCCGCCGCCGCCGGAGCCCCCCGCCCCGCCGCCCCGCCGCCCCGCCCCCAGGAGGCCGCCGCCGAGGCCGAGTCCCTCGCCCGCATCGAGGCGGGGGCCCAGGAGGTCAAGGAGCGCATCGACTGCGGCGAGCCCGTCGTCCTCCTCGACGTGCGCAACCCCGACGAGACCGCGCTGGGCGTCATCGCAGGGGCCATCGTGATCCCCCTCCCCGAGCTCGAGCGCCGCTGGGTCGAGGTCAAGGACAAGAACGAGATCGTCTGCTACTGCCGCTCCGGCAAGCGCTCCCTCCAGGCCGCCACCTTCCTCCGGGAGAAGGGGGTCTTCAACGCCACCTCCCTCGAGGGCGGCGTCCTGGCCTGGGAGTCCTTCGGCGGCAAGCTGGTGCCGCAGAAGGCCTGAGGGGTGGCCGAGAACCCGCTCGTCCATGTGCCGGCCGCCTGGCCGGCGCTGCTCCGCGCCAACGCGCTCCGGCGGCAGCTCTCGGGCAAGCTGCGGAGCTTTGACCTCGTTCGCTGGCCCGACGTGCCCTATGGCGACGACGTCTCGCAGCGGCTGCAGCTCTGGGAGCTCAACGACCTCGCCCCGCGGGACGGCTGGCCGGCGGTGCTCCTCCTCCACGGCGGCGGCTGGCAGGCCGGCAGCGCCCAAGACTTCGAGGGCCTCGCCCCCGCCCTGTCGCGGAAGGGCCTCTATGTCGCGGCCCTCGACTATCGACTCGCCCCCGCCCACCGCTGGCCCGCGCAGCTCGACGACGTGCTCGCGGCCATCGACTTTATCAAGGGCCTCCAGATCGACCCCGAGCGCATCGCCCTCTGGGGGCACTCCGCCGGCGGTCACCTCGCGCTGCTCGCCGCTCAGGCCCGCCCCGACGACGTCCGCTGCGTGGTCGCCCTCGGCGCGCCCACTGACCTCCGCGCCCTCTCCGCCGAGGGCGCGCTGGGCCTCGACCTCGTCTTCGACCCCGGGCAGCTCGACGCCGCCTCCCCGCTGCGAGCCGAGGCCGCCGGCGCCCCCACCCTGCTCGTGCACGGCGCCCTCGACCGCGTGGTGCCGATCTCGAGCGCGCGCGCCTATCAGGCCCGACACCCCGAAGAGGTCGAGCTCCTCGAGGTCCCAGACGGGGACCACGGCCTCCGCTGGCCCCCCTGGCGGGCGATGCGGGCGCGGGCCCAGGCGGTCGACTGGATGATCGCGCAGCTCTCGCCCGAGCGGCGCAAGAGCAAGTGGAAGATCCGCCGCAAGCACAAGAAGCCCTGACCGGCGCTCCCGCTCGACGCGGCGCGCGGCCCTGCCTTGGGCCTCAGGCCTCCTGGAGCAGCGCCTGGAGCCACGCCTTGAAGGCCGGCGTGGTGATGATCTCCCGCCCCCGCAGCGCGAGCTGGGCCTCGACCTCGGCCCGCCACTTCGCCTCGGCGGCGGCGGCGTCTCCGGCGTCGAGCCCCGTCTCGGAGAGGAAGTCGCGGAGGCTGCGCGGCCCCATCGTCTCGAGGGCCGTGCGCACGAGCTCGGCCACCTCCTGCTGGAGCCCGCTCCGCCCCGCCAGCGCCCGGGCGGTGGCGGCCCCCGTGGCGACGAGGCGATCGGGGTCGAGCTTGTCCACCTCGGCCGCGAGGACGCGGTTCTCGGTGGCCAGCACCGTGTCGAGGATGTGCACCCGCCAGTCGGCGTAGGCGCTCGCGTTCTCCGGGCGGCACATGTGGTCGGCCACCTCGGAGAGCGTGGCCTGCAGGGCCTCCTCGACGAACTCCCGCACCCGCGCCTCGGCCCGGTGCTCGATCTCGTGCGAGAGGTTGCCGAGCACGCCGTCGGAGAGGCCGCGCACCCCCTGGGAGAGCTGGCGCAGGCGCCCGAGGCCCGCCTTCGCCGCTTCGGCGGCCATCGGCGGCGGGGTGAGGTGGGCCAGCCGCTTGGCGAAGCCGCGGAGCGTGCCGGTGAGCACCTCGCGGAGGAGGCGCTCCATCGCTGCGTGATCGAGGAGCCGCCCGAGCAGGGCGCGGTTCGGGAGGTAGGGCCGCCCCACCACGTCGCGCAGGGGGAGGCGGAGCTCGGCGGGCACGCGGTCACCGGGGCGGCCGGGCGGCACCTGCCCGCGGGCGGCCGTCACCCGCTCTCGGATCCAGGCCTCGGTGCGGTCGCTCTTGGCGGCGGTGTCGAGCGCGGAGACGAAGAGGCGGGCCACGCTGTCGGGGTCGACGAGCCCGGCCACCGGGCGCTCCAGCAGGTGGTCGACCACGAGGCCGATGAGCCCGTCGAGGGCGGGGCCCTCCAGCCGGGCGAGGACGAGGTCAGGGTTCATCCGGTCTCCCGCATCGCTTTGTCGAGGATCGAGGTCGGTGTCCCCACGCAGGTCAGCCAGAGCTGGTGCACGGCGCGCGTGGCCGCGACGTGCAGCAGGCGGCGGTGGTGCGGGGTGTCCGGGTAGTGAGCGGCCGAGGCCTCCACCAACACGACATAGTCAAACTCCAGGCCCTTGACCTGGCTGGCCTCGACCACGTCGATGCCCGGCGAGAAGGCGAACTCCTGATCGATGACGAGCCGCACCCGCCCGAGCTCGGCCTGGTGCAGCCCCGCGGCGTACATCCGGGAGGTGGCGGGGTCGGGCGTGAGCAGGGCCACGTTGGCGTTCGGCTCCGCCCGCTGGAGGCGGCGCAGCTCCTCGGCGAGGAAGGCCACCACGGCGCCGTGATCGGAGAAGCGGAAGAGCTCGACCGGCGGGCCGTCACGGGTGGTGCGGGGGGCCGGCTCGTCGTCGTCCTGGAGCACGTCGAGGGCGAAGCGGGTGATCGGGTGGGTGGACCGGTAGCTCACCACGAGCGTGTTGAGGGCCGTGGCCTCGACGCCGATGCGGGCCAGGAAGCCCGACCAGCTCGTGAAGCCCGCCCCGGCCGAGATGTGCTGCCGCACGTCACCGGCGAGGGTGACGCTGCGCCGCTCGTCGGTGGTGTCGAGCAGCACCTGCACCTCGACGGGGGAGAAGTCCTGCACCTCGTCGAGCACGACGTGGATGTGCTTCATCGGCTTGTGGCCGGGGCGCATCAGCGGCCCCACCCGGAGCTGGTGGGCGCGGAGGAGCAGGGCGTCGTCCTCGGGGTCGAGGTGGGGGTCGGCGTCGCGCTCCCCCTCGAGGCGCCGGTAGAAGGCGGTCACCTGGTGGCGGCACCAGTCGATCGCGCGGGCGAAGGCGGCGTCGGAGAGGCCCTCCCCCACCGCCTCGCGCAGGGCGGCGTGATCGGTGAGGAGGCGCAGCCAGTCCTCGATCGCCTGCTGGCGGGTGGCCTTGCCGGGGGTGGTGCGGATCTGCCGCTCCATCAGCGCCGAGACGCCGGCGTGCAGCTTCAAGCGGGTCACCGGCTCCGGGGTGTCCTCGGCGACGCGGTTGGTGAGCTCGGGGAAGTGCCGCGAGACCAGGGTGCGGGCCCAGCGTGACCAGGTGCTCACCTGCACGCCGGAGACCCCGAGGGCCGGCAGCACGTTGGCCACGTAGTCGCGCATCGCCCGCCCCCAGACGATGACGAGCACCGCCTGCGGGTTGAAGCGCCGGCCCATGTTGTAGGAGAGGTAGGCGATGCGGTGCAGCGCCACCGTGGTCTTGCCGCTGCCCGCCGAGCCGCGCAGCACCACCACGCCGCTCTCGGGCCGAGAGATGAGCGCGAACTGGTCGGGGTCGATGAGGGCGGCGATGTCGGGCAGGTGCTTGTCCGCCCGCAGCGCCACCCCCGCGCCGAGGCGGCTATTCTCGGCCACGCCCTTGCGGAGGGCCGTCCCCTGCCCGCCCGCGAGGTGGGCGGAGGAGCGGGCGAGGGGCTGCCAGCCGTCGGCCTCGCGGATCCAGGTGCCCTGGGGGCTGGCGACCCGCAGGAGCTCGCCGTGCTGGACGTGCAGGGTGCGGCGCACGTCGACCCGCCCCTCCTGCACACGCTCCCCCATCTCCTCGGCGTACTCGTCACCCTCCTCGTAGCGGTAGAAGAGCTTGGAGACCGGGGCGTTCCGCCAGTCGACGATGCGGAGCCCATCGGTGAGGCGGGTGGCCCGGCCGAGGTAGATGTCGCGCTTGCGGCCCCGCTCTTCGAGGCGGAGGTGGGCGAAGTAGGGGCAATCCGGGTCTACCGCCTCGTTCGGCCGCCCGCTCCGCACCTGGTCGAGCACAGCGGAGAGGTGCTCGATCTGCTGGGTGATGGCGGGCCGATCGTCGGCGCGGGCGGAGCGCACCTCGTCCTGGAGGCGCACCAGCTCACCGAGGATGTCCTGCTCCGACGCCCCGGGCATCAGGGGCCGCTCGACCAGGACCTCCCGGATGTGGCGCAGCGCCACGAGCTCTTCGTTCACGGCGGCGGGCGCAGGCGGGGCGGGGCTGCGGGGCTCGGTATCCGGGTGCATGGCGGGCTCGCGGGGCTGGTCGGCCGACTCGGACGGGGGCGCGACGCCACGGAGGACCGGGCGCCGCCCCCGCTGAGGGCCAGATCGGGGGAACCGAGGGGTCTAACGGAGGCCGCGGCCCCGCTCAAGCCGCGCCCCCTTCGGGACCGCCTCCTCCCCGCCGCTCAGGGAGCGCGCACCTTCGCGGCCGCGATCTCGTCCTGGATGGCCTGCATCTTCCCGGCCCAGTAGTCGTAGAAGTCCTTCTGCGTGGGCTTGCCCGAGATGGCGCCGATCACGTGGGCGGGCAGGTTGTTGCGCTGCGCCCCGTTGGCCTTGGTGTCCGGCGCGGTCCTCACGTTCTTCATCAGCGCGTTCGTGCCGCCCGCCCCCTGCTGGTGGGCGAGGTAGAGGTGCAGCGGGTCCCGCGGGATGTCCTCATCGAGGCGCTGGGAATTGAGCTGCCAGTACTTCGCCCCGCCGAGCGCGTTGTTGTCGACGTTCTTGGCGCCCTTCATGCCGGCGAAGGACATGCCCACGTCGGCGGCGGCGTCGGCGCCCATCTGCATCAGCCCCGAGTAGCCGTAGGCGTTGGTGCCGACGTTACGGTCGCCCGTAGACTCGATGATCGCCATCGCCTTGAGGTTGTCGGCGTCCACGCCCGTGGCGGTGGAGGCCTTGGTGATCGCCCCCCCCGTCGCGGGATCGGCGTCAATGCGGGCGAGGCCTGCGCGCCCCTGGCTGAGCCCGTCCTCGTAGCCCATCTTCCAGACCTCGCTCTTGGCGGCGTAGATCTCGGGGATGGCCTCGGCTTGCTCGCCGCCGGGCCCCTCCGCCGGGGCCTGCTCTCGGCTCGGCCCGAGCACCTGCTCGACCCGCGCGCCATTGCCGCGCCCCATCGGCGGGCGGCCGGGACCCCGGGCGGCCGGGCCCTGCGCGCTGGGGCCGCTCACCGCGGGGCCGCGCGGAGCCGGAGACCGGCCGAGGGGGGCCTGGGGACGTTGATAGCCGGGCATGGGTGCCTCCCGAAGTCCGTACACGCTACCATGTCGCGCGCGGCCGTTCGGCCCCGAGGGTGCCAATTCCCTCGCTTGGAGTCCGGTCCCGATGCTCTGCCGAACCCTTCCTGGCACCTCGCTCTCCCTGTCCGTGATCGGCCTCGGCTGCTGGACCCTCGGCAACGAGGGCTGGGGGACGCCCGTCGATGACCAGACCGCCGACGACACCGTCCGCGCCGCCGTCGAGGCCGGGGTCAACTGGCTCGACACCGCCCCGCTGTACGGGGACGGCCACGCCGACGCCGTGGTCGCCCGCGCGCGCCGGGCGCACCCGGGCCTGATCGTCGCCACCAAGGTGGGGGCGCGCGTCGAGGCGGGGCACGCCCGGAGCGACCTCCGCCCCGAGGCGCTGCGCGCCGACGCCGAGGCCAGCCTCCGCCGCCTCGGTCGGATCGACCTCCTCCAGGTCCACTGGCCCTGTGAGCGCGGCACGCCGCTCGAAGACACGATGGGCGCCCTCCAGGCCCTCGTAGACGCCGGTCACATCGGCGCCTTCGGCCTCTGTAACTACGACGCCGACGGCCTCCAGCGGGCGCGCGCGCAGGGCGCCGTCACCTCGCTCCAGACCCCCTACAGCCTGCTCCGGCGGGAATTCGAGGGGGCGCTCCGGGAGGAGTGCGCCACCCCGCGCGGCGATCCCCCGCAGCCCATCGGCGTGCTCGCGTACGAGACGCTCTGCCGCGGCCTCCTCAGCGGCAAGCACACGGCCCCCCCGCGCTTCCACCCCTCCGACATCCGCGCCCGCGACCCTCGCTTCCGGGGCCTGGCCTTCGGGGTCGCCCGCGGCCTGAGCGAGGACCTCGCGCGGGTGGCCGAGAAGGTGGGCGCGCCGCAGGTCGCGCTGGCGACGGGCTGGGTGCTCTCCCGACCGGGGGTCACCGCCGCCGTCGTCGGGGCCCGCTCCGCCGCTCAGATCGTCGAGGTGGCCCGCGCCATCCCCCTCCTCGGGCGCGCGCGCCTGTGGAGCGTCATCGACCGGCTCGCCGCCGCGCACGGCGGGATCCCCCGCGGATAGGGGCCTCGGAGGAGCGCGCCCATGCCACCCGATCACCCGAGCGCCGCCGTTCAGGTCCTGAGCCTGCACGTCTTCACCTTCAAGGAGGGCCTGCTCTCCAGGGTCGCCCACGACCTGCGCCTCCGCGCCGAGCGGCCCCTGTGCCGTGTAGACGGCGCCATGGTCGAGCTCGAGGTCGAGGTCACCGGCCTCCGCGTCGACGGCGCGATGCGGGACGGCGCCCTCCGCCCCGACGAGCTCTCACCCAAGGACAAGGCGGAGATCGAGCGCACGCTCCAGGAGACGATCCTCGACGCCGCGCGTCACCCGAGGGTGCTCTTTCGCGGCCGGCTCACCGGGGCGCGCCTCGAGGGGGAGCTCCAGCTCCGCGGGCGCTCGCTCTCGGTCTCGATCCCCGTCCACCACGCCGACGGGCGCGTCCGGGGCACGGTCGAGCTGCAGCCCTCCCGCTGGGGCATCGCGCCCTACCGGGCCCTGCTCGGGGCCATCCGCCTGCAAGACCGCGTCCTGGTGTCCTTCGAGGCCGAGGCGCCGCCGGCCCCGCCGTCGCCGTTCAGATAGGCTCCCCGAATGGGACTCCTGACCTTCAGCATCAACGTCACCCTGGACGGCTGCGTCGACCACCAGGAGGGCATCGCCAACGACGAGACCCACGCCTTCTTCACCCGCCTGTTGGACGAGGGCGGGGCCTTGCTGTGGGGCCGTGTCACCTACGAGATGATGGAGGGCTACTGGCCAGCGATCGCCCGCGGCGAAGGGGCGGTGTCACCGGCCTTGCGCGATTGGGCGGTCACGCTCGAGGGCAAGCCAAAGTACGTGGTGTCGTCCACCCGTCGGGAATTCCCCTGGACCAACAGCCACCTCATCACCGGCGACCTGCGCGCGGGCGTGCAGCGGCTCAAGGACACAACCCCGGCCGGCGTGCTCCTGGGCAGCGGCACGCTCGCCACCGAGCTCGACCGGCTGGACCTCATCGACGAGTACAAGCTCCTCGTCCAGCCCCGGATCGCTGGCCACGGCCCGACCCTGTACCAGGGCGGGCTGCCGAGCACGCGGCGGCTGGAGCTGGTCTCGGTGAGGCCGCTCCGAAGCGGCCCGGTGGCCGTGCACTACCGGCGCGCGCGCTGACCCATTCAGGCGGCGCGGCGGCGTCCTCCCCGACGATCCGGCGAAGCGCCTCCACGGCGGACGCGAAGAGGTCGAGCGCCCCTCCGCGTTCATCGCCGAGGCCTCGCGGGGCCTCTTCATTCAAGATCAAGGTGAGCCTCGGTCAGCTCGAGGCGGTGTCCGGGTCGATCCCGTGTGGGATCCGGAAACTCTGGCGGGTCGAGATCCGGAAACTCTGGCGGGTTCTGACCCGCCGGCCGCTCTTCGGGGTCTCCGGTAGCAGGCGGGTGCCCTCCGAAGTCCCGCCCGGTGATCGACGTCATGACCCGCCTGAAGATCCACAACATGGCCGAGGGGGGCACTCCCCAGTCCGACATCGCCGAGCTCTGTGGCGTGGGCCTGCGCTCCGTTCAGCGCATCCTCGCCGAGACCGCGCCGACGCGGGACGAGGTCGTGGCCGGCGAGCGTGCCCGCACGCGAAACGTCGGGCGCCCGCCGAAGGCTGATGCAGCCATGGTCGAGCGGATCCGCCTCCTGCTCAAGACCCCCGGCAACGAACGGCTCCCGGCGACCGAGGTGCTCCGCCGCGCCACCGAGTGGGGCTACACCGGCGGCCGCAGCCAGATGACCGAGCTCGTGAAGCGGCTCCGCCCGAAGCCGCGACAGGAGCCGATCGTCCGCTTCGAGGGGCTGCCCCGCGAATACACACAGTTCGATTTCGGCGAGTGCCTGGTCGAGTTCGGCGCCACCGGTAAGCAGCGCGTCCAGTTCTTCACGGCGCGCCTGAAGTACTCCCGGTTCATGCACGTGATCGTCGTGCCCGACCAAATCGCTGAGACGCTTGTCCGCTCGCTGATCGCCTGTCTGGTCGCCTTCGGGGGCTCGACGAAGGAGTGGGTGTTCGACAACCCGCGCACCGTGCGGATCTCGCCCATCGGCGCGAAGCCGGTGGTGCTGCACCGGTTCCTTCGGCAGCTCGTCGCCGAGCACGTGGCGCACCGCTTCGCCACCTGCCCGGGCGCCGAAGGGGTCTCGATAGTGGGTCCGGCTGGCCTCATTCAGGAATCCTTGGAACATGCCTCGCTCTCTTCTTCGTTGCTCGACATCGAAGCGGAGGAAGAAGCCCTTCGGTACCGCCAGGCCAGGTAGGGCTTCCCGCGAAGCGCGAGCCTCTCTCCAGCAACAAAACACTGCGCCGCTCAGGCCGCCCGCCGCGCCGAGAGGCCCAAACCCGACCGTACCTGGACGAGCTCGGCTTCCAGCTGCTCCCGCCGTTCACCCGTCGCAGCCTCCGCTGCCGCCTGGAGCGTCACGGCGAGTTCGTAGGGGTTGGGTTGCGTACGAAGTACATTCAGCGCACGTTCGAAGAGCTGCGTCGCCGCTTCGGGGCTCTTCCGCCACTGTGCCCGGCGCGCACGAAGCCGCAGGGCGGGGCCGCGAATGTAGGGGTAGATGGCACCCAACGCCCGAGCCTTGATCGCACAGAGCGCCACGATCGCTCGCAGCCGCCAATGGGGCACCCCTTTGGCTCCGTGGCTTAGCGCGTACAGCGCGGCCTCTCCCGCGTCTACGAGGCCAATCTGCAAGAAGGGCACGAGGATGTGATACCGCCACACGCTCCCGAAAGTGCGGCTCGCCGCTGTCGCAGCGCCCTCGGCGTCCTCTTCGAGGACATGGATCTTCGCCTGGTGGTTGAGCGACGCGCATTGGTTGGCGAGATCGGCCAGCGACGCGCTGATGCGGTGGGCCTCCTCCAGCTCCGCCAGGGCGGCACTCGCGTCGGTGACGCCCAGGAGGTACCGGCACATCGGCGACCACGAGAGGCGCCATGCCTGGTGGCGTGTGGCGTTGAGGCTCCGGGCAAGCTCGCCCATCTCGTCGAAGATCGGCAAAGCCCGGGCGAACTCCCCCTTGAGGTAGTGGCTCGTCGCATGGAGCATGAGCCCGGTCTGGGTCTCCCACTGCTCACCCACCCGAACAAACACCGCCCTCGCCTCACGGTGCACGGCGATGGCCTCGTCGAGTTCGTTGGCGAAGGTATGCCGCGTTGCGAGACGGCTCAGCGCGATGCCTTCGGCGACGGCGTCGTTTTCCCGCCGGGCGAGATCAAGACCATGCTCACAGGCCCGTTGGGCGCCGCCCAGCAGACCGGCACCGAAGAGGAGCGTGCCGAAATAGGTGTAGGCCTGGGAGAGTTCTCGCGCCGAGGCCACCTGACGACCGAGGTTCAGTGCGGCGAATGTCGCCCAGATGAGCTTGGCGATGTCCAAGAAGTAGTAGATCCGGATGAGGGACACCAGAGTGGTGAGTTGCCTGCGCTTCGAGCCTCGGCTGGCACCGGCGCTGCCCTCGGGATCGCGGCCGACGAAGAAAGTGAGCACCCCAATGAGCGTGAGCGGCACGAGGCTCACCAGGCTCCGGGGAGCCCGGCGACCGTACAGGCCCAGCGAGGCCTCCAGGGCGTCAATGGCGAGGTGGCTGTCGCCTCGCTCTTGATACGCGCGGCCCAACCCTTCCTGAATCTCGGCGCGCTCCTGGTCGGTCCGAGCCGCGGTTTGCCCGGCGAGGAGCAGGTCTACTGCCTCGACGTACTCGCCCGCGTTCACCAGCACCTCGGCAAGCTCGATGCCGACGGAATGGCGGGTAGAGGCGCGGTCGGAGGCCGATAGCTCGGCCTGCCCCAAGAGGCCAAGCGCCCGCCGGTAGTGGGCGATGGCGTCGTCGTTGGCGTACTGGTCGCGGGCGTCTCGCGCGGCCATCAAGGTGTACCGGAGGCCACGGTCGGGATCGTCGCCCTCGACGCTGTGGTAGGCCAGGAGAGCCGAGGCCCCTCGCGCACGCTGGCCCAGAGCCTCTTCTTCAAAGAGCACGAAGCGGCGATGCATCGCTTGGCGCACGCCGGGCAGGAGTGTGGTGTAACATACATCGCGAATCAACACATGTTGGAAGGCCGCGCACAGAGGCGCACGAGACTCGATCGACAACAGGGTCGCCACGTTCAGGCGCCGCAGTGCCTCGTCCACGACCTCCCCATCGAGCGACTCACTCCAGATCACCCGGACTGCGTCCAGGGCGAAGACCCGACCGATGACCGAACCACCTTTGAGCAGGGCGCGCTCCGCCTCTCCGAGCCGGTCAAGGCGGGTGAGCAACACCTCGTGTACGGAGTTGGGCAACGCGATGTCCTCCGCCCTCTCGGGCATTCCCTCCAAGGAGTCGCCGAGGGTCTCGCGCAGGCCCAGGACGATGGACTGTATGAAGAATGGGTTGCCCTGGGCGCGGCTGAGGATGCGGGTCTCGATCTCCAAGCGCGGCTCGGGCAGCGCGAGAAGCATCCGGGTCAGGGCCCGCGCCTCGTCGTCGGCGAGCTGATTGAGCTCACAGCGCCGCACCCCGGAGGCCCCGGAGAGGCGCTCTTCGGCCTCGCTCGGGCGGGCGGTTATGAGCATCGCCACAGGCAGGGCTTCGAGGCGCGCAGCGACGTGCTCGGCGAGCTCAACGGAGGCGCGATCGGCCAGATGGACGTCCTCCAGCCACAACATGAGCGGCCCCCGGGCGGCGCGTCCGGCGATGAGCTGCATGACGAGGGCGCTGAGCCGCTGACGGCGCCCCCGTGCGTCCAGCGCGCGCCCACGAGGGGCCTCACTCTCCCAGCCCATGAACTCGACGAGAAGCGAGACCGCGCCCGGGTCGTCTGGGGCCACCTGGCGAACCTCGACATCCAGACGCGCGATGCGCTCCTCCAAGGGCAGGGTCGGCGGCAGGTCCAATAGGCGGAGCAACACCTCACGCCAGGGGTAGAACGGCGTGCGTTGCTCGTAGGTGTAGCAGGCGCCCTCAACGACGTGAACGCCGCGCCCGCGGGCCTCTGCGGCCAGGGCCTCGGCGAGGCTGGACTTGCCCACGCCGGCCTCGCCGACGAGGAGCGTGGCCCCGCCGCCGCCCGTCAAGGCCGCGCCGAGCGACAGCCGGAGGAGACTTCGCGCCTCCTGTCGCCCCACGAGCTCGGGTACGGCCCGCGCCCGCTCGCCGCTGCGCGCCGAGAGCACGGGCAACGAGAACACGGGATGCTCGATGCCCTTGAGCGTGCGCGCCCTCGGCTCCCCCAGGGCAAAGTCTGTCGCGATCGCACGGGCCGTGGCGGCGTCGACCAGCACGCCGCGCTCGCACATGGTCATCAGCCGGGCGGCGACGTGGGCCGCCTCGCCCAAGGTGGTGTATCCACGGCGCCCGCCGCCACCGATGATGCCGCAGTACGCCGGGCCCGAAGCGACGCCGACGCCAATCTCACGAACCCCAGCGAGGCTCTCCGCCCCCTTTGCGACGGCCCAAGCAAACCGGGTTGCCATGAGCTCCTGGTGCTCCACGGCACTTGGCGCTCCGAAGACCACGAAGATCACGTTGCCCTTGTCGGTGAAGTCGGTCTGGGCCAGGAAGCCGCCGAATCGGAGGCTCTCGCGCTGGGCGAGCTCGTAGAAGGCGCGCAGCTCGGGCAGCCGCTCAATCAGCGGGCCGGGGACGCCCTCCAGCTCAAACTTGAGGAAGACGCAGGTGACGCCACGAAGCTCGGCGATGAGTTCGTCCCGCTCATGGCTGAGGCGACGGGTGAGAAAGGGGTGCAGAAGACGGGGCGCGAGTTCGGCATGGGGTGGGTTCTCGCGTCGCTCGAAGGGCGCAGCGGCGGCGGGCATCGGGATGAGGAAGGCCACGTCGTCAAGTTGGCGCTGAATCCAGGCCGGAGGCAGGTGCCGGGCCACACCGAGGTCGACGACCACATCGCCACCCGATGCCCGCTTCTCGGCACGAACTGCCGCCGCCAGGGGCTCCCCGACCAACAAGGGGTGAAGCCAGAGGTCGGACACGCCCAGAATGAGCCGGTGGACCTCGCCCATCGACACGCCAAACTTGCAGCGTAGCTCCAGGGACTCGTCGGGCGTCTGCACGAGTCGGGCGGTCTCGGCGAAGGCGGCGAGGCGCCGGGCGGTATCGGCAACGCGCCGGGCCAATGCGTCGTCGGGTTCGTCGAGACCTTGGGGCAGGCAGGCCAGGATCGCGTCCCCTGCGAACTGATAGACGACTCCGCCCGCCGCGTGGATGACCCGCACGCTGCCTTCCGACCAGACCCGCAGCGCCCTTTGAAGGATGTCGAGACCGTGGGGGCCCCGGCGGGTGAGATCGGCGACGAGATGTGTGGAGTGCTGGAGGTCGGCGAGGATGAGCCCGGCGCGCATGGCCTGGCCCTCGCCCTCCCGCGCCAGGGCGAGGTCGGCCAGCGCGAGGCTCGGCACATAGGCTGAGAGCAAAACGACGCCGTCCCGGTCGTCCGAGGTCGAAGAGAGCAGGAGATCCGAGTCACCCAGGGGGGAAGTGGACACCAGAGGATCCGCGATGGGCTCGCCTGAAGCAGCACGCCGTCGGAACAGAATATCATAGACTGCGACTCGCTCCGACAGGAAGTCCCGGTGGCCCGGCCAAGCGCCTCGTCGGCGCACGCGAAGAGGTCGAGCGTTCATCCGCGTTCATCGCAGGTGCCTCCCGGCGCATCTTCATCCAAGATCAAGGAAAGTCTCGGTCAGTTCGAGGAGGTGTCAGGATCGATCCCAGCGGCGAGCAGCACCTGCCGGAGCCGCTCCAGCTTCGCCTCGGCCTCGGCTCGGCCCGCTCGATGCCGTTCCTTCTCGACCCGCTCTTGCTCCTTCTCGGCCTGCACCTTCTCCTTCTCGGCCCGCTCTTGCTCCTTCTCGGCCTGGACCTCCGCCAGGGCGGCCTCCAGCTCGGCGAGCCGCGCGGCGTCCTCTTCTCGCTCGACCTCCAGGGTGCGCTGGACGTGCAGGTAGTCGACCCGGGACTGGTAGAGGGCGAGGTCTCGCTGGGCGTCGCTGAAGCGCTCGAGGACAGACATGGCCTTTCGCATCTCCGGGCTCTGCAGGGCGGCGGGGAGGGTGGCCCATCGCCCACCCTCCTTCAGAAAGTACAGCCAACGGGCCTCAGCGTCCAGCGGCCTACCTGGGTCGACCGTGCCGAGGGGCCCGAGCTTACGCAGCTCGAGGACGTGGATGTCGAGCTGCGGCGACAGAACGAGCCGGCTGTGAGGGTCCATCACCGCGAAGCGATGGTGGAAGCCGAGCTCCTCCGGGAAGAGGGCGCCTTCGAGGATCCAGATCGAGCAGGCCGGCTTGAGCTTCGCATAGGCTTCGGCTTCGCCGATCTGGCCGTGGTACACGTGCGCCCAGGTGTAGAGGATGCGCTCGGGGAGGGTCTTGCCGACCCGCACCTGCAGCTCGATCTGGTAGACCACCCCCTCGCTGTCCGTGGCCTTCACGTCTACGATGGTCTCCTTGCCGCCGACGAACTCCGCAGGGTTGTAGGGGTTCAGGATCGTGACGGCGGTGATGGCCGCTGTGGGCCGCAGCACCCCGTTCAGGAAGTCCAGGAGCAGGTCCTGGTTGGCGGGGTCTGCCAACAGGGCCTTGAAGACGCAGTCCACGAGGGGATCGACGAGGATGGGCGCGGGTCGCATCCTCCCCAAGTCGGCCTGGGAAGAGGGAAGACCCGGGAAGAAGGAAGAGGGAGCATCCAGACTCGACGCCGAACGGAGAGAACCCCCTCAAACCGAAGTCTGAACGGTCCCTGTGTCGAATCCGAAAGTTATGGTCGGGGTCACAGAATGCTTATCGAGCTTTCTGACTCGACCCGCGCGGGTGGTGTAGCGAACGGATGCTCTCATTTGAGGCGGCGATCCGCCTGGATGTGGGTGCCCGACGGTGACGAGCGGGATGGCGCGGGGGCGAGGGAAGGTCGAGCGCCCCGTGGCCGAGAGCGAGCGTCACCGGTGGCAGTCCCCCACGACCCAGGGCCACCGCTTCCGGGCCGCGGGCCCGACCTCGATTTACGGTCCCAGTCCCGCCGTCCCCCGCCGTCGGGTCCCGAAAAGACAATCATCCGAGCCTGGCACCGGTTCTCCGGTTCTCGGGTTTAGCGGGTAACTTCTCGCCGATGTTGGAGATGGCACCCCCACCCTTGGGGATGCTCACCGCGGGGGCTGCGACGCGGAAGTCGCTCCCGAGGGTACCGTCCGGGCCGCGCGCTGGCGCCGGGATGCGCCCCACCGTCCCCGGCCGGTTGGTCGGGGAGGCCATCGCGCTGGGAGGTGGGGTGGGCGGGGCAGGGGGCATGAGCCTTTGTTCTACGGCGGCGGCGGTGACGACAGCAGAATTGATCAAAGATCAACAGGCGGAACCGCATTCACCCTTCCGATTTCGTGGGGTTTCATCGGAGGAGATCTTCGTTGCAAACATCTTCTCGCTCTTCCTTTGACAGCCTGCCGAAAACTATGCTCGCACATGTTGAATTGTAATATCTCAGCATTGACGATATACTGTATATTATTGCGATTAGCGATAGAACCACTACCCGCAGCGGGATCCGCATGTGATGGCGTTCGCATAGAATAAGGAATGTGGACGCCATTGTCGCCGCGGCCCAGCCACTACTGAATTCTATGATTAAAGCGGCTTCTGCATCTACCGGCATCCAGTAGTCGTCGGAGAAGCCCATACGTACGCTTCCGTTAAGGAGCACGGTTGGGGAGATTGCGAGGACGGCTCCAGCAGCCCCAATGAGCGTCGATGTCAAAGATTTGGACAAGCTTGGCAAGTTCAGCTCCCCAAGGACCAGAGCAGTCGATAGAGTTCGTCGATCGACGATATTTGGCCAGTGGAAATCCCCTGACCGATGGATTGCGCTTCTCGGAATAGAGCGAAATCTTCCCGACTCGCCCCCTGGCGATCCAACGGCGTCATCAGATCCACCCGCCCACTTTCATAGAGCGTGTTTTGCGTGAGAACTTCAAGGCCCCCTTCGTGGGACAATAAACATAGTTCTCGGGTTCTCGGTGCCAGGCTCTGACTGTTGCGCATTCAGCGCCGCTGGCGCCGGACCCATCGGATCGACGAGCCGGTCCCTCCCTCTGCCGCCTCGGTCGAGGCGTCCCCGAGCTTACGCCGGCGACCGGCTGGGTCTCAAGGTGTCCACACCAAGTCGGCGTCTGGCGGGGTGGGATGAAGGACTGCATTCCTCGATCCTACCCGAGCGCCGGCGTATCGGGGCCTCATCCCGCAGGCCCGCTCAGGGTAGGGCCGCATGCGCCCGCCCTGCGCCGTCCCAAGACCGACTTCGTCTTCAAGCGCATTCGTCGGCACCGAGGAGCACAAGGACCTCCTGGGTGCCCTGCTGGAGGTCCTCCTCCACCTCGACGAGGCCCACAGCATCGAGGGGCTCTCCTTCCTCCCGCCGGAGCAGGTCCCGGTGGCGGAGGGGCAGAAATCTCCGTCGTCGACGTGAAGGTCCGCGACCGGCGCAGGGTCACCTACGTCCAGTACGCCTTCATGGAGCTGCCCCGAACCGGGCAGGAGCACGCGCCCCAGGGCATCGTCGAGCCGTGGGCCGGGTTTTTCGGGGAGACCCGCTCCCTCTCCGCCGTCCCCCCAGCCGCCCCGACCCCGGCCGACGCACCCTCGACGCCGCCCGCACTGGCGGCTTCATGGAGGCCGAATGGGAGGCCTACGAGCGCTCCTGCATGGCCGAGCAGGACGCCCGAGGCGCCATCACCTTCGCCCAGCGGTAGGCTCGGGAGGAGGGCAGAGCAGCAGGACGTGAGGCGGGGCGAGAGGAGGGCAACGGAATCGCTCGTGCGGCGACAGCCGCCGAGAACAGGGAGGCGCTGCTCGAGCTCCTGGCCGACCGCGGGTGGACGCCGAGCGCGGTCGAGCGCGCGAGGATCGAAGCGGAGGCCAAACCCTCCCGGCTCTCCCGGTGGGTCCGCCGCGCCCTGCGTGCGCCCTCCCTCGCCGAGCTCCTCTCCGGCGGACCACAGCACCGCCCAGGCCTCGGCAGATCGAACGGAGAAAACCCGCTCAAACCGAAGTCTGAGCGGGCTCTGGGGTTTTGCGGGTATATGGTCGGGGAGACAGGATTCGAACCTGCGACCCCCTGAACCCCATTCAGGTGCGCTACCAGGCTGCGCCACTCCCCGAACGAGTTGGCTATTATAGGGTCACCCTCACCTCGGCAAGGGCGACCGGGGGCAGATCAGGGCTCCACTGTGTCCCGAATCGCCCGAATCCTTCGGCGAAGGGCGGAGATTCGACCGAGCGCGTCTTTTACGCGGGCGACATCCACCCCGGCCGCTGCGGGCGTCGGGCCGCCCGCGAGCACCTTACGCGCGCCGGCGATCGTGTACCCCTCGTCGTGGAGCAGGCTCTTGATCCGGAGGAACCTCGACAGGTCCTGCTTGCGGTACAGCCGCTGGCCCGAGGAGGAGCGGTTCGGCTTCATCCGGAACTCGCTCTCCCAGTAGCGGAGGACGTGGGCGTCTACGCCGACGAGCTGCGCGACCTCACCGATGCGGAAGTAGAGGCGATCGGGGCCGCCGGCGTCGATGTCGGCGTCGTCGATGATCTCCTCGCCCTCGCCGGGGGGATCATCGGCGAGATCATCCTCGCCCGCGGCCTTGGCGGCCGCCGCGGCGAGGGACATACGCGTCGCGGTGTCGCCGCTCCGACGCGGCCCGGGGCCGGGGCGCGGGGTCCGCAGGCCGGGAGGCTCCGTCTTGTCTGCCACGCCCTGGGCTGGCTTCTGGCTGCGATCGTCGGCCACGTCGTCCTCCGGCGGTTGGCGCTGCTGCAGCGCTCAGTCTACGCGCGTTCAGCGCGGATTCAGGGCGGCTCGGAGCTGTGTGGAGGGCTTGAAGGTCGCCACGCGGCGCGCGGGCAACATCATCGCCTCGCCCGTGTTCGGGTTCCGACCGAGGCGGGCGGCCTTCGGTCTGGCCGAGAAGACCCCGAAGCCCGGGATCCTCACCTTGTCACCGTCCAAGAGGGCGACGCGGATCGTCTCGAAGAGCGCGTCCACGAGCTCAACGGCGTGCTTGCGGCTCAGCCCCACATGATCCACCGCGGCCTCCACGAGGGAGGCCTTCGTCACGGTGGGCGGGGCCACGCTCAGTCTCCCGCGGTGTCGACCAGCTTCGCCTGCCAGAGCCGGATGGTGAGCACGTCATCCCGTTGCTCACCCTCCGCGCCGACGGAGACCAGCTGCATCTTGTAGTACCCCTCGTCCGCGCTGTCCTGGGTGAGCTTGTACTCATCCTCGCCGCGGCCCGGAGAGTCGGTGCGCACGGTCACGCGATCGACCTGGTCTTCATTCTCATTGTCCACGATCACCACGATGTCGTGGGTCGTGCCGATCGGACCACCGCCGGGAGAGATCTCGACGGTGCCCACGACCACTTCGCCCGTGCTGCTGTGCAGCTCGGACGAGACCGCGGGGAGCTCCTCGGGAGCCCCGACCGCGATCGTCAGGCTGTCATCTTTGGCGTTGAACTGCACATACTCGAACTCCCCGTCCTTGTTGCAGGCGAGGAGGAGGAGCAGCGGCAGCCCAGCGCGGATCACAGCCCCAGCGCCTGCCGGGCCTGCCCGACCACCGTGGCGAAGGCCTCGGCGTCGTGGATGGCCAGCTCGGAGAGCTGCTTGCGGTTCAGCTGGATGTTCGCCACGGCGAGGCCATGAATGAACTGGCTGTAGGACATGCCGTGGGGGCCGAGGGCGGCGCCGATGCGCACGATCCACATCGCGCGGAACTGGCGCTTCTTCTCCTTGCGGCCGCGGTAGGCGTCGGCCCGGGCGTGCATCACCGCTTCTTCGGCCTGCCGGCGGAGCTTGCCGCGGGACAGGAAGAAGCCGCTGGCGCGGGCGAAGAGCTTCTTGGTACGGGTCTTCTTGATCTGAGCTCGCTTTACGCGTGCCATCTTCGACTCCTGCTTGTTCGACCGTGTCCCAGCCCCGAGGGGCGGTGACGGCGAGCAGTCGGTGGGGGGTGTGGTTTAGCCGCCGTAGGGGAGGAGCGTGCGGATCTTCTCCGCATCCATCTCCTTCATGATCCCGCCCTGACGCGCCTTCCGCTTGAAACCCTTGGAGCGGTGCTCCAGGATGTGCCGCATCTTGGCGTGCTTGAACTTCACCTTGCCAGTGGCGGTGAAGCTGAACCGCTTCTTGGCGGCGCTGTGGCTCTTCATCTTCGGCATCGGGGTCTCCAATGGGGGGCAGGGGCGATGGCCGCCTCGGCCCTACTTGATGGCCTTCTTGGGGGCCATGATCATGAACATCTGCTTGCCTTCCATGCTCGGCCGCTGCTCGATGAGCGCGATATCCTGGAGCATCTCGGCCACTTCTTGGCAACGCTCTTCACCGATCTCTCGGTGAGCGATCTCGCGACCACGGAAGCGCACCGTAAACTTCACCTTGTCGCCCTCTTCGAGGAAGCGCCGCGCGTGCTTGAGCTTCACGTCGAAGTCATGGTCGTCGGTCTTCGGGCGGAGCTTGAGCTCCTTGACGAGCACGACAGCCTGATTCTTGCGGGCGACCGCCTCTTTCTTCTGCTTCTCGTACTTGAGCTTGCCAAAGTCACCGATCTTGCAGACCGGAGGACGCGCCGTCGGGGCGACTTCGATGAGGTCCATGCCCCGATCTTCAGCCATCGCGATCGCGTCTTCGGTGAGGAACTCGCCCAGCTTGTTCCCCTCCTCATCGATGACCAACACCCGCGGCGTGCGGATGCGATCGTTGATGCGGATGGAACCTTCCCGTTCGGGTTCGACGGGCCGTCGCCGGGGGGGCCTGCTGGGGGGTCGCCGCAAGGAGACTCCAAATGAAGGAGGATGGACACTTTTTGACGATCGGGGCCAAGGAAGACCCGGTCGTGTGAGAACGACGGCGGGTAACGCAGGCTAACCGCGTCGTCAACAAAGCAGAGACCCCGAGGGGGAAGCCCCTCGGGGTCTACAGGTGACTGGTAGGCATGGGCGGTTTCGAACCGCCGACCCCCGCCGTGTCAGGACGGTGCTCTACCACTGAGCTACATGCCTTCGCTGTGGTGCTCCTTGTTTATTCAGTACCCTTCGGATCGTCAAGGCGCCTCGAGAACTTCCGCGCCGCCCGGATGGCCTCCACCAGCGAGGCCCCCAGGGATTCAGCGGCTTCTTCCGGACTTGGCGCGGCCCCGAGAATCTTGGCCACGCTGGTCACACCGGCGCCGACGATCCCGCAGGGGACGATCAGGTCAAAGGCGCCGAGGTCGGGCTTGAGGTTGACCGCGAGGCCGTGCATCGAGACCCCCAGACGGATGTGGAGCCCGATCGCGCAGATCTTCTCCTGCCCCACCCACACCCCCGCGAGGCCCTCCCGGCGGCCGGCGGCGATCCCCAGCGGGGCCAGCCATCGGATCACCCCCTCCTCCATCGCCGCCACGAGGCCGCGAACGCCGATGCCCCGGCCGCCCGCGTCGATGAAGAGGTAGGCGACGAGCTGACCGGGGCCATGCCAGGTCGCGAGCCCACCCCGCTCGACCGCGAAGCGCGCGATGCCGGCCTCGGCGAGCCGAGCCTCAGCGGGCACGCCCGCGGCCTCCCGGCGGCCGGTGGTGATCACGGGGTCGTGCTCGAGGAGCCAGACCTGCTCGGGGGCGAGGCCAGCGATCACCTCCTCCCGCGCGGCCCGCTGGAGCGCGAGCGCCTCTCCGTAGGGCACCCGACCGAGCCAGCGGGTGAGGATCGGCCGCTCAGCCACCCGTGAAGACCTTGCTGTTGCGGTAGAGGCCGAGCCACTCCGCGGCCACCACCGAGAGCACCGCCGTCACGGGGATCGCGATCAACATCCCCCAGATGCCGAGCAGCCCGCCGCCCACGATGAGGGCGATCATCACCACGAGCGGCGGCAGGCCCACCTTGTCGCCCACGATGCGAGGGGTGAGCACGTAGCCCTCGATCCCCTGCACCACGACGAAGACGACGACCACCCCGATCACCTGCCAGGAGATCCCGAACTTGATCAGGGCCAGCAGGACCGACAGCACGACCCCCACCACCGTGCCGAGGTACGGCACGATGAAGAGCAGGCCGGCCATCACGCCCACACCGACAGCGAGGTCAATCCCGACGATCAGGAGGCCCACGCTGTAGAGGCCCGACAGGGCGAGGCAGACCGTGATCTGACCGCGCACGAAGGCGCCGAGGCGCACGTCGACCTCCGTGGCGATGCGGACCACCCGCGGGCGGTGGCGGGGCGGCACGAGCTCCCCCACCGCCGCGACCATCCGGTCCCAATCGCGCAAGAGGTAGAACAGGAAGACCGGCAGCAGCAGCAGGTTGAGGAGGGCGCTCATCAGGCCGAGCCCCTGCGTGAACAGCCCCTTGCCGAGGCCCGTCGCGGTGGCGCGGATGTCGGGCAGGTGCTCTTTCACCCAGCGAGGGGCCTCCGCCTGGAGCTGGTGGAGGTCGAGCGTGATGGTCTGGCCGGTCTTCGCTTCGATGACGGCCAGGATCGGGAGCAGGCGCTCGTCGAGGTGGTCAATGACCGGCGTGAGCTTGGCCTCGACCTGATCGGCCTGCGCCGCCACGGCGGGGATGAAGAGCAGCACGGTGGCCAGCAGCGCCATCACGAAGCTCGCGTAGATCACGCCGATGCCCGACTCCCGGGACAAGCCGCGGCGCTCCAGCCAGTCGACGACGGGGTCGAGGATGTAGGCGAGGCCTGCGCTGGCGGCGAGGATCGCGAAGACGGGCCGCAGCACCCAGAGCAGCGCCGCGCCGACCACCGCGAAGGTGGCCCCCCACAAGAAGCGCGACCACAGCGGGTGGATCCCCCCCGAGGGCAGGGCGGCGCGGAGCTCGGCCCCCACCTCCGCGGCGAGGCCAGGGCCTGCCGGCGCCTCGGGTGTGGTCACCGCAGGCGCCTCCCTCGAAGCCACGGCGGGCACGACGGGCTCGACGGGCGGGCGCCTCGCCGACACCTGCGGGCGGCTGCGGCGGGGGCGACCGGTGGGCGAGCCGTGCAGGCTGTTCACGCTGCGGCGGATCACGGCGCCCCCACGACGATCACCACCTTGCCCGCGGCGACGAGGCCGGGGGTGGCGGGATCTGCGGCCAAGGCGCTCGTGGGGTCGAGCAAGAGCTC
Organism: Myxococcota bacterium; assembly: GCA_044344255.1. Lineage (GTDB taxonomy): Bacteria > Myxococcota_A > UBA796 > UBA796 > UBA2385 > JBIJDH01. The sequence goes on from JBIJDH010000014.1 coordinate 107,162, forward strand.
CCCCCCTTGGGCGGCGCTCGCCCGCGCGAAGAGGGGGGCGTCCCCGGCGCGCTTCCAGGCGAGCGGATCGGCCGCCGAGCTCACGTAGACGACCGGCGTCGAGACGCGCGCGACGTCCTCCCCGAGGAGCTGGGCACGCAGCACCGGCCGGCCGTCGGCCGTGCTGACCGAGGGCGCGAGGCAGGGCTCGAAGGGCAAGCCGCGGGCGTCGATGACGAGGCCGGTGGCGCCCCCTGCGACCAGCGGCGCCGGCGTGGCGGTGGCCAGCGCGCTGAGCGCCGGGCGCAGCCAGACGCCGATGTCGAGCGCGGCGTCCATCTCCACCCCGCCGGTGGGGTGGTAGCGGGTCTCCTCGATGTACCAGGACTTCATCCCGTCTTCGAGGGCGGCCGCGGTGGGGCCCCCATCCCCGAGGAGGTCCGCCACGGTGGTGTCCGGCGTGACCCGCAGCGAGGCGGCGGCGGCGGCGAGGCGCGGGGGCAGGCTGTCGAGGGCGTCCTGCTCCTGCACCCTGCGGTCCTTCCACGCGCCCACGACGAGGTCGCTGCGCGAGCTCACGATGAGGTCGAGGCTGGTCCAGTCCACGTACCCGTTGGCCCGCGGGTCGCGCACCGGCGGCGGCCCCCCTCCCGCCCACGCCGAGGCGAACGAGGAGAGCAGCAGCCAGAGGGGAGTGAGCCGGGCGGAGGGCGACATCCGCCCATCCTTATCGGAGCCTGCCCCGACCGGCTACGCGAGCTCGACCACATCGGGGCGGCGGAAGAGGGTCTCCAGCCCCTGGAGGAGCGGCTCGTCGGGCGTGACGGTGAAGGCGCTGCCGAGGCGCAGGCTGGCCCAGGCCCGCTCGGGGAGGCGCAGGTGGAGCAGCACGGGGATCCTGCCCTTCGAGGCCTCCAGCAGCTTGACCAGCAGCTCCGAGCGCCCGTCGCCGAGGTCTTCCGCCTCGAGGCGGAGGTGGACCTCCCGCGTGCGTCGCTCCCGGAGGTCGGCCAGCAGCTCGGCCGACTCCGCCATGATCTTCGGGCCGCTCTCCGCGCTCGCGCGCTCGAGGCTCCCGCTCACGAGCACCGGCTGCTCGGCCTCCAGGGCCCGCTGGGAGAGGGCCCAGGCCTCGCTGAAGAAGATGCACTCGACCGAGCTGTGTACGTCTTCGAGGGTGACGAAGGCCATCTTGTCGCCCTTCTTCGTCTTGATCTGCCGCAGCGCGGTGACCATCCCCGCCACCTTCACCTCAGCGTCGGCGTTCTGACGGTCGAGCTGGTCGATCGGGCAGGTGGCCACCCGCTTGATGATCGGCTTGAAGGCCTCGACGGGGTGGCCGGTGATGAAGAAGCCCAGCGCCTCCCGCTCGTTGCTCAGCTTGACGGCGAGCGGCCACTCTCCCACGTCGGGGAGCTGCACGCGGTTGATCACCGCCGGCCCCATCCGCCCGAAGAGGTTGGTCTGCCCCGAGGCCCGCTGCTCTTGGATGCGCTGCGCCACCCCCATCGCCGCCTCGAGTCCCTCGAGCAGGCGGCGGCGGGGCTGCCCCGTCCAGTCGAAGGCCCCACACTTGATGAGGCTCTCCATCACCTTCTTGTTGATGCGCTTGGGATCGACCCGCTCGAGGAGGTCCATGAAGGAGCTGAAGCGCCCGCCGGCCTCGCGGGCCTCGAGGATCGCCTCCACCGCTGACTCACCCACCCCCTTCACCGCCGCCATTCCGAAGCGGATGCGCCGGCGGTCGCCCTTGGGGACGTCGAAGCCGAGCTGGCTCTCGTTGACGTCGGGGGGCAAGACGTCGATGCCCGCCCGCTTGCAGTCGCCGATGTAGATGAGGATCTTGTCGGTGTTCCCCGCGTCGATCGACATCAGGGCGGCCATGTACTCGGCGCGATGGTGCGCCTTGAGCCAGGCGGTGTGGTAGCTCACCACCCCATACGCGGCCGAGTGGCTCTTGTTGAAGCCGTAGCCGGCGAAGAAGGCGAGGAGCTCGAAGATCTCGTCGGCCTTCTTCCCGTCGTGCCCTTGCGCCACCGCTCCGTCTACGAAGCGGGACTTCTGTTTGGCCATCTCCTCGGCCTTCTTCTTCCCCATGGCGCGGCGGAGGAGGTCGGCCTCACCGAGGGAGTAGCCGGACAAGGTCCGGGCTACCTGCATCACCTGCTCCTGGTACACGATGGAGCCGTAGGTGGACTTGAGGATCGGCTCCAGCGTCGGGTGCGGATAGGTGATGGGCTTCCGCCCATGTTTACAGTCGATGAAGCTGTCGACCATGCCCGAGGAGAGCGGGCCGGGGCGGTAGAGCGCCAGGAGCGCGATCAGATCGTCGATGTTGGTCGGCTTCAGGCGGGTCAACAGGTCCCGCATGCCCGAGGACTCGACCTGGAAGACGCCGAGCGCGTCGCCCTTCTGGAGGAGCTGGAAGGTGGCGGTGTCCTCGTAGGGCACGAGCGCCATCTCGATCTTCTCGCCGGTGTTCCGCTCGATCATCACGAGGGCGTCGCGGATCTGATCGAGGGTCTTGAGGCCGAGGAAGTCGAACTTGATGAGGCCCACCGACTCGGCGGACTTCATGTCGTACTGCACCACGGGGCCGCCCTCGGGCCCGTCGCGGTAGAGCGGCGCGTGCTGCACGAGCGGGCGATCGGCGATGACCACGCCCGCCGCGTGGACGCCCGTCTGTCTGTTCATGCCCTCGACGAGCTTGGCGTAGGTGACCACCCGGCCGACCAGCGGGTCGCCCTCGGCGATGTTCTTGAAGCGCTCCTCCTGCAGGGCCTTCTCGAGGGTGATGTTGAGCTCGAGCGGCACGAGCTTGGCGATGCGGTCGGACTGGTGGAACTCGACCCCGCAGACCCGCGCCACGTCCTTGAGCGCCGCCTTGGCCTGGAGCTTGCCGTAGGTGATGATCTGACTGACGAGGTCGTAGCCGTACTTCTCCCGGACGTGGCTGATCACCTCCTCCCGCCGGTCCTGGCAGAAGTCGACGTCGATGTCGGGCATGCTGACGCGCTCTGGGTTCAGGAAGCGCTCGAAGAGGAGGTCAAAGCGGATGGGATCGATGTCGGTGATGCGCATCGCCCAGGCCACCGCCGAGCCGGCGGCGCTGCCGCGGCCAGGGCCCACGGGGATCCCGTTGTCCTTGGCCCAGTTGATGAACTCGGCGACGATGAGCAGATAGGCGGGGAAGCCCATCGCCACGATCACCTTGAGCTCGAACTCGAGGCGATCCTTATAGGCGGGGTAGAGGGCCGGATCGATGCCGAAGCGGGGGTCGAGGCGCAGCTCCAGCCCGATCCGCGAGTACCAGCCGAAGTACCCGTTGATGCTGCCGGCGCCCGGGGGCCTTGGCGGGACGGCGACCAGCGGATCAGGCATCCCGTAGTCGCGCGGCGGCGGGAAAGCCTTGTAGAAGTAGGACCAGTTGGCGTCCGTGTCGACGTCTTCGGCCCCGGCCTTGAGCTCCTCCAGGCTCGGTCCGGCGTCCGGCGGGGTGGTGGCGGGGAAGTAGTAGGTGTCGGTCTTGAACTTGAAGTGGCAGCGCGCCGCGATGTCGACGGTGCGGTCGAGGGCCGGGCCGTCGTCCGGGAAGAGCTCCCGCATCTGCGCTTCGGTCTTGAAGAACTGCTGGTCGGTGGGCAGGCCCTTGCGGGCGGGATCGTCCACCCCGGCGGTGCGGGCGATACAGTTGAGGAGGTCGAGGGTGACGGCGTCTTCCGGCTTCTCGTACCGACAGTCATTGGTCACGACCGTCTTGAGGCCGAGCTCCCGGGCGAGGCGCCGGCCCACGGCGTTGAGCTCGGGCTGGTTCGGCAGCCCGTAGTCTTGCAGCTCGACGAAGAGGTGCTGCGGGCCAAAGAGCTCGGCGAGGCGCTCGAGGTCTGCCCGCGCGCGGGCCTCCCCCTCGGCGCCCTCTCTCACCGCCTGGGCGAGGGGGCCGTTCAGGCCGCTGGTGAGCGCGATCAGGCCCGACTTGTACCGCTCGAGCAGGGCCCAGTCGATGCGCGGCCGGTAGTGCATGCCGGTGAAGATGGCGGTGGTGATGAGCTGGCAGAGGCTCTTGTAGCCCTCCTTGTCCTCGATGAGGAGCACGAGGTCCCAGCCGCCGTCGGGCTTCCGCGGGTCAAGGTTGGCGAGGCCGTCCGGCCACATCCACAAGGAGGCGCCGAAGACCGGCGCGGTGTTTGCCCCCTTGCAGGCCTTGTAGAACTCCACCGCGCCGTAGAGGTTGCAGGTGTCGGTGATCGCAACGGCGGGCATGCCGAAGCTGCCCGCCTTCTTGGCCAGCTCTTCGGGGGTCCAGGCCCCGTCGAGGAGGGAGAGGCCGGTGCGGTTGTGGAGGTGGGCGAAGGCCATGGCGCTCCCGCGGAGGGGGAGCCGTTATCCCGCGCCCCGGCCGGCGCCCCCCGCGCCGAGGCCCCGCAGGGCCGCCCCGAGCTTGCCCGAGGCGCACTGGCTGCCGCCGCAGCAGTTGTTTCCCTGGCAGAGCTGGTTGCAGCAATTGTTACAGTTGCAGCACTGCTCTGCGCTGCGGTTGCACTCGCTGTTGCAGCTCCCGCAGCAGGAATTGCAGGCGGAGTCACACTCGCGCTCGCAGCCGCCGCAGCAGGCGTTCAAGCAGGGATCGCAGCAGGTGTCGGTGACACAGCAGGCGTCTTCGCCGCTCCCCGCGCTCTCCCCAGGCTCGGGAGGGGCCGGGTCGTCGGGGTCGGGATCGGCCGCCGGCGCCGACTTCGGGGGCGCCGACTTCGACTCGGTCTTGGTCTTGGTCTCGGTCTGGGTCTCGGTCTTGTTCCCCTTCTTCGTGCCCTTCTTCGTGCCCTTCTTCGAGGAGGGCTCTCGTTTGGGCTCGGCCCAGGCGGGGCGGAGGCCGAAGAGGAGGAGGAGGACCCAGGCGAAGGCCGCGACGAAGGCCGATCTGCGCTGGAGGTCTGCGGGCTCGACGAGGTGCTGCGCGGCGTGCAGGGCCCGGCGGGCGGCGGCGCCGAGGCGACCGATCAGCACCGACTCGATGACCTCCCGGTGGCGCCGGAGGGGGAGGTCTGCGAGGCAGCGGGACAGCGCGCGGAGGTCGGCCCGGAGCAGGCGCGCGGCCGCCTCGACACGGGCAGGATCGATCTCCCCCTCGCGGAGCAGCGGGTTGAACGCGCCGGCCCTGCGGTCTCCCTCGACGTCTTCGACGGCGTCGATGAGGTAGATGAGCCGGCCGGTCGCGAGGCCGAGGGCTTGGATCGGCGCGGCGTCCTCGAGGCGACCGAGCGCCCCGATCCAGCCGAAGACGAGGCCGAGGGCCTGGGCGGTGGGGGCGGCGGCGGCCTCGGGGCCGGCCTGCGCGGCCTCGACGGCGGCCTGGCGGTGCTCGAAGCCCGCGAGGGGCTCCGGATCGAGGCCCAGCTCCCGGAGGCGCCCGCGGGCGACCTCGGCGGGCCCGGCGAGCAGGGGCCGGGCCGCGCGGGTGAGGCGCCCGCCGTCCATGCCGCGATCGGCGAGCCACTGGTCGGCCAGCAGCACCTGCGCGGCGGCGGCGAAGCGCATCGCCGGGCTCTCCGGCGCGACGGTGCCCTGGTGCACCACGGGGAGCAGCGGGCAGCGGGTGGCGGCGGGCGGCGCAGGCTCCTCCTGGAGCGAATCGACGAGGAGGCCCAGCAGCACCGCGTCGTAGGAGACGAGGCCCCGCATCGCGAGGCCGTGATCGGCGCCCAGGGCGGCGCAGAGGCCGCAGTAAAAGGCGCTGTGGGTGGCCTTGGGCGCCTCGGGGAGGCAGCCGGGCTTCAGGGTGCCGAACATGGGCCACCGTCGCGGGAGAGCAGGAAGCCGTGGATCCAGCGGAGGATCGGCCCGACCTCGCCGAGACTGGCGAGGCGGGCCTCGAGGCGGTCGAGCTCGGCCTCGGCGGGCCGCAGGGCGGAGAGGTCGAGCGCCCCCACCTGCCGCCGCACCCCCGCGCGGTCACCCCCGCGGACGGCCTCCACCCAGCGCTCCCCGTGGGCGAGGTAGGCCATCCGCCCGATCACCGTCGAGAGGTGCAGGTCGAGGCTGTCCTTCTCGAGGTCGGCCAGGGCGTCGGCCCGCTGGATCCAGGCCCCCCAGCCCGAGAAGGCCTCCACCTCGTCGGCGGTGAGCGCCCGGGCCCCGGGGGCGAGGGTGCCCACGGCGGTGATCATCCGGAGCCAGCGCGCGCTGATCTCGCCCGTGACCCGCGCCACGACTGAGTCCGAGACCTGGGAGGGGTGAGCGGTGAAGGTGGTGACCGCCTCGACCTGGGTGGCCCAGCCCGAGGCGATCAGGCGGAGCAGCCCCTCGCGTCGCGCGCCCCCGTCGAGGGTGGCGAGCTCCGCCAGGACAGCGCCGAGGGCGGCGGCGAGGAGGCAGCGGGGCTCTTCACTCTCGGGCCGCCCCGACCGGATCGAGGCCAGGGTGGGGGCGAGGTAGGCGGCGGTCTCCCGAGCGAGGTGCGCCCGCGGGAGGCTGGCGTGGAAGGCGGGGCTGTCGATGTGCTGATCATCGAGCTTGGTGAGCAGGGCGAGCATCGCCGCCGCCTGCCCCACCCGCGCGTCCTCCGCCCCGCCGAGGCCCCGCGCCGCCTCGGTGGCCAAGAGCGAGAGCGCGGCGCAGAGGTGGGCGCTCTCCGGGCTCAGGCGACCCGCAGGGTCCGCCAGGGCGAGCAGCGGCCCCATCCCCGAGAGCGCGCGCGCCCCCACCGCCGCCAGCCGCCCGCCGACATCGACCGAAAGCGGCGCCAGAGATCGGCGGAGCACGGGGGGTCGCAGCAAGGCGGGGTGCATCCCTGCCGGTAACGGGCCCGGAGACCGGCTACCATGAAGGTGTCCCCTTGGCCGACCCCTCCTCACCCCCGGTGCTCGGATGACCCCCACCTCAGACCGATCTCCGCTGAGCCGACGAGGCTCCCGCTCCCTTGGGCTCCCACTCTGCCTCCCGCTTGGCCTCCCGCTTGGCCTCCCGCTTTGCCTCGCGCTGGCGCTCGCCTCGGCCTGCACGGGCGGGGACGGCCCCAAGGCCGGAGAGGACGGATGTACAGAGGGCGAGAGCATCTTCTACGGTGACGAAGATGGGGACGGCTACGGCGACATCGCCGACACGAAGCAGGCCTGCGTCCCTCCGGAGGGCTTCGTCGACAATGACGAGGACTGCGACGACACCCAAGCCACCGTCCACCCGGGGGCGGCCGAGATCGACTGCGAAGACCCCACCGACTACAATTGTGACGGCTCGGTCGGCTTCGCCGACGCCGACCAGGACAGCTACGCCGCCTGCAAGGACTGTGACGACGCCGAGGCCACCGTGCACCCCGGTCAAGACGAGGTCTGCGACGGCATCGACAACGACTGTAACGCCGTGGTGGACTACCCCTCGGTTGACGCCCCCACCTGGTTCATCGACTACGACGGCGACGGCTACGGCGACGATCGGTACACCCTCGAACAGTGCGGCCAGCCCTTCGGCTACGTAGCCACCGACGACGACTGCGACGACACCACCGCCCTCGCCCACCCCGGCGGCGAGGAGACCTGCGACGGCGCCGACAACGACTGCGACGGCCTCATCGACCCCGAGACCTCGACGGGGGCCGTCACCGTCTACGATGACCTCGACGGCGACACCTATGGAGACCCCGCCTCCGAGCTCACCACCTGCTACCCCGACGACGACCAGGTCGATGACGACTCCGACTGCGACGACGCCGACGCCCTCATCAACCCCGCCGCGGTCGAGGTCTGTAACGACGGCGAAGACAACGACTGTGAGGGCACGGCCATGGGCTGCACCCTCGACCTCATGGCCGCCGAGCTCAGCCTGCAAGGGGAGGCGGGCGGCGACTACGCGGGCGTGGCCCTGTCGACGGGCGACTGGAACGGCGACGGGCAGGCGGACCTCCTCGTCGGCGCGTACGGCCACGACGCCGCCACCGCCGGCACCGAGGGCGGCGCCTATGTGCTCTGGGGCCCGCTCGGCGCCGGCACGGAGAGCCTCTCCAGCGCCAGCCTGTCCTTCGCCGGGGAGTCCGCCGGAGACCGGGCCGGGGCGGCGGTCTCGTCGGTCGGTGACATCGACAGCGACGGCGTGGACGACCTCGTCATCGCCGCCGAGCGCAGCGCGGTGACCACGAGCGGGCAAGGGAGGGTCTACCTCTTCCTCGGCGCCACCCTCCAGGCCACCACCCCCGGCGACGCCCTCTCCCTCGACCTCGACGCCGACCGCTCCTGGAAGGGGGCCGATGGCTTCGACTGGCTGGGCGCCGGGCTCGTGTCCCCCGGAGACCTCGACGGTGACGGGGTCGTAGACCTCGCCCTCGCCGCGACCAACGACGAGGTGGGGGGCTCCCAGACGGGCTCGATCTACGTCCTGCTCGGCGGCTCGGCGGCCTTCTCCGGCACCGACGGCGTGAGCGCGGCCAGCGTGGCCAGCGCCACCTTCACCGGCGAGGCGACGGGCGACTATGCCGGCGCCGTGATGAGCGGCCTCGGCGACCTCGACGGCGACGGCGCCGCCGAGCTCGCCGTCGGCGTGGGGCTGGCGAGCTTCAACGGCACCCACTCCGGCGCCGCCTATCTCCTCTCTGCCCCCTTCTCGGGCACCCAGAGCCTGTCCGAGGCCACCGGGCGCCTGCTCGGCGCGGCCACCGGCGACCGCGCCGGCGCCGGCCTCTGCCCCGCCGGGGACGTCGATGGGGACGGCTACGACGACGCCTGGGTGGGGGCGACGAAGGAGGACACCGGCGCGGTAGACGCCGGCACCGCCTACCTCCTCCCCGGGACCGCCGACCTCAGCGATTATTACGACGTCACCATCGACACCGTCGCGCTCACGCGGGTCTTCGGGGAGGGCACCGGCGACGGCCTCGGCTCGAACCTCGCCGGGGGGGCCGACTGGGACGGCGACGGCTCGCCCGATCTCCTCGTCGGCGTGCCCTCCACCGGCGTCAACGACGAGGGCGCCGCCTCCCTCTTCCTCGGCCCCTTCGCCGTCGGCGGTACGCTCCAGGCCGGGGTCGACCACCGGGCGACGATGGTGGGTGACACCTCCAACGATCATGTCGGCGCCGCCGTGCTCTTCGGCGGCGACCTCCTCGGGAGCGGAGGCGAGGACATCGTCGTCGGCGCCTGGGAGGACGACGGCGCCGGCACCGACGCCGGGGGCCTCTGGGTGGTGCAAGCGCTCGGGCTCTGAGCGCTTGCCAGGGCCCGCGGGGTGGCTAACCCTTCGAGATGGAAGCCTTCGCCCTCGTCTCCCTCCTCGGCGCTGGACTGGCCGTCCGGCGCGCCAAGCGGTCGCGGGGCGCCCTCGTCGCCCGCTTCCTCACTGTGCTCGCCGCGCTGCAGATCGCGATCTCGATGGGCGTCTATGTCGCCCTCGACACCGCCGGGCTCGAGCGGCTCCGCCCCGCCTTCTGGGGCCTCCAGGCGCTCACCCTGCTCTATCTGTCCTCGGCGGTGCTCCCGGGGATGCGGAAGACCTGGCAGTGGATGCTGCTCGCCTGGCCGGCCCACTGGTTCGTCGCCGGCACCTTCCTCGCCCTCCCCTGGGCCCTCTCGGCGCTCACCCCCTGGACGCTCCCCGCCGTCTGGCTGCCCTACGCCCTCGCCGGCGCGGGCCTCCTCCGCAGCGTGGTCACCCTCCGGGAGACGGTCGACCTCGACCTCCGAGGCGGCGCGCCCGTGCTCGCGCGCCGCCCGCAGCGGGCCCTCTCGCTCGTCCAGCGGCGCTTCGGCTTTCGGCCACGGGCGGCCCCGAGCCGGCTGCGGGTGGTCCAGATCACCGACCCCCACATCGGGCCCTTCCAGTCGGTCGAGCGGCTGCGGCGCACCTGTGAGCGGGCGGTGGCCGCGGCGCCCGATCTCATCGTGCTGACCGGCGACTACCTGACCGTGCCGAGCCAGGACAGCGCCGACCACCTCGCCCTCGCCCTCGCCCCCCTCCAGGGCCACCCCCACGTCTACGCCTGCATGGGCAACCACGACCTCGAGACCCCCGAGCTCGTCCGAGAGGCCCTCCACCGCGCCGGCGTGCGGCTGCTCGAGGATGAGGCCGTGACCGTGCAGACCCCCGCTGGCCTCGTCCAGGTGCTCGGCCTCGCCTGGCGCTGGCGTAACCGGGAGACGGCGATGACCCGCGCCCTCAAGGGCACGCCCCGGCCCACCGACGCCGCTGGCCGCCCCGCCTTCCGCCTCGTCCTGCTGCACGATCCCAGCGCCTTCCAGCTCTGCCCCGACGGCTCCGCCGACCTCGTGCTCTCCGGGCACACCCACGGCGGGCAGGTGGGCTTCCTCTCGCTCGGCGTTCACTGGACGGCCCTCTCGCTGGCCGGCATGCCCGACGAGGGGCCCTGGGCCCTCGGCAGAAACCGCCTCTACGTGCACCGCGGCAACGGCTTCTACGGCTTCCCGCTGCGGGTGGGCGTGCCAGGTGAAGAGAGCGTGCTCGACCTCGAGCTCCCCGGATCGATCGAGCCCGCCGATGCCTGAGCGCGGCGGCTGGCCCCTCCGCCTCGCGGTCACCATCGACACGCCGCGCTGGAGCGTGGTCAAGCGGCGGGACGACGGATCTATCGACTTCATCACGCCGATCCCCTGCCCCTTCAACTACGGCAGCGTACCGGGCACCCTCTCCGGCGACGGCGACCGCGAGGACGCGCTCCTGCTCGGCCCCCGCGTGCCCCGCGGGCAGAGCGTCTCCGCCCCGGTGTGGGCCCGGATCGACTTCCTCGACGCCGGCGCCTCCGACCCCAAGTGGCTCACCGGCCCGCGGCCCCCCACCGCCGCCGAGCTCTCCGAGGTGCGGGCCTTCTTCACGGTCTATGCGCGGGCCAAGCGCCTGCTGTATGGCCTCCGCCGACAGGGCGGGGAGACGGCCTTTCGCGGCCTCTCGCTCCACCCCCGCGCCGCCGCCGAGTAGACTCGCCGGCCCTTGCGCCTGCCTACACCTTCACCACTCGCCGCGCTGCTCACGGCGCTGCCGCTCCTGCTCTTCGCAGGCTGCGGGCGCCCGCCGCTCCGCGCGCGCGTGGGCGGGCCGCCGTCGATCGTGCTCATCTCGCTCGACACCTTTCGGGCCGATCGGCTCGGCGTGCTCGGCAACCCCGACGGGATCACGCCCAACCTCGACCGCCTCGCCGGGGAGTCCACCCTCTTCACGGCCGCCCACAGCCAGGCCACCACCACCGGCCCCTCGCACGGGGCGGTGTTCACCGGGCGCTACCCGACTGAGCTCTTCGGGCGCGGCCGCGACATCCACCTCGACCCGAGCCGCCCCACCCTCGCCACGGTGCTCGGCCTCTACGGATACCAGACCGGCGCCTTCGTGGGCGGGGCCGATCTCAGCGTCGAGTTCGGCCTCGGGGAGGGCTTCTCGACCTACCGGGCGCCGGTCGACTTCGGCTCGCTCTGGCACACCGCGCCCCTCGCCCTGTCCTGGCTCGACGCGCAGCCCGCGGACGCCCCCTTCTTCCTGTTCGTCCACGGCTACGACACGCACAGCAGCTACCTCAAGCCCGATCCCTACGGCTACCTGTTCGCCCGCGCGGACTACACCGGCACCGGGGCGGTGGCCGTGAAGGGCTCGACCGAGCAGGTCTTCGACGGCTGGCTCTATGGGGACCTGCGCGCCCCCGCCCAGCTCTTCGGCGCGATGCTCCGCCCCCGCTCGCCGCTCGGGCGGGAGCGCCTGCTGGCCCTCGACCGCGCCCAGGGCGACCAGCCCCAGCCCTTCTCCGAGGCCGACGGCGCGCACGTCCGCGCCGTCTACGACGGGGCCGCCGCTTACGCCGACGCCCAGGTGGGCCTGCTCCTCGCGGGGCTCCAGGAGCGGGGGGTGCTCGAGGAGGCGGTGGTGGTGGTGATGGCCGATCACGGCGAGCAGCTCGGCGAGCAGGGCCTCTACGGCCACTGCTGCGGCGCCGAGGACGCGGAGACCCACGTGCCCCTGCTCATCCGCTTGCCCGGCGGCGCGGGGGGTGGCCGGCGGGTGGACGCCGTCGTCGAGCTCTTTGACCTCGCCCCCACCCTGCTCGAGCTCGCCGGGGCCACCCGACCGGCGGAGATGAAGGCCCGCTCCCTCGTCCCCACCCTGACCACCGGCGCGCCCCCCGAGGACACCTTCGCCCTCTCCTTCGGTGGCCTCGGCTTCCCCTTCACGTCTGCACGCAGCGCGGCCGGGCGCCTCACCTACGCAGGGGTGCCCGCCTGGCTGCCCCTCGCCGCGGACTACGTCGCCGCCGCCCGCCTCGCGGGCCCGAGCTTCACCCGCTCCGCCGGACTCTCCGAGGCAGACGCGGCGCCCCTCCACGACGCGCTGGTGGCGCGGCTCCGCGGCCTCTCGCCCTCGCCCCAGGCCGCCCCGGCGCCGATGTCAGACGACCTGAAGCAGGAGCTGCGGTCTCATGGGTACTGGGACGTGCAGCCATGAGGCGGCTCGGCTGCGGCCTCGTGCTGATCGGCACCCTCGCCTGTTCGCCCCGCCCCGAGGGCCCCTGGACCCGCGAGGCCGCCCTGGCCCCCACCCTCGCCCGCGTCGAGGCGGCGGGGGGCCCGGCGATGAGCCCCGGCGAGCTCGACGCCCTCGTCACGGAGCGCGACCCCGCCGCCCTCCAGAGCCTGGCCGGCCGCGGCATCTCCGAAGAGAAGGCGAAGGCGCCGCAGGGGGGGGGGCCGAAGGGGGAAGGGCCGGAGGCCGGAGGTCGAGGCAAGGCCGGGAAGCAGGGCAAGGCCGGGAAGCAGGGCAAGGCCGGGAAGCAGGGCAAGGCCGGGAAGGCCGCCCCCGGAGAGGGAGCCCGCACCCACATCGCCTCGGCGGAGGGGCCCGATCCCCACGCCACCTGCCTGCAGGTGGAGGCCCTTCGGCAGGAGGTCCTGGCGCTGCGGCCGGACGCGCCCATCGCCAGCGAGGCGGAGGTGGGGGCCGTCTGCCTGCACCGCGGCCTCTCCGACCCCGCTGTCCAGGCCCTCCTCCCCCCCATGTTCGGCGCCGCGGCCGAGGTGGGGCTCCCCCTCCCGGCCGGCCTGCCCGCCGCCGCGGGGCTCTCCGCGGCGCCCGAGGCCGGGGCGACGCTCAGCGCGCCTCAGGCGCCAGGGGGTCCTCCGAGCCCACCCGGACCCCCACCACCGCGCCCCGCTGGACGGTGAGGGCGAGGCGGCCGGCCCGCAGGTCGAGGGCGTCCCGACCGAAGAGATCTCGCCGCCACCCGCTCATGCAGGGGAGCTTCGGTCGCTCGACCGCGGCGAGCTGATCGAGGTCATCGCGGCTGGCCACGAGGCGGGTGGCCACCCCGGCGGCGTCACAGCGTAGGCGGAGCAGGGCCTGCAGCAGGGCCACGAGGGAGTCGTCGGGATCGAGCGGCGCCTTCCGCTCCGGCAGCGGCGGCCAGCTCGACTCGGGCTGGGAGAGGGCCTCGGCCACCCGCAGGAGGATCGCCCGCCCGTCGGCCCCGCGCGCGGCGCCGCCCTTGAGGCCCCGCACCCGGGCGAGGGCGTCGACGTCCTCGGGCTCATGCCCCGCGATCTCAACCAGCGCCTCATCGGGGAGCAGCCAGCCGGTGGGCATGTCGCGCTCCATCGCTGTCTCTTCGCGCCAGGCGGCGACCTCGCGCAGCACCGCGAGCAGGCGCCGCGAGGGCCCCCGCACCCGGATGCGCCGCCAGACCTCGCGGGGCTCGACCTTGTACCGCCGCTCTTCGGCGAGGCTGGCCATGTCCTCGGCCACCCAGCTCCGCCGACCGCGCTGGTCCAGCTCGGCCGTGAGCTGCTCGTAGATCTTGCAGAGGTGGGTGACGTCGCCGATGGCGTAGACGACCTGCCGGTGGGTCAGCGGGCGCAGCGACCAGTCAGTGGCCTGAGACGCCTTGTCGAGGTTGATCCCCAGGATACGCGACACGAGCGTCGCGTAGCCCGGCTGGTCGCCGTGACCGGCGGCCGAGGCCGCGATCTGGGTGTCGAAGACCGGCCCCGGGACCACGCCCAGGCGCTGGTAGAAGATGGCGAGGTCCTGGCTCGCGGCGTGAAAGACCTTGAGCACCCGCGGGTTGAGCAGCAGGCTGCGCAGCGGCGCGAGATCGAGCTCCGGCGCGAGGACATCGATGGCCGCTGCGTGTTCGCCGTGGGCCACCTGAACGAGGCACAGCCGGGCGTAGTAGGTCCGCTCGCGCAGGAACTCGGTGTCCACGGCGATGTAGGGGGCGCCCTCGAGCGCGGCACAGAATTCAGCGAGCGTGGCGGAGTCAGTGATGAGCATGCGGCCTCAGCGGGGCCGCCCCTCTACCCCCATTACGCCCTCGCTGTCAGCCTGAGCCTGTCCGCCGGAGCGGGCGCGGCGCTCAGCCGTACCGCTTGCTGGCCCGCTGCAGGAGCGGGCTCAGCAGGGCGGTGGGCGCCAGCCACACGAGGGGCTCGGGGACGGAGGGGACATAGTTGGTGAGGACCGCCGCCGCGAAGGCCGTGAGGCCGGCGATGAGGCCGCCGCCGATGGCGCCCAAGTGCATCGCCACCCAGCGCCGACGGGTGGCGCGGTCTCCCCGAAACCAGCGGAGGTGGACGCGCGCGAAGAGCGCCGCCCCGAGGCCCATCGCGACCGGCACCAGCCCGAGGGCGTGGCCGCGGAGGAGCGCCGACACCCCAAAGGTCGCGAAGCCGAGGCCCCCCACGACGGCGAGCAGCGCGACGGCTTGATCGAGGCGCCCGCCAGCACCCTCCTTCTGACGGCCGATCCGCCAGCCGATGAAGGTCATGTAGGCCGCGAAGGCGCCCATCCCGAGCAGGAACAGGTTCTCCGTGACGAGCATGACGGGGGCGGCGGCCACGGTCGCGCCCGCCATCGAGAGGGCGAAGAGGCGGCCGAGCCAGCGGTGCGCGGGGGAGCCCTTGGCCACCAGGAGCGCGCCGAAGCCGCCCACGAGGGCCAGGACGCCGACGACACCGTGAATCGGCAGGAACAAGGCGCGGGCTTCTTCAGGGGTCATCGGGCGATCCTACCAGAGCCCGGCGCCCCGGAGGCGCCCCCGGCCCGCGTTAAGCTCCGAGGCCCCGGAGCCCTGATGTCCGACGACCGCAGCCCAGACGCCCCCCCTGCCCTGGCGGAGCGCGCCTCGACGGCGGCGGCCCGCGTGGAGCTGGGGCCGATCCGCGGGGCCACCGCCATCGCCAGCCCCCTCCCCTTCGGCCTCGGTCACGACAAGCCCCACGCCTACCGCGCCGCCGCCGCCGCCCTCTGGGAGAGCCGCGACGCCCTGCCCTACGTCTGGCAGATCCTGAAGCAGGGGGTCTGTGACGGCTGCGCCCTCGGGCCCCGCGGCCTCCGAGATGACGTCGAAGACGGGCTCCACCTCTGCGCTCGCCGCCTCGAGGGCCTCCGGGCGCACACGATCCCCGCCCTCGCGCCGGCCGACCTCCTCGACATCGCCCTGCTCCGCCAGAAGACCGACGCCGAGCTCCAGGCCCTCGGCCGCCTGCCCTTCCCCTTCTTCTACCGGCGCGGCGACCTCGGCTTTACGCGGATCAGCTGGGAGGAGGCCTACCGCCGCTGCGCCGAGCTCGCCCCGGTGGCCGCGCCCCACCGCCTCGCCTTCCTCGCAGGCGCCGACCGCCTGAGCAACGAGGGCGCCTACGTCTTCGCCAAGGCGGCGCGCCTCCTCGGCACCCAGAACATCGACCTCTGCGGCGCGCGGGCCAGCGTCGGGGTCGAGGCCGCCCTCACGCGCGCCCTCGGCGTGGGGGCCTCGACGGCCTCCCTCTCCGATCTCGTGGGCGCCGACCTCATTCTTTTGGTCGGGCCTGGGCTTGTTGGGACAGGGTTCGGCGCCCTCTACCCCCTCTTGCCCACCCACCTCGGCGCGGCCAAGGCCCTCGGCGGGCGCGTCGTCTCGGTGAGCCCCCACCTCGAGGAGGATCGAGACTGGTCGCCCACCGCGCTCACCACCGCCCTCTTCGGCCAGCGCCTGCTCGACGATCGGGTCCAGGTCTCCCCAGGTGGCGTGGCGCCCTTCTTCCGAGGCCTGCTGAGGGCCCTCGTCGAGCGGGGCGCCGAAGACCGCAACTATGTCGATCGACACACCGCCGGCTGGGAGGCCGCCCGCGCGTCGGCGCTCTCGACCCCCTGGACCGAGCTCGAGCGCCAGAGCGGCGCCTCCCGCCGCGACATCGAGTGGGTGGCCGAGCTCATCACCCGCGCCCGAACCGTGGTGACCGTGCTCCTCCCCGCGGAGCGCGCCGTCGAGGCCGCGGCGGCCGAGATCACCGCCGCGGTGGTCGACGCCCACCTCTGTCGGGGGATGTTCGGCCGCCCGAACACCGGCATCCTGCACCTCCCCGCCCAATTCGCGGCGGTGGGCGCCCGAGACTGCGGGGTCCTCCCCGACGGCCTGCCCGGGCGGCGCCCGCTCACGGTCGAGGCGACCGCGGCCTTGGCCGAGCGCTGGGGGGTCCCGGCGCTGCCCAACCGGCCAGGGCTTTGCGCGGGGGAGATGGTGGAGGCGGCCCTCGCCGGAGAGATCGATCTGCTCTACCTCCTCGACGCGGACCTCTCCGAGCTCGGCGCCGACGCCGAGCCCCTCTCCGCGGCCGCGCGCCGGGTCCAGCTCCGCGTGCACCAGGGCAGCCGCCTCAACCGCAGCATGCTCCTCGAGCCGGGGGAGGGCCTGCTCCTCCTCCCTGCCGAGGCCCGCTACGAGCAGCGGGGCGGCGCCACCAGCACGAGCGTGGAGCGCCGCGTCCGCCTCTCCCCCGAGCTGCCGGGCCACCCCACCGTGGGCGAGAGCCGCCCCGACTTTCAGATCCCGGGAGAGCTCGCGCGCGCGCTCCGCCCCGGCCTCGCCGCCCACTTCGAGCACGCAGACGGGCGCGCGGTCCGCGCCGAGATGGAGCGCTGCCTGCCGCTCTACCGAGGCATCGGCGCGCTCGAGGCGGCGGGAGACTCGGTCCAGTGGGGGGGGCCCCGGCTCTGCACGGAGGGGCAGTTCCCCGGCCTCCCCGACCAGCGGGCCCGCTTCTCCGCCGCGCCGCTCGGCCCTCCAGCGGCGGGCGGGTGAGCCGCGCGGGCGAGGGGGCGCGCCGGAGCCCGATCGAGCGCTGGACCCCCGGTGGCTGGGCCGACGACGACGACCTGATCGCGGTCGAAGAGCCGCTCGAGCTCCGCCTGGAAGGCGAGCCCTGGAGCGTGACCATGCGCACGCCCGGGGACGACCTCGACCTCGCCGCCGGCTACCTCATCACCGAGGGCGTGATCGACGGGCTCGACGACATCGTCGCCATGGCCCACGTAGACGACCCCTCCCTCCCGCGCGGCAACACCGTCGACATCCTGCTCGCCTCCGGGGTGCCCGCGGCCCGCCGGACGCGCGGACGGCGGGAGCGGTACGCCTCGAGCGCCTGCGGGGTCTGCGGGGTGGTGAGCGTCGAGCAGACCTTGCGGGCCCTCCCCTCGCGCGGCCCCGCGTCGCCCAGCCGCCTCGATCCGACCGTCCTCTCCCGCCTCCCCGCGCGGCTGCGGGCGGCGCAGCCCCTCTTCGACCGGACCGGCGGCGTGCACGCCGCGGCCCTCTGCAGCGCCGACGGGGAGCTGCTCGTGCTCCGCGAGGACGTCGGGCGGCACAACGCGGTCGACAAGGTGATCGGCGCCCGCCTCCGCGCCGACGCCCCGCCCGCCCCCGGCCAGCTCCTCGTGGTGAGCGGCCGCGTGGGCTTCGAGATCGTACAGAAGGGGCTGATGGCCGGCATCTCCGCGCTGGTCGCCGTCGGGGCTCCCACCAGCCTCGCCGTCGAGCTCGCCCGTCGCGGGGGCCTCCCCCTCGTGGGCTTCCTGCGGGAGGGGCGCTTCAACCAGTACGGTTGAGCGACGGCGCCTGCGGTGTTCTCACCTCCGCGACGCAACCGCCCACCGTTGTCACTCTGCTGTCTTGACCCTGCCGCAAAGTCGGCGACACTGAAGACGTCGCACTCCTGAGGTCTCCTGATGACGCGCCTGATCCCCCTCCTCCTCCTCCCCCTCCTCGCCTGCAGCGGCGGGTCCGTTGATCAGGACGGCAAGAGCGCGGGCGCGGGCGAC
Source organism: Myxococcota bacterium (assembly GCA_044344255.1). Taxonomy (GTDB): domain Bacteria; phylum Myxococcota_A; class UBA796; order UBA796; family UBA2385; genus JBIJDH01. Next base: position 125,192 of record JBIJDH010000014.1, read on the forward strand.
GAGGGCGACGACACCCCCGAGCTGGACGGCGACGGCGACGGCTACCTCATCAGCGAGGGGGACTGCGACGACACCAACCCCGACCGGCACCCCGGCGCGGCCGAGGTCTGCAACGACCGCGACGACGACTGCGATCCGAACATCGACGAAGACGCCACCGACGCGATCACCTACTACGAAGACCTCGACTACGACGGCTACGGCAGCCCCGAGCACTCCGTCACCCGGTGCGACCCGCCCGTCGGCTACGCAACCAACGACCTCGACTGCGACGACACCCTGGCCACGATCAACCCGGAGACCCCCGAGACCTGCAACGGCGTCGACGACGACTGCGACGGCACCCCTGACTCGCCGCCCCCCCCCGATGCCCGCACCTGGTACCTCGACGGCGACGGCGACTGGTACGGCGAGCCCTCCGGCACCACCGGCGTGATCGCCTGCGACAAGCCCACCGGCTACTCCGGCAACACCAAGGACTGCGACGACACCGACCCGGACAGCTTCCCCGGCTCCGCCGAGGCCGAGTCGAGCACCGCCTGCATGACCGACCATGACCGCGACGGCTGGGGCGATGAGTCTGCCCCGCCCGACGGCGTCGCCGGCACCGACTGCTCGGACAACGACGCGCTCACCTACCCCTCCGCCCCCGAGTCCTGCTTCGACGGCATCGACAACGGCTGCGACGGCGACACCTCCTGCGACCTCGACACCGACCGCTGGGGGCGCCTGCTCGGCGAGGCGGCGGGTGACCGCACCGGCACCGCCATCGCCTACGTCGGCGACTGCGACGGCGACGGCAAGGGCGACGTGGTGGTGGGGGCCTACCTCACCGACGAGGGCGTGACCGACTCCGGCTCCGGCTACTTCATCCCCGGGCCCCTCAAAGACTACGACCTCAACATCCGCAACGCCCACGGCATGTACTCGGCCCCCGCCGGCGCCGATCAGGCCGGCTACTCGGTGGGCGCCGCGGGCGACGTCAACAGCGACGGCTTCGACGACTTCTTCGTCAACGCCCAGCAGTACGACACCACCGGGAAGAGCTCGGCGGGCGGCGCCTTCCTCTACCTCGGCCCCCCGCCGGGCGGTCGGCTCGTGCTCGATGCGTCGGCCGATGTCTGGTACACCGGCAAGGCCGCCTCCGACCTCGCCGGCATCGGCGCGGTGGGCGTGGGCGACGTGAACGGCGACGGCATCGACGACATGGTGGTCGGCGCGGCCGGCAACGACGACGGGGGCACCGACTCCGGGGCCGCCTGGCTCATCGTCGGGCCCCCCACCACGGGCGCTCAGGCGCTGGGCTCCGTCGGCATCGAGCTCGTCGGTGAGGCGGCGAGCGATCAGGCGGGCCGCGCCATCGCCGGCCTCGGCGACTACGACGGCGACGGGGTGGGCGACTTCGCGATCGGCGCGCACGTCAACGACCAGTCGAAGAGCAACGCCGGCGCTGCCTACATCTTCCTCGGCGCCCCCACGGGCAGCTCGGTCGATCTCTCGGCCGCCGACTTCATCCTCCGGGGCTTCAACATCTCCGACTACGTGGGCTACAGCATCGCCGGCCCCGGCGACACCAACGCCGACGGCTACGATGACCTCCTCATCGGCCTCTTCGGCGATGACAACTCCGCCTCGGGCGCGGGCGCCGCCGCGCTCTTCTTGGGCGAGAGCGCGCCGGCCACCGCCTACATCACCAAGGCCGACACGACCATCCGCGGCGAGGCCCCCGACGACCAGCTCGGGCGCGCTGTCGCCGCCGCGGGCGACCTCGACACCGATGGCAGCCCCGACGTCGCCGTCGGCGCCCACCAGGCGAACCCCGGCGGCCTCGCCGACGCGGGGCGCGTCTACGTCTTCCTGTCCCCCCTGCCCAGCGGCGTGGTCTCGGCGGCCGCCGCCGACGGCTACGTCTCGGGCAGCTCGGCCGGGGACTACGCCGGCTCCGCCCTCGCAGGGGGCGGCGACGTCACCGGCGACGGCGCCGACGATCTCCTCGTGGGCGCCTACGGCGAAGACACCGCAGGCAGCGACGGCGGCGCCGTCTACATCCTCCCCGGGCGCCTGTAAGCCTCAGCGGGCGCGAGGAGCGCGGCGGGCAGACCGCGGCCGCGGCGGTCAGTCCAGGTCAGACGCGGCGTGCCGCTCGGCCACCGGGCGGTCGCCCCAGGTGATGTTCACCCGGGCCCCGCGCTGCACCGCCGGTCGCAGGGCGAGCTCGTTCGCCCACCGCAGGACGTGGGTGTACTCGTGCACCGCCAGGAAGGTCGCCGCCTTGTAGAGCTTGCCGCGCACCATCTCGCCGTACCAGGGCCAGATCGCGATATCGGCGATCGTGTAGGTGTCACCGACCATGTAGCGGTTCTGGGCGAGGTGCCGGTCGAGCACGTCGAGCTGGCGCTTGACCTCCATCGTGAAGCGGTCGATCGGGTACCGCTGCTTCGTCGGCGCGTAGGCGTAGAAGTGCCCGAAGCCCCCGCCGAGCAGCGGCGCGCTGCCCATCTGCCAGAACAGCCAGTTGAGGGCCTCGGTGCGCGCCGGCCCGGACGCGGCGAGGAAGGCCCCGAAACGCTCGGCGAGGTGCACGAGGATCGAGCCGGACTCGAACACGCGCACCGGCGGATCGGCGCTGCGGTCGAGCAGGGCCGGGATCTTGGAATTCGGGTTGACCTCGACGAAGCCGGAGCCGAATTGGTCGCCGCTGAGGATGTTGACGATCCACGCGTCATACTCGGCGCCGCTGTGACCCGCCGCGAGCAGCTCTTCGAGCATGATCGTGACCTTCTGGCCGTTCGGCGTGCCCAAGGAGTAGAGCTGAAGCGGGTGCGCGCCGACCGGCGAGGGGCGATCGTGCGTCGCGCCCGCGATCGGCCGATTGATGGTGGAGAAGCGGTTCGTCTCGGTGGTGTCCCAGGTCCAGACGTCGGGCGGTACGTACTCGCTCATGGCTGCCTCTGCTGCGCAGGTTTCGGGTCCGTCGGGCCTCACCGGCACGGCGGACGTCTCGCGGTCGACACGTAGCCGAAAAAGCGCGGCCGTCCGGGCGGCGCCGTCCGGGCGCGTGGACGGCGGCCTCAGCGGCCGTCGAAGCGGAGCACCAGCACCCGCGCGGCCTCCCCCTCGGCGACCCGCCCGTCCCCCTGCACCACACACGGCTCGCAGCCCGCCGCGCAGGCCTCGAAGGGGACGCTCGCGTAGGGCGCCTCGTCGCTCAGCCGGCCGGCCGCCCCGCCGATGGCCGAGACGCGGTCCTCGTCGTCGCCCGAGAAGGCCGAGACGCGGATCTCCAGCTCCCCCTCCAGCGGGAGCCCGGTCACGGCGACCCGCCCGGCCCCCAGGGCCTCCTCATGCACCGTGACCCCGGTGACGCAGACCCGCACGGCGTCTTCGTCGCTGAGCCCGGCGCCGGTGACGTCGAGCTGGAGGTCAGCCGTCCGCCAGTCGTCGGCGCAGGCCGCCCCCAGGAGGAGCGGCAAGGCCAGGGCCCTCCGCCAGCGCGCGCTCAAGCTTCGCGGCTCAATCGTCGATGATGGGGTCAGCGTCGAGGAGGATCCACTGGCCGCTGTTGCCCTGCGCGAGGAAGCGGCTCGTGCCCCAGTCTGCGGCCCACCACCAGTCGGCGGCGAAGAGCGGGCCGGAGTTCGGGTCCCCGTCGCCGTCGTCGACCTTGATGTGCACACACTCCCAGACGTCCTCATCGGTGTCGGTCACCCAGAGGTTGGGGCAGTCCTCCTGGCCCACGTAGGTGGTGGAGAAGGTGCTGCCGCCCGTCTCGGTCTCGATGACGTCGTCCACCGTCATGGTGGCCTCGGCCACGATCACCGGGGGATCGTAGGTGGTGGTGGTGCCGGTGAGCTGGTCGGTCATGCTGTGGACGAGCACGCCGTCGGAGCTGTCGCTCGACCAGACGATGCTGGTGAGGAGCTGCACCGAGGGCTTGCTGAGCGCATAGTCGAGGGTGACGAGCTCGCGGTCCCCGTCCTTCTGGGTGACGGGGTTCTTGTCCACCGTCATCTGCTTGCCTTCGGCGTCCCCGTCGAGGGCGTACTCCCAGTGGGGCTCGCCGTAGAGGGGGAAGTAGTCCGACAGCTTCTGACCTTCGTAGGTGTAGCCGCCGCCCTTGCAGGCCGAGCCGAGCAGGAGGGCCGCCAGGGCAAGAGCGGGGAGAGTGCCTAGGTGGGTGCGCATCGCGTCTCCAAGTCGCGGCAGGGTAGCACGGCGAAGCCCGGTCGGGCGCGCCGATCGACCGGGGCAGGCGGGCCCTCGGGCGCCGGCAGGAAGCCCGACCGGACGAGCGCCGCGAGGTAGTCCTGCCAGTCGTCGACGTCGAGGGCGGGGTGGAGCTCCGAGCCCAGCGCGGCCTGCACCTCGGCGGTGTCATAGGCCACCCGCACGAAGGGCCGCGCCGATCGGATCCACGGGACGAGCGGCTGCAGCGCGTTCTCCGGCCCCTCCGCCTCGATGCGGGCCAGCCAGGCGGCGACCGGCAGGGCCTCGACCCGCCAGCCCTGGCCACGGACGGCGTCGATGAGCGCGCGGAAGGGCAGCGGCGTCGCGCTCGCGAGGTGGACGATCTCGCCGATCGGCGGCCGCTGGGCGAGGAGGCGCACGAGGCCCCGAGACACCGCGTCGACAGGCACGGCGTTGATGTCCCAGTCGAGGAGGGGGGCCACGCCGGACTGGACGCAGCCCTTGAGGATGCGACAGATGGCGTCATCGACGTTCCAGGTGCCGGCGCGGCTGCTGCCAGCGATGACGGCCGGTCGATAGACCCGCACCTTCAGCCCCCGCGCGGCGGCCTCGAGGACGGCCCGCTCGGCGGCGCGCTTCGTCTCGGTGTACCCGCAGGGGATCCACTCCGGGGCGCCGTCGGCGGCGGGGGCCTCGAGCAGGCGGCCGTCCCGGGTGGGGTGGTCCGTGGGGAGCACCCCCACGGTGGAGACATGGTGAAGCTCGGCGCCGGCGAGCTCGGCGAGGCGGATGGCCTCCCGGGTGCCGCCGATGTTGGCCGGGGCGAGGGCGGCGGCGGGCTGGATGAAGTCCAGCGTCGCGCCGTTGTGGAGCACACGCCGGATCGAGCCCGCGAGGGCGCGGAACGGACCCTCCCCGAGGCCGAAGGCGGGGCTGGCGAGGTCGCCCGGCACCGCGACCACCCGTGACCAGTCGACCGAGCGGTCGGGCGCGTAGTGGCGGACCGCCGATCGTAAGCGACGGAGGCCGGCGACCGGGTCGGGGGCGCGGACGAGGCAGGTGACGGCGCCGGGCAGCGACTCCAGCAGGTCGACCAGCAGGTGGGCGCCCAGGAAGCCGGTGGCGCCGGTGAGGAAGGTCCCCTCCGAGCTGGGCGCGGCCACGGGGGCCCAGGGGGGAGCGGCGACCGCCTCGCCGCCGGCCGCCTCATCGGGGACGAGCAGCCGCTCGACCTCCGTCTGGAGCAGGCGCACGCTCCCCTCCCGGAAGAGCGCGCTCGCCGGCACCCGGAGCCCGAGCGCGGCCTCGATGGTGTTGCGGAGCGAGATGCCCAGCAGCGAGTCGAGGCCGAGGGCGGCGAAGGGCGTGTCGTCACCGACGTCTCCCGGCCGCAGGCCGAGCACCTGGGCGACCATGGCGCGGAGGCGCTCCGAGAGCGACCCACCGGCGGTCCCCGCGCCCAGGTCTCCGGGGAGCGGGGCGTCGAACCAGTGGCGACGGCGCTGCCAGCGGGTGGTGGGCAGCCGGGTGAGGGCGCCGCCGGCGCAGAGGTCGCGCCAATCGACCGTGGTACCGTCGAGCCAGGCGCGGGCCGCGTCCTCGTGGGCGCGGGTGCCCGCCCCGAAGCGCGCGCCGCCGGGAGCCGCTCGGCGGGAGAGGGCGCGGAGGCCGCGCCGGAGGCTCGGGAGGTCCGCGGCGAGGACGACGGCGCGGTGGGGGTGGTGATCCCGGGTGAGGGCGGCCGTCCAGGCGACGTCGCGGAGGGAAGGGGTCCGGCCCGCGGCCGCCTCGGCCTCGAGGTGGTCGGCCCAGGCGGCGGCGAGGGCCGACAGGGCCTCGGGGCTCCGGCCGGAGATCGGCACGATCACGGGCTGATCGCGGCCGCGGGGCGGCGCGGCGGCGAGGGGCGCCTCCTCCACGATGAGGTGGACGTTGGTGCCGCTGATGCCGAAGGAGCTCAGGCCTGCCCGGCGGGGGCGGAGGCCGCGGACCCACGGCTGGGGCGCCGCCGACACCTGGAGGCGCGTGCCGGCGAGGGAGGCGCGCGGGTTCAAGGTTCGGAAGTGCAGATTGCCGGGGATGCGCTCCCGGGCCAGGCTCCCCACCACCTTGACGAGCCCCGCCACGCCCGCCGCCGCCTCGAGGTGCCCGATGTGGCTCTTGACCGCCCCGAGGTGGCAAGGCGCGCCGTCCTCGGTGGGGGCGCCGAGCACGGCGCGCAGGGCCTCGAGCTCGATGGGGTCTCCGAGCGAGGTGCCGGTGCCGTGTGTCTCCACATAGTCGAGCGCCCCCGGCTCCACCCCGGCGTCGGCGAGGGCGGCGCGCAACATCGCCTGCTGGGCCCGCACGTTCGGGGCGGAGAGGCTGGCCGAGCGGCCGTCCTGGTTCATCGCCGAGCCGAGGAGCAGGGCGCGCACCGGCATCGCCCCGGCGGCGGCGTCGGCGGCGCGAGAGAGCACCACCACGCCGCAGCCCTCGCCGCGCACGAAGCCGTTGGCGGCCGCGTCGAAGGACTTACATCGCCCGTCCGGCGACAGCGCCTGGGTGCCCGCGGCGAGGGCCATGCCGACGGGATCGAGGAGCAGGCTCACGCCGCCGGCGATGGCCAGATCGCACTCTCCGTCGCGCAGGCTGCGCATGGCGAGGTGGATCGCCGAGAGCGAGGAGGAGCAGGCGGTGTCGAGGGTGAGGCTCGGGCCCTCCAGGCCGAGGAGGAACGAGACGCGGCCCGAGGCGGTGCTGAACATCGTGCCGGTGGCGGTGTGGTCGTCGAAGCAGCCCGCCCGACGGATGAGGTGGGCGTAGTCGGCGTTGCACATGCCGATGAACACGCCGGTGCGCGAGCCTGCGAGGCCGCCGGGCGCGATGCCGGCGCGCTCGAGGGCCTCCCAGGTCACCTCGAGGAGCAGGCGGTGCTGCGGGTCGAGCTGGGCGGCCTCCCGAGGCGAGATGCCGAAGAAGGCGGCGTCGAAGGTGTCTACCCCCTCGATCAGCCCGGCCCAGCGGGCCTCGGCGCCGGCCCCCGAGACCGACCCCTCGGGCCAGCGGGTGGGGGAGAGCGGCAGGACGCCGTCCCGGCCCTGGTCAAGGGCGTCGGAGAAGGCCTCCGGGCTGTCTCCACCGGCAGGGAAGCGGCAAGCGAGGCCGACGATCGCGATGGGGTCTCGGCGCCGAGCGGCGGCGGCGGCGGGGGCCGCGGGGACCGGCGCCTCGACCGGCGCGGACGCCGACACCGGCACGGAGACCGGCGCCGACACCGGCGCGGGCACTGGCGCCTCGACCGGCGCAGGCACGGTCGACCCGACGGCCTCGACCGCAGGCGCGAGGGTCGCGAAGAGGTGCTCGGCGAGGGCAGGGAGGGTGGTGTGGGTGAAGAGCAGCGTGGCGGACAGCGGCCGACCCACCAGGGCCTCGATCCGGTTCCGAAGCTCGAGGCTGAGCAGCGAGTCGACGCCCAAGCTGCGGAAGGGGAGGCTCGTGTCGAGGCGGGCCGGATCGGAGCGCAGGACCCCCGCGGTCTCCACGCGGAGGCGGTCCTGGAGGGCGGCGAGGCGCGCAGCGGGGCTGCCCTGGAGCCCATCGACGAAGCGGCGCGTCGGGGCGGGCGCGGCCGGGCCAGCGATCTCGGAGAGGTAGGGGCTCCCGGCGAGGGAGGGGTGGAATTCGATCCAGCGCCGGACGTCGAAGCGGGCGACGCCGAGCTCGGTCGGCCGCGCCGCGAGCACGCGCTCGAGGGCCACGAGCCCCTCCTCGGGGCGGAAGCTCTCGAAGCCCCGCGCGGCGATGCGGGCGCCCCGGTTCTGGGCGGCAGCGGCGAGGCCCACCTCGGAGAAGGCCCCCCACTGGATGGCGGTGGCCGGCAGGCCGGCGGCCCGGCGGGCCCGGGCGAGGGCGTCGGTGAAGGCGTTGGCGGCCGCGTAGTTGGCCTGGGCCGGCGAGCCGAGCAGCGAGGCGACCGAGGAGTACAGGACGAAGAAGTCGAGCGGTCGGTCCCGGGTGGCGACGTGCAGGTTCCAGGCCCCGAGCGCCTTGGCGGCGAACACCCGGTGAAAGGCGCCCGGCTCGAGATCGCTGAGCATGTGGTCGTCGAGCACCGCGGCGGCGTGCAGCACCCCGCCGAGGGGCGGGAGGCCCCGGGGCCAGTCGGTGAAGAGGCGCTGGACGGCCGTCGTGTCGGAGACATCGACGGGGAGCACCACCACCTGGGCCCCGGCGGCGCGCAGGCGGGAGATCGTGGCCGAGGCCGCCTCGCTCGGGGCCGAGCGCCCGAGGAGAAGGAGGTGCCGGACGCCCCGCTCGACCATCCGCGCGGCGGCGGCGAGGCCGAGGCCGCCGAGGCCGCCGGTGATGAGCGCGGTGCCGAGGGTCCAGGGGCGCGCCTCGGCGCCCTCGGTGACGACCGCCGCGGGGTCGCGGAGGTCAAGCGCGATGCGGCCGGTGTGCCCCCCGGCGGCCATCTTCGTGAAGGCCTCCTCTGCGGCCGAGATCCCAAAGGTCTCGGTGGGGGTCGGCCGCAGCTCCCCGCGGGCGAAACGAGCGAACAGGGCGCGCAGCCGCCGCCCGACCGCCTCGGGCCGCCGCAGCATCAGGCCGCGGAGGTCGAGCAGGGTGTAGCTCAGGTTCTGGAGGAAACGACGGGTGCCGAGCGGCCGGTCCTGGGCGGCGTCCCGCTTGCCGATCTCGATGAAGCGGCCGTCGGCGCGGAGGAGGTCAAGGCTGGCGTCGGCGAGCGGGCCGGAGAGCGAGTTGAGCACCACGTCGACCCCCTCGCCACCGGTGGCGGCGCGCACCGCATCCACGAAGGCGAGGGAGCGGGAGTCGGCCACCACCGACGCGCCGAGGGTGCGCAGCAGCGCTCGCTTCTCGGGGGTACCAGCCGTCGCGAACACCTCGGCGCCCATCGCCAGGGCGAGCTGGATCGCCGCCTGCCCGACCCCGCCGGTCCCGGCGTGGATGAGCACCCGCTCGCCCGGCTCGACCCGCGCCAGCTCTTCGAGGGCGATCGAGGCGGTGAGGAAGGCGACCGGGGTGGTGGCGGCCTCGTCCAGGCTCATCGAGGCCGGCATCGGCACCACCCGCGCCGCAGGGGCGACGATCCGGCTCGCGATGGCGCCGGGGCTGAGCACGACGACCGCCTCGCCGATCGAGAGCCCGCAGACCCCGGCGCCGACCTGGAGCACCCGCCCCGCGCACTCCGCGCCGAGCGCCGCGTCGCGGTCTCCGGCCGGGTAGGCTCCGAGCGCCTGGAGCACGTCGAGGAAGTTGAGGCCGGCCCGCTCCACCTCGATCAGCACCTCGCCCGGGCCGGGCTCGACCCCCGCGAGGGGCCAGAGGGACAGCCCGTCGAGGCGGCCCGACGCCCCCACGAGCGCCACCGACCGACCGACCGCGGGGGAGCGCCGGGGGCCGGGGGCCGGCAGGGCGCCACAGCGGAGGCGGAGGCCCTCGCGGCGCCCGCCCACGAGGTGGAGCTCGGTCTCGCGGTCCTTGGCGTCGAGCTCGGCGATCAGCTCGTCAGGATCGGTGTCTTCGGCGAGGTGTACAACCCGGAGGGGGAGCTCGGGGTGCTCGATAACGAGGGTGCGGGCGAGGCCGACCATCGGCGCGGCCCCGATCCAGCCCATCGAGCCCTCCGCGGCCGCGGGCACCACGAGCAGTGTGGCGGGGTTGTTCCGGAATCCGTGGCCGAGCAAGGCCCGACAGAGGGCGGCCGCAGACACGGCGCCCCGGTCCAGGGCCGCGGAGATCCAAGCGGGGTCGTCGGAGGCGGCGGGGCCGTCGAGGCTCGCGAGGTGCAAGGCGGCGCGCAGGCCGCCCCCGTCGGGCAGGCCGAGGCCCAGCGCCCGGGAGAGGTCCGCGGCGGAGGCCGGGCGCACCGTGAAGCGGTCCGCCCCGCGCTGGGCGAAGGCCAGGCCCGGCGAGACGCCCAGCACCCGCTGCCCCACGAGCCGCGCCGCGAGGGCCTCGACGCGGGCCTCGGCGCCGTAGAGCAGCACCGCCCCCTCCGCAGGCGTCCGGAGGGCCCCCAGCGCAGGGAGCACGACCACCTCTTGCGTGAAGATGCAGTCCTGAAGCGGATCGGCGGCCACAGCCTCGGGCAGGCGACGCGTGGTCAGCGCTCCGATCTGCAGCCAGGGGCGGCCCGCCTCGTCGGTGGCGACGAGGGCCGTGCGGCGAGAGGTGCCGTCCGCGGAGAGCAGCCGGGCGTGGACCCACCCGCTGGCGGGCGGCGGAGCGAGCAGCGTCAGCGCCTCCAGGCGGGAGGGGATGAAGGTGCCCTCCAGCCCACCCACCGCCGCCGAGAGCTGGAGGCAGACGTCGAGGGCCGCCGCAGAGAGCCCCTCGGTCGGGTGCAGGGGCGCGGGGAAGCGCGCCGAGGCCAGGGCGGAGGTCGGCCCCGACCACAGCGCGCGGAGCCCCTGAAAGGCGGGTCCGTGATCGATGCCCGCCGCCCGGAGCCGGCGGTGATGCTCATCCCCGTCGAAGCAGCGAGCGTCGGCGAGGGCCGCGCGGAGAGCCTCGAGGTCGAGGGGCCGCGCCCGCTCGGGGCCCGCTCCGAGCGCCGGGTCCACCCCCTCGAGCGCGCCCGCCGCGTGTCGGAGCCAGGCCCCGTCGCCGGCCCGCCGGCTGAAGATCGTGAAGCCCACGGCGCCCCCCTCGGGGCGCAGGGCGAGCTGGAGCTCCACCGCCGCGGCGCCGTCGAGGCCGAGGCCGGCCTCGAGCTCGATGTGCCGGAGGCCGAAGGCGGAGAGGCCGGCGCCCCGCGCGGCGGCGAGGGCGAGGTCGACCATCGCGGCGCCGGGGAAGACCACGGCCCCGTGGACCTTGTGGTCGGCGAGGAGGGCGAGCTGCTCGGCGCCGATGGCGCCGGAGACACACACCTCGCCCGGCCGGTCGGCGAGGGGGAGGGCGGCCCCCAGGAAGGGGTGGGCGCCCGGCGCGGCGGTCGCGGCGCGCGCGGCGGGGGCCCCGGCGGCGATCCACAGGCGCTCCCGCTGGTAGGGGTGGCCGGGCACCCGCACCACCCTCCCCGCGGGCAAGGCGGCGCGCCAATTCACCGGGGCGCCGCGGACCGCGAGGCGGCACAGGGTCTCGAGCAGGGCACCGCGCTCGGGGAGGCCGCGCCGGAGCGAGGCGTGGACCGAGGCGCCGGGGCCGGCCTCGCGCAGGTTCTCCTCCACCGAGGCGGTGAGGATGGGGTGGGGGCTCATCTCGACGAAGGCCACCGGCCCCTCGCTCACGAGCTGGCGCACCACCTCGGAGAAGCGCACGGGCTGCCGCAGGTTGGCGCACCAGTACTCCGCGTCGAGGTCACCGCCCGCCACGGCGCCGCCGCGCACGGTGGAGCGGAGCGGGATGGCACCAGCCTGGGGCCGGAGGTCGGCGAGGGCCGCGCGGAGCTCGGGCAGGAGGGGGTCCATCTGCGGGCTGTGGGAGGCGACGTCGACCTTGATCGGTCGGCAGAAGACCCCCCGTCGCTCCAGCGCCTCGGCCAGCTCCGAGAGGGCCTCCGAGCGACCGGCGAGCACGGTGGAGCGGGGGCCGTTGTTCGAGGCCAGGCCGATGAGCTGCTCCCGGCCGATGAGGGCCTGCTCGGCCTCGGCCTGGGTGAGCTCGGTGAGCAGCATCGCGCCCTGGCCGCTCACCCGCTGGAGGAGCCGGCTCCGCCGGACGATGACGGCGGCGGCGTCCTCAAGGGTGAGCGCGCCGGCCACGCAGGCCGCGGCGACCTCGCCCATGCTGTGCCCGACCACCGCGTCGGGCTCGACACCCCAGGAGCGCCACAGCGCGGCGAGGGCCACCTCGACCGCGAAGAGCACAGGCTGCACCACCCCGATCTCGGCCATGCGGGAGGCCTCGGGCGCGGCGCGGAGCTCCTCGATCACCGAGGGGCCCCCCAAGCGCCCGATCGCCGCGTCACAGGCCTCGAGGGCGGCGCGGAAGGCGGGCTCGGCGTCGAGGAGCTCGCGGCCCATGCCGAGCCACTGCGACCCCTGCCCCGGGAACACGAAGACGACGCGGGGCGCCGGGCCCTCCACCCGGCCGACGGCGGCCCGCGGCGCCGCCTCCTCGGCCGCGAAGGCCTCGAGGGCCTCGACGAGGGCGGCGCGGTCGCCGGTCAGGGCGAGGCGCTCGGGGTGGTGCTGCTGGCGGACGGCGAGGGTCCAGGCGAGGTCGTCGAGGTCGCCCCCGCGGTCGAGGGCGTCCGCCAGGGCCCCGGCGCGCAGCCGGAGGGCCTCGGGGCTGCGCGCGGTCAGGAGGAGCGCGGTGGGCGCCTCCGCGGGGGCGTCAAGCAGGCCGGCGGCGGCGAGGGCGCGCCAGCTCCGATCGAAGGTCTCGCGGCGCGGCTCCTCGCGGGTCATCGAGGCGAGCGTGAGGGCGGCCCTCCCGGCGTGGCGGAGGTTGATCTCGGCGGCGCGCAGGGTGGTGGGGTGCGGACCGACGTCGAGCAAGGCGGCGGGGCCTCGTGCCACGACGGCGTCGAGCGCGCCGGAGAAGCGGGCGGGCTCCACGAAGTTGCGGACCCAGTGCTCCACGTCCAGGGCCTCGCCGGGCAGCTCGCCGCCCGTCAGCTCGGAGAAGAAGGGGGTGGTGGCGGCCCGGGGGCGGATGCCGGCGAGGTCGGCCCGGAGCCCGTCGAGCAGCGGCGCGACGACGGGCGTGTGCGGACAGACCTGGATCCGCACCTGCCGAACCACCCGGCCCTCGGCCTGCAGCACCACGACCGCGGCCTCCATCTCGGGCGTGGCCCCGCCGATCACGGTCGCCTCGGCGCTGTCCCAGATGGCGGCGTGGACGCCGAGGGGGGCGACCCGCGCCGCGATCTCGTCGAAGCGGCCCTCCACCAGCGCCATCCGCCCCTGCCCCTCGGTGCGCGAGATCGCGCGGGCGTAGGCGCAGATCACCTGCATCGTGTCGGCGAGGTCGAGGGCGCCGGCCACACAGGCCGCGGCGATCTCTCCCGTGCTGTGACCGAGCACCGCGGACGGGCGGAGGCCCTTGCTCTGCCAGAGCGCGGCGGTGGCGATGTCGAGCGCGATGATGCACGGCAGGCTGAGCGCGATCTGCCCGAGCGCCGAACGACCGGCGCCGCCCACGAGCTCATCCACCACCGACCGGCCGAGGAGGCGGCGGACGTGGAGGTCGCAGGCCTCGATCACGCGCCGGAACACGGGCTCGGTGGCGAACAGCGCCCGCCCCATCCCGGCCCACTGGGCGCCCTGGCCGGGGAAGAGGAGGGCGACGCCGCCGGTCGTCCGGGGTCCCCCCGCCGGCGCCGCGGTGGCCCGGGCGACCCCCTCCACGATGACGTGGCCGTTCGTGCCGCCGAGGCCGAAGGCGCTCACCCCGGCGAGGAGGGGCCGCTCCGGGCTCGGGAAGGGCCGGGCCGCGGTGGGGACCTCGAGCTGCAGACCGTCGAGGTCGATGGCCGGGTTTGCGCGGTTGAAGTGCAGGTTCGGCGGGACGGACCGGTGGTGGAGGGAGAGCACCGCCTTCATCAACCCCACCATCCCAGCGGCCCCCTCGAGGTGGCCCACGTTGGTCTTGGCCGAGCCGACCAGCAGCGGCGCCGCGCGATCGCCACCGTAGGCCGCGCCGAGGGCCCGGGCCTCGATGGGGTCGCCGAGGGGGGTGCCGGTGCCGTGGGCCTCGACGAGCTGGACCTCCGCGCCCGAGACCCCCGCCGCCGCGCAGGCCGCGCGGATGAGGGCCGCCTGGGCGTCCGGGTTCGGCGAGGTCAAGGAGGCGCTGGGGCCGTCGTTGTTGATCGCGCTCCCGCGCAGCAGGCCGTGGATCCGGTCGCCGTCGCGGAGGGCGTCCGAGAGCCGCTTGAGCACCACCACGCCGCCGCCCTCACCCCGCACGTACCCATCGGCCCCCACGTCGAAGGTGCGGCAGCGGCCCGTCAGGGAGAGGGCGCCGAAGCGCGCCACGCTCACCGCGCTCTCCGCGAGCAGGTTGAGGTTGACGGCGGCCACGAGCGCGAGGCGGCCCTCCCCGCGGCGGAGGCCCTCGCTCGCGAGGTGGAGGGCCACGAGGGCGGAGGAGCAGGCGGCGTCGACGGTGAGGCTCGGGCCGTGCAGCCCGTAGAGGTAGGAGATCCGATTGGCGATGATGCTGTGGTGCCAGCCGGTGACCGCGTACTGGTCCACCCGCTCGACGCCCGCACGGTCGACGAGCATGGCGTAGTCCGACCAGATCGCCGCGGCGTAGACGGCGGTGCGGCTCCCCTGGAGCGCGCCCGCAGGCAGGCCGGCGTCCTCCAGCGCCTCCGCGCAGAGCTCGAGCGCGAGGCGCTGCTGGGGGTCCATCGCGCTCGCCTCCCGGGGAGAGAGGCCGAAGGCGTAGGGGTCGAAAGCATCGACGCCCTCGATCCACCCGCCCCACTGAACCCGCGCCGCCTCCGCCTCCGAGCGGGCCAGCCGGCGCCAGTCGGCGGGCCAGCGGTCGGCCGGGACGGGGGTGATCGCGTCGACGCCGCCGTGGAGGAGCGCCCAGAAGGCGTCGGTGTCGGCGGCGCCGGGGAAGCGACAGGCCATGCCGATGATGGCGATGGGCTCATCGTCCTGGCCCACGTCCCCCTCCGAGGCCCGCTCCGCCGCGATGACGGGGCCGCCCACGAGGTGCCGCACGAGGCGGGTGATCGAGCCGTGCTCGAAGAGGTCCACCGGAGAGACGCTCCGCCCGAGGGCCTCGCCGAGCCGCGACGCGAGTCGGGTGAGCCCGAGCGAGGAGAGCCCCATCGACACGAAGCCGGCCTGGGGGTCGATGCGCGCGGTCGGGAGCAGCTCCTCTCGGAGCGCCTCGGTCAGCCAGGTGGTGAGCGTGCGCGCGTCCATGTGTTCTCCCAGGGCGAACGGCGCCGGCCGACCGCGGTGTGGGGTGCAGCGCAAGCGCCGTGCCGGGGTAGCGCGGGCGCTCGCCCAGGCGGCGATCCCGCCTCCGCGCGCACCCTCGACGAGCGGCGCCGGGCAGGCCCGATGAGCGGACCGATGCGCGAACCGATGCGCGCGCATCCCCGCTCACCCGGCCCACCGGTGAGGGGCGACGGCCCCGCGCGCCCGGCCATCCCGGCCGAGGGCCGCCCGCCGATCCTCCGCGCCGCGCGGCGGCGCCCCGCCGAGCGTGCTAGGACCGGCTCCCGGAGGCTCCCATGGGCAAGAAGCAGGCCGTCCTCGCCATCGATCAAGGCACCACCGGCACCACCGCGATGCTCCTCGACGGGGCCGTGCGCGTGCTGGCCATCCACAACGTCGAGTTCCCGAACCACTACCCGGCGCCCGGGCAGGTGGAGCACGACACCGACGAGATCTGGCAGAGCGTGGGCTCGGCCGTGGGCGCGGTGCTGAGCCGGGTGCCCGACGTCGAGATCGTAGCCATCGGCATCACCAACCAGCGGGAGACCAGCCTCTTCTGGGAGCGGGACACGGGCCGCCCCATCCACCGCGCCCTCGTCTGGCAGGACCGCCGCACCGCCGAGGCCTGCGCCGCGCTCAAGGCCCGCGGCCTGGAGCCGATGGTGAAGGCCCGCACCGGCCTCGTGCTCGACCCCTACTTCTCCGGCACCAAGGCCGGCTGGCTGCTCGACCACGTCCCGGGCGCCCGGGCCCGCGCCGAGGCCGGCGAGCTCCTCTTCGGCACCATCGACGCCTGGCTCACCTGGAAGCTCACGGGCGCCCACGTGACCGACCCCTCCAACGCCAGCCGCACCCTGCTCTTCAACCTGCACACCATGGGCTGGGACCCTGAGCTGCTCGCGCTCTTCGGCGTGCCCGCGGCCTGCCTGCCGCGGGTGGTCGACAACGCAGGCGTCATCGGCCACACGCGCGGCCTCGGCTTCCTCCCCGACGGCATCCCCGTCGCCGGCCTCGCGGGCGACCAGCAGTCGGCCCTCTTCGGCCAGGCCTGCTTCCGGCCGGGGGCGGCCAAGTGCACCTACGGCACGGGCGCCTTCGTGCTCCTCAACACCGGCGACCAGCCCGTGACGAGCGAGCGCGGCATGCTCACCACGGTGGCCTGGCGCATCGACGGGCGGGTCACCTACGCGCTCGAGGGCAGCGCCTTCATCGCCGGGGCGGCGGTGCAGTGGCTGCGGGACGGCCTCGGCATCATCACCACCGCCGCCGAGATCGAGGCCCTCGCCGCCAGCGTGCCCGACGCCGGTGGGGTCATCTTCGTGCCGGCCCTCACCGGCCTCGGGGCCCCCCACTGGCGGCCGGAGGCGCGCGGCGTCCTCTCCGGCCTCACCCGCGGCACCACCCGCGCCCACATCGCCCGGGCCACCCTCGACGGCGTGGCGATGCAGATCGGCGACATGCTGGGCGCGATGGTGGAGGAGGCCGGCACCCCCCTCGCCGAGCTCAAGGTCGACGGCGGCGCCGCGAAGAACGACCTCCTGATGCAGCTCCAGGCCGACATCCTCGGCGTCACCTGCGCGCGCCCGACGGTGCTCGAGACCACCGCCCTCGGCGCGGCCTTCCTCGCCGGCCTCGGCGTCGGCCTCTGGAGCTCGACCGAGGCGATCTCGGCGGCTTGGGTGGTCGACCGCCGCTTCGAACCCCAAATGCCCGCCGAGGACGTGGCGGCTCGTAAGGCGGCCTGGTCGGCGGCGGTGGCGAAGGCCTGAGCGACCGGCGGCCGGGCGGGCCTCCGCCTCAGAGCCCCGCCAGCCGCTCCGAGGCCTCCCAGAGGCTGCGCGCAGCCTTGTCATCACGCGCCTGCGGCCAGGGCGCCTTCACGCGGCGGCTGGAGAAGTACTCCCCGCTCACCAGGGCGAGCTCCGGCGCGCAGCAGAGGTGGAGCTGGGTGGCCGCGCCCTCCTCGGCGGAGAGGAGCGCGGGCCCGACGAGCGCGGTCAGGCGGGCGAAGGCGCCCGTGTCTTGCACCGCGAAGCCGCTGCGGATCGCCCCCGGGTGGAGGCTGTTCGCCGTGACGCCGCTGCCGCGCAGCCGCGCCGCCAGCTCGCGGGTGAAGAGGATGTTCATCAGCTTCGAGTCTGCATACGCGAGGAAGCCGACGTAACGGCGCCGTTGCCATTGCAGGTCATCGAGCACCACCCGGCCGAGGCGGTGGGCCCCCGAGGCGACGTTGACGATGCGGGCGCCCCCGCTCTCCCGCAGCCGGTCGAGGAGCAGGCGGGTGAGCAGGTAGGGCCCGAGGTGGTTGGCGCCGAAGCTGAGCTCGAGGCCGTCTGCCGTCTCGCGCCGCTCGGCCTGGTAGGCGCCGGCGTTGTTGAGCAGCACGTGGAGCGCGGGGTGGCGGGCGAGGAAGGCCAGGGCGAAGCGGCGGACATCGGCGAGGGAGGAGAGGTCGCAGCGCATGAGCTCGGCCGAGCCCGCCCGCTGCACCTCCGAGAGGGCCTCCTGGCCGCGACCGAGGTCTCGGCACACCATCACGACGTGGGCCCCCCGCTCGGCGAGGACGCGGGAGGAGACCCGCCCGATGCCCGAATTCGCCCCCGTCACGAGCACGACGCGGCCCGACATCGGCCCTCTCCCGCTGGACATCCGGCACCCCCTCCGAGAATTCCACGACGCGGTCGGGCTATCCCGGGTGGGTGCCGCCCGTCCGCCCGATTAGGCCGCCCCGCATGAGCCGCCCCCTCTTCCCATCGCCCGACATCCGCCAGCACGCCGCCACCGAGGCGCTGCTGTTGAGCCTGCCCGATCTCCCCGCCGGTGACGACGTCTTCGTCGCCGATGACGACGACGGCGGCGTCGAAGCCGGCCTCGTCGAGCGCGGTCACGCGGTCCGGAGCTGGAACCGCGTCACCGTCGGCCCCCGCATCGGCAAGCCCTGGCCCGCCGAGGGGGTCTGCCAGCAGGCCACCCTCCGCTTCCAGCGCGACCGGGACGCCTTCGAGGTCGCCCTCCACGCCACGGCCGCGCGCCTCGCCCCCGGCGGGCGGCTCTTCGTCTACGGCGCGAACGACGAGGGCGTGAAGTCGGCCGACACCCGCATCGGCGCGCTCTTCTCCGACCTCGAGACGCTGAGCACCATGCGGCACTGCCGCGTGTGGATGGCCGTGCGGCCGGCCGAGATCCCGGGCCTCAAGCCCACCCTCGCCGACTGGAAGACGCGGGAGCCCGTGGAGATGCCCTGGGGCCCCGTGCCCTGGACCCGCTACCCGGGCCTCTTCGCCAAGGGCGGGCTCGACGCCGGCACCGCGCTGCTGCTCCACGCGCTGCCCAAGGTGGCCGACGGGGCGCAGGTGCTCGACTTCGCGTGCGGCACGGGCGTCATCAGCGCCGCCGTGCTCAAGGGCACCCCCTCGGCGCGGGTGCAGATGATCGACTCCGACGCCCTCGCCATCGCCGCCGCCCGCGAGAACGCCGTCGGCGCGATGGCCCTCACCGGCGACGGCCCCGGCGCCCTCCCGGCCTGGCAGCGCTACCACCACATCTTCAGCAACCCGCCCCTGCACCGAGGCAAGGACCGCACCCGCAGCGTGCTCGAGGCCCTGGTGCGGGCCGCCCCGCCCCGGCTGCTCGAGGGGGGCGACCTCTGGCTGGTGGTGCAGCGCCACGAGCCGGTCGAGCCGCTGCTCCGCCAGTGCTTCCTCACCGTCGACTGCCCCTCCCAGGACGGTCATTACGCCGTCTGGCGCGCCGCAGATCCCTTCTCCTGGGCCGTCAAGGGCGAGGACACCGCGCCGGTGCACCGCGAGAAGCGGCGCCCCCGCATCAAGGGCGCCACCGAGGCCGTCCCCGAGGTCGCCCCGCTGGACCGGCGGCGACGCCGCGGATAATCGCCGGGGTCTCTCCAGGAGCTCCCATGGCCGACCATCCCGCCCGCACCCGCCTCCTCCTCCTCCTCGGCGCCCTCGGCGCCCTCAGCCTGACGGGCGCCTGCGGCGGAGACAAGGGCAAGGAGGGGGTCAAGAAGTCCGACAAGGAGGGGAAGGCCACCAAGGTCGAGGCCAGCAAGGTCGAGGCCCCCGCCGAGGTCGCTTACGTCCCCGTCCAGGAGGCCCTGGACGGGCCCGCCGAGCCGGCGATCGTGCTCAGCCAGGCCTGGTTCATGACCGGCGCCAACGGCAAGCCCAAGCCCGGCCCCGCCCGCCTGCAGATCTGGCGCCAGGGCGCGGCCGGCTGGAAGGCCACCCGCCTCGAAGACGGCGACTCCAACGTCTTCCACAAGGCCCTCTTCCACGACGGCGGCATCCTGACCATCGCCGGCGAGAAGGCCATCCTCAAGAAGTGGCAGTTCGCGGACGGCGCCTGGAAGCAGGACAAGCTCTGGGAGAAGTCCTGGGGCGGTAAGTTCAACCGGCTGCGGGACCTCGAGATCGGCGACGTCGACGGCGACGGCAAGGACGAGTGGGTGATGGCCACCCACGACGGCGGCGTGATCGCGGTCTACAACCCGCCCGACGCCCCGGGCGGCGCCCCCGAGGTCATCGAGCTCGACGCGAAGAAGGACACCTTCGTCCACGAGATCGAGATCGGCGACATCGACGGCGACGGCAAGAAGGAGTTCTTCGCCACCCCGTCCGACCGCAACTCCTCGAGCGCCTCCCAGCCCGGCTTCGTCGTGATGTACCGCTGGGACGGCACCACCTACAAGCGCACGGTCGTCGACGGCGAAGAGGGCAACACCCACGCCAAGGAGGTGCTGGTCAACGACCTCGACGGCGACGGCAAGGCCGAGTTCTTCAGCGTCCAGGAGGCGGAGATCGACTCCAACAAGGCCATCGTCAAGCCGGTCGAGATCCGCCAGTACCACTTCGATGATGGCAAGTTCACGCACACCGTCGTGGGCACGATCGCCGACCGTCAGACCCGCTTCCTCGTCGCCGGAGACTTTGACGGTGACGGCAAGAAGGAGCTGGTGGCCGCCGCCATGAAGACGGGGCTCTACCACATCGTGTGGACCGCCGGCGCCAAGGGCCAGCCCTGGACCTGGGCCCAGACCAACTTCGACGCCAACTCCGGCGGCTTCGAGCACACCACCGCCCCCTTCGACATGGACGGGGACGGCAAGCCCGAGCTCTACGTGGCCGCCGACGACCAACGCGAGCTCAAGAAGTACGTCTGGAACGCCGAGAAGAAGAACTTCGACAAGGAGCTGCTCGGCAAGCTCGAGGCCCAGACCTTCACCTGGAACATCGACGCCGGGAAGCTCTGAGCGACGAGGTGCTCTGAGCGCCGAGGCGCTCTAGGCGCCGGGGAGCGACGGGGGCCGCCCTCCTCACCGAGAGGGGGGCGGGGCCCACGGACCTACTTCTTGAGGCCTACTTCTTCAGGCCTACTTCTTCAGGCCTACTTCTTCTTCGCGTTCGACTCACGCGGGATCTTGAGCTTCATGCCCGGCTGAAGGCTCTTGGAGCCGTGCAGGGTGTCCGGGTTGGCCGACACGATGCCCTTCCACTTCGAAGAGTCGCCGTAGTACTTCTGCGCGATGCTGCCGAGGGTGTCGCCCGAGCGCACCGTGTGGGTGGCCTTCGCGGCCACGGCGACGGGCTTGGCTGCAGCCTTCGGCGCGGCCTTGGGGAGGCCGGGCTTGGCCGACGGGGCGGGCACCGAGGCCTTCACGGGCGCCGCCACAGGCTTCGGCGCGACGACGGGGGCAGCGACGGGGGCAGAGGCCACGACCGGCGCCGAGGCCACGACCGGCGCGGCGGCCACGACCGGCGCGCCAGCCACGACCGGCGCAGCGGTCATCGTGGGCACGCCGGCGCTCCCGACGGTGGGGGCGCTCACGGGCACGGAGGTCATGGTGGGCGCCCCACCGGCGACGGGGGCGGCGGCAGGCTCACCGGCGACGGCGATCGCTCCGGGCTCGGCGACCACCGCCGGGGCGGCGGCGAGGGCCGGGGCGGCGGCGGGGGCCGGTGTGTCGCTGCTGGGGCCGCCGAAGAGCATCGCGGCCAGCAGGAGGGCCGAGGCGCAGCCTGCGACCAGGGCCGTGGCGCTGCTCCACAGCTTGACGCGCCGGGTGAGCTCCTCGACCTGGAGCTCCATCGAGGCGTTCTCGCTGCGCAGGCGCTTGGCCTCGGCGCGGAGGTTGCGCACCTCGCTCTTGTCGCGGGTGGTGACCTGATTGCGCAGGTCTTCGCTCTCCGAGACCTGAGCCCGGAGGCGGCCCTCGACCTCGTCGCGGAGCCCCTCGGGAAGGATCGCGCCCTTGGCCAGGGCGGTGTCGAGGTTGGCGAGGGACTCCTGCCACTGGCCCCGCGCGGCGAGCACCTTCCCGAGGAGCAAGGCGGCGTCAGCGTCTGCGGGGTCGAGCACCAGCAGCATCCGCAGCCGCTCGGAGGCCGGGCTCAGCTTGCCCTCCCGCGCGAGGGCCAGCGCCTCATCGTAGAGGGTGGCGGCCGCGTTCACACCCTGCTCGTTCAGGGTGCGCGCGATCTGCTCGGCGGCGCCAGCGCCACCGGCGCCGCGGGGCAGCTCATCGAAGGACAGGGGGGAGGTCGCGGTGGCGGTGGCAGTGGACATGGGGGGGCGTCCGGGGAGGGCGGCGGGGGGCGGCGAGGACCACCGGCGGCCTGCAGGAGCAGGAGCCGCGGGAGCGGGGGCCCGAGAGGAGGAGAGCTCGGATCATGGTGAGATCAGATCTCTATGTCCTCTTGACATAGCAAGAGCCAGCGCGCAAGTCCACCCCTCGCTCGGCCGCACCCCAACTCCCCACGAAGGAGGCGGCCCGGCGCCGTCAGGGGGCGTGGATGGTGACCGTGCCCTTGTCGACCAGCACGGGCTCACCGCCGCCGCCGTCTCCACCGTTGCCGGCCTCGCCGCCCTCGTCGCCGGAGAGGCCGATCACGAGGCCGGTCACCCCGCCTGCGACGGCCACGCCGGCCCCCGCCCAGAGGTACCAGGGCAGGCCGCCCCCCCGAGCGGCTGCGACCGGCTCATCCGCAGCGGGTCGGAGGAGGAGGTCGGTCAACACGCGGTTGGTCGAGCGATCGAGGGGCACGGTGCGAGGCGAGATCCGATCGGAGCGCAGCTTCCCCTGATCGCTCACATACGCGAGCAGCGAAGGCACGAGGTCGAGCAGGGCCCCCTCGGGATCGGAGCCGGCCTCAGCCGAGACCTCCTTGGAGAAATTCCCGGTCCGGGGCTCGTAGAGCTGGACCACCACCTTGCCGTCCCCAGACTCGCCGGCGAGCATCACGAGGTCGGTGTTGGCGTAGGTGCCGAGCGACTTGTAGAGAGCCGCGGTCTGCTCGCTCCGCTCGTCGGCGGTGGAGGCGGGCGCCCCGAGGCTGCGGCCGCTGAGCGCGGCGGTCCAGGTGAGGCGCTGACCGGGATCGAGGCTGAGGGTGGCGAAGTCTCGGCGCCCATCGGCGGCGACCACGAGCACATGGTGGACGCCCGGGAGCAAGGAGGCGACCTCGGCGAGGTTCTCGATGCCATCGACATACTGGCTGCCCTCCCCCACGATGGTGAGGCGGGCCTTGGGCTGGGCCTGCACGGCGGCGCGCACTTCGGCGAAGAGGCTCACCACGCCAGGCGCGTAGTTGACCCGATCGAGCTCGCGGGTGGGGTCGAGCAGGACCACCTTGCCGAAGGCCGCCCGGGCGCCATCCTCATCCCCATTGCCGACGAGGGCGAGCCCGAGGAGGAGCAGGGAGTCGATGAGGTCGCGGTTGTTGGGGGTGCCGAGCAGCCCATCCTCGAGGCTCTGGACCGCCGCGTTGAGCGAGGCCACCGAGCCTTCGAAGTCAGCCCGCTCGTAGAGGATGCGCCCCTCTTCGAGCTTCTGGCGGCCCACGCGCAGGAAGGTGTCTTCGACGACCAGGTCTTGTCGGCCGGAGAGGCGCTCACTCACCTCGGCCGAGGACAGGGCGACGAGCTTGCCCCCACCGCTCACGGCCGCCGCCAGGGCCTCGGCGGTGCCCCGGGCGGCGTCACCGTCCTGGTTGGCCACGTGGGCGCCCACCACGACCACCTCGGGCTTTCGGGCCGCGAAGGCGCCCGTCGGGACCAGCAGAAGCAGCAGCGCGAGCCTCCCCATACACACTCTCCCTGATCGGCCTGCGCCCCGGAGGCGCGACCAAGTCGCAATGAACACGCCCCCATTCTGCCACGGGTGGGCCCCGCTGGGGGCGCCTGCGGCAGACCTACACGGGGGCGCCGCCGACCGGCCCCCGGCCCGAGAACCCATTAACCGAGCGCCCCCGTCCTCCCTCGCGCCCGTCCTCCCTCGCCGCCGCCCTCCGGGAGCGCAGATGCTCGCCCGATCTCTCTCTGTGACTGGCCTCCTGCTGATCGGCCTCTCGTTCGGCCTCCTGCAGGGCGGCCTGGCCCACGCCGGGCCCGTCGAGACCGCCGAAGAGCTGCTCGAACGCGGGGAGCTGCCGACGGCCTACGCGCTGCTCGAGGCGCGCACCCGCGAGGTCCAGAGCGACGTGGCGGCGGCTGAGCTCTTCATCGACCTCATGGGGACGCTCTCCCGCGGCACCGAGGCCGAGCAGATCTACCTCCAGCGCGCGCAGTCGAGGCCCTCCGCCGACGCCTGGTACCTCGCGGCGCGGGCCACGATGGAGCCCACCACCGCGGCGCAGCGCTACCAGGCGGCCCTCCAGCTCGAGCCGGAGCACGCCCGCGCCTGGATGGGCATGGGGGCGGTGCAGCGCTCCAAGCGCAGCTTCATCTCCGCCACCGAGTCGTATGGCCGCGCGGTCGCCCGAGATCCCGCCCTGGCCGAGGCCTGGACCGGCCTCATCGCCACGTGGCGGAGCCAAGGGGACCGCGACCAGGCCCTCGCCACCGCACGCCGCGCCGTAGCGGCCGCCCCCCGCAACCGCAGCGCCTGGCTGACGATCGCGGAGCTGGCCCCCGGAGAGGCGGTGATCACCCTCGAGAAGGCCTCGGTCTTCCACCCCACTGACGGCCTCGTGCAGATGAACCTCGCCCGGGCCTGCTTCTCGGCCGAGCGCTGGGCAGAGGCCGCGGCTGCGTACCGCCGCGCCAGCCAGGCCCGCCCCGACGACGCCGACGTCCGCACGGAGGCCGCCCTGGTGGACGAGGTGCGGTCGGGCCTCCTCCAGGGCGCGGCGGCCAAGGGCCTCCTCGAGGTCCGCTCCACCATCGGCCGGGACCCCGCCGGCACGCTCCAGCGCCTCGACGCCATCGTGAAGGGCAACCCCCGCTCGGGCTGGGCCCTCCTCGTGCGGGGCAACGTGCGACAGGCGCGCGGGCAGCTCCCCGGCGCCGAGGAGGACCTCCGCGCCGCCCTCGACCGCATGCCCGGGAGCGCAGACGTGGCCGGAGCCCTCGGCGGCTTCCTCCTCGGACAGCGCCGCCCCCTCGAGGCCCGCACCTGGCTCGCCCAGGCCGCCTCTGCCCGCCCCGACGACGTGAACCTCGTCGTCGGCCTCGCCCTCGCCACCGCGGAGTCCGGCGATGTCCCCACCGCCGAGGCCGGGCTCCGCGCGGCCATCCGGAGCTTCCCGGGCAGCGCCTCGCCACCCCTCGCCCTCTCCCGCCTCCTCCTCAAGAAGGGCGATCCCCAGGGCGCCCTCAGCGTGCTGGTCGACGCCCTCGAGCGGCACCCGGACCCCGGGGTCGCCGCGGCCCTCGCGTCCACCGCGACCCGGCTCGGGAGGGTCGAAGAGGCGGCCCTCCTGCTCGAGGCGACCACCCGCAAGACCGGCGACCCGCGCTACGCCAAGGCTGCGGCCACCCTCCGGGAGTCGTGGAACAAAGCCGCTAGTTCAAAGGCGCCATGAACTATCTTGAAGTAATTCGTCACATTGCTGTTGCACAAATTGGGGGTGCGTAGTTACTTTCGCAGTGCTTCCCGGTGGCGGCTGTAAACCACCTGTTCCACGAAAGCGCAGAGTGTCCCTGGCTGGCGGCTCCGCTGCCCTCCTCCGGCTCCTGCACCCGTAGAGCTCCCTGCCGCTGTTCCGCGCCTCGGGTCGTTCCCAAACAACCCCCGACTCCTCCGAGACCGCCGGCTGATGACCGTACTGTTGATCCTGGCCAGCCTCATTTCCGCGGCGAGCGCCCAGAAGAAGGGCCCTGACCTCGACGCGGAAGCACCCCAGATCTCCGATAGCGCGGAACCCCGCTTCGACGACACCGGCCTTGACTCCCTCTCCCGCTGTGACGCCCAGCGCCTGAGCGACCCCGTTCAGCTCCCCTGGATGCCCGAGCTCTTCGTCCGCTACAACCCGAGCTCCACCTGGGGCACCCAAGCGATGGTCGACACCATCGTCAGCGCGGCCCAAGAGGTCGCCTGGCTCCTCCCCGACGCTGACCCCTTCCTCGTCGGCGACATCTCGCAGGAGCGCGGCGGCAACTTCCCAGGGCACAAGTCTCACCGCTCCGGTATCGACGCCGACATCGGCCTCTATGCCGCGAAGGGCAAGCAGAGCCCGAAGGGCTTTCGCAACTTCACCCCGAGCGAGCTCGACCTCGAGGCCAACTGGCTGCTCATCCGCTCCTTCCTCTCTACGGGTGAGGTCGACCGCATCCTGCTCGACCAGAGCTTGATCAACGCCCTCCGGCGGTACACGATCAGCTCGGGAGAGCTCTCCCTCGCCGAGGCCGACGCCATCTTCCCCCTCCCCGGCACGGCCAAGCGCTGGGAGCTCTCGGGCGTGGTCCAGCACACGGTGGGCCACAAGAACCACATGCACATCCGGCTGCGCTGCGAGTAGGCGGGGCCGGGCCTGGAGAGGCCATGCGGGTCCCGCCAACAGCGCCGCATGTCGCCTCCCTCGGCCTCTGGTTGATCTTCGGCGCCTCGAGCGCCTGGGGACAGGCGCCACCGCCCGTGGTCAACGGCAGCCCCACCGACGAGGCGCCCGGCGTCGGCGCCCTCTTCACCTGTGACGGGGCCCGCTGTGAGCTCCTCTGCTCGGGGGAGCTCATCGAGCCCCGCTGGGTGCTGACGGCGGGGCACTGCGTCGGGCCGCTGCTCGACGGCATCCGCGAGGGGCGGTCGGCCTGGTTCGGGGTCGGCAGCGACCTCACCCGGCTCTCGGAGTCCGTCGGTGTGCGGGGCGCCACGGCGCACCCCGGCTACCGCTTCGGCGAGGCCGGGGTGGCCCACGACGTCGGTCTGGTCGAGCTCGACGCCGCGATTGAGCTCGCGCCCGTCTTCCGGCTCGAGGCCCTCACCCCCACCGCAGACTGGACCGAGACCGACCTGCTCTGGGTGGGCTGGGGCACCACCGGCGACGGGCGCTCCGACGCCGGCGCCCGCCGCGCAGTCGAGATGCCGCTCATCGCCTGGGACGACCAGCTCCTCTACGCGTGGGACGTCGAAGACCGACAGAACCTCTGCGAGGGCGACTCGGGCGGCGCCGTCCTCCGCGCCGATCCGGACGGCGAGCTGGTGCTCGTCGGCGTCAGCTCCTTCGTCTTCGGTGACGACCCCGACACGCTCTGCGAGAGCGGAGGAGCCGCCGCCACCCGCCTCGACCAGCAGCTCTCCTGGATTGAGCCCCTCCTGGCCGAGGCGGGCTCGGAGACCGGGGAGCCCCAGGGCGGCGGCCTCACGGAGGGCGGAGGGGGCGAAGGTGCGGCCCCCTTCCAGCCAGAGCCGGAGGGGGGCTGCTCAACCCTCTCCCGAGCGCGGGGCCACGCCGAGCGCACAGCCCTGCTGCCCCTCTTCGGCCTGCTCTGCGCCCTCGGCGGGGCCCGGCGCCGCGCGGTCGGCGCTACTTGATCCGCACCGCCTGACAGAGGACGTCCACCCGCTCTGGCGCGGCGCCGCCGCAGGACTTGTCGCGGTACACGGTCACCACGTACTTGCCCGCCTTGCTGAAGGCATGATCGAAGCCCCAGGCGAGCTTCCCGCCCTCGTCGGCCACCGGTGCCCCCTTCTGCACCGGCTCGTACTGCACGAAGGTGTCCTGGGTATAGGTACAGCCGGCCTCCGCCTTCGCGGTGATCTCACCCACGTAGCGGAAGGGCACGGCCGCGCCGACCCCCCAGTCGATCACCGACTCCCCGGGCTTGGCCGCGGCGCCGGGCGCGGAGAGGGCGACGAGGCTCTTGCTCTCCTTGCAGTGCTCGAAGACGAGCTCCTTGTCGGTGCGATTGAAGGCGGAGGTGCCGACGATGTTCTCCATCTCTCGGACCTGACCGAAGGTCATGGTCTGGTACCGATCCGAGATGTTGATCCGGCACTTCTCGGTCTTGATCTTCACGTGGATCACACCGCGGAGCTGGTTGTTCGGCTGGTTGAACATCAGCTTCATGTCCGCGAGCTCCTTCTCGGGGAGCTTCTTGACCTCCTCGAGCACCTTGTCGACCTCCTTCTGGGCCTCCTCCACCGAGGCTCCCGTGACGGCAGCCACCTCTGCGGCCGTGCACTCCTTGCCGTTGGCGATCAGGCTCCGGCAGAAGTCGCCGAGGCGCGGCGCGTCTTCGAGGCAGATGAGGCCGTCCTTCTCGGGGGCACAGCTGAACGTGTACATGTCGGTGAGCGCGCGGGCGTTGTACTTCACCTTGAGCGTGTCACCGTCTTTGAAGAAGCGGGCGCGGGCGAGGAGGTCATCCTCCTTCCCATTAGCGCCGTCGATCTCGCGGATGAACGCCTTCTCGGGGAGGGTCTCCGGGGTGAGGTCACAGGCTGGCTTGGCCTCAGCCTCCGCCTTCTTCTTGGCCTCTTCCTCGGCCCGCTTGTTCGTGCAGGCGCCGAGGACGGTCAGGGCGAGGAGCCCGCCCATCAGCCCGAGGCGCGGGAGAGGAGCGGGGAGAGACAAGTTCGGCCGTGCAGACATGAGGAACCTCCGGGGGAGCAGCGGCGCGAGTATAGCAAAGATCGGGATGTCGGAGATGGACGCAAAAAAACCGGCGGGAGGCCGCCGGTTCTTTGGGGGACGAGGCTAAGATCAGCCGCCGCCGCCCTCCGCGCCCTCTGCGCCCTCGCCCTCTGCCGGTTTGAGGGACGAGGACTCGTCCTTCACGGCGAAGTTGACGTGGGCCCAGCCCGCTGAGTTCATCGAGAAGATGACCTTGCGGACGAGGAGGAAGTCGGTGGTCTTGTCCGCCTGAACGATGATGTGACCGTCGAAGGCCTTGGTGGGGTCCCGGGGCTTGCCCAGGCGCTCCGCCAGCTTCTCCTCACGCTCCCGAACCGCCTTCAGCTGCTCGGTGAGCTCAGGGATGCCTTGCTCGGCTTCGTCCAGCTTGTCCTGGGTCGCGACCTCCTTGCCTTCAACCAACACCGTGCCCTGAAAAAGGGTGATCACGGGGCCGGTCTCGGCGAGGAGCTCGGCCTTCTTCGCGCCCGGCATCACGAGATCTTTCTGCGTGATGTTGAGCTCGCCGGAGGCGGCGAAGCTCTGCAGGAGGAAGATGACGATAACCGTGAACATGTCCACCATGGCGGTCAGGTTCAACGAGATCATGCCGCTCTTCTTGCCGTGGCTGAAGGGCCCGCTGCGCAGCTTGCCCATCGGCTTCAGGAAGTGCCGCCTCTGAGGGACGGAAACAGGCATTGGACCTCCTCAGCCGCCGGCCGGAGCGGGGGCTCCGGGCACGGGGGTGCTGAGCTTCATGTTGGTGCTGGCGGGGCCCCCGCCGAGGAGGGTCTTGTCGAAGCCGTGAATACGAGAGATGTCCAAGGAGTGGATCATGTGCTCGTAGGTCACGCCGTCGTCGGTCACGATGACCACCTGCTTCTCTTCCGGGTTGGTCTCGCGGTCGGTCTTGACGACCTCCTCGATCGCGACCCAGTCATACTCACCTTCACCGATCGAGGGGAAGTTCTTCATCTCCTCGATCTTCCGCAGCACCGCCACACCGTCTGCCCGGATGTGGATGGTGAGCGGCGGCAGAGGCGGCTTGTCAGGAGGAGTTTCCTCGGTGTTCGGCTGCGAGATCTCCTGGTCCACGTTCATCGAGCTCATCTGCAGCCAGACGGCCGTGGAGATGAGGAAGGTGATGATCGCGGAGAGGAGGTCGATGAAGGGCACGAGGTTCAAATCGAAGTTCTTCGACTTGCCTCTCCCGCCCTTCCCGCCGGTATCGACGGAGACACCCATGGTTCACCTCAGCAGCTTGAAGGGGCCGAAATCACTTGGCCTGGGCGCCTGCGCCTTCCATCTCTTCCTGGCCCTTGAAGAGCCGACGATTGGCGAGGACGAGGTTCATCTCGGTCACGACGGACTCGTTGATCGCGTCGGTGATGTGCTGAACCTTGGACTGCAGCCAGCCGAAGATGAAGAGCGCCGGGATGGCCGTGGCCAGACCGAAGGCGGTGCAGTTCATGGCCTCGGAGATACCGCCGGCGAGGATGGTCGCCTTCTGGGAGGCGTCCACGTGGGCCACGGCCTCGAAGCACTTGATCATGCCTTCGATGGTGCCGAGGAGGCCGAGGAGGGTCGCGCCGTTCGAGAGCACGGCGAGGAAGCCCACGCGCTTCTCGATATCGGGGACCTCACGGAGGCTCGCCTCGTCGAGGGCGGCCTGCACTTCGAGATCATCGCGGTGCGCCTTGAGGAGGCCGGCCTTGAGGATGCGGGAGATGGGGCCCTGCTTCTGGCTGTTGATGAAGCGGATGGCACCGTTGAGGTCGCCGCGGAGCACGTGGTTGTTCAGCCCCTTGAGGAGGGCCGACTTGTCTTCCCGCACGGTGACGTAGAGGAAGAAGACGCGCTCGACCGTGATGGACACCACCAGGATTCCGCAGATCAGGATGGGGTACATCCAGATACCGCCGCCCTCAAACGCCTTTTGCATCGCTTCGAACATCGGGACTCCATCCGGGCGCGGGGCCCGTGTCGTTTCATTGCCGGACACGAATGAGCTTGATGATGCGGGAAAGGACTCTGCCGGTGGGTCTGCGGTTTGCAAAAACCTTCCGGGCTCTGCAAGTCGATGGGAGAACCACCGCTTGATCTCACCGGGTTGATCTCACCGGGTTGATCTCACAGGGAGCTCGAACCGACGCGATCCGCGCTGCCCAAGCACCCTCAGCGGCTGCCAGGGGTACCATGCGCTCCGACACCAGTCAATCCGAGCTTCCTCAGCGGCTTCGGGCGCCTACCGTGGCCGGGCCCCGCCAAGAGGGCGACGTACTCAAGATCAGCACGGCCGAAACGCCCCGATCGCCCGGAGCGGGGGCCTCGCAGGGCCGATCTCTGTTCTTGTGAGAAACGTGTGAGAAGGGCCCATTGGGGGCCCGATCCTCGCCGAAGACCGGCATCCACACCCGGCGCGGCCGGCGCCCGTCCCACCGCGATCACGGGGCCAATCCCGGCGCGGCGCCCTTGCGGACCCGAGCCTCGGGCAAGGAGAGCCCGAACCAAGTGCGGGGCTCGGCGGCCTGCTCGGCGAGCCAGGCCCGATCGCGGCGCTCGAAGTGCTCCACCGCGCAGGGGCTCCACAAGATCGGATCGCTCACCGACACATCGCTCGCTGGCGTGGACGGCGGCTGATCGAGGGCCGCGACGAGCTCGCCCACCTCGTAGGTGAGCAGCACGCTCGTCTTGCAGCTCGTGTGGAGCTCCACGATGTCGCGCCCCACTGCAAATGCGGCGTCGCTGTCACGGGTGGCGCGGGCGCCGAGGCGCGGCAGCTCTTCCAGGAGGGCTGTCGGATCGCGATCATCGGGCAGGTGGGTGATGCGGAGGACCACGGGGGCGAAGGCCCGCTGATCGGAGGGCTTCACCTCGACCCAGAGCTCCCACGAGATGTAGGTCAGCGCCTGGCAGCGCTGGATCATCTGCGCCCCCTCGGCGGCGAAGCGGGCGCTGAGCTCGGGGTCCCGCGCGGAGCGGATCGCGACGTCGCCCCCCGGCAAGGCGCTCGGGCAGAGCGGCCAGGCGGGAGCCGGGGGCCCATAGTGGAAGTCGAGCGTGGCCCCCTGGGGCCCGTAGTGGGCCTCGAGGCGATCGGCCCAGGTCTCGACGGCCGGGGGCATGCCCTCCGCCGCTCCGCGCGCGGGCTCCACGGCCCGGGCCCCCGCGCCGCCGACCAGGAGCAGACCGAGCAGGTACCGACGCGCCACCTTCAGCCCGCCGCCCGCGGCGGGGCCGGCGTCGCGATCGCCGGGCTCCAGCCCGCCAGGATGTCCTCGAGCAGGGAGAGCCGATCCTGGCCCCAGACGACGGGCTCGTCATCGACGATGAAGGACGGGGCCCCGAAGACCCCCGCGGCCACCGCGGCCTCGGTGTTGGCCCGCAGCCGATCCTTGACCGCCGGCTCGTTCGCCCGTTGCACGAGCGCAGGGTCGAGCCCCCCCTCGGTCAGCACCTCCGCCAGCACGGCGGGGTCGCCGATGTCTCGGCCCTGAGCCCAATAGGCCCGATACATCGGGTGGATCGCCCGCGGCTCCAAGATGCTCACCCGCAGGGGGAGCACGGATCGGAGGGGGAAGTGGGCCGGGAAGCTGAAGTCGATCCCCCACCAGTCCGCCTGCTCGCCCAGATCGCGGGCCACCCAGGCCTGCTTCGCCTCCGGCAGCGTGAACAGCGGCACCTCCGGGGTGCCCACCGCCTTGAAGACCGCCCCGAGGAGCATCGGCACCCACTCGACCTCGCTGCCGTGCCGGCGGGCGATCGCCTCGACCTGGGTGGAGGCGATGTAGCTGAAGGGGCTCGAGAAGTCGTGGAAGACCCTCAAGCGACGGCCCGTGCGGTTGGAGAGGCGCACCATCGGCTCGACCCGGCGGCCCAGGAGCGCGGCCTCGAGGAGGTGGAGCCGATCCTGCCCCCACCAGAGCCGGTCACCGAGGCCGAAGGCCGGCACGCCGATCACCCCCGCCGCCGCGGCCGCCGCGGTGTTCTCCCGCAGGGCCCGCTTGGTGGACTCCTCGGTGAGGCGCTCGGGATCGATGCCATGGGCCCGCGCGAGGCCAGCGATGAGCTCGGCGGTGAGCTCAGCGCCCTCCGCCCAGTAGGCCTCGAAGAGCGCGTGCGTGAGCGCAGCGCGCGTGGCCCCCTCGGCGAGGGTGAGCAGGCGCATCGCGCTCACGGTGCGCTGTGGGTGGCTGGCCGGCCGACAAAACGGGAGGTCAGCCCGCGCGGTCTGCAAGGCGATGTCGCGCTCCCCGTGGGCGAACTTCGCGGGCCCCCACGCAGCGGCGGGGACGGCGGCCGTGCCCACCTCTTGAAAGATGCCGCCGAGCAGGATCGGGCGGAGCTCCACCTCGGCGCCCGTCGCGGCGGCGAGGCGCAGCAGACGGTGGTACCCGATCCGGGCATACGGGCAGACGACGTCGTAATAAAAGGCGATGCGCATCGGGTGACCCTAACCCCCTCTCCCCGCTGCCGGTGCACCATGTTCCGACCCACCCCCGAGCGAGAGCAGGAAGGCGAAGAAGGCGACGGCGACGCGGTCAGCGAGGGCCCACCCGGCGCCAGCGGACACGATCCCCGCCTGAAGTCCGTGCGGGTGGACAAGTGGCTCTGGGCCGCCCGAATGTTCAAGACGCGGACGTCGGCGACGGAGTCCTGCGACGGTGGCCACGTCCGGGTGAACGAGGGTGGGGTGAAGCCCGCCCACGCGGTCAAGCTGGGCGACCGGGTCGAGGTGGTCACCCCGGGCGGCCTCCGGGTGCTCGAGGTGGTGGGCCTCGCCGAGAAGCGCGGTCCTGCCTCGGTCGCACGCACGCTCTATGTCGATCACAGCCCGCCGCCGCCCCCGCGCACCCTGATGGCCAGCATCGAACGGGAGCACGGTCGCCTCGACCGCCGAGACCGTCGAGACGCCCAGCAGCTCCGGGGTCGCTGGTGACCGAACGCCTCGGGCCGAGCGACTACCTCGACGCCGAAGACGCCCCGGGGGCCGAGGAGGCGTCGCGGCAGCTCCAAGCCGAACACCACGCCCTCTGGCTCGACAGCCTGATCACCCCCGCCCGCCAGCACGGCCTCGTGGCCGGCGCGCGGGTGCTGGAGGTCGGCTGCGGAGACGGGCACCTCCTCGCCGAGCTGAGCCGGTGGGTCGGCCCAAGCGGCTGGGTGGTGGGGATCGATCGCGACCCCGCCGCGGTGCTCCAGTCCCGCCGCGCCCTCGGGAGCCGACCCCAGGCCGGGGTCATCGAGGGGGACCTCTATCGCACCCGCCTCGGCGGCCCGTGGGACCTCGTGCTGGCCCGCGGCGTGATGGCCGAGCTGCCCACCCCGGAGCTCGGCCTGCAGCGGCTCATCGGCGGGCTCGCGCGGGGCGGGCGCCTCATCCTCCAGGATCAGCTCCACGAGGGCATGCGCGTCTTCCCCGACGAGCCGGCCGTTGACCGCGCGGTCGCCGCCCTCCGCACGCTCGAGCGGTCTCGACGGCGCGACCTCTTCGCCGGCGGGCGCCTGCCCGGCCTCGCCGCCGCCGCCGGTCTCACGGTGGAGGTTGTCGCCCCTCGTCAGCTCTCCGGGGGCCCGGGCACCGCGGTCTGGGCACAGGTCGGGCGGCTGCTGTTCAGTCAGGCCGCCCAGCTCCAGCCCCTCCTCAGCGCCAGCGAGTGGGCCGAGCTCGTGGAGGCCTGGGCCTGGCTCGGCCGATCGCCGACGGCCCGGGTCTTCACCCCGATCCAGGTCCTGACCATCGCCCGACGGCCCTGACCCTTCTGCCGCACACCTCGTTCGGGAGGCCCTTCGAGCCTCTGCTGATCGTGGCTCAGTGGCCGCCCACCTGCGCAGCCCGCCCCGAGACCGCCGGGAGCTCCTCCATCGGGGTCAGCCGCTCCGCCCAGCCCGCCTCCCGCCAGACGTTCCGGGGATCCCGCGCCTGCCCGCGCAGCAGGACGTTGCGATGCAGCGTGATGTCGAGGTTCGATCCGTCGATGAAGTCGCCCTCCAGCCTCCCCGGGTAGATGAGCGTGGTGGTGGGGGTCACCCGGCAATTGACGGCCATGCGGTGCCCGTCGGTGTTGTTCGGGAGGGAGCGGTGCATGGTCCGCTCATAAAAGACCACGAAGTCACCCTTCTTCATCCGCATCGTCGCCAGCGAGGAGGGCCGCGCGTCAAAGGGCAGCGTCACCGCGGCGCGGCGCGCGTCCATCCAGCGGTACACGTGGTCCTTCATCTGGCGCATCGACCAGCCCGACCAGTCGACCCCGGCGAAGACATCGCGGGTGTCGATGTCGAGGATGAGGTCTCGGTCTACCGCGGACCGCACCACCGCCTCCGGGGTCTCGAGCCCGATGAAGGGCTCGTGGAAGAAGCCCGAGCCGGTCATCGGGACGAACTCGATCGGGAAGCGGGTGTGGTGCGATCCCCGCACGAACTGGAGGGGCCCGTTGTTCCAGGTCATGTCGTCGAGGGCGAACCACACGCTGATGTTCCACGGATCGAGCTCGGTGCCCACCGGGCGGAGGCTCGGCTTGTCGTTTCCGATCTCCTCCCCGTTGAAACGGCCCCACTCCTGGTGCCAGCCCACCTCGAGGTCACGCGGCCGCTTGTGGAAGATCTTGGTGCGCCAGAGCGCGAGATCGGGCCCCATGAGCTGCTCGAGGAGGTCCGCGAGCGCGGGGTGGCTCATCAGGCTGTCCACCTCGGGCGAGAGGAGGTGCCAGTCCCGCACGCTGAAGCGCTCGTACAGGGGGTGGATGGGCTTCCGCTGGACCACGTCGAAGAGCACCTCTCGGACACGATCAACCTCGGTCGGGGAGAGGTAGCTCGGCACGGGGCCAACAAAGCCGTCCCGCTCCAACAGCATCTTCGGGCTCAGGTCGCCCTGGGCTTCGCGCTCGACTTCCATCTCGGTCTGCTCCCCTCCCGGCCCTGGGCTGGGCTCCCCCGGGTGGCCGTGAAGCTCGGAGCTTAGCCCGAGGCGGAGCGCCGCCCAGCGGCCGGCGGTCCGGTGAAGGTCAGATGTCGGAGCCGCTCTGTTTACTCAGGGGCAAGCCGGGTTCAGGAGCCCTGGTGTGCCGAGCTGAACCCCGCCGTCCTCGTAGCTGCCCGCGCCATCGGCGACACACCAGGCCGCCGGATCGTCGTTCTCGCCGGCGGTGGACCGGCCTCCGTCGAGGGAGCCCGAGGCGCCGAGGTCAAAGATCGGCCAATCTCCGTCCACTTGGAGCTGGTCGACCAGCAGCTCCCCCCGGTCGGGGTCGGGGACCGAGAGGTAGAGTGAACCTCCGACGACGGCCTCGGGCAGCCTGAAGCTGGGATTCCACCCCGGGCAGTCGATCGTGGAGCTCTCGAAGACCGCGAGCCCCCCATCCACCCCCCACCAGAGGTCGCAGGCCCCCTCCGACCAGGCGGTGCCCCCCTCGCAGAGGAGGAGCGTCTCCCCGACGCCGACCACGAGGCCGGCGTCCGGGGAGACGCAGAGCTCCTCGTGCACCGCCCCTCCGTCGTCCAGCGTGATCCGCCACCCATCGAGGACCAGCGCGCGCCCGGAGACGTTCAGGAGCTCCACCCAGGGGCTGCCCCCATCGACGGGGCTCGGGAGCAGCTCCGACCAGATGAGCTCACCCCCAACAACGAGGCCCTCGTCGATGAGGCCGTCGCAGTCGTCATCTTCGCCGTCGAGATCGTCATCTCCGGCCCCCGCGACGCCGTCGCGCAGGCTGGCGTAGGCGTCGTCGCAGTCGGCGCCCAGGGCCACGGGGTAGGCCGCGCTGGACGCGCAGGCGCAGCGGGGAGGACCGGCGCCGAGCCCGTCGCCGTCTGCGTCGGCGAAGAAGTCCGTACAGGAGAGGGCCCCCTCCTCGTCGGTGGCGCCGTCGCAGTCGTCATCCCCCGCCGTGGCGCAGTCCTCGAGGGCGCCGGGGTGGACCGCGCCGTCGCCGTCTGCGCAGTCGCCGTCCACCGCGGCGGTGAAAGCGGCCAGCCCGGCGCAACGGCACTCGCTCGCCCCGCCGCCGAACCCGTCCCCGTCCCCGTCCTCGTAGCGGGTGGTGCAGCCCGCCGCGCCGACCTCGTTGTCATCCCCGTCGCAGTCGTCGTCCTCGACGGTGTCGCAGCGCTCGGTGGCGGCGGGCGAGACCGCAGAGGAGGCGTCGTCGCAGTCCCCGGTGAGCCAGCCCGGGCTGACCTCGTCCTCGTAGCCAAGGCCGACATAACCATCGCCGTCGGCGTCGAAGTCGTTGTCGGCGCCGCAGTCCTGATCGGTGCCGTCGTAGGGGGCGTCCGTTGCGCCGGAGTGGACAGAGGCCGCGGGGATCAAGGCTGGGTTGGCGACCTCACCGCCGCAGCTCGCGGCGCACCACTCGGCCTGCGACTCGGTCGAGGGGGACCGGCATTGGTCCGGACAGTCGATACAGTCCCGACCATAGACCGGGCTCCCGCCGCTGGCGTCTGGCCAGGCGGCCGAGGCCTCCCCATCCCCATCCCAGTCGAAGTCGGTGTGACCGTCACAGTCCTGATCGATGCCATCGTAGGGCCGATCTTCGACGGGCGCGGCCTCCGTCGAGGGGTGGACGGCGGCGGCGGCGAGGTCTGCCAGCCCGTTCTCGGCGGCCAGCGTGCCGCTGTCGGCGCAGTCGTCCGCACGGACACCCTCGGGGAGGACCGCGTCGGGGAGCAGCTCCGCGTAGCCGAGGAGCCAGGCCCCGTCCCCGTCGGCGTCGCCGTCGCCGGTGCCAGGTTCGCAGTCGTCATCCACCCCGTTGTAATAGACCTCCTCGGCCGGGAGCGCCGGATCTTCATCGAAGCAGTCCGCGCCCGGACAGACCCCCTGCCCAGAGCCCTCCCCGTCGCCGTCCTGGTCACAGTCCTCGCCGTCACAGTCCTGGTCGATCCCGTCATACCAACGCTCGACCCCCGCCGGAGAGGAGGTCGGGTCGGCGTCGTCGCAGTCCTCCCCCGCGCCGCCGTCTCGCTGGACCCGGTCGGCCGCGTCGTAGCCGTCTCCGTCCTGGTCGAAGTCGCTGTCGCCCGCGCAGTCCTGGTCGACGCTGTCGTACCAGCGCTCGGACGCCCCCGGGCTCACCGCATCCGCCGTCAGCGTATCGAAGCCGGGCAGGACCTGGACGTCACCGGGGGTCGCGCTCGGATCGTCCCAGCAGTCTCCGGCTGGGAGCGCGCCGCTGCCCTCGAGGCCGACCGTGGCCAGCCCCACCCAGGCCTCGGGCACGTAGCCGTCCGCGTCCGCGTCGTAGTCATCGTCGAAGCCACAGTCCTGGTCGAAGCCGTCGTACCAGACCTCACGCGCGCCGGGCTGGATGTCGGCCCCCTCGAGGCCCGAGCCCGGGGGCCCCTCCGCCCGATCCCAGCAGTCGCCGTCCGCCACCGACACACCGTCGCCGTCGGCGTCCAGGCCCTTACCGCCCACCCAGGAGCAGGCGGCGAGGAGGAGGGCGGCGACACAGGCGGCGCGAGGAGGGACCATCCGCAGAGGATACCCCTCGCGGCCGCTCAGAGCGCGCAGTCGTTGGTGGCGTTCGGCGTGCCGTCCTGGCTGGAGGTGTCGGTGTAGCTGTGGGCGCCCGAGGCGTCACACCAGTAGGCCGCGCTGTTGTTGGCCGTCTGCGGGGCCGCGCCCCCGAGCGCCGCCGTGCCAAACTCGAGTGACTTGCCGGCCGGGATAGCCCAGGCGGGGGTGGCCGCTGGGTTGACCGTGACGACGTCGATCGCGGTCCCGTTCAGCCGCACCGAGATCGTGTTGTACTCCCCGCCGGACAGGCTGCTCGAGAGCACCCACCCGAGGTCAAAGGCGTCCTGATCGACACCCGAGATGTCGAAGGGGTTCAGCCCGTCGTCCTCGGCGAGGTAGTAGTCACAGACCGCGGCGGTGGCCCAGCTGCTGCCGGCCTCGCAGAGCAGCGCCGTCCCGCCAGCGGGCACGACGATGTCAGCGTCCGGCGAGATCCAGATCTGCCCCGGCGTCGAGGCCGAGGTGCCGTTGTAGTAGGTGAGCTTCATCTCCCAGCCGGTGAGGTGGATGTCGAAGGCCTCGGTGTTGGCGAGCTCGATCCACTGCACGCCCGCGCCCTGCGGATCCATCATCAGCTCGTTGACGAGGATCGAGCCGCCGCCCATCGCGTCCTCGTCGATGTAGCCGTTGCAGTCGTCGTCCACGCCGTCCGTGTCGGCGTCGGTGCCGCCGGCGGTGCCGGTGCGGGCCGAGTAGCTGGCGTCGTTGCAGTCAAGCGCCGTGTAGCTCGAGGTGAGCGCGTAGCCGGCGCCCGGGCTGGTGCAGGCGGTGGTGGGGCTCGCGTAGTAGTCGTCGGCGTCGGCGTCGAGGGCGTAGCTGTCTCCGACCGTCACCCCGCTCGAGGCGTCGTTACAGTCCGAGCCCGCCGTCGCGCCCGAGGTCGGGCTGATCGAGCCGTAGCCGTCATTGTCCACGTCCTGCATGCAGGCGCTGGAGGACTCGATCTGCGCCGCGCCCGGGAAGATGTAGACGGCGTTGGTGCCCGTGTCGACACAGTCGGTGCTGAGCGCCGAGTAGCCCGAGGGCATCGAGCAGTAGAGCGTGGCCGTGCCCTTGCCGTAGGTGTCGCCGTCGGCGTCCACGTAGTAGCTCGTGCCGCCCGTCGCGCCGGCGTCGTTGGTGCTGCCATCGCAGTCGTCGTCGTAGGCGGTGGCGCAGGTCTCGGTGGCGCTCGGCTTGACGGCCGAGAGGGCGTCGTCACAGTCGGTGCCCGCGGTGCCGCCGGAGGTGGGGGCGGTCGAGCCGTAGCCGTCTCCGTCCACGTCCTGCATGCAGGCCGAGGCCGAGTCCGTCTCCGCCGCGCCCGGGAAGATGTAGACGGCGTTCGTGCCCGTGTCCACGCAGTCGGTGCTCACCGCCGAGTAGCCCGTGGGCTTCGAGCAGTAGAGCGTGGCCGAGCCCTTGCCGTACGCGTCCCCGTCGGCGTCGACGTAGTAGCTGGTGCCGCCCGTGGCGCCGGCGTCGTTGGTGTCACCGTCACAGTCGTCGTCGTAGACGGTGGCGCAGGTCTCGGTGGCCAACGGCTTCACGCCTGCGAGCGCGTCGTCGCAGTCGGTGCCCGCGGTGACGCCCGAGACGCTGGGCGTCTTGTCGCCGTAGTTGTCACCGTCCAGGTCCTTCATGCAGGAGGAGGAGGAGTCGGTGGATGCGGCGCCCGGGAAGGTGTAGGCCGCGTAGGTGCCGGTGTCGTCGTCGCAGTCGGTGCCGACGGTGGCGCCCGTGGTGGGGCTGGTGTCGCCGTAGCCGTCGCCGTCTTTGTCCTGGCGGCAGGACGAGGCGCTCTCGAGCTCGGCGGCGCCGGGGAAGATGTAGACGGCGTAGGTGCCGGAGTCCACACAGTCCGTCGAGACCGCGGAGAAGCCCGAGGGCATCGTGCAGTACTTGGTGGCCGAGCCTGCGCCGTAGCCGTCGGCGTCGGCGTCGGCGTAATAGTTCGTGCCATCGGCGACGCCCGCGTCGTTGATGTCGCTGTCGCAGTCGTCATCATAGGCCGTCGAGCAGACCTCGCTCGCCGCCGTGTTCACGCCGCTCTTGGTGTCGTCGCAGTCGGTGCCGGCGGTGGCGCCCGAGGTGGGGGCGGTCGAGCCGTAGCCGTCTCCATCGACGTCCTGGCGACAGGAGGAGGTCGACTCCTTCTCGGCCGAACCGGGGAAGATGTACACGGCGCTGGTACCGGAGTCCACACAGTCGGTGGAGACCGCAGAGTAGCCGGATGGCATCGTACAGTACTTGGTGGCCGTGCCCTTGCCGTAGGCGTCGCCGTCGGCGTCCACGTAGTAGCTCGTGCCATCGGCGACACCGGCGTCGTTGACGTCGCCGTCACAGTCGTCGTCGTAGGTGGTGGCGCAGACCTCGGCGTCGGCCGGGCTCACGGTGTCCCGGGTGTCGTCGCAGTCCGTGCCGTTGGTCACGCCCGAGGCGCTCGGCGTCTTGTCGCCGTAGTTGTCGCCGTCCACGTCCTTCATGCAGGAGGAAGAGGAGTCGATCGAGGCGGCGCCCGGGAAGGTGT
Organism: Myxococcota bacterium; assembly: GCA_044344255.1. Taxonomy (GTDB): domain Bacteria; phylum Myxococcota_A; class UBA796; order UBA796; family UBA2385; genus JBIJDH01. The sequence goes on from JBIJDH010000014.1 coordinate 165,113, forward strand.
AGGCGGAGTAGCTGCCCTTGTCGTCGTCGCAGTCGGTGCCGGCGGTGACGCCAGAGGCCGGCGAGGTGTCGCCGTAGCCGTCGGCGTCGGCGTCCTGGCGGCAGGAGGAGGCCGACTCGAGCTGCGCGGCGCCGGGGAAGGTGCTGGCGGCGTTCGTGCCGGAGTCGAGGCAGTCCGTGCTGTACAGAGACCAGGAGGCGCTCGGCGCCGAGCAGTACTTCGTGGCGGTGCCGGCGCCGTAGAGGTCAGCGTCCGCGTCCACGTAGAAGTTGGTGCCATCCGACACGCCGGCGTCGTTGGTGTCGCCGTCGCAGTCGTCATCGTAGCTGGTGGAGCAGGTCTCGGCGTCGATCGGGCTCACGGTGGCGCGGCTGTCATCACAGTCCGTGCCCGCGGTCACTCCGGTCGCGCTCGGGCTCTTGTCGCCGTAGTTGTCGCCGTCGGAGTCCTTCATGCAGGACGTGGCCGACTCGAGCGAGGCGGCGCCGGGGAAGGTGGCGGCCGCCGTCGAGCTGCTGTCGTCGCAGTCGGTGCCGGTCAGCACCGCAGCGACGCCGAGCCACTGGATGGGGGCGGTGGTCGAGGGCTTGTCGCAGTAGGCCGTGCCCGCCGAGTAGGTGCTGGAGATGTAATAGTCACCGTCGGCGTCGTAGTAGAAGGTGGTCTTGGTCGCCGCGGTGGCCGAGGTGTCGTTGTTATCGGCCAGCCCGTCACAGTCTTCGTCGGTGTTCGACGCGTCACAGATCTCGGTGTCCCCCGGGCTGATCGCCGACGAGGTGTCATCACAGTCGGTGCCCGTGATCTTCACCGCCGAGGTGATCCACAAGGCCGAGGGCGCGTCACAATAGGCGGTGCCCGAGGCGTAGGCCGAGGCGATGTAGTAGTCGCCGTCCGCGTCGTAGTAGTAGGTGGTCTTCGTCGAGGTGGTCGCCGAGCTGTCGTTGTTGTCGGCGAGGCCGTCGCAGTCTTCGTCGGTGTTGGCGGCGTCGCAGATCTCGGCGTCCCCGGGGCTGATGGCGGCGTTCGTCTCGTCGCAGTCGTTGCCAGGGAGGGAGCCCGCGGCGAGGCCGGCGTCATCGGCGCCGAAGTTCGTCTTCTTGCCGGAGTCCGCGGTGGCGACGTAGCCGTCCGCGTCGTCGTCGTAGTCGTCGTTGCCCGAGCAGTTGGAGTCGACGCCGTCGTTGTAGGTGTCGGTGCGGCCCGGGTTCATCGTCGCGACGTGGTCGTCGCAGTCGTCACCGGGGAGGCTACCGCCGCCCACGCCGCCGCCGTCATCGCCGTAGTCGGTGGTCTTGCCGACGTCGATCGTGCGGACGTAGGCGTCCTGGTCGGCGTCGTAGTCGTCGAGGTTGTCGCAGTTCTCGTCGATGCCGGTGTAGAAGTCGTCGGCGGCGCCGGGGTTGATCTTGGGATCGAGGTCGGCGCAGTCGTCGGCCGCGTAGCCGCCGGTCACGTAGGCGGCGTAAGCGTTGGGGACGAAGAGGTCACCGTCTGCGTCGTAGTCGTTCAGATCGTCGCAGTTCTCATCGGTGCCGTTGTACGGGGTCTCGAGCGCGTCTGGGTTGACCCCGAGCGCGGAGACGTCGCCGGGGTTGGCGTCCTCGACGGTACAGGAGGCGTCACAGAGGTCGGCGAGCTCGCCGGTGGCGGAGGCGCAGTCATCGGGGCAGTCGATACAGTCCGTGCCAAAGCTGCCCGAGCCGTCCACATAATACTCAGAGGGGTGGCCGTCGCCGTCCCAGTCGAAGTCGTCCTCGACCCCGTCGGTGTTCACGTCGAGGCCGGCGCAGTCCTGGTCGATGGCGTCATAGGGCTGATCGAGGGCGTCGGGGTTGACCTCGAGCGCGGCCAACACCGCGAAGGAGCCCGCCGGCACGATGTTGAAGCCTGCGGGCGGCGCGGCCTCGTCGTCCCAGCAGTCGAGGTACTCGGCGGGGAGGGTGACCGAGCCGTCGGGGGTGGCGCTCACCCGGTCGAGGTAGTCCACCGCCCAATAGCCGTCGCGATCGGCGTCACCGTCTTCGTCCGGGTTGCCCTCGGCGTCCGACAGGGAGCAGTTGTCGTCGATGCCGTTGTAGAACTCCTCCTCTACCGTGAGGTCGGGGAAGGCGGTGCCATCGTTGTCATTACAGTCCTGCGCGGTGGCCACACAGACGCCGAGGCCGAGGCCGTCGACCCCGTAGCTGTCGCCGTCCTGGTCGCAGTCGTTGCTGTCGCAGTCCTGATCGGTGCCGTCGTACCAGACCTCGGTGGCCGAGGGGTTGACCTCCGCGGCGGCGTTCCCGGCGACGTTGACGGCGTCGCGCCAAGAGCCGTCGATGCAGTCATCCCCCTGACCACCCTCGGGCTGGAGGTGGGCGAGGGCGTCGAAGCCGTCGCCGTCCTGGTCGAAGTCGCTGTTGCCGGCGCAGTCCTGGTCGATACCGTCGTACCAGGTGTCGCCCGCGGTCGGGAAGATCTCGGCCGAGCTGCGGTCGACGTAGGCGCTGCCGTCCTCGGCGACGTCCTCGGTGTTCGCCGGGACGATGAAGCCGTCGTTGCCCTCGGGGAGGTCGACGCAGTCGCCGCCGCCCAGGTGCTGCCCGCTGGAGTCGACGCCGAGGGTGGTCTTGCCGACCATGTCCTCGGTGGGGACGTAGCCGTCACCGTCGGCGTCGTAGTCATCCTCGCCGCCGCAGTCCTGATCGACGCCGTCGTACCAGGCCTCGCTCGCGCCGAAGAAGATGTCCTTCCCCTTGAGGCCGGAGCCCTCGGGGCCCTCTTCGAAGTCCCAACAGTCGCCCTGGTCGACCGTCTGCCCGTCGCCGTCTACGTCGACGTAGCTCCACTTCGTCTCGCAGGCGCCGAGCAGCCCCGAGAAGAGGCTGAGCAACGCGGCATGCAAGGCGGACCTTCGAAGCACCATGGACCCCTCCGAAAGAACCTCCCCGGAGGACGAGGTTCCACGGTGCGAGGGTAGCCCAGCGCCCCCATCGGGAGCAAGGGTGGTGTTCGGAAAGGCGGATGACCCGAGGCCGCCGCGTCGGTCAGCGGAGCACACACTTGCTGAAGCCGCCGTCACAGCTCAGCGTCACGGCGGCCCCCTCTCGGAGGCGGACGGTCCCGCTGCTGGCGAGCCCCACGCCGAAGTCGGCGAGCACCGCGTAGCGCCCCGGCAGGAGCGTTACGGTGCCGCCGCGCTGCAGCTCGACATCTGCGCCCTCCCCGCGGAGGATCGCGCGCGTCGCGTCGCCGTCGAGCCGCACCTCCACCTGCGCAGCGGCGGCGGCCTCCGTTGATGCCGGTGGGGGCGTGGAAGCGCCGGCCTCGGTCGGGCCGGCGGCGGCCTCCGCCTTGCCAGCGGCGGCCTTCTTCTTGTTGGCCTCCCGCTTGTCAGCGGCCTTCTTGGAAGGGGGCGCAGCGGCCGGAGCGGCGGGCTGCGCCGGCGAGGCGACGGGCGCGTCCTCGACGGCCTCCGTGGCGGTCGGCGCAGCGCGGTCCGGGCCGGCCTCGACCTCCCGACTGCCGCTGTACCACCACAGAGCCACCGCGACGACGACGACAACGGCGCCCAACACCACGAGCCCGAGGCCGAGCGCGCCGGCGGCGAGCCCCGCCGCGGGCGCGTACGATCGCCCCGGGGAGGCGGCGCCGGCCGCAGGCGACGGAGCGGCCACCGCAGCCCGCTCCGGAGGCCTCCGGGCCGCGGGCTCCGCTGCCCCCGCCCTCGGGGACGGGGGGTCCTTCATCGCCACCGGGCCCGAAGCCTGGCCCTCCATCGCGTCGGAGGCGCCCGTCTCGAACAAGGTGGAGCCCGAGAGCTCGGCCGGCGCCTCGGCGGGCCAGGTGGCCACCACGAGGGGGACCTGGTGCTCGGCCCAGTCGCGCAGGCTCTCACCGCCGAGCGCCCGGCGGAGCTCGAGGGCGGCGCGCTCCACCTCGCGGGCGACCGGCCGATCTTCGGCCTCATAGGACAACATCGAGGCGAGGAGCCGGCAGAGGCCCTTGCTCTCTGCCCCGAGCCGCTGATCGACGGCGTCCAAGGCCACCTTCAGCATCTTGCGGTGCTTCTCGGAGCTCGGCACCGTCTTGCCGAAGGGCTGTCCTGCGATGAGCTCGTAGAGGACCGCGCCGAGCGCGTAGATGTCTCCCGCGTGGCTGTCGATCATCTCGAAGCGCTCGGGGGCCATGTACTGGGTCGAGCCGAAGGCCATGGCGCGGGTCTGGGCCTCCCGCTCGTCGAAGTCGGCGCGGGCGATGCCGAAGTCGAGGACCTTGACCTCTCCGTGGCTGGTGAGCTGCACGTTCGAGGGCTTCAGATCGCGATGGAGCAGCCGGAGCGGCCTCCCGTCGGCGCCCTTGTGGTTGTAGGCGACGTCGAGCGCGCCTGCGATCTCGGCCACCATCTCGAGCGCGACCCCGGCGGGCACCACGCCGTCGCGGATGAGCTGGTGGAGGCCGACCCCCTCCACGAACTCCATCACCACGACCTGCCGCCCGCCGAGCTTGACGAGCCCGTCAACCCGCACGATCGCCCGGTGGCGGATGAGGCCGAGGATGCGCGCCTCGTCGCGGAAGCGGCGCGCGACCTCCTCCACCCCCTCCATGTCGGGGTTGAGCACCTTGAGGGCGACGTCCTTCGTGAAGCCGCCGGGGCCGGTCAGCTCGGCGCGGTAGACGGTGCCGAAGCCGCCCCGACCGAGCACGGAGTCTACGCGATAGCGCCGCTCCTCACTCAAAAGGCCACCGACACGCCGAAACCCAGCGCGACGAGGCCGAGCCCCGCCGCCGACAAGCTGAGCGTGTTGGCCCGCCGCTGCGCCGCGCCGTACTCGGCGACGAACTGGTCCACCTCAGCGGGATCTTCGGCGTAGACGGGGGACTCGAGGGAGAGCGCCTCGTTGTGGGCCACCCGGGCGGCGGCGTACAGGCCCCCTGCGCCGAGGGCGGCGCTCCCGGCCACGACGCCCCGCCGCAGCCGACGGTTGGGCGCCCGCTTCGCGGTGGACGCGGCCGCCACCGGGGTGGGGCCGACGGAGAGCCAGGCGGGGGCGACGCTGGGATCGGCCTCGTAGGCGGTCCACAGCACCTTGCCCTCGCCGTCGAGGAGCTGGCCGACAAAGGGGCGCCCGCTCACGGCGCGGCGCGTGAGGCGCCCGTCGATGCCGAGCGAGCGACCGGCGGGCACCGCCAGCTCCACCGAGGCGGCCGGCTGGACCGCCTCCGCGGCGATGAAGAGCGCGCGGAGCGGGTGCCCCTCGGGGGCGACCTCCAGCGAGAGCTCGGCCTCCCGGTTCGTGGCGAGCCAGCCGCGGAGCGCGGCCTCGGCGCCCGGGAGGTCTTTGTCGAAGTATCGACGGAGGGCCATGAAGCGGTGCAGGGCCGCCGCGTCTCCGGGCTCGAAGACCTCGTCCATGCAGCGGAGCAGGCCGTCGACGCGCGTCGAGGCCTCCACGAAGCCCGCCCGGTCGGCGGCGGCGAAGGCGGCCTCCCCGACGTTGACGGTGGCCATCAGGGCGGCCGCGCGGGCCGGCTCGACGCAGTCCGCGGGCGCGGCGACGGCGGCTCGGCCGAGGGCGGCACCCAACAGCGCCGCGCCGCACCAACGGGACCAGGCCCGACAGGGCATCTGCGACATCATCCGCATGCGCCAGAAGATAACAGGGGGCCTCACGAGGTGCGGATGAACCTGGAAGGTGACACGCTCCGCGATCTGGTCGGACCACCCCCGATCACGGAGGCCCGGTCGTCGCGCGCGCCGACCGCCGGGCTCGACCGATGAGCGGCGCCCCCCACCGCGCCGCAGCGCCGCGTGGTCCGGCGGAGGCCGTCGAGGCGATCGTGGTCGGTGGCATGGACTACGGCGAGGCCGACCGGATCGTGCGCCTGCTCTCCCCCACCCTCGGCCGGATGTCGGCCCTGGCGCGGCGCGCCCGCTCGGGGAACCGGAAATTCGGCGGTGCCCTCGAGGCCGGCAACCGGGTGCGCCTGCTCGCCCGGCCCGGGCACGGCGACCTCTACCACATCGACGAGGCCGAGCTCCTCGACGGCCGGCTCGGCGCCCGCTCCGAGCTCTCCCGCCTCAGCACCCTCGCCTACTGCTGCGAGGTCGCCGCCGCCCTCGCCCGCGAGGCCCAGCCGGAGCCCCGCCTCTGGGGCCTCCTCGAGATGGCCCTCTCCGTGCTCGACGCCCTCGAGGGTGCGCCTTCGCCGATGTTCCGCCTGGGCTTCGAGGCGAAGGCCCTCACCTTCGCCGGTCTCGCCCCGGTCCTCGATCGCTGCGCGCGCTGTGACCGCCCCCTCGAGGATGCGCTCGGCGTCTCGCTCCTCGCCGGCGGGGCGGTCCACCTCGACTGCGATCCCCAGGCCCAGCCCGTGACGCCGGCCTGGCTCGCCGCCGTGGCCCAAGCGCGGCGCACCCCCCTCCGCGACCTCGTCGATCTGCCCACCCCCGGCGGGCCGCGCTGGGCCCTCGCCGAGGCCGTCGAGACCCACACGGAGCGAGCCCTGAAGTCCCGCGCGCTGCTCGCCGAGCTGGAGCCCGCCCCGCCAGAGGGATAGGATCTGCCGATGTTCACCTCGCCACTTCGCCGCGGGGCCGCGCTCGCCGCGCTCCTCACCGGCTGCGCTGACCTCTCGCTCTCCTCCCTGCTCTCGTCCGTGCCGGGCGCGGGCGCCGAAGACGGCACCGCAACCTGGGAGGGTTACGTCTACACCTACCCCTTCGACGGGGGAGACCTCGTCCCGCTCGAGGACGGCGCGGTGTCAGCGGTTGACCTCGACGGGGCGCTCCTCGCCGAGGCAGCCCAGCCCTACGACAACGCGCCCTCCTGGTACCAGCTCGAGCTCGCGGTCGACGTCGAGATCGGGCTGCGGGTCGAGGGCGGCGAGGGCACGGCCACGCTCTGGCGGGGCCGGGTGCCCGATGGCAACGCCATCTGGATCGGCGGCACGGTCTTCTCCTTCGACGCGCTCGACATGGCCGGCTTCTTCGCAGACCTCGCCGATCAGGGTGCCACGGGGAAAAAGACCCCGGAGCCGCTCGAGTCGGCCACGGTCGCCCACCTCTGGGGCACGCCGCTCAACGACGAGGTCGCCCAGGCGCTGGTGACCGCGGAGATGGAGGTGGTGGACGGCGACGGCCTCGTGCACCCGGTCTACCGCCTCGCCACGGGACGCCAAGGAAACCTGATCGACGTCAGCTCCATGGCCACCCCGCCCGCCGCGGTCGAGATCTTCGTCGCGGTCAACCTGCCCCCCGGCCCCTGCACCCTGCTCACCCGCACCGCCGATGGCCGCGAGGTCGAGACCACCTGGCCCGCCCTCGGCGGAGACGTGCTCAGCGCCGCCTTCTACGCCTTGCCGGAGCCCGGATGAGCTCGCCGCTGCTGCTTGGCCCCCTCCTCTTCGCGTCTTGCACCAAGGGCTTTGACGACATCGTCCTCACCGGCACGCTCTACGACGGAGAGGAGAGCGCGTCGGCCCCCGTGAGCGGGGCAGACCTCCAGATCCGCAACGCCGACGGCTCCAAAGGTGAGCACACCACCACAGCCTACGATGGCGTGTTTCAGATCGAGATCACCCCAGAGCAGTCGTTCACTGCGGTCTTCTCGGAGGCCGGCTCCGTCGAGACCTCCTTCGCCGCCACCGCCGGCCTCGGCGACATCGACGCCGAGACGCGCCAGCTCTGGCTCCGCAGCGAGGATGAGCTCGCCGACATCGCCACCACCTTTGGCGACTGCGGCGAGCGGGGTGGCGCCTCGATCGAGGGCGTCGTCCACCTCTACGTCCCCAGCGTGGCCGACTACCACTACCTGCCCCTCGTGACCTCGGCCGATGTCACGGCCCTCGACGACGCGGGCGACGTTCACATGGCCTGCTACCTCGACGACGAGGGCGTCTACGACGCCGACGCGGTCGAGACCGGCCTCACGGGGCGCTTTGCCATCTTCGGGCTCCCCGAGGGCCACGCCACAGTGCGGATCGGCTTCGTCCTCGGCACCGAAGAGATGCCCCAGACCGTGTTCCCAGTGTGGCTGAGCGAAGCCGGGACCGCGCCCTTGTACCCGGCGCTGGTTCAAGACGGCAACTACTGAGCGGGCGGCACCCCCGGCCCACGCGCCAGAGAGGCGGCGCCGATCAAGGGCGCACCCTTGCCATTATCGGCCCGACAGCGTACTGTGAGCGCGTTCGGTGGATGCGGCTGGGCCCAGATCCCTGCCGCATCGGGAAGAGTACCCGCAGTACTAGAGACCCCGCCGGAAGTCACGAACACCCACCCTCATCGGAGGCCCCGCCCATGGGCGAAATGATCCGCAAGCCTGATACGAACCCCATTGTCGTTGCCATCCTCAACGTAATTCTGTTGAACGGGGGCATCGGCTACTTCATCATGGGCCAGAAGAAGAAGGCCATCATCTCGATCATCATCACCTGGGTTGGATCGGCCTGTTTCGGCATCGGCCTCATCTTCCCCTGGATCGCCGCCTACGACGCCTACCTTCTCGGCCAGAAGCTGCAGAACGGCGAGGCCATCGGCGAGAACGAGAACGGGCTCTCCTTCCTCAACGCCATCTTCAAGGACTGAGCCCCCGAGGCTCCGTTCGACCCACCGAGCTCCCCGCCCCCGCTCCGATATTTCGGCGCCAGGCGGGGCTCGTACGTTTAGCCTGCCCCCCGAGGACGCCCTACCGCCGTGGCGATCGCCTTCGCGAGCTTTGACGAGCCGCACGCCTGGTTGATCCGCGGTCTCGTCGAGTACGGCTGGACCGACCTCGGGCGTGGCGGCCCCGTGCCGCCGGGGTCCTTCGGCGCCCTCAGCCTCGTCCGCCTCACTGGGAACGACGGCTGTGACGGCTTCCTGCTCGAGGTGCCCGCCGTCGTCGACGGCCGGCCCTGCCGGGAGGACGGCACCTACTCCTTCCAGGTGCAGGTGAGCAGCAACGCGGAGGGCCTCGTGGCCTCCGTCCGCTGCCCCGAGGCCAATTACTTCCAAGAATTTTCCTACGACCGTCACAATCCCCTCTGGGCGGCCGGCTACATCCACCAGTCGCTGTCGGAATACGTGCCCGGCTTCGTCCGCTGGCGCCTCGCCGGCAACGAGGTGAGCTGGTCGCAGCGCTCCGGCCTCCCCACCGTGAAGGGCGAGCCCGCCTCGCGGCCCCTGCTTGAGTTCGTGACCGAGCGAATCGGCGCGAACCGCCGCTTTGACCTTGGTCCTGCAGAGGCCTGGTGGACCGGCGGCGCTCCCCCCCCCCGCAAGGCCGTGGTCCCCGCCTCGAGCTGGAGCGGGCCCGTCGCGACCGCCGGCCGCGGCGGCGGCGATCCCACCTACGTCTCCGCCGAGGGGAAGAGCTTCCTCGCCGAAGCCGGCCCGACGACCCACATCGTCGCCGTCGCCGAGGTGGTGCTGGCCCGCGAGCGCACCGCGGGCCCCGGCCTCGCGCTGACGATCCTCTCCGGGCTCACCTTGCTGCAGGGCTTCGGCTGGCTCCTCAACGCGGCCAGCGTGCTCTTCTACTACCGTGACCGGGTGGGCGCGCTCCTCTTCAGCCTCTTCTTCGCCTTCTTCCTGATGATCAACGGCTTCGCCGGCATCTTTGGTGGGATGCAGTATCGACAGGCCCGCGGCGGCCCGCTGCCGTACCACGCGATGGCGGTAGCGGCGCTCTCCCCCGTCTGCTGCCTGTTTGGGCTGCCGATCAGCGGATGGGCGATGTGGGTCTGGATGAACCCCTCGGTGAGGCTGGCCCGGAACAGCCAGGCCCTGCCCACCCCGGCGTTGAACAGCGCCGCGAGCCCCCCCCTCATCGAGAAGATGAAGGCCTGGTTCCCAACCTTTCGTAAGAAGTGATCCGCGCGGCCAGACCCGCGGGGCCCCACGAGCACATCACCCGAGAGAGCATCATGTACTTCCAGGACTTGATCCTGACCCTTCAGCGCTTCTGGGGAGCCCAGGGCTGCGCGGTCCTCCAGCCGCTCGACACGGAGATGGGGGCGGGCACCTTCCACCCGGCCACCTTCCTCCGCGCGCTCGGCCCCAAGCCCTGGCGGGCCTGCTACGTCCAGCCCTGCCGCCGCCCCGCTGACGCCCGCTACGGTGACAATCCGAACCGCCTCGGCCACTATTACCAGTTCCAGGTGATCCTCAAGCCGAGCCCCGCCGACATCCAGGACGTCTACATCCGCAGCCTCGAGGCCATCGGCCTCGACCTCAAGAAGCACGACCTGCGCTTCGTCGAGGACGACTGGGAGTCTCCCACCCTCGGGGCCTGGGGCCTCGGCTGGGAGGTCTGGATGGACGGGATGGAGGTCACCCAGTACACCTACTTCCAGCAGGTGGGCGGCTTCGAGCTCGACCCCATCAGCGTCGAGCTCACCTACGGCCTCGAGCGCCTCGCGATGTACCTCCAGGGCGTGGACAACGTCTACGATCTCCAGTGGGTGGAGGGCATCAGCTACGGTGACGTCTATCACCGAAATGAGGTGGAGCAGTCCACCTTCAACTTCGAGCAGTCGAACACCGCCGTGCTCTTCCGCACCTTCCAGGACAGCTTCGACGAGTCGCAGCGCCTCGCCCGCCTCGGCCTCGTCCTGCCCGCCTACGACCACTGCATGAAGAGCTCGCACACCTTCAACCTGCTCGACGCCCGCGGCGCGATCAGCGTCGCCGAGCGGGCCCGCTACATCGGCCGCGTGCGCCAGCTCGCCGTCATGTGCGCCCGCGTCTGGCAGGGCCTGAGCGCCGACGCCGCCCCCACCGAGGGTCAGCGCACCGAGGAGGTGGCCTCATGAGCGAGCTCTTCATCGAGGTCCGCAGCGAGGAGCTGCCGGCCCGCTTCGTCCCCACCGCCATCCAGTCCCTCGCCGCCGGCCTCAGCGGGCTGCTCAAGGGCGTCGCCTTCGGAGCGGTCACCACCTGGGCCACCCCCCGGCGGCTCGCGGTCTCGATCCAGGGCGTCGCCCTCTCGCGACCGGTGGTCGAGCAGCTCATCACCGGCCCCGCCGCCGCCCAGGGCTTCGTGGACGGCAAGCCCACGAAGATCGCCGAGGGCTTCGCCCGCGGGAAGGGCGTGCCCGTCGAGGCCATCGAGATCGTGGACGGCCCCAAGGGCAAGGTCATCGCCGCGCGGGTCCAGAGCGGGGGCGAGTCGACCGCCGCCCTCGTCGCCGCCGGCCTCGAGGCCGTCATCCTCGGCGTCACCTTCCCGAAGTCGATGCGCTGGGGCTCGAGCCGCGTGCGCTGGGCGCGGCCCCTGCACGGCGTCATCGCGCTGCTCGACGGGGCGGTGATCCCCGCCACCGTCGCCGGCATCCCCACCGGTGACCGCACCCTCGGCCACCGCCTCGCCCCCGAGCCCCTCATCGTCACCGGCTCCGCGGACTGGGCGTCGCAGCTCGAGGCCCACTTCGTCCTGCCCTCGATCGAGGCCCGCCGGGCGCGCATCCTCGCCCAGCTCGACGAGCGGGCCGCGGCCATCGGGCTGCAGGTCGAGGCCGACGAGGCCCTGGTCGAGCAGGTCACGAACCTCGTCGAGTGGCCCGTGGTCATCGAGGCGAGCTTCGCCGAGAGCCTGCTCGAGCTGCCGCCGCGGCTGCTCGTGGAGTCGATGAAGGTGCACCAGCGCCTCTTCCCGCTCTACGCGGGGGGCGCGCTGTCCCACCGGCTGCTCGTCGTGACGAACCACCCCTTCGCCCACGACCCCGAGGTCGCCGCCCTCATCGCCGCTGGCAACAGCCGCGTGCTCGGCGCCCGCTTCTACGACGCCCGCTTCTTCAACGCCGAGGACCGCAAGAAGCACCTCGCCGACCACGGCGCGAAGCTGGCCCAGCGGCAGTGGATCCGCGACGGCGGCACGATGGCCGACAAGCAGCTCCGCGTCGAGCAGCTCGCCCGGGCGCTCGCCCCCGTCTTCGGCGCCGACCCCCTCGCCACCGCCCGCGCCGCCAGCCTCTGTAAGGCCGACCTCGCCACGCAGATGGTGGGCGAGTTCCCCGAGCTCCAGGGCCACGTCGGCCGCCTGCTCGCCCTCCACGGCGGGGAGACGGAGGGGGTCGCCCTCGCGATCGAGGAGCACTACCTGCCGCGCTTCTCCGGCGACGCCCTGCCCACCTCGCCCGAGGGCCGCGCCCTCGCCGTCGCCGACCGCCTCGACACCCTCACCGGCTGTTTCAGCCGCGGCCTCAAGCCCAAGGGCAACGCCGATCCCCTCGGCCTCCGCCGCGCCGCGATCGGGATGCTCACCCTGCTGCTCGAGGCCGGCGTCCGGATCGATCTCCCCACCCTGCTCACCGCCGGCGGCGCCGCCCCCGACGCCGACCTGCAGGACTTCGTGACCACCCGCCTCCGCGCCCTGCTCATCGAGGCCTTCGCCACCGATCAGGTCGACGCCGTGCTCGCGACCGGCGACAAGGAACCGCTCGCCCTCCGCGCCCGGGCCCTGGCCTTGCAGGAGCTGGCGCGCGGCGCCGACTTCAGCGCCTTGAAGACCACCTTCAAGCGCATGATGAACATCGCCCGCGAGCACACGAGCGGCGAGCACGACCCCAGCGCCATGGTGGAGCCCGCCGAGCAAGCCCTGCTCGCCGCCTTTCACGAGGTGCGAGAGGGCGCCCGGGCCTCCACCCTGGCGCTCGACTACGGCGCGGCGCTGGCGAAGCTCGCCACGCTCCGGCCGGCGGTCGATCGGCTCTTCACCGAGCTGATGGTGATGGCCGACGACCCCGGCGTCCGCGCCAACCGCCTGGGCCTGCTGCGCTCGATCGCCGACGAGTTCGCGCTCATCGCCGACTTCACGCGGCTCTCCTCGGAGGGCTGACCGCGGCGGCGCGCGTGCCGGCCCTCGGGGCCCCTCCCCTCGGATCTTCCCCCCGGATCTTCCCCTCGGAGTCCCCATGCGAGCCACGCCGCGCCTCGTCCCCCCTGCCGTCCGGGCCGTCACCGCGCTGCTGACCGCCGCTCCGCTGACCGCAGCGCTGCTCGGCTGTCGACCCGATCCCGTCGGCTTCACGCTCTACGCCGGGGCCGACTCCGTCGAGGCCGTGAGCGCCTTCGCCCGCTCCACCCCGGGCGACCTCGTCGTGCACCAGGAGTACGAGCCGGTGCACGCCCTCGACGATCGGGAGCGCGACCGCCTCGGGGTGGCGGTGGTGCTCGACCTCGAGGGGGAGGGGGTCTACCGCATCGGGGGCGAGGAGCGGGCCTGGACGATCCACGCCAGCGACCGCCTCGGCGCGCAGTACGGCCTCGCCGACCTCTTCGAGCAGCTCGGCTACCGCTTCTTCCACCCCTTCGACACCCGCGTCCCCGACGCCCTCGATCCGAGCCTCGTGGCGCTCGACGACACCGCCCACGCCCCCGCCATCGCCCGCCGCGGCCTCCACCTGCACACGCTCCACCCCATCGAGGGCCTCGACGCCTTCTGGACCGGCGGCGAGGAGGGCCTCGACCGGGCCGAGCGCATCCTCGACTGGACGGTGAAGAACCGCGCCAACTACATCGAGTGGGTGGCCCTCGACGACATCGAGAGCAGCCCCACCCGGGCCGCCGAGTGGGCCGACTACACCGCCTCCGTCAACGCGCTCGCCCACCGCCGCGGCCTCACGACCGGCCTAGGCGTGCAGCTCTTCGGCAGCGGGAACCTGCAGCGGGCCTTCGATCTCATCGACTCGCCCACCACCACCGCCGCCAACACGGCCTCTATCGACGAGCGCCTCGGCGTCGCCCTCACCGGGACAGACTTCGATCGTATCAACCTGTCCTTCGGGGAGTTCTTCGCGGAGGAGCCCTCCCTCTTCATTGACACGGTCAATCAGACCCTCCGCTCGGCGCGGGCCATCGACCCCGAGGTCGAGATGGCCGCCACCGTCCACGTCGGCGGCGAGCTCACCGTCACCTATGAGGGTGAGGAGCTGCCCTACTACTTCCTCGTGAAGTACGCCGATCCCGAGATCGTGCCCCTCCTCCACACGGTGATGTACTACAATCTCTACGAGGACGCGGGCGGAGCCTACGCCCAGGCCGACTTCTCCGAGCACCGCGAATTTATCGAGGCGCGCATCCGGTCTGGGGAGCCGGTCGGCTATTACCCAGAGACAGCCTATTGGGTCGCCTTCGATGACTGTGTACCCACTTACCTCCCCCTCTATATGCGCTCCCGTGGCCTCGACCTCGACCGCCTGGCCGAGGTGGGCACCCTGCCCGAGCACCTGCTCTTCAGCACCGGCTGGGAGTGGGGCTACTGGCAGAACGACGCCGCCTCGCTGCGGCTGAGCTACGATCCGAGCCCCGGCTGGCAGGGGGAGACCGAGCACTTCTATGCCCCATGGGGGAGCGCGGGCGCCCAGGTCTCGGCGATCATCGAGGCGCTGGCCGAGGCCGAGCACCGCTACCTGATCGAGCAGCGTCTCGCCGGTTACCTCGCCGGTCGGGACGCCGTGATGGACCTCGGCTACAAGGCGGGCATCGTCTCGCAGCCCGAGCGCCTCACCGCGGCGCAGATCGTCGCCCTGGACACGGCGGGCCTCGCCGACTTCCAGGCGACGGTGGTGGAGCCCCTCGCCGCGATGGCCGACGAGCTCACCCCGCTCCAGGGCGCGATGGCCGAGCTCTCCCTCCCCGACGGCTCCCCAGCCAAGGACGACCCCTGGCTCGCCGAGGTGCGCGACGGCGTCATCATCACCGCCACCCGCGCCCGCTACGTGGCCGCCCTGGCCGCGGCCGCCCACGCATTCGCCTCGGGCGGCGAGGTCGAGGTGGCGCTCGCCCAGGCCGAGGCCGAGCTCGGCGCCGCCCGGGGTGTTGTGGACGAGCGGCACGCCCACCTCCACGACCCCGCCGGCGCGACGCTCATCTCCCCCGACTGGGACAACCCCACCATCTACGACTACGGCTACCTCCTACGGGCCGACGAGCTCTGCTTCTGGGAGCGAGAGCGCGCCGAGCTCGACGTCGTGATGGGCCTGCCCGACATCACCGTCCCGGCCTGCGCCTTGTAGGCCTCCTCCGGGGCCCGCCCTTGCGGGGCCGGGTTGCCTCCGGTAGGCTCGCCCGATGTTCGGGCTCCTCCTGCCGCTGCTGCTCTCCCAACCCGCTGGCGCGACCGACGTCTACTCGGCCGAGCTCTCGGACGGCAGCGTCTCCTTCACGGACTCCCCGCAGCACACCGGCTTCTCGCTCCTGTTCTCCGACAAGCCGATGCCGGAGCCGAGCAAGGCCACCGTGCGGAATTTCCCCATGCGCGACGCCTGGGACGAGGAGATCCTCGACGCCTCGCGCCGCTACGGCGTGCCGGCCGAGCTGATCAAGGCCGTCATGATGACCGAGAGCGGCATGAACCCCGAGGCCCGGTCGCGCTCCGGCGCCATGGGCCTGATGCAGCTCATCCCCAGCACCGCCAAGGCGATGGGGGTAGAGGACGCCTGGGACCCCATCCAGAACATCGACGGTGGGGCCCACTACCTCAAGCTGCAGCTGGACCGCTTCGGCGACATGCGGCGGGCCGTGGCGGCTTACAACGCCGGTCCCCGCAACGTCGAGAAGTTCGGCGGGATACCCCCCTTCGAAGAGACCCAGCTCTACGTCCCCCGTGTGATGGCGCTCTACGACATGTTCCGCGGCGCCGGCCTGCTCCAGAAGATGGAGCTCACGGTCCTCACGCCTCCGCCCGCCCTTGATGGCCCCCCGCCCGAAACGGGCCTGGAATGACGATGTCTTGGATGAAGAGCAAGGGCTTCTGGAACCTCCCCAACACCATCACGGTGGGCCGGGTCGTGCTCGTCCCGCTGATGGTGGTGCTGCTCTGGGACGTGCCGAGCGCCCTCGAGTGGAAGATCTCCTTCGTCGTCTTCGTGGGCGCGATGCTGACCGACATCGTCGACGGTTGGCTCGCCCGCAAGTGGGACCTCCAGAGCCCGGCCGGCGCCTACCTTGACCCTCTGGCCGACAAGCTGATGGTGGGCACCACCCTCATCATGCTGGTGCCGCTCGGCTACCTGCCCGCCTGGCTGGTCGCGCTGCTCATCGCCCGCGAGAGCGCCATCACCGGGCTCCGCGGCATCGCCAGCCAGGAGGGCATGGTGATCAGCGCCTCCACCCTCGGCAAGTTCAAGACGGCCTACCAGGGCACCGCGCTCGGCTTCGTCCTCTTCCACGAGCCGCTGTTCGGGATGAACCCGCCCTCCACCGGGCTCTTCCTGCTCTACATCTCGACCTTCTTCTCCCTCATCAGCGCCGCCGAGTACCTCTACCAGTTCTTCAAGCTCTCCTCGAAGAAGGTGCTCTCCTCCTCCTGAATCCGGATCGAGTCCAGATGGGGTTCAAAGGAGGACGACCTCGCTGTAGGGGCAGAGCGCGCCCTCGGGGCTCTGGAAGAGCCAGTCCCCGCCCTCCCGCGAGACGGTGAAGGGCATCTGGCCGAGCGGGATCTTGCCCTGGCCGCCGGGCAGGTCGAGCACGTAGGTGGGCAGGCACAGCCCCGACAGGCGTCCCCGGAGCGCCGCCATCAGCGCGAGCCCCTGGTCGATGGGCGTGCGCAGGTGGGCGAGCCCGCGCGTCAGATCGCAATGGTGCAGGTAGTAGGGCTTGACGCCGAGCGTGTAGACGAGGGCCTCGAAGAGCTCCGAGAGCGCGCCCACGCTGTCGTTGACGCCGCGCAGCAGCACCGTCTGGTTGAGGAGGAGGAAGCCCGCCTCGCGCAGGCGCCGCGCGGCCTCCGCCGTCTCGGGGCCGATCTCGCGGGCGTGGTTGAAGTGGGTGACCACCGCCACCTGGAGGCGCCCGCCCCCGCGGAGCGCGCGCACGAGGCCCGCGTTCACCCGCCCCGGCTGCACCACGGGCAGCCGGCTGTGGACGCGCAGCAGCCGGAGGTGGTCGATCTGCTCGAGCTGCTGGCAGAGCGCCTCGAGGGCCGCGTTGCTGAGCACCAGCGGATCTCCGCCGGTGAGGATGACCTCGCGGAGCTCGGGGTGGGCCCGGATGTAGTCGAGGGCGGGCGTGAGGGTGTCGGCCGAGTAGGGATCGGAGGAGAGCAGGGACTCCTTCCGGAAGCAGTGCCGGCAGTAGACCGCGCACTGGTAGGTGGGCACGAGCAAGACGCGGTTCGGGTAGCGGTGGGTGAGCCGCGGCGCCGGGCTGTGGGCGAGGTCACCGATGGGGTCCTCCACCTCGCGGGGATCGACGGTGAGCTCGGCGAGCTCGGGCACCACCTGCCGCCGGATGGGGTCAGAGGGGTCGGCGGGGTCGATCCGATCGAGGTAGGCGCCGGGGGCCCCCACGGGGAAGACCGCCGCCACCTGTGCGGCCCCGGCGGCCTCCGCCTCGGTGAGGGTCAGGCGGGAGAGCGGGCGGGGAGCGGGCTTCATCGTCCTCCGAGTCATCCACCGAAGATTCCACCGTGCGGGCGCGGGGCCGCGCTCAGAACGCGACACCGTAGTCGAGGCCCAGGTAGGGGAAGGCCGGGACGGCCGCGATGTCCGCCGCCGAGGGGTTGTGCGGCGGGTTGCAGCTGTTCAGCTCCTGATCGCGCCCGGTGGGCACCCCCTCACAGAGGGGGGAGAGGTTCTCCTGCACGCGCACCGCCACCCCGAGCACGAAGCGGAGGCGGAACCAAGCCCAATTGCCCTCGACGGCGCCCTCGGCGTTGAGCCAGGTGGCGGTGTAGATCTTGCTCGCGTCGACGTCGGCCTCATCGGCGTGCGGCGGCTCGTAGCCCACCGGCCGACCGTTCAGCGCGAGGGAGGGGCCGGCGGCGGCGGTGAGCATGCCGTGACCGCGCTGGCCGAAGGGGTGGTAGAAGCGGCCCATCGCGGTGGCCTGCCAGCCCGTGAAGCCGAGCCCGCCGCCCGCCTCGACCCCCCAGCGGGGATCGAGCTGGTAGGAGAGGCGGCCCCCCATCAGGCCCGTCGGCGCGCCGAAGCCGCTGTCGAGCCAGATCGAGATCGGGCGCTCGACCGCGCCCTCCTCCGCCCGCGAAGGGGGAGTGCAGACCATCCAGAACACGGACAACAACGACAACATCGAGGCTCCTGACGGCGAGGTGCACCGCGTCCGGCTCCCGCCGAACCGCGACCTCGCCTCCCGGCGACCGCCCCGCCCACCGCGACCTTAACCGCAGGTACACTCCGTCGTCGCGCCCCAACGCCCCTCTGGGTGGCCCAATCGCGAGGTACCTCTGCGCCCCCCCTCCCCTTGTCTCCCCGCCTGCACGGCGCTCCAGCGGGCGCTCTTCGTCGGGGTGGCCGCCTCTGCGGCCTGCCGCGGGGAAGGAGAGGACTGGGCGCCGGTGCAGGCGCAGATCCGGGCCGCCGACCCCGAAAGACGCTTCGAGGAGGGGATCCACAGCCGAACTCTGGGGCGCCTCGATCGGGAGGAGCGCTGCGAGACCTGCCACGCCGCCACGCTCCCCGGCCTCACCTCGCTCGGGCCGCTGGGCACGCACCCCGAGGGCGCCCACCTCCTCGGCGCGCACGACCCCGCCCTCTTCGGCTGCGTCACCTGCCACGGCGGCGACGGGGAGGCCCTCCGCTCGGAGCTCGCCCACCGGAGCGAGGCGGAGCGCCCCTTCCGCGCGCGCCCGGAGGCGGCATGTTTCGGCTGTCACCCCGCAGGCGTGGCGGGCGCGCCCACCCTCACCCTCGGCCTCGAGACCCTCCGCGCGCGGGGCTGCGCCGCCTGTCACGACTGGGAGGGCGCCCCCGCGGGCCCTCGGGCCGGACCGCTCACGCGCCTCGCCGCCGCGACCGGCAACCACCCCGAGCGGATGACCGACTGGCTCCTGCTCTCGCACCGCCCCGGCCTCGGGCTGCGCGCCGAGCCCCTCCATGACCTCGTCACCTGGCTGCGCTTCGTCTCTGACGCCGTCGAGCTCCCGACCGCCCCGCACGGCGACGAGGCCCGCGGCGCTGCGCTGCTCGCCCCCTGCTTCGACTGCCACGGCGAGGGCGCGAGCGCCGTCGAGGGGCTCGGCCAGCGCCTCGATCGGGACTGGCTCTACGCCTTCCTCCAGGCCCCCGCCGCCACCCTGCCCGGCAGCCACCACCCGGCCACGCCGAGCCCCGCGGACGCCGCCGACCTCGTCGCCGCGCTCACCCACGCCCCCGCCGAGCGCGACCTCCAAGACGTCGACATCGCCGCCGCCGGCCGCGGGGCCTCGCTGGCCCGAAAGCAGGCCTGCGGCGCCTGCCACGCCCTCCCGGTCGAGCTCCCCCTCCCGCCGCGTCCGGCCGGCTTCCCGCCGCGCACCGGGAGCGCCCATGGCTGGGGGGCCGAGCCCCTCCCCGACCAGCTCTGGTTCCCCCTCTCCGTCGCCGAGGCCGAGGCCCTCGACCTCACCCTCGAGGCCATCCGCCAGCCCCCACCCGAGGCCGCCCGCCTCCGGCCCGGCGCCCCCCCCGATGAAGGTTGGGGATCCACCGTGCGGCGCTGGCTCGGGGGCTGAACCGGCCACGAAGGCACTGTCCGAGAGACAATTCAACAATCGACGAACGAACCGGTGCCCTTCGCCGCCGCGACCGGCGGGATAAGCCCCGCCGATGAGCACCGACTCCCCCAACCGCCCCGCCCCCATCTCCCCCGGCCCCCTCCCGCCGGGGGCGCGCCTCAGCCGTGAGCGGCTCATCGCCACCTTCCAGGCCTACGGCAAGCCCCGGGAGCGCTGGCGCGTCGGCGGCGAGTTCGAGCGCGCGGTGGTGCGGGGGGACGGCCGCCCCGTCGCTTACGACGACGAGGACGGGATCCGCTGGATCCTCCGCCGCCTCTCCGAGCTCGAGGCGGGCTGGGCTGACTACGAGGAGGAGGGCAAGCTCATCGCCCTCATCCGCCCCGACTCCTCGAGCATCACCCTCGAGCCGGGCGGGCAGGTCGAGCTCTCAGGCGCGCCCCACCACAGCCTGCTTGCCCTCGCCCGCGAGATGAACGAGAACCGCGCCGCGATGCTGGCCCTCGCCGAGGGCCACGATCTGCGCTGGATCGCCTGCGGGCTCAGCCCGATCTGCGACATGGACGACGTGAGCTGGATGCCCAAGGGGCGCTACCGCGTGATGCGCGAGTACCTGCCTCGGTACGGTGACCTCGCGCACTTCATGATGAAGGGCACCTGCAGCGTGCAGGCCAACTTCGACTACGCCGATGAGGCCGACTGCGCCCGCAAGGTGCGCCTCTGTGCGGGCATCGCCCCCCTCACCACCGCGATCTTCGCCAACTCCCCGCTCTACAAGAACCAGGACACCGGCTTTCAGAGCTACCGCGGCCATGTCTGGACGCGGACAGACCCCGCCCGCACCGGCTTCCCGCCCGGGCTGCGCGCCGACTACACGCACGAGCGCTGGGTCGACTATCTGCTCGACGTCCCGATGATGTTCTACAAGCGGCGCGGCGAGTGGACGCCCGCCCACGGCCGGAGCTTCCGCAGCTACATGGAGGCGGGCATCGACGGCCACTTCCCCAACGACGAAGACTGGGCCCTGCACCAGACCAGCGTCTTCCCCGAGGTGCGCATCAAGCACACCATCGAGGTGCGGGGCGCCGACTGTGTGGGCCCCGAGCTCGCCCTCGGCTTCTGCGCCTTCTTCACCGGGCTGCTCTACAGCGAGGCAGCGCTCGACGCCGGCCTCGCGCTGGCCGAGGCCTTCGAGCAGGAGGGGGAGCGCGAGCAGCGCTTCGACATGGCAGCGCGGCTCGGCCTCGGCGGCGTCGTGGGGGGGCGCAGCCTCGCGAGCTGGTCAGCCGAGCTCGGCCGCATCGCCCAGGCTGGCCTCGCCGAGGTCGAGCCGGCGGCCCTCCCCCTCCTCGAGCCCCTGCTGGCGCAGATCGCGACCGGCAAGAGCCCCGCGGAGTCCGTGCTCGACGCCTGGCGCCGAGATCCCTCCCCCGGGTCGGTCTTGGCCGCGGTAGCCTACTGACCCCTCGGCGGCGGGCCCCGAGCTCCCCCCGAGCGCCCGAAAGAACGCGAGACCCGAAAGAACGGGAGACCCGAAAGAACGGGAGACCCAAAGGAACGAGAGACCCGAGGGAACCGGAGAGTTGAGGACCAGATGCGCCTGATGATCGTGGGACTGAGCGACAATGCCGTGCGCGCGCTGCGCGAGACCCTCGGCACGCTCGTGAGCGACGCCGGCGCCATCCGCGATCCGGGCCAGCTCGAGGCCGTGATGGGCGGCACCCGCCCTGAGGTCGTGGCGATCTACCTGGGTATGCGCCCGGGCCAGACACTCCAGACCATCCGCAGGGTCAAGGCGCTCTTCCCCGCCACCGCCTACATCGCGATCGTCGACGAGACGGGCCCCACCCTCATCCAGTCCGCCACGGAGGCCGGCTGCGCCGACATCGTCCTCCTGCAGCGCCTCCCCTCTGACCTCAAGCGCTCCCTCTCGCTGCTCATCCAGCGCGACCGGCCGAGCGACGCCGACGGCGAGATCACCGCCATCCTCGGCGCCAAAGGGGGGATGGGCACCACCACGGTGGCGATCAACCTCGCCGCCGAGATCGCCGCCCGCACACAGCAGCGCGTGATCCTCGTCGACCTGCACGTCTACCTGGGCAACGTCGCGGTGATGCTCGACATCGTCCCCAAGCCCACCGTGCTCTGGTTCCTCCACCACGGCTCGATGGCCGACGCCCGCACCTGGGCGGACGCCCCGCCCACACACAAGGCCGGCTTCCGCGTGCTCGGCCTCGACGGCGACGTCGCCACCGCCGACCCCATCACCGCCGAGCAGGTGGTCTTCCTCTGCGCCCGGCTGAAGGAGCGCTACGAGCACGTCGTGCTCGACTGCGGCGCCGAGTTCAACGAGGTCACCCTCGCCGCCTGCTCCGCGGCCAACCGCCGTGTGATGGTCACCACCGACGAGCGCACCGCCCTCGTCGGGGCCATCCGCCGCCGGGACGCCCTCAAGGCGCTCGAGCTCGGCCCCACCCCGGCCCGCCTCGTCATCAACCGGGCCCAGGCCATGAGCCCCGAAGAGTGCCAGAAGCTCGCCGATCAGATCGGCCTGCCCTTGGCTGGGATCGTCTCCAACGCCTGGCAGGACACCCAGGCCGCCCTCGATCAGGGCACCGTGCTCCGCATCGCCGCCCCCCGCGCCCAGGTCACGCGAGACGTGAAGGCGCTGGTGGACGGCATCTCGGGCACGCTTCAGGAGGAGGAGCGCAGGAAGCGCACCTTCTTCACGTTCTTCCGTTGATCCCCCATCGTGACGGCTCGGGCGGACGGCCCGGGCCGCGTTGAGGCCGGCATGACCATCCATCCGACCGCCATCGTCTCCCCCGAGGCCGAGCTCCACGCAGACGTCGAGATCGGCCCCTACGCGATCATCGGCCCCGGCGTCGTGCTGGAGACCGGCGTCCGCGTCGGCAGCCACGCCGTGGTGAGCGGGCCCACCCTCGTCGGCGCCCACACCCGCATCTTCCCCCACGCCGTCCTCGGCGAAGACCCCCAAGACCTCAAGTACGACGGAGGGGAGAGCCGGCTCATCATCGGCCAGCACAACACCTTCCGCGAGTTCTCGACGGCGAACCGCGGGACGGCCGCCGGGGGCGGGATCACCCGCATCGGCGATCACAACCTCTTCATGGCCTACTCCCACGTGGCCCATGACTGCGTGGTGGGCAGCCACTGCGTCTTCGCCAACTCCGCCAACCTCGCCGGCCACGTCACGGTGCAGGACCACGTGGTGCTCGGCGGGCTCGTGGCGGTCCACCAGCACAGCCGCATCGGCCGCTGCGCGATGGCCGGCGGCGGCGCGATGGTCGCCCAGGACGTGCCCCCCTACACCATCGCCCAGGGCGACCGGGCGCGGCTCTTCGGCCTCAACATCGTGGGGCTGCGGCGGAACGGCTACAAGATCGACGTGGTCAACGCGCTCAAGGCGGCCTACCGCGAGCTCTTCCATCAGGCCCTCCCCTTGCGCATCGCCATCGAGGCGGTGCGCGAGGGCTCGGCTGACGTCCCCGAGGTCCGCGAGCTGGTCGAGTTCATCGAGCAGAGCCAGCGCGGCATCTGCCGCTCCGCCGGCACCGAGGCCAGCCCGGAGTGACCCCCCTCTCTCGGGGTCCCCGCGCCGGGCGGCTGCGCGGGGTGCTGCTCGGGCACGGGCACATGGGGGCCTTCCACGCCCGCCGCCTCGCCGAGCGCGGCGACGTGGCGCTCACCGTCCTCGACCCCGCTCAGGGACTGCACGGCCCGCTGCCCGGGGCGCTCGACTTCGCGGTCATCGCCACCCCGACCTCCACCCACGCCGACCTCGCGCGGCCCCTGCTCGACCGGGGCGTGCCCTGCCTCATCGAGAAGCCGCTCGCCGCCACGCTCGCCGAGGCGCGGCTCCTCGCAGCCTACCCGCACCTCAGCGTCGGGCACGTCGAGCGCTGGAACCCCACTCTGTCCCTGATCGCGGGCTGTCGACCGCGCTTCTTCGTCTCCGAGCGCCTCGCCCCCTACCCGGCCCGCGGCACCGACGTCGACGTCATCTCCGACCTCCTCGTCCACGACCTCGACCTCGCCTGCCTCCTCCTCCCGGGCCCCCTCCGCGATCTGCGCGCCGTCGGCGTCGGCGTGCTCTCGGGGGTGACCGACATCGTCAACGTGCGCCTCGAGCTCGGCGCGGCGGTGGCCCAGCTCAGCGCCAGCCGCGTCTCCCGCGAGCCCGTGCGAAAGCTGCGCCTCTTTGAAGACGGCCAATACTGGAGCCTCGACCTCCTCCACCGCGCGGCCTTCCGAAGCCGCTGGGGCCAGGGCGAGCAGGGGGTAGAGCTCCAGGGAGAGCCCCTGCCCGTGCCCGCGGGCGACGCCCTCCAGGGCGAGCACGCCGCCTTCCTCGCCGCGGTGCGCGGAGAGGCGCCCTACCCGGTGCCCGGCCCCGAGGCCCTCGCCGTGCTGGAGCTGGCCGAGCAGGTGCGGGGCGCGCTCTCGAGCGGGGCCTGAGCCGGACCGCGAGGACCCTTCCCCGCCGCCGGGATACGCTCCGCTGCTCTCAACGTGGAGGAAGGCATGCAGGAGCTCACCGGCGACATCTCGCTCACCCTCGCCCAGGCGAAGGACATCGCCCGCGCGCTCTCGACCGTCGCCCGCGCCGACGGCGGCGTCGGGCCAGCGGAGCGGGAGCTCATCACCGCCTTCTACACGGCCGCTTGTGCCGAGGGCGGTGAGGTCCCCGAAGACCTCGACGCCCACGTGTGGAGCGCCGACGAGAGTCGCGCCGTACAGGACTCCGACGCCTCCCGCGAGGCGCTGCTCCGCTCGGTGCTGCTGATGGCCTGGCTGGACGGCGCCTGCGCCCCCGCCGAGCGCGCGACCATCGACGAGATCGTGCAGGGCCTCGGCATCACGGCCGAGACCCACCGGGCCGTGGAGGCGGGCGTCCTCCGGATGCTGCTGGCCCCCTTCGTGCTCGAGCACTTCCCCGAGGCGCGGTACACCGCAGGGCAGCACCTCGGGCTCGGGGCCGACGAGGTCGATCAGCTCCTCGCCGAGGCCTGAGCGAGGGGCGCGGATGGACCCCTCCGACAGCGTCGAGCGCTACATCCTCACCGGCACGGTTGACCCCACCTTCCCCGACTGGCCGGGCGGGCTGGCGGAGCGACGGCGGCAGGGCGCGCAGACCTTGCGGGCGGTGCTCTGTCGGGTGGTGGCCTGGCGGGCCCGCCAGTCGCCGATGGCCGGGGCGCGGCTGCCGATCGACGTCGAGGGGGTCGTGCGGGCCCGCGTGTCGCCGATGCTGCGCGGCCTGTTCTCCCCCGAGGAGGCAGAGGTGCTCACCCGCTCGCTGCCGCCGCGGGTGGTGGTGCTCACGGCGGGCACCTTCCCGGCGGCCGCCGAGCGCGTGCCGCTGGAGGCGGCCTGGGACCTCGCCAACCTGCTCCTCGACGACCTCCGGGTGCCCACCCTGGCCGACGACGTCCCCGAGCTGCTCGGCCTCTGCGCCGGGGGCCGGGCCTGGGTGCTGCCGCGGGCCCTGCGCGCCGCGCCGCTCGCCAGCGGCGCCAATCCCAACAGCGGCGCCGTCGGCACCGACGTGATCGTCCACGAGGTGGCCCACCTGCTGCACATCGTCCCCCGCGGCGAGCTCGGCCTGCTGCCACCCGAGGGGACGGCGCTCGCGGTCCCCGCCCGCCGCCGCGAGACCTTCGCGTACGCCGCCGAGGCCTGGGCCTGCCACAGTCGAACGGGGGGCCCGCCCCTAGGGGAGCTCCACCTCGGTCGAGATGACGCCCGGGTCGACCCCGAGGCCCTCGCCCGGCTCCTCCAGGAGGCCGAGGCCACGGCCGACGGGCCCGGGGGAGGCTGGCCGGCGCTCCGCCGCTGGGCCGAGGGCGGGCGCGCTCAGCGCGCGGTGACGCTCAAGGTCCCCGAGGGCGAGGCCTCCGCCGCCGCGCCGCCGTCGAGCCATTCGGCCCCGGCGGCCTCCCCGCGGAGGGCCTCGGCGAAGAAGGCCACCGCGACAGCGCCCGTGAGCCCCTTGCCCGCCGCGGGCGCGAGGTAGGAGAAGGGCTCACCCCCCTCCTGCCGGGTGTCGTCTCCGCAGCCCGGCAGGAAGCCCGGCGTGAGCCCGACGAGGTCCGAGGGAGACCAATGGCCGGCGTCGGCCATGGTCACGAGGCGGGCCGGGGCGGTGGCCTCGGCAAAGTTCGACGCGATGAGGGTGTTGCCGAGCACGCCCACGCTGTGGTCCTCGGCGAGGAGCAGGAAGAGCAGCGGCGACTGTAACGAGGCGACGTCCACGCCGGCCAGCAGCGGGTTCTCGGGGGGAGCCCCGACGAAGAGCGCCGCCTGCGGAGCCCCGAGCTCGGAGTCAGCGGCCTGTCGGTCCTGGAGGAGCTTGCCGGCGGTGACAGCGCCGAAGCTGTGGCCCATCAGGCCGACCCGATCGGGATCCACCTCGACCCCGAGCGCGCCGGAGAGGGCGAGGTCGAGGGCGAAGCCGAGGTCGCCCACGCGGAGGGCGAGGGTGTCGGTGTCGAGCGGGAGCCCCGCCTCGGCCTGCTGGTCGAAGAGCGTGTCCCCCGCGTGGTCGGGGGCGACCACCACGAAGCCGTGGCTGGCCAGGCGCTCGGCCACCGTGGCGGTGGAGAAGCGGGCGCAGCCATAACAGTGGGACAGGGCGATCACCGGCCAGGGCCCCCCCTCGGCGACGGGGGTGTCCAGGCCAGCCTCCAGCACCTCGCTCGGGCAGCCGGCCGGCGCGGCGTCGAGCAGGGCCTGATAGACCGCCCGGTCGCCCGGATCGGCGAGGAGGTCCGTCACGGGGCTCGGGGCGACCGAGCTCGCGGCGGGGTACCAGAGCTCGACGGTCAGCGCCCGCGCTCGGGCCAAGTCCTCCCCGCTCCAGGTCAATCGACCGGCCGCGTAGGCCC
The DNA here is from genome assembly GCA_044344255.1 of Myxococcota bacterium. Lineage (GTDB taxonomy): Bacteria > Myxococcota_A > UBA796 > UBA796 > UBA2385 > JBIJDH01. The sequence continues at coordinate 191,436 of JBIJDH010000014.1, forward strand.
CGGGAGCCTCGGGATCGAATACCTCGGGGTCAAAGGGGGCAGCCCCCTCGGCGGCGCCGCTGTCCTCGGCCTTCCCACAGGAGGCGAGCAGGAGGAGCCCCAGCGCCGCGCGACCCCTGCTCATTCGCCAGCTCCGTTTCATCGGTTCAGTCCACCTGATAGGAGACGACCACCGCCCGGTGGTCACTCGGCCAAGGGTCGGCGTCATAGACATAGGCATCGAGCGGGGTCAAGTGGAGCGCGCCGTCTCGACCATACACAAAGTCAATCCGGTCGTGCACGTCGTCCGCCTCGAAGCTGCCCTTGGGGTAGCCGGCGGTCCAGGTGAGGCCCCGATCGAGGGTGGGGTCGGGGTGGACCGCCCGATAAGCGTCCACGAAGCCGCCCTCGGCGAAGGCGACCGAGCTCGGCCAGGCCACGACGAGATCAAAGTTCTGATCGGCGTTGTCGGCGGTCCAGTCGAGGTGGGAGGGGGCGTTGTGGTCGCCGAGCACGATCGCCGTGTCGAGGCCCTCGAGCAGGCCGAGCACCGCCGCGGCGTCGTCCCCGCGCACCCGCCCCTCGGTGTGCTCGATCTCCTCCACCGAGGCGCCGTCCCGCGCGAGGTAGGGCCCGTACTCGGTGTAGTCGAAGTGGGTGCCCACCACGGTGATGTCACCCCGATCGGGCAGGGAGAGGGTGGCGAGGAGGGAGTAGCCCCCCGGGTCGCCCACGGCGCCCGACAGCGGGAAGCGGGACAGCAGGACGTTGTCGGAGCCGTCGTCCACCGTCATCGCCCCGGCCCAGGCCGGGGAGAGGGCCACGACGGCGGCGAGCAGCTCGGCGGCGAAGGCTGGGCCGCCCTCCTGGAGGGCGACGAGGTCAGGGTCGCAGGCCACGATGGCCGCCGCGATCTTGTCGACCCCGCCCGGCACCGCGCTGCCGTCCAGCCAGGAATTGAAGGTCATCACGGTGAGGTCGCCGACCGCCGCCGGCGGGACGCGCTCGCCGGGATCGGTCACCCGAAAGGGGGCTCGGGCCATCACCTCGTACCCATCGGCGAAGAAGAGGCGGGCCTCCCAGTCCCCTGCTGGCAACCCCACGGGCAGGAAGCGGAGCCGGCCGCCGACAGGGCCGCCCTCTCCTGCCGACTGACTGCCGTTCGTATAGAGCCAGGCGGCGCTGCCCTGGTTCTCGGTCTGGTCGGCTGGATAGAGCCCCACCCAGTCCGTGGCGGCGCCGCTGGCCCCGGCGAAGGCCACCATCAGCCGCTCGCCCACCTCGTACTCCGCCTGGTCGGTGGAGAGGTTGGGCCCCGCCTCGCCGCTGTCCTGCGGGGCCGTGTCTCCGCCGCCCCCGTCGCCCCCGCCGCCGTCGATGCCCGGCCCATGGCCCTGCCGCTTGACGCCGGGGTCTGCCGCGCCGCAGCCCACCAAGAGGGAGAGGGACAGCAGGCCGATAGAGGGGCGACGGCGGCGACCGAGGGCGAGCAGCGCCGAGAGGGCGAGCCCGAGCGAGGAGCCGATCGGGGCGACCTGACAGCCCCCCTTGCCGGTGTCGGCCAGGGAGACGGCCGCGCCGGGGGGCTCTCCGTCTCGCGGGCCCTCCAAGCCTCCGCCCTCGCCGGCGGCGTCGGTGTCGAGGCCGCCTCCGTCGCCGCCGTCGGTCGCCCCGTCGGCGCCGCCGTCCGTCGCCCCGTCGCTCCCGCCGTCGGTCCCGCCGCCGTCGGACTCCTCCGCCTCGACCTGCACCGTGAGGGTGAGGAAGCCGTCCGCCGGCCCGCCTCCCCAGGGGATGTCAGCGAACCAGGTGACCCCGTCTTCGACCAGCGCCAGGGGAAGGCTGAGCTCCCCCACCTCTCCGCCGCGCACGGTGAAGGTGAAGGCCCCGGTCTCCCCCGGGGCGACGTCTGCGGCGGGGTGGGCGACGCGGGTGGTCGACACCCAGGTCTCGTTCGCCAGCGGAGAGGCGGCGTCCCGGGGCCAGGGGGCGAGCGAAGTATTGCTGGTCCAGGTCTCGGTGCCGTCATTCCGGAGGTCTACAGACAGGCTGACCTCCTCGCCCGGGTGCAGCAGGACGGGCACGCCCTCCGAGAAGCTCGCCGAGACCACGGAGGCCTGAAAGGGGGCCCCGGTCTCTCGGAGCTCGTCCAGGCGCGCATAGACGAGGTCACCCGGACAGGCGGTGGAATTCCCAGGCCAGTCCCGGTGGCCCTTCATCGTGTCGTCGTCGGTGACAAAGCTGTGCTCAGCGGCCAGGGTCTGGATGAGGAGGCGCGCGCTGACGATCATCGTGTCGGGCGGCGTGTCATACGAGCTGCCGCAGCCGCCGGAGTCAAAGCAGCCGAGGAAGCAGACGGCGATGTTGCCGTCGTTGTTTCCGCCGCCGGTAGCCCCCGACTGGTACGTGAGCTCCCTCCCCTCCCACAGGCTGCCGTCGTAGCCGACGAGGTACTGATAGGGGATGTCGCAGTAGTCGCTGCCCATCGCGTAGGCCTGCAGCGCCTGGACGGCCCCCTCCACGGTGCCGCCGTAGGTCTCTCCCCCGGCGGTGTGGTGGATGGCCATCCGGTACCAGTCGTCCTCGGTGGTGCTGCAGGTGGTGCTGTCGGCCCCCCAGTCATCGCGCGAGGTGACGCCGATGGCCTCCATGCTGGGGCTGAGCGCGCTCGACGGCGGGGGCGGCGGGGCGCCGGGCAGCAGGCGGGGCTCACCGACGGGGTGCAGGAGCTCCCAGGAGAGGGCCTCGACCGCCCCCGCGCCCCGCACCCGCACCTGGGCGGCGAAGGCCTCGCCGTCGAGCTCGGCGCTGTAGACCCGGGCCTCCTCCCCCACCCAGAGCTCGGCGGCGGGGATCCAAGGCCCGAGGGCCCCGCCCTGCTCCACCCGCACCTCGACCACGAGGCCGACGGTGGGCTCGATCTCGACGAGGGCGAGGAAGCGGGTGCCGCCCTCGGAGAACGCGCGCAGCCCGGACAGACCGACCGGCCCCCGCCAGGCCCAGCCCTGGGCGAGCGCGGCGCGGTCCTCCCGGAGCTCGGGGAGGACGTGGAGCGGGTCATCGAGCTCGAGCGCGGACGCCTCCCGGGCCGACAGGGGGCCGAAGGGCGACAGGACCGACAGGACGAGGAGGGGCGCGAGGGCAGAGAAGAGCATGCCCGAGTCTACACGCGGAGAGGGTCCGCGGCCCGCGCGGTGGCCTGGCCGAGATCGGTCGCCACCGGGCTCCAGAGGCCGAGCAGCAGGGGCCCCACGCCCAAGAGCGCGAGCTTGTGGGCCTCTCCGACGACCACGAGCTGCCGCACACCGCCGAGCTTGACCGCCTCCGCGCGGAGCTGCGCCGCCGCGACCAGCTCCTGGGCGACGGCCGCGAGGGCCTCGGCGGAGGGGCCCTCCCCCGCGGCGGCGACCGGCAGCCCGTCGATGGCCGCGAAGGCGACGCCGACGCCCGGCCGCGCCGCGAGCTCGCCTACGAGCACGGTCACCGCCTCGATGAAGGCCTCCGGGCGCCGCCCGCTCGCCCGATCGGCCCGGTGGAGGGACTCGAGCGCCGCTACGCGGTCGGCGAGCCAGTGGGGGGAGCCGCCCACCGCGGCAGGGTCGCCCACCTCATCCGCCAAAGACGAGGTCGAGCTCGGGGATCGTCTCGCGGACCTCGTAGCGGACCGCGCCGAGCATGGCCGTGCTGTCGGCCACCACCACCAGCACGAAGCCCCGCACTAGGGGGGCGAGGAGGATGAGCCCGTCCTTGTTCTCGGAGAGCACGAGCTTGGTGCTGCCCTGACCGACCTGCCCGGCGGCCTTCGCGGCGGCGGTGAACACGATCTGCACCGCGGCGCCCAGCGCGTCGGTGTCCACCTCGAAGTCCCGGCGGATGTGGGTCACGAAGCCGTCGGCGTCGACCACCGCGGCGGTGGTCACCCCGCGGAGGGAGACGAGGCTCTGCAGGGACTGATCGATGCGCTGGTTGCGCTCGGACTTGGACAGGGGTGCGCTCATGGAGCCTCCAAAGGGCAGAATTCAAGGGGTTACAGGGCGTGAGGGACGGCGTACTCCACGCGGGACAGGCGGGTCACTCGGCACATCGCAGCTCCACGCGCCGGTTCAGCTTGCGATGGGCGACCGAGTCATTGGCGACGAGCGGCTCTCGGGCGCCCGCGCTGCGCAGGCGGAGCTCGGTCCGCGACCGCCCCTGCTCGACCAGCTGAACCGCGACGGCCTCCGCCCTCGCCAGCCCCACCCGCTCGTTGGTGGCGGCGCTGCCGAGGTCGCAGGTGTGCCCCACCACCTCGATCACCGCGCACCGGCTCCAGCCCGGGGGCAGGGACAGGGAGTCTACGAAGGCCGCGCCGAAGGCGAAGCCGACCGCGAGCGGCTCAACGGGCAGCGGCTCAGCGGGCAGCGGCGCGGCCTCGGCGGGCGGCGCGGCCTCGGCGGGCGGCGCGGCCTCGGCGGGCGGCGCGGCGACCGGCGTCAGGCCGACCGCGGCCGCGGACGAGGGGACCTCCGGCGAAGGACCGCGCAGCAGCACGACGATGAGGCAGAGGGCGACGATCGACAGGGCGACGATCGCGCCGATCGCCCAGCCCCGGCCCCCGCCGGTCACCGCTGCGGCGGGCAGCGCCGAGGCGGGCGGGAGCGCCGGCACCGCGGGGGCGGGGATCGGCCGCGGCGGCGGCGGGGTCAGCCACCCCTCGTCGAGGAGGTCCTCCTCTGGCACATCCAACCCCGATCGCGACGGCGCTCGGCGCGCCACGAGCGGCTCATCGACGCTCACCTTGACGGGGACGATGACCACCGGAAGACCGCGCAGCGGCGCCTCCGCGGCCCCGCGTCGGACCGAGCGAGGGCCCAGCAGGCCGTCCAAACCATCCCAGTCGAGCTCGCGAGGCCTCATGGGGCCACCAATGACGACGCGACGCGAAAGCCGAGGTACTGATACCGCTTCGTGACCTGCATCTCCGTCCGTGGGATCTGCCCCGGTCGGGTGCAGGGGTGCCGATAGGAGCCGCCGAGGGCGACGCCGTGCCCGCTCTCCAGGGACAGGGCGCCAGACCCCGCCTCCACCCACTCCCAGACGTTCCCGAGCAGGTCGGCGACCCCGTCGGGGGTGGAGCCGGCCGCGTGGGCGTCGACCGAGGCCGGCCCGTCCGCGCCGACGACCGAGCACTGGCAAGTCTTCCCCTCTCCACAGGCCTCCCCCCACGGGTAGGAGCGGCCCTCGGCCCCCCGCACCGCGGAGGTCCACTCCGCCTCTGTCGGCAGGCGGAGCCCCGACCAGCGGGCGTACTGGCGCGCCTCCTCCAAGGACACCCCCACCACCGGGTGTCGCGCGCGGCCAACGGGCGGCTTCCGGCCTCGCCAGTGTTCGGGGGGCGCGACCTCGGTGGCCGACACGTAGCGCTCGTACTCCGCCTCCGTGACGGGGTGTGCGGCGAGGGCATAGGCCTCCACGGCGCACTCTCGCTGGCCCACCCACACCTTCGCAGGCGGAACCACGACCATCCCGGTCGGCGGGGGTGCGAAGCGCGGCGGCGGCGGCGGCGGCGGCGGCGGCAGCGGCAGCGGCGACGACGGCAGCGGCGGCCCGCCGCTCGGCTCCTCCAGGTGAATGGCCGAGAAGAACATCTCCGTCTCGCTCTCCGGCATCGCCAGCTCACCCCCGCTGCGGAGGTCGACCAGGCACACCCGGAGCGCGTCCCGCATCGCGCGGGCGTCCGCGTAGCGGTCATCGGGCGACTTGGACATCGCCTTGCGGAGCACCCGGTCCACCGAGGCCGGGATGAGCTCGGCGACGGGCATCGTCCGCGACAGGTGACCGATGACCGCGCCCGTCCGATGGGAGCCGAAGGGCTCCCGGCCCGCGCTCACCGTGTAGAGGGTACAGGCGAGGCAATACAGATCGGATCGGCCATCCGAGGGCTCGCCGCGGAGGCGCTCGGGGCTCATGTAGATGGGCGTCCCCGGCACCGCCCCGCGGAGCCCAGCCCCACCGGCGAGGCCCGAGATGCCGAAGTCACAGACCTTCGCCCGCCCGCTCCGCTCGATCAGCACGTTGCCCGGCTTGATGTCGTTGTGAATGACCCCTTGGTCATGGGCGACCGCGAGGCCCTCGAGGCAGTCGATCCCGATCTCCAGCACGAGCTCGACCGGCAGCCGCTTGTCGGGGTGGGCGGCCCGCACGCGGGAGAGGTCGAGGCCGTCCACGAGCTCCATCACGAGGTACTCCCAGCGCCCCTCCCGCCCGTAGTGGTGGACCCGCACGATGTTCGGGTGGGAGAGGAGCATCGAGGTGCGCGCCTCCACCCGCAGGGTGGCGTCGACGCCCGCCTCCGCCTGGGCCGCCGCGAGGCCGTTCGGCAGCATCACCTTGATCGCCACCGGCACGTCGAGGACGCTGTCCCAGCCCCGATAGACCGCCGCCGCCGCTCCGCCGGCGATGCGCTTCTCGAGCCCGTACCGACCACCGAGGACAGACCCCTCCTTGGGCGGCCCCGCGGGCTCGGGCTCGGTGACCTCCACCGGCGACGCAGGGCCCAGGCCCAGCAGCCTGCGCAGCTGACCGATCGCGCCGCCGAAGGTTGAGTCTGACATCGCCACTCCTCCCAGCGTTCACTGCAACCACCGTGCCGGGTCAGGGTCCGGGAATTCGGCGCCGCCGGGTTCCCGACACGGCTCCGGCCGACGCGCGGCGCTGTGCGGAATCCCACAGCGGCGGGTGTACGGGGGCGCCCCATCGGCCCGAGAAGGCCACCCCTGGGGTTCCCCTTCCGGTTGGCGCAGTCCTTGCACAGCGTCCCGCGTGCGCGAGGCCAGACCGCCTCCCCGCCGGAGCCCCGATGAACAGCGCCGCCCTCTTCTCACTCCTTCGACTGGAGATCCCCGGCTACGCGGGGACCGTCTTCGGGAACATCGACGGGACCAGCCTCTACACCGATGGCTACCCCGGCGAAGAGGGGGCGGCGGTCGGCCGGGCCCTCGCCGGCCTCGCCCGCGGCCACCATGCCCTCTATCAGGAGCTCGGGGGCGCGATGGACTTCGGCAGCAACGACGAGGTGCTGGTCACCGCCTCGCGCGGCTTCCTCCTGCTCCGTCTCCACCACGAGCGCAAGCGCTTCATCGGCGTGCAGCTCCACGCGAGCGGCAACATCGGCTACCTCCGCTTCCGGATGCGGGAGTACCTCCGCATGGTCCTGGAGGGCGCATGAACCGCATCCCCGACATCGCCGCCGCGCCGATTGACTTCAGCTGCCCCGTCGAGCTCTACGACGACCCCGGCCACCGCCTGTTCTGGGTCGGCTCCCAGGAGGACTCCCCCTTCCGATGTAACGCCTACCTGCTCGTGGATGGGGACACCCACGTGCTCTTTGACCCGGGCTCCCAATTCCACCACTACGACCAGGTGCGGGAGCGGGTCGGTCGGATCGTGCCGCCCGACTCGATCACCCACATCGTCGTGCACCACCAGGACCCTGACCTCTGCGACTCGCTGCCCGCCTGGATCGAGGAGAACCCGAACGTCGTGCTCGTCTGCACCCCGCGGACCCGCATCTTGCTGCCCTACTACGGCTTCCGCCGCGACGTGGCCTGGCTCGACATCTCTCCGGTCGACAACACCGTCCTCGAGCTCCCGAGCGGCAAGGCCCTCGCCTTCATCACGAGCCCCTTCCTCCACTTCCCCGAGGCCTGCGTCACCTTTGACGAGGCGAGCGGCTTCCTCTTGTCGAGCGACATCGGCGCGGCGATCGAGGACGACTGGCAGCTCATCGTGAGCGACTGGGAGGCCCACTGGCGCACCATGGTGCCCTTCCACGTCTTCTACATGGCCTCCAACCGGGCGATGCGCGGCTTCCTCGACAAGATCGACCCCTTCCCCATCAGCGCCATCCTCCCGCAGCACGGCTCGGTCATCCCCGGGCCCTTCGTGCGCGAGGCGCTGAAGCGGCTGCGCGAACTGCCCTGTGGGATTGACCTGCTCTATCCCCAGAGCAACATCGAGGCGGCGATGGGGTCGATGCGGCGCTGAGCGAGGCGCCGGGCGCCTCCCGCTCGGGTAGGGTGAGGGATGACCGACGAACCGACGCCCCCGCCCACCCCCTCGCTGGCCACCCCCTCGTTGGCCCCGGCCGCGCTGGCCCCGTCCCCGCCACGCGAGAAGGAGGGCGGGCGGGCCGCGGGCGATGACCCTGCGGGGATCGGCCTGCGGCACCTCCGCGGAGTGAAGTCGCTGGTGCACGACGCGGTGGACGGCGTGGTCGACCTCGTGCGCATCGGCCACCGCTCCACCGCCCGCCTCGTGATCGGGGCCCTCGAGGTGGGCGGCCCGCTGCCGCCGCCGATGAAGCAGGCCGACGCCCTCCGCGAGGCGCTGACCGAGGGCATCCTCAGCAGCATCCAGGGCGTAAACCGCCTCGTCGAGGGGCTCTCCGACGCCGGGCTCGACGCCCTGTCCCCCGCCGCGGCCGGGGGCCCGCCGACGATGGAGGCGCTCGTGCCGCTGCGCTCCGACGCTGTCGGCACCGCTGTCTGGATGGCCGACGCCGCCGTCGGCGCCACCAACGGCGTGGTGGGCGATCAGCTCCGGGTGAGCCCCCACAGCCTCGACCTCGGCCTGTCGCTGCGGTCAAGAGAGGCCTGGATCGGGACAGACGGACAGGGCATCCCCGCCGGCGCCGGGCCCCGCGTCGTGGTGCTGGTGCACGGCCTCGCCACCACCGAGTGGTCCTGGTGCATGGACGCCGCCCTCCACTGGGGAGACCCTGCCACCAATTTCGGGACCCTGCTCGAGGCCGAGCTCGGATACACCCCGGTCTATGCCCGGTACAACACCGGCCGCCCGATCCGCGAGAGCGGCCGCGCCCTCGCGCTGCGCCTCGAGGCCCTCGTGCAGGCCTGGCCGGAGCCCGTCGAGGAGCTCGTGCTGATCGGGCACAGCATGGGGGGCCTCGTCCTCCGGAGCGCGCTGCGTCACGGCCAGCGGTCGGGCCACGGCTGGGTGCGTCACGTCCAGCGGGCGGTGACCCTCGCCTCCCCGCTGCGGGGCGCGCCCCTCGAGCAGCTCGGCGCCCTCGCCGGCTCCTTCCTGTCGGCGATCGACCTGCCGGGCACCCTCATCACCGGCCGCATCCTCCAGGGGCGCAGCGCTGGCATCCGCGACCTCGGCGAGCCGCACAGCGCGATGGGCGGCCCCGAGGCCGAGGCTGACCTCCCGCCCGACATCTCCTGGTGCTTCGTGACCGCGAGCCTCGGCCCGAGCCCCGACCACCCCCTCAGCCGCGCCTTCGGAGACGGCCTCGTGCACGTCGAGAGCGCCGCCGGGCCCGTCGAAGGGGGTAGGCAGCCCGAGGGCGCCCGCGCGCGCGTCCACCACGTGAGCGGCCTGCACCACGCGGCCATTCAGGTGCACCCCGAGGTCTATGCCCTGCTGCGGGCCTTCCTGTCGGAGGGGCGCGCGAGCTGAGCCTCCCCGGCCGGACGCTCCCTATCCGAGGGGGCTGGTCTCGGCCCAGGAGGGGCGGGCCGCGACACGACCGAGCCAGGCCTCGAGGTGCGGCAGCCCGTCGGTGTAACGGTCACCGTCGGACAGGCCGGCCGCGCTGGCGACGGTGGGGGCGAGCAGGAGATCGGCCAGCGACAGCGTGTCTCCTGCCAGGAAGGGCGAGGCGGAGAGGGCCTGGTCAAAGACCGCCAGCGCCCCCCGCGCCGTCGCCGCCGCGGCCGCGATCGCCGCGTCATCGACCGCGACCCCGCGGGGGGCGATCACGAAGCGGGGGATGAGCACGCCGCGGACGGCCGCCGGGGCGACAAAGTCATTGTAGGCGCTGGCCCACTGGGTCATCCGCGCCCGCCCCGCGGCGTCGGCCGGCTGGAGCGTTGGCCCGGGGAAGGCCTCGTCGATGTACCGCAAGATCGCCAGCGCCTCGAAGACGCGGAAGCCATCGTGCTCGAGCACCGGCATCTTGCGGAAGGGGTGCAGGGCCGCGTACTCGGGCGACCGCAGCCTCGCCGGGGCGAGCGTGTACTCCACCCCCTTCTCGGCGAGGGCGAGGCGGGCGGACCACGTGTAGGTGGAGAAGGCGAAGCCGTGCAGCGTGATGGACATCGAGAGAGTCTATCAAAGCCGCCCGGCCGCGCGCGAGCCCTCAGAAGGACAGGCCCGCGAGCACCCCCACCGTGGCGTTCGCCGGGCTCACCGTGACCGTGTAGCCGTAGTCCACCCCATCGACCGCGATCGCGCGGGACTGGGTCACGAGGGTGTAGCTCCCGCGGAGGGCGGCGCGCCAGCGGAGCCCCTCCCCACCCTCGACCCCGAGCGCGAGCAGCGCCACGGGCCCGATCGCGCTGTCCCAGTCGAAGGGGCCGGTGTGGTCGAGCACGAGGGCGCCGCCGAGCTGCACGTCGCCGTAGGGGTGGATCGGCCCCTCGAGCAGGGGGAGCCGCAGCCCGACCAGCGCCCGCGGCTCCATCAGGGTCGCGGAGAAGGTCTCGTCGGTCACGGCGCCGGCCTCCCAACTCACCCGCTCGGCGAGCAGATCGAGGCTGAAGAGCGGCCGCACCCCGCCATCCGAGAGCCGCTCGAGCTCGACGCCCACGCCCCCCATGAGCCGGTGGTCGGCCGCGCCCGCGCCCCCGACCGAGTCGAAAGAGACGAGCTCCGTGCGCACCGGCACGTACTCGAGGGTGAGGCCCGGAGACCAGCGCGGCGCCGCCTCGGCCGCCCCATGGGCCGCCCCCGCCAAAAGGAGCGCACAGCGCTGGATCATCTCGCACCTCCGCTCGGTCGGGAGACCGGGCCTGTGCCGCTCAGGGTAGCCGCTCCCACGCCCACCGTTCACCCAAAGCCGCCGAGACCTGCGGCCCCGCAGGCATAGGGCCCTGCGCCCTCCCCCCGCTCCATCGGTGATTATCGTCTGGGAGCACCCGGGAGACCTCATGCGCACCGAGCTCCATCCGCTGACCCTCCACCGCACCCCGACCGCGCTGCTCGCGCTCGGCCTCCTGCTCGGCGCCGGCTGCGGCGGGACCGACAAAGACGGCGGCGAAGAGGGCGACGCCGACACCGACACCGATACAGACGCCGACACCGACGCCGACACGGACGCGGACACCGACACCGACACCGATCTCGTCGACTTCGCCTGCGGGGCCGAGACCTGCACCGCCGGCCTCCAGTACTGCTACTCCGCCTCCGGCGGGGCCTGGGAGGACACCGCCGACCAGCCCTACTGCCGCGACCTGCCCGTCGCCTGCCAGACCGACCTCACCTGCGCCTGCCTCCAGGCCAACGGCGCCGTCGAGGGCGGCGGCGAGTGCCAGGAGGGGACCGGCGGGGCGCTGACCGTGACCGTGAACTACCCCTGAGGCGGGGGCGGGCGCCGAGGGCGGGGCGAGGTTTTCGACCTCCACCAGAAAGTTCGCCTTGAGGGGAACGATCAGCCCTTGGGTGATTGTGCGGTACCATACCGGCCCCGGGAGTCTCGCGGTGGCCGGTCCGCTTCAAATCTACCTCCTCTCCGATCCCACAGACGAGGCCTTTGTGGCGGCCGTCGCGGAGGGGCTCCGTGCACAGAGCTGGCGCGTCTTCCACCGGGCTGACCTGCTCCCCGGCGACGAAATCAGGGTCGCCGAGGAGAAGGCGCGGACGCGGGCTTTACGGCCCGGCCGGATTCCGTCGGGCGTGACGATGTGGCCAAGGTAGGGCACCGGCCCGCGGGTGGGGAGAGGCTCCGCCCCAGCTCCGGGCGGCCGCGGCCCCACGTGATTCGGCCGGCAAAGATCCTCCTCCCGCGCCACGCGGGGGAGGAGGCGCCGCATCGACTCCGAAGGGGGGCTGCAGCCCACAGAGACTCGGCCGGCAAAGTCCCTCCTCCCGCGCCAAGCGGGGGAGGAGGCGCCGCATCGGCGCCGGAGGGGGGCTGCAGCCCACAGAGACACAGTCGGAACGAATCCTCCTCCCGCGCCACGCGGGAGAGGAGGCGCCGCATCGGCGCCGGAGGGGGGCTGCAGTCCACAGAGACACAGTCGGAACGAATCCTCCTCCCGCGCCACGCGGGAGAGGAGGCGCCGCATCGGCGCCGAAAGGGGGCTGCAGCCCACAGAGACTCGGCCGGCAAAGATCCTCCTCCCGCGCCACGCGGGGGGAGGTGGCGCCGCATCGGCGCCGGAGGGGGGCCCGCATCCCCTCCTACACTCCCTCATCCTCACGCGACCTGTCCCCACCGACCGTAAGCGCCTCCAAGATCGCCTGCAGCGTAGCTTCTGGCTGTCCCGAGACCTCATGGTTCCAAAAGCGGATCACCCGAATGCCGCGCTCTCCCAACCATCGGGTTCGCGCCTCGTCCTTCCCCGCGTCGTCGATGTGACCACTCCCGTCCACCTCAACGGCCAATCGAGCCCTCACGCAATAGAAGTCGAGGATGAATGGACCCACAGGATGCTGGCGCCGGAAGTTGAACCCCCCGAGTCGGCTGCCGCGAAGGTGCTGCCACAGCCAGAGCTCTGGCTCCGTGGCCTCGTGGCGCATCGCTCTGGCTCTGGCGGTTGAGATAGAGTCTTGGCGGGCCATGATGAGCGGCCTATCTCGGCGTGCTCGCAACTGTAAAGGGTCCCTTCGATGACTGGCCCCCCTCCGGCGCCGTTGCGGCGCCACCTCCCCCCGCGCGGCGCGGGAGGAGGATCAGGAGAGCGACCCGAGTGTGGATCGGCGATGGACCTCTCGGGCGGACGCGGCCTGTCGCGGGATGGGCACCACGAGGATCAGGAGAGCGACCCGAGTGTGGATCGGCGATGGACCTCTCGGGCGGACGCGGCCTGTCGCGGGATGGGCACCACGATGAAGGGTCCCTCCGATGACTGGCCCCCCTCCGGCGCCGTTGCGGCGCCCGACGAGGGCGGCCGAC